>NZ_JOTP01000013.1 GCF_000715205.1 Bacillus zhangzhouensis | reverse complement strand
GCTTCAGCGTGTAGACAAATCCTCGCATTCGCCCGCAATCCTGCGCGCTGGTGCTCACGAATGCTCAATTCGCTCCGCAAAAGTAGCTGTCTTTCCTAGACTTCAAGGGTTTTCTATCACGCTGAAAAGAAGACAAAAGGCTAAAATAAAGATCATTTTAGCCCTTTGTCAACAATCTGAGCACACCCTATAAAGGTGTGCTTTTTTATGCAGCAAAAAACCCCAGCTGGTCGCACGGGGTTCGAGGAATTAATCATTTAAAGCGGTTTTTAAGGTGTTTAAATTTTGTTTCATTAAGCTGACGTAGCTTTCACCATTTTTGGCATCATCTTCAGTAATGGATTCTAGATTTTTGAGTGTGAGGCTTTTTGCCCCAATTTCACTGCGGATCGTATCTGAGACTTTACTGCTGACGTTATTTTCAAAAATCACATATTGAATGTGATGCTTTTCAGCTTGTTGTACAATTCTTTCGAGTTGCTTTTGTGAAGGCTCTTCAGAAGCGGAGAGTCCTAATACACTGATCTGCTCAATGCCATAGCGCTTTTCCCAATAACCGTAAGCTGCATGAGAAACAAGAATTTCTTTATGTTTTGCTTTAGATAATGTTGTTTTGAATTCCTGATCTAACGATTGTAATTCTTTTTTTAGTTTATCATAGTTTTTTGTGTATTCATCTTTATGATCAGGATCTAATGAAACGAGTGTATCTTTAATGTTTTTCGCCATTTGCTGGGCGTACACAGGGTCTAACCATGCATGTGGATCTTTATCCCCGTGATCGTGTCCATCATGGTCGTGATCTTCACCTTCATGGTCATGATCGTCTTCGCCTTCTTCATGTGCATGTTCTTCTTTTGTCGATAACAGTTTGATGCCTTCAGCAGCTTTGACGGTTTTCACGCCTTGGTCTTTTAACGTAGCAGCTGTTTTGTCGGCGAATGCTTCAGCACCTGTGCCGCTGTAAATAAAGGCGTCACCTTCAGCCATTTCAACCATCGTTTTTGAACTTGGTTCAAAGCTGTGTGCATCTGCATTGGCAGGGTACACACTTTGAGCATGAACGTGAGAGCCGCCAATTTTTTCAGTGAAATCTTGAATTGGGAAGATCGTGGTGTAAATGGTTAATTTCCCGTCTGCCTTTCCTTTTGAAGCATTTGTCCCCGCACTGCTTGAGCAAGCGGCAAGACCGATCGCGAATAAAGCAGCTGTTAAAATAAAAAAGATTTTTTTCATGTAGAAAATGTCTCCTCTCGAACTATTAGATAGAAATGATTACGATTTAATGTCCTGAGTTATTGTATCGTAATAATTACGATTTGAAAAGAGGAAAATAAAAATTTCTCATCAAGCAGATGTTTCCTCTAAAAAAAAACGATGCAAAACGTGACGGAATTTCAAACATTGTGCTATATTTATTTTTAAAAAACGATAAAGGAATGGACAAACATATGAAACTTTTAGACGAAATCATCGAATACAATCAACAATTTATTGAAGAGAAGAAATACGAAGAGTTTACAACAACAAAGTTTCCACAGAAAAAAGCTGTCGTTCTATCATGTATGGATACAAGACTTGTTGAATTGCTGCCACGTGCAATGAACATGAAAAATGGAGATATTAAGATTGTTAAAAGTGCTGGTGCTCTTGTTTCTCATCCATTTGGAAGTATTATGCGAAGCATTTTAGTGGCTGTCTATGAATTAAATGCTGACGAGGTTTACGTCATCGGGCATCACGATTGCGGTATGAGCAAAATAGATAGCCAAACCCTTTTAAATAAAGCCATTGAGCGTGGTATTCCAGAAAAACGAATTGAAGTACTGGAATACTCAGGAATCGATTTTAAACAGTGGCTCAAAAGCTTTGGCTCAGTTGAAGAGAGTGTGAAGGACAGTGTGTCCGTTGTGAGAAATCATCCGCTTCTTCCATCAGATGTGCCTGTACACGGGCTTGTGATTGATCCTGGAACAGGTAAGCTTGACTTAGTTGTCAACGGATATGAAGAAAAGTAATTTATTTTTCCTTTTTAGGCGGAACTGGGTCGATGCCGCCGGGGTGCAGCGGGTGACATTTTAAAATCCGTTTGATTGTGAGCCAGCCGCCTTTTAAAGCGCCATGCGTTTTGATCGCCTCTAGTCCATAGTTTGAGCAGGTTGGATAAAACCGGCAGCTAGGCGGTGTAAGAGGGGAAATACATTTTTGATAAAAGCGAATGATGCCGATAAAAATTGGTTTCATCGAGGTTCCTCCTTGTCTGTCTTTCACAGTATAAGAAAAAAGGACAAGGAAGGGAAGTTTTATAAACTAAACTGGTCGGAGAAATATGTTATAATATAGGAAATCGCAATTATAGGAGTGGTGATTAATGCCTTCAGTTGAAAGCTTTGAACTTGACCATAATGCTGTAAAAGCGCCTTACGTTCGTCATTGCGGCGTTCATAAAGTGGGATCAGATGGTGAAGTAAATAAATTTGATATTCGTTTCTGTCAGCCAAACAAGCAGGCGATGAAACCTGATACGATTCATACATTAGAGCATTTACTTGCGTTTAATATTAGAACACACTCAGAGAAATATGATCATTTTGATATCATTGATATTTCTCCAATGGGCTGCCAAACAGGCTACTATTTAGTCGTCAGTGGTGCACCGACACCAAAAGAGATCGTTGAACTGCTTGATGCAACATTCAAGGATGCAGTTGAGGTAACAGAAATTCCTGCTGCAAATGAAGAGCAATGCGGTCAAGCGAAGCTTCATGATCTTGAAGGCGCAAAACGTTTAATGCGTTTCTGGCTTTCACAGGATCAAGAAGAGCTTTTAAAAGTATTTGGTTAATGGGATGATGAACCGGGCATATCATATGTCCGGTTTTTTATATGAAATCGCTCATCAGATGTAAAAACAGGGGATATTTGTTAAAATGGACATGTCAGTCAGTAAAAGAAGGGGGAAACTAGAATGCGAAAAATGATGGGAATCATTCTGATGCTCGCGTTACTTAGTGCATGTGGAAACTCTGCAGCGAGCAACGACAAAGGAGAAGTGCCTGAGCTATTAGAAGTTAAGCTTACAGGGCCGGAGCAAGTGGAGAAAAATGAAAGCGTTATAGTAAAAGCAGCTGTCACATATGGTGATACGCCTGTTGATGATGCAGATGATGTTCAATTTGAAGTGTGGAAAGATGGCGACAAGGATAACAGCAAGATGATTCAGCCAAAGAAAGAGAATAAAGGTGTATATGAATTGCATACAGCCTTCAAAAAAGATGGCCTTTATATCATACAAGTCCATGTGACAGCTAAACAGCAGCATAATATGCCGAAGACAAACATCCACGTAGGTGAGGTGAAAAAAGAAAGTTCATCTACTGAAGAAGAAACCTCACATCATTGAAAGCGATTTTATTTTGGATTAGGACGATGGTTTGGTTCAGCATCCTTTGGTGAATCGACTTTATGCTTATATTCATAAGCCTTCGCTGTCGTCCACAATGATAAAAAGACAACGATTGAGATAATGATAAAGCTGATAATCCCAAGTAACAGCATCTAACTCCCTCCTTATTTCCATATTAACATATATTTCATGCAGTCAAAATAGAAGAAATTGATGGCAGGTTTCAGTATAATAAAAAAAGGGTATTCTCATACTAAACGCAACTACATAAGGAGGAATTAACATGTCAGAAAAATTATTAGACGTCGTCAATAAACAAGTAGCTGATTGGACTGTGCTTTACGTAAAATTACATAACTATCACTGGTATGTAAAGGGAAAAGACTTCTTTACACTTCACGAGAAATTTGAGGAATTATATACAGAAACAGCCACATACATTGATGATTTGGCTGAGCGTATGCTTGCATTAAATGGAAAGCCTGTTGCGACAATGAAAGAATGCTTAGAAATCTCTAGCATTCATGAAGCTGAAGGCAAAGAATCAGCTGAGCAAATGGTGAAAAATCTATTTGATGATTTCTCCAATATCGCAGAGGAATTAAAGCAAGGAATGGAACTGGCTGCAGAGGTTGGCGATGAAACAACAGGTGATATGTTACTAGCCATTCATCAATCCATTGAAAAACACAACTGGATGCTAAAAGCATTTTTAGGATAATACGAATGTGTAAGGAATGCCGATCATTAGATCGGCATTCTTTTTTGATGGATTTGTGACAGACAGCCCATTCAAATCATAGGGCTTTGAGCCGAAGAGAAAAGAGAAGGGAGGGGAGAAGATGTCCTCAATTGCAGGAATGATGAGTCAGCAAGTGGCAAGTATTCAAAAAACACTCAATATTAGTTTGTTGAATTCACAGCTTGCCACCAACACAGCACAAGCCATGGTGATGCTGGATCAAGTTCAGCAGCAGCCCCAAGCTGTTCAGCCTAAAGATTCAGATGCTACATTTATTGATGTCAGGGTTTAACGAAGAAAGTCGCCTTTTGCAGGCGGCTTTTTTTTTCGGTTTCATCAGTGTTTTCGAGCAAAATGACCCCGCCTTTCTTTTTTGTCGTCCAAGCTATTGATAAGTTCTGGCATATACTATTTACGTAAAGAGTTCCACTATGAAAGGATGTTGATGCCAAGTGAGCAAAGATTTAGGCATCTTTTCGTTGTTTACAGTTAGTTTGTCGGCAATGGGCTTTCTGTTTGGTGGAGCAGGATATTTACTGATGACATTAGTGACACTGATGGCCATTGAATTGATTTGTTCAAGCCTTAGAGAATCTGTGACTGGACAGCTCACAATGAAGCGGTTTTTTACTCGGCTAGTTCGAAAGGTTGTGACGATCTCCTTAATATCCATGGCACATTTCTTCGATGGTATGCTGAAAACAAACGGGACGATCAAGGATTTAGCGCTTATCTTTTATATCATTTATGAATCCTACCAAATCGTCTCGACAGCCAAAGCCCTCGGAATTCCCATTCCACAGTTATTTATTGATGTGTTAGACATAATTAAAAATAAATTGCGCAAAAAGCCGTAATTTGTCCATATCTGGTCATACTAAAGGAAAAAGGATGAATCAGATGGCGAGACACACGTACTATGTATCCGTGCAAGATGGGTCAATATCACAGCACAGAGATGCGGCTGCTTGGCAATTTCAAATAGAAGCAGACGATGATCAAATTTTGCAGCTGAGAGACTATTTTGACGAGCAGTATATGACAGATTGGAAAGGCTTCTTTCGGGCACATGTTCCATTCCTTGAATATCATTATGATAGTCCAAATGACGAAATGGATAGAAAAAGAAAAGAGATTTACGCGATGATTTATGAGCTGGGTAATGAAGAGACAAAAAACTTTATTGAGACAAATGGGTTAATGAATTGAAAAGGCATGTAGAGATTTTCTACATGCTTTTATTTTCGTGGATTTAAGATGCCTCCGATCAGATCACTGATCCCGCCTCTGTTTTCCTGCTGCGATTGATGTGAATTTGTTAATTCGTGAGAGGAGCCTTGGCTCTGAGGCTTGTAGCGGTTATCATCCAAACCGACCCGCATGCCGGATGTGCGTTCAAATGGCTGGATAATGACAATTTGGTCTTGTTCTTGGAATTCAAATAAATAGGATTCGCCAGAAGTTTGTCCAATGAAGGTTTTCCAGTTCACATCTAATTTGACTTTCGGTGCTTTGCCTGTCCAAGCGACAATAGCGTCAGGATCTACACGGCAAGGTGCTTTTAAAATAAGCGGGTTTCCGTTCGTTTTAATGGCAACCTGCGCCCCGTGACCTTGATAGGAGAGCTTTGAGGTAAACAGTCCTTTCTGTGATAAAATACCAACGCCTACTGGTGTCACACCGTAGTGGCATTCCTCAGTAAAGGCGAGTAAATCTTCGCTTTCTACGCTCACATGCTGCCAAGGGCCGCTCGGCTCTAGATTAATCACTGTCACGTGCTCGCTTGAATCAGCTAAATAGCAAGTACCTTGACCACTCACTTCCATCATCTCAAGGTTTTCACCTGTCAATTTCCTGCTGATATGGTTAAATACTTGGCTGACCATATTTCCTTTATTCGTTCCAAGTAATCTCTTGCGGTATTGAAATGTCCCTTGGTCTGCAATCATGGTGCCTTTTTTAGCAAAAAAGATCCCACTACCCTCTGCTTGTAAGGTGAGTTCTTCTATCGTGTTAAAATGAAATCCCATTAGTGCCGGCTCCTTTCCTCCATCAAGATGTGAATCCATAGATGCGGCATAAATCGTTTAAATCCAGGGTGGTACCTTGTCCGGTGGCGGTGATTTTCCATTCATGCTGATCTCTCGTTAGTTCAGCACAAATGATGGATGTGCAATACGAATAATCCTCTGTTAACTGAAAGGTACAAATCTCTTGATGTGTGATTTGATCAGAAAGGCGCAGGTAGGCATTGGTGACTTGTCCAAAATGATGTGAGCGCTCGTGTGCATCATGTATCGTCGCTGTGACGACAATTTTATGAATATCAGGAGAGACTCTGCTTAATTGCATAATGATCATTTCATTGTCTCGATACCCTCCGCCAAACTGATGATCACCAAGATGACGAACAGCTCCGTCTAAGCTTTGCTGCTGGTGATAATAGATCAGATGTTTTGGAGACAACAGCTTGTCCTCCTCATTTAAGAGAAAAACTTGCGTATCTAAATCAATCGGCTGTCCAGACAAATCCCAGCCGAGTCCGATATGAATTTGGTCGATATTTGGATTGTCTTTCGTCAAGTCTAGCTTTTGCCCTTTCATGAGGTGTTTTTTGATCGCCTCATGAGGTGCGTCTTCTTTTTTGTTTTTGTTAAGCGGAATCGGTTGATTCTTTTCTTGTTTTGACCCATTTGTTATGCTCATGCTGTTTTCCTCCTCGTGTTATAGGACAAACACTGATTCATTTACGTCATAAGGGGCAAAAGGTTTCATGATTAAAAATGGACGGAAATGGAGATGATAAAAAGGTTTTAGCGAGAATACCTCATTTTAAATACAGACGAGATGGAACCACTCGTTTGTTTCACTTTTGATAAAAATTCTTCAGAGAAATGTGATCTGTGGTATGATGTTTTACAAGAAGCAAGGACAGGATATGAGGGATTTCACATGCATGTATTTAAAGACTATTATCATAATACGGTCAAGCTCTCTTTTGAAAAAAAGCCTTTTTCAAGTCATCCTAAGCATGTTTGGGCCATCTGCCGCTACCAGGGGAAATGGCTGCTCACTGAACATGAGGATCGGGGCTATGAGTTTCCAGGAGGGAAAGTTGAGCCAAATGAAGAAGCGGACCAAGCCGCTATACGGGAGATTCAAGAAGAGACGGGTGCTGTTGTTCGTGAATTAACGTATATTGGTCAATATCAGGTGCTTGGCAGAGAAAAGGTCATTGTGAAGAATATTTATTTCGCCGATATTGAAAGGCTTGTTAAGCAAGACACGTATTTTGAAACGAAAGGACCCGTTCTTTTCGCAGACTTACCAAGATCCATCTCAAAAAATAAAAATTTCAGTTTTATTATGAAAGATGATGTCTTAAGAAAGAGTCTTGCTTATTTAGAAAAGAACGGTTTGATTCGTTAAAAAAAGCGCAGGGAGACAGTCCCTGTGCTTTTTTTATTTTTGAAGAAAACGACGTTCGAGCCACTCAACGAGCTGATACATGATGGTAGCAAACACGGCGATAATGAAAAGACTTAAAAACACGAGTGTGAAGTTGAAGACTTGAAAGCCATAAATGATCATGTAGCCGAGCCCTTTTGAGGAAACTAGGAATTCCCCTACAATGACCCCAACCCAAGAAAGACCAACATTGACCTTAATGGCAGAGATCATCGTTGGAATACTCGCTGGCAAAATGACCTCACGAAAGACAACTCTTTTTTTCGCACCAAAGGTTTTCATTACTTTTAAATAGTTCTCATCAACTTCTTGAAAGGCTGTGTAAATGACAATCGTTGTAATGATCACACTAATGATCGCGCCCATGGCAACAATGCTGATCATGCCAGGTCCAAGTGCAACAATTAAAATCGGGGCGAGTGCGACTTTCGGCATGGCATTTAAAATGACTAAATATGGATCAAGAACGTTCGCGAGACGGGTGGACCACCATAAGGCGGCGGCGAGCAAAATGCCGCAAAAGGTACCAAGTAGAAATCCGAGCATCGTCTCAAACAACGTAATACTCATATGATTCATTAAAGAACCATCTGATATTTTTTGCGCAAACAATTGGCAGACCGCAGATGGTGAACTAAAAATCAACGGATCTATGAGTCTAAAGTGACTGGCAAGCTCCCAAAGAGAAAAGAAGCTGGCGAAAATGATGAGCTGATAGACACGTGTGATGCGTTTTTCTATTCGAACTTTTTTTCGATAGGCTTCATGTAAAAGGTCACTGTGTTTCAACTGTTTTCAGCTCCTTCCATATCGTTTGAAAGAGCTCTTGGAAACTCGGTGTCTGCCTTGCTTCAAAAGGAGAGAGAGTCCTCAGTTCATCAGGAACGGTAAAGATCCGCTGGATAGAGCCGGGATGCTTTGAGAATAAGAAAATACGATCACTCATCGCTATGGCTTCACCGATGTCATGCGTCACAAGGACCGCTGTTTTTTGATAGTTTTTTAAGGTGTGAAAGACGAGATCTTCTAATGTCAGTTTGGTTTGGTAGTCTAGAGCTGAAAATGGCTCATCTAGTAAAAGCAGGCTGGGATCAACTGCAAGCGTTCGGGCGAGTGCTGCCCGCTGCCTCATTCCGCCTGACAGCTCCTTCGGATATTTTTCCTCCACATCATCAAGTCCAAGCTTTGGCAGTAAGCCAAGGGCAGCTGAAATGGCCTCATGTGAATCTTGTTTCGCAATTTTTAATCCGAGAATGACATTTTCCTTGATGGTTTTCCAAGGGAACAAATAATCTTGCTGGAGCATGTAGCCAATTTGATGCTCCTTTTGATTCGGTTCTTTTCCTTCGATTAAAATTCGACCTTCAGAGGGCGGTGTAATTCCTGCGATGATGGACAGCAGGGTTGTTTTTCCGCAGCCGCTGGGACCAATAAATGAGATGAATTCACCTTGGTCAATCTCCATATTGATGTGCTGAATGGCCGTTGTTTTTTCTTTTAAAGAGAAGTACGTGTGGGTCACATGGTCAATTTGAAGGAAAGACATGTGCTACCTCCTATTCTATTTGTGATCTGTGACCTTCTTTGCAATGGATGAATCGACAAGCTGTTTGTACGGGATAAATTCCGGCAATTCACCGCTCGCCTTCATGATTTCCTGTAACTTGTTCCATTCCTCTTCATTCAGAAGGGGATCTGTTGCATATGAGTGTTGCTGCTTGTAGCGTTTGATGGCAGTTGATAAGACATCAAGGTCCGTATCAGGAAAATGAGATTGGATCGTTTTAGCAATCTCCTCTGGATGCTTGGCTTCTACCCATTTCTGCGCTTTGTAAATGGCACGAGTAAAGGCTTCAGCCGTCTCTTTGTTTTCCTCTAAGTAACTCTTCTTTGCCATGAAGGTGGTATAAGGCACCTTGCCAGAAGCCTCTCCAAAGGAGGCGGTAATGTACCCTTTTCCTTCTTTTTCAATTAAGGAAGCGGTCGGTTCAAATAACTGCACAAAATCGCCAGTTCCAGAGGAGAAAGCACCTGAAATGTTGGCAAAATCAATATTTTGGATCATGCGAAGATCTTTTTTTAAATCAATGCCTTCCTTTTTCAGGACATATTCACCGACCATTTGCGGCATGCCGCCTTTACGCTGTCCAAGAAAGTCTTTTCCTTTCAATTGATCCCAAGAGAATTGGTTTACTTTCTCCCTTGAAACAAGAAATGTGCCGTCTGTTTGTGTCAGCTGTGCAAAGTTGATGACAGAGTCTTTTGTGTCTTGTGCCTCCACATAGATAGAGGATTCAGATCCGGTCAGGGCGATATCGGCACCGCCGGATAAAAGAGCTGTCATCGTTTTATCGCCGCCCCAAGTGGTTTTTAATTCAACCTCTAAGCCTTCTTCTTTGAAGAATTCCTCTGATAAGGCGACATAAAGCGGAGCATAAAAAACCGAATGGGTGACCTCGGCTACTTGTACGGTCTGCTCTTGGTCTTGTTTACAGGCGACAAATGGAATAAAGAGCAGGACAACGAATATGAATGCCAGTCTGACTTTGATGGAACGATTCAAGAGTAATTCGCCTCCTTTGTTCTAGATCACTAATTAAAGTATGACAAAAGGGATTTTTGGTGAGTGCCTAGATGAAATAAGAAGCGCATTGTTTATTTATAGAACGTGTCTTTTTTTCTATACTAGAAGCATGAATGCTTTCTTGAATTTGGTAGAAATAAAGGGGCGGTTTCGTGTATAGAGTGAGTTGGGTATTTGTTGGATGGTATATGGTAGGCC
The DNA here is from genome assembly GCF_000715205.1 of Bacillus zhangzhouensis. GTDB lineage: Bacteria > Bacillota > Bacilli > Bacillales > Bacillaceae > Bacillus > Bacillus zhangzhouensis. The sequence goes on along the minus strand of NZ_JOTP01000013.1, from coordinate 83,074 downwards.
TCATATTAATGGTCTTTTTTGAAGTGCCGGCATGGCTTCAGTTTGCAAATGGGATTTTTCTTGTGCTGTACGCTTGCTGCGTCATAGAGATTGGCCGAAATATTTATGGCTCATGGGGCATTATGATCAAAAGAGCAGCCGTTGTGGGCGTTCTTACGTTTACGGTTGAATGGGTAGGAATCACAACCGGGTTTCCATTCGGGGCCTATGATTATTATCCGACGTTAGGTTTTCTTGTGGCAGGAGTGCCTTTAACGATAGCTTTTGCATGGGTTGGCGTATTTTTAAATAGTCTTTTTTTATCAAGTCAACAGTCAAAGTGGAAACGAGCTATTGAAACGGGGATATGGATTGTGCTGCTTGACCTCATATTAGATCCAGTAGCAGCTGAGCGGAAGTTTTGGGTGTGGTATGACGGCGATGGTTTTTTTGGTATTCCTTTTGAGAATTTTGTGAGCTGGGGTATCATTGGAGCAGGACTCTCATTTCTTTTCCCGCTTGTCTCGATTGATCAAAAGGCACTGCGCTGGACGAGTCGTATTTATCAGGCCATGGTGTTCTTTTTTGGTCTTTTGGCATTAAAGGGCGGGCTCGATGTGATTTTTTATTTAGCACTTATGATTGTCATTTTGTGTGAAGGAAGGGTTCGATTTGAAAGAAAGCGACAAAAGCCGATCGTTTAGACGAATATTTTCTCTTTATCTTGAACGGTATTTACTTCATAAACATTTCCGCTTTGTGATGATGAAAGGCACGGTTGACCCAAAGGAGAAGCTGCCTGTTCTTTATCTCGCGAATCACAGCTCATGGTGGGATGGACTGATCATTTTTCTTTTAACAGAAAAAGCGTCTGAACTCGATCACTACATGATGATGGAAGAGAAGCAGCTAAAGCAATATGCTTTTTTCCGCAAGCTTGGTGCGTTTCCAGTTCATAAAGAGAAGCTGAAAAGCGTAAAACAGTCACTAATGACGGCAAAAGAGAGCATGCAGTCTGGTGCAGCAGTATGGCTTTTTCCGCAGGGGAAAATCATGCATCAGGATATGCGGCCGCTTGAACTGGAAGGCGGGGCTTCTTTTTTAGTGAGGCAATTTGAGCAGGTCGTGATCAAGCCTGTGACCTTGCAATATACATTTAATCAATTTCAAAAGCCAACAGTATCAGTCGTGTTCGGAGAAGATGCCTTAGTATCTGGCGGCTTACTTCGAAGCAAGGAAGCAACACGCATGCTCGGAGACCTGCTTGAAAAGCAGTTAAACTCACATCAAGCGCAGGTCATCGCTGATCCTGATTTTTCAACAAACGAAGAATTTAGACAGGTGACAAGGACAAGCCGGTCAACAAGTGATGCGTTTGATTCCTTTAAAAAGTGGGTGAAACCATGGCGATCTTCTTAACCGTGATCAGTGTACTGCTGCTCTGCCAATTTATTTTTACTGTATGGAATATGAAGCAGTTTCCTGTACTACAGCCAGCGTCTGTTTCTCCCGATGAACCTATTTCGTTATCGATCCTGATTCCAGCAAGAAATGAGGAAAATCGGATAGAAGCATGTCTTCAGTCGATTGTTGATCAGCGTCTTTATCCGAAAGAGCTGATTGTACTAGATGATCATTCGACAGATCAGACAAGAGAGATTGTGGAGCGCTTCGCAGAGACCTATCCGTGGATTCGTGTGCAATCAGGTCAAGCATTGAAGCGCGGCTGGCTTGGGAAATCGTATGCTTGTTCTCAGCTTGCTGAAGCGGCATCTTCTGATTGGCTGCTATTTTTAGATGCAGATGTCAGGTTGAAAAGAGGGGCCATTGAAGCGGTGTACAAACAGTTATGCATGCAAAAAACAGGAATGCTATCAGGCTTTCCAGAGCAAAAAACAGGCACACCTTTTGAGCATCTTGTAGTCCCAATGATGATGTTTACGATTGGCTGTCATCTGCCAGTGAAATGGATAAGGAAATCCCAAAACCCTGCTTTTGCCGCAGCGCATGGCGGTTTTATTGCAATTGAAAAGAATTGTTATCACGAAATCGGCGGGCATGAAGCAATCAAGGATTCGCTAGTTGATGATATGGCCTTGGCTAGACGAGTGAAAGAAAATGGCTTTCCGTTCACACTTGCAAGTATTCATCCATTTGTTTATATGAGAATGTACGAGAGTGGACAAGAAGTTTGGGAAGGCTATCGAAAAAATTTGTTCCCTGGTGTGAATCGAAGCATTGCTTTGTTAAGCAGTGTCTTTTGTTTATACACAATGCTTTATTTGGTTCCCGTCATTTGTTTCATGATCGCACTCATTCAGCTTGATGTGTTAAGTCTATGTTTAGCCATTCTTTGCTACGGGCTGGGTGTGTCAATCAAAGCGGCAATTGATATCGAGAATGGGAGAACATCTGCTATGGCCTTTTTATTGCCGATGAGCATTTTGAGCCTCATCGCCATTGGCTTTGCTTCTATGAAAATTGGGCTGAAAAAAGAGGGGTATGAATGGAAAGGGAGAAGGTACGAATGAAAAAAGTGATCATCATTGGTGGCGGACTAGGCGGATTATCAGCTGCGATTCGCTTACAGTCACGCGGGGTCCAGGTCACAATACTTGAGAAAGAAGCTGCTTTAGGTGGGAAGTTACAACGTCATCAAGGAGCGGGTTACTCTTTTGATCTCGGGCCAAGCACCATAACAATGAAGGCGTATTTTGAAGAAGTGTTTACGTCTTGTAGCAGACGGATGGAGGATTATGTGACATTTTATCCGATTTCTCCACTTACCAAAAACGTTTTCTCAGATGGTCATACGGTTGAGTTTACGCCGGATATCGAGCAAATGGAATCACAAATTGCAGCATTTAGTCCTGAGGATGCAAAGCAATACCGTGCATTTTTACAGGAATCGAAGACGCTTTTTCAAAAGGCAGAGGAGCAGTTTTTAAATCGCTTGTTATTGACCTGGAAGGATAAGGTGGATCTAAAGCTGATGAAAGCACTTCTTGCTGTCAAACCGTTTACATCCGTTCAGCGCCTGCTGCGTCAATATTTTCGTCATCCTCATACATTGGCGATGTTTGGTCGGTATGCAACATACATTGGCTCTTCTCCCTACGAAGCGCCCGCTATTTTTAATATGATGGCTTATTTAGAAGGGGAAAAAGGTATTTATGGGATAAAGGGCGGCACTTATCGTTTAGTCGAGGCATTTGAAACACTCGCAAAGGAACTAGGCGTTCAAATTCACCTTAATGAACAAGTAAGCAAGATTCATGTGAAAGATCGGCGTATCCAAGGAGTGGAGACTGCTCAGCAGATGTATGAGGCAGATCAAGTGATTGCAGGGGCGGATGCACTGACTGTCTACCGTCATTTGATTGATGAAAAAGACCGCCCTAGCTTTTTAAATCAAAGGCTGTCAAACATTGAGCCATCGTTATCTGGCTTTGTTCTCTTATTAGGAGTACCCAAAGTCTATGAACAGCTGTCCCATCACACTGTATTTTTCCCTGAGCATTATGAACAAGAATTCAAGGATATTTTTCAGAAAAAGCAATTGCCTCAGGATCCGACGCTTTACATATGTTATTCGGGCCATTCAGAGCCAGCCTTAAGCGGAGGACCGGGAAGAAGCAACCTTTTTGTCTTGGCCAATGCTCCTTATGTGACAAAAGAGCAAAATTGGGACATGCTAAAGGAGGCGTATCGTCAGCATATCAAAACCAGTTTAAAGGAAAAGGGTCTCTTTGATATTGAACAGTTTGTCGAATATGAAGCGGTTCAAACCCCGCTTGATTTGCAGCAGAAAACGGGGGCATATCATGGAGCCATTTATGGCATGTCTTCAAACTCGTTCAAGCAGGCGTTCTTCCGTATCAATAATCAGTCAAAAGACATTGAAGGGCTTTGGTTTGTTGGAGGGACAAGTCATCCAGGCGGTGGCACCCCGATGGTGACAAAATCAGGCCAGCTTGTTGCAGAAGCGATCATCAAGCAATTGATGTAATACCGGATGAAAAGGAGAGAAATCAAGTGATTGTGGAAAAAAGAAGATTCCCGTCGCCCCATCCGCATATTCATTTATATACAGTGACCTATGAGGCAGATGGACTTCGGATAAAGGGGCTGCTCGCTGAACCAGCCGGAGAAGGTCTCTATGACGGCTTTTTGTATTTACGAGGCGGCATTAAAAATGTGGGTATGGTGAGACCTGGCCGAATCGTGCAATTTGCAGCACAAGGCTTTGTTGTCTTTGCTCCCTTTTACCGAGGGAATCAAGGAGGCGAAGGAAACGAGGATTTTGCCGGAGAGGATCGGAAAGATGCATTCGCTGCATTTCAGCTGTTGAAGCATCACAAAAAGGTGAAGCAGGATCGTATACATATCTTTGGTTTTTCGCGCGGCGGTATTATGGGTATTTGGACTGCTGTTGAAATGAAACAGGAGGCCGCTTCCTTTGTGACATGGGGAGGCGTAAGTGATATGAAGCTCACCTATGAAGAGCGTGTGGACATGAGAAGAATGATGAAGCGCGTGATTGGCGGTCCGCCGCATAAGGTACCTGAGGCTTATGAGGTCAGAACGCCATTGAATGTTGTAGATCAAATGGAAGCGCCTGTTTTAATCATCCATGGAGAGCAGGATCAGAATGTATCCATTGAGCATGCGTATTTATTAGAAGAAGCGCTTCGCAAACACGGGAAATCTGTGGAAACATGGTATTTTCACGGATACAATCATTATTTCCCGCCTCAGCATAATCGAGAGATTGTCAGAAGGCTGACGACATGGATGCACAGCCGAAAAAGCGGAAATGTGGTAAAATAAACGGTATAACGAATATAGAAAGTAGGGGGATTTTCATTATGGGAATGCCTGTTGAATTTAATACAATGATTGTTACAAAAGGAAATGAGACAAGAATTGAAGAAAATGTGTTTGAGCTCATGAAGGAAGGGTACCGCATTTATCCATTAAATATTCCACTTGAGGTGCGCAAAACGAAAGACGGAGAAAAAACAGGGACAGCACATGTCGAAAAGCTGGAACTCACAGACAATGTTACGAAAGTGACTTACCGCCTTGTGTCATTGCATTCAACAAACTAAAAAAAGCTGAGGGGTATATTCCCTCAGCTTTCGTCTTTTCATACGAGCGGTCCGCCTTTTGCTTCAATGTCACTTGCCGCATGGCTAAATTTTTTGAAGTTCTTTTTAAATTCATTGGCAAGGAAGTGTGCTTTTTCTTGGTAAGCATTTTGGTCTTCCCACGTTTTAGCAGGTTGAAGTACTTCATCTGGTACACCTGGAATATGAAGTGGAATGTGTAATCCAAAGATGTCGTCAGTGATCATTTCAGCATTGTCAAGGTCACCTTCGATCGCTGCTTGCACCATCGCTCTTGTATGAGCAAGATTCATTCGTTTGCCCGTACCATAGCCGCCGCCAGTCCAGCCTGTATTCACAAGGAATACTTTTGCGCCATGCTCATCAATTTTTTTGCCAAGCATTTCAGCATAGACGTGAGCTGGAAGTGGCAAGAATGGTGAACCGAAGCAAGTAGAGAATGTTGTTTCTGGTGACGTCACACCACGCTCAGTTCCTGCTAATTTACTTGTGTAACCACTCAAGAAATGGTACATTGCCTGTTCTTTTGTTAAACGGCTGATTGGAGGTAAAACGCCAAATGCATCAGCTGTTAAGAAAACAATGGCAGATGGATGACCTGCAATACTCGGTTTCACAATGTTATCAATCATTTCGATTGGGTAAGCAGCACGTGTGTTTTCAGTAAAGAATGTGTCATCATAATCCGCTTCACGTGTTTCCTCATCAAGCACAACATTTTCAAGCACTGATCCGAAGCTGATGGCTTTGTAGATTTGTGGTTCTTTTTCTTCACTTAAGTTTACACATTTCGCATAGCATCCGCCCTCGATATTGAAGACACCTGTGCCAGACCACCCGTGTTCATCGTCTCCGATCAGCTTACGGCTTGCGCTTGCAGAAAGCGTTGTTTTCCCAGTACCTGAAAGGCCGAAGAATAATGCGACATCTCCCTCTTGACCAACGTTTGCTGAGCAGTGCATTGATAAAATATCTTGCTCAGGCAGCAGGTAGTTCATGACAGAGAAAATCGATTTCTTCATCTCTCCTGCATACTCTGTTCCACCGATAAGAATCGTCCGTTTTTCAAAAGAAACGATAATGAACGTTTCAGAGTTCGTTCCATCTGTTTCAGGATCTGCTTTAAAGTGAGGTGCAGATAAGATGGTGAAAGGTTTTTCGTTTGATGATGGCGTTGATCCATCAGGTCTGATGAATAGCTGCTTTGCAAAGAGATTGTGCCATGCAAATTCGTTTATCACTGTAATCGGCATACGGTATCTTTCGTCAGCGCCGGCAAACCCTTCAAAGACAAATAGTTCATCACGTTCTTTTAAGTATGAGACAACCTTTGTATATAAACGATCAAATGCATCTTTAGAGATCGGCTGGTTTACATGACCCCAATCGATTTTATGCTCAGAGCTTTCTTCTTTGACGATAAATTTATCTTTAGGCGAACGTCCAGTGTAAGCACCAGTTGTGGCGCGGACAGCTCCTGTTGATGTTAAAACGCCTTCATTACGTGCCAAAATCTTTTCAACAAGTTTCGGAACAGATAAATTTTGGTGCGTATTTTCTAATGAGAGCAATGACTGCAAATCTTCTTTTAAATCCACTGAGTTCATAAAAAAACCCTTCCTTTACCGTTGAATTTGTTTGTTTTGATTAGTATAACACATTGATAATAATAGTCTATACTATTTAAATATTTTTGTGTGTGTTTTTTCATTTCTGCTATGAAAATATGCTTTTTGGTGATGCTAATGATGTGGTGAAAAAAGCGGGGAGATAATTCCTATGAAGCATTGACATGACGCAAGGGTTTAAGATAAGATATCTTATTGAACGGATACTCTTATCCCGAGTTGGTGGAGGGACAGGCCCGATGAAGCCCAGCAACCGGTTTCTTATGAAAAAGGCATGAAAATGCTGAGAAACCAAGGTGCTAACCTGATGCAAGGTACAAGAACACCTTGAGCGATAAGAGTGAAAGGCATGCGATCTCAGACCCTTTCCTCGCAATGAAGGAAATGGTTTTTTTATTTTTGGGACATCATATGAACAAATTGCCAATAACATCTCTAATATAAACGTTTTCATATAAGAGGGAACGAGTTCCGTATCATATTGGAGGCCTCATCTTGGGATGATGTGGCCTTGTACAGGAGGAAATAGCCATTATGAGTCAAAATCGTCGTTTATTTACATCAGAATCAGTGACAGAAGGACATCCGGATAAAATCTGTGATCAAATTTCAGACAGCATTTTAGATGAAATTTTAAAGAAAGATCCAAATGCACGTGTCGCCTGTGAAACTTCTGTAACAACCGGTCTCGTATTAGTAAGCGGTGAAATTACAACGTCTACTTATGTCGATATTCCAAAAACGGTACGTGACACGATTAAGGAAATTGGCTACACACGTGCGAAATATGGTTTTGATGCGGAAACATGTGCTGTGCTAACATCAATTGATGAACAGTCTGCTGATATTGCGCAAGGTGTAGATAAAGCGCTTGAAGCACGTGAAGGAACAATGACTGACGAAGAAATTGATGCGATTGGTGCAGGTGACCAAGGGCTTATGTTTGGTTTTGCAAACAACGAAACAGAAGAGCTGATGCCGCTGCCGATTTCACTAGCGCATAAATTATCTCGTCGTTTAACAGAAGTACGCAAGGATCAAACACTTGCATACCTTCGCCCAGATGGAAAAACACAAGTAACAGTTGAATATGATGAACAAAACAAACCAGTTCGTATTGACACGGTGGTTATTTCTACACAGCATGCACCAGAAGTGACGCTTGAACAAATTCAAAGCGACTTAAAAGAGCATGTCATCCGTCCAGTGGTTCCAAGTGAACTGATTGATGAAGAGACAAAATACTTTATTAACCCAACAGGCCGTTTCGTGATCGGTGGACCTCAAGGGGATGCTGGTTTAACTGGACGTAAAATCATCGTTGATACGTATGGCGGCTACGCTCGTCATGGCGGCGGTGCTTTCTCTGGTAAGGACGCAACAAAGGTTGACCGTTCTGCGGCATATGCTGCTCGTTACGTAGCGAAAAACATCGTAGCAGCTGGCCTTGCAGATTCTTGTGAAGTACAACTTGCTTATGCAATTGGTGTTGCACAGCCTGTATCGATTTCAATTGATACATTCGGAACAGGAAAAGCTTCTGAAGAAAAATTAATTGAAGTGGTTCGTGCGAACTTTGATCTACGTCCGGCTGGCATTATTAAAATGCTCGATTTGCGTCGTCCGATCTATAAACAAACAGCTGCATACGGACATTTTGGCCGTCACGACTTAGATCTCCCGTGGGAAAAAACGGATAAAGCCGACACGCTTCGCAAAGAAGCATTAGGACAATAACAACATAGAAAACCGCTTATTTTAAGCGGTTTTCCTTTTGATTAAAAAAAATTCTACAAAAAGCAAAAAAATGTGAAACAAAATCGGACAAATAACTGTCTAATTATAGGTCTACTTTTAAGAAATAACATAACGTGGAGGCAATAATATGTGTGGGTTTGTTGGTGTATTTAATCACCGTCCATTGTCCGAAACTACTGAGCAGGAAGAGTTAATTAAACAAATGAATCGTCTCATCGTTCATCGTGGTCCGGATGATGAGGGATACTTCCATGATGAACATGTAGGATTTGGATTTAGACGTTTAAGTATTATAGATGTTGAACATGGAAAGCAGCCGCTTTCTTATGAAGATGAAAAATATTGGATTGTTTTCAACGGAGAAATTTATAACTATGTGGAGTTGAAGGAAGAGCTTGTGAAAAAGGGCTATACGTTCAGCACAGATTCTGATACGGAAGTACTTCTTGCCACATATCGTCACTATAAAGAAGAAGCTGCTTCTAAGCTTCGCGGAATGTTTGCATTTTTAATTTGGGATAAAGAAGCGCAGTTATTATATGGCGCAAGAGATCCTTTTGGCATCAAACCGCTTTATTTTACACAAATGGATGATCAAGTGTACTTTGCTTCTGAACGCAAAAGCTTAATGGCTGTGAATGAAAACATTTTATTTGATGAAACCTCTTTGCAGCAATACATGTCTTTCCAGTTCGTTCCTGAGCCAAATACACTTGATCAAAAGGTGCATAAAGTGGAGCCGGGTCATCAGTTTACACTGCGCCCAGGCAAGGAGATTGAATTTAAGACTTACTGGAAGGTTCAATTCAAGCCTGAACAAACACAAGAACAAAAATTAATAGAAGAAGTGCGCGATGCAATCTATGATTCTGTGAAAGTGCACATGAGAAGTGATGTACCTGTTGGTTCATTCCTTTCTGGCGGTATCGATTCTTCTTTCATCGTGTCTGTTGCAAAGGAATTACACCCTGAGCTGAAGACATTCTCGGTTGGCTTTCAGCAGGACGGTTTTAGTGAAGTGGATGTGGCAAAGGAAACAGCTGATAAGCTAGGCTTGCAAAACTTCAGTGCTGTCATTTCCCCTGAGGAATATATGAACGAACTTCCGAAAATTGTTTGGCATTTAGATGATCCTTTAGCTGATCCGGCGGCGATTCCATTGTATTTCGTGGCAAAAGAAGCGAAAAAACAAGTCACAGTGGTTCTTTCTGGTGAGGGAGCGGACGAGCTATTCGGTGGATATAATATTTACCGCGAGCCTCTTTCTCTAAAACCATTTGAATCTGTTCCATCTATGCTGAAAAAGCTTCTTCTTCGTCTGGCGCGTTTAATGCCAGAAGGAATGAAAGGGAAAAGCTTTATCGTTCGCGGCTGTACGCCGTTGGAGGAACGCTATATTGGCAATGCGAAAATCTTTGAAGAGCCAGTGAAGAAAAACCTCTTAAAGCAGTATGATCCGAACATCACGTATCGTGACGTGACGAAGACATACTTCGAGGAAAGTGCAGGCTACAGTGATATTAACAAAATGCAATATGTTGATATTCATACGTGGATGCGCGGAGACATCCTGCTTAAAGCAGACAAGATGACGATGGCGAATTCTCTTGAGCTTCGTGTGCCATTCCTTGATAAGGTCGTATTTGAAGCGGCTTCTAAAATTCCAGAAGAGCTGAAAACAAAAGATGGCACAACGAAATATTTATTGCGTAAAGCAGCAGAAGGCATTGTGCCAGACCATGTGTTAAATCGCAAGAAGTTAGGTTTCCCTGTTCCAATTCGTCATTGGCTGAAAAATGAGATGAACGCTTGGGCGAAAGATATCATTAAAAACAGTCAAACAGATGAATACATTAACAAGGAATATGTTCTGGATTTACTAAATGACCATTGTGCTGGCAAAGCAGATCATAGCCGCAAGATTTGGACAGTCCTGATCTTTATGATCTGGCATAGCATTTATGTGGAGCGCAGTATTGATCCAGAGCAGTTGAATCATCAACCGAAAGAAGTCATCTTTAGTTAATGAAAAAAGGTTTTCAGCACAAAGCTGAAAACCTTTTTTGTCATGATAGAAAGTGGTGGAAAAGGGTAAAATAACAAGCGGTTCACAGTTATTGCTTAATATCCTGAAAAAAACATGATAAAGTGAAGATACACGTATGATGTTAACGGGATAAAAGGGAACGATAGTATTGTCCCTTTTCTACATATTCTCTGCGGATACGGTCCATGTCTTGGATATCCTCATCTGTTAACAGTCGAACCACTTTGGCTGGACGGCCAAAAGCGAGGGAGCCTTTTGGGATGACCTTTCCTTGAGGGACAAGACTTCCTGCACCGATAAAGGCACCTTCGCCAATTTCTGCACCATCGAGAATGATGGACCCCATACCAATGAGGGCATTTTTTCGAATGATTGAGCTATGTAATGTGACTTGGTGTCCAATGGTAGCACCATCTTCAATAAGAAGTGTTTTTCCAGGACTTTGATGCAGACAGGATAAGTCTTGAATGTTGACGTTTTTTCCAATTCTCACTGGAGCAACATCGCCTCTGATGACGGTTTGGAACCAAACGCTCGAATATTCTCCAATCGTGACATCGCCAGTAATGGTGGCGTTATCTGCGACAAAGACCGATTCATGAATCTCAGGTGTAAACTGATGATATGGATAAATCACTTTTTCGACTTCCTTTCTAAATACAACATTTGTGAGGTGTTTACTTTGTGGACTTGGCATGCTGAAAGACCAGTTGGTACAATTGTGATTGTACATGGTGCCAGTGAATATCATGGCCGATATAAATGGCTGATCGAAATGTGGCGAACTGCCGGCTATCACGTCGTCATGGGTGACTTGCCTGGGCAAGGAACATCAACACGTGCGCGCGGCCACATTCGCTCTTTTCAAGAATACATTGATACAGTAGATGAATGGATCGAACATGCGAAGTCATTCAGACTTCCTACATTTTTACTTGGGCACAGTATGGGTGGACTCATTTCAATTGAATGGGTCAAGCAGTATACCCATACGAAGATTGATGGCCTTATTTTATCATCACCTTGTTTAGGTCTGCAATTTAAACCGAAGAAGCTGATGGATTTTGCGTCAAAAGGTCTAAATGTGCTGGCTCCGTCTTTTAAAGTAGAGTCTGGACTGTCCATTGAACTTGCCACACGGAATCAGGCCGTTATTGAGGCAGATTCAAATGATTCACTTTATGTGACAAAGGTGTCGGTTCGCTGGTATCGAGAGCTGGTGAAAAATATCGATGCAGCGATGCAGCCAACGAATGTCTTTCGCTCGATTCCGCTCCTGTTAATGCAGGCAGGCGATGACAAGATCGTGGATAAAACAAGGGTGATCAAATGGTTCAATGGCATTGAATCGTATAATAAATCATACCGTGAATGGGAAGAACTGTTTCACGAAATATTTAATGAGCCGGAACGAGAAGATGTGTTTAAGGCGGCAAGAGCCTTTACAGATCAATATATTTGATTGTGAGCTTAAGTTGGGGGTGGATTGATTTGTCAGTACCAGAGCGTCCTTTTGCACTGATGACGAAAGTGTATAAAGATATTTTTCCGCTAGTTCATCAGGAGCTAAAAAAGTGGCGGGCTCATGCAGAAATGATTGAAAATGAAGAACTGAGAACGCAGGCACTAGCGAGCATTTCCAGTAAAACCTTTCACTGTGAAGGCGGAGGAATCTTATCTCTTCTAGCAGGTGAAGCGAAAGAAACGTGTATTGAATTCATTGTGGCGTACCAAACGATCAGTGATTACTTAGATAACCTATGTGACCGCAGCACGTCGCTTGATCCAAAGGATTTTCATATGCTGCATCAAGCGATGAGAGATGCGCTTGATATTCATGCTGAGCTCAAGCCGTATTATCAATTCCGTGATGAGCAAGAGGATCATGGGTATTTACATGCGCTTGTCCGCACATGTCAAGACGTGCTGTCACGCCTTGAGCATTATCCGATCATTCAGCCGTATTTACATAAGCTGTGTGATTATTATAGTGATTTACAAGTACATAAGCACGTGGTCCCTCATGAACGTGTGCCTCGACTAGAGTCATGGTTCCGCCAATATGAAAAGGATTTGCCGAAGATGGAATGGTATGAGTTTTCAGCATGTGCAGGATCAACGCTAGGCATTTTCTGTCTTGTGGCTTATGCACTGCAGCCTGATTTTACAGAGAAGCAGGCGAAGCAAATTTACGAAAGCTATTTTCCTTATATCCAAGGTCTGCACATTTTACTCGATTACTTAATTGATCAAGAAGAGGATCGGCTTGGGGGCGATCTGAATTTTTGCTCATACTATGACTCTCATCAAGAGATGATGGACAGACTTCAGCATTTTATTGAAAAAGCGGATGAGCAGCTGAAAGGCATCCCTCACGAAAATTTTCACAAGCTGATTAACAGAGGATTACTAGCGGTCTATTTGTCCGATGAAAAAGTGACAGAACAAAAAGAGATGAATAAGCTGGCAAAACGGCTGATCAAATCAAGCGGGAAAACGTCGTTCTTTTTCTATATCAATGGAAGAGCCTATCGGACCTATCAGAAAATGCCTTGGATGAAATCCTCATAAAAAAGCTCAAATCCATTAGGATTTGAGCTTTTTTTCAATCGCGACCACAAAGGGCGGGTCGTTATGAATATTCATGTATTGATAAGACAAGACTTGTACTTCTTCATGGTGAAGAGACCTGCAATAGTCGAGAAGCACTTCTTTTTCTCTTTTTCCTTCAGGATGACCGTGGTAAATCACAAGAACGATCAGACCTCCGGGTTTTAGCCAGTCAATGAGCTGTTTGATCGCTTCAATGGTCGTATGAGCCTGAGTGGTGACGGCTTTATCGCCTCCGGGCAAGTACCCAAGGTTAAACACCGCAGCAGATATGTGTCCATAAACATCCGCTGGTAAGTGATCAGCCAGCTTTTCATGTCCATCGTGGATGAGGTGAACGTAAGGGTATTGCTCACCAAGCCTTTTGCTTGTTTGCTTTAAGGCCTCCTCCTGAACGTCGAATGCAAAAACTTGTCCATCTTTTCCTACAAGGTCGGCTAAATAGAGCGTATCGTGACCGTTTCCCATCGTTGCATCAATGGCGATGTCGCCTTTTTTACAAGCACGTTCTAACAGCTCTTTACTAAAAGGGAGCATGCGCTTTAAAATCATTTGGCCGCTTCTTCCAATCTGACGAAACGTTTGCCTTGATAGCTGTTTCGTCTTTCAAGTTCAGCATTAATGGCATTCAGTACTTCCCACTTATTTACACTCCACATCGGACCAACCATTAATTCAATAGGACCATCGCCTGTAATCCGATGAATAATCATTTCTGGCGGCAGGATCTCCAGCTGATCACAAACAAGCTGAACATATTCCTCCTGGCTTAAAAACTCAAGCTTGCCTTTTTCGTATTGCTTGACCATTGGTGTTCCTTTTAAAAGGTGAAGTAAATGAATTTTGATTCCTTGCACATCTAAATCAGCGACAGCTTTTGCTGTTTCCATCATCATGTCTCGGTTTTCAAGAGGCAATCCGTTAATGATATGCGAGCAGACACGAATTCCGTGTTTTCGCAGTTTTTCTACACCTTCTACGTAGCATTCATAATCATGGGCACGGTTGATGAGCATAGCTGTCCGTTCGTGTACGGTTTGAAGGCCAAGCTCTACCCATAGATAAGTGCGCTCGTTTAATTCAGCTAAATATTCCACAACGTCATCTGGCAGACAGTCAGGTCTTGTGGCAATAGATAAACCAACCACTCCATCTAGGTTCATGACGGTTTCGTATTTTTCTTTTAACACAGATAGCGGCGCATGTGTGTTTGTATATGCCTGAAAATACGCCATGTATTTTCCGTCTTTCCATTTTGTGTGCATCCGGTCTTTGATTTCATTAAATTGAGTGATGAGATCATCAGCCCGGTTTCCTGCAAAATCACCAGACCCAGCGGCACTACAAAATGTACAGCCTCCGTGGGCTACAGTACCATCACGGTTTGGGCAATCAAAGCCACCATCTAAGGCGACTTTAAACACCTTATGACCGAAGTGCTCACGCAAATGATAGTTCCATGTGTGATAACGTTTTTCGCTGTTTGAATATAAAAAAGGGTTATGCTGATCCAAGTCAGTAACCTCCTTGCATAATAATAGGCATCCTAAAAGTTTAACAAAAATTACGGAGTAGGACAATTGAATCTGTCCAACATTTTCTTTAGTGAAAAAGCTTCACCTGGGCAAAATAGGTGGGAGCGATGATGAAATGGAGGGATTGCAAGGTGGCAACAAGAAAATCAATCGATGAATTTATGCAAAAAAGCACTGAGACTCTTGAGTTTGCAAGTGAACAATTTGATTTGAGCTCACGCCAAGAGCATTATAACGAAGAAGAGTTTTCTAAAGCGCAGCTCATGCTTGAGGATGCGGTCAACGAATTAGAAAAATTAAAAGATGTCGCCAATGACCAACAAAGAGAGCGTTTAGACAGGGCGCGTGTTCAAATTCAAAGTTTGCAAAATCAAATGATTTTAGGTATTTCATACGATAACGAATGATAAACAGATCCTTCTTTTAAGGGTCTGTTTTTTTATTTTCAGAAAAGCTATTGACTTTTTGAGTGAGTGTTATTATTGTATTAAGTGTACTACATCAACTAATACACTATAGACACTTAAAAGTGAAGAAAGGTGTTCAACCATGAAGAAAGAAAAAAAACCAATCAATATGAAGTGGATGGTACTGGCTGTTGCGTTAGCATGTACATTTTTTTTCGTTCTCGTTTTCATTGGTTTTGAGGTTCAGAAAGATTTGATTCCAAATTCGGTCCCTTTAATGCAAGGACATGATCAAGCAATAGGACTGCAAAAGCATGAATGAGGAAAGAGGGAGCCATTATGATTCAAATAGATCCAAGAAGCGCTGCGCCAATATATGAACAAATCATTGAGCAGTTAAAAATTTTGTGCCTAAAAGGTGTGATGAAACCTGGCGACAAACTGCCTTCTGTAAGAGAGCTCGCCACCATCATCATCGCCAACCCAAACACCGTCAGCAAAGCGTATAAAGAGCTTGAACGGGAAGGGATTATTGAAACACTAAGAGGCCGTGGAACGTATGTAACAGAAGGTGCACAGTTAAAGCTGAATGAAGGGAAGGTGTTGGAGATGAAGGAGCAATTAAGACAACTCATCATAGAAGCTCATTATGCCGGTATTGACATTCATCAACTCAAAGAATGGCTAGAAGAGATCGGCTCAAGTCTAAAAGGAGGACAACAAGTTGATTGAGGTCAGAAATGTATCGAAGAAATTAAATGGACGCGAAGTACTCAGTGACGTTTCCTTCGAGATAGGCGAAGGAGAGATCTTCGGTCTACTTGGCCGTAATGGCTCAGGAAAAACAACACTTCTCAGATTGATTCAGCAAATTCTTCTTCCGGATGAAGGGGAGATTTATTTTAAAGGTGTACTAGTGAAAGATCACCCCTTAGTGAAGCAAAATATTGTGTATATGCCGGTCGTGAATCCTTACTTTGACCGGTACAATTACGGACAGCTAGTCCAGCTATTAAAGCATATTTATCCGAAGTTTGACGTGACATATGCCAATGAGCTTGTGAACCGTTATGAGATTCCGGAAAAAGTGAAATATCGTGAATTGTCGACAGGTTTAAAGAAACAGCTGTCACTCATTTTAAGCTTTGCCATCAAACCAGCGGTCATTTTGTTAGATGAACCGACAGATGGAATTGATGCGGTCACAAGAAACGATGTTCTTCAGCTGATGATTGATGAGGTGGCAGAACGACAAACGACGATTTTCATTACCTCTCATCGCTTAGAGGATATTGAGCGGATGTGTAATCGAATTGGATTTTTAGAAGGAAATCAACTCACAAGTGTCATGGATTTAGATGAATTAAAGAATGACTATGTCAAAATCCAAATGGCATTTGAAGAAGATATGAATTTAAGTATTAGAAAAAACGGCGTCTCCATTTTAGATCAAGCAGGTGTTTTCTATACAGCGCTTGTGCTCAAAACAGATGTTGAGGCAAAAGAGTACCTGAAATCGCTACAGCCGAAAGTATGGCATGAACTGCCTGTGAATTTAGAAGAAGTATTCATTGCGAAGTTTGGAGGGAAACGCAGATGGTAAAGCGGCAATTATTATATAAGGAGTGGAAGCAATCAGAGCTGACATTCATTTTAGTGATGCTTGTTGCAGTATTTGCGACGCCATTATCCTTCTTAATGGGATACTCATCCTTTCAAACTTGTTTAAATGATCCCACATGTACAACAGCGGATAATTACTTTTATTATAATTTTAGTTCTGACATTTTTATCGTCCTCTCATGGACGATGGGTTTGGTTTTTGCGATTATCCAGCTGGGATATGAAAGAAATAAAGGACAGATCGATTTTACTTTATCTTTGCCATTTAGTAGAAGTACCATATATCACACAAAGTTTTTTCTAGGTGCCGGAATTATCGCACTCGTCCATGTATTGTCATATGCCTTAACTTACTTACTCATATTAGGAATTGAACCAAAGGAGACGTTCGGGTTTAACAGTGGTTACTTCATCGCACTTGTGTCATCCTTGATGATTTATAGTTTGTGTCTCGCAGCAGGTGCTTTAACAGGAAGCGCAACTAGTCAAATGATTGTTACCTTCAGTACAGCGATATTGCCTTATTTATTAATTTGGCTTCCGATGTTTCATTTAGACTTTATTTTTAAAACGAATAGAAACTGGGTCGATGTCAGTTATGACTACTTTATTATGCCCATTGCTCCAATTACTTATATAACGGATCGTTTTCAATATCGAGATCCAAGTGAATATCCAATTTGGTTTACTGGAGAAGAATTCATCGTACCAATTGTGATGATAATTGTATTTTATCTCATTGGTTTGTTTAGTTTTATTAAGCATCCAATTGAAAGAAACGGCAGCTTCTTCCTTTACTCAAAAATGGATAGACCCATTCAGATTATGGTCATTGTCTTCGGTGTTCTAGGATTTGGCTGGGTTGGTTTTTCTTCAGACAATTCCATGTTTGGTTATATCGCTGGCATGTTAATTGGTGGAGGAGTAGGTGCACTAACGAGTTATTTCTTAATCTATAGAAAAAGATAAAAGAGAGTAGGGGAGTAAGATGATTCAGATTCGAGAATTAGACCATGTATTTAAAATTGGTAAAAAGGGCAGGGAGAACGAAATTCCTGTGCTCAAAGGCATTGACCTATCCATCAAAAGAGGCGATATTGCTTGTATCGTTGGACGAAGTGGTTCGGGGAAATCTACCTTATTAAACTTAATTTCAGGATATATTACGCCAACGAGCGGACAAATTGTCATCGATGGCACCAATGTGACTGGCTTTAATGAAAAAGAATGGGCGGACTTTCGGTTAGATCATTTTGGCTTTATCTTTCAAAGCTTTCAATTGATCGGGAGCTTAACAACGTTTGAGAATGTTGAACTTCCGCTCACTTTAAAAGGTGTGAAGCCGTCTGAACGTAAGGCGAAAGTAAAAGAAATGCTCAAACGAGTAGGCCTTGAGCATCATGCAGAACATTATCCGAATGAGCTGTCAGGTGGACAGCAGCAGCGTGTGAGTATTGCAAGAGCTTTGATTTTAAATCCATCTATTATTTTAGCGGATGAACCAACAGGCAGTTTGGATTCAGAAACCGAAGGAGAAATTCTAGCCTTTATCCAGCAGCTCAATCGTGAAAAAGGAATTACGTTTGTCATCATTACACATGACGATGAAGTCGCTTCCATCGCAGACACAACGTTCCAGCTTCATGATGGTGTGTTAAAGAAAGGGGAACAGTCCATTGAAATTTAGAGATCAGGTCAAATTCATCAGAAGAAATATGAAGAAAAATAGATTGCGTGTGTTTATGACCATACTTGCAACGACAATGGCATGCTCTTTCTTAATCGTTCTAGCGTCAGTTGGTTTTGGTCTGCAAAAATCGGCTCAAGATGAAATCATGAAACAGCAAATCATCACAGAAATTAAAGTGTTGGGCAAAGAAAAAGGTGACGTCAAAGTTGACGATTTAAAGAAATATGATCATGCGAAATCTGTCGTTGCAAGAACGTCAATCATTCCATCGGTTAACGTCGAGCTCGATAATCGCTCAAGTGAAACACAGGCTGCTCTGACAGATATGAAAGAAGAAAAAGAGGCAGGCCTTGAACTAGACCGTGGAAAAGTCCCAACATCGGCGAATGAAATTGTGGTTGGGTATCATATGGCAGAACAACTTTGGACGGAAAAAGAACGAAAAGATTATGAAAAAGAAATGAATCAGACATCAAATGGTGAAGATACACCGGAAGAGCCAAAAGGCTATACGAAGGAAATTTTAAACAAAGTCATTCAAATCAAGGTGCCAAAACTTAATGAAGAAAATGAAGTTGTGAAAGAAAAGACGTTCGATTTCCGTGTAGTCGGCGTATTGAAGAAACCGAATTTGGAGTGGCAGCAGGATCATAAAATTCTTATTCCAAATGCTTATGAAAAAGAATTTGGTCAAATGCTCGATCTGTCTCCTGATGCAGGAAATGTCGAAAAAATGACTTCTGTCTATGCTGATAAGTTCGACAATGTCGGTGCGCTCACGGATAAGCTGACAGATGACGGCTATCAAGTAATCTCTGTGACGAATCAGCTTGAAGGAATGGATATGTTCTTTACAGTCTTTAAAATTGGACTCATCTTTGTCGGATGTATTGCGGTCATTATTTCGGCGATCGGCATTTTCAATACGATGACAATGGCGGTAACAGAACGAACACAAGAGATTGGTATTATGAAAGCCATTGGTGCTAATCCTTCCATTATCAAGCGAATGTTCCTAATGGAAAGTGCTTATATTGGGGTGATTGGATCGGTCATCGGTATCATCATCTCGTATATCATTAGCTTCGCAGTCAACTTAATCATTCCAGCCATTTTGTCTTCCATGTCTGAGGGAGGATCAAGCGATCAATTCTCGATTACTTTCTCCTATATTCCGCTAAGTCTTGTGATCACAGCAACATTGATTAGCGCAGGGGTAGCGATTATTTCTGGACTGAACCCAGCACGTAAGGCAACAAAAACAAATGTATTAGCAGCATTAAGAAGAGAAATTTAAAAAAAGAACCTCCTGTTCCCTAGTGGACTAACAGGAGGTTTTTTATCGTGAAGTATAGCTATTGCTTAGGTGCCCTGTACCCTGCTCGCTCTGCCTCTTCTACGGAGCAGAACAGCTTGGTTACATTTTTTGTTCGCGAGTAGTATCTGCTGCTCGGTGTGTGATAAATGCCATTCACACTTCCTTTGATGTTACAGGCGGTCGATTCTTTTTTTGTTTCCTTTTGTGATTCATGCCCGCCCGTATTCGTGCCTTCATCCTTAGGAGCGGAGCGCTGGACGGTTGAGGACTGAGTCTCTTTATTTTTTTTCTTGTTTTCTTTTTTGAGTGTTTCGTTGCTAGAGGTCAGCTTGTCTATTTTCTCTTCAAGCTCTTGAATGGTCTCTTTTTGCTGTTTGACCGTTTCTTTTTCTGAGGTGGTGTTTTCTAGCTTTTTTGACAGTTTTTCTTTTTCTTTTGTCGCGTCTTCTAAAGAGGACGTAAGCGACTCTTTATCTTCCTTCAGATGAGAAATTTCAGATGCTAATTGTTTTTGATCCTTTAAGAGCTGTTCCGAAGATGGATCTGCTTGTGCCTTCGGAGCATCTGTGGCAACAAACGGTAACGACATGATGGAAAAAACGAGACCAATAATCAAAAAAGGATAAAAGAGTCCTTTTGAAAAAATCCTTTGGTTCCGGTGTTTGAATAAGAAGAAATTAGCGGCATATCCTATGGCGAAACAAAAGCATAAAAGACCTATGATGAGTAAAAAGATCATCTAGTAGCCCCCCCTAAATCTCTATTTACCCCTATCATACCTCATTTTTCCATTTTGTGGAGTGATTCAAATAAAAAAACCCTGTTCAAACAGGGTTTTCAGCTAATGGCAATCCTTTTATAGCTTCTTTTACCGTCAAATATGTGATGGTATGTTGGAAATCTGTATCCAAGTCTTTCATTTTCATCGCAAGCTGTGGTTTGATCCCAGTAATGATCAGTTCCGTTCCAGTTAAGCTGAGGAGATGGTGCAGTTTGAAAATTCGTGATGCGACGGAATCATCTACATCAATTAAACCAGAAAGATCGACGATTAAATAATCATCCTTTGAATCATCTAATATACAAGTTAATTTAGCGACAATGGCATCAAAGCGTTCTTCAGATAGTTTTCCGATGAGTGGAAGAGCGGACACACCATTTTTGATTGGGACGATTGGCGTCGAAAGAGAGGTGACTTCCTTTAAGGAATCTTCTAGGAGCTGTTCATATTCTTTCTGTTTCGTAATATCCTTTTGAAAGCCAATGAAAAATGTTTTGTCATCTTGTTCAATGTATAGAGGATCTATGTTGAGTTCATTCCAAAAAAAAGTGCCGTCTTTTTTATAATTTTTAAGCTGTGTGGTAATAGGTGTTTTGTTTTGTATTCCATGACGTATTAAATCAAGCTGCTCTTGATCTGTGTCTTTTCCTTGGAGGAATCGACAATTACGCCCAAGAATCTCGTCTGGTTTGTATCCAGTCATTTGTGTAAAGCCATGATTCACATAAACGATAGGATTATCCTCTAAAGAAGGGTCTGTAATCACAACACCAATCCGCGCATGATCTAGCGCTTTTTTTATGAGTTCAAGCTGTTTTTGCAAGCCGAAGATGTTCGAGCTGACCATATTACCCTCCTTTGATGCTACTATAGACATTCAAATTGGTTTCTTTTCGAGCAAAATAATTCTTTATAAACGTAACATAACATATGTTCTGTTTCAATGATTGCAAACGCTTTGTTAAATTTGTCATCATAGTTTGTCCTCCATTAGAATAGAGTAAGTAAGGAGACTTTTCTTTAGAAAAAGAAGGAATCAATTGCTTATCATTCATAAAATACCAAAAATAGTTAATATGGATTAGGTAAAAATGATTCCAATGCATCAAGATTGTTTCTAGGTCATTCACATATAATGGAAGAAACAAGCTTTTTTTCTTCGTTAGAGAGAATAGACCTTTTACATGGATTATGACGTAACAGCAGAATGGCATTACAGGGGGCTGGACAGCCTGAAGTCGCTTTACTATTCTAAGGGCTTTAGGAAGGTGATGAAAATGCTGCAACAAGTCATTATTGCTTGCGCCATTGGAGGGGTCATGGGCATTCTCGGTCACGTAAAGAAAAAAGGCAGGCTAGAGAAGCCCAGAATGACAAAAAAGTTTATTTATCTAGGGTTTATTGAAGATTGGCTCGTTGGGATGATTGCCGCTACACTGCTTGTCTTATCCTCAAATCCCGATTCTAGTCTGCACTTGGTCATCTTATCAATTATTTCAGGTTACGGAGGAGAAGCAGTTCTGCGAAGCTTCGATTTTGTGAGAGAACAGCGTTCACAGGATGCAGACTCCAACCGTCATAACCGATCTCCACACGAATAATATCCTCTACTTTACCCTAGTCTAGGGTACATTCCCATTGTATACAAACCTGCTTGCACTTATGATCATAATTCTATAAAATACTACTTAGATGACGGTTACGATAAGAACAGTGAAGAGGAGTAGTAGGAAAGCAGTATTTGTCTTTAGAGAATTGACGGCTGGTGAAAGTCAATCAAATCTGCTTCTGAACTCGCCTCAGAGTTGCAGTTGCGTTAAAGCTTCTGTCGCATGTCTGCGTTAAAGATATTAAGTGAGCGTACGAACAGCAAGTTACGCTAACAAGGGTGGTACCGCGGGAACCAAAAAATCTCTCGTCCCTTTCCAGGGATGAGGGTTTTTTGGTGATTTTAGAAAAATCTGAATTCTTGCAGTGGTCATCTGAGCAGATAAAGCCGTACATATTAAAGGAGGTTTTCATATTGAGTTTTCAGCATCGGGAAATTGAAAAGAAGTGGCAGGATCATTGGCTGACACATAAAACATTCGCCACATCTGACTCGGAAGATAAACCAAAGTTTTATGCGCTTGATATGTTTCCATATCCATCAGGAGCAGGGCTTCATGTCGGGCACCCTGAGGGCTACACAGCAACGGATATTTTATCACGTATGAAACGTATGCAGGGATATGATGTTCTTCATCCAATGGGATGGGATGCATTTGGTCTTCCAGCGGAGCAGTATGCACTGGATACAGGGAATGATCCGGCGGTCTTTACAGAAGAGAACATCAATAACTTCCGCCGCCAAATTCAATCTTTAGGATTCTCATACGACTGGGATAGAGAAATCAACACGACAGATCCGAATTATTACAAATGGACACAATGGATTTTCTTAAAATTGTATGAAAAAGGATTGGCTTATATCGATGAAGTACCAGTGAACTGGTGCCCAGCGCTCGGTACGGTCCTTGCAAACGAAGAAGTCATTGATGGAAAAAGTGAACGCGGAGGACATCCAGTTGAAAGACGTCCGATGAAGCAATGGATGCTGAGAATTACGGCATATGCGGACAGGCTGTTAGAAGATTTAGAAGACATTGATTGGCCTGAAAGCATCAAAGATATGCAGCGTAATTGGATCGGACGTTCTGAAGGTGCGCATGTTCACTTTGAAGTAGAAGGACATAATGAACAGTTTACCGTTTTTACAACGCGTCCTGATACACTATTTGGTGCAACGTATGCGGTGCTTGCACCAGAACATGCGCTTGTTGAGAAAATTACATCAGCTGCTCAAAAAGAAGCAGTGGATGCGTATATCAAAGAAATTCAATCTAAGAGCGACTTAGAGCGGACAGATCTATCTAAAACGAAAACGGGTATTTTCACAGGTGCGTATGCCATCAATCCATTAAATGGTGAAAAGATGCCGATCTGGATTGCAGATTACGTGTTAGCTACTTATGGAACGGGAGCTATTATGGCGGTACCTGCTCATGATGAGCGCGATTATGAATTCGCTAAGACATTTGATCTTCCAATTAAAGAAGTTGTAGCAGGCGGAGACATTGAAAAAGAAGCTTACACAGGTGATGGAAAACACATTAACTCTGACTTCTTAAATGGATTAGGGAAAGAAGAAGCGATTGAAAAAGCCATTGCATGGCTTGAAGAACATCAAAAAGGTGAAAAGAAAGTCACGTATCGTTTAAGAGACTGGTTATTCAGCCGTCAGCGTTACTGGGGTGAGCCAATTCCAATTATTCATTGGGAGGACGGAACATCTTCAGCTGTTTCGGAGGAAGAGCTTCCACTGATCTTGCCTAAGACAACGGAAATTAAGCCAAGTGGAACAGGTGAATCACCTTTAGCCAATATAAAAGAGTGGGTTGAGGTTGTAGATCCAGTTACAGGTAAAAAAGGACGTCGTGAAACCAATACAATGCCGCAATGGGCAGGCAGCTGCTGGTACTTCTTACGTTATATTGATCCACATAACACTGAAGAGCTTGCATCTCCTGAAAAGCTTAAAAAATGGCTTCCAGTTGATGTGTATATTGGCGGAGCAGAACATGCTGTACTGCATCTTTTATATGCGCGCTTCTGGCATAAATTCTTGTATGATATCGGCGTTGTCCCAACAAAAGAGCCTTTCATGAAATTGTTCAACCAAGGAATGATTCTTGGTGAAAATAATGAAAAAATGAGTAAATCAAAAGGGAACGTTGTCAACCCAGATGACATCGTAGAATCTCATGGCGCGGATACATTAAGACTTTATGAAATGTTTATGGGACCTTTAGATGCGTCAATCGCTTGGTCTGAAACAGGACTTGATGGCGCTCGCCGTTTCCTTGACCGTGTATGGCGCCTATTCACAAATGAAGATGGCTCAATCAGTGACAAAGTGACGGAGCAATCTGGTGGCGCATTAGAACGCAGCTATCATGAAACAGTGATGAAGGTGACAGATCATTATGAAGGCTTACGTTTCAATACAGGAATTTCACAATTAATGGTGTTTATCAATGATGCCTACAAGGCTGATACACTGCCGAAAGAATATGCAGAAGGCTTTGTGAAACTTCTTTCTCCAATTGCACCGCATTTAGCGGAAGAGCTTTGGAATAAACTTGGTCATGAAGGGTCGATTTCTTATGAAGCATGGCCGCAATATGACGAGGCAAAGCTTGTCGACGATGAAGTAGAAATTGTCGTACAGCTAAATGGGAAAGTGAAAGCAAAATTAACCGTTCCTGCTGATGCAACAAGGGAACAGTTAGAAGAACTTGCAAAAAATGATGCACGAGTAAAAGAACAGCTTGAAGGAAAAACCATTCGTAAAGTGATTGCGGTTCCTGGTAAGCTTGTCAATATTGTTGCGAACTAATGACTACACCCATCGGTATAAACCGGTGGGTGTTTGTTATTTCCCGGGACATAATTTTGTCGAAAACAAGGTGATTCTCTCATCGATCTCGTATTTTAAAAGTGGATCAAGAAAATGAGGAGTGACGTCAATGGAAAAGGAAAGCAAACGTGAACAACTGCTCAGTCTATTAGGAGAAATGCCAGAGCGTCATCGCGTGGAGGCTTATACGTTGAAAATTGAGGAACGTGAATCTTACTTAGTCGAAACACTTATTCTCTCTATTCATGGTGTAGAGGAAGTGCCCGCTTATTTTGTGAAGCCGAAGGACACAGTGAAAAAAAGACCGGTTGTGTTGTTCCAACATTCTCATGGCGGGAATTACGTAGATGGGAAGGAAGAATTGTTAAAGGGTGCTCATTATTTGCAAGCGCCTTCATACGCAAAAGAGTTCACGTCAAAAGGATATAGTGTGCTGGCCATTGACCATGCAGGTTTTGGTGAAAGAAGAGGGAGAACGGAAAGTGAAATTTTCAAGGAAATGCTTTTAACAGGAAAAGTGATGTGGGGCATGATGCTGTATGAAAGCATGTGTGCGATCGATTATTTGGTGTCTCGATCCGATGTGCTGCCAGACCGGTTAGCCGTTTTTGGGATGTCAATGGGTGGTCTTCTTTCATGGTGGACGGCTGCGCTTGATGAACGGATCAGTGTGTGTATCGATCTTTGCGCACAGGTAGATCATCATACATTGATTGAAACGAACAATTTAGACCGGCATGGCTTTTACTACTATGTACCGAGCTTAGCCAAGCATTTTACAGCAGCGGATATCCAGGAAATGATTTTTCCAAGACCCCATTTAAGCTTGGTTGGAAAACTCGATCAACTGACTCCCGCTGAAGGTGTTGGACGAATTCAAAAGGTATTGAGTCAAACCTATCAAGCTGCTTCATTGAAAGAACGGTATCAGCTTGTGGGTCTTCATGCAGGTCATTTTGAAACAGCCGCGATGCGTCACGAAGCAACACGATTTTTGAAAAAGTGGCTCTAATCAATAAAAGGCTTGGACATACTACGCCAAAAGGAAGGAGGAGACATATGAAAAAAATCACCATCATTGGCGGGTGCGGTGTGATCGGCCGTCTTTTAACAAAAGGGCTCTCTTCAGAGTACAACATCAACATCATTGATCAAACAAGCTGTGTAGAAAAAGTCATTTTAGCAGATGCAACGAATGAACAGGAATTATATCAGGCGATTCCGCGAGATACAGATGTCATCATTCACCTTCTGAACATGGACATGACGCATGATGTGATGAATGCAGAGGAATTCGCAAAAATGAATGATGTTTTTTGGCGGAGCACTTATCATATGTTTCGTTCAGCGGCTCGGTTAAGCATACGAAAAGTCATTTTTGCAAGCAGCAACCATGTGACCGATCGTTATGAAAAGGATGGTCATTCTTTACTAAGGCGAAATATTACGACTGACGATGTGCCTGCGACAAAAAATGTGTATGGCATTTTAAAATTTGCCTCCGAACAGCTAGGACGTTTATTCCACGATCAAACGGAGATGTCTGTCATCAATTTGCGCATTGGAACCGTTGTGACAGATGAAATGGAGGAATTACACAAGAAAAAAAGAACGAAAAGAACGCTGCTTTCACATGAAGATCTTGTTGGGATCACAAAAGCGGCGATTGAAACGGAAGTTCCCTTTGGGACATATTATGCCGTATCAGAAAACGAAGAAAAGCCTTGGTCCACTGAGAAAACGAAGCAGGAGTTAGGCTATAGACCAGATGTCAATACGACGGAAATTCTTGAAGAAAATGATCAGGCATAGGGCATAATCATGTCATTAGCTCATGATCTTATTCTTTTGTTTCATGAGCATAAAAGCACGACCGGCATGAAGATCTGTTTGGTCTGTCAAGATGATTATAGACGCTTTCTTCCCCCGTTTGTTACATTTTAATCACGATATCGTCACAGGCTGCAGCTTATTTTCAGACGAAATGATAACGCTTACAAAAGAAAGGGCGTGATGAACATAGATCGTTCTATGAAAGGCCGATTGTTCAATTTATTTAATTACTCTTTTCTACTCATGTTCGCATTAATATGTGTGCTCCCGTTCATCCATGTCATTGCCGCCTCTTTTGCAACGGTAGAAGAGGTCATCTCAAAGAAGTTTATTTTGTTTCCGACGACGTTTTCTCTCGAGGCTTATCGCTATATTTTTTCTACAGATATTGTGTATCGCAGCCTCATTGTATCCATTCTCGTGACGCTCGTTGGAACAGCTGTCAGCATGTTTTTGTCCTCACTGATGGCATATGGGCTGTCTCGCCGGGAGTTAAAAGGCCGGAGAACACTCATGTTTCTCGTCGTCTTCACGATGCTGTTTAGCGGAGGGATGATCCCGACGTTTATTGTGGTGAAAACACTTGGGCTGCTTGATACCTATTGGTCACTCATTCTGCCGGTCGCCATCAATGCATTCAATTTGATCATTTTGAAAAACTTCTTTCAAAACATTCCGGCAAGCCTTGAGGAATCAGCTAAAATGGATGGCTGTAACGATTTAGGGATCTTTTTTAAAATTGTGCTTCCTCTTTCTTTACCAGCCATTGCGACCATTTCACTTTTTTATGCCGTGACGTATTGGAATACGTACATGACCGCCATCCTGTATTTAAATGATTCGGTGAAATGGCCGATTCAGGTACTACTAAGGCAGATTGTGATTGTATCGAGCGGAATGCAGGGAGATATGTCGGATATGGGCTCATCGACACCACCGCCAGATCAAACGATTAAAATGGCTGTCATTGTCGTGGCGACCATTCCGGTTCTGCTTGTCTATCCATTTATTCAAAAGCATTTCAACAAAGGGGCATTACTAGGTTCTGTAAAGGGTTAAAAAGATGGAACAACGGAGGGATCTTATGGGGAGAAAGAAATTATGGTTGATAGCGTTTGTTCTGCTGTTTGCAGCAAGTGGCATTCTGTCAGCGTGCTCAAGTAAAGGAGCCAGCTCATCAGATGAGAAGGTTGATTTAGACAAAAAAGTGAAGCTGACTTGGATGGCCATTTTGTATCATCAGCAGCCGCCGAAGGATTCAGTATTAAAAGAGATTGAGAAGCTTACAAATACAGAGCTTGATATTACGTGGGTGCCTGATGCTGTGAAAGAAGACCGTTTAAATTCAGCACTTGCCGCAGGGAATCTCCCGCAAATTGTCACGATCCAAGACATTAAGAATTCGTCTGCTATTAATGCGTTCAGATCAGGCATGTTTTGGGAAATCGGTCCGTATTTAAAGGATTATCCAAATTTAAGTAAGATGAACGAACTGATTAATAAAAACGCCTCTATAGACGGTAAGCTTTATGGAATTTATAGAGAGAGACCACTTTCAAGACAAGGGATTGTCATTCGAAAGGATTGGCTTGAAAATTTAAATTTGGATACACCAAAAACATTAGATGATCTTTATGAAGTAGCCAAAGCATTTACTGAAAAAGATCCGAATCAAAATGGAAAAGCCGATACGATTGGCTTTACGGATCGAAATGATTTGATTTATGGGGCATTTAAGACACTTGGTTCATATGAAGGAATGCCAACAGACTGGAAAGAAGAAAACGGCAAATTCACGCCAGACTTTATGACAAATGAGTATATGAATACAATGAAATACATGAAAAAGCTGCGTGACAATGGCTATATAAACAAAGACTTCCCAGTCACAAGTAAAACACAGCAGCAAGAATTATTCTCACAAGGAAAAGCAGGCATCTATGTTGGAAATATGGTAGATGCGGTGAACCTAAGAGATGATGCGACAGATAAAAACATGGAAGTGGATATTATCAACCGAATCAAAGGCCCAGATGGCAAAGAACGTGTATGGGCATCTGGTGGTCATAATGGCATCTTCGCATTCCCTAAAACAAGCGTGAAATCTGAGGCGGAGTTAAAGCGGATTTTGGCCTTCTTTGATCGCATTGCAGAAGAAGATGTGTATGGTTTAATGACTTACGGTATAGATGGTCAGCATTATAAGAAAGAAGAAGGAAATACATTTGTCCGGGAAGAAAGCCAAGTGAAAAGCTGGCAGACAGATGTACAGCCGCTTGTCAGTCTTGTAGGCATTGATAAACGCTACTTAAAAAATAAAGGGGATGCGGTTCGTACAAAATATGAAGAGCTGGAAGAAGATAATAAGAATATGATTATCGCCAATCCTGCTGAAAGCCTGTATTCAGAAACGGCCTCAGAGCGAGGAAACGAATTGAAGAAAATCATCGATGATGCGACCTATAAGTTCATTCTTGGAGATATAAGCGAAGAGCAATTTAAGAAAGATATCGAGAAGTGGAAATCAAATGGTGGAAATAAAATCATTGAGGAATATGAAGCTTCCTTTAAAAAATCATAAACAGAACACCCCCGCTTAGCAGAAAAAGCGGGGGTGTTTTCATTAAAAGTCGAAGTTATCTGGATCAGGGCCAATACGTTTGTTCTCATTTAAATCAGAAAGACGCTTCATATCCTCATCCGAAAGAACAAAATCGAAAATATCGGCATTTTCTTTTAAACGATGTGCTTTCGTTGATTTTGGGATGGTGATGACACCCTTTTGCACATCCCAGCGCAAGATAATTTGTGCAGGTGTTTTGCTGTATGTGTCTGCGAGCTCCGTAATGAGCGGGTGATGCAGCAGCTCTCCCTGCATAAGTGGTGACCAGGCTTCCATTTGTATACCGCGTGTGTTCAAATACGTATAAAGTGTTTCCTGCGTGAGTTTTGGATGAAATTCCACTTGATTGATAGCTGGTATGATGTGCGCATCTTTTAACAGTTCGTCTAGATGATGCGGCTGGAAGTTGCTCACACCGATGGCTCTCACCTTTCCTTCACGATATAAGGTTTCTAGCGCACGCCAAGCTTCCTTATATTTTCCTTCAACCGGCCAATGGATTAGATACAGATCAAGGTAGTCAAGCTGAAGTTTTTTCAAGCTTTCTTCGTATGCTTGAAGTGTGGATTCATATCCTAAATCGGCATTCCACACTTTTGACGTCACAAAGATGTCTTCGCGGCGAAGTCCAGTTTCTGATAGGCCAAGTTGTATACCTCGCCCAACGCCTTCCTCATTGCCATAAATAGCCGCTGTATCAATACTGCGATAGCCTAATTGAATGGCTGTTTTGACAGCTTCGATTAATTCAGCGCCATCTTCAACCTTGAATACACCAAGACCGAAACCTGGCATGTTGACCCCATTGTTTAATGTTTTTGTACTTTGTAAATGGTTCATATTGAAAACTCCTTTATCGTTTGATTGTGTTCTGTTTGTTCCATTCGAAAACTGATCATTGTGAGAATGGCTGCCATGAGCACCATGATGCCGCCAACCCAGCCTGTATGCACAAGTCCAAGTGTATCTGTCACGATGCCGCCTAAAAATGAGCCGATGGCGATACCGGCATTAAAGGCAGCGATATTCATAGCGGAAGCGACATCGACTGCTCCAGGTGTGTATCTTTCTGCGAAATCAACGACGGCGACTTGCAAACCAGGTACATTCATGAAAGCAAACAGCCCCATTAGCATCACGGTTCCAATCCCTAACACCGTGAATTTGGCAGTGAAGCTAAGGATAAACAAGATGATGCTTTGGATGATAAACATATAGATCAGTGCTTTCATTGGTTGTTTATTCGCAGCTTTTCCGCCAATCACATTTCCAGCTGCGATGGTCATCCCGTATAAAAGCAGCATCAAGGCAACAGTTCCAGGTGCAAGACCTGTCACATACTGAAGAAGAGGAGATAAATACGTGAAGACAACAAAGGTTCCTCCGTATCCTGTCGCTGTAATGACAAATAGAAGCAACATTCTTTTTGTCTTTAATAAGGCCGCTTGATCCTTAAATGATGTTTTCATGCCCTGCTTTAATTGAGATGGAACGAGAAAATAATTGGCAACGAATGCGATCAAACCAATGATGACAATTACACCAAATGATGTCCGCCAGCCGAGCTCATGACCAAGAAATGTACCGAATGGCACCCCGGTCACAGTCGCGACTGTTAAACCAGTGAACATAAATGCAATGGCGCTTGCCCGCTTTTCTTTCACCACAAGGCTTGCAGCAATGGTAGAGCCAATGGACATAAAGACCCCATGGGATAAGGCTGAAATCACTCGTCCGAATAACAGTACTGAAAAAGTCGGGGCAATGGTGGCGAGTGTATTGCCAATTAAAAAGACGAGCATAATGAGCAAAAGCAATGTCTTTCTTTTCATGGTTGAAGTAAGTGAGGTCAGAATAGGTGCGCCAAAGGTTACTCCGAGCGCGTATAAAGAGACGGTCCAGCCCGCTTGACTGACGCTCACTCCAAAGTCTTCTGAGATCATCGGCAAAAGACCGACACTAATGAACTCAGTTGTTCCTATAGCAAAAGCACTAATAGCTAGTGCGAGAAGGGCAAAGTAGTTTTGTTGTTTCTTCATAAATAGGTTCACATCCTTCTTTGATGACATTTTGATAGACGAATCCGATCGGCAAGAGTTATTATCTAACATAGATGACGAAAAAAAAAGTACGTACTTTTTTGTAATATAGGTACTAAAAAGTGCCCATTCAGAACAAATAGGAGTGAGATTCAATGGAAAAGAAAAAGTATAATATCTCTGTGGAGGCGACGCTTGACGTCATTGGCGGAAAGTGGAAGTGCGTCATTTTATGCCATTTGACACATGGGAAAAAACGCACGAGTGAATTAAAGCGACTCATGCCTAATATCACTCAAAAAATGCTCACACAGCAGCTGAGAGAGCTTGAAAGTGACGGGGTGATTAACCGGATTGTGTACGAACAGGTGCCGCCTAAAGTGGAATATGAATTAAGTGAATACGGACAGTCGCTCGAAAGAATTTTGAATGCGTTATGTGATTGGGGAGCAGCTCATATTGAACGTGTGTATGGAGAGCCGCTTTCAGTCCTGGAAGACAGCATCTTAAATGAGCAGTTTAAATAAAAAAGTCCCGCTTCTTGTGAGAGCGGGACTTTTTTGCATTATGTTCCTTTTTTCTGGTCACGGTATTTCCCAGGAGTCGTGCCTTCTAGCTTTTTAAAGGAACGGATGAAATTTTGCGGGTTTTTATATTTTAGCTTTTCCGAAATCTCTTTCACGGACATATCGGTTTCCACAAGCCAGTTTTTGGCGACATGATGCCTGTACGACGAGAGATATTCACTAAAGGAGATATCCATTTCCTTTCTGAAAATACTGCTTAAATAATTTGGGTTGTAATGCAGGCGTGAAGCGATTTCATCCAATGTGAGATCTGAGTCAAATTCTTGATGAATGATATGAATGATTTTCTCTGAGATATTTTTGTATTGTGAGTCCTCACGTGCACCAAGCTGGTCAATAATTGGCCGAATGATCTCATGTTTTAGCCATGCCTCTGTATCTTCAAAGGTTTTAAACTCAAAGATCGTATCATAGAGCATTTTGTTGTCTTCGACCTCAAATAATTCAATGCCCAACAAGTGCATTAGCTCAATCAAGTTGTTTAAAAAACGGGCAAGGGCGATATGGTATTCGTGCGGTCCCGCATTTTTAGAAAAAATGGATTGCAGGAGCACATGTAAATAATGATCAGCCTTTCCTTGATCTCCAGCTTTAATGGCATCAAATAAATCATGCTGCAGCTGTTTTGGGAAATGGGTTTTAAATGTTCTTCCTTGCTGAATATGCTCATATAAGATAATGGACTTTTTCTCTGCTTTGAGTCTGTATTTTAAGGCTTCTTTTCCTTCAATATAAGCATGTTTGGCCATGGTGAGGTCCTTAAACTGGCGGCTAATGCCGATACTGATAGACAAACCAAGCTCTTCCTCGATACGCAGTTGAATGGTTTCAGCTAATTGATTTAAATATTCAGTAAATTCCTCATCTGACTTCGATTGGTTCAGGACAATCGTCGTTTGATGCTGATTGACAACGGTTGGCTGAAGGTGCTCATCTTGTGGAATAATCTGCTCGATCAGTCCATTAATGGCAAACAAAAGCAAGTCAGCATCCTTTTTTTCATACGGTGTTCCTTTCAGCGTATCGATTTGGGTTACAAGCATGGATAAATGCGACCAGTCACGAGGGAATCCTAAACTTTGGAATCGGTTGTTAATCTCTTCTTCCGTCAGCTTTCCAAGGAGCAGGCGTACCATAAAGTATTGCTGTAAGTGAGTCACTTGCTGCTCAATGCGTTCCTCTAAATCATTGTTTTGATCTTTCATTTGTTTAATACTCGACTCAATCAACTCGAACTCATTTTGGAATGGCTGCTTATGCAAAAATGATTCATTGCGTGCAAATGACTCGTATAATAAGCGAATTGGTTTATAAAAGTGTCTGGAACCAAACCATGAAAATAGTAATGAAAGCGCTAACAAAATAAAGCAAATAATAAAGGTGATCCACCCAATTGATTTCGTTTGCTGCTTGAGTTCTGGAATAGATACAAAGGATAGGTACGTCCATTCGTTATAGTCTGATTTTTGAAACGTAATTTGATAGTTCAGTTCATCAATCTTCATGTCAAATTGTCCTGATCGACTTTCAAGTGATAGTACATGCTTGACGAAATCTTGATTTTTCAAGGATTCACCGATCTGTTCTTTGCGATTATGTAGCAGCACTTTTCCTTTTGTATCAATGACAAACATACTGTCAGATTGAGAGAAGTCAGGCATGTTGTCAGCAATCGCGCAGCTCGGAATACTGGCGACGGCGATCCCCTTTTTTTGGACACTATTCATAGGCAGTTGTTTGATTAAGTTCACATTGTACTTGCAAAAGGACGCTTTTCCTTCTTTTGTCGAGACAAGTGGGTTATTCTCTTCAAGTGCCCAGCTGGAGTGACTCGGAATATTGAGGTAAGAGGCTAACGCTTTTTCTTGGTCTCCATTCGTGACATGATAAAGACCGGAATTGTTCATGTACCAATCCTCTATTTTACTGACGAGTGTAATATTGGAGAGATCGGTATCAAAGGTTTGCAGGTAGTTCAGTTCCTGCTGTACTTGATTATAAAGCTGGAATTGGTCTGGATTTAAAGGTTCTGTCAGTGTTTGAAGGAGAGGCGGCGAACTGACATAGTGAGTGAGAGAATGATCAACTGTCTTTAAAATATGCTCAATATTGGATTGCGTTTGTTTGACGCTGTCCAGCTTTTCATTTGAGATATTTTCAAGTGCTGTTTTTTGCGAATGCTGATAAGAAAAAATACCGACAATGATAACAGGAATCGTACTAAGCATGAAAAAAAACGTTACAAGCTTGTAATAAAATTTATACTGCCTTCTTTTCATAAAACCCCCCATTTCAAACGAAACAATCTTTTCCCCTTATTTTATTAATCCAAAAATCTGGTAGGTTTGTCAATAATCATTTTCTGAGATTAGGATCATTTTCTTATGTTTTATGTAACATTTTGAGTAGCTTCCCCTAAGGAAATATGATCTGTTGATATGATTGTAGACGGATTTTTCATCCTTAAGATACAGTTAACACATGCATCAGCATGAGGGGAGGCTTTATTAATGAAAACAGAGGATGTCACTGCCAAGGGTGTGCCTGCGGCAGCTTTAAAAAAAGAAAATAGAAAGCGCTTACTTAATCAATTGCTTAGTCAAAAGTTTTTGTATTTAATGATTTTACCAGGGTTCATTTATTTTATTGTCTTTAAATATGTGCCTATGTGGGGACTCATTATTGCCTTTCAAGATTACCAGCCGTTTCTCGGTATTCTTGGCAGTGAGTGGGTTGGGTTCAAGCACTTTATTCGATTGTTTACAGAACCAACATTTTTCATCTTATTAAAAAATACGCTCATTTTATTTGCCATGAATGTCGTGATTTTCTTTCCGATTCCAATCTTATTAGCACTCCTTTTAAACGAGGTTCGATTGGCATTGTTTAAGAAATTTGTTCAGACGATGATTTATATCCCTCACTTCATGTCATGGGTGATTGTTGTGTCCTTATCTTTTGTTTTGTTAACAGTAGATGGTGGGTTAATTAATGAATTGATTGCTTTCTTTGGAGGTGAAAAGATTAACTTCCTCCTTAGTCAGGATTGGTTTAGACCGATGTACATTTTACAGGTGATCTGGAGAGAAGCAGGGTGGTCAACGATCATTTACCTTGCGGCGATTACGGCCGTGGACCCGCAGCTATATGAAGCAGCGAAAATGGACGGTGCCGGCAGACTGAGACAGATGTGGCATATCACCCTTCCTGCCATTAAAAGTGTCATTGTGGTTCTGCTTATTTTAAAAATCGGTGATACGTTAGAGCTTGGCTTTGAGCACGTCTATCTATTACTCAACGCAACAAACCGGGAAGTAGCGGAGATTTTTGATACGTATGTCTATACAGCTGGACTCAAGCAAGGACAATTCAGCTATAGTACCGCTGTTGGTTTATTTAAAGCAGCCGTTGGACTCATTTTGGTCATGCTGGCGAACCGTTTAGCGAAGAAATTTGGGGAAGAAGGTATTTACTAAAAAGGGAGATGAGAAGAATGACATTATCTACTGAGAAGGTATCACCACTTGAGCATGCAGAGAAATTAGCACAAAGTATTATGAAAGCGCATACACCAATTGAGCTACCGCCAGCTGGAAGATGGCATTATCATCAAGGGGTTTTTCTTTGCGGTGTGATGAAGCTGCACGCGGCAACGGGGAACGAGGCATATTTCGATTATGTGAAAAGCTATGCGGACTCGCTCATTGATGAGTACGGAAATCTGTTATTTCGCAGGGATGAGCTTGATGCGATACAAGCAGGACTCATTTTATTCCCCCTTTATGAAAGAACGGGAGAGAAGCGGTATATGCTGGCAGCGGAGAAGCTGCGCGGACTTTATCGTACGCTCAATCGCACGTCTGAGGGTGGATTTTGGCATAAAGACAATTATGCTTATCAAATGTGGCTCGATGGTCTCTATATGGGAGGTCCTTTTGCATTAAAGTATGCCCAGCTTAAAGGAGAAGAGACGCTTGTGGATATGGTTATCCATCAAGAGCATCTCATGAGAAAGCATACAAAAGATGAAACAACAGGGCTTTATTATCATGCGTGGGATGAACGAAAAGTGATGCCATGGGCAGACCCAAAGACTGGCTGTTCCCCAGAGTTTTGGGCAAGGTCCTTTGGCTGGTATGTCCTTGCATTAGCAGATATGATCGAGGATCTGCCAGAAGAGCATGAGGGGCGAAAGGTGTGGAAGGAAACACTGACAGACATGTTGGAAAGTGTGGCAAAGTATCAGGATGAAGAGACAGGTCTCTGGCATCAAATTATTGATAAAGGAAATTATAGCGACAATTGGCTTGAAAGCTCCGGATCGTGTTTATTCATGTATGCCATGGCAAAAGCCATGAATGAAGGGTATGTGAGTCTCCGTTATGTCGATCATGTGGTCAAAGCATATGAAGGCTTGATCCAGCATAAGACGGAGGAGAAAGAAAACGGCGATTTTACAGTGAACGATATTTGTATCGGAACATCTGCGGGATTTTATGATTACTACGTTGGAAGAGATCGGAGTACAAACGACTTGCACGGGGCAGGCGCTTTTATTATGGCATTAACTGAGTTAGAGAAGCTGTCTGTTTTTCAAAAGGCATGAGAAGGCGTCAAAGAGCTGCGGCATGGCTCATCAGTTTCATCGCTGCCTTTTGTTTGTCAGCCTGTCAGGGGAAAACAAACGGTATCGATGTTCTTATTTTTTCTGACATGTCAAAGGGGATGAAAGATCAATTAATGGAGAAGGCTTTTCAGCCGGATCAAGAGACATACAACGTCCACATCTTCCCAGCGATTCCTGAGAAGCTTCTCGTTGAAATCACTGCAAAAGAGGGAGACGTGATGTTCGTCCCTGAAGAAATGTTTAGAACGTATGATGATCCTGAAAGCTTTCAGTTGCTTGAAGAGATGGGAGTAAATGATGAAGCGGCGGGACCATACACGATAGAGGATCCAAAGACGGGGAAAACGATTGATTATGCGGTTCAAATCAACAAAGGAACGAAAAAGCTAAACGGCTATACATTCCGATTACACCGAGATATGGTCGCTTTTATTCCCGTGTATGCTGAGAAATCCAAAGAGGCGCTGTCTCTCATGAAACAACTTCGTGAAAATCGATAGAAAAAGGGGTGGGGAATGTGAAACGGGTCGTGATTTGTGGGCTCAGTCATCGTGCTTTCAATATGTTTATTAAACCGCTCATAGAGGATTTCAATGAGCATTACAGAATCACAGGGCTTCTAGATATAGATGATCAGCGGTATACAATTTGTCAGCAGCGCTTTCCATCGCTGAGAGGGGTCTCATTTTTTCATGAGGATGCATTTGATCAGATGGTGAAGGAAGCAAAGCCAGACATCGTCATTGTGGCAGGACGAGATGATACGCATGTCACGTATATCATGCAGGCACTTGATCATGATCTTGATGTCATCACTGAAAAACCGATGGTGACAACAGCAAAAGACGCGAAAAAAGTGATGGATAAAGAGGCAGAGAGCAAAGGGAAGGTGACGGTCACCTTTAATTATCGCTACAATCCATTTCATCGGAAGGTGAAAGAGCTCATTTTAGACGGGAAGATCGGAAGGGTCACCTCTGTTGAACTGAGCTGGCTCATTGACACGTATCATGGAGCCAGTTATTTCAAAAGGTGGAATCGCACACGTCAATTCTCTGGAGGTCTGTCTATTCATAAGTCGACCCATCATTTTGATTTGGTCAACTGGTGGATTGATCAAAAGCCGAAGCAAGTATTTGCTTATGGGGCGCTCAACTATTATGGAAGCGAAAGTCCTTGGAATCCCTTACAGGATGAGAAAAATAGGTATTGCGGAACATGCCATGTGAAAGATACATGTCATTATGAAGCAAGGTGGAATCCCCGGGTAGAGCGCTCGAAGGTGGAGGACGATCATATTGAATCAGGTCAGGAGCCAACGCAACAGTACTCAAATTACCGCCCAGATGCCTGTATTTTTGATAAGGAAATTGACATTGAGGATACGTATGTGGCGTCAGTGGCTTATGACCAAGGTGCCCTATTAAGCTATTCGATTCAATTTTCAGCTCCGTATGAAGGGTACCGGCTTGCGATTAACGGGACGAAGGGACGCATTGAAACAAATGAGTTTCATGTACCATCGAGAATTCCTTTTCAATTCCCGGAACAAACGATTTCTTACTATCCGATGTTTGGAGCAAAAGAGACAATTGAAGTCGTGAAGCAGCCAGGCGGACATGGCGGCGGAGATCCGTTGCTGCTAGCAGATTTATTTTTAGGAAAAGATCCGTTGATCCACTATGACATTTCGGCAGGAGCAGAGGCTGGTGCTTATTCGATTGCAATTGGGGAAGGTATGTGGCGCTCTGTCGCAGAAAAACGCCCAATCGAAATAGAAGAATTGTTTCAAAAAGAGACGGTGTAACGAGAAAGAGAGGAGGGAAAAGAGATGGATCATGATGGATCAATGAGTAGAATGCTGCGGATGTGTGAGTGGGTGATGCGGCTCGCCTATACCAATTTGCTATGGCTTTTGTTCACATTACTGGGGCTTGGGGTCTTTGGATTTATGCCTGCGACAACTGCGTTATTTTCCGTGATGAGAAAGTGGATACAAGGGCACGAACAAGTCAAAGTATTCTGCACCTTTTGGAAGGTATACCGCGAGGAGTTTGTACGCTCTAATCTGATTGGCGTGGTGCTGCTCATGATTGGGACGATTATTTATGTAGACCTTGCTTATATTTATCCAACGAGCTGGTTTTTACATATGCTTCGCTTTGCCATTTATATCTTTGGTTTTCTGTTTATTGTCAGCTTGTTTTATATTTTTCCGCTGCTTGCTCATTACGATTGGAAAAAGCGTCTCTATCTGAAATTCTCTCTTCTGCTTGGTCTTTCGTATTTGCAATATACGCTCTCTATGCTCGTTTTCTCGGCCGTCCTGTTTGTCCTATTTGCTTATTTGCCGGGGATCGTGCCGTTTTTTAGCGTGAGTATTCTCGCATATGGACACATGTGGCTAGCCTATCAAGTCTTTAAAAAGGTAGAGTTTGAAAGTGAGCAGCAGGCAGTAGATGTGCAGAAACGATTGCCATCTTTCCTTCAATCGAAGCGGGTGAATACGCAGTGATGTGAATGATTTGCTATAATGGTGTCACCGTGAACAAAAGGAGAGATGAGAGTCGTGTCAGTAAA
Organism: Bacillus zhangzhouensis; assembly: GCF_000715205.1. Classification (GTDB taxonomy): domain Bacteria; phylum Bacillota; class Bacilli; order Bacillales; family Bacillaceae; genus Bacillus; species Bacillus zhangzhouensis. Next base: position 43,821 of record NZ_JOTP01000013.1, on the reverse strand, counting down.
AGAAATTTCAATAGAAGAATTAAAGCAAAAACTTGAGCAAGAAGAAGCCATTCAGCTAGTCGACGTACGTGAGGATGAAGAGGTAGCAGAAGGCATGATCCCAGAAGCAGTCCATATTCGAATGGGAGATATCCCTGAGAAACTAGATGCGTTCGATAAAACGCAGGAATATTATATCATTTGTCGTTCTGGTAAACGTAGTGAAAATGTCTGCTATTACCTAGAAGACCAAGGCTATCAAGCGACCAATGTGGTTGGTGGGATGCTTGCATGGACAGGAGAAACAAAACCGAAGCTGTAAAAAGGAGTCCTTTCATCGATGAGATGGAAGGCTTTTTTTGTTCATATGCCCGTCTCTATGTGCATAAAGATAGAGTAGCGAGAGAAGGGAGAGTGGCATATGTGCTAAAGGTAGCTGTATTTGATGAAGAACACGAAAAAGATTTACAGAGCGAAATCAATCTATTTTTAAAAGGAATGGATGACGACCAAATCATTGACATCAAGTACAATGTAGCAGTGATCTGTGAGCAAGGAGGAGAACAACTCTACTGTTTTTCTGCGCTTATTTTATATAAAAAATAACCAGCATTAAAAAAGGACCTGATTGAAGGGTCCTTTTTGATTAACTAGCGTCAATATATAAACGATGCTTCTTGCAGTGAACACATTGAAAGAGATAGCCTTGTAAGTCTCCTCCGTTAACGAGCCATTGCTTAAGGTTCTCTTTCGTTAATCCTCCACCACTACAAATGTCTTCGATGTCCTCAGAGAGCTCTTCCTCTAAATGCTCAATCTCTTTCCATCCAACATATTGGACAATCGCGCAAAAATCACCGCAATGGCTTAACCAATATTCCTGCTGCCATCCGCAATAACCAGGCGTTCTGAAGATGAGTTCATCTACATATTCTTGTTGATTGACGTCATCACAACTCACATCGTCTTGAAACGATCCATTGTATTTTTTAGCGGCTGATCCATCTTTAATGCACCAAGGGCAGATTCCTTCTATATCTTCAACGGAATAAAATGGACCGTGATACACATATTCGCTTTCTTTTTCACAAACAGGACATGTCGTATGCTCTTTTTTGATCACGTTTAATGAAATTGGGTCTGGGTTGTACTTGAACGTAGGTAACGTCATATAAACCTCCATTATGTAGAAAAGTGAATGATTCATCACTATTTTATAGGGATCCGCAAGGTCATGACAATCTTAAATGATCTATATAGAAAAAAGCCGTTCGAATAACGGCTTTTTCTTCTTACGATTATGCTTTTTTTACTCTTGGACTTCGTGGTTTATTCACTTTGTTTGCTTGTTTGATTGTCCTTCGTTCATCATTTAATGATCTATACAGCGATACGATCATCAAAATGATGACAACGGAGAACGGCAAAGCTGCGAGTTTTGCTGTATTTTGCAAGGCTTCAAGTCCGCCTGAAAATAAAAGCACTGCAGCAACAGCTGATTGGATGATGCCCCAGCTGACTTTGACACTGCCAGAAGGGTTTAATGATCCGTAGGTTGTCTGCATTCCAAGCACAAATGTGGCTGAATCAGCGGAAGTGATAAAGAATACCGCAATTAAAATGAGTGCTAGAATTGATGTAACCATCGCCAGTGGATATTCATTTAGTACACCAAAGAGCATCGTTTCAGTGGAAAGACCTGCAACATCAACAATATTCTTTTGCTGTAAGTCCATGGCAGATACACCAAAAATGGAGAACCAAAGGAATACAAGGATAGAAGGAGCGACTAAGACACCAACTAAAAACTCCCGAATTGTCCGTCCGCGTGACACTCTTGCGATAAAGATTCCGACAAATGGTGCCCAAGAGATCCACCATGCCCAATAAAAGATCGTCCATCCATTAATCCATTCTCTCTTTTCAGGATCATTTGGAGATAACCGAAAGCTCATTTGAACGATGTTGGATAAGTATTGTCCAATCGAGTCAGTAAATGAATTTAAAATAAAAACAGTTGGACCTGCCAAAAGTAAGAAAAACATCAGAACAGCTGCTAATACCATGTTGATATTACTTAAATACTTAATCCCTTTTCCAATACCGCTTAGTGCAGATGCAAGGAAGAGCACCGTCACAATCGCAATAATGATCAATTGTGTGCTAAAAGCATTCGGAATTTGAAATAGGTAATTTAATCCACCATTGATTTGTGCTGCGCCTAATCCTAAGCTTGTTGCAACCCCAACTACTGTTGCAAATACAGCAATACAATCGATGGTTTTTCCGATCCATCCGTGAATTCTATCTCCTAAAACCGGCTGCAACGTCGCACTGATTAAGCCGGGTGCATCTTTTCTAAATTTAAAGTAAGCGATGCAAAGTGCAACAATGGCATAAATAGCCCATGCATGAAGCCCCCAGTGGAAAAAAGTATAACGAAGAGAATCGCGGAAGGCCTGTGCGGTTTCAGTCTCACCTGTTGGTGACTGAATGGCATAGTGGCTGATCGGTTCAGCTGCTCCGTAAAAAACAAGACCAATTCCCATACCGGCACTAAATAGCATAGCAAACCAAGAAAATAGACCAAATTCAGGCTCTTCGCCTGGCTTTCCTAGTGTAATTTTACCGATTGGGCTAAAAATAAAGAATAGACAAAAGCCGACTAGCAGTGATACCACTAATAAGTAATACCAGCCAAAGTCATTTGTAATGTATGTTTGAATTTGATCCGTCACATTTTGCAGTGTTTCTGGAGAAAAGGCTCCCCATAGAACGGCAACAAATGTGATCGCAATCACAATCCAAAATACACTTGATACGTTTTTCACACCATCTCACTCTCCTGTTGTTCTACACGTTTAAGCAGAGGATTTTGTTTAATATCCCCGCTCTCAACTATTTTCAAACAAAAAGAGGCGAGTTTCTCACTCGTCCTCCATTTTACCGTAACATGTTTTCCTTCCATTTATCAACCATCGATATGTGAAGATGATTTTTCCTCAATTCGTTTGCGAAGACGGTAGACATATTCTTTTAAACAAACTGCGAAAATGGTAAATGCCAAAACAATGGCGACTTTTAACGGGGTAATCGACAGCTTCATGAAAACAGCGGCTGTCAAACTAATAACGACCGCAAGTACGATTGGAAGTGCGCGTCTGATCATTGATCTCTCTCCTTTACTTCTAGTGCAGCATTCATGCCAGCAAGTCTGCCTGTCACAAGTGCTGACGTGATATTGTAGCCGCCTGTGTAACCGTGGATGTCTAAAATTTCTCCGCAGAAATAAAGACCGGCCATTTTTTTAGATGCCATTTTTTTCGGTTCAATCTCTTTGACAGAAACGCCGCCTCCTGTGACAAACGCTTTGTCTAAGGATAACGTACCATTTGCATGAACGATGAAATGTTTACAATCATGGGCAAACGTGCGCAGTTTCTCCTTGGCGAGACCAGAAAATGTGTCTTGCGGATCAATGCCATTACGTTCTAAAAGGAACAATAAATAGCGTTCCTGCATCCAAGACTTCAATACGTTTTTAATCGCTTTTTTTGGTTCGTCCTTTAGGTCACGATGAAGCTTTTGAAACAGTTCCTCGTCATGAAGCTTCGGATATAAGTCAATTTGCAGGCGGACTGTTGGCTGTTTTTTCAGCTCTTTGACAACAAATCCGCTGCATCTAAGAACAGCTGGGCCTGATAAACCAAAGTGAGTGAAGATCATATCCATGACATGTGTGACAACTGGTTTTCCTTTTTTATTTAGAACACTTACGGCCACACTTCTTAAAGAAAGCCCTTGAAGTACTTTTTCTTTAATAAATGGCTCATCTGATGTAACCGGTACTTCTGTTGGGAAGAGTTCTGTAATGGTATGACCAGCGGCTTCTGCCCATGCATAGCCATCGCCAGTCGAGCCGGTATGCGGCACACTTTTCCCGCCAACGGCGATGACGACGGCCTCACTTGAAATTTTTTCATCATTATTTGTAACAATTCCAGCTACTTGTCCGTCTTGATACAGAACAGTTTTAATCTTTTCATTCGTTCGAATGGTGACATTCAGAGCGCGAAGTCTGTCTAAAAGGGCATCCACAACGGATTGCGCTTTGTTTGAGACAGGGAACATGCGTCCATGGTCTTCTTCTTTTAGTTCAATGCCTAGGTTTTCAAAAAATCTAATTATATCCTCGTTATTGAACTCAGAAAATGCACTATATAGAAAACGGCCGTTTCCGGGAATATGCTTGATGATTTCTTCTACTGGAAGGCGATTGGTGACGTTACAGCGTCCACCGCCAGAAATGGCCAACTTTCTGCCAAGTTTGTTTCCTTTGTCAATTAACAGAACAGATGCACCGTGCTCTGCTGATGCAATCGCGGCCATCAGTCCAGAAGGTCCACCGCCAATGACAATGACATCATAATGTTTCATGTTACATTCCTCTTTCTACTTTCAGTCATTTCTCTATTATAACGAAGATCGGGAAAGGCTGAAATATGAATTGATTGGTTTTGTGACTTCTGCATTGGAATTGTTACCTGTACGATGAAATGATGTGGTAAAATAGTTGAGTTGAATATTCATTAGAAAAATGGTGGTTAAGCGCATGTCTAATAAACTGCTTCGTGGTACGTTGGTTTTAACGATTGGGACGTATCTCTCTCGTATTCTTGGTATGATTTACTTAATTCCATTTAGCGCAATGGTTGGAGCTACTGGTGGTGCGCTATTCCAATATGGATACAATCAGTATACGATCTTTTTAAGTATTGCTACGCTTGGTTTTCCAACAGCGGTATCAAAATTTGTCTCCAAATATAATTCAATCGGCGATTATGAAACAACTAGAAAAATGTTCAGGGCGGGTATGTCGGTCATGCTTGTCACCGGTATTATCGCCTTTTCTCTTTTATATTTGAGCGCACCAATTTTTGCCAAGATTCAGCTTGGCGGATCGAATGAAACAGGCGGTTTGACCGTCGACCAAGTGGTATATGTGATTCGGATGGTGAGTTTAGGTCTTTTGGTTGTACCAATTATGAGTCTTGTGCGAGGGTTCTTCCAAGGACACTCCATGATGGGACCGACAGCTGTTTCCCAAGTCATCGAACAACTTGTCAGAATCATCTTCCTATTAACAGCGACGTTTATTATTTTAAAGGTGCTTGACGGCGGGCTTGTTATTGCTGTCGGATATGCAACATTTGCCGCGCTTATCGGCGCATTTGGCGGATTATTTACGCTTTATTTATATTGGCTGAAGCGGAAAGACCGTCTCCTGTCCATGCAGCCTAATATAGGTGCTCACTCTGAGTTGACTTATAAGCAAATGTTTACAGAGCTGTTTAGTTATGCAGCACCGTATGTGTTTGTTGGACTTGCGATTCCAATTTATTCTTATATCGATACAAATACAATTAATAGAGCCATGATTGCATCAGGACATCAGGATATTAGTACAGCGGTCCTGTCCATTGTGACGTTATATTTACCGAAGCTAGTCATGATCCCTGTGTCACTTGCAACAGCGTTTGGCTTAACATTGATTCCGACGATTACGGAATCATTTACAGCACGTAATTACAAGCTGCTCAATCGGCAAATTGATCAAACGATGCAGGTCATTTTATTCTTCGTACTGCCTGCTTCATTTGGAATCTCTGCTTTGGCAGGACCGGTTTATTGGTTTTTCTATCCGTCTGTTCATCCTGAGATTGGGATCTCTATTTTGTTCTGGTATGCGCCTGTTGCGTTATTGTTTTCTTTATTCACCATTAACGCAGCGATTTTGCAGGGGATTAACAAACAAAAATTTGCCATTGTCAGTCTTTTGTTAGGGATCATCATTAAAACGGTCCTAAATATCCCGCTGATTAGCTTGCTGCAAGGAAATGGTTCTGTGCTTGCAACTGCACTGGGCTACAGTGCGTCGATCTTGTATATGTTCATCATGATTAAGCGCCATGCAGGCTATTCGTTCCGTAGGATTTTCAAACGTTTTATTCTCATAAGTATTTTAACAGCGATCATGGCTGTTGTAGCTTTCGTGACAAGCCAGCTCGTGAATCAATTGATTTCTTATGAAGGCGGAATTGTACAAGCTGGTATCGTGATTTTGATTTCGATGATCACTGGCGGCGGTGTGTATATGTTCTTATCTTACAAGGTTGGATTACTAGAGCGTATACTTGGCAACCGTTTGCCGACATTTTTAAGAAAAAAGAGTTAAGAAGGGTGGATATTCATGAGGCTTGATAAATTGCTTGCCAATAGTGGCTTTGGTTCAAGAAAAGATGTGAAGAAGCTGGTTAAGGCCCGGGCTGTCACAGTGAATGGGGAAGTGGCGAAGCAGGTAAAAGATCATGTTGATCCATCAAATGATGAAGTGCTCGTACACGGAGAGCGTGTAGAGTATAAAGAATTTATTTATTTAATGATGAACAAGCCAGATGGCGTCATTTCGGCAACGGAGGATATGCGTGATGAAACGGTTGTCGATTTACTCGAGCCGGAGGATATCGCAAGGGAGCCATTCCCTGTGGGGAGACTTGATAAGGATACAGTCGGTCTTCTCCTCCTCACAAATGATGGGCAGCTTGCTCATCAATTACTTTCTCCGAAAAAGCATGTCCCGAAAACGTATGAAGTTCATCTGAAATACCCTTTAGGAGATCAAGACATAGAGCGTCTCGAGCAGGGAGTTGTCATTTTAGATGATTATCATACAAAGCCGGCAAAGGTTGAGGTAGTTGCGAATGAAGACGAAGATACACGCATTCGTTTAACGATTACTGAAGGGAAATACCATCAAGTGAAGCTGATGGCGCAAGCGGTAGGCAATGAAGTGATCTTTTTAAAACGGTTGTCGATGGGACCTGTCTTATTAGATGAAGATCTAGCCCTCGGGGAGTACCGTGAGTTGACGGATGAAGAATTAGACAGCTTAATGAATCGTGAATAGAAAAAGAACCGGCATATCGCCGGTTCTTTTGTTATATGGAAAGTCATTATACGCTTAAGATGATATTTTTACTTTTTTTCTCGTTGTTTCCCATTTGCCCCTGCTTGGACTATGAACAAGATCGTTATAGGCAAGCACGTTTAAGTCTCTTTGAATGGTTCTAGGTGTGATCCCGAATTCATCAACCAGCTCTTGTGTCGTCACAAGACCTTTCTCTTGAATGAACATATAGACTGATTTAATTCGAGTCATCATACGGTTTGTTGAAGGTTTCAAAAAACCACTCCCTATCAATAAGATCGGATGGACTTGACTAACCACAACTTACTACACTAAAACTGCGAAATGAGGACATGCAACAATGGTAAATGTTCGTGTTTCTTATTATTTTACTCTATTATACACGATATTATGCATCTAGTTCCACCAAAAAGTCAACTTTACGTGTTTTTTAATTTGTCTTCATGAAATAAAATATGTTATATAACATGAATTGAATGCGGTTACAACCCAATAAACATATGGGGTATGACGAAGGATGTCTCTTTAGAAAAACAAAAATAAACAAAGGAAATTTACAAAATAAAAAAATGATATTTACAAAAAGACACATTTCTCATTTGAAATGTGCCTTTTTTGTTTCTGTTATCCTTCTAAGAAAAAGAGCTGAATGAAAAATAAGACGGCAAAGATGAGAACAAGGACATGCACTTCTTTCCATTTCCCTTTCGCCAATTTCACAAGTGGATATGAAATAAATCCGAGTGATATCCCTGTAGAGATACTAGATGTCAGCGGCATGGAGAGAATAACAAGAAAAGCAGGAAATGCTTCGTCAAGCTCGTTCCAGCGAATGCGTGACACTGAGTTCATCATTAAACAGCCGACAATGATTAAAACAGGTGATGTGATGGAAGGTAAGGAAGAAATGGCTTGAACGAGTGGGCCAAAAAACAATGCCACAATAAATAGTGCAGCGACCGTTAAAGAAGTCAGTCCAGTTCTTCCTCCCGCAGCAACCCCTGAAGATGATTCAATATAAGCGGTGGTTGGGCTTGTTCCAAACATAGAGCCAACCGTCGTTGCAGCAGAGTCAGCGAGCAGGGCTCTACGCACTTTTGGTAGCTGGCCATTTTTCATTAATCCTGCTTGTTCCGCCACCCCGATCATCGTTCCCGTTGTATCAAAAATCGTGACAAGTAAGAATGAGAAGACAACTGCATATAAATGGTGAGAGAACACGTCACCAAAGGCAGCGATTGGATTTGTAATCAGCATCCCTTCAGGCAGTGCTGGGACGTCCATCAGCATTTTGGGAAAATGAAGCTGACCTGTCGCGAGCGCAATGAGTGTGGTCGCTAACATGCCAATAAACAGGGCTCCATTTACTTGAAGAACCATTAAAATAACTGAAATCATTAAACCAACGAGCGTTAAAATGACAACTGGTGAGTTTAAGTTGCCAAGCTTCACAAGATTCTCCGGGTCAGCTGCAATGATGCCAGACTGCCGGAGACCGATGAACGCAATGAAAAGCCCGATTCCTGCTGTGATCCCGTACTTTAAATTATCTGGAATCGCTTGAATCAGTTGTTTTCTAAGGGATGTTAACGATAAAATAATAAAGAGTATACCAGCAACAAATACCGCACTGAACGCCGTTTGATAGCTGATGCCGCCACCGCCGACAACTGTAAAGGTGAAATAAACATTCAGTCCCATGCCTGGTGCAATGGCAATCGGATAGTTTGCAAATAGCGCCATCCAGAGCGTACCGACGACAGCAGCGATAATTGTTGCAGTAAAGACTTGGTCAAAAGGAATGCCTGCTTTTGAAAGAATTCCAGGGTTGACGGCTACAATATATACCATAGTAAAGAATGTCGTCATACCAGCGATTAATTCTTTCTTTATGTTGGTTTGGTTTTCTTTTAACTGAAACATAAAATCCTCCATTTACGAACATTATTACAAAACAATTAATATAATATTCGTTTTAAGGGTGGATTGCAACCTTTTTTCAAGGAGGAATAGAAAAATGAACTGGGAAGCTGAAGTTATACGAAAAAAAGAAGATCTGATTAAGGATACACAATCTTTTTTGCAAATTGAAAGTGTCCTTGATGAAGAAGGTGGGAAAGAAGGGAAGCCGTTCGGTGAAAAAGTGGATGAGGCCCTTCAGTATATGCTGAAAAAAGGGGAAGACGAAGGCTTCACAGTAAAGAATGTCGATGGCTATGCAGGTCATATTGAATATGGACAAGGCGAAGACATTATAGGTGTGCTATGCCATGTAGACGTTGTGCCTGCTGGTGACGGCTGGACAACCCCGCCATTTTCAGCGGATATCAGAGAAAATAGAATCTTTGCAAGAGGGGCCATTGATGATAAAGGCCCAACCATGGCCGCTTTCTACGCGCTTAAGATTTTAAAAGATACGGGCATTCAATTATCGAAAAAAATTCGAATGATCATTGGAACAGATGAAGAAAGCGATTGGCGCTGTGTGGAACATTATTTCAAGCACGAAGCGATGCCACAAATTGGCTTTGCGCCAGATGCCGATTTTCCGATTATTCATGCTGAAAAAGGAATTATTGATGCCATTGTGTCATTTACATATCAACAAACAGAGGACAATAAGCGCTATACACTCAAGCAATTCACATCAGGGATGAGGCTCAATATGGTGCCAGATGAGGCAATTGCCACTGTGACAGCTGCACAGGAACATGACGCAGAAGCGTTAAAAGCCGCTTTTGAAGCCTATCTCGCTGAAAATCAATTATCCGGTGAGGCAAAGAACACAGCGGATGGACTGCATTTCACATTAAAAGGTGTATCAGTCCATGCAATGGAGCCGGCGCATGGCATCAATGCGGGCATTCATATGGCGAATTTCCTATGTGAGCATGAATTAGATGAACAAGGGCTTGCCTTTACATCACAAATAAAGTCTTTATTTGATCAAGACACACGAGGACAAAAGCTAGGAATTGCTTGTAATGATGACATTAGCGGCGACTTAACCTTGAATGTTGGAACGATCCGCTATACGCAAAACGAGGAAGCGAAACTTGGCTTAAACGTCCGTTATCCCGTGACAGCAGACGGCAAGGACGTCAAAAAAGGGATTGAAAGCATCAAAGGGGCGTCCATTGAGAAATTTGATGACAGCCCTCCGCATCACGTCGCAAAAGATCATCCACTTGTGAAAACATTGCAGCGGGTATATGAGGAACAAACTGGAGACCCAGCAACTCTGATTGCTATTGGGGGAGGAACATATGCGAGATCTTTAGAAGCAGGAGTTGCCTTTGGCCCTCTATTCCCTGGCAGACCAGATTGCGCCCATCAAAAGGATGAATATATCGAAATCGATGACTTACTAAGAGCAACAGCTCTATATGCACAAGCTATGTATGAATTGGCAAAATAGAAAAAAGTAAAGAGAAGAGGGGATTCACAGTGAAAAAAATGTTCTTATGCTCTTCATTCAAAGACAGCTATTCTCTCTTGTCTGACTTTGCGGGTGAATCATTAAAAGGAAAAAGCGTGACGTTTATTCCAACAGCTAGTGCTGTGGAAGAAGTAAAGCACTATGTGGAGGCAGCAAAAGAGGCCTTTCATGAATTAGATATGCATATAGAGACTGTTCAAATGGCTGAGCAGACTGCCCAAGAGATCACACATATGATCGAACGAAATGATGTCATCTACGTATCAGGAGGCAATACTTTTTATTTGTTGCAGGAATTAAGAAAGCATCGCCTCGATCACGTCTTGAAGGAAGAAATCAACAAAGGCAAGTTGTACATTGGAGAATCAGCAGGGAGTATCATCATGGCGCCAAGCATTGAATATATTTCACTGATGGATGATCAGGAGAAGGCGCCGGAGCTGCCAGCATTTCAAGGGATCAATGAAATCAGCAACTATCCGGTACCACATATGCACCATACCTATTTAGGTGAAGCCGCGCAGCAAATGATCGAGCAGTATCAGCATACGCTCGCTTTATGTCCGCTCACTGATGAACAGGTTTTACTCGTTACAGGTGAGCAGGCTGAGGTGAAGTCGGTCAAATAGACGTGACCGTGAAACGAAGAAAAAGGAACAGGGACTCATCCCCTGTTCCTTTTTTAATCTTGAAAAACATCACTTGATAAATATCGTTCTCCCGTATCTGCTGTCATACAGATGACGATAGAATCCTTAGGCATTTGTTTGGCTGTTTCAATGGCAGCATAGCAAGCTGCGCCAGATGATGGACCAACTAAAATTCCTTCAAGACGGGCAAGCTGCCGTGTGATGTGGTACGCATCTTCATCGCTCACTTGCACAATCTCATCATAGACATGCTCATTTAAAATAGTTGGGATAAATCCTGGACTTGTGCCAACGAGCTTATGTTTGCCAGGTTTCCCGCCAGATAAGACTGGAGATCCCTTCGGTTCTGCCACACGTATGGTCAAGCCGGGGAATGCCTTTTTTAATTCCTCACCAGTGCCTGTAATGGTTCCACCCGTTCCAGCTGTTGCGACAAAGGCAGCAAGAGGATGTCCAAGTTGCTTCACAGCTTCCATGATTTCTATAGCTGTTGTTCCTCTATGAGCATCGGGATTCGCCCCATTGTCAAATTGCATGGGAATAAAGCTATGAGGAATTTGAGCAGCCAGTTCTTCTGCCTTGCGAATACAGCCTGGCATTTTTTCTTCTCCTGGGGTTAAGACGACCTGTGCACCGTATGCCTTTAAAATATTGATTCTTTCCTTTGTCATCGTATCAGGCATGACAAGTATAGCTTTGTAGCCTCTTGCTGCGGCGTTCATTGCTAAACCAATCCCTGTATTTCCGCTCGTTGGTTCAATAATGGTCGCCCCTTTTGTGAGCTTCCCCTGTTTTTCTGCCTCGACGATCATATTGTAAGCAGCACGATCCTTCACACTTCCACTAGGATTAAATGATTCAAGCTTTAAATAAACAGCCGCCGCATTGTCTGGCTGAAGACGCTGTAATTTTACAAGTGGTGTATCGCCAATTAGTTCACCAATATTTTGTGCAACCTTCATCATGTGACACCCTTTCTTCTCATTCCGCATTTCTTTAGTTATACTATCATCAATGGGGATTCGTAAAGTTTGTTAAAAAAGGAAAGGTGATATGATGTCAGAAAGTCGTCATTATTTTATCGGGATTCACATCCCTGAACAACTTGCGCATCAAATCAAAACAGACATCGATCAAAGGAGTGGACTGTCATTTCAAAAATGGACAGCACCTAGTGATTATCATGTAACCCTTGTATTTTTAGGCGCCATTCCAAAAGAGCGTTTGGAAAAGATCATTCAGCTGCTTGAAAACCTTTCAAATGAAGCACCTGCATTTCCGCTAGAGCTGAATGAGTTAGGGCAGTTTGGTACGAAGGAGCGTCCGAGAGTCTTTTTTGCAAAGCCGAGTGAGAGCAAGCCGCTCATGCACGTAAGAGAAAAGGTGAAAGAATCCGTATTGTCAGCAGGTCATCCTGTGGAAAAGAGACCCTTTCATCCGCATATGACGATTGCGCGCAAATGGAATGCGGATCAGCCTTATGAAGAACAAGCGCCTTTACGTAAAGAGCCCTATATGATGGAGGTTTCTAGTATTGCTTTATTTGAAATACGTCCGAAAGAAACCCCGCGTTATCACGCAATCAAACAATTTACACTACATAAATAAATGATTCTAGAAGTTGGAGTGAGCAGCAGATGGCGCAAATTATCAAAATCCAAGATTATATATCACGATATGAACAAGACCCTCATCACTACATCAATCAATTTATTCGATTGAAAAAACAAAGATGGGACGAGTTGAAAAAGGCTTCTAAAGAGCAGGCGCAACATCAGTTTGCACAAATCTCTGAACAAATGCCTGAACAAGTGGAAGAAAAGAGAAAGAAATTCTCCTTAAAGAGAAAGCAAAAAGAAGCCGATATGAAAAAGGAACGGGACCTGAGTCTTTTTAACGAGCCAACTGATATAGAGCAAGGTGTCTTCAGAAACGTCCCTACCGAAGAAACGAAGCTGATTCACTTTTTTAAGGATCATCTATATGATGTTCAAATAAAATGGGCCAGCTCGACGCTATCTCACATTTCAACCGTATCCCATCACATTCGGTATGATGAAAAGCTGCGTATGCTTGCAAGACAGCTTCCAGATTCTTATTTTGTGATGTACAAGCCGGTGCTGCTCATTCAAAAAGCTGAGATGGAATTATGCCCCGTGCTCATTACGCCGCTGGAAGTGATCTGTTTATCCTTCTTAGAGGCAGAGCCAGACAGCGTATACATCGGATCAAAGGAACGTTTTTGGGAAAAACGGGCGACGGGGAAAGCAGTCCAGTCCGTCTTGAACCCTTGCTCAAGCCTTCTGCGCTCTGGAACCGTGGTGTCAAAGATTTTACAGCAAAGTGGTGTGGACCTTCCTGTGAAAAAGATCCTGATCAGCCGAACCTCTTATATTGACTTACCTGAAGTGCCATACGGCATGGAGGTTGTCGATAAGAAAAAGGCTGAGGAATGGTTTGAAAAGCAGCGGAAAAATACGGCGCCGACAAAGCATCAGCAATTTAAGGCGACCAAGGCATTGCTTGCTCATGGTGAATCAGACAGTAAAAGAAGGCAGGAATGGCTCGATTAAAGGCATGATGGAAGGTCGCGTAAAATGAGACCTGAGTGGAGCTAATATATGAATGAATGGTACTTTATCGTCAATCCAGCAGCAGGACATGGAAAAGGACTCCGCATTTGGAGGAGCATAGAGAAAGAATTACAAAAGGTAGAGATCTCATACCGGTCGTTTCTCACTCAGCATGAAGGCCATGCAGAAGTATTGGCGAGACAGATTAGCGCTATGCAAGATGACAGATTAAAGCGCCTGATCATCATTGGCGGTGACGGCACCATTCATGAAGTACTGAATGGCTTAAAAGAAATTGATCATGTGCAGCTGAGTTTTGTCCCCGCTGGCCACTGGAATGACGCAGCGAAGGGGCTCGGCATCCATCGTCATGATGTGTTAAAAGAAGTGAGAAAGCAAAAGAGAATGCTCACCAAAACATTTTCTCTCGGTTCCTTTCAGGATCATGCAGAAAGCCCGCAATCTGTTCTCTTTCTCAATCATATTGGTGCTGGGTTTGACGCGCATGTCTTGAGGAAAACGGTGCATTTCAGAGGAAAAAAGTGGCTGAAGCGACTCAAACTTGGGTTTATCATCTACCCGCTGTCATTTCTCCATTCTTTATGGTCATTTAAGCCGTTCGATCTTGCTCTTTTTATTGAAAAGGAGAAGAAAGTCTTTCGCCAAGTGTGGTTTGTGATCGTATGCAATCATCCGTATTATGGCGGAGGGCTGGAAGCAGCGCCAGAAGCAAGTGCGAGGCAGCCAGGCTTTCAAACGATCGTAGTCACGGATTTGAATCCATTCAAAGTCCTCTTGTTTCTAAGTGCGATGGTGTTTCGAAAGCACCTGACGATGAAGGGAGTCACCCTGTTTCAGCATGAGGAAGCATACTTGGAGGCAGATGAAAAAATCTTATTTCACGCAGACGGTGAAGTGATCGGCGCAACCCCTGTCTTTGTGAAGGCTAGTGAACGAACCTTAAAATTACGTGCTTAAATGACTGCCGGCGTATGCGCCAGCAAAAGAATCATGAAAAAAGCCTTCCTTTTCATAAGGTTCTTGTCCTGATTTTTTAGTTTTGCTTGACGAGTATAAGAAGGTAGCGATAAAATCTATAGGACGGCTATTGTTTAGCATCTCATTCTCAATAGCTGTCCTTTTTGTTTTTATGATCATATAAATAAAAAAAGAAACAGCCAATTGACCTTCAATCGGCTGAATTTTGTCGACTAAAAAAGCATGATTTAAAATATTTTAAGAAATGATGGGTTGAAAATTGATATGAACTGGTTGGGACAAATATTAGGTAGCGAATGGCACATCTCTCCCGCTGGAGGCGCTACGGGAGATGCGTACTTCGCAACACACAATGACCAAAAGCTATTTTTAAAACGCAATACGTCACCGTTTCTTGCGGTTTTGTCAGCTGAAGGCATTGTGCCGAAGCTTGTCTGGACAAAACGGATGGAAAATGGGGATGTCATTACTGCGCAGCACTGGCTGAGCGGCAGGGAGCTGAAGCCAAAGGACATGAATGACCGTCCTGTTGCGGAGCAGCTCAGAAAAATTCATACATCTAAAGAGTTGCTCGATATGCTGAAACGATTAGAAAAGCACTCGCTTGACCCAGAATCCATTCTGATGCATCTCAAGCAGTCCATCTTAAAAGAGCAGATTGAATCACATGACATCTCGCGTGCTATCCAGTATTTAGAGAAGCATGTGGGGGCAGTCCATTTCGAGGATAAGGTCGTATGCCATTGTGACCTCAATCATAATAATTGGCTGCTGACAGATGAAAACCAGCTCTTTTTGATCGATTGGGATGGGGCAATGATTGCAGACCCTGCAATTGATCTTGGACCGCTTTTATATCATTATGTTGATGAAGAGAACTGGGAAAGCTGGCTCTCTATGTACGGCGCCCCGCTGACGGACAATTTGCGGAAACGCATGGCGTGGTACGTGCTCGCTGAAACCGTATCGTTTGTCGTTTGGCATAAAAGAAAAGGAAATGAAAAGGCGCAAAAAGAAGTGCAAGCGGAGCTAAACGCACTGCTAAAACGGTTAAACATCCATTAAGACAGTGGAATGTTTTCGACCCACTCAGACAGATGAGATTGATGCTCCTCGATATGTGCATCAATTGAGCTGACAGAGGTGCCCTTTTGGCTGTAATCATAAATATCTGTTAACAGCTGTCGAACATCAGCATCAAGATCCTCTTTCGCCAGCATTAATTGAATCACGCGTCCCACCTGTTCATATTCTGCAACAGTACCACAGCAATCCAGCTGGTGATCGGTTAAGATATCTTTGATTAATTGAAGCTGATGTTGGCGGTTTAATCCCATACATATGCTCCTTTCTTGCGTGTCGTTTATGTGGTTAAACTGTGCATCTAGCGCCCAATTTATACATGCGGCAGACCAGCTCAAATAGAGGCTGGTCTTTTTCATATGTGCATATGAGATGCTGTCTTGCGGGTCTTTATGTTTCATGGTATCTTGATAAAATGTAAAGAAAATAGAGGTGTATCAAATTGAGAATGCGACATAAACCATGGGCGGATGATTACTTAGCTGAAAATGCTCATATTGCTCTAGCAAACCCTGAACAGTATAAAGGGAAATGGCATGAGCTGTTTGGAAATGATCATCCAATCCATATTGAAGTTGGGACAGGAAAAGGGAGCTTTATTGCTGGAATGGGCAAGCTTCATCCTGATATCAACTATATTGGCATTGAATTATTTAAAAGTGTCATTGTGACAGCAGTAGATAAAATCAAAGAGACAGATGTTGATAACGTGAAGCTTTTGAACATCAACGCTGAGACACTGACAGATGTGTTTGCGGAAAATGAAATTGATCGAGTATATTTAAATTTCTCTGATCCGTGGCCTAAAGCAAGACACGAAAAGCGCAGATTGACCTTTAAAGCCTTTTTAGAGCGATATGAACATATTCTCCGTCCAGGCGGTGAATTACATTTCAAAACAGATAACCGCGGGTTATTTGAATATTCCTTAAAAAGCTTTTCTGCTTACGGACTCCTTTTAACGTATGTAAGCCTTGATTTACATGAGGATGATCTAGAAGGAAATGTGATGACCGAATATGAAGAGAAATTCTCTTCTATGGGACAACCCATCTATCGATCAGAAGTGAAATTCCCAGAATAACCTATGAATAAAGCTGGCTGCATTGGATCATTGCAGTCAGCTTTTTTTAATGAAAAGATTGGTGCATGCGATTTTTGGCTGTATTTGCTACGATAGAAAAAGGAGGGATGACAGCAATGGAGACAATGAAAATAGGCGAAATGGAACTGTTCTGGTTAAACGGGGGAGATACTCACATGGACGGCGGTGCGATGTTCGGTGTGGTGCCAAAGCCGTTATGGTCAAAAAAATATCCAGTAAACGATCGCAATCAAATTGAATTACGGTGTGATCCAATGCTTATCCGGTGGAATGGTCTTCATCTATTAGTGGATTCCGGCATCGGATCAGGGAAGCTGACGGATAAACAAAAACGCAATTACGGCGTGACAGAGGAGACCAAAATGGAAGAATCGCTTGCGGCTCTCGGTCTACGCCCATCAGACATTGATTACGTATTAATGACTCATCTGCACTTCGATCATGCCAGCGGGTTAACAAAACGTGAGGGCGATCAGCTCGTGTCTGTTTTTCAACAGGCAAAAATCATCACATCCAAAATCGAATGGGATGAAATGAGAGCGCCGAACATTCGCTCAAGAAATACATATTGGAAAGAAAACTGGGAGCCTGTAGCAGATCAAGTGGTCACATTTGAAGAAAGCATCGAAGTGACAAAAGGCATCGAGCTGCATCACACAGGCGGTCATAGCAATGGACACAGCATCTTAACGCTCACAAGTCAGGGAGAAACAGCGATTCATTTAGCTGATATCATGCCAACACACGCTCATAAAAATCCACTCTGGGTGCTGGCATATGACGATTATCCGATGACCTCGATTCCTGCTAAACAAAAGTGGCAAGCATTCGCAGAAGAACAAAATGCATGGTACTTGTTTTATCATGATGCCATTTACCGCGCTGTGAAGTGGGATGAAGACGGGCAAATCACACATGAAGTCAAAAGAGAAACAGGAAGATAAAAAGATCATCTGTATGTTTTTTTCGCCTTTCACACAAAATAACGACAAAATGAACTTGTGAAAGGAAGAGTGCAGGTGAACCAATTTTATCGTGTACAGGGTGATGTCATCGAGACACCATTAAGAGGGATGGAAGTCATGTCTGTCCCTTATCTAAACAAAGGCGTTGCATTTACAAAGGAAGAACGGGAAGAGCTTGGTTTAAAGGGATTTCTCCCGCCTAAGGTTTTAACGTTAGAAGACCAAGCAAAGCGTGCATATGAGCAGTTCAAAGCACAGCCAGATGAGCTTGGGAAAAATGTCTATTTAACATCTCTTCATGACAGAAACGAAGTGCTCTTTTATAAATTATTAAATGAACATTTGGCTGAAATGCTTCCGATCGTATACACCCCGACCGTAGGAACGGCCATTCAGCGTTATAGCCATGAGTATAGAAAGCCCAGAGGACTTTATTTATCCATTGATGACCTAGAAGGCATGGAAGAGATTTTCGCTTCCTACGGTGTAGATGAATCGATTGATTTAATCGTGGCCACGGATGCAGAGGGCATTTTAGGCATCGGAGACTGGGGCGTTGGCGGAATAGCGATTTCAGTTGGGAAATTGGCTGTCTATACAGCGGCAGCAGGTATTGACCCAAGCCGCGTGCTGGCAGTAGTGCTTGATGCCGGGACGAATCAAGAAAGTCTCTTGAATGATCCGCTTTATGTCGGAAATCAGCACTCTCGCGTTCGAGGCGAACGCTACGATCAGTTCATTGATCAATATGTAGAGCTTGCCCGTGCCACCTTTCCAAATGCGCTCCTTCACTGGGAAGACTTTGGTACAAAGAATGCCCGCGCCATTTTAGAAAAATATAAGGACCGTATTTGTACATTTAATGATGATATTCAAGGAACTGGAGCAGTTTCGCTTGCTGCGGTTTTGGCATGTGTAAAAGCATCGAAGGTCCCGCTGAAGGATCATCGAATTGTCATCTTTGGAGCGGGTACGGCAGGTATTGGCATAGCAGAGCAAATCCGTGATGCCATCGTAAGAGACGGTGTCAAAGAAGAGGAATCTTATGATCATTTCTGGTGTATTGATAAAACGGGATTACTGACAGATGATTCGGCCGACATTCAGCCATTCCAAAAGCCGTATGCAAGACGTTCTGACGAAGTAAAGGATTATGCCCGTAATGGTCCAAAGCATTCCATTGATTTGTTAGAGGTCGTCAAGCAGGCAAAACCAACCATTTTAATTGGTACCTCGACAGTAGGAGGGGCATTTACAGAGGAAATTGTGAAAGAAATGGCGTCACACGTCGAGCGCCCAGCGATTTTACCGATGTCTAATCCGACACCTCTTTCAGAAGCAAAGCCGGAGGATCTGATCGAGTGGACAGAAGGACGTGCGCTTGTGACAACGGGAAGTCCATTTGATCCCGTGGAATACAATGGGGTCACATATGAAATTGGGCAGGCAAATAATGCCCTTGTTTTTCCAGGTCTTGGTCTTGGAACGATTGTGTCTAAAGCCCGTCTGATGACAAATAGCATGTTTGTTGCGAGTGCTGAAGCCATTGCCAGCATGGTCAATGTCGGAAAACCTGGTGCGGCGATGCTGCCAAGTGTCGATCAGCTTCGAACGGTTTCAGCCACAGTGGCTGTCCGTGTGGCGCAAGCGGCGATTGACGAAGGGATTGCCGAAGAATCGCCAGATGATCTCATACAGACTGTGCAAGACGCCATGTGGCACCCTGTATACAAAAAAATCAAAGCCATATAAAATAAAAAAGAAGCTTCGCAAGGACACGCCTTTGCGAAGCTTTCTTTATCAAGCAACAGAATCAATGACATCAACGATCATGCCTGTTTTTGCATCAATCATGACTTCGTACTGTTCAAGCTCGCCAAAGGCAGAGCGTGTAATGCCAGATTTGTACACATCAACCGTTTCACCATTTACGGTATACGGCTCTGGTACCGTATAGATCCAAGAGCCATCGATCGGACCGCGCTGTTTAAAAGCAGATTTCACAATTTTTAACGCTTTTTCAGACGAGATATACGTAGGGAAAAATACTTTCTTTGCAATCATTGCAGCGGCTACGCCAATACTCGCACCAATCAGAACATGTTTTAACTTCAACGTGCTGCACCTCCGTATTGCTGTTTTTTCCATTATACAAAACTTGTCCATTGATGTTAAGAAATCCGAATACTTGAGAGCATATTCAAAATTTCTGGACAGATACTTGGAAAACCGAAAGAATTCTTATAGTATAAAGTGAGTGTTATTTTTATAGGAATATATATGGTCATTACATAGAAACGAGGTAAATCGTAGAATGAACGAAGAAACATTGTCGCTTTTCCGAAATTTAACAGAATTACAAGGAACTCCAGGTAATGAGCACCATGTGCGTGCTTTTATGAAAAAGGAACTTGAGAAATATTCCGATGAACTCATTCAGGATCGTCTTGGCGGAGTGTTTGGCGTACGTAAGGGTCCAGAAAAGGCACCAAACATCATGGTGGCTGGTCATATGGATGAAGTGGGCTTCATGGTATCATCGATTACGAAAAACGGGATGATTCGTTTTCAAACACTTGGTGGCTGGTGGAGTCAAGTCATGCTGGCTCAGCGTGTGGATGTTCATACCGATCATGGGCCAATTCCTGGTGTCGTGTCTAGTACACCTCCTCACCTTCTGACACCAGAACAAAAAAGCAAACCTGTGAAGCCGTCAGATATGCTGATTGATATTGGTGCAGATAGCGAAGAAGAGGCAAAAGAGCTTGGCATTCGCCCAGGACAGCAAATCGTCCCTGCAACGGTCTTTACCCCAATGGCGAATCCAAAAAAGATCTTAGCAAAGGCTTGGGATAACCGCTATGGCTGCGGACTTGCAATTGAATTATTAAAAGAATTAAAAGACGAAACCCTTTCATGTCAGCTGTATTCAGGTGCAACAGTTCAGGAAGAAGTAGGGCTTAGAGGTGCAGAAGTAGCAGCCAATATGATTCAGCCGGACCTATTCTTTGCTTTAGATGCGAGTCCTGCAAATGATGTAACGGGTGACAAAACACAATTCGGCCAGCTTGGAAAAGGTGCACTTCTTCGTATTTTTGATCGAACGATGATTACGCACCGTGGCATGAGAGACTTTGTGCTCGATACGGCTGAAACAAATAACATTCCATACCAATACTTCGTATCACCAGGTGGTACTGATGCTGGACGTGTTCATATTTCGAATAAAGGTGTGCCGTCTGCAGTTATTGGCGTTTGTGCGCGCTATATTCATACAAGTCATTCTGTCTTACATGTGGATGATTACGCTGCGGCAAAAGAGCTAATTGTTCGTCTTGTTAAAAGCTGTGATCAAAGCACGGTGGATTCTATTTATCAACAGGTGTAAACGTCATAGAAAAGGCTGCCTCTTCAATGAGGGCAGCCTTCAGCGTGTAGACAAACCCTCGCATTCTTTGTCAGTCCTGCGTGCCGATGCTCAAGAATGTCAAATTCGCTCCGCTCCGGTACTCGTCCTTCCTAGACTGCACAGGTTTTCTATCACGCTGAAAAGGAGACAAAGGGCTAAAAGAAAGGTCAGTTTAGCCCTTTGTCAACAGTGTAAAGGCTGCCTCTTCAATGAGGGCAGCCTTCAGCGTGTAGACAAACCCTAGCATTCTTTGTCAGTCCTGCGTGCCGATGCTCAATAAAGGTCATTTTAGCCCTTTGTCAACAGTGTAAAGGCTGCCTCTTCAATGAAGGCAGCCTTCTTTCTTATTGCTGTTCAAACACGTAAGATAACGCCTTGATCGCTTGATTCACTGTTTCCACAGTGATATTTGCTTTGTTTGATAGTTCCTTTAATGGATGGTGTAGTTCCTTTGGACGGATCAAAATAAGAGGTTTTCCTTTGGCGATGGCAGAAGATGCATCCATTGCAGTGTTCCACTGTTTATATTTCTCTCCGAAGCGTGCAATGACAACATCTGCTTTATTCAATAAAATCTCGGTGCGGAAATTGTTCAAATCAGAAGCAGCATCGTCTTTTAAAATGGCATTTGGTTGCTCGCCTAAAATGTCTTCACCAATGTTGTCCGAGCGGTCATGATTCTCCATTGGACCAACAAATGTCACAGGTAACTTCAAAGATTGGCTTTTCTCCTTGATTTCATCACGCCACTGGCTATGAATTTCTCCAGCTAAATAGACGATTAATTGCATAACGATCTCCTCCTTGTGCACAAACTTAGTAAAGGTTTGCCCTGTTTCTTTTCATGTTACACAAGAAGTGCTTGATAAAGCAAAAAAAATATGATTATGATATTCATGGTAGAGACTATTTTTCATCGTAAGAATACTACATATAATGGGAAGGACAGGCCTCTTCGTCTTTCCTATGAGAAAGCGGGAAGACGACGTTGATGACTTATTTGAAAAGAAAGGGTATTTCCCTTTCGCCAAAGGTGTATTTCATTGATGCACTCTCTTATATGGCTTTAGGTCTATTTGCAACATTAGTGGTAGGGCTTATCTTAAAAACAGCAGGCGGCCTGTTATCACTTCCACTCATTATCAAAATGGGAACACTCGCCATGGGGCTTATGGGACCAGCGATCGGCGTAGCGGTTGCGTATCGCTTAAATGCATCTCCTCTGATCATTTTTGCAAGTGTGGTCTCAGGTGCCGCAGGAGCAGAGCTTGGAGGACCTGCTGGAAGCTTTGTGGCAGCATTAATTGGTGTAGAATTAGCTAAACTTGTTAGTGGAGAGACAAGAATTGATATTATCCTAACGCCGCTTGTCACCATTATGACGGGCTTTTTCACCGCCGCTTTGATCGGGCCTGGGATTGAAGGTATGATGACAGGTCTAGGCAGGCTCATCATGTGGGGAACAGACCAAAGTCCGCTGATCATGGGTATGCTAGTGGCGACCATTGTTGGACTTGCCCTCAGCTCACCGATCTCTAGTGCTGCGCTTGCGCTGATGCTTGATTTAAGCGGGACAGCGGCGGGTGCTGCAACGATCGGCTGCTGCGCTCAAATGGTTGGCTTTGCCGCTGCAGGCTTTAGAGAAAATCGCTTTGGCGGTCTTGCGGCTGTCGGCATTGGGACGTCAAAACTGCAGCTGCCGAATATTGTGAAAAACCCCCTCATCCTTATTCCGCCGACGATTGCGGGCCTTATTCTTGCGCCAATTGGTATTATTGGCTTTGGGATGGTCAATAATGCGGCAGGAGCAGGTATGGGCACGAGCGGTCTTGTTGGACAACTGATGACGCTGACAGTCATGGGGTTTCATCCATCCGTACTACTCGCGATTGCTCTCTTGCATATTGTTGGTCCGGCAGTGATTAGTTTGGTAGTATCAGAATGGATGAGAAAGAAAGGCTATATACAATTCGGAGATTTAACCATACAAACTGGAGGAATGAAACATGAAAAAAATTGAATCAAACGAAGAATTACAAAAAGTAATTCAACAAGACTTAACGGTATTACTATTCTCAGCTGACTGGTGCCCTGACTGTACATTTATTGAACCATTCTTACCAGAGCTTGAAGCAAACTACCCAGAATTTGAATACTTCTATGTCGATAGAGATCAGTTCATTGACACTTGTGCAGAGTGGGAAATTTACGGCATTCCAAGCTTTTTAGTCTTTAAAAACGGACAAGAGATCAACCGATTTGTCAGCAAAGATCGTAAGACAAAGGAAGAGATTGAAGCATTTTTAACAGATTCTCTTTCTAAATAACGAAAGGAGAGTCTTAACTATGGCAAAAATGACATCAAGACAGCTTGCCAATCAATTGAAAAGCCGTCTGACGAGTGACAGCTGGTCACACCAGTTTGACCGGGAAAAAGATACGCTACGTATCGAAGATAAACAAACAGGTAAGGGCATCACGCTTGAGCTTCCACCAATTATTGCGAAGTGGGAAGTAAAGCCTGATGAAACACTGGATGAGATCGTTTACTATGTGAAAGAGGCGCTAAGCGCGATGAAAGGCGAAGCGCAGCACATATCTGGTAAAGAAAAGCAAATCTATCCGGTTATTCGTTCAACTTCCTTTCCTGAGACATCAAGTGACGAGATTCCGCTTGTTTTTGATGAGCATACAGCTGAAACAAGAATCTACTATGCGCTTGACCTTGGAAGTACCTACAGATTAATTGATGAAAAGATGCTTCAAAAGGAAAATTGGACAAAAGAGCG
The DNA here is from genome assembly GCF_000715205.1 of Bacillus zhangzhouensis. Taxonomy (GTDB): domain Bacteria; phylum Bacillota; class Bacilli; order Bacillales; family Bacillaceae; genus Bacillus; species Bacillus zhangzhouensis. The sequence goes on along the minus strand of NZ_JOTP01000013.1, from coordinate 19,842 downwards.
AATCAGGGAAACCGCAAGCTTTAACGTCCGCTCACTTGAAACCGTGGTGAAAATGGATGAAGTCGCAGGCAATCGTTTTTATTTCTTCCGTGCGAACGACGGATATGATGCAAGCAGACTTTTAAATGAATCGATTTTACAAGAATACGCGCAAAAAATAGAGGGGCAGATGGCCATATCTGTTCCCCATCAAGATGTATTCATCATTGCAGATATTCGCAATGATTCAGGCTACGATATTTTAGGGCAAATGTCGATGAGCTTCTTCGCTAGCGGGACGGTTCCAATTACTGCATTGTCATTTTTATATGATGAGGGCAAGCTCGAACCAATCTTTATTCTTGCGAAAAGCAGACCAAAACAGTAGTAGAAGGGAATTTTGAAGAATGAATGCTTTTTATAATGCAGAAGGTGTAGGCGACACACTTCTTATTTCATTGAAAGATGTGACAAGAGAAGAAGTAGGTCATGAAACGTTTGGAGATGTCGTAAGAATCTTCAATCAAGAGACAAAAGAAACAACAGGCTTTAATATCTTCAACGCATCCACTTACATGAAAATTGAAGAAAACGGATCTGTACCGCTTTCTGAAACGCTTGTTCAAGATATCAATGAAATTTTAAACCGCAATGGTGTCAGTGAAACGTTGACTGTCGATCTATCACCAAAATTTGTTGTCGGCTATGTGAAGGAAAAGGAAAAGCATCCTAATGCAGATAAATTAAACATTTGCCAAGTAGATGTTGGCGAAGAAACATTACAAATCGTGTGCGGTGCACCAAACGTCGATCAAGGTCAATATGTCGTTGTTGCCAAGGTCGGTGCAGTGATGCCAAGCGGTTTGATCATCAAAGATGCTGAACTAAGAGGTGTGCCATCAAGCGGAATGATTTGTTCAGCAAAAGAATTAGATCTTCCGGATGCGCCTGCTGAAAAAGGGATCCTTGTTCTAGAAGGAAGCCACCAGGCTGGCGAACCCTTTGAAGCTTAACCTCCCATAAACGGGCACTGATGAGCGAAGAATGTGTTATACGAAAAGTCACTAAGTACGTACTTAGTGACTTTTTTTCATCTACATACAGCCTGAACAGCAAAAGCGGCACTTTTCTCGCTTTTCTGCATGAAAAAGCAGTGGTATACTAAAAATCGCCCAAGAAAACGTAAGGGGAGTTAAAGTGAGTGATAAACGATGAGTTGGATAGATAAATTTTTTAGTGTGTTTTTAGGAGATGAAAAGAAAGAAGAAGCTGAGAGACCGCATGAAGGTCCGGCTGCGCCAAAGCAGGCAGCTTTTGAACAGCATAAAGAATATAAAAAAATGGAAGATACGAAAGTCTATTATGAATATCCGAAAGGCAACTTCCGCTTTCCTCTTGTTCCAGATGAACCCGCTCGTGACGGCGTGAAGCAGAGGCACACGAGACCCAGTCAGCCAAAGGCAAAGCAGACGACCTATCAGCCAAAACAAACGTTGCAGCCTGATATAAATAAAAAACCATTCAAAACAGAGCAAATCCCTTCGCCGATCTATGGCTATCATCAGGATATGCGTCCAAAACGAAAAGAAGGCAAAGAAGAAGCACCCTCTGTTCAAATGAAGGCCACAGAAGAAACAGCACAGCGTGTTACTTTGTTATCAGAAGAGGCAGAGCGTGAACGGAATGTGAGACAGCAAATGAACATCCCGTCTATAAGGAAAGAAAATCGCATGGCAGAAGCTGCTTCAGCTCCTGCAGAAGAGACAGCGGATATGCAAACAGGTGCGACGCCTCTTACATTGCAAGAGGAACTCGCCTATCAGGATCACGTTCAGTCGACGATGGAGCGCTTAAATGACGAATCTTTTATCCAAGCAGAGGAAAGGGATCAAGCCTTTTCACAGCCAGAAGACCATCACGAAGCTGTTTTACATAAGCAGCAAGCCTCAACATACCAAGACGAGCCGGTAGAGCCTGAGCCGGAACAGGTCGTCTCAGGCGATCAAGAAGAAAGAAAAGACGAGCCGACCGATCAGCTTGAAGACCATGCTGAGGAAATAGAAACATTGACATTCGAAACAGCTGAAGACTCACAACCAGCAATTGAAATGGAAATAGATAGCCAAGTAGAAGAAGTGGCGGTGACAGAAGCCATCACACCAGAAGCCAGGGAAGAAGCAGAGACTGATTCCATAGAAGAAAGACAAGCAGACGTGCTAGCAGCAGAATTTGAAGAAGCAGAAGCTGAGCCAGTGATCAAACATGACCTACAAGACGATCAATCTACGGAAGAGCCTGAAATCGTAGATGAGCAAGTCATGCCAGCAGAATCAGTAACAGATGAACGGACTGTCTCTGAGTCAGCAGAAACCTTCATGGATCAGAAAGAGCAGCGGGAACAAACGCTTGAAGTGAAGCGACAAGAACCAAAACAGACAACTCCGCAGCCAAAGCGTTCAAGCGGTCAAACCTCAACGGTTCCTTTTAACGTCATGATGTTAAAAAGTGACCAGCGCGTGCAAGGACAGAAGAAAACGTCTGATGCACAAGGATATGTTTTTCCAAGCTTAGCCCTTCTAGATGTACCTCCGGCTCAAAAAGAAGAGGACGGGGCATGGGTGAAAGAGCGGGCAGAGCTGCTCAATGCAACGCTTAAAAATTTCAATGTAAGAGCAAATGTAGTCCATGTCACGCAGGGCCCTTCTGTCACAAGATTTGAAGTACATCCTGAACCAGGCGTCAAAGTGAACAAAATCACGAACCTGTCAGATGATATTAAACTCAGTTTGTCCGCAAAGGATATTCGAATCGAAGCACCGATCCCAGGAAAGAACACGATCGGAATCGAAGTGCCGAACCTGCACAGTAAAATGGTGTTCTTAAGAGAAATGATCAGAAGCAGTGCATTTAGAGACAATCCATCTCCTTTAACGGCAGCGCTCGGATTAGATATCTCAGGTCAGCCCGTCGTGGTTGATTTGCAAAAAATGCCGCACGGCTTAATTGCTGGAGCAACAGGTTCGGGAAAAAGTGTCTGCATTAATACCATTTTAGTAAGCTTGATGTTTAAAGCCTCACCAGATGAAGTGAAAATGCTCTTAATCGACCCTAAAATGGTTGAATTAGCGCCGTATAATCACATTCCACATCTCGTGAGTCCTGTTATTACTGATGCCAAGACAGCGACAGCTGCCCTGAAATGGGTAGTCGATGAAATGGAAAGACGCTATGAACTGTTTGCTCACTCTGGTGTGAGAGAAATTAAACGATTCAATGAACTTGTGAAAGAAAAACAAATGGGTGAAAAACTTCCGTATCTCGTCGTTGTCATCGATGAGCTGGCTGATTTAATGATGGTCGCACCAAATGAAGTCGAAGAAAGCATTTGCCGGATTGCACAAAAAGCAAGAGCGTGTGGTATTCATTTACTGATTGCGACTCAAAGACCATCCGTTGATGTCATCACAGGTCTCATTAAAGCCAATATCCCAACAAGAATTGCTTTCTCTGTTTCAAGCCAGGTAGATTCTAGAACCATTATTGACATGGCAGGTGCAGAAAAGCTTCTCGGAAAAGGAGACATGCTCTTCTTAGAAAATGGCTCCGGCAAGCCGACAAGGCTGCAAGGGAACTTTGTATCAGACCGCGAGATCGATCAAGTGGTGGCACATGTGAGGAAACAACGCAAGCCTGTGTTTCTTTTCGAACAGGAGGAATTAATGCTTCAAGGCTCTGCGATTACAGACGAAGACGAATTGTTTATGGATGCCTGCCGATTTGCAATCGAGCAAAATAGTGCAAGTACATCCAGCCTGCAAAGAAGATTTAGAATTGGCTACAATCGTGCAGCCAGATTGATCGACATGATGGAACGTGAAGGCATGATCTCTGGGGCGAAAGGCAGTAAGCCAAGAGAAGTCCTCATGACACTCAGTGATCTAGAACAATTGATCTAAACAAACCACTTCATTTTTTTGATAAACATGGTATGATAGCACATAGGTGCAATTTTGTAATTGGACACTTTTTGCGTGCCTGTCTGAACGCTTTTTATGTAAAATGAGCTGAAACAGGTGTTAGAAATGGGAAAGTTGTCGGATACTAATCATAGTTAATATTGATTAGAATAGGAAGATCGGAAAAAATCTTTATTTGGAGCTGCGATCTGTGATCTGCTAGAGACGAAAATCACAAGTTGCAAATTGAAATGAGCGTCATATACTGTAAGTCAGATAGACGTTTGTTGGAGGTACAATTATGACTGTTTATCATTTTGTTGGAATAAAAGGGACAGGTATGAGTCCACTGGCCCAAATTCTTCATGATACTGGGTATACTGTCCAAGGATCGGATATCGAAAAGCATATCTTTACACAAAAAGCATTAGAAGAACGAAACATTAAAATTCTTCCATTTGACCCAGATAATATTCAGCCGGGGATGACGGTCATTGCAGGAAATGCATTTCCTGATACACACCCTGAGATTGAACGTGCTCTTTCTGAAGGGATTCCTGTGATTCGTTACCATAAATTCCTTGGAGAATACATGGATTCATTCACAAACGTTGCGATTACTGGTGCTCATGGTAAAACATCTACAACAGGACTGCTTGCTCATGTGATGCAATCAGCAAAGCCAACTTCGTACTTAATCGGTGATGGATCTGGAATGGGGAAAGAAAACAGCGAGTATTTTGTATTTGAAGCATGCGAATACCGCAGACATTTCCTCAGCTATCATCCAGACTATGCGATCATGACCAATATTGATTTTGATCACCCTGATTATTTCTCGGACATTGATGACGTGTTTGATGCGTTTCAAAACATGGCGCTTCAAGTGAAAAAAGCCATTATCGCTTGCGGAGACGATGAGCATCTGCTCAAGATTCAAGCGAAAGTACCTGTTGTGTACTACGGATTCAATGAAGAAAATGATTTCCAAGCTCGTAATGTTGTGAAAAATACGGAAGGCACCACATTTGATGTATTTGTACGCAATACGTTTTATGATACCTTCTACATTCCTGCATATGGAAATCATAATGTCCTCAACTCGTTAGCAGTGATTGCTTTATGTCATTATGAAGCCATTGATGTCGATTTGATCAAAGGTGCATTAACAACATTTGGCGGTGTGAAACGACGCTTTAATGAAAAAGTAGTAGGTGAACAAGTCTTAATTGACGATTATGCACATCACCCAACTGAAATTGAGGTCACCATTGAAGCGGCACGTCAAAAATATCCAGACCGTGATATTGTCGCTGTTTTCCAGCCGCATACCTTCACACGGACACAGCAATTCTTAACTGAATTCGCTGATAGTCTCAAGAAAGCTGATTATGTGTATCTTTGTGATATCTTTGGTTCAGCTCGTGAAAACATTGGAAAATTAAGCATCGAAGATTTACGCGGAAAAATTCCGCAAGCCCAGTTGATTGATGAAGAAGAGACATCTGTGTTGAAAGCGCACGAGGATGCAATTTTGATCTTTATGGGAGCCGGAGACATTCAAAAATATTTACGTGCTTATGAGAAAGTTGCTGTATAAATGTAAATGATCGTAAAAGTGCCGTTTTCAATCGGCACTTTTTTATGTTGAATAAAATGTGACAAAGGGGCTAAATGTGTCAAGAACTGCTGCTTTTTTTCATTCGCTGTGGACAGGAATTAGCCAATAAGTGTAGAATTATTAATCAATCGGTCATTCTAGCGATGTTTGAATGATACAACGAGAGGGTATTGAATTGAATATGCCCGCAACAAAGGAGGTATCAGATGATTATTATTCTATATCTAAGCGTTGCACTAATCGCAATTGCTTTCCTCATTCTTGTCATCTATTTGTCTAAAACATTAAAATCCTTACAGCTGACATTAAAGAATGTCGCATCAACTTTAGAAGGTCTTGAAGGACAGATGCAAGGTATCACCACAGAGACAGCACAGTTGCTACATAAGACGAATCAGCTTGCTGAAGATATTCAAGACAAATCGGCAAAACTCAACACAGTTGTGGATGCGGTGCAGGGAATTGGAGGCTCGATCAACCAATTTAATACAAGCATAAAGCAGGCAGCTGGAGCAGTTTCTTCTTCCGTTGAAAGAAACCAAGAAAAAGTCACGGATGTTGTAAGCTGGAGTAATGCAGCACTTGAAATTTATAAAAAATGGAAACAACGTAAACACCAAAAATAAACCATTTTCGCATAGGAGGAATAATCATGAGCAAAGACGGAATCAATAGCAAAGACTTTTTGATCGGAACACTTATTGGTGGCATAGTTGGTGCAACAACAGCATTATTCTTAGCACCGAAGTCAGGGAAAGAGCTTCGCGATGATTTGAACAACCAAGCGAATGCTTTAAAAGACAAAACAGATCGACTCACAACAGATGCAAAGGAAAAGGGCACTGAATATGTGACGATTGCGAAAGATAAGACGTCTGAATTGTCTCAGCTGGTGGCAGAGCAGTCAAACCAGATTTTAGACAAAGTGAAAGACATAAAAGAGCGTGCAGCTGGAAAAGCTAATCAAGTGAAAAGTGAAGTAGAAGATGCTGCAGCTGATCTTGCGAGCGAAGCTTCAGATGTAGCAGACGAAGCAAAAGTAAGAGCACAAGAAGCAAAATCAGAAATTGAAGACGGCATCAAAGATGTCAAAGAAAAAGTAGAACAATCTACTAAAGGCTAAATCGCTGCTTAAGTTAGGAAGGAGCACATCATGTCAAAGCAACTCATCGAAACAGAAGAACAGTTTGATCAACTAATGAATCAAGACGGAACCTTTGTCTTTTTTAAGCACAGTTTGACATGTCCAATCAGCCAAGCTGCTTTTCAAGAGTTTGAAGCATTTGCGTCTGCACATAAAGACGTGCCTACTTATTTCTTGCAAATTCAAAACACAAGAGAGCTTTCATCCTATGTGGCTGAAAAGTCGGAAGTAAAGCACGAAAGTCCCCAGGCATTCGTCTTTAGCGGTGGAAAAGTAAAATGGCATGCATCTCACTCAAGCATTACAAAAGAAGCGCTTGAACATAATATGTAGAAAAAGCGTCAGCAACTGCTGGCGTTTTTTTTTATAAAAAAAGGTTTACTCGAACCAAAAGTATGCTATAATCTTACACATAATACTTTATCACTTAAAAGCGTTTGGGTAATAAAGAATTTTTTCGTGACAATTCCGAAATCTTTGTTTATAATAAACCCTATCCTGAGAGAATGAAAAAATAAAAAGCGAGAGCAGGCAGAGGAAGGATGACAAAAATGAGCAACAATGAACTAGAACAATTGAGACAGCAAGCAGATGAACTAAATCTTCAAATCTTAAAACTGATCAATGAAAGAGGAAACATTGTAAAAGAAATTGGTAAGGCAAAAGAAGCGCAAGGTGTCAACCGTTATGATCCTGTCAGAGAGCGCACAATGCTAAACCAAATTCTTGAAGAAAATGATGGCCCATTTGAAAATTCAACGGTTCAACATATTTTCAAAGAAATTTTCAAAGCAGGTCTAGAGCTTCAAGAAGATGACCACAGCAAAGCACTTCTAGTTTCTCGTAAGAAAAAACCTGAAAATACAATCGTGAATATCAATGGAGAAGCAATCGGTGATGGAAAACAGCGTTTCATCGTTGGACCATGTGCCGTTGAAAGCTACGAGCAAGTAGCAGAAGTAGCAGCAGCAGCGAAACAGCAAGGGATTAAACTTCTTCGTGGTGGGGCATTTAAGCCTCGCACAAGTCCTTACGACTTCCAAGGACTTGGCGTAGACGGTCTAAAGATTCTAAAGCGTGTAGCTGATGAATACGGTCTTGCTGTCATTAGTGAAATCGTAAACCCTGCTCATATTGAAGAAGCGATCGAGCATATTGATGTGATTCAAATTGGTGCACGTAACATGCAAAACTTCGAGCTCTTAAAAGAAGCCGGATCTGTGAAGAAACCAGTTCTTTTAAAACGCGGTCTAGCAGCGACCATTTCCGAATTCATCAATGCAGCTGAATACATCATCGCACAAGGAAATGACCAAATCATCCTTTGCGAGCGCGGGATCCGCACATACGAAACAGCGACAAGAAACACATTAGATATCTCTGCTGTGCCAATCTTAAAACAAGAGACTCATTTACCAGTATTCGTTGATGTGACGCACTCAACTGGACGTAGAGATCTTCTTCTTCCAACAGCTAAAGCAGCTCTTGCCATTGGAGCGGACGGTGTTATGGCAGAAGTGCATCCAGACCCATCTGTTGCGTTATCTGATTCAGCGCAGCAAATGGACATTCCTCAATTCGAAAAATGGTTAGAGGCCTTAAGACCACTTGTAAACATTCACGCATAACACAATAGGCAGAAAAGCCGCCGGATAACAGCCCGGCGGCTTTTTTTATGGAAAAAACACAATAGAATTGGGAATGAAAGGTAGGGAACACATTGCAAGCTTAAAAGAGGCTTGTTCACAATGTTTTCATTTTTAAAATTCAACAGAATCTGCTAAGATCATTGTCATAACTGACGTTCACGATGACTTTTGATGAAATATGATTCAATTTACAGGTAACAAGCTCATTAAAGTTTGTTTAATTTAGTTATAAAAAGAAAGGGAACGTTTTCATATGAAGAAAAAACGTGTATAATTTCATAAAAGAATGTCATTTTGATGTAGATTGAAAAATTATGTGTCTCTTTTCATCGTTTTAATGACAAATAGGATATTATTTTTCCTCGTATCTGATATGTCTCTACCTAATTGGTGAATGCTATAGATATGAAGTGTATTTGAAGGAGTGATTTATGTGAATAATGTTACAATATATGATGTAGCAAGAGAAGCAAATGTAAGTATGGCAACGGTATCACGCGTGGTGAATGGAAATCCGAACGTAAAACCAACAACAAGAAAAAAGGTGCTTGAAGCGATTGATCGTCTTGGCTACCGTCCAAACGCAGTGGCACGAGGCCTTGCAAGTAAAAAAACAACGACGGTTGGGGTTATCATCCCTGATATTTCTAGTATCTTCTATTCAGAGCTTGCACGCGGGATTGAAGATATCGCTACGATGTACAAGTACAACATCATTTTGAGCAACTCAGATCAAAATACAGATAAAGAGCTGCACTTGTTAAATACGATGCTAGGCAAACAAGTGGATGGGATTGTCTTTATGGGCGGCAACATCACAGATGTACTTGTCGAAGAATTTAAGCGCTCTCCTGTACCAATTGTACTTGCAGCATCAGTTGAAGAGCAGGCACAAACACCATCTGTGAACATTAACTATGAGCAGGCCATTTATGATTCAGTCCAATTATTAATTGAAAAAGGCCATAAACGAATTGCGTTCGTATCTGGTCCAATGTCAGAACCAATTAACTCTGTGAGAAAGCTTGCTGGTTATAAGCGTGCACTAGAAGAAGCGGGCATTGCTTTTGATGATGTTCTCGTTGCTGAAGGTGATTACTCCTATGACTCAGGAATTGAAGCCCTTGCCAATCTGCTTGAGCAATCAGACAAGCCGACGGCTGTCATTGCAGCAACAGACGAGATGGCTCTAGGTGTCATTCACGGCGCACAGGACAGAGGTGTATCAATTCCTGAAGACTTAGAGGTCATTGGCTTTGATAACACAAGACTTTCCCTCATGGTACGTCCTCAGCTGACAACGGTTGTTCAGCCGACATATGATATTGGCGCTGTTGCTATGAGACTGCTGACAAAGCTAATGAACAAAGAACAAGTGGACGATCAAATTGTGGAACTGCCACACCGAATTGAAGAAAGACAATCAACAAAATCATAGGATAAAAAGAAAGCAGGCTCACGTCATCAGTGAATGCCTGCTTCCTTTATATGGAGGTGCTTTGTTGAAACCTTTTGTTGTTAGCTACACTTGTTTGATCATGATATCCTGTCTCACTTCATGTCAAAAGCCATTTAACGGAGAATATATTGAGTACGGTGAGGTATTGGGTGGTAGTGGCACAATCAAGTTGCTAGAGCAGCATGAGATCCCTTACCGAGTGAGAGAGGGAGTCCTTTATATTCCAGAAGATGCTGTTGAACAGGCCGTCTCATGTTGTTCATAAACAAAAAAGACCATCATCAGGTCTTTTTTTGTGCATTTTTCTTTTCTCTTCTAACAGGCATGAGTGCTTTTTCAACTGTTTGTGCATTTTTTTCTGTGATTTCTGCTTTTCTTGGGATCGGTGGATATAAATCGTCAGGGTCGAACCATGTGGATGGGAGGGTGACAGGCGATTGCTTATTCCATGCCCGAATCCAGTCCTGAGGAAGGTCAGCTGGCGGTGTGATGCCTTTCATCTCAAGCCAAATGCGGCTCCACGCTCTTGGGACAACGCGCCAAATATCATATCCACCTCCGCCAACAGCGATCCATTTGCCGTCACAATATTGATGCGCAAGCTCATGGGCAAGTCTAGGAATTTCCTCATATATTTTCATGGTGGCGGATAAATGGGTTAACGGATCATAGTAGTGTGCATCCGCCCCATTTTGCGTCAAAATCACGTCTGGTTTAAAAAAAGCAGCAATCTCAGTCACTGCTGTTCGGTATGCTTCGAGGAACGATTCGTCTTCTGTAAATGCATCGAGCGGAATATTATACGCATAGCCATAGCCTTTATCATGTCCTCTTTCCTGTACTTGTCCAGTTCCAGGGAACAAGTAGCGCCCCGTTTCATGAATGGAGACAGTACATACCTCTGGATCGTCATAGAAGCTAAACTGTACACCATCTCCGTGATGAGCATCCGTATCAATATATAAAATCCTTGCGCCATATGTCTTTTGAATATATTGAATGGCTACAGAGCTGTCATTATAAATACAAAAGCCAGATGCACGTCCTTTAAATCCGTGGTGAAGCCCGCCGCCAAGGTTGAGTGCATGCTGCGAATGGCCCATCATCACTTGATCAACCGCTGTTAATGTTCCGCCAACAAGAAGAGAAGCCGCCTCATGCATCCCTGCAAACATCGGTGTATCCTCAGTGCCAAGGCCATAACGTTCACCTTCTGCTGTAGACAGCTTTCCTTCACTTGCCCGCTGCACAGCTTGAATATAATCTATCGTATGGACGAGCTTTAATTCCTCCAGCGTAGCCATACGCGGTGCGACGATCTCATCATCCGTTAACGCCTTCATTTTTTGAAGAAGATCATATGTTAAGTAGACACGAAGCTGATTGAAGGGATGATCTTGATGAAACTGGTACGTTTGAAAAGATGGTGAAAAAACAAAGGTCGCTTCCTTCATTTAACCGTCTGCTCCATAGGCCAGATCACCTTGTAGCCTTTTGCACGAATCAGCTTCGTCACATGATCTGCATGAATGGTTTGAAGGCGGAATACGAGCACCTTAGAGGCTTCATTTGCATGCGGGTACACAAGCACACTCAGCATTTGAATATGCTGCTCCTTTAAAATAGCCGTAATGTCTGCAAGCCCTTCTGTCATCTGCTCCACTTCAACCTCTAAGTGTGACCCAGGCTGATCTGCACCTGTCAGTCTGACAAACGTACGAAGTAAATCTGTCTTCGTGATAATGCCTACAAGCTTACCGCGTCTCACTATTGGAAGGCAGCCAATTCCATGCTCAAAAAAGACACTTGAAATCTCCTCAACGAAATCAAGCGGATGGGCGGTAATCGTCTCTAACACCATGATCTCTTCTACTGGCCGCTGAATAAAAAGCTGCCTTTTTTCTGTTTCGAAAATACTTGGACTGGCATTTTTAATATCCCGATCTGTCACCATCCCAATGACAGAATCTTGATCAGATACGATGGGAATATGCCGAATGTGATGTGCACTCATTTTATGAATGGCTTCTTCGATCGTATCGGTTTTTCGCAGCGTGATCACATCACGCTCCATAATTTGTTCAATCATCATTGTTTACCAATCCCCTTTGCCAAAAAAAACGAATTGAACGTTAATACATAAAGCGTTGATGGAAACGAAGGCGATCAAAACGCTCGATCGAATCAGGACTCACGTTTTTTCCGATTCTCGCCATTAAACAATTGGCTGGATGTGAGCTGATCTCAGGCTCGTCTGTTGCAAACCAAACAAGACCACCTGCGTTCATCATTTTCTCCATCATTTTGCGGTACTCCCAAACGTTTTTCTTTGTCCCCTTTAAATCCCAATGCCAGTAATATTCAGTTGTAATAATGATGTAGTTCTCCATTTGCTCATCCATCATGCTCACATCAAGTAAATGCTTGCCGAGCGAGCATCCTCTAAATGGAGGAGCGACTTCAATGGCGCCAAGCTCAATTAAATTGTCCATATTGCCTTCTGACCAGCGCTCAAGCGGATCAGGATACAAATACGTGACATAGCCTACGACAAGCTCATCCACTCTTGTAATGATAATACGCCCTTCTGGAAGATCTGCTATTTCAACAAGTGCTTGTTTCTGTTCCTCAGGCGTGCGAAATGCCGTTAGTCCTTCATGAAACGTATAGTTCGCAAGCTCTGACGCAGGTACCGGTCCTTCAATCAGGATAGAACCTGTTTCTCGTTCAATTGTTTTTGAATAATAAGTTTTAGGATGCTCCACGTATCCACCGCCTCAAATTCTAGTGAGTCGTCTCTATTTTAGCTTAAATCTTGCAAAAATTAAAACGGTTTCACAATAAGTTTTTTAAAAATTGAGAAAAAAAGTCATCTATACTATAATGGTCATTGTAAACGTATGCAAAGGGGGACTGTTTGATGAAAGTGGAAACGCTACCATCAGTAAAAGGGGACTATCATTTAAATGATTATGAGCAGGCATACAAAGAATTTTCATGGGAGGAAGCGAGAAAAAACTTCTCCTGGTATGAAACAGGAAAAATAAATGCAGCCTATGAAGCAATTGACAGACATGCGGACTCGTTTCGTAAGAACAAGGTGGCGCTTCATTACAAAGATTCACAGCGGGATGAAAAGTATACGTTCAGGGATATGAAAATCAACACAAACAAAGCGGGAAATCTATTCAGAGAAAAGGCGCATGTGCAAAAAGGGGATCGTGTCTTTATCTTTATGCCAAGATCACCTGAGCTCTATTTTCTTTTGCTTGGTGCTGTCAAAATTGGTGCGATCGTTGGCCCGTTATTTGAGGCATTTATGGAAGGTGCCGTCAAAGATCGTTTAGAAAATAGTGAGGCAAAAGTCATTGTGACGACGCCTGACCTGCTTGAGCGCATTCCATTTGCAGAGCTTCCAAAGCTTGAATCAGTCGTCATTGTCGGCGGAGAAAAGGAAGACATCGATGACGTGCGGACAATTCACTATAAAGAGGCATTTGAGGAGGCAGCAAAGGAACTTGACATTGAATGGATGGATGAAAAAGACGGCTTCCTGCTCCATTACACGTCAGGGTCAACTGGTACGCCAAAAGGTGTGCTGCACGTCCATGGCGCGATGGTGCAGCAAGATCAGACCGGTAAATGGGTGCTTGACCTGAAAGAAGACGACGTCTACTGGTGCACAGCTGATCCAGGCTGGGTAACAGGGACAGTGTACGGTATTTTTTCACCGTGGTTAAATGGGGCGACGAATGTCATTTTAGGCGGTCGGTTTAATCCTGATACGTGGTATGAAACCATTGAATCACTAGGAGTGTCCGTTTGGTACAGTGCGCCGACAGCCTTCAGAATGCTGATGGGGGCAGGGGACGACCTCATTCAAAAATATGACCTCAGCTCGCTCCGTCATGTCTTAAGTGTAGGAGAGCCTCTCAATCCTGAAGTGATCCGCTGGGGAGACGCTGTATTTGGCAAACGAATTCACGACACTTGGTGGATGACGGAAACTGGTGCACAGCTGATTTGTAATTATCCATGCATGGACATCAAACCAGGCTCGATGGGGAAACCAATTCCAGGCGTAGAAGCCGCGATTGTGGATAATGCGGGAAATGAACTTCCGCCATACCGGATGGGCAACCTTGCCATCAAAAAAGGCTGGCCGTCCATGATGCATACGATCTGGAACAATCCTGAAAAATATGAATCTTACTTTATGCCGGGAGATTGGTATGTTTCAGGAGATTCAGCATATATGGACGAAGACGGATACTTTTGGTTCCAGGGACGTGTCGATGATGTCATCATGACGTCAGGAGAGCGGGTCGGTCCATTTGAGGTGGAAAGTAAACTGGTAGAACATCCGGCTATTGCAGAGGCTGGTGTTATTGGAAAGCCAGATCCGGTGCGTGGTGAAATTATTAAAGCATTCATTGCTCTCAGGAGCGGATACGAGCCGACGGATGAACTGAAAGAAGAGATTCGTACGTTTGTGAAAAAAGGACTTGCTGCACATGCGGCACCAAGAGAAATCGAGTTTAAAGACAAACTGCCAAAAACGCGAAGTGGAAAAATTATGAGACGTGTGCTAAAGGCGTGGGAGCTGAATTTACCGGCTGGCGACCTTTCGACAATGGAAGATTAATTTTTTCCGTCAGTTGACTTGATATCAAAAGTATGTTAAAAATGACATTAGTTGAATATGAAAAGGTTTTGACTGAGATTCAGTAGAATGATCTTTCCCTGTCCAAGAGAGCTGACGGCTGGTGCGAGTCAGTACAAAGAGATATTCGAATTACCCTCACGAACCGCTTTTACGAAAAGGAGCATGAAGGCTGCCTGATTAGTGAAAGAACGGATCTGTCCGTTATCAGTGTAAGTGAAAAGACGTAATATTTTGTCTTTTAAGCAGGGTGGTACCGCGATATATATCGTCCCTTCGTTCATTCGAAGGGGCGTTTTTATGTTGAATTGTAAAAAAAAGGAGATTTCGGATATGAGTCAATTGATGGAAGATTTATCGTTCAGAGGATTAATTCAGCAGCAAACAGATGAAGAAGGTTTAACAAAATTATTAGCAGAAGAAAAAATCAAGCTATACTCCGGCTTCGATCCAACAGCTGACAGCTTGCACATTGGTCATTTATTGCCGATTTTAACATTACGCAGATTCCAAGAAGCAGGCCATCACCCAATTGCACTTGTTGGCGGCGCGACTGGACTAATCGGAGACCCAAGCTTCAAAAAAGCAGAACGTTCTCTAAACCCAGCAGAAATCGTGGAACAGTGGTCAGAGAAAATCAAAGGCCAGCTGTCTCAGTTTCTTGATTTTGAAGAAGGCGAAAACCCTGCCGTCATCGTGAATAACTACGACTGGATCAGCCAAATGAATGTCATCACGTTCCTTCGTGATATTGGAAAGAACTTCGGTGTGAACTTCATGCTGGCAAAAGATATCGTCAGCTCACGTATCGAAACAGGGATTTCGTACACAGAATTCAGCTACGTCATTCTGCAATCTTTAGACTTCTTAAACCTTTACAGAAATGAAAACTGTAAGCTGCAAATCGGCGGAAGCGATCAGTGGGGAAATATCACGTCTGGACTTGAGTTGATCCGTAAGTCTGAAGCAGAAGGCGCAAAAGCATTCGGTCTCACGATGCCGCTTGTCACAAAAGCAGACGGCACGAAGTTTGGTAAAACAGAAGGCGGCGCAATCTGGTTAGATAAAGAAAAAACGTCCCCATATGAATTCTACCAATTCTGGATTAACACAGATGACCGTGACGTCGTTGAATACTTAAAATACTTTACGTTCTTATCAAAAGAAGAGATTGCATCTTACGAAGAAAAAGTACAAACAGCACCTGAAAAACGTGAAGCACAGCGCCGTTTAGCAGAGGAAGTTACAACGCTTGTACATGGCCGTAAATCACTAGAACAGGCTGTGAACATATCAAATGCGCTATTCAAGGGCGAGATCAAATCACTTTCAGCTGAAGAAGTCAAAGTAGGCTTTAAGGATGTTCCATCAATGGAGAAAAGCAGCACAGAAGAATTAACACTTGTCGATGTACTTGTTGAATCAAAGCTGTCTCCATCAAAGCGTCAAGCGCGTGAAGATATTACAAATGGTGCAGTCTACATCAACGGAGAGAGACAAACCGATAAAGATTATATCCTTTCAGCTGAAGACCGAATTGAAAACCAATTTACGGTTTTAAGAAGAGGGAAAAAGAAATACTTCCTTGTGAATTACAAGTAAGAATGATGTGCAGCCGGCTGCGAGAACCGGCTGCATTTTTTATGGCAGGAGGCAATGCACTAATATGTCTAACAGACTGCTAGATAGGATTGTGCCTAGTCTTTTGGCATAGGCTGGTGCAAAAGTCAAAGGTGCTTTTTCATTATTTATTGATTGTAAAATGATTGGACAAACAGTGCCTTGTTCACTTTTATGTCATATTTTTCTTGTTTAAAATAGAGTCGAACAAGATAAATAAGGGGGAATGAAAGTGAAGCTTTTCATAAAAAGAAGTTTACAGATTCTTGTTGCATTTGCATTGGTGGTTGGTTCAATGGTTTTCATCCAGCCGAAAGAGGTCAAGGCGGCTGAGCATAATCCGGTCGTGATGGTACATGGAATGGGCGGTGCCTCTTATAACTTTGCGGCGATCAAAAGATACTTGGTGTCGCAAGGCTGGGATCGAAACCAATTATATGCAATTGATTTCATAGACAAAACAGGCAATAACCTCAATAATGGACCGCGTCTATCTAGATATGTCAAAGATGTGCTAGCTAAAACGGGTGCCAAAAAAGTAGATATTGTGGCGCATAGTATGGGCGGAGCCAACACGTTATACTTTATTAAGAACCTAGACGGCGGAGATAAAATTGAAAATGTCGTCACACTAGGTGGAGCGAACGGACTCGTTTCACTCAGAGCATTACCAGGCACCGATCCAAATCAAAAAATTCTTTACACATCTGTCTATAGCTCAGCCGATCTCATCGTCGTCAACAGTCTCTCTCGCTTAATAGGCGCAAGAAATGTCCTCATCCACGGAGTTGGACATATCGGTCTATTAGCCTCAAGCCAAGTCAATGGCTATATTAAAGAAGGGCTAAACGGCGGAGGACAGAATACGAATTAAAGGAAAAATGAAAAAAGACAGCGACTTGTGCTGTCTTTTTTGATGTTATTAGAGAGAGTGTGACGAATAGATCATGAGAGAGGTTTTGAGGGAGGAACGTGAAAGCAAAAACGCAAAAGCTCAAGCTATATCTCTTAGGCTATTTTCTCTATTTTCCGTGCTCATTTCTCATCATCTATTTCATCTGGATGAATATCGTCAAATCAGTTCAAATGGGAGAGGTGATGTCTAACTGTACCTCGATCATCGGTATCTATTACATTTTTGCTAGTGTATGGTTTGTCTTGTTGATGCAAAAACAAGCAAAACATCATGAAGAGAAATAAAAGCATGTACAAATCGATCACCATTCCTTACACTACATGTAGTGGATAAGAATTTTCGGAGGTGGGCGTTTGTGCAGAAGAATCAAAAGGCTTTAATCATTGTGGATGTCCAGAAGGCGTTCGAGCATGAAAAATGGGGAGAACGAAATAACCTTGATGCAGAGAAGAATATCAGTCGTCTATTGACGTTTTGGAGAGAGAAAGGCTGGACAGTGATTCATATCCAGCATACATCTGAACAGCCACACTCCTTATTTCATCCTACGCACGAAGGTCATCAAATCAAAGACATGGTAAAGCCGCTAGATAAAGAAACTGTGATAAAAAAGAAAGTAAATAGCAGCTTTATTGGCACCAATTTAGAGGAACATTTAAGATCGAACCGTATTGAAACTGTCGTGATCACAGGTTTGACAACACCTCACTGCGTGTCAACGACAACAAGAATGAGCGGGAATCTAGGCTTTAACACGTATCTCATCTCAGACGCAACCGCTGCCTTTGGACTAACAGATCAAAACGATACATACTATGACCCGGGCACGATTCATCGTCTCTCACTCGCTACATTGCATGGTGAATTTGCTACTGTCATGACAACAGAGCAATTGATTAGTGATTTGATGGAAAAATAAAAGATCATACTTGAGAGAAACATGTAACCAAAAATCCTCTAGAATTCTAGGGGATTTTTTTATGATAGATTATATGGATTTGAACAGTTTATTGAGACTTGCTAGTTATCATGAAAAAATAGACAAATTTAGCGCAAAATTCAATCAAGTTTTCACAACCAAAAGGCTTTTGTCAGAGTCTAGCAAATTATGTTTGTTCTACGCTTATCTTTATTCTTTGGATATTTAACTTATTTGCACTTATTTATAGATGTAACATATGAATAATGATAAAGGAGATGAACAACTGATGGGTTGTGATAAGTATAAAAAGTGCCCTAAATGTAAACAGAAACTATCAAAATCAAACTGCTGCATCATTTGTGAAACAAAAGTAATTGTAGGACGACGGGGGTTACGGGGATTACGAGGGGTTCGAGGAGCCACAGGAGCGACCGGTGCAACAGGAGCCACAGGCACGGGCGCAGGAGCGACCGGTGCAACAGGAGCAACGGGAGCCACAGGAGCAACGGGAGCCGCAGGAGCGACCGGTCCAACAGGAGCAACGGGAGCAACAGGAGATACGGGAGCGACAGGGGCCACAGGAGCAACCGGAGCAACCGGTCCAACAGGAGATACGGGAGCAACAGGAGCAACAGGGGCCACAGGAGCAACCGGAGCAACCGGTCCAACAGGAGCAACAGGAGCGACTGGAGCGACTGGCCCAACGGGTGCAACAGGAGATACGGGAGCGACAGGGGCCACAGGAGCAACCGGAGCAACCGGTCCAACAGGAGCAACAGGAGCGACTGGCCTAACGGGAGCCACAGGAGCAAATTAACACTTGTCGATGTACTTGTTGAATCAAAGCTGTCTCCATCAAAGCGTCAAGCGCGTGAAGATATTACAAATGGTGCAGTCTACATCAACGGAGAGAGACAAACCGATAAAGATTATATCCTTTCAGCTGAAGACCGAATTGAAAACCAATTTACGGTTTTAAGAAGAGGGAACAACAGGAGATACGGGAGCAACAGGAGCCACAGGAGCAACAGGGGCTACAGGAGCAACCGGAGCAACCGGTCCAACAGGAGCAACAGGAGATACGGGAGCCACAGGTGCAACAGGAGCAACCGGAGCAACCGGAGCCACAGGAGATACGGGAGCGACAGGAGCCACAGGAGCGACAGGAGCGACCGGTCCAACAGGAGCAACAGGAGATACGGGAGCCACAGGTGCAACAGGAGCAACCGGAGCAACCGGTCCAACAGGAGATACGGGAGCAACAGGAGCAACAGGAGCGACATGAGCGACTGGTCCAACGGGTGCAACCGGACCAACGGGAGCCACAGGTGCAACAGGAGCAACCGGAGCAACCGGAGCCACAGGAGATACGGGAGCCACAGGAGCAACAGGAGCCACAGGAGCGACTGGTCCAACGGGTGCAACCGGAGCAACGGGAGCCACAGGTGCAACAGGAGCAACCGGAGCAACAGGAGCGACAGGAGCAACCGGTCCAACAGGTGCAACAGGAGATACGGGAGCAACAGGAGCAACAGGCGCGACAGGAGCGACCGGTCCAACAGGTGCAACAGGAGATACGGGAGCCACAGGTGCAACAGGAGCAACCGGAGCAACCGGAGCAACAGGAGCGACAGGAGCGACCGGTCCAACAGGTGCAACAGGAGATACGGGAGCGACCTGTCTAACTGTACCTCGATCATCGGTATCTATTACATTTTTGCTAGTGTATGGTTTGTCTTGTTGATGCAAAAACAAGCAAAACATCATGAAGAGAAATAAAAGCATGTACAAATCGATCACCATTCCTTACACTACATGTAGTGGATAAGAATTTTCGGAGGTGGGCGTTTGTGCAGAAGAATCAAAAGGCTTTAATCATTGTGGATGTATAGAAGGCCTTAGAGACTCAAAAA
>NZ_JOTP01000012.1 GCF_000715205.1 Bacillus zhangzhouensis | reverse complement strand
TCATAATAAATTAAAATACAGGTTTTATTCTTTTCGTCACCTGTTACTTTTGCTCATGTTATCAGTGTGATTTCATCTTCTTTCAGTTGACGAACGACAGGCGAGACAAGTTCACTTTCAAAGCCAGGCAATATTTGTTCTCCGCCTTCCAAAATGGTGACTTTCGTTCCAAATCTTGCAAACATCTGTCCTAGTTCCACCCCAATATAACCGCCCCCAACTACGACAAGATTTCTTGGAATCTTGGGAAGGGATAGTGCTTCAGTGGAAGACAATATACGACCTCCGAAAGGGAGTGATCTAATTTCAATTGGGCGGGAACCGGTTGCTAGTATTAGATGTCTGAAGGTGATACGCTTTTCCCCTTGTTCGAAATGTTGAATCGCTGCTGTATGCTGATCGATTAAGAATGAATGTGGCAGACGTATACTCAAAGTAACCTCAACAAGAAGAGAGAGGAAGAAGAGTATTTATGAAAAAAGTATTTTATTTAGCCGCTTTATTTTTAGCTGCATTAAACTTACGGCCGATCATTACGTCTGAAACATGAGTTTCTCTACAATCTGAGCCCTTAAAAGGGCTCTTTTTCTTCTTAGTTTCATGTGAAGTTGTTTAGATTGGATATCTAATGTTTTGGATTTGTAAACAATAGTTTCACGCCAAAGCCTACTAACACTAAACCTGTTATTCTATCAATGGTCGTTTGAACTTTTGCTGATAATAAGAATTTTTTGATGTAGCCAAGAAGCAATACAATCGTTGAAAACCACAATATAGACAATAGAGCGTATATTGAACCCATCACGACAAACTGAAAACTTGTATTCAATCCTGGTGTGACGAATTGAGGTAAGAATGTTAAAAAGAAAATAGCTACCTTTGGATTTAATGTATTTGAGATGAATCCCTGTTTAAAAGCAGAATGTTTTGGCGTTTCGACCTTATGAGGTGGGGCGGCTTCTCTCTCTTTTTTATTCATGAAAGAAGACACACCTAGATAGATGAGGTAAATAGCGCCTAGATATTTAATGATTTCAAATGCTAAAGCAGACTTCATTAGAATTAAGGAAAGTCCAAATGCTGCAGCAAGTGTATGAATAAGAGCGCCTGATGTTAGACCTAACGCCATCTTGATCCCATCAGATTTTCCGGTACCTATGGTTCTTTTCGTGATTAAGGCAAAATCAACTCCAGGAGAAGCAACGACAAACAGAGTAAGAAGAAAAGTCAGAAAATCATTCATATCCATACGTCCTTTCAAAAGTAATAATCCATACTAACGCACAAATGTATAGATTGCAATTCGTATGAGTCATGATGAAAACGCTATTCTTTTTCATTTTTATCTGTCTTTTGGTTTCGGTTACACTCTATACCATCATCAATCCATAAAAAAATTGAAGCGAGAAAAGTGATAATAGAGCATGCAGATCAAATCGCTGACTTACGAGTTGCTGGTCGGTGTACATAAGCTATTTTAATTCTTCATGTTTTTATCTCGCTGATCAGCTTGTTCTTGCTTTGAAAAAGTCTATCAACCATTCGGACAGCTGCTTGTGCGCTTTGCTCACAAATCGATTTGCATAATAAGTTAACTCCAGGTGCCGAATAGGAGCAGGCCCAGATATAGGGATAGAGACAATATTAGGCCATGTTGAATGTTGTTTTAATAGCCCTCTTGGCTGGATGGTTGCACCGATACCTGCTTCAACTAACTGCAATAAAGAAGATGCGGACCCAACCTCCATGACGGTGTCCAATTCAAAACCATGTTTTTTACATACGTCATCTACTAAATCCCTGCCTAAATAACCCTTCGGATACATAACTAAAGCATGCTGCGTCAGCTCTTCCAACGTCACTTCACTCTTTTTTGCCAGCTCACTGTCAGAATGAACAAATAATTCGTAGGGCTCACTTCCAAGTGGAACTTGAACGAGACGCTTATCTGCAGGCCCACGCAGGCCAATGCCGAGATCCACTTTATGCGAAAGCACCTCTTCACGAACGAATATGGTTGAAAATGCCTTCAGATTGATTTCAGGATAATGTGTTTTGAATTCTACAAAAAGCGGAACAAGCTGAAAGTCAAGATCGGAGGGTAGTACTGCGAGACGAACGGTTCCTCGCTTTTCAGATAACAGTTCTTTCATGGCACTTTTCGCATCTCTTTCAGCTTGAAGCATTTTCATGCCATATTGATAAAGCAGTGAACCAGCTTCGGTTGCAACCACTTTTTTGCCGATTCGATCAAAGAGTGGCATCCCAAGTTCTGCTTCAAGCAGCCGAATCTGCTGACTTAGTGTGGGCTGTGATATCCCTAAATGCTCTGCGGCTTTTGTGAAATGGAGATGATCGAATACTGCCATAAAATACGTAATGTTTCGAGTATCCATATTTCATCCTTTCATGAACAATAGTATTTTACTATCATCATAATACGAATTATTGTATTGATCAATGAATGTGGCAGACGTATACTCAAAGTAACCTCAACAAGAAGAGAGAGGAAGAAGAGTATTTATGAAAAAAGTATTTTATTTAGCCGCTTTATTTTTAGCTGCATTAAACTTACGGCCGATCATTACGTCTGTGGCCTCCATGATGAGTATGATTCAATCGGAGCTTGGAGTAAACGCACTGACAGCGAGTCTTTTAACCACATTACCGGTCTTGTGTATGGGGGTGTTTGCTCCTGTTGCGACGACACTCAGCCGCCGGTTTGGTTTAGAGCGAACCATTTTTTTCTCGATCCTCCTTATTACAATCGCCACCGCACTGCGTGGTACGAGTCAATCTGTTGCGATCCTTCTCATGACTGCGTTTGCAGGAGGGATAGGAATTAGCTTTGCGGGACCATTATTGTCCAGTTTTATCAAAAAGTACTTCCCGAAAAGTCCGGGAATCGTCAGTGTGTATTCTATATCGATGACAATAGGGGCAGCACTTGCTTCGGGCTTCACAATTCCAATTTACCTTCGCAGTCAGCATAACCTTCCGATTGCATTGTCTTGCTGGGCTATTTTAGGGGTTATCGCACTAATCCTATGGCTAGGTCTAGCTCGGAAAAAACAAAAGGCTGGACATGAAACCTTGCCGCTCAGGCTGCCGCTGCGAAACAAAAAAGCCATTCAATTCACTCTGTTCTTTGGCTTTATGTCCAGCATGTTCTATTCGTTGACGGCATGGATTTCACCCATTGCTCTTAGTTTCGGAAATAGTCCGCAATATGCTGCCATGCTGCTTACGGTATTTACGCTTATTCAGATTCCGGTGGCATTACTCGTTCCGGGAATCGTAAATCGCTTAGGAAAGCCGAAATTATTTCTTGTCTTATGCAGTGTGTCAGAGCTGATTGGCCTCATATTTCTTCTACTGCCATTGCCGATCTTGCCAGCCGTTATTTTCCTAGGTATGGGGGCAGGTGGATTATTTCCTTTAGCGCTTATGCTCCCGATTATAGAGACGCGTACTCCGGAGGAAGCTGGTACGTGGTCAGCTATGTCGCAGATGGGTGGGTACATCATGGGAGGGTTTGGTCCATTTTTCATTGGCTTGGTTTTCGATCTAAGCGGACATTTCCATGCTTCCATTGTTGCGATGCTCGTCATCGTTATGCTGATGATTGGCGTTCAGTTGTCTATGAATCTCGGAAAACAACGCAAAGTAGGACCCAATTAACGATCAAATGAAATCGCCACAGCCTATTTTCAAAATAGGCTGATGACGCTTATGATGCTTTATTTTTAGAAGCTGCACTCGAAACCATTTATTGTGCAAGATACTTTTCAACTTTACGGCTGGCCATTTCTGCGGCTTCCATGATGATTTCACCTAACGTTGGGTGAGGATGAATTGTCATTGCTAAATCTTCTGCTGTAGCGCCAATTTCAATAGAGAGAGAAAGTTCTGATATAAGAGTAGATGCTTCAGCACCTACGATTTGTGCTCCTAAAATAAGACCAGATTCAGCATGGGCTACAATCTTCACAAAGCCTTCTGGTTCTTTTAATGCTAGCGCTTTACCATTAATAGAGAACATTGATTTGCCAATGACAACTGGAATGGATTTTAGCTTACAATCAGTTTCACTCAGTCCAACGCCGGCCAATTCTGGGCTGGAAAAAACAACAAGTGGGATCGCTTTATAATCTATCATTGAGGGTTTACCGCTGATAGCTTCTGCTGCAACCTTCGCTTCATAGGAAGCTTTATGGGCTAGAGCAGGACCATGGATGATATCACCAATGGCATATATATGCGGAATTGATGTTCTGCATTGTTCATCAATTTCAATCAGTCCTTGAGGGGTCATGGACAACCCGATAGAATCAAGACCTAATGTTCCATCTGTATTCGGTTTCCTTCCTACAGTAATCAGTGCATATTCCGCATTCACCGTGTAGCGCACTTCCTGCTTCTCATAATGAAGGTCAATTCCGCTTGTATGCTGGTCGGCACCTGTGACGTTTGCTCCTGTTATCAGTGTGATTTCATCTTCTTTCAGTTGACGAACGACAGGCGAGACAAGTTCACTTTCAAAGCCAGGCAATATTTGTTCTCCGCCTTCCAAAATGGTGACTTTCGTTCCAAATCTTGCAAACATCTGTCCTAGTTCCACCCCAATATAACCGCCCCCAACTACGACAAGATTTCTTGGAATCTTGGGAAGGGATAGTGCTTCAGTGGAAGACAATATACGACCTCCGAAAGGGAGTGATCTAATTTCAATTGGGCGGGAACCGGTTGCTAGTATTAGATGTCTGAAGGTGATACGCTTTTCCCCTTGTTCGAAATGTTGAATCGCTGCTGTATGCTGATCGATTAAGCTTGCTTCGCCTTCTAGAATTGTAACTCCCGCTGACTTTAACAAAAATTGGACGCCTCCAGCTTGTTTTTTCACAACAGCTATTTTAAACGCTTGAGCTTCCTTGAAAGAATCGCCTTCTTGAAAAACACCCAATTGTGTGCGGAGTTTGAAACGCTCTGCTTCTGCAATTAGTGCTTTAGAAGGAATACAACCTACATGGGTGCATACTCCGCCTAACTGATCACGTTCTACAATCGCTGTCTTCATGCCAAGATTTGCTGAACGTAATGCCGCCACGTAGCCTCCCGGACCTGATCCAATCACTAAGGTATCTACTGTCTCTAAATGAATCATTTCATGTACCTCCACCTCAAAATATGATGATCATAATATATTATAGTCATCATATTTTAATGAAGTCAATACCATCTGGGTGAGGGAAGATGGATTTCAGTCAATTGACACAAGATAATATGATGAATATAATATTTTGATAAATACGCTTAGAATGAGTGAAAGAGAAGGGGGTTCGGAAGAGATGCCTTATCCGACAGGCCATAAGTTAAAAGTCAGAGAGCAGATCATTGAAAGTGCTGCAAAAGCATTTCGAACAAATGGCGTTCGTCATATCAGTTTACCATTCATCATGAAGGGGGCAGGTCTAACTCATGGCGGGTTTTACGCCCACTTTAAGAACAAAGATCAGTTGGTGATAGAGGCTTTTCATTTTGCCATTAGCGATACGATAAAGCTGTTGCAAAATGTAGCTGACAAGAAAGCAGACCAGCCTCGAATTCAGACCATCATTGAATTCTATTTAAGTTCCGTTCATAGGGATCAGACGGAGGTCGGTTGTATACTGCCTGCATTGGCAGGGGAGGTTTCTCAATTATCGCAAGAGGTTCGACAAGCCTATACCGATGAATTGAAGCGATTTATGGAGTTTATAGCCGATACGGCAAACATTGATGTCTCTACCAGTTACGCGCTAGTAAGCAGCCTGGTCGGTACAATTGCTCTAGCACGCGCTGTCAATGATTCGAATTTCAGTGATCAATTATTACTAGCAGGCAAGATACAGGCAAAACGCATCCTAGAGGTGGAATCACATCCAAATTAAAACATAGGGGTTGATGTGATGCTGATTAGAGAATCAAGTACCATAGACTATCCTCTATTTTGAATCCCGTCACCAGTCACACTCAAACGTGTCTCCAAAATCACAAAGCGCTCTCTTTTTATAAAAAAAGGGCTGGAAGGCTGTTGTAGAAGAAGGGGAATCTGGATATGAATACTGGTTCCTTGTTTATGAAGAAATGTAATGGCATCTACTATGATTCACACGGCTCCTCTAAAGGGGCTTTTTTTGCGGTTTCTTTTCGGTGTCGAATGATTCTTGAAATGATAATATATGTCATTATAGGGAAAATAGAGGAAGGGGTAAGGATTGATGGAGAAAGTACTTTCTTCTCACGTCGGCTTGAAAATCAATGAATGGTATTATCATATTCAAAGATTTAACGTGCCGGATGCCGAGGCATATAAAGAAGAAATCAAATCGATGCTCTATCATATGGAAGAGAACCAGGATTTATTATTGTATTTCTCACTCATGGAATTTAGACATCAATTAATGCTAGATTACTTGACTCCTTTAGAAAATGGAAAAGAGCGAGCCAACTTTAGGCAACTAGCAATGAAGATAAAAAAGGATCAAGAGAAATTAACAGGATTACTCGAGTATTACTTCAATTTTTTCTACGGCATGTACGAATTTGAAAACTATGAATACCTAAATGCCATTACCTTCTATAAGCGGGCAGAAAAAAAGCTATCTCTTGTCAGTGATGATATTGAACGTGCTGAGTTCAATTACAAGATGGCTGAAATCTATTACCACATGAAACAAACCCACATGTCCATGCATCATATCGCCCAGGCGATAGAGTGCTATAGAGAAAAAGATACATACACAGTAAGAGAAATCCAATGTTCTTTTGTCATTGGATTAAACTATATCGATATGGGCTGCCCCGAAAAAGCAATCCCCCATTTTGAATACGCACTAGAAAAAGCCGCCGACAACTCAACAAAACGATTAAAAGGATCAGCGCTTTATAATTTAGGGTTGAGTTATTTTCATAACAATGAACTATTAATGGCAATTAAATACTTTAACGAATCTATTCATTCATTTAAAGAACAAGGATATGAGCATCTAAACAAAATTCTTGATCCGCTCGTCATGTTGACAAAATCATACTTTAAAAGTGAACAGAATGATTTAGGTTTGTATGCATTAAATTATGGGATTGAACTAGCTGAAAAATTAAAGGATGATATTTTTATCAATACATTCATTATGTTGAGATCACTATATATCGATAACGATGTTAGCCGTATAGAAGAATCAATGGCTTATTTGGAATCAAAGTCTTTTTTTGCAAATCTTGAAGATTTAGCGAAAGATGCAGTGAAGCATTATAATAAAGCAGGAGATATAGAACGCTCAAACGAATTTTATGAGAAGATTCTATATTTCCAACACCAAATTAAAAGGGGAGACTGTCTTTATGAAATTTAAGTCAGTAGCAACCGTATTAATAATTGTCAGTGTGTTATGTGCTTTTAGTTATGTTTCATCAAACGATATCCATAATGAAGCCCAAAGAGGACATACATCAAGTATCGGTTATTTTGTTTAAACTAAAAAAGCCCTTTGAAGGGCTTTTTATCTAGTATTAGTAAAGGTTGAATACTAAAGGTATTAAACAGAATGGTTAGCTATACTCTATTTTTTACATATTTAGTAATCACATGAATCAGTCTACAAAAAACATACTGAGGATAAGCAAAAGACAATGGTAAAATCAATAATAAGTGAGCGGCCAATGGTCGTTCTTTTTTGTTTTTAAAAAACGAACATCTTATAAATGATATTCCTAAATATGTATTTTTTATAATGAATTCATTTATTTTTAATAACCTACTGCATTATATTTTAAAGGATGTTACCGTTGGATGTAAGGAATGATTGGCCAATCTTCCAATAAAGTGTTGGAGGGAAATCATGAATTACAAAATTGAAATGTTAAAGAATATGAAAATGGTGTATATGAGAAATATAGGACCATACGGCAGCAAAAAGAATTTAGATATGATGAAAAGTTTTAAAAAATGGATAGCTCAACATCATTTAAATGATGAATTAGAGGAATATGGGATATATGGTGTTCCTCAAGATCATCCCGAAAGAACTTTACCTGAAAGATGCAGATATGACCTCATGTTAATGACAAATAAAGATTTTTCAAAAGATCAAATGGTTCAGACTGGTCATTTTGAAGGGGGGAAATATGCCGTTTTTACGGTGGCACATACGACTGAAAAAGTGAATTTGTTTTGGAGTCATTTACCCCATGTTATTCAAAACAATCATTTGGACATGCGTCAGGCTCCTATTATAGAGCGATATAGAGAAGAAGAAGGGGAAGATAAGGTGTGTGAGTTCTTACTTCCGATCGTCTAGGTAGTTTGTAGATGCTACGAGATAATAAGGATAATGTAGGAAGCAAAGGGCTCATTCCTTAGAAAGATGAACGAAACCCATTGAAGATTGAAAGATACACAACATATTATGTTCTGAAGGAGTCACAGTTCTATGTGACTCCTCTTCTTAATTAGATGTCATTGATCAAGCGAAGCAGAAATAAAAAATCTGCCTCAACAATTTGGTGAGGCAGATTTTTTATGAATCTTTTACATTATTCGTAAACGTAGCAAGTACCGCTTATAACAGTGACACATTCATAAGTATTAGAGTAAGACTTACCATTCGAATCTCTAGAGAAAACGGTGACGGTTGCTACTCCTTTGCTATTGTAGCCATTCCATTGATATTGATAGCCATCATACTTGTCCCTAATAGGTATTAAATTCGAAGCTGCATCAGCAGGAATTGCAGAGAACATTAAAGCACCAGTGAATACAGCAGCGCCCACTATTTTTTTCATTTTCCCCTTAATCATAAAAACATCTCCCTTTTCATTATATTCTTCTATTAAACAATGTTTAATAGATACTTAAGAGAATAGCAAAAAGGACAGGAGAATAATGTCAAATATTGTCTAAAGCATAATAAGTTCAAAAAATATACATATTTAGTAATTATTTTCATTTTTTTGTTCTGTTGTGCTTGAATGTTTTTACTTAAAAATGAATAAAGATAGACTAGACACGAAAGCGAACATTGATATAGGAATCACTCATTTTATGAGGAGGAACGATAAATGATAAAGCTCTGCCGGGAAGTCTGGATTGAAGTCAATCTTGATGCGATTAAAAGAAATATTGAGGCGATTCAAGCGCATATTCCAAGGAAAAGTAAGATCATGGCTGTAGTGAAAGCAAATGCTTATGGACATGGTTCAGTGGAGGTGGCCAGACAGGCACTGGAAAGCGGCGCGACAGAGCTGGCGGTTGCCAGCTTGGAAGAAGGAATTGTATTGCGAAGAGCGAAAATTGAAGCGCCTATTCTGGTGCTTGGATTTACCCCGCTCGACTGTGTGAAAAAAGCTGCGGCCTGGAGAATTGACTTATCCGGTCTACGTGCGGACTGGATCAATCAAGCCAATGCCATTTTAGCGGAAGAAGAAAGTCAGCATCGGCTTGGCATTCATGTCAATGTCGACACAGGCATGGGGCGACTAGGCGTTCGGACGAAGGAAGAGCTTTTGGAAGTCGTTGAGGCACTTGAAGAAAGTGAGTACCTCAGATGGGATGGAATCTTTACGCATTTCTCAACTGCGGATGAACCAGACCCTGATTTCACATTACTTCAGCACAGTATTTTTATTGATTTTCTTCGTTTTCTAAAAAAACAAGGAATTCCACTGCCTACCGTACATATGAACAATACTGCGGCTTCTATTGCATTTCCTGAATTTAGTGCTGATATGATTCGGCTGGGCATCGGGCTTTATGGACTGTATCCCTCGCAATATATTGAAAGCTTAGATGCTGTACAACTAGAGCCGGCTCTGAGTTTAAAGGCAAGAATTGCTTTCGTGAAGGAAATGGTGACGAAGCCGAGGACAGTCAGTTACGGAGCTACCTATGTGGCAAAGCCTGATGAAGTCATTGCGACCATACCGATTGGTTATGCGGATGGGTACTCGCGTGCTTTATCGAATCGAGGATTTATGCTTTTCAGAGGAAAACGAGTGCCAATTGCGGGCCGAGTCACGATGGATATGACCATGATCAGCTTAGGAGAAATGAAAGCAAAGCAAGGCGAGGAAGTCGTCATTTACGGGCGTCAAAAAGGCGGGGACATTTCTGTCGATGAAATCGCCGAAATGCTCAATACGATTAACTATGAAGTTATCGCTACATTAAGCCGCCGCGTTCCAAGATTTTATCGTCGAGGTGGGAAGATTATTAAAATATCAACGCCGGTGATGTATGTGTGAATTCAATTTTATCTTATAAATCGTTTTGAAAAATGAGAAGGGAAAACCATGATGGAGTTGTTTCTAAAAGCGGATAGCATATTAAAATACGATTAGCCCCCTTTGCATAGCGAGGGGGGCTAATGAGTTTAAGTTCTATTTCACGGCTTGTCTATGATCACTGCTTAAACTCGATACTCTTTATCTAAAATAAGGATTGGTTTAATCGTTGAGCCATTTTTAGAATCTTCAAAGGCTTGTTCAATATCTTCTAATTCATAGAATTTTGCCAGTTTCTCAACTGGAAATTGTCCGTTTTTAAAGAATTTCACTAATTTAGGAATGAATAATTGTGGAACGGCATCCCCTTCTATCACACCTTTTAATGTGAGCGCGTTGAGCATTAAATCATTCGTCACGTTAAATGTTAAATCGCGTTTACCTACTGCTACTGTTGCACAAGTCCCTTTGACACGCAGGCAATGAAGTGCAGCTAGAGTGACTTCTGGTACACCAGTGGTTTCAAATGAGTAATGTGCACCTTTACCTTCCGTTATTTCCTTAATTTTTTCAACTGGATTCTCATGTTTACTGTTGATGACATGTGTTGCACCTAATTCTTTTGCTAGCTCAAGGCGGCTATCATGGATATCAACGGCAATAATTGGATCGCAGCCTGCGATTTTTGCAGCCATTAATCCGCTTAAACCAACAGCGCCTGTACCGAACACAACAAAGCTTGTACCTGGTGCTGGAGCAAGCGAATTTAAGACAGTACCGCTCCCAGTCATTAAACCGCAGCCGAATGGACCTAAGTAACGTAAATCGGTTTCTTTGTCTACTTTTATCACGTTTTTCTCATCAACAGTTGCATATGTCCCGAATGATGATTGGCCAAAAAATTGAGATACATCTTGCTGATCGTGTGTATGAATAGGCGTTTCATTTCGCTTATTACGACCAGAGAAATTTAATTGAATCATGTTTTCGCATCCACCGGCGTTCCCATCTAGACAATTATGACAGTGACCGCAATAAGCGAATCCCAATACAACGTGGTCTCCTTCTTGAACGGTTGTTACATTAGAACCTACTTTTACTACAATTCCAGAGCCTTCATGTCCTAATAAAGCTGGACGTGGTACAGGAAGAGTACCATCTAATACCGTGGCATCAGTATGACAGACGCCAGATGCAACTATTTTGACAAGTACTTCATCTGCTTTTGGGTCATCTAGTAATAAAGTTTGTTTCTCGAAATCTTTTTCATTTGTTGTGACCATTGCTTGAAATTCCATATCATGTGCCTCACTTTTCGTATATTATGGTATTCTATTAAAGATAGATAAATTGTCACATAAATTTCATTTGTATGTGACTTAAGTTGATTGTAAGATGAAAGGTTGTTCATATCAATCAGCAAAAAAACATTTTTGTATGGGTTTTCAACACAATAGAATTTTTGTATCTCTATTCAACATTTTTTTAAAAGTGTCTAAAAGGAGGGTGCAAATGATTAATAAAGAGGATCGCCGTGTTGAGCGAACAAAAGAAACACTGCGTCAAGCATTCAAAATGCTTGTGAAAGAAAAAGGCTATTCTCACGTAAAAGTGAAGGATATTGTTGAAAAAGCAAACTACAATCGAACGACGTTTTATGTTCATTACGATAGTAAGGACGAACTTGCAGCAGATTTTATTCACCGGGAAATGGTAGATTTTGAATATGAATTTTGTAAGCCGACTCGTGAAAATCCACTGTTGGATTTAACTCGCATGAAACCAGAGGGCACCGATGTATTTCAATATATCGTCGAAAATCGCGACTATTATGATTTATTGGTGATGAAAGACCGTGTACCTCAAATTCAAGAAATTTTACTGAAGAAGTTGCAATACATTTTCCAGAATAGAATGTCGTTTGTCAGTGATGAATACGAAGAAATCAACGACAGTTATTTTATTCAATATCGCTCATATGGCATCTTTGGATTGATTCTTGAATGGATCAGAAATCAGTACAATGCTTCTCCGTCTGAAATGGCACGTCGCATTATTAATTTATTATATATTCAATCCTCACTCATGATTCAGTTGAAGGACGAGGAAATGATTATTAAAACGTAATGCTTAACTGTTCGTTTGAACATATCTCTATCACACAACATTTTTAGATGATTGAATGAGTGACTTTTGGTGTCATTTGATTTTTTAAAGTGACTCATCTTAATTTCTTTAAATTGTAAACTTTGTAAAAAAAAGAACGATAAAAGGAGGGAATATAACGAGTTGGAGGAATAGGAAATGAAAAAAAGGTTTTTATTATTCATCACGGTACTCTTGTTAATGAGTATTTTTAGTCCATTCAAAGCAAATGCAGCAAATTCAATTGGATGGACGAAACGAGCTGATTTGCCAGAAGAACGTATTAATGCTGGTGTGGGAGTCGTTGATGGAAAGATTTATGTGTTTGGTGGAGCAAGTGAAAAAAATAAATTAAACAACCAAACATTTATGTATGACCCTAAGAAAGATGTGTGGGAAGAGAAAGCCAGTATGCCAAGATATAGAACAGGTGGAACATATGCTACAGTAGGTAAAAAAATCTATTTAATAGGTGGGATTAACGAAGATACAAAAGTAGCTTATAATACGATTGATATTTATGATGCAGAACTTGATCAGTGGGCTGAAGAACCGATTCAAATTCCAAGAGACCCTGTATTTTCAACTTATAGCAAGGGAACTTTGTACGCAGTTGAAGTGAATGAGAATATATATATTGTGTCTTCAAAAAACTCTTATAAGAATAATGTCTATCAATACAATACAAACTCTGGTGAATGGAAAAGCTTGAACTCATCAGGTTTACCATCTCGAAATGGGAGAGCCATATCTGCAATTGACGGTAAAATATATGTTGCAGGTGGAGAAAATTCGATAGGGCATAGTAGAGAAAGATCTTTGTTCCAGTATGATATCTCAACAGATAAATGGAGTAAATTAAAAGATAGTGATTTAACTTCATATTCATTTGAACCGGCCTATGAAACATATAATGGGAAATTCTTCGTTATTGGCGGACAGCGAACTGGTGATTATTCAAGTGAAATACTGAATAAAGTTCAAATTTTCAACCCAGAAGATGGCCAATTTAAAAATTCAGCATATGATTTACCAGAAGGTAGAGTATCAGCTGTCGCAGCAATTGTTGATGACCAATTGTATGTCATTGGCGGACGTAACTACTCATATTATATGGGGAATTTTTCTGCAAAAAGTGATTACAAATCAGTGATTTCTATTCCATTAAGTGACTTGCAAATTATTGAAGATGAAGCAAAGCCTGGTGATGGGTCAACAGAAGAGCCAAAAGACCAGGACGGAACAAAGCCTGGTGATGGGTCAATGGAAGAGCCAAAAGATCAGGACGGAACAAAGCCTGGTGATGGGTCATCAGAAGAGCCAAAAGATCAGGACGGAACAAAGCCTGGTGATGGGTCAATGGAAGAGCCAAAAGATCAGGACGGAACAAAGCCTGGTGATGGGTCAATGGAAGAGCCAAAAGATCAGGACGGAACAAAGCCTGGTGATGGATCAACAGAAGAGCCAAAAGATCAGGACGGAACAAAGCCAGGAGAAGAAACTGCGAAAGGTATACTTTCTATTACCATGATTAATGGGTTACAAAAGGATTATCTGCTCTCAATGAAAGAAATCAACGATTTTCTTAACTGGTATAAAGAAAGAAGCTTTGGAATCGGAATGAACTTTTATGAGATCAATAATGAACACAATAAAGGACCTTTCACAAGTAAGAAAGATTATGTGGTGTACCAAAATATCTTAATATTTGATATCAAGCAATATTGATAAAATGGAAAGCTGCTGATAATAAATCAGCAGCTTTTTGTATTTTTACATAATTGTTAAAATTAGGATTAAAATCATAAAAAAATAAGATATTTTTTTAAAAATCTGCTAAACATCCTATAACCACGTCCGATAATAGAATTGTCAGGGTTGATAAGCCCTAGAATAAAGGACTTTTTTCAGACAAGGACGTCTGTCAGGTCCCAATTACATGGAGGTAATAGGAAATGAGAATTAACCACAATATCGCAGCACTTAACACATTAAACCGTTTGTCTGCAAACAACGGTGCGAGCCAAAAGAACATGGAGAAACTTTCTTCTGGTCTTAAAATCAACCGTGCAGGAGATGACGCAGCAGGTCTTGCAATCTCTGAAAAAATGCGTGGACAAATCCGCGGATTAGAAATGGCTTCTAAAAACGCACAAGACGGTATCTCTCTTATCCAAATCGCTGAAGGTGCATTGACTGAAACTCATTCAATCCTTCAACGTGTACGTGAACTAGTTGTTCAAGCTGGAAACACTGGTACACAAGATGATACAGATCTTGGTGCAATTCAAGAAGAAATTGATGCTTTAGTACAAGAAATCGGAAATGGTACTGATAAAAATGGTATCTCTGATCGTACTGAGTTCAACGGTAAAAAGTTGTTAAATGGCGATTTTGCTAATGGAACAGCTACTTTAACTTTCCAAATTGGTGCTAACGGAACTCAACAATTATCAGTTAACATTGAAGCAATGTCTGCCGATAAACTTGGAACAGATCCAACTGATGCAACTAAAACAGTATCTGCTCTTAAAGTAACTGATTTTGCAACAATTGCTGCAAACGCTGCTGGTGGATTTGACGAGCAACTTCAAATCGTTGATGATGCAATTAAACAAGTATCTACTCAACGTTCTAAACTTGGTGCGGTACAAAACCGTCTAGAGCACACAATCAACAACCTTGGTGCTTCTGGTGAAAACTTAACAGCTGCTGAGTCTCGTATCCGTGACGTTGACATGGCTAAAGAAATGAGTGAGTTCACTAAGAACAACATTCTTTCTCAAGCTTCTCAAGCAATGCTTGCACAAGCGAACCAACAGCCACAAAACGTACTTCAATTACTACGTTAATGAAAGGCCCCTTGATGGGGCTTTTTTTTATGCTCTTTTTTCTTCGTTTTTTCTCCTTCTCCTTACTTATGATTCTTAAATCCCTCTGATAAATCATGAAAAACGACCTTTAAAATTGGCATACTCTAGCGAAACGATCATAATGAATAAGACTTATTCCTTATTTATCCCTTTTATGTTAAACATTTTCCATTAAAGTTCGATAAATGGATTGTAAGGCTTACAAAAAAATTCTAATTTAGAACTTTTGGACAAGGATGTCTAATTGGTTCAAACACATGGAGGTCATTTAACATGAGAATTAACCACAATATCGCAGCACTTAACACATTGAATCGTCTTTCTACTAACAACGGTTCAAGCCAAAAGAACATGGAGAAACTTTCTTCTGGTCTTCGCATCAATCGTGCAGGGGATGACGCAGCAGGTCTTGCGATCTCTGAAAAAATGAGAAGTCAAATCCGTGGTTTAGAAATGGCTACTAAGAACTCTCAAGATGGTATCTCTCTTATTCAAACGGCTGAAGGTGCATTGACTGAATCTCATGCGATACTTCAACGTATTCGTGAGCTTGTTGTTCAAGCGGGGAACACAGGTACACAACAGGAAGAGGATTTAGCATCAATTCAAGATGAAATCTCAAACTTGCAAGATGAGATTACAAGCATTTCTACTCGTACAGAGTTTAACGGGAAGAAATTATTAGACGGGACTTATTCGTCTAAGGGTACTGAAGAAGGTGGTGAGGCACAAAGCCTTGTATTCCAAATCGGTGCAAACGCAAAACAACAAATTACACTTAACATTGAAAACATGGGTGCTTCCGTTTTAGGTACAGATGGGACTGCTGAAGGTGAAGATGGAGCTGGTTCTGTTGCTGGAATTGATGTGACAAAATTTATTAGTGCAAGTGGCGAAGATGGCGAGGAAGCTGCTGGATTTGATGCACAACTTGGTATTGTTGAAACAGCCATTAAGCAAGTGTCTGCTCAGCGATCTAAGCTTGGTGCGGTCCAAAACCGTCTAGAGCACACAATTAACAACCTTAGCGCTTCTGCTGAAAACTGAAGAAGTTGCAATACATTTTCCAGAATAGAATGTCGTTTGTCAGTGATGAATACGAAGAAATCAACGACAGTTATTTTATTCAAGTATTGCGAAGAGCGAAAATTGAAGCGCCTATTCTGGTGCTTGGATTTACCCCGCTCGACTGTGTGAAAAAAGCTGCGGCCTGGAGAATTGACTTATCCGGTCTACGTGCGGACTGGATGTAGTCAAGAGTTTTACATGGCTAAAGAAATGAGTGAGTTCACAAAGAACAACATTCTTTCTCAAGCGTCTCAAGCAATGTTAGCTCAGGCAAACCAACAGCCACAAAACGTACTTCAATTATTACGTTAATGAAAAAGCCCCAATGAGGGGCTTTTTTTCTGTCAATTTGTATGAAGCAGGTTGTGTAAATGAAATTCAGGAACAGCTTCATGGAAAAAAGCTCGATTTAATTCATTGTTCTCTTTGTCCCATTGTCGCCACCACTCGGCAGTTTCTCCAGAGGAATCAGACTGAATCATGTCATGTAGCTGCTCTAGGTTCAGGATTTCTCTCGGTTCTGTTAAGAAAGAATGCATACGGTGATATGCCTCAAGACGTTCAGCCTGTTTTGTTTGAACGGCATATTGCACGTATCTATTTAAATATTCCTGTACAAATGTTAAATGGGGAATTGGCTTTCCTCCCTTTAACTCGACTCCTTCCCACGCCATATCAGCAATTGCACAAAGCCACCAGCCAAGTTCATTGGCGTGCTGCATTTGTTTTAGGGTATTCCTTTCAAAAGACAACCGCCCATTTTCTTGTGCTTGTTTGAGCATACGCTCAAGTGTTTGCGCCTCGAGAGCTGCTTTTGTCATTCCTTGCCCATGAATTGGATCTAATGTACATAAAGCATCGCCCATTACCAATAATCCACTTGGCCAATCCTGCATTTGTTCATAGTGATGTCTCACGCAAGAAGGGACTCTAAATCCTTTTGGTTTTGTATAGGGCGTTAAATGGGTGATGGCTTCTGCTATCGCTGGATGGGTAAGCGCAGCGGTTTCTGAATCAAATTGATCAGCATCCGTTGTTGGATAATGTGAGCCGCCCGCTGCTGAGAGAAGAACAGCTACTAAATCATGATCTACCCGTTCAAACAGTCCTGTCGGGATTTGTTTGTTTGGTTGTCCAACTACGACCATTGATTGCAGGTTTGGCGCCTTAGGTGATATCTGGTAGTATCTTGTGCTGTAGCCAAGAGAGACGCTTAGCTCATCTGTCTGTGGCAAGGACAGTCCTGCGTCTTTCAGCCATTTTGGTAGTTTAGACATTCTTCCAGACGTATCGATCACTAAATCTGCTTTCATTTGATGAATAATTCCTGGCTTTACATGCCGATCTTTCACGATGAGCCCTATGACTTGATTTGTTCCTTCCTCAAACTGAAGCGAGATCGCTTCATGTTTTTCTAGAAAATGAACACGTTCCTCACTTAACATTCTTTGCATCAGCACCCACTCTAGCATGGCTCGTCTTGTGACAGCTGTTTCTTCTGTATCGGTGAGCGCTAATTCACCATCTTTTGTGATAAATCGAGATGTTTGATGCAAAGTATTAAATCCGCCCATTGCCAGTAATTCTTTTGTATAACCAGGAAATAGACGTTCGAATATTTGCTTGCCAAGTGGCAGCATTCTATGTGGATGAAAGGCTTGAGGAGTGCCGAGACGGTTCTCAGGAGAGTCTGGCAGTTCATCCTTTTCAATAATAAACACCTGATGATAAAACGTTGATAATACCTTTGCAGCGAGCATTCCGGTGATACCGCCGCCAATGACGATCGCCTGCTCATATTTCATGGGTTGTGTCACAACATGCGCCTCCAATGAATAAGTAAAATGGTTACATGACCATTTCATCATATGTTGATACTTTGATTATAGCAAATTTGTGTTTTTTTGAATATAGAAAGGAAATGACACACTTCTTACCCGTAAATATGAGAAAAATCATCAATCAAAATCATTATTTTTAAAAATAACTATTAATTTAAGATCGATGACCGATAAATACAGTAAGGGGGTAGGAGAAGTGGATATACTACAGAGTATTGTGACAGCTGCACCATATATGATGCAGATCTTAAAGAATGAAGTGACGATGGGTGTTATTGATCGAGAGAAATTCTTGCTTTATTTGCCATCAAAAGATGTTGATTTTCAAATACGAGCAGGTGATCTGATTAAACCGGATGATATGAATATGAAAAAAGCGCTTAGAGGGGAAACGTCGAGTACGTTTTTGCCAGAATCCGTCTATGGGATACCGTTAAATGCGATGGGTTTGCCGATTTTCGATGAGAATCAACAAGTAGTTGGGGCAATTGCTTTAGGCTTTCCGATCAAAAATCAATTGGAGCTTGAGGCATATATGGAGTCGTTACATGACATTATCCAAAGTATTCAAGAGAAGGTACATGTCGTGGCGGCGCATTCAGAGGAGCTCTCTGCTACAAGTGAGGAAATGACCTTACAAACGCAGCAAA
This sequence comes from Bacillus zhangzhouensis, assembly GCF_000715205.1. GTDB lineage: Bacteria > Bacillota > Bacilli > Bacillales > Bacillaceae > Bacillus > Bacillus zhangzhouensis. The sequence continues at coordinate 96,704 of NZ_JOTP01000012.1, read as the reverse complement.
CACTTGAAAGCTCGAAAAAAACATCAGAAATTACAAAAATGATTAAAGGGATATCTAAACAAACGAGTTTGCTAGGATTGAATGCGTCAATCGAAGCAGCCCGAGCAGGAAAAGAGGGTGCAGGTTTTAGTGTTGTGGCAAGCGAAGTCCAAAAACTATCAAGCGAAACCTCACGTGCAACTGAAAATATTGAAAGCTCATTGCAAGGGATTTCCTCCAATATACATACATTACTTGAGAGTATGGATCATATGAAAGGATCATCGGCAGAGCAGGCTTTGCTTGTGACAGAGTTTAGCGAGGTCATTGATCGATTGACTGTGGTCAGCAGGGAAATGAAAGATTTTATGCAAAAAATTATGTCAACGTAACAAAAAACGAATCCAAATAGGGTTCGTTTTTTTTCTTACTCATATTTTATTTTTTAGGTGATGGATCAAAGCGATAATCGTACGTTTCGCCTTTTACAACATTTAAAAACTCGTGTCCAATTTGAACAAGTTGTGCATTTTTCCACTTGATGAGAGGGTCTTTATCAGGGTATTTCCAGTAAATCGTTTTCTTTCGATGGGTTAGTTTGTTTTCAATTTCAGCTCTGACTGCGTTTGCCTTTAGTTTTCCTCCACTATGACGATAGGTGTTGATGATATATGTTCCGTCAGGTGATGACATAGAGCGGATGAATGTTCCGTGAGACACGCCTTGAAGAGAGAAGCATTTCCAATAAATGATACCAGCGAAGCTAATCAATAAGATGACAAGGATGATGGTGGTTTTCTTTTTTAACATGAATTCCTCCAGATATAGATCACAATATTTCTAATTTATGAGAGAGAATACAAAAAGATTCATATAGTCCAAAAGTTCTATTTGTTTCAATTATCAGTCATTTTTTCTCAAAATTCAACAGAAAGCCGTAAAAATAAGGAAAATTTAAGGATGTCTTCATATGGATAGACGTTTCGAAAACACTTTACAAAAGAATTTGAGATCAGTAGACTTATGCTCATATAGAGAAATGGGGCAGATGGAATGATGCAAATCATCGATACGTATCAAAATTATGAAGAGCTTTCCGCTCATGAAAGAGAAGGGATTGACTATCAAATTCTTCACAAGCGGGAAGGGGATCAGCTTCTCGTTTTGTCGCCTCATGCCGGAGGAATTGAATCAGGCGTGAGTGAGCTGATCCATGAATTAGCAGGCGATTATTCTATGTATTTATTTGAGGGCCTTAAAGTGAAAGGCAATCATGTTCTTCATATTACAAGCACACGTTTTGATGAGCCGATTTGTCTTTCTCAAGTGCATACACATCATTATACATTTGCGCTCCACGGCTACGGAGAAACAGACGTGCTTCAAACATTAGTGGGTGGTACAGACAGAGAAAGAGCTGCAGAAACGGTGAAACGTTTAACTTTGAATGGTTTTCCTGCATTGCTGCTATCTGAATCAGATCGTTTTTCTGGAACACATCCTGATAATATTAATAATCAATGTCTGACAGGGAAAAGCGTTCAAATTGAAATCAGTCAAGCTCAAAGAAGAGCATTCTTTCAAGACTTTAGGCGGCGCTATCGGCGTGATACACAAAATGAACAATTTTATAGATACACAAATGCACTGAAACAAGTATTAAGCCTTTATGAATAAACCTCTGTTGTCATGCGGGCAGGCGTTTACGTTTGATAAACGGCTTCTTTTTCCGCAACCCTTTCCGCTTCCGCTTTCATTAAATAGGAAGTAAACTCCTTTTGAAAGCGAATGCCTACTTTTCGCTGTTCGAATAAGGCAAGCCGTTTTTCTGCAAAAGCCCAGGTTACGTGAAATGTTTGAGCAATATGCGAAATAGCTTGCTGCCGAAGGTTTGGAAGCTTCATTTGCAGGAGCAAAAAGGTCGGAACACAAAAGTGATACATGAATTGTTTTGCCTGAAACTCTTGCAGTTCTCGAAAGAGCTTGTGCATCTTGAAATGATTGCCTGCGTGTTTCAGCACATGACAGAGCTCGTGGGCAAAATCCTGCCACTGTTCTTCTGGTGATAGGGATCTGTTTAAAATAATACTGTAAAGACCTTGATGTTTGATCATCATGCTGCCGGTATCCTCGTAATGGACCCATACATGAAATTCAGAAGCGATCCTTTGCATATCCAAATAAGCAGGACCGCTTATTTGTAGTTGAGTGTATAACCGTTTAATATCTTCTTCTAAATGGGTTAAAAAATAAGTCATTTAAAAACCTCCATGCAAACGTATGTTCTGTTTTTAACGTAAAAGAAAAGTCCATATAGGACTAAATGGCTAATAAAGCTATCGCTTACTTTTTATATCGGCTTATATTTAACAATTTTAACATAAAATCAAAGAAAAATGGAATTATTTCCTGTGTTTTTCGTCGTTTTTTCATTTTTCGCTATTAAAAATGGAAGATTGAATTCAAATTTTACCATAGTGTTATGACTAAAACAAACAAAATTTGTCTTACGGATGCCACCGATTGATGAGAAAGATCAATTCAATCTAGCAAAAGGGAGTGCAGAACATGGTACAAATTTATCAAGATTTTATTCCAGTAGGAAACGGAAATCGTCCAGGATACGCTATGACACCGTTGTATGTGACTGTTCATAACACAGCGAATACGTCAAAGGGAGCTGATGCGAAAAGTCATGCGGCATACGTCAAACGACCAACAACAGAGGTGAGCTGGCACTTTACAGTGGATGATCGTGAAATTTTTCAGCATCTGCCTTTAAATGAAAATGGCTGGCATGCAGGGGATGGTCATGGGAATGGTAACCGGAAATCAATCGGAATTGAAATTTGTGAAAATGAAGATGGGAACTTTCAGCAGGCTGTCAAACATGCTCAATGGCTCATTCAAAAGCTATTAAAAGAACATGACATTCCATTAGCAAACGTGGTTACACATCAGCATTGGTCTGGAAAAGCATGTCCACGCCTGCTGCTATCTACATGGGGTGAATTTAAAAAAGGAATTGAAACTGCAGGTGATCCGGAGACGGTCATCACGTATGTGGTCAAAAGCGGGGATACGTTAACAAGTATTGCCAAAGCCCATGGCGTCACGGTGAGTGATTTACAGAAATGGAATGACATTAGCGATCCGAACAAGATTCAAATTGGACAGGTTCTTAAAATTTATCGAAATGATGGAAAGGTGATGTATGAGCTGCCGGATGGGACTTTAAAGGTGACATCTCCTTTGACAAAGGGGGAGCACGTACGCCTCGTCCAAAAAGCGCTTGCTGCTGTTTATTTTTATCCTGATAAAACGGCTGTAGATAAGGGAGTCGACGGGATTTATGGGGAAAAAACGGCCAATGCTGTAGCGCGTTTTCAGCTGATGAATGGTCTGACAAGTGATGGGGTATACGGACCTAAAACGAAGGAAAAGCTGCTTGAGCTATTAAATAAGTGAGTTTTTCTGTTTGTATGAATGAATGACTGCTTCACTTTTTTCATTTAATCGTCGGACATAAGGGGACGGCTGAAATTCAGCAAATTGAACATATCTCAATTGTTTGATTTTCTTTTTCATTTTGGCACCTCAATGGTTACAGCATATGGTTTTATTGTATGCGAATCGATGTAAAAAAGGAATCAGGACGCGGGTTTAGTTCCGCGTCCTTTATTGTGATCAAGCTTTTTTATTTTTATACTCATCCAGAAGCTGTTCATTTTTTTTGAAAATACGCTCTGTATGGGGGCTTACTTTGTAATCGGCCATACTAATATGGCGTTTCTTCTTTAAAATCTTAAAAGGGTTTTTCTTGCGATTGTTGTTATCCCCTTGAAGTGCGTGGTCCATCTTCATCACCTTCCTCTTCGTCAGGCAAGATTAGGTCATAAATTGTTGTAAGTGAAGTCATTAATAAATAATCGAACTCAGTGACAATCTCATCAGAGGTCAGCTTAATGACAAAGTGTGCATCTGCTACTGAAAACGGAATGAGCACCAATTTGCCGAAATCATCGTAATATACTTCCTGCCTGTCAAGCTTTGCCTGAATAAGAGCTCGCTGGTCCAGTGTTCGCAGCAAGTCATCTTTTTGTTCCTGCGTATCATATGGACACAGAACCGCTTGAATATTCATTTTATCTGCAAAAGAATAAATCAGCCGTTCAATTCCCTCTATATATGCCTCTATACTTCCATAATATACATGGATCGGTTCGTTTTTCAATAGGTATTGGTACGTTTTTAGTTTATTGAGGTAAGAATGAAGTAGATCGTTGTTTTGTTCAAGGAGTTGATGGGTGTCGGTTTCCAGCTCATGATTCCCAAGTCTTTTAATATAGGAGCTGAGAAAAATGAAAGCATCGGTTAATGCAAAAAAAACGGCAATGATGAAGTAGTGCATCCAATCGGTGAAGATGGAAGAGGGGTCATTTGTCCAGTAAACAACAGCACCAGCTACATAAATCCAATACCACGTTTTACGAATGGCAAACATTTTTTCTTTTACTTTTTGTTCAAAGCGCCATACAGCAAATACATACACTGCAAGTGCACCTAACAATAACCATACAGTCAATTGAAAAAATAATAGCATGTTCTTCTCTCCCATAGACAGATGAATACTTGTTTACTTCTATGGGTATGATTGGAAACCCTGCTTCATGAAAAAAACTGCCAGTAAGAACAGACAGTTTGAGTGTGAAGGCAAAACCCTTTGTCTACATAAAAAAAGACCTGTTAGACAGGCCTTTTACATTAGAGAAACGTGTTTAGCAAAAAGTATATGAGAGCACCTAGAGTTCCTGAAATCGGTAATGTGATGACCCAAGTGACAAGCATACGTTTTGCCGTACCCCAGTTCACACCTTTGACTCTGTGCGCAGAACCTACGCCTAGAATAGAAGATGAAATAACGTGTGTGGTACTAACAGGTAAGTGGATAAACGTTGCACCGAAAATAATGGCTGCACCAGTTAAATCGGCAGATACTCCGTTTACTGGACGAATTTTCATGATTTTACCGCCGACTGTTTTAATAATCTTCCAGCCACCAATAGAAGTACCAAGTCCCATTGCAAGCGCACAAGAGAATTGTACCCAGAATGGAATGTCGTCTGTTGTATGCAAATTACCTGCAATTAAAGCCATCGTAATAATTCCCATCGCTTTTTGCGCATCGTTCGTTCCATGGGTATACGATTGCAGTGCGGCAGTTAAAATTTGAACACGTCGGAATTGTTTATTTGTTTTTGCGAGATTGTTGTCTCTGAATATAATTTTAATAATGGTGTACACGATATATCCCAACACGAAAGCTAGGATAGGTGAAAGCAAAAGGGCTTGAATGATTTTAATGAATCCCGAATAGTTTAAAGCGCCAAAACCGGCAGAGGCAATAACAGCTCCTGCAATTGATCCAATCAGTGCATGTGAAGAACTACTCGGAATCCCGTAATACCAAGTAAGCAAGTTCCAAGTAATAGCTGCAATTAAAGCAGCCAAAATGACAACAGAACCGTTTTGAAGTGTAAATGGATCTGCGATGTCTTTTGTAATGGACTTTGCCACACCTGTAAATGTCATTGCTCCTAAGAAGTTCATAAACGCTGCCATAATGATAGCATGTCTTGGTTTTAATGCTTTTGTTGAAACTGAAGTCGCAATGGCATTTGCTGTATCGTGGAATCCGTTAATGAAATCAAAAGCAAGTGCACAAATGACAATAAATATGGTAAGGATGAGTAATGTATCCATATTTAACTAACCCCGTTACGCATTCTTCATAATGATTGTTTCTAGATTGTTGGCAACACCTTGACAGGAATCAGCGATTTCTTCAAGTGTTTCGTAAATTTCTTTGTATTGAATGACCTTGATTGGATCAGTTTCTTTTCCAAATAAGTTCTTTAGTGATTTACGATAAAGATTGTCACAATTATGCTCGATCTCTTTGATTTTGATTGCGTGTGGTTGAATATCTTTTAAGCGATTTTCAGCCAGTAAATCAATTGTAATTAAAATTTCTTTTGCGCATTCTCTGATGTAGTGGCTGAATTTGTCGATATGTTCGTCAGAGCTTGTCATTGAATAAATTTCCATTGTCGCTGAAAAATGCTCAATTCCATCTAAAACATCGTCGAGGCTATTCGTCAATTGAAGAATGTCTTCACGCTCAATCGGTGTAATAAAGGCTTTGTTCAGCTCTTTAATCATGGTATGAACATGATGATCACCTTTTGTCTCATATTCCTTCAATGTGTCAGAAAATTCTTTCAGAGTGGTTTGATTTGTTACTTTATAGCTAACAAAATACTCAGCAGTTTCATCTAAATTTTTAGCAATTTCCGTTAACAAGACGGAAAACTTGTCTTTTTTCCTTTTTAACATGTAAAAACCCTCCATTGTATAAATGAGACAATGCACACATCAAATAATTATATATTCTTTTGTCGAAAAAAAACAGGTGTAGTCGAAAATTTCTTCACTTTTTCTATTTGATCTTATTCTGACCTAAAGATGTGATCTCAACACACCTTTTTCAGAAAGGGAAAAGGAAACGGAAAAAGCGGGCCGTTTTTGGCGCCGCTTAAAGGTTAAGAAGCTGAATGAATCAGTTTAAAACGTTCACAAACAAGAAGCATGTCTTCTTTGAAGTCTAATCCGTATGGCTTGAGTGCTTCTGTGAAGAATTCTTTATGAACTCTATACCAATAGTCATATGATAGATCGCCTTCACCTTCTGCTTGTGCAAAGGATTCAGGGACTTCATTCATTGGCATCACATCTACATGCGTAATCTCAATGATGGCTTTAGGTTCTTCCTGGCTGTCCAAAATGACTGCATATTGTCCGGCTTTTGGAAGTGGCTCCTGTTCTTTTTCATAAAACAGGTGTCCAGAACAAGTGGCTGTTTTTTTCCCTTGCTTTACAAGATTAAGCAAATGATCTGGATCTGATCCGAATGCCCACGCCGAAACAAACGCGTCAGCAGGTGCTTTTTCTGATTTCTCTTTCCAATACGTTTCCCAAAACATTTTGCTTTTGTGGTTCACCATTTTTCCCCCTTTGTGTTTATTATACCGTTAAGACAAATACGTGAAAACATTATGTCTTTATCCCTACTTTTATTGTGTGTCATATGTTTTGAAAAAACGTGTTTCATTTGATTTATGTAGGATGATAGAATGAAAATTTTAGAAATTTTAGAATAATCTATTGTATTCTGGTCAAGAAGTAGGTAATGTCAAAGTAAGAATATGGAAGGGGTGTTGTTTATGAAACGCATTTCTCTAACTGTTTTGTCCATATGTCTGTTTGTTTTCTCGTTTTTCCTACCTGTCAGCCAAGTCACTGCAAATGAAACACATGGGAATAAAGTAGCTGTTGGCAAAGATGGCATGGTGGCCACAGCTCATCCACTTGCATCAGAAGTTGGTGCTGATGTATTGAAAAAAGGTGGAAACGCAGTTGATGCTGCTGTTGCCATCCATTACGCACTGAATGTGACAGAGCCAATGATGTCTGGAATCGGCGGCGGAGGATTTATGATGGTTTATGATGGGAAGACAAAAGAAACATCCATCATCAATAGTAGAGAGCGGGCACCTCAGGGCGCAACACCTGACATGTTTTTAACTGATGAGGGTAAAGTCATCCCATTCGCTGAGAGATCCACACATGGTAATGCAGTTGGTGTTCCCGGGACAGTAAAAGGTCTTGAGGCAGCATTAGATAAGTGGGGGACTCGTTCTATGAAGGAATTGATTAAACCTTCTATTCAACTGGCAGAGGATGGATTTCAAATTGATTCGGTCCTTGCAAAAGCCATTGAAGATCATCAAGAAAAATTGAAAAAAACGGCTGCAGCACCAATCTTTCTTCCAGATGATCAACCGCTCAAAGAAGGAGATCTGCTTGTTCAGCCAGGTCTTGCAAAAACATTTAAACTGATTGCAAAAAAAGGAAGTAAGGCGTTTTATGAAGGAAAAGTAGCGAAGGCACTCGCAAATACGGTCCAAGATTTTGGTGGTACGATGACAACAGATGACATTAGTCATTATGAAGTCAAGACTGACAAGCCAATCTGGGGAGACTATAAAGGGTACCAGCTTGCAAGTATGCCTCCACCAAGCTCGGGTGGGGTGTTTATGCTACAAATCCTTAAAATACTTGACCACTTTAACCTATCTCAATATGACCCCAAATCGTTCGAAAAATATCAGCTACTTGCTGAAACAATGCATCTCTCCTATGCTGACCGAGCCGCATATGCCGGCGACCCCGAATTCGTAGATGTTCCACTAAAAGGACTATTAGACGATGATTACATTTCAGAAAGAGCCTCTCTCATTCAATTAGATCAAATGATTCAAAACCCGAAAGAAGGAGATCCATGGGCATATGAGGATGAAAAAAATCCATCCCCAATTGTTCCTCAGCCAGAAGATAAAACCATTGGTGAGACCACCCATTTTACTGTTGCAGATCAGTGGGGAAATGTTGTGTCATTTACAACAACCATTGAACAGTTATTTGGTACAGGGATTCTTGTCCCCGAGTATGGTTTTTTCTTAAATAATGAACTCACGGATTTTGATGCAAGGCCTGGCGGCGCAAATGAAGTGCAGCCAAATAAACGTCCATTATCAAGTATGACGCCAACGATTATTTTTAAAGATGGAGAGCCTGTCATGACCGTTGGGTCACCTGGAGGAACCACGATTATTGCTTCTGTTTCACAGACGATCCTGAATTTGCTTGAATATGACATGGAGCTTCAGGATGCGGTCGAAGAACCAAGGATTTATACAAACAGTTTAACTTCTTACCGCTATGAAGTAGGTGTCCCCCTCGATGTGAGGACAAAGTTAAATGATATGGGGCACCGTTTTGGCAGTTCGCCTATTGATATAGGAAACGTGCAAGCTCTTCTAATTGATCGAAAAGCAGGGACATTTACTGGAGTAGCTGATTCAACTAGAAATGGAACCGCTGTTGGTGTCAATTTAAAGCTATCTGCAAATCAATAACATTTCCCGGGAAAAGAAGCGTCTCTTGAAGATGACGTTTCTTTTTTTGTCTAAACAAAAAGAAAAACATAGTTGACACCTGTGAATAGTTTGAATAATATATAGACTAACATCAATCATATATAGCTGATCGGACAACCGAAGGCTCTTGGCATTTGAAGTACAGGACTGTATGTATTTCAATGGCTAAGGGCCTTTTTTGCGTATGAAACGGCAAGGTTGGTGTCACTATTATTTGAGAACAGGGGAGCGGGATAACGTGAAAAAGTGGAAATGGGTCTCGATCGTGACCACCATATTGATCTTGACTGTGACGAGTGTTGCATGCTCAAACGCAAACGAAGCCTCAAATCAAAAAGGTAAGGTTGAGCTGTTAAATGTTTCGTATGATCCTACACGTGAATTGTATCAGGATTACAATCAAGCCTTTCAGACTTACTGGAAAGACAAAACCGGTGACGATGTGACCATTCAGCAGTCTCACGGAGGATCGGGAAAACAGGGGAGATCGATTATTGATGGACTCGAGGCAGATGTGGCAACACTTGCGCTTGGATATGACATTGATGCGATTGCAGATCGTGGACTTCTTTCAAAGGATTGGCAAAAGGAATTTCCCAACGAGTCAACTCCCTATACGTCTACTATTGTGTTTCTTGTGAAGAAAGGAAATCCAAAAAATATTAAAGACTGGGATGACTTGATTCAACCAGGCGTGTCTATCATTACGCCGAATCCAAAGACGTCCGGCGGTGCAAGGTGGAATTACTTAGCCGCATGGGCATATGCCGATAAAACATTTCATGGCGATGAAGAAAAAACAAAGGATTTTGTCAAAAAGCTATATGAACATGTCGAGGTCCTTGATTCAGGCGCCCGTGGAGCCACAACTACCTTTGTCGAACGCGGTCTTGGTGATGTGTTAATTGCATGGGAAAATGAAGCCTATTTGACACTGCATGAATTAGGCAAAGACAAATTTGAAATTGTCAGCCCATCCATAAGTATTCTAGCAGAGCCACCCGTTGCCGTTGTCGATCAAAATGTGAAGCGTAAAGGAACGGAGAAAGTGGCAAAGGCTTATCTAGATTATTTGTATTCTAAAAAAGGGCAGGAAATTGCGGCGAAAAACTATTATCGGCCTAGAAATCAAGAAGTGTTAAACAAATATAAAGACCAGTTTAAAAAAATTGATATGGTGACAATTGATCAGGCATTTGGCGGATGGCGACAGGCACAAAAAAGATTTTTTGATGATGGCGGATTATTTGATCAAATTTATAGCGGACAAAAATAGGGGGCGACGTGATGAGGAAAGCACATGCTGCCACCAATAAAAGAAAAAATGTATTGCCTGGATTCGGGCTGAGCCTTGGGGTGACGCTCGTTTATGTGAGTGCGATTGTGGTGATTCCTTTATCTATGGTATTGATCTGGACGGCTTCATTAGGAGTAGAAGGCATTTGGAAGGTCTTTAGCGATGCAAGAGTATTGAAGTCGTTGCAGCTAACTGTGACGACTTCCTTTGCAGCCGCACTCATCAATGCGGGATTTGGTGTATTGATCGCCTGGGTTCTCACCAGGTACTCTTTTCCTGGAAAGAAAATCTTGGATGCTCTCATAGACTTGCCATTTGCTCTCCCAACGGCTGTTGCAGGTATTGCTCTCACAACCCTTTATTCTCCGAATGGTTGGATTGGTCAATTTTTGCATGTAAAGGTGGCTTACACACCGTTAGGGATTATTTTGGCACTTATTTTTATCGGCATTCCATTTGTCATTAGAACGGTTCAGCCGGTGATAGAAGGACTGCAGCATGAAGTGGAAGAGGCTGCGGCGATCCTTGGTGCAACAAGAAGCCAGACCTTTTTTCATGTGCTGCTACCCGCCATGTTTCCAGCGATTATAACAGGCTTTTCTCTTGCGTTTGCAAGAGCACTGGGTGAATATGGCTCCGTTGTGTTTATTGCTGGAAATATTCCGTTTAAAACAGAAATTACACCGCTGATGATCATGTCAAAGCTTGAACAGTATGATTATCATGGTGCAGCAGCAATTGCGTGCTTGATGCTGCTCCTTTCGTTTTTCATCCTGATATTGATTCACGGGATTCAGTGGTATGTTGAGCGGAAAAAACAAGTGGACGTGAGGTGAAACAATTGGAGAGAGAGCTTAGTCATCAGCATCACACCAAATTTAAAAGTCCTGTGACGGAATCAAAGACGGTAAAGATCATTTTTATTACCATTGTGTATACCTTTTTGATTTTGTTTTTACTCATGCCGCTGATTGCCGTGTTTTCAAAGGCATTTGAGAAAGGGTGGAGTTCTTATCTTCTGGCTGTTTCACATCCAGATACACTTGCGGCAATCAAATTGACCGTCTTCATTGTGATCATCACACTGCCGCTTCAAATCATCTTTGGAGTCAGCGCTGCATGGCTGTTCACAAAATTTAATTTCCGCGGAAAACGTTTGTTAACGACTGTGATTGACCTCCCGTTTGCAGTTTCACCTGTGATAGCTGGACTTGTATTTGTTCTTTTATTTGGCTCAAACGGACTTTTAGGTCCATGGCTTTTAGCAAATGGATGGAAAGTCATTTATTCTGTACCAGGCATGATCCTCGCGACCATATTTGTCACATTTCCGTTTATTGCAAGAGAGTTAATCCCGTTTATGCAAAATGAAGGCATTCATGAGGAGGAAGCATCGCTCACGCTTGGTGCAAATGGGTGGAAGACTTTTTTTCTCGTGACACTGCCAAATATCAAATGGGCACTTTTTTACGGCGTCATTTTAGCAGGGGCAAGGGCGATTGGTGAATTTGGTGCAGTGTCGGTTGTATCAGGTCATATTCGCGGTATGACCAATACGATGCCGCTTCATATTGAAATCTTATACAATGAGTACCAATTCCAAGCTGCTTTTGCCGTGGCTTCTCTCATGGCGTTTGTTGCGGTCATTACATTAATGATCAAGCAAATCATTCAACAGTTGGATCATCGGCTTGGCAAGCGTTCAAAATAAATGGAGGGATCAGCCTTGGGCATTACAGCGAAACAAATATCAAAACAATTTGGGCAGACAAAGGTGTTGCAAAACGTGGATTTGTCTATTGGAAATGGTGAATTGATATCTTTACTAGGACCATCTGGCTCTGGAAAGACGACTTTATTAAGAATTATTGCAGGACTTGACTATGCAAATAACGGGCAGATTTTATTTGCAGATCAGGATTATACTCATATTCCTGTGCGAAAGCGGCAGATCGGTTTTGTGTTCCAGCAATATGCTCTTTTTCAAAATATGACAGTATTTGATAACGTTGCGTATGGCCTGAGGGTAAAACCAAAGCGGGAACGACTGTCAAAAGAGGCTATCAAAGAACGTGTGCATGAGCTGTTAGAAGTCGTTCAGTTAACGCAGTATGAGCAGCGTTATCCAGAGCATCTATCAGGTGGACAAAAGCAGCGTGTAGCGCTAGCACGCGCACTTGCGGTCAAACCGAAGGCGCTCCTATTAGATGAACCTTTTGGCGCTCTAGATACGAAGGTGAGGAAAGAATTAAGACATTGGCTCAAAAAAGTCCATCGAGAATTTCAGATGACAACCATCTTTGTGACACATGATCAAGAAGAGGCGTTCGATATTGCTGATCGTGTCGTGGTCATGAATGAAGGCAGAATCGAAAAGATCGGGACAAAGCAAGAAATGGCGGAGCAAACAGACAATCTATTTGTATCCGAATTTTTAGATATAGGAAGCTATATTTAATAAGAGGTGTAGGAGGTTCAAAGGGAAGGGTGCAGCATTCGCTGCATCTTTTTTTATAAAAATTTTCCTAGGAACATTGACTTATAATTTCGAATATTATAATATCTTTACAAAGGTAACAACATTGAACATTTTTAAGGATGAGTATTTGTGAGCGCTTTATAAAAGGTTCTACTCTAAAATGTTCTTTCTTTTTATTACATGTGTTCATGTTTATACCAAATGAAAGAGGTGGTTGTTTGAACAACTTGTTTGAATTAGATAAGGAGCTAATTGAGCTGCAGTACGAAGCATCTTCGAGAGAGGAGGTGACGGCATATTTAGCAGAACGGTTAGAAGCTGGAGGATATATTAAATCGAGCTTTCTACCAGCAGTGCTTGAAAGAGAAAAAACATATCCCACAGGCCTGCCTCTGGCGACCTTTGGAGTGGCAATTCCGCATACAGATCCTGAACATGTGAACAAACCGGCGATCAGTGTAGCGACTTTAAAGGAACCTGTCATTTTTCATAAGATGGGAAGCCCTGATGAAACAGTGCAAGCCAAAATTGTGTTCGTCCTTGCAATCTCTGAACCTAGTAAGCAGCTTGTGATGTTAGAAAAGCTCATGACGCTTTTTAGAAAAGAAGACGTGATGAATAAGTTATCTCACATGACATCGTATGAAGAAGCTGTGGATGTCCTTCAACAAGAATTAAACCAATAGTCTTTCGTGAAATAATGTAAGCGCTTTATCTGAAAAAATCAGGAGGTGGATGTATGATCAAGCAAGCCGTCGATTTTATATTAGACCTTGGACCAACTATTATGCTCCCGATTATTATGACGATTTTCGGTATGGTTTTAAGGCAAGGCTTTAAGAAATCCTTCCGGGCCGGTATCACAATCGGAATTGGCTTTGTCGGTGTCAACCTTGTCATTAATTTGCTTGTGAGCGGTCTTGGACCAGCAGCAAAAGCCATGGTCAATTCCCTTGGGTTAAAGCTCGATATTTTGGATGTCGGCTGGCCGATTGGAGCCGCAATTTCGTTTGGTACACCTGTTGCCCCTTTGATGATTCCTCTTGTGCTTTTGTTAAATGTCATCTTGTTGTCCGTTAACTTTACGAAAACACTGAATGTGGATATTTGGAATTTCTGGCATTTGATTTTTGCGGCCTCTGTTACTTACTACGCTTATCATAATATGTTCTTGGCCCTTGCAGTTGGCTTGATCGTCTCTGCAATTACGCTTAAATTAGCCGATTGGACGGCACCAACAATTGAACACCATTTCGGATTAAAAGGCGTATCGATGGCTCATGCTGAAACGGTCAACTTCGCGCCGCTCATGTATGCGTCAAACCGTATCATTGATAAAATCCCTGGTTTAAACAAAATTCATGCTGATCCAGAAACATTGAAGAAACGTTTTGGGATTTTTGGCGAACCGCTCGTGATGGGTCTCATACTTGGTATCATTATTGGTCTTCTTGGCGGCTATGATGCGAAAGGCGTCATGACTCTTGGCATTCAAATGGCAGCAGTTCTTGTGTTAATGCCAAGAATGGTTGCCTTGTTAATGGAAGGACTTATTCCAATCTCTGAGGGCGCTCGATCCTATATTCAAAAGCGTTTCCCTGGAAAAAACGTCTATATTGGCTTAGATACAGCGATTGTAATCGGTCATCCGGCGAATATGGCCGTAGCCCTTTTGATGGTGCCGATTACGATTTTGCTCGCTGTTGTTCTTCCTTACAATGGCATGCTGCCATTTGCGGATTTGTCGGTTCTGCCATTTACGGTTGTATGGGCAGTTGCAGCCGCTCGTGGGAATATTATTCGCGGCCTCATTAACAGTATTTTTACATTAATGATTGTCTTCTTCATCGCAACGAACCTCGCACCACTTGCGACAACAATGGGGAAAGCAGTAGGCTTTGATTTCCCAGAAGGGGCAAACATGATTTCTGGTATTGATCTAGGTTCTCACGTCATTCCTTGGATCATGGTGAGACTTCTTGATCCGAGCAACCCGTACTTTATTGCAGCGATTGTGTGTGCCCTGGCTTATGCGCTTCTATGGTACTGGGTGCGAAATGATATTAAAAAGCAGTATGCAAAAGAAATGGGCTTAGATCAGAAAGACCAATAAACAAGCTGGAGGGATTCTTATGGCAAAGAAAATATTGGTATCGTGCGGAACAGCAGTTGCAACATCAACGGTTGTCGCAAAAAAAGTAGAAGAGACATTAAAGGAAAAAGGATACGATGTCGTGGTTGAACAATGTAAGGCTTCTGAGGTACCGCAAAAGGCGGAGGGCGCCGATTTAATTGTAACGACAACGCCTGTAAGTGATACAAAAGGGACTCCTGTGATTCAAACATTATCCTTTTTAACTGGATTTGGCATTGAAGATGATATTGAGAAAATCATTGATCATATTAAGTAAACGATGTTTGCATGGAGGAGCTTTTGTAGCTCCTTCCATGTCACCTGAAAGGAGGGAGTCTCATGCAGCAGCATACTTATAGCCGAACGTCTGCGATGTTTTCTATTTTTCTTCCGGCCCTGCTCATCTGTCTGTTTTTTCTCTGGTCTCTTTATACCTTAATGTCGGCAGGACCTGAACCGTTAGCTGTGTTAGGTGTTTATACGCTGCCTATTCTGATGCTTTCTAGCTTCACGGGGCTGAATCAGCCGACGAACGTCATCATTAGTCGAGATGAGCTGAAGATAGGTGCTTTTGGCAGATGGCACACATATGCTGTATCCGATATCAAAGGAAAACTGTTTTTAAAGCCATATCCCCATATCGGAAAAGTATATGTCAGAGTGGGACAGGCGCGAATATTCGGGGGACGTTACTGGATATCAAGTGAGATGAGTGAATACAAACAGCTTGTTCAAACTTTACAGGGTCTTGCGAAAAGTGATGAAAAGGAGGATGCAGCTACATGAAATCAGCTGTCTTTTATTCTTCAGAGGACATTCGTTATGAGGAGAGGGAGCGGCCTGCGATTGGTGATGATGAAGTTCTTTTAAGGATGCGTGCCTGCGGCTTATGCGGGACGGATATTTACAAAGCAACACATGAGACGGTACCTCCTGGGACGGTGCTCGGACATGAAATTGCCGGTGATATTGTCGAGACCGGCAGTCAAGTGACACATGTCCAAACGGGAGACAGGGTATGTGTAGCACATCATGTTCCTTGTTTCACCTGTGACTTTTGTCAAAGAGGTTTTTATACAATGTGTCCGCAGTTTTCAGCCACAAATGTAGATCCAGGCGGTTTTTCAGAATATATCCGTGTTCCTGCTTTACACGTAAAGCACACTATGGGTAAGCTCCCGCATGGCGTCTCATATGAGCAAGGGGCCATGGTCGAACCAGTTGCCTGCTGCCTGCATGGGTTTGAACGAGCGCCTGTTCATCCTGGAGATTCTGTACTGATCCTTGGGGCGGGACAAATTGGCTGTATTCAATTACAGCTCGCCAAATATTATTTAGCTGGAAAAGTGATGATAACGGATGTGAATCAGAACCGGCTGCTTCAAGCGAGAAATTTAGGTGCAGATGTCGCTTTCCATCCAGCAACTGAGCCAGTGGAAAAACGGGTCATGAAAGAAACAGATGGAAAAGGGGCAGATCTCGTCATTATTTCTGTTGGGAGCAGTGCACTTTTAAAAGAGGCGTTTCAAGCAGTAGCTAGAGGCGGGACGATTTTGGTATTTGCGCACTTTCCTAAAGGAGATGTCGCCATTCCGGCTGAGCGATTTTTCCATGACGAAGTGAAAGTAGTGGGGGCCTATTCTTCGCATCCGTATCATTATGATGAAGCGCTTCATCTTCTGAAGGCGAAGGTGGTTCACACAGAAAAGATGGTGACGCATCGTTATCCTTTAAGTCAGCTGCTTCAGGCGATAGAATGCGCGAGGCATCCTGAAGGTGAGAGCGTCAAAATCATGATGTATCCAGATGAATGAGAACGTATGAGATTGAAAGAGAAAGAGAAGTTCTTTGGAAAAGGGCTTTGCCTTTCTCTTTTTTTCTGATAAAAGATGAAAACGCTTAAAAATGAAACAGAAATGCTTGACTTCAATGAGACTTAAACGTATGATAATTACAAATGTAACACATAAGAACAAATGTAAAGGGGAGAGAAGAAATGCAAAAACAAATCACTTTGCCTGAACAAATTAGTCATGAGAAATTAGCAGATTTATATAAACAAATGTGGTTAGTGCGATATTTTGATGAAAAGGTCGATCAATTCTTTGCAAAAGGACTCATTCATGGAACGACTCATTTATGTGTTGGACAGGAAGCGTCAGCTGTTGGCTCTATTGCCGTGTTAAAGGATGAAGATAAGATCATCAGCACACACCGTGGACATGGACATTGTATTGCAAAAGGTGCAGAGGTCAATAAAATGATGGCTGAACTGTTTGGACGTGAAACCGGCTATTGCAAAGGAAAAGGCGGCTCGATGCATATTGCCGACTTAGAAAAAGGGAATCTTGGAGCAAATGGAATCGTTGGCGGCGGTATCCCGCTTGCAACAGGCGCAGCGCTGACATCTAAAATGAAGCAGGAAGGCTATGTTGTCCTTTGTTTCTTCGGAGATGGTGCAACAAATGAAGGCAGCTTCCATGAAGCGTTAAACCTTGCATCCATTTGGGATTTACCTGTTGTGTTTATTTGTGAAAACAACCAATACGGCATGTCTGGTCCTGTGAAAGAAATGATCAACATTGAAGACATTTCAACAAGAGCAAAGAGCTACGGGATGCCAGGAAAAACTGTTGATGGAAATGACATGGTCGAGATCATGAACACAGTAGATGAAGCGGTCAGCCGAGCAAGAGCTGGCGAAGGTCCGTCACTCATTGAAATGAAAACGTATCGCTGGAAGGGCCACTCAAAGAGTGATGCGAAAAAATACCGTACACGTGAAGAAGAAACGGAATGGAGACAAAAAGACGGAATCAAACGCTTTAAGTCACTCTTAATTGATCTAAATGTTTTGACAGAGGAGCAGGCAGCAAGCTTGCAGGAAGAAGCGAAACAGGAGATCGAAGCATCTGTCGAATTTGCTAAAAACAGTAAAGAACCGTCAATTGACACATTATTAGAGGATGTATACGCCTAATTAGGAGGGGAATCACGTGACAAAAACAACAGTGAGAGAGATTTCATATTTAGAAGCCGTTCGAGAGGCTATGAGTCAGGAAATGAGAGAAAACCAAGATGTCTTCATTTTAGGTGAAGATATCGGCGTATATGGAGGCGCTTTTGGGGTTACGCGCGGCATGATTGAAGAATTCGGTCCAGAGCGCGTACGCAATACACCGATCTCAGAGGCTGCCATCGCAGGAGGCGCAGTCGGAGCGGCTTTGACAGGCATGCGTCCAATTTTAGAACTTCAATTCTCTGACTTTATTACCATCGCTATGGATCAGCTTGTCAACCAAGCGGCCAAAACACGTTACATGTTTGGCGGAAAAGGAAAGGTGCCGCTTGTTGTGAGAACACCAGCAGGCTCTGGAACGGGTGCCGCAGCGCAGCACTCACAAAGCCTAGAAGCGTGGATGGCTCATATCCCGGGACTAAAGGTAGTTCAGCCTTCAACAGCTTATGATGCAAAAGGACTTTTAAAGGCAGCAATGAATGATGACAACCCTGTTATTTTCTACGAGCATAAGCTTTTATATAAAACAATCGGTGAAGTGCCAGAAGAGCAGTATTCGATTCCTCTAGGGAAAGCGGATGTGAAAAGAAGCGGGAAGGACGTCACGATTGTAGCAACAGCTATTATGGTGCATAAAGCATTAGAAGCGGCGAAGGAATTAGAAGCAGAAGGAATCGATGTCGAAATTATTGATCCAAGAACACTCGTACCTTTAGATGAAGAAACCATTATCGAATCTGTGAAGAAAACGGGTAAATGTATCGTCGTTCATGAAGCAGTGAAACGAGGCGGCTACGGTGGAGAGATTGCGAGTATGATAGCGGAAAGTGAAGCCTTCGACTACTTAGATGCTCCTATTAAACGTCTTGGCGGACTTGCGGTACCAATACCTTATAACCCAACGCTCGAAAAAGCAGTCATTCCACAAGTGCCAGATATTATTGAAGCAGCAAAAGAGCTTGTGCGCTCTTAAATAAAGGGGAGAAGATCATGCCAAAAGAGATATTTATGCCAAAGCTAAGCAGTACGATGGAGATCGGTACCTTGCTTCAATGGTTGAAAGAAGAAGGAGATTCGGTTGAAATCGGTGAGCCTCTTTTTGAAATTATGACAGACAAGATCAATATCGAGGTGGAAGCCTATGATGATGGCATTTTTCTGAAGAAATACTATGAAGCCGATGATCAAATTCCTGTCAATGCTGTCATTGGGTATATCGGAGAGGCAAATGAACAGGTGCCAAGCGAGCCGCCTGCACAAGCAGATGAAGATTCTTCGGGCAGCGGTGAATCATCAGTAGAATCTGCTTCATCTGGTTCTACTGAAGCCGAAGCCGAAGCCGAAACAAACTCTGATGAAAAAGTACGTGCCACGCCTGCGGCGAGAAAAACGGCAAAGGATCACCATGTGCCGATTCACGAGGTATCTGGCACAGGACCAAAAGGTAGAATTCAAAAGCGGGATGTCGAAGCAGTCATCAATACTGATGAGCAAGATCAGCGCGTGTCACCGCTTGCAGAAAAAGTCGCTGCGCGTGAAGGAATCGATTTAGCGGCAGTTGCTGGATCTGGCGCTCACGGAAAAATCATGAAGAGTGATGTGAAAGCAGCAGCTGTACAAAAGGCAGACTCTGCTCCAGTGAAAACACAAAAACTAGCTGGCATGAGAAAAGTGATCGCTGATCGCATGTCACAAAGTGCCTTTACAGCACCGCACGTGACATTAACAAGTGAAATCGATATGACAAAAGCGAAAGAAGTGCGTAAGCAGCTGTTACCGGCGATCGAAAAAGAGACAGGCTACAGATTATCGTTTACAGAAATCATCATTCATGCAGTCAGCAATGTCCTTACGCGCCACCCGCAAATCAATATGACGTTTGAACAAAATGAGCTCCATTTCCATGACAATGTGCACATTGGTCTCGCTGTTGCTGTGAAAGACGGCTTAATGGTTCCAGTCATTTCTCATGCGAACGAAAAAGGATTAAAACAGCTGACAAAAGAGGCAAAAGAAATTGGCCGAAACGCACGTGACCAAAAACTGCTCCCAGACCAGCTGAAAGGGTCGACATTTACCATTAGTAACTTAGGTATGTATGCCATTGATACCTTTACCCCAATTATTAATCAGCCAGAAGTGGCGATCTTAGGTGTTGGGCGCATTCAAGAAAAACCTGTTGTGATAGATGGAGAAATTCAGGTGCGGCCAACGATGGGAGTCAGTTTATCGTTTGATCACCGAGTCGTAGATGGCGCACCAGCGGCTGCCTTTTTAACAGACCTTAAAAAAGTGCTTGAACAACCATTTGAATTGCTAATGTAGGAGATGAATCGGATGACGAAAACGTATGATCTGACAGTCATTGGCGGAGGGCCTGGCGGGTATACTGCCGCCCTTCAAGCAGCTGAGCGCGGACGAAAGGTCGCTTTAATTGAAGAGGATTTTCTAGGTGGTACTTGTTTAAATCGAGGCTGTATCCCTTCAAAGACACTGCTCAAACATGCAGAAGTCATTGAATCAATTGAGAAGGCGAAAAGCTGGGGAATCGAAACAGGAGACTTGGTCCTTTCCTTCGAAAAAATGAGAAAGCGTAAAGATGATGTCATTGAAAAGCTCAGAGGCGGAATCGCCTTTTTATTAAAGCAAGGAAAGATTGATGTATATAACGGCAGAGGTACAGCTGTCACAAAGCATCGTATTGAGATTGAACAACAAGACGGATCAGAATCGATTGAAACGAAAGAGCTCATTATTGCCACCGGATCTTCACCTGCCATACCGCCAATTCCGGGGCTCAAAGAGATTCAATTTGATACAAGTGATACGATCTTTGATATCCCAGATATTCCTGCTTCTGTCGTCATTATTGGCGGAGGTGTCATTGGTCTTGAACTGGCATGTATCTTCCAGAGTCTACAATCAAAAGTCACTATTATTGAAGCGGCTCCGTCCATTATTCCACAAGAGGATGAGGAAGCATCTAAGCTGCTAGAAAGAGAATTAAAGAAAAAAGGCATCCATATTGCGACGAAAACCACTGTGACAGAGGTGACAGAAAGCGAAGGCGTCAAAGCGGTTCATGCAACAGATGATAAAGGAGAAACACATATCTTTACGGCTGAAAGACTGCTCGTTTGTGTAGGAAGAAAGCCTAATGTATCAGCGGTTAGCCAGCTGAATCTTCAGTTAGATGGACCTTTTATCAAAGTGAATGACCAGATGCAAACAAGTGCTGAAGGTGTATATGCAGTTGGCGACGTCGCCGGCGGCTATCAGCTAGCCCATGCAGCGATGGCAGAGGCAGCCGTTGCGGTCAGTAATATATGCGGAGAGCTTGAAAAAATGAATTCCGATATCGTACCTAGATGTATTTATACATTACCAGAGGTGGCGAGTGTTGGGCTTACAGAGAAAGAGGCGAAAGCAAAAGGGCTTAAAGTTCAAACAGAACGATTCGATTTAGCTGCAAGCGGAAAAGCATTGGCGGCAGGTGTTCAAACAGGCTTTATTAAACTGGTGTACGATACAGCATATGGTGAAGTCATTGGCGCCACTATGGTTGGTCCGCACGTAACAGAGATGATATCAGAAGCTTCCTCATTTATGTATTTAGAAGGGACGGCAGAAGAGATGGCCAAAATGATTCATCCGCATCCAACCATCTCAGAAGGCTTTTATGAAGCAGCCCTTCATATCGTGAGTAAGCTGAGAAAATAGAGGCCAAACAAGTGATAGGGAGGAGATGCATGTGCACGTCCAGCTTCATCAGAAAGCGGCACTTGTAACAGGTAGCACAGATGGGTTTGGAGAAGCCATCTGCCTGGCTTTAGCCCGGGCAGGTGCACATGTTTTTATACACACTTTTTATGATGAATCCAAGGCAAAAACCATTAGTGAAGACATTCAAAAAATGGGTGGCCAATCAAGTATCATCATGAATCGACTAGAGACACCGCGAGATGCAACGAACATGATGAGGCAAGTGATAGATACATGCGGCAAGCTTGATATTTTGGTCAATCAAGCAGAGCAAAAAGTGGGCACGGAGCTTGTTGCTGGCGTAAGCCCTGATAGATGGGTGGATGAAGTGGAATCGACCGTAAATACAGCTTTTCTTTCCAGTCAAGCCGCTGTATGGCACATGGTTGACCATAAGCAAGGCTGCATTATTAATATATCGTCTTCAGGCAGTATAACAGGTGATGGCGGGATGTCACATGCTACATCGAATAGTATGCTGAATGCCATGACAAAAGGTTTAGCGCGAGAATTTAAAGACAAAGGCATCCGGGTGTTAGCACTATTGCCGCCTCCTCTCCATTTGCTTCCTGACACAGAGCAAATCAAGGAGACTGTGGCTCATATGACGGTGTTCTTAAGTACGTCGTATGGGGCATTTACAGATGGAGCAGCGATTATGCTTGACGGGGGTGAGAGCGCTGGCTAATCATCAAAAAGCAGTTCTTATCGTTGGTGGGGCCCAAGGGATCGGGAAAGAAATTGCCGAGCGTTTTTTAAAAGAAGGGCATCGTGTTGCTGTGTCAGATATAGATGAACAGGGGCTTTCACTCTTAAAAAAACAGCATCCTCAGCTACTGACGTTTCAAGCTGACGTTTCATCGTGGGAAAGTGTTCAGCAGATGATGTCAGCAGCTGAAAGGGAGCTAGGCGGCATTGATCATCTTGTGTATTCAGCAGGGATGACGAAATCACTTCCCTTTTTAGAAGTTGATTTTTCGCTTTGGAAAAAGACACTGGCTGTGAATTTATATGGTCTTTTTTATTGCATTAAAGCCTCGGCACCCTATTTATGTGAGCGACAAGAAGGCAGTATGGTCATTATTGGATCGGGGTCTGCGATAACAGGCTCTGGCGGCGGTATTCAGTATTACGCGTCAAAAGCAGGTGCTTTTGGCCTAATGCGTTCGCTCGTAAAGGAATTAGGCACACATCATGTGCGCATCAATGTGATTGCACCCCGCGTCATTGAATCTCAGATGCTTGATACCCTTTATCCTACTGAGGAGGAGAAAAGGCAGCTCCAATCGCTCATTCCTATCGGGAGATTAGGAAAACCTGAGGACATCGCAGGTCTCACTTTATTTCTCACAAGTAACGAAGGAAGCTATTTGCACGGACAGATTATCCTGTTAGATGGCGGGAGAACGTACCAGCCGAAATATACCGAGGGAAAAAGAGCGGAGAGTTGATCGCTCTTTTTGTCATTTTCATAACAATTGTTCCAATTGGAAACGAATGTTTGGTATACTGGTAATCATAGTATATTAAAAGGATGATGTCACATGCTGAATTGGGAAGAAAGACGACAGCTCGTCAAGGTTGCACATCTTTATTATACAGACGGGTGGACGCAGCAGGAAATTGCAAAAAAGCTCAATGTCTCAAGACCAGTTATTTCAAAACTTCTACAAAAAGCAAAAGATGTGGGAATCGTTGAAGTGTACATTAAAGACGAAAGCATTCATACGGTGGAACTTGAAAAGCAGCTAGAAACGACCTTTCAATTAACAGATGCTGTCGTGGTCCCAAGTGTCGGGACAATGTCTGAGATGGTCAAGCGGGCAGTCGGTCAGGCAGGAGCTTATTATCTTTCTAAAAACATGAAAGACGCTGAGAAAATCGGCATTTCTTGGGGGACCACGCTTGCTGAGCTTGTGAAAGAATATCCGTTTGAACGAAGAAACGAAATCAAAGTCATCCCTTTAGAGGGCGGGATGGGCAGGCAGGCAGTCGACATTCATGCCAATCAGCTGGCATATGAGCTGGCAAAGAAAATGAATGGCACATGTTCCTATTTATATGCCCCTGCGATTTTAGAGACAGAAGAATTAAAGGAACGGCTCATGGCGATGCAGGACATAGAAGCTGTGCTTGAAGAAGGCAGGAATGTGGATATTGCCCTCATCGGTATTGGTAACCCGCATAAAGGCTCTACTTTAAAAACAGTCGGTTATTTAAAAGAAGAGGATTTATCTGGATTAAGACAATCAGGTGCTGTCGGTGATATTGGTTTTCGCTTCTTTGATGGAGAAGGAAAACCCGTCCAAGATGAACTGAACCAAAAGGTCATTGGCTTATCGTTAGAACAATTAAAGAGCGTCAAAACTGTCATTGCTGTTGTGGAAGGAACCCATAAAGCTGAAAGTATTTTAGGGGCTTTAAATGGCGGCTTCATCCAAGTGCTGGTGACCGACGAACAGACTGCGACAGCCATTTTAAAGGAAGCATCAGTCCAATAAATGGCGGCGGTGATCGTATTGTATAAAAAGAGCAACATCAAACGAGAAAGGAGCTGTGTATCTTGAAGCAAACCGAAATGGAAGCAAATCTACACTGTACTCGGTGCCAAGAAGAGACCCTCCACAGCATCGTTTATGTGAATGATCAAATGAAAAGCGTTGAGTGTACAGAGTGTCATCAGAAGATCAGCGTGCAAGTCGACATCATGAAGGAATTTTACAAAGAAGTATATGAAAAAATTGCGACAAAGCCAAAGCGGATGACGCAGGAATATAAGGCGAATCTGAATGGCTTTATCTCAAGGCTCCCAATCCGCGTGCTAAGTAAGCCATACCGGCTCATGAGATATTTAAACGAATCATACAAAGTGATCAAGCAATATAAAAAATAAAGCAGAGGCTGTTTAGCTCTCTGCTTTATTTTGGGTCTTTTTCATATAATAATAAATAGGCAGTCCAGCTATCCCGATCAGTATGGAGAAAAGGCAGCTTTTCCAATCCGTGATCATCGTGCTGATTAAGACGAATAAAGAGCCGATAATCGCAACAATCGGTGTCAGTGGATAAAGTGGTACGCTATAAGCGCGCTTCATTCCGCTGTTTTGTTTTCTTAGCTTAAATACAGCGAAAAAGGCCATTACATAAAAAATATAAATCATGAAAATGGAAACCTCTGACAGCTTCTCTGGATTACTAACGATCATAAATACAATGGCGATCAAAATTTGCACAAATACAGCGACCCAAGGTGTTTTGAAGGTAGGATGAATACGTGAAATGGCTTTGGCAAAAGGAATTTGCTTTCGTTCTGCCATTGCAAAAATCACACGTGGGAATGAAAGAACCTTTCCGTTCAAACAACCAAAGATACTAATGATGATCCCAATGCTAATGATTTTACCGCCAATTGGACCAAAGAGTATTGTGGCAGCAGTACTTGTTGCATTTTCACCTAGCTGAACGATTTCATTAGCTGGTAACACGTGCAAAAGTGCCACATTAATAAAGAGATAACAGGCCGTGACAATTAAAATCCCGCCTGCCATCGCTCGAGGAAGCAGTTTCTCTGGGTTTTTCATTTCACCGCCAAGCGCTGCAAGCAAAATCCAGCCATCATAGGCAAACAACGTAGCCAAAACCGCTGCACCGAAGTTCATCTGAGCGATACTATCGTTGACAGCCGTAAAGATGTTTTCATTTCCTTTCCATAAGCCAAACACAATAATAGCGGCAATTGGGACAAGCTTTCCGATCGTGGTTAGTCCTTGTACAAACCCACCGTATTTCGTTCCCATCATGTTGATGACACATAAAAATAGAACCGTGATAATGCCAATAGTTGTAGACCATAAAGAAGAAAGAGAAAATAAATTGGATAATAATGAACCAAAATAAAGACCAAGAGCACCAATAATGGCAGGTCCGTAAATGATAATTTGCACCCAGCCGCATAAGTAGCCCCAAAATTCACCGTACACTTCTTCAAGATAGGCATACAAGCCGCCGGTTCGCGGGATTTGTGTACCAATTTCGGCGACAGTCAGTCCACCTGCAAGGGTTAATATTCCACCTAACAGCCAAGCAAATAATGCGATGTCGGAGCTTCCTGAATAGGAAAGGACGTTGCCTGGCTTCATAAAGACGCCTGACCCAATAATTGTCCCGATGACAAGAGATAGGGCAAAAAATAAGCCGATGTCTTGTTTTAACGCTGGTTGTTCTTTGTTCATTACACACGACCTCCTGCATCACTTTCGTACGTTACTGTGACATGTATTTTGTTCATTGTAATACGATTTTAAGAAAACAAGAATTAAAAAAATTTTCTGATTTTCGTATTTGAATTTAAAAGTGTTTGTTTATTGGAGATATTAGGGTGAATGTTGTGTTAAAAACGAACAATATAAGATTATTTTCGTTTTAATGTTAATTTAAAGGGCGGAAACCGAACATCCAGTAAACGTGCAGCCAAACGGTTGACTTTTCTTGAAAAATAACCTATTTTATTCATAAGGATATTATCTTGAATTCGAGATATTTTGAAATAGGAGTGAAAAATAATGAGAATAAATGGGATTCACCACGTATCTGCACTAACAGCCAATGCTCAGAATAATGTTGATTTCTACCGCCAAATCCTTGGCTTAAAACTTGTGAAGAAAACAGTTAATCAGGATGACCCTTCTATGTATCACTTGTTTTATGGAGATGAGGTCGCCTCACCAGGAACGGAACTCACATTCTTTGAAATTCCAATGCTGGCCCGCCGTTTGGAAGGAACCAATGCCATCACACGCACAGGCCTTCTCGTTTCTTCTGAAGAAGCACTTTCATTTTGGGAGAAGCGGTTTGAAGAAAAAGGCGTGCAGCAAGAAACAGCTTCCTTAAGAGGCGGAAGACCTGCCCTGCGATTTACAGATCCAGAAGGGCAGCAACTATTTTTGACAGTAGAACCGAGCGGACATGAGGCAGGTTCACCGCCAGTACATGACGATATTCCTGCAGATTTTGCGATTAGAGGTTTAGGTCCAGTAGAATTAACAGTTGCAAAGGTAGAAAAAACGATCGGCGTCTTAACGGGCATCCTTGGTTTCACTGAAAGGGCACGTGAACAATCAAGTGATGGTGAAATTGTGACCATTTTTGAGTCAGGAAATGGCGGAGCTGGAACAGAGATTCATGTGATTGAAAAAGCAGAAGGGCCATCTGAGCGTTCTGGCAGAGGGAGTGTTCATCACGTCGCCTTTCGCGTGGAAGATGCAGAGGAGCTAGAAAAATGGCATGACAAAATATCAAAGGCTGGCTTCACGAATTCTGGTGTTGTGGAACGCTTCTACTTCAAAGCACTTTACTTTAGAGAGCCAAATGGTATTTTGTTTGAAATTTCAACAGATGGCCCTGGGTTTACAGTAGATGAGGGAGTGGATGAGCTTGGTGATCAGCTAGCACTTCCGCCATTTCTAGAGCACAAACGAGCAGAAATTGAACAACGATTAACCCCAATCCAGTCATCATAGCAAAAGCAGCTCATTTAATGAGCTGCTCAGGGTGTAGACAAACCCTCGCATTCGGTGTCAGTTCTGCGTGCTGGTGCTCACGAATGTCAAATTCGCTCCGCTCCGGTACTCGTCCTTCCTAGACTGCAAAGGTTTTCTATCACGCTGCAAAGAAGACAAAGGGCTAAAATAAAGATCATTTTAGCCCTTTGTCAATAATCTAAGCAGCTCATTTGATGAGCTGCTTTTTTGTTAGGAACTTACTTCCTTTGACTCCGATTGCGTTAATGTGACTTGTTTTGTTTCTTCTTTTCCGTTTCGAATGAGTGTAATCTTCACTGCATCTCCTACTTTTGTATTCGTGTAAAGTTCGTGTCGTAATTCACTGCCGGTTTTTACTTTTTTGCCATTGATGGCGGTAATGACATCCTCTGATTTTAAGCCAGCTTTTGCAGCAGGTGAGCCGGCGGCGATTTCTTTGACGTACACGCCCTTATCCAGCTGACTACTTTTGAGTCCTAGTGTTTCTTTCTGGTAAACATCCGGGACTTGTTCAAGATCCAGCATGCTAATGCCGATATATGGACGCTCAATTTTTCCTTTTGCGAGAAGCTGTTCGGCGATTGGTTTGACATCATTCATTGGGAGCGCGAATCCAATTCCTTCAACACCTGTTTCAGAGATTTTCATACTCGTAATTCCCACAACCTTTCCGTCTGTTGTTAAAAGCGGTCCGCCGCTGTTGCCGGGGTTAATGGCTGCATCTGTTTGAATGACATTGATGCTACTCTCGCCAGCTGATGTATTCATAGAGACCGTTCGATCGACACCGCTGACAATTCCTTGCGTCACGGTTCTTGATAAATCTTCACCAAGTGGGTTTCCGATAGCGATGACGGTTTCTCCAGCTCGAAGTGAAGAAGAATCGCCTAATGTCGCAACCTTCGTGACATTGCTGCTGCTAATTTCTACAACTGCTAGGTCAGTCAGCGGGTCTGCACCGACCAGTTTTCCTTCAACGGTTTTGCCATCATGCAAGGAGACCGTCAGTTTGTTTGCCCCTTCAATGACATGGTTGTTTGTTAATACATAGGCTTTACTGCCAGATTTTTTAAAAATCACTCCTGAGCCTGTACCGGTCTCTTCCTCTTGACTGCTGTTGTTTTGGTTTTGCTGTGATTCATCAAAAGGCGTATTGACATCGCCAAAGCTCGTATCTGTTTGACTTTGCGCTTGGTAGTTTGTAATGCCGACAATGGCTGGTGATACATTTTCGACCATATTGGAAATGCTGCTTGATGAATTCGATGTTTGTACGGCAGTGGATTTTGACGTATTGGTACTTGTATCATTAGTGGAGACAGCTTCGGTTTTTGTTGACGATTCATTTGCTGTACTGCTTTCTGAGTGCTGAGCATATGGCGTGAGGACGTAGACACCTAATGCTAACGTACCGCCTACAATGCCGCTTATGAACGGTTTAAACCAACCACTCGGCTTCTTCTTCTGTTTTTTTGGTTGTTCGATTGTTTGTAATTCATATGAAGGTTGTTTTTCATCTTTGTGATTTGTCATTCGGATCACTCTCTTTCATCAATTTTTACATGTATGTGTTCAAGGTGTTTTACGGTATGTGGTGGATACTGACTTTATCGTAAGAAAAAAATGTGGGATAAAAATGAAAACATTGTGGGAAATTGTTAAAATAAGTAGTGAATCTAAGCAAAATAGAGGAGATTAAACTGTGGAGACAATAGGAATCATTGGATATGGAAGCATGGCTGATATGATGGTACAAAAATGGCTGGAAAAAGGGGTGCTAGATGCCCGACAGTTTATGATTCATACAAGAAGTGAAACGGAGCGGCTTCATCAGCTCAAAGAGAAGCACCAAGATGTTAACATCTGCTCATTAGATGAACTTTCTGCGTCATGTGATGTTCTGTTTGTCTGTGTGCCGCCGCTTGCTGTACTTGATGTTCTGGATCAGCTACACCCGGCAAAGAAAGCGATACATGTTGTGTCAGTGGCAGCGGCTGTAACGTTAGATAAATTAACGCAGCATACGAATCAACCAGTATCCAGATACATCCCAACTTTGACTTCAGCCGTTGGGACGGGCGTATCACTTGTTGCACATGGTGTTACCGTAGGGGATGAAGAGAAAGAACGCTTGAACCGTCTGCTTTCAGCATTTAGCATCGTCCGGGAAGTGGAGGAAGATCGGTTTGATGCGGCGAGTAATTTGACAAGCTCATCTCCTGGTTTTATCGCTGCTATTTTTGAAGAAATGGCGAAAGCCGCGGTGAGAAATAGTGAGCTTTCCTTAGAGGAAGCATATGAATTTTTAACTTATGCGCTTTTAGGCACAGGACAAGTCCTTGTAGAACACGGCCTCACATTCGCTGAAACGGTCAATAGGGTGGCGACAAAAGGCGGGATTACAGGAGAAGGCGCTTCGGTCATTCAAAGGCAGGCACCCCAGATGTTTGATGACTTATTTACACAAACCATGAAGAAATACGATCAGCTGAAATTGCAGGTCGACGAAGCAGATAAACACCACTAAAGACATAGTTAGTGGTGTTTTATTTGTTAAAAAAACCCTTTACTTGCTATTCTTTTGACCTGTATTAGCTGAGTCTAAACTCCTTATTTTTAGAAAATGTATTGAAAAATCAATCAAGTTCTCATATAATTTTTTAGAAAATTTAGAAAAATATACACAAATTTTAAGTTTAATTAAAGGGGGATGGGGATGAAGCTCTATGTATCTGTCGATATGGAGGGTATTACTGGTCTAGCTGATCATACATTTGTCGATGCCCGTCAGCACAATTATGAGCGGGGCAGAAAAATCATGACAGGTGAAGTGAATGCCTGTGTAGAAGCTCTTCTTGGGCATGGTGCAACCGATATTTTAATCAATGACAGTCATTCTAAAATGAATAATCTCTTGATCGAAGAACTGCATGAAGAGGCAGCCCTCATATCAGGCGATGTAAAACCTTATTCAATGGTGCAAGGATTAGATCAAACGTATGATGCAGCTGTTTTTTTAGGCTACCATGCGAGGGCGTCAATGAAAGGTGTGATGTCCCACAGTATGATTTTTGGTGTCAGACATTTTTACATAAATGATCATCCAATTGGTGAAATGGGCTTTAATGCGTATGTTGCAGGCTATTATGGTGTTCCGGTGATCCTTGTATGCGGAGACGATCAAGCGGCATTTGAAGCAGAAAAGCTGATGCCTGGCGTGAAAACTGTTGCAGTGAAAGAAACCATTTCAAGATCTGCTGTAAAATGCTTATCCCCAGCCAAGGTAAATAAACAAATCTCGCAGCAAGTGGAAGCTGCAATGAAACAAATTCATCAAATCAAGCCGCTGACGCCTCCTGATCAGCCAATGCTTAAGATCGAGTTTGCCAATTATGGACAAGCTGAATGGGCGAATTTAATGCCGGGTACTGCCATCGTAGAAGGAACGACGACGGTGACGTATCAAGCAAAAAATATTTTAGAAGCCTACCAAGCGATGCTTGTCATGACAGAGCTTGCCGCACGTACAACATTTTGTTAAGCGAGGGGGAGACAGCAGATGGCCAGCTTTTTGCTCAGGCGTTTCATTGCAATGATTGCCACGATCTTAACCATTACGACTTTAACATTTATTTTGATGAAGGTCATTCCAGGATCGCCCTTCAATGAAGAACGAAATACAAATGAAACCGTCCAACGAAACCTCGAAAGCTACTATCACTTAGACGAACCACTTTATGTTCAATATGTCATCTATTTAAAATCCATCGTTACCTTTGATTTTGGTCCTTCCATTAAAAAGCCTTCTGAAAGTGTCAATGATCTATTGGCGAGAGGCTTCCCAGTCTCATTAGAACTTGGTCTTATCTCAATATTGATTGCTGTCATCTCCGGCATCCTGCTAGGGGTTATGGCTGCCCTCCGGCATAATGGTTTGATTGATTATATCGCCATGACCATTGCTGTTTTCGGTATATCCATTCCAAACTTTATCTTTGCTACCTTATTAATTCAGCAGCTTGCTGTGAATTTGAAGCTTTTCCCTACAGCGATGTGGACAAGTCCGATGCATATGGTGCTACCTACAATCGCACTGGCTGTCGGTCCAATGGCTATTATTGCCCGGTTAACGAGATCGAGCATGATTGAAGTGCTGTCGCAGGACTATATTCGCACTGCCAAAGCGAAAGGACTTTCTTCTTTTAAAATTGTGTTTAAACATGCGCTTCGGAATGCGCTTTTACCCGTTGTGACCATTCTTGGAACACTTGTCGCAAGTATTTTAACAGGAAGTTTTGTTATTGAAAAAATATTTGCCATTCCTGGAATGGGAAAATACTTTGTCGAGAGTATTAACAACCGTGATTACCCTGTGATCATGGGTACCACTGTTTTTTACAGCATTATTTTAATCACACTTCTTTACATTGTAGATGTGGCGTATCGTCTGCTTGATCCAAGGATTCAGCTGCATCAGAAAGGAGGAAAGGCATGAGTGTACACCTTCAGCACGATCAACCGAATCGAAACCATGAAGTGCCGGATGAATGGTTTTCTCCTAGGGAGCAAAAGAAGACTGAAGCCCATGCCATTAAAAGACCCTCTCTTTCGTACTGGGCAGATACATGGAGACGGCTAAAGCAAAATAAGCTCGCGATGTTTAGTCTATCAGTGCTGATCTTTCTTTTTATGATGGCGGTCTTAGGTCCGCTGCTTGCCCCAAATAGTGTGACAGAGCAGCGTCTTTCGATGCAAAATCTACCGCCCTCTGCTGCTCACTGGTTTGGAACGGATGAGCTTGGACGAGATGTGTTCACGCGTACATGGTACGGAGCACGCATTTCGTTATTTGTAGGTGTGATGGCAGCCCTCATTGATTTTGCCATCGGCGTGATTTATGGCGGTATTGCTGGCTATAAGGGCGGGAGATATGACCATGTCATGATGCGAATCGTCGAGGTACTCTACGGTCTTCCTTATCTACTCGTCGTCATTTTATTGATGGTGCTCATGGGGCCCGGGCTTGTCACCATTATTGTAGCACTCACTGTCACAGGTTGGATTGGAATGGCGAGAATCGTGAGAGGTCAGGTTCTTCAGCTGAAAAGCCAGGAATATGTCCTTGCCTCGAAAACCTTTGGTGCAAAAAGCCTGCGAATCATCCGCCGGAACTTACTGCCGAATACGATGGGGCCGATTATCGTCCAGATGACTTTGACTGTGCCGACAGCGATATTTGCCGAAGCGTTCCTAAGCTTTCTCGGTTTAGGAATCCAGGCACCGTTTGCAAGCTGGGGCGTGATGGCCAATGATGCTTTGCCAACTGTGCTGTCAGACAATGGTCACTGGTGGCGTTTGTTCTTCCCTGCATTTTTTATTTCACTTACGATGTTTTGTTTTAACAATTTAGGTGATGGCTTGCAAGATGCGCTTGATCCAAAGATGAAGAGGTGATGGCGCTTTGAAAAAAGTTCTTCAAATTATCGATCTGCATGTCAGCTTTCGGACATATGGCGGATCGGTTCAAGCGGTACGCGGGGTGAATGTGGATGTGTATGAAAAAGAAACCCTTGCCATTGTTGGAGAATCAGGCTGCGGAAAAAGTGTGACGTCACAAAGCATCATGCGGCTTCTTCCGGCATACAGCGCTCATGTAGATCAGGGGGAAATTTGGTTTCGTGACCGTAACTTGCTTTCTTTATCTGAAAAAGAAATGCGTGCCATCCGTGGTGTCGATATCTCTATGATCTTCCAAGATCCGATGACCGCATTGAACCCGACTTTGACAATAGGGGATCAGCTGATGGAAGCAGCGAAGGAGCATCAGAAGCTGACAAAAAAAGAAGTGAAAGAAGCCGCCATTCGGATGCTTGATTTGGTTGGCATTCCGCAGCCGAAGGAGAGACTAAAGCAATATCCACATCAGTTCAGCGGCGGAATGAGACAACGGCTCATGATTGCAATGGCACTGATTTGCGAGCCTAAGGTGCTGATAGCAGATGAACCGACAACCGCCCTAGATGTCACCATACAGGCGCAAATTTTAGAGCTATTTAAAGAGATTCAGAAGAAAACAGGTGTCACCATTATCTTAATCACGCACGATTTAGGGGTTGTAGCTCAAGTCGCAGATCGAGTGGCTGTGATGTACGGAGGGAAAATGGTTGAGGTCGGCACAAGACAGGATATCTTTTACAGTCCGCAGCACCCGTACACAAAAGGACTGCTGCAATCCGTTCCAAGACTTGATATGAAAGATGAACTCATTCCAATTGAAGGAAGCCCGCCGGATTTATTTGCTCCACCGAAAGGCTGTCCGTATACAGAGCGCTGCCCGGCAGCCATGAAAGTGTGTGATCATATCATGCCGCATGAAACGCAGCGTTCACCTACTCATACAGTGCATTGCTGGCTCCAGGATGAGCGAGCAAAACAAACGATTTTATCTGTAACACAAAGGGGGAGTATCTCATGAGAAAAAAAGGTTGGATCGTCAGTGTATGTTTGTTATCTATGATGCTACTCATTGGATGTACAGCCAATGAGCAAGCAGGCAAAGGATCGTCAAGCAATAAGGTTGAAAATAAAGTGTTAACAATAAATAACGAAAACGAACCAACATCGTTTGATCCGCCGATTGGCTTTAATAATGTATCCTGGCAAGGGCTGAATAACTTAATGGAGGGGCTAACGAGACTGAATGAAAAGCACGAACCATCTGCTGCCATGGCGGAAAAATGGGAAATTTCCGAGGATGGGAAAACGTACACGTTTCATTTACGAGATGGCATCAAGTGGTCGAATGGTGATCCAGTCAAAGCGAGCGACTTTGAATATGCTTGGAAGCGGCTGTTAGATCCGAAAACAGGATCTTCTGCATCGTTCTTAGCATACATGATTGAAGGAGGCGAGGCATTTAACAGCGGCAAAGGAAAGAAAGAAGACGTGAAAGTCACCGCTGTAAATGACAAAATGCTTGAAGTCCAACTTGCGTACCCGCAGAAATCTTTCTTAAATATGACAGCAAATCCTGCCTTTTTTCCTGTGAATGAGAAAGTGGCAGAGAAAGATCCGAACTGGGCGAAGGATGCCAAAACCTTTGTCGGGAATGGACCGTTTAAGCTCACAGAGTGGAAGCATGACGAGAGCTTCACAATGGAAAAAAGTGAGACGTATTGGGACAAAAAAACGGTTAAGCTGGATCAAGTGAAATGGCTGATGATCAGTGATCGAAACACAGACTATCAAATGTATCAATCAGGAGATTTAGATACTGCCTTTGTCCCAGCAGAGCAAAGTGAAAATCTGCTGAAAAATAAAGATGTCCAAATTGAAGATCAGGCCGGACTGTTCTTTTATCGTCTGAATGTGAACATGGAACCTTTTCAAAATAAGAACATTCGCAAAGCCTTTCAAATGGCGATCAACCCGCAAGATATTGTGGATTATGTAACGAAAAATGAAGAGAAGCCAGCACGCGCCTTCGTTTCGCCGGGAATTCTAGATTCAAAGGGTGAGGATTTCAGAGAAGCTGGCGGCGATCTTGTGAAAAATGATACGAGTGAAGCCGCGAAGCTGTTAGAAAAAGGGCTAAAAGAAGAGAACTATTCAAAGCTGCCGCCCGTCACATTAACATATAGTACAAAGCCTGAGAACAAGAAAAAAGCTGAAGCGATCCAGCAACAGTTAAAAGAAGCGCTAGGTGTAGACGTGAAGCTTGCGAACATGGAAGCGAATGTGTTTGCAGAAGATCAAAAGGCACTGAAATTCCAATTCTCGCAAAGTTCATTTTTAGCAGACTATGCAGATCCGATCAATTTCCTAGAGAGCTTCCAAACAGGAAATGCGATGAACCGGACAGGATGGTCAAACGACACCTATGATCAGTTGATCAAGAAGGCGAGCCAAGAAGCAGATGAACAAACGAGAAACGACACCCTTCATGATGCGGAGGCACTTCTCATTGAAGAAGCACCGATTATTCCAATCCATTTTTATAACCAAGTACATCTACAAAAAGAAGGTGTGAAGGGCATTGTCCGTCACCCTGTTGGTTATATCGATTTGAAATGGGCACAAGTAGATGGAGAGTAAATGAAGTAAATGTGGTAAAGGGACGCTTTGAAAAAAGCGTCTCAGCGTGTAGACAAACCCTCGCATTCGTTGTCAGTCCTGCGTGCCGGTGCTCACGAATATTTCATTCGCTCCGCCCCGGTACTCGTCCTTCCTAGACTTCAAGGGCTTTCTATCACGCTGAAAAGAAACAAAGTGCTAAAATAAAGATCATTTTAGCACTTTGTCAACAATCTGGGACGCTTTGAAAAAAGCGTCTGTTCCTTTAATCGTTCATGTTATGAAGAAGATGCCCATAGATTGAAAGAAAAAGAGAAAGAGGGGATATGGCATGAATCAGCTGCCAGCTGCACTTCAAACAGGGGATACGGTGGGGATTATTGCACCAGCAAGCCCGCCTGATGAGCTGAAATTAGCAAAAGGGATTGCCTTTTTAGAAAGCCTTGGGCTGAAGGTGAAAAAAGGGAAGTATATCGACGACCGGTATGGGTATTTAGCAGGTCATGATCATAAGCGAGTAGAAGATCTTCATCGCATGTTTCAAGATCCCGAAGTGAAGGCTGTGATTTGTGCTTGCGGAGGATACGGGACTGGAAGAATCGCGGAAGCCATTGATTATGACCTCATTCGCCGGAACCCAAAAATCTTTTGGGGCTATAGCGATATTACGTTTTTACATACGGCGATCCAGCAGCAGACAGGTCTTGTGACCTTTCATGGCCCGATGCTTGCCTCTGATGTGGGATGTGAGGAGGTCCATCCGTATACGAAGGATACTTTTTTGCAGCTGTTCACTCCAAGGACCTTTACGTATACGCATCACCTGTCACCTCTCCATACCTTCTATCACGGCACTGCCTCAGGCGAAATCACAGGAGGGAACCTTGCCCTCATCGTGACAACACTTGGTACACCATTTGAGATCGATACGAAGGGGAAGCTTTTGTTCATTGAAGATATTGACGAAGAACCATATAAAATCGATCGAATGATGCAGCACCTTACATCTGCTGGAAAATTAGAGGAAGCGGCTGGATTCATCATTGGGGATTTTCATCTATGTGAGCCAAAAAAGAAAGAGCAGTCCTTAACGCTGGAAGAGCTATGGGAGACCTATATTGTGCCGCAAAAGAAACCTGCACTTGGCGGCTTTCGGATCGGTCATTCATCTCCGAACTTTGCCATCCCAATAGGCACACAGGCTGTATTAGATGCGACAGGAAAAAAACTGCACATTTCTCCGGGTGTCGCTGCAAAAGAGGCGATCAAATGAAAATCGTAGATGTTCGTACATGCAGAACGAATGTACCGCTAAAGAAGCCGTTCAAAACCGCTTTAAGAACGGTGTATGACGCAGCATCTCTGATCGTCATCATCACATATGATCAAGGTGATATCAGCTACGGAGAAGCAGTTCCAACATCGGTGATTACTGGTGAAACGCTAGAAAGCATTGACTATGCCATCTGTGAAGTGATCAGGCCGATCTTGCTTGGGACTTCATTGTCGCAATATGAACAAATCTTTTCAGCTATAGACCGTGTGCTCGCTAGGAACACAAGTGCAAAGGCTGCAATTGATATGGCGATTTATGATGGCTTAGCGAAACAGGCAGGGCTTCCGCTTTATCAATACCTTGGCGGTTATCGCGATCAGCTTGAAACCGATTATACGGTCAGTGTCAACCGGCCGCTAGAGATGGCGGAAGATGCGAAGCAATATGTAGCTGAAGGCTTTCCTACTTTAAAGATAAAAGTAGGAAAAGATGACATAGACACTGATATTCAGCGCATCAAGCGGATTCGAGAAAAAGTCGGGCCGGATATTCAAATCAGGCTCGACGCGAACCAGGGCTGGACGTGGAAGGAAGCGATCGTGGCCATTCGGAAAATGGAGGCGCTGAATATCGAATTAGTTGAGCAACCAGTGCCTAAAGAAGACATCGAAGGCCTGCGCCGGGTGACAGAAGCAACAGACACGTTGATTATGGCGGATGAAAGCATTTTCGGATTCCATGATGCAATCAAGGTGCTTGAAACGAGAAGCTGTGATCTGCTGAATTTAAAATTAATGAAATCAGGCGGTATAAAAGAAGCACTGAAAATCAATGGTTTAGCAGAAGCTTACGGCGTAAAGTGCATGGTTGGCAGTATGATTGAGACCAAACTTGGTATTACAGCAGCCGCTCATCTCGCCGCAAGCCAGCAGAATATTACCCGCTACGACTTTGATGCCCCGCTTTTGCTAAAAGAGGACTTAATAGACGGAGGAATCGTGTACAAAGGAAAAGATATATTCTTTCCGCCACATCATGGGTTAGGCATTCAAGGAGTGAAAGGAGTCTCGTGATGATATATGAATCAAAGGTTCCAGTCGCGAATGTATGGACAGCGCCGCAGTCGCCAAGAGAAATCGATCGGAAGATTCTTCAGGGCTCCGTCAAAATCAAAGAGTGGATTGACCAGCAAACGTATGAAGAAAAATTGGCTTTATGTGAAGAAAATCTGATTCAATCGCAAGTGCTGCTCGGCGAACGAGTCATTGGATTAAAAGAGACAGACGGGTGGATGAGAGTCGTAATCCCTCAGCAGGCAAGCCGGAAACATCCGCAAGGCTACCCTGGCTATATCCCTGTTCAGCAATTAAAGCAAGTAACGGAGGAGGGTGCGCCAGCTACAACCCATGTCGTAGATCAGAAAAAAGCCGTGTTATATCAAAAAGGGAAAGAGGATATGGAGGTTAGTTTTTTAACAGAGCTGGCAGTGGTTGAAGAAGCCAGTGATCATTTTCATGTTCTTACCCCAGTAGGAAGAAGAGAAATCAAAAAAGAGGATGTGCGTTCGGTTTCGTTACCTTTCACTATGACCGGAAAGGATGCTTTAGACATTGGAAAACAATTTATCGGGCTTTCGTATTTATGGGGCGGCATGAGCAGCTTTGGCTACGACTGTTCCGGTTTTGCTTACAGCATGTACAAAGCGTGCGGATATCTTTTGCCAAGAGACGCAAGTGATCAAGCAGTTCAAGGAACCCCGGTCACATCAAGCGATTTAGAACAAGGTGATCTGATGTTTTTTGCAAATGAAAACGGCAAGGGAGCTGTTCGCCATGTTGGGATATATGCGGGAGATGGCCTCATGCTTCACTCGCCTAAAACCGGCAAACAAATTGAGCTTCTTTCCCTTTCTGGCACTTCATATGAGAGAGAATGGGCAGGTGCAAGGCGGTATTTGCCAAACGAAAGGGGGAAGGTGTGATGGCAGTTGAACCACTTTTACAAGTTAGCAATCTAAAAAAACATTTTCATCTAGCCAAAGGAAGAACCTTAAAAGCATTAGACGGCGTTTCTTTTCAGCTGAAACAAGGCGAAACCTTTGGTCTCGTTGGCGAGTCCGGCTGCGGCAAATCCACACTTGGAAAGGTGCTCATGCGGCTTTACGACCCGACAGATGGCGAAGCCTTGTATGAAGGAAAAAGTCTTCACCACCTGTCTAAAAGAGAAGCATTTGATTTCAATAGACAAATCCAAATGGTGTTTCAAGATCCGTATTCATCTTTAAACCCAAGGCTGTCAGTAAAAGATATTATGCTGGAACCGATGGAGATCCATAACCTTTATGGGAGTCAAAAGAAAAGGATCGCCCGCGTGAAAGAACTACTTGAAGCGGTAGGGCTAAGCTATGATTTCGCCACCCGCTATCCGCATGAATTTAGCGGAGGACAGAGGCAGAGAATAGGAATTGCAAGAGCACTTGCCTTAGCGCCAAAATTTATTGTGGCAGATGAGCCGATTTCTGCACTAGATGTATCCGTTCAAGCGCAGGTCGTGAATTTGCTGAAAAAGCTGCAAAAAGAGGAAGGATTAACGTTTCTATTCATTGCGCATGATTTGTCTATGGTCAAATATATTAGCGATCGAATTGGTGTGATGTATTTAGGACATCTCGTGGAAATGACCAGTAGTGATGCTTTATATAAGACGCCGCTGCATCCGTATACACAGGCTCTGCTATCTGCTATCCCGATTCCAGATCCTGACGTGGAGGACAAGCGCAAAAGATTCATTTTAAAAGGAGAAATTCCAAGTCCAGTGAACCCGCCAAGCGGCTGTGTATTTCGAACAAGATGTCCTGCCGCCATGGACGTCTGTGCTGAAAAAAAACCGACATTACAAGCAGCGGAAGAAGGACATGAAGTTGCCTGTCATTTATACGATAGAAAATAAAGCCATGAAAATAGGACAAGTCGCAAAAAAGCCAGCAAGTAAACTAGCTGGCTTTTTTGTAATTATGAACGCCGAATAGGCAGTGTGCAGCATCGAAAAGAGCCGCCAGATTTAATAATTTCTGAAAAATCCACTTCAATGACGGTGTACCCATGAGCGGTTAATGCAGCATTTGTTTCTTGATTGATGGGCAAGCTGATCACTTTTTTCTGCCCAATGGATAAAACATTTGGTCCAAGTGTGAATTGCTCTTGTTCACTTATTTCAATCAGGTCATAATGCTTTTTGAGCAAGTGAAGATCCTCTTTGGTGAAGGCTTCAGGGTAAATCAATATCTCCTCATGAGAAAGAATATTCATTACACAATCGAGGTGCAAAATATGAGAAGGAAGATGAATGGGAAAGATGTCGTGATTCGGCAGTTCTTTTTTTAGCTGATGGATAGCGGCTGGATTTGTTCTTTTGCTCGTTCCAACAAATACGCGGGTCTGATCCACAAGCACATCGCCGCCTTCAATTGTTCCTTCTGTCAGGGTGACGGATGTCCATCCCTTTGCCTGAGCCCACTCTTTTAAGGATTGTTCTTCTCCTTGTCGAACCGGAGCGGCCATGTTTGACACAAATAAGGTATGTCCAATCATAAACCCAATATCCCGAGTGAAGACTTGTTCAGGGAAGCGGTCATTTGCAGGAAGCAGGGTAGGCCGTACATGATGGTGTTTTAACGTTTGAATCAGCTGCTTATGCTGAGCCACTGCTTTGATTTGAGAAATATTTTCTCTAGCAAAATGCTTTTGGGTTTCGTTGATGATTTGTTTGATTTCCATATAGATAGGGCTACACAAGAGGACTTCTTGTAAATCATCATATTCACTCATACAGTGCGGTGTTTTGTACACTTTCTCTGATTTCATAGAATCCATCAAATGGCCTCCTTGTTCGTAGATAGTTCTATTATTCCTCCTTCTAGTAAATGTTGAAACATTTCCGAAAGAAAATCTCTCATGTGAGACTAAAGCAAAAAGTTTAGACAAACCTAAAAGAATAGTGTTTAATAAAAAGCGTTCCGCATCAAAGAAATCAGCAAGAAGGGGCTATGATGATGAGTGAAGAAAATTTCAAGTATTGTAAAGAATCAAAAGTCGTTAAAACAAGCAGGGTTTTCCCTCTCGATACGAATAACCATCAAACATTATTTGGCGGTAAATTAATGAGTTATATAGATGATATTGCCTCCATCTCGGCAGCAAGACACAGCCGATGTGAAACGGTCACGGCATCAATGGATTCAGTTGATTTTTTAGAGCCGATTGGACAAAAGGAGTCGGTATGTTTAGAGTCCTATGTCACATGGGTCGGCACGTCTTCTATGGAAGTGTTCGTCAAGGTCATCAAAGAAAACTTGATGTCTGGAGAGCGCAGACTCGCAGCGACTTCATTTCTTACCTTTGTCTCGTTAGATGAAAACGGGAAGCCAAAGAAAGTCCCACAAGTCATGCCGGAAACAGAGGAAGAAATCATGCTGCATCAAACAGCGAAGCAGCGAGCAGAGGAAAGAAAAAGCCGCCGAAAGCATAGTAAAGCATTGGCTGACGCACTTGGGACAGATAAACCATGGGCGTAAAAATCACCCTTTAAGCGGTGATTTTTTTCTATCATGGTATCTTGCATGGCAAGATAGTGTGTGTTAAGATGAAGCTATCTTGTGATACAAGATACTGAAATCGGAGGATCAATGATGACAACATCAACACAAATGCTAAAAGGAATTTTAGAAGGCTGCCTGCTGTCGATTATTTCTGAAGGTGAAATTTATGGGTATGAAATGACGAAGAAGCTCGCGCATTATGGGTTTGATCAAATTAGTGAAGGAAGTATTTATCCGATTCTGCTGCGTATGCAAAAAGAACAGCTAGTGAGCACTGTCACAAAAGCATCCTCAAGTGGACCGAAAAGGAAATACTATACGCTCACTCAAGCGGGAGAACAAGTGCTAACAGATTTTATCGCACGCTGGAATGAGCTGTCAGGAAATGTAGAGCGCTTATTACATAAAGGGAAGTGAGAATATGGTATCAAAAGAAACAAGACACATCTTACTAGAGCTGAAACTCTATCTCATATCAAAGGGGAAAAATCAGGACGACATTGACGAGCTGATGGATGAACTGACGACACACGCTGTCGACGCTGAAAAAGATGGTAAAACAGGTGAGGATGTGTTCGGCGGAGATCCGCGGGGCTTTGCTGACGAGTTAGCAAAAGAGCTTTCTAGAAATTATAAAGACTGGGTTCCGTTTGTCAGTGCTTTTTTAATTGGATCGCTCTTTTACATGATTTTAGCAGACGCCATCAGTCAAAGTTTATCGTATTCTTGGTATGCACTCATTGGTTATCCGCTGATTATAGTGGCCAATGTCATCATGACCATTGTGATGTTTAGAGCGTCTGCTTTTCAAACAAGCAGGAGGGCTTTTTTTTACTTTTGGATATTAGGTGTTTTTCAGATGACCGCCATGATCACAGTGAAATTATTGGATCAAAAACTTGGCACACCCTTACTTGTGCTTACCTCGAGTCAAAGATGGGGCGTCATTCTTCTTATGCTGCTGTGTATTGTCTTATTTAATGCAATATTAAAAGCGAATATGGTGTCGCTGATTCCGCTGATCTTCTTCGGACCGCAGCTTCTATTCGAATGGATTGGATGGACATCGCCTCTGATGCTTCTTTCCACAAGTCTGCTCTCCATTGTCATTTTAGTTTTGCTCACGATCACTTTTTTAAGGAAAACAAACAAGAAAAATGAACATTCAATGTAAGCATAGCACATCCTAAACGATGTGCTTTTCTTTTTCTAAAAAAATGTAGAAATGGAATCATGTTTTTCTTTACAATGGGAAGAGGACAAAAATGAAAAGGGGTTCTGTTTTTGGATATCGTATGGGGATATGTACTTGTTTTTGTATTGGCTGCTTTGCCTTTTTTTGAAGTGGTTGGTGTCGTTCCACTGGCGATCTTAAGTGGACTGCATCCTGTAACAACGGCGATTATTGGATTCATCGGCAACTTTCTTACAGTCTTGCTTCTTATTGTCTTCGTTGACCGGTTTAAAGCATGGCGGTTGAAGAGAAAAGAAGAGAAAAGTGATGAAAAAGGGGAGAAAAAGCAGCTACGGGCCAGAAAGATTTGGGAACGATATG
This sequence comes from Bacillus zhangzhouensis, assembly GCF_000715205.1. Lineage (GTDB taxonomy): Bacteria > Bacillota > Bacilli > Bacillales > Bacillaceae > Bacillus > Bacillus zhangzhouensis. The sequence goes on along the minus strand of NZ_JOTP01000012.1, from coordinate 53,935 downwards.
GTCTTCCTGGTCTTGCGCTCGTCGGTCCTTTTATCATCGGCAGTCATTTAGCGGCATTTATGTGTATGAGCTTCGGTACGAAAAGAAAACAAGTGGCGGTGTGGATGACGGTTAGCTTAATGATGTGGACGGCGCTAGCAGCTAGTTTAACAGGCGCAGGCTTCCATTACTTTGCCCCGGATTCAAATGGATTGTTCGGAGATATCTTTCAGAGGTAGAGCGAAGGGAGGATAACAGATGAAACATCAAACGCGGACAGTGCTCGAAACAGAGCGCCTTAGACTTAGAACAATGGATGAGCATGATGCGAAATTCTTATACGAAATGTTGTTCCAAGATGAAGAAGTCATGAAGTATTATCCTTCTTTAAAGGATGAAAAGCAGACGAAAGAGTGGATTGCCTGGAATCAAAAAAATGACCGCATGTACCATACCTCCCTGTGGATCATTGAAGATAAAGAAACGAAGGAACCGCTTGGGCAAAGCGGAATTGTGCTGCAAAACATCGAAGGACAAACGGAGCTTGAAATCGGCTATATGCTAAAGAGAGCGGCGTGGGGAAATGGGTATGCTGCTGAGGCTGCAAAAGGCTGTCTGACTTATGGTTTTGAAGAAATGAAGGTCAGACGGATGGTGAGCTTAATTCGTCCTGAGAATGAAGCGTCGGTGAAGGTCGCTTTAAAATTGGGCATGGAAAAAGAAAAAACCATTTCAAAATGGGATCAAATCATTGATGTATACAGCATCACCCGTGACGGAGAAAACGGCTCGCTTAACCAATAAAGAGAGCCGTTTTTTCTTTTATACAAGCTGTTCTAACTGAAGTAAATATTTCTTGCGTTCGACTCCGCCGCCGTATCCACCGAGCTCACCACTTGTTTGAATGACGCGGTGGCATGGAATGATGATTGCCATTTGATTGGCACCATTTGCATTGCCAACCGCGCGAACCAAGTGCGGATCGCCAAGCATATTGGCAATGTCTCTATATGATCTTGTTTCACCTGCTGGAATACGTGAGAGTATGTCCCACACCTTCATTTGAAAAGGGGTGCCATGTAAGGAAAGTGGCACAGTAAACTTGGTAAGCTTTTTCTCAAAATATAAGGCCAATTCCTTTGCCAATTGCTGATGGACGTTTGTTTCTCCAACTAAAATGCGGGCATGATGCTTCTTTCTTAATGTTTCAATTTCTTTTTCGAGTCCCCGCCTGTCCATAAATTCCAGTAAATACACATGTGTGGCATCTGTCACGCTGATCATCCGCCCGACCGGTGTGGAAATAAAATTAGCATAGAGAATGTTAATCTGCGCTTTTTTAGGGGGATTCCCCATGATTTTCGTAAATGCATCATTGAAGGCACTTGAAGATTCATAGCCGAAGGTGACCTGCTGATCGATCACTTTTTTTCCGTTCAAAATTTCTTTAAAGGCAAGTCCCATTCGGCGTGATCTTGCATATTGAACAAAGGTCATGCCGTAAATGTCTTTAAATTTTCTTCGAGCTGTGGCAGAGTGAATCCCTAATTGGCGAAAGTCCTCTTCCTTCCAGCGTTTCTCAGGATTTTTTTCTACTGCTGAAACGAGTGTTTTGACTTCTTCGGGAATGCTGTTAGGGTATGTTAATGGTGTGCAGCGCTTGCATGGACGATACCCTGCCAGCAGTGCTTCCTCCGCGGTAAAGAAAAACTCACAGTTTTCATATTTTGGCTTTCTAGCCGTACATGTGGCATGACAGAAGATACCAGTTGTCTTAATACAGGCAAAGAATGTGCCGTCATATTGCGGATTCTTGTCAACAAGTGCTTGATAAAATTCATGTTTTTGTTCATCGGTCATCATCATATGAATCCACCTCTTGATTTCCTATAAAATGTTTTTCAGCATTGTTTGGGCCGAGACAACGGATGATCTGTATATGCAGCATCCTAAAGTTGAACGTTCATCACATCAATCTTATTTCATTATACCAGCGGTGTGATCGTTCCTCTAACGTCTGAGCATTTCTTGCTGCTCTCTTTGTGTTGGGTATGGATTGGCGTACCTGTGCTTTGAGGAATGCGGAATGTGTCTAAACCTGATCCTTCTTCCTCGTATAACAATCAAGCAATGCAAGTAGCATAAATATGTCAATTTCCACCTTTTCTCATTATTGATGTCCTGTTTTAGTTCATAACTTTAGTTGTTTCTGTTTCATTTCTTCATAAAATGTTTCGACTTCTTGTTCGTAAAGAACGGTTTCCATGTCCTTATATTTACGCTTGATCGTCAATGTAATAAAAAATAAATGGATGGTCATATACGCTCATTTCCCTTCAGTTCGCAGCACGCGAAATAGCCCGCAAATCTTCTTTATCAGTAGACCTGTTTCTAACACTTAGTATACGGCGGTCCCATAAAATTTCTTTCGAAAAATGAACAAGTATATTTGAATGAGAAGGTAAAGCAGTAGACCGGCATACTGGGGTGTGATACAATTTTTCCATACAGAATCTGCTCTATGGCAGGTCTGCTTATAATGAATTGGTTTTCTAGGGTTCCGTGCGGCGACGTAGTCTGGACCGAGAGAAAACACATAGGATCTTTAGAATAGATCATATGGACACGGAGGGATAAAAGCCCGGGAGATTTGATCAAACGATCGATTTCCGGGCTTTTTTGTTGCTTGAAATTGGTCAGAAAGGAAGAGATCGGATGAAATGGGGAAGTGTATTCATTGCGGCTATATTTGAAGTCGGCTGGGTGATGGGATTGAAATATGCCCACTCGCTTCTTGAATGGAGCGCAACCATCGTTTGTATTATCGTGAGCTTTTATTTACTCATAAAAGCAACAAGTGTGCTGCCAGTTGGCACACTTTATGCCGTCTTTACCGGGCTTGGAACAGCAGGTACCGTTACCTTAGGCATGGTACTTGGTGAGCCGGTTCAGCTAGTTAAAGTACTGCTGATCATGATGCTTTTGTGCGGTGTATTAGGATTGAAACTGACAACGGGTGAAAAGAAAGGGGAGGCTGAATCGTGAGCTGGCTTTTACTCATTGGGGCAGGCATCTTAGAAATGCTTTGTGTCACCATGATGAATCAATTCCAGAAAGATCGACATCTGAAATGGGTTTTATTCATTGCAGCTGGATTTTCGCTGTCCTTTCTGATGCTGTCTCTTGCGATGAATACAATTCCGATGGGAACGGCGTATGCCATTTGGACTGGAATTGGAGCTGCAGGAGGCGCCATTGTCGGTATGCTGTTTTACGGTGAGTCGAAAGAGGCGAAACGCATTTTCTTTATCGCACTGATTCTGTCTGCGGCGGTAGGGCTAAAAATCATTGAATAAAAAAAGGCTGGCAAACAGATGCCAGCCTTTTTGTCACATCGAATGATGATTGGAATCGTTTTCATTTTTGCGGTAAAGCTGACTCACAAGCACAAAACATACACCAAACGTGAGTAAAGGAATGAGTCTTTCTCCGGTCATAAAAAGATAAATGCCAGTGATCAGACATACGATGCCGAGCCAAAAGCTCACTTTACCAAACAAAGTCATGCTTTTCATCTCCATCACTCCTTTTGTGATAAAAGGTCTATTCACATTATATCACGCCTGATGCAGAATTGAATGAATATTCAATAAAAAATGCGACTCTCAATTGCTTTTTCTCTTTCCAGTCCAGTATAATATTTCATTAGAATGAAAACGTAAAAGAGGTCATGATACATGAGAACATTGATTACAGAGAAACTTGAATTACACAGACAAAAACACGAGCAAAAAGGAAGATTGCTTGTCAGCTGCCCAGATCAGCCCGGTATTGTGTCAGCTGTATCTACCTTTTTATTTGAGTACGGAGCAAACATCATTGAATCCAGTCAATATACAACAGATCATGAAAGCGGCCGGTTCTTTTTAAGAATTGAATTTGATTGGAAAGACATCTCAGCTAATATTGATCAGCTGAAAAACGGCTTTGAGCCAATTGCTGAATCATTTCAAATGACGTGGAGCATGTCACGCGCAAGTGAGCTCAAAAAGCTGGCGATCTTCGTGTCAAAAGAACTTCATTGCTTACATGAGCTCCTATGGGAATGGCAGAGCGGAAATTTAATGGCTGAAATTGCGGTTGTCATCAGCAATCATGAAACGGCAAAAGATACAGTAGAAGCGCTCGGGATTCCATTCCATCATGTGAAGGCGAATAAAGACATTCGCAAAGAAGCAGAAAAAGAGCAGCTCGACTTATTAGAAGAGTACGATATTGATGCGGTTGTGCTTGCTAGATACATGCAAATTTTAACGCCTGCCTTTATTGAACAGCATCCGAACAAAATCATTAATATTCACCATTCCTTTCTGCCAGCATTTATCGGTGCGAACCCATACAAGCGGGCATATGAGCGGGGTGTCAAATTAATTGGTGCGACTTCTCACTATGTAACAAATGATTTAGATGAAGGGCCGATCATTGAACAGGATATTGAGCGGGTAGATCACCGGGATGATGCAGAGGCACTAAAGAACATTGGTCGTACGATTGAACGAAGTGTACTTGCACGTGCTGTCAAATGGCATCTAGAAGATCGGATTATTGTTCACGAGAATAAAACGATCGTGTTTAATTGACCGCTTGACTTTTCTGAAGCAATTGGTGATAATATAAAAAAATTAACGAGCGTTGAAAAGGAATAGTAAGCAGGAACTGCTGTGTAAAGAGAGCAAATGATATGCTGAAACATTTGCCGCAGACAGCTGCTGAACCTACCCTTTGAGCCTTAGAGGAAAAATCTAAGCGCAGGCCTGGCGTTACAGGAGTTGAGTGGAATAAGCACACGCATGCTTATTCAATGAAGGTGGTACCACGGAAAATCCCTTTTCGTCCTTTAATTAAGGAGAAAAAGGGATTTTTTTGTGCCTAAAGGTATAGCGGAGGGAATCAATGATGAAAAAGCAAAGGATCGTCATAAAAATTGGCAGCAGTTCATTAACAGAGCAAAAGGGAGCCATTGATGAACAAAAAATGTGGGATCATGTGAGAGCCATTGCAAAGCTCAGAGAAGCGGGGCATGAAGTTATTTTAATTTCGTCAGGAGCTGTTGCGGCGGGATTTGGCAGTTTAGGATATCCATCAAGACCTGTGACCTTAAAAGGAAAACAGGCTGCTGCTGCCGTTGGTCAGGGCTTATTAATGCAGAAATATACTGAACTATTTTCACAGTTTCACATGACGCCTGCACAAATGCTTTTAACACGTAATGACTTTTCAGATCGTACAAGATATCGAAATGCTTACGCAACGATGATGGAGCTGTTGGAAAGAAAAATTTTACCGATTATTAATGAAAATGATTCGGTTTCGATCGAGGAACTGACCTTTGGTGATAATGACATGCTGTCAGCGCTTGTCAGTGGATTAATCCATGCAGATCAATTGATCATCTTAACTGACATTAATGGAATTTATGATGCAAACCCAAATGAGCATCCTGAGGCAAAGCGGTTCGATGCGCTGACACACATTTCAGATGAATTGTTTTCATATGCGAAGAGCACTGGTTCAAAGGTTGGAACAGGCGGGATGAAATCAAAGCTGTCTGCTGCACAAACCGCACTTTCACTTGGCGTCAAAGTCTTCATTGGCACGGGTACAGGGGAAGACAAATTACTTCACATTCTCGCAGGTCAAGGTGATGGAACGTATATCGGTGAACAGGACTTATCAGCCGTTAACAACCGTCGTCAATGGATTCAATTCCACTCACCCGTCTCTGGGAAAATCATGATTGATGCGGGAGCGGAAGCGGCGATTTTGCACAACGGCAGAAGCCTTCTTCCGGCGGGTGTCATTGATGTCGCTGGTGATTTTTCTAAAGGAGAGGTCGTTGAGGTCGTCGGTCCGAACGGATTAGTTGGTAAGGGACAAACATTGTACGCGTCTGATGAGCTTCTCGGCATTAAAGGGATGCGAAGTGATGAGCTTTCACATGAGAAGCCTGAGGTTATACACCGAGATCACTGGGTACAGCATGTACAAAACTGAGGAGGGATATACGATGAATGAAGTTCTTGAAAAAGCAAAAAAAGCAAGTGTGGCCAAAGATCAGCTGCTATTAAAAACGACTGAACAAAAGAATGCGGCTTTAGACGCAATCGCAAAAGCGCTAAAAGCATCTTCAGTTTTTTTGATTGAGGAGAACCAAAAGGATGTTGAGGCAGCCAAGGAAAAGCAGTTCACTCCATCTGTCATTGACCGGATCACACTCACGGAAGAGAGAATTGAGGCAATCGCAGACGCTACACTTCAACTGATTCAGCTAAAAGACCCAATTGGTGAAACGTTAGAAACCATTCAAAAAGAAAATGGTCTTTTGATTGAAAAAGTACGTGTGCCTCTCGGAACGGTTGGGATGATTTATGAAGCAAGACCGAACGTGACAGTAGATGCTGCCACCCTTTGTTTGAAAACTGGAAATGCTGTCATTCTAAGAGGAAGCTCATCAGCCATTCATAGTAATAAAGCGATTGTGAAGGTGATTCATGAAGCACTTCATGCCACGGATATTCCAGTAGACAGTGTGCAATTGATTGAAGATACAGGCCGAGAAACGGCTAAAACGCTGTTCACCTTAAATGATTACCTAGATGTCCTCATACCGCGAGGCGGGAAAAATTTAATTGATCTCGTTGTGAGAGAGTCTACCGTGCCAGTGCTTGAGACAGGCGCAGGGAACTGTCATATCTACATTGATGAAACGGCCAAAAAAGAGATGGCTGAGCAGATTGTTCTGAATGCCAAAACCCAAAGACCATCTGTTTGTAATGCCATCGAGAGCATTGTCATTCATGAAACATGGGCAAAGGCACATGGCGCTTCGTTATTTGAAGCCCTTCATGCAAATGGGGTAGAGATACGAGGAGATGAAGCCGTGTGCGCGCTTGCTCAGGGCGCAACACTTGCGACAACAGCTGACTTTGAAACGGAATTCTTAGCACCAATTGTCAGTATCAAAATCGTTCAGAACATAGAAGAAGCGATTCAACATATTCAAACCTATAGCTCCAAGCACTCTGAAGCCATCATTACGGAAAATGATCAGCATGCGGCATTTTTCTTAACAGCCGTCGATGCTGCCGCTGTATATCATAATGCCTCCACTCGATTTACAGATGGCTTTGAATTTGGCTATGGCGCAGAAATAGGCATTAGTACACAAAAACTGCATGCAAGAGGGCCGATGGGTTTGCCAGCCTTAACCTCTGAAAAATTTGTCATTCGTGGTCAAGGACAAATAAGAGAATAACGATGTCAAAAGAGAGTCTAATCACAACAGGCTCTCTTTTTCCTTTCATTTTTGTATTTCTTAGGTCAAGTATGATAAAATATGGTAATGTTTTATATTTTGAGAAGATTGGAGAAGGCAACGTATGGCGAAAATCATTCCCTCTTCGGATATTGGAGTGAAAATCAACAAGTGGTATGAATTAATCCGCAGATTTGATTCAGAACAAGCAGAACAGTTAAAGCAGGAAATTCGCACCTCTCTTGATTCAATGGAAGAAGATCAGAACTTGCTTCTCTATTTTTCTTTAATGGAATTTAGGCATGAGGTCATGCTCGATTATTTAAAGCCATTAAAGGAAGGAAAGCTTCGCGCCAACTTTTCCGAGCTTTCGAAAGAAATAGATGAGCATCAAACGCATGTTACAGGCATGCTTGAATACTACTATCATTTCTTCAGGGGCATGTATGAATTCGGCCGAAGGCAATACATTGCTGCCATATCGTCTTATCAAAAGGCGGAGCATAAGCTTTCTTTTGTATCAGATGATATTGAACGTGCGGAGTATCATTTTAAAATGTCAGAAATATATTATCACATGAAACAAACCCATATCTCGATGCACCATGCCAAACTAGCGCTGGATGTCTATGTTCAGCACGAACTGTATGTGCTTCGCACGATTCAGTGTGAATTTATTGTGGCCGGTAATTATGATGATATGAGAAGGCATGAAAAGGCATTACCACATCTCGAAAGAGCACTTGCGAGATCTAGAGACTTTCAGAATGTGCGTTTTATTGCTTCCTCTTTGTATAATATGGGCAACAGCTATTACAGAATGGGAGATTTGAACCGCGCACTCGACTTAATGAAAGAATCCATCTCATTATTTGATCAAAATCAATCCGATCATCTTCGTCGATCTATAGACCCTCTTTATACAGCCGCGCAGATATTATACAAACAAGGTAAACACGAAGAAGCATTATACTACAGAGAAGAATGTATGAAACGAGCAGAATCTCTTCAGGATGACATTCATATTCAAAAGACAAAATTTCTAGAGGCATTGTATTTGAGACAAGATGCCGAGCATATTAAACGAATTTTCCATTTTTTAGAGTCTGCCTATGCATATCCAGATATAGAGGAGCTAGCATTAGACACCGCAAAGTATTATAATGAATGGGAGGATTTTGAAAAATCTTCCATGTTCTATGGGGAAGCGGAACATGCTCGAATCTATATTCAGAGAGGGGATTGTTTATATGAATTTTAAAAAATGGGCAGTCGTCTGTACAAGCATCACGATCATGGCATTATGGCTGGTATCAGCAAATACCGATCCGGATAACAGAAACCACACGTTAGAACAACCGAATCCGCAACATGTCACCATTTAAAAGCCCTATTTCAAGGGCTTTTTTTATTGATTGACTGCTTTAAAAAGAACCAGCGTGATATGCTTATAAAAATGAAACTTGTAGGAAAGCTTAATAAGAGTGCTTTTTCATTGACTCGCGAAATTAGATTGTGTACAATTCAATTGTAGAAAACATTAATGGAGAGAAAGAGGGTTATATTGATGTCAGACGTTTTATTTACTGCAACGGTATCAGCTGTAGGAGGAAGAGAAGGAAAGGTTGTTTCAGCAGATGGAGTACTAGAGCATGATGTGGCAATGCCTGGAACACCAAGAGCGAAAAAGCTTGAAAAAGCAACGAATCCAGAGCAATTATTCGCAGCAGGATACTCTGCATGTTTTGATTCAGCCCTTCAAATGGTAGCGAGACAAGAGCGCATCCGTTTTGAAAGTGAAGTAACGGCACATGTGAGCTTAGTCAAAGATAGTTCAGATGGCGGTTTCAAACTAGGCGTTAAATTAGAAGTAAAAGGAACTGGAATCGAGCAATCAGCATTAGACGAGCTGGTTCATAAAGCACACGGCGTATGCCCATATTCAAAAGCAACTCAAGGAAACATTGAAGTAGAACTAGTGGCTGTGGCCCAATAATTGACATCATAAAAGGCTGAGGGAATGTTCTCTCAGCCTTTTGGTTGTGTTAATTTTTGCAAAAGCTCATGTAAAGAGGCACGCAGTGTTTTCAGCTCTTCTTCTGATCTGCCAGTTCCAGACAGCATGTGAAATGGAATCGCAGTGGCCTTCTCTTTTAGCTGTTCTCCATACTCAGTTAAACGAATTTGCACAGACCGCTCATCCTCTTTCGAGCGCTTTCGGATGATGAGCCCGTTTTGCTCCATCCGTTTGAGCATGGGGGTGAGTGTACCGGAGTCTAAATACAGAAGCTCGCCCATTGTCTTCACATTTAACGTCCCATGCTCCCACAATAAAAGCAGTGCCAAATATTGAGGGTAGGTGATGTTTAACTCTTCTAATAACGGTTTATACTGCTTCGTCATCTCTCTTGAACTTGCATATAACAAGAAACAAAGCTGATTTTCCAGCTTCATATGTTCGAATTCATTTGTCATGTCAGTCACCAACTATTTTTTGTCATACTTATCATTGTATAAGATTTTCTTCCTTTTTAAAATAAATACAGACTAAAAATGAAAAATTCTTCAATGTGCGATAAATGTTTGAGAAATGAATAGAACGTGAAAGGTATTAATAGAAAAAGGAGGAGATGGAGATGAAGATGAAACCATTATTCACAGCAAAAGTAAAGGCGCAGCATGGAAGAGCTGGGCATGTTCGTTCAGACGATGGTGTGCTTGATCATAACATTGTCATGCCAAACGCAAAGAAAAATGGAGAGACTGGCACGAATCCAGAGCAATTATTTGCAGCAGGCTATGCGGCCTGTTTCGGCGGAGCGCTTGAACACGTAGCCAAGAAGCAAGGGATAGAAATTGAATCAGAAGTAGAGGCGCATGTTAGTCTATTAAAAGATGAAAGCGATGGGGGCTTTAAACTTGGCGTGAAGCTGATTGTGTCCGCTAAAGGGCTTGGCTATGACAAAGCAAAAGAGCTTGTCGAGGCTGCGCATCAATTCTGTCCATATTCAAAAGCAACAAGAGGGAACATCGAAGTGGAGCTTGAAGTGGCTGAGTAATAGAAGACAAACCCTCACATTCTTTGTCAGGTCTGCGCTCCAGTGCTCGTTCTTCTTAGACTGCAAAGGTTTTCTATCACGCTGAAAAGAAGACAAAGGGCGAAAATAAACATCATTTTCGCCCTTTGTCAACAATTTGAAACACCTGCTGTGGGCAGGTGTCTTTTTTTAATATTCTTTCTTTTTGTCGTATGCTTCCCATGCTTCAAATGGCGCAAGGTTTTTTTGAAGAGTCAGCTGGTAAAATGGAATGTTTCTTGATTCGTATTCTTTGTTGATTTCTTCATAAATAAACGAGTCATCAAAACCAGAAGTCGCGGCATCCTGATGTCCAGCTGCAAAATACACCGCTTTTGGTCTAGCCCAGTAAATAGCGCCGAGGCACATTGGGCAAGGCTCACAGCTTGTATATAAAATACAATCTTCTAATTGGTATGTATGTAGAGCCTGGCACGCCTTTCGAATGGCTGTGACTTCTGCATGTGCAGTAGGATCATTATTTGTTGTGACATTGTTGCTTCCCTCTGCAATAATCTGACCATCCTTGACAATGACTGCTCCAAAAGGGCCGCCAGTACCATTATTGACTGCTTCTACTGCAAGATCAATTGCGCGTTGTAAAAAAGCTTCGTGATTCATTGTCTTCCTCCCTTTGTTCGACTGACTTCTCTAGTATAAACGAATCATGCTAGAAAAGGAATCATCCTAGTAGATGATCGAACAGGACAATATGCGGATAAAAAAAACCCTGCCATGTTCAGCAGGGGGGAGAAATCCATTATGCATGCTGCGCCAGCTTTTTACGAGCCACTTCAGCAGATGTGACCATGTTTTTCAAAGCAGCAATGGTTTCAGGCTCTTGTCTTGTTTTTAGACCACAGTCAGGGTTGACCCAGAAGCGATCTGTCGGACATACGTTCAGTGCATCATCAATGATTTTACTCATTTCTTCAATAGATGGAACGCGCGGGCTATGGATGTCATATACCCCAAGTCCAAGTCCTTTCAGATACGGATGTTTTTCTAAATAATCAAGGAATCCACCATGACTGCGTGAGTGCTCAATCGTGATCACGTCGGCATCAAGGTCTTCGATCGTATTGACAATATCCTCGAAGTTACTGTAGCACATATGTGTATGAATTTGCGTTTCATTTTGAACAGAAGATGTTGATAAACGGAATGACTCGGCTGCCCAGTTTAAATATTCTGCCCAATCACTTTCTTTGAGCGGAAGACCTTCTCTAAGCGCAGGCTCATCCACTTGAATGACTTGAATACCTGCTTCTTCTAACGCTTCTACCTCTTTACGCAAAGCGAATGCGATCTGGAAGGCAATGTCTTTCCGGGAGATATCTGTTCTTGGGAAAGACCAGTTTAAGATGGTGACAGGTCCTGTCAGCATTCCTTTGACCTTTTTCTCAGTTAAGCTTTGTGCGTAAACCGTCTCTTTCACAGTCATTGGCTCTGTAAATTCTACATCTCCATAAATGATTGGCGGCTTCACGCAGCGCGATCCATAGGATTGCACCCAAGCAAATTTCGTAAAGGCAAATCCGGCTAGCTTTTCACCGAAGTATTCAACCATGTCTGTACGTTCAAACTCTCCATGAACGAGAACATCCAGACCAATCTCTTCTTGAATATCAATCCATCTTTTTGTTTCTTGCTTAATAAATTCATCATATTCTGCATCTGTCCACTCATTTTTACGCCACTTTTGACGAGCACTGCGCACTTCAGCTGATTGCGGGAAGCTGCCAATCGTTGTCGTTGGTAGGAGCGGCAGCCCAAGAGATTCGTTTTGGATACGAAGGCGCTCTTCAAAGGCAACTGGACGTTTAAAATCTTTAGATGAAAGATTGTTACGTTCTGCTGTCAGATCCGCATTTGTTCCTTTCGCAAATTCTTTTAAGGTAAGAAGCGCTTGTGTTGCTTCATTGATGTCTGCATCAATGGCAGCCGTTCCTTTTGTTAAGCCTTCTTTTAAAAGTGTTAATTCAGCCAGCTTTTCAGTGGCATAAGAAAGTCCGTTTAATAGTTTTTCTTCAAGCTGTTCGCTCGGGTGTTTCGCAACTGGTACATGAAGCAAGCTGCTTGATGGCTGTAGCCACACTTCTTTCGGCTGAACGTCAGCAATCACCTCAGAGATAAACGATAATCGCTCGCCAAGATCTGACCTCCAAATATTTCTTCCATCAATGATGCCTGCTGCTAAAATTTTATCTTTCGGGAAGCCATGCTTTTTCACTTGGTCAAGGTTGCGCCCTTGATCATGGACAAAATCAAGACCGATGGCTTCAACAGGGTAAGAGACAAGCTCTTCATAGGCATCAACTGAATCAAAGTATGTTTGAAGAAGAATGTTTAAGGCAGGTACGGCTTCTTTGATTGTTTGATAGATTTCTTTTACTGCTGTCACGTCTTCACTTGAAGCTGTGACAAGTGCAGGCTCATCAATTTGAACCCATTTGACGCCGGCTTCTTCAAGTTCTTTTAAAACTTGAGTATAAAGCGGCACTAGACGCTGCTCGATCTCTTTCACTTCATTTGCTTCATAGCCTTTTGAGAGAGAGACAAATGTATAAAGTCCAAGTACAACAGGTTTTGTTTCAACGCCAAACGCCTTTTTTACCTTTTCATAAGCTTCAAGCGGTTTGTTGTGTGTGAGTTTGAATTCGGTGCTTTTTTCGTATTCTGGAACGATGTAGTGATAGTTTGTATTAAACCATTTTGTCATTTCACTTGAGACAGCATCTTTTGTTCCTCTCGCCATCGCAAAGTATGTATCTAGTGGGTCTTTCAAGCTGCGGAAGCGCTCTGGAATCCAATTGAACATAACAGCAGTATCCAGCACGTGATCATAGAAGGTGAAGTCTCCAGAAGGAACAACATCAATTTGTTGGTCAATTTGTGTTTTAATGGCGGTTAAAAATTGTTCATCCAGTGTGCTTAAGAGGGTTTCGCGGTTCGTTTGACCCTTCCAGTAAGACTCAAGTGCTTTTTTCCATTCTCTGTTTAAACCAATTCGTGGGAAACCTAAATTACTTGTTTTAACAATTGTCAATTCCAATTCCTCCTCTAAAATATAAAAAGACATTCACACTCATGGTCTAGATTGATGAGGGCAAATGTCTGGTTTAAAAAGACAAAATGTGTGTGCGAAATGAAGCGTGAGCACAACTGACGCTTATCCGACATCTCCTATCAACCGTAGGGGGTTTGATGTGATAGAGCGGCTGGTATCCTGGCTGGTGAATCTTCAAGCTTTTCATCCTTCCCATCCTCATGACAGTGGATCAAAAAGAAAAGCTCTCCTCACTTACAGTGGCGGGACCGCGCCGGATTTTCACCGGTCTTCCCAATTAAAATTCGACGTGTCATCGAATTACCGACTCTCAAACTATGAATTTATTGTGTTCGATTATATAACGTTCACTTCATTTCGTCAAAGTAAATTTTGAATAATTTTAATTAAAAAAATCCTGAGAAAATTCGATCTTTTCTCAGGACCTAAATTTAAGCTATAGAGATAAAAGATCTGCTTCCAATGTTTTTTCTAAAAGTACATCAGGCGCAGTTAAATATAAAAATCCATTCCCTACAAGGGTTTTTGATTGTTTCAGCGGAAGGGTTCTTCTCACAAGCTGAGCATAGACCTCAGGTTCTGTCAGCTTACGCTGGAACGCTTCTTCCTCAGCATTTTTAATAATGGCCAGTGCACCGCTCACGTGAGGGGCAGCCATTGAAGTACCTGTGAGTCTGCCGTATTTATGGTTAGGGAGAGTGGATAAAATGTCTTCTCCTGGAGCGACGAGGTCGATTTCTTTATTGGCATTGGAAAATTCAGAGGATTCTCTTGCAAGGGAGACAGAGCCGACGGCAATGACCTCATTGTATGCAGCTGGATAGGAGAACTCTTCAGTACGCTCGTCCCCGTCTCCTTCATTTCCTGCTGCGCAAACAACAAGCACACCGCTTTTTACCGCATTTTGAATGGCCTCCTGCAGGGCTGGTTCATTGCTTGGACCACCGAGAGACATGGAGATAATATCCACCTTCTGCTCTGCGGCATAGTTGATGCCATTAATGATCCATTCGTACTTCCCACTGCCATTTTCTCCGCCGAGGACTTTCACGATAAGTAGCTTGGCTTCAGGGGCAACCCCTAAAATGCCGCCATTTTGATCTGTTGCTGCAATTGTTCCTGCTACATGGGTACCGTGCCCATTGTAGTCTTTCACATTATCCGCATCTCCATTGTCATCATCGGTAAAGTTCTTCCCTCCGATAATCTGATCTTTTAAGTCGGGATGCTCCGTGTCGCAACCTGTATCAAGGACAGCAATGGTTATGCCTTTTCCTTTGAAGCCACTTGACCAAAGTTCGGGTGCTTTAATCTCCTGAATACTTTCCGGCGTCTCTTTCGCTTCCATCACATTGGCTTTTACTTCATACGGAATTAAGCGAATTTCACCTTTCATAAGAAAGCCCTCCTTATTTTGTTTTCAAAGTAGATTCAGGCTGCGTAATGTTATTGTATAAAAGAAACTTTTGTTCGGAAAGGGTCAATTGTAATAATTTTTCAAATAATCAATCTATTATCAAATGTGCAAGTCTCCTCACATCTTGCCGAAAGGGGTCGTCTTTTGAGGAAAACTCTTGATATCATATGAAAAAGAAGGAAATGCTGCATAGTGAGCTTGCACCTGTATAGATCAAAATGGGTGGAAAGAACTAAAAAAGGCTTTCTGACTAAACAACGAAAATAAGTGATAGTTGAGAAGTGAGAAGAAGAAAAATTGAGCGGAATTATTTTTGTTCTAAAATATTTTTTACTCTAGTATTCGTTTTGTGAACAGTTAGGATAACCATAAACTCATTATCAACTGTTCGCCAATTGGACCGATTTTTCTTTTACCTGTATCCTTATAGCCTACTTGTGAGTACAAAGTCTGAGCAGGAATATTTTGATGATTCACAGCCAGTACGATCTCGTTACAGTTAGGAAATTCAGAGGTGACAAATTGATTTAATAAGAACATTGCTTGTTTCGCATATCCTTTTCCTTGCTGCGTCTGATGAATAGATAATGAAGTTAACAACATAGCGTTTGGGTTATCTGAATAATCCTTAACACGATCTGTTGCATGTAGTACAAAGAATCCAACCGGTTCACTTTCATTGAGTATGACAATTCTGTATTGTCCTTCAAAATATGCGTTTGGTAAAGCAGTGAATTTTACTTGTTCTTCATCTAAAACAAAAGACGTTAAACCCTCTATGTATACATCTGAAAAGTGTGTTAATTTTACATTGTTTTTGCTTTTCATAGAATGGTGTTCCTCCTTGTATTTTTTAAAATGAGCGAGATTTGCATATTCTATAGATATGTTTATACAACAAATGAAATAGGATGACGTTCAGGTGCTTACAATATCAATAACTGTTATGGTGATAACTTTAGTATAGAACGAATGTTCTTGTTTATCAATATTCATATGAAAAATAAGATGTGAAGTTTGTGACTGTTCCAAATGCGAAAGGCAACATATAATAATGGAAAGACAAGCCTGCCTTTTAGATAGGAGAGATAGAGATGAACAAAGGGAAGATACTCGTGATCGAAGATGAAAAGAAAATTGCAAGGGTGCTGTCACTTGAACTTGAATATGAAGGATATGAGGTCACCGTCAAAGATACAGGCATGAGCGGACTCCAAGCTCTTGAAGAAGATAGCTTCGATTTAGTGCTGCTTGACGTCATGCTTCCAGAATTAAGCGGCCTTGAGGTGCTTAGAAGGGTTCGAAAGACAAATACAGTCACGCCCATTATTTTGATTACAGCAAGAGGGAGTGTTCCTGATAAGGTAAGCGGCCTTGATCTTGGGGCAAATGATTATATTACAAAGCCTTTTGACATAGAAGAATTATTAGCGCGAATTCGTGCGCAGCTGAGATTCAATATAAGTGCGCAAGAAGAAAAAGAAACAGAATTGAGCATAGCAGATCTGACTGTCAATGAGAAAACAAGAGACATACAAAGGGGCGGACAAATGCTTGAGCTCACACCGAGAGAATATGACCTGCTTGTCCACTTGCTGAAACATCAGCAGCAAGTGCTCACAAGGGATCAGCTTTTAACAGCCGTTTGGGGCTTTGATTACTTCGGTGACACAAATGTTGTGGATGTCTATATTCGCTATTTAAGAAAAAAAGTCGACTACCCATTTGAAAAACAGCTGATTCACACAGTGAGAGGTGTGGGTTATGTGATGAAAGGATAAAGAATGAGATTAAAAAATAAAATCCAGCTTTATACGTCGCTGTCTTTGTTTTTAATGGTGCTGCTGTTTCATACAGCCATTTATTTTATTTTTTCGATGACCTTGACGCAAAAAGATATGTCTCGTCTATCTGAGGTGGCCGAAAATATTGCTATTGCTCTAAAAAAATCAGAAGAAGAGGGCCTTCCATCCTCGGAGCTACTGAAGGCGTACCTGCCTCAAAATGGCATGATCCGTGTCGTGACAGAAAAGGACCAATCAAAGCTAACTATCACAAAGGAATCAACGTTTAGCTCACTGCCTTTTACATATGAATCTGGTCAGACAGCAGAAATTAAAGAATACAACAAGCAGATGATTGCGTTCGCTGCTATTCCAGTCATTTGGACAAATGGTGAGATTGTGTCGCTTCAATTATATGAAGAAATCGAAAATACGGAAGAGAACTTGGCGTTATTAAGAATGATTTTAATCGCTACTGGCGTTTTAATTATTGTGCTTTCCTATTTTACTGGCCACATTTTAACAAAACAAATCGTCCGCCCTATTAGTAGAATGACCAATACAATGAAGGCAAGTATGAAAGAGAAGGCGTTTAAGCGAATCAAACTAGCAGGCGATTCAAAGGATGAATTGTATCAAATGGGACAAACCTTTAATGAAATGTCAGAAATACTCGAGAAACATTATGAGAAAGAGCAACAATTCTTGCATGATGCCTCTCATGAATTGAAGACACCGATTACCGTTATTATGAGCTACAGTAATTTACTAAAACGCTGGGGACAGACACGTCCAGAGGTTGTAGAAGAATCCTCTCAAGCGATTCATGATGAAGCGAAAAAAATGAAAAGACTGACAGATCAATTATTAACACTTGCGAAAAATGGTCAACCGCTATACTTGGACATGAAGCCAGTTGATCTTGGTCATTTATGCAAGCAGGTAAGTCATACACTTGAAGTCGCAACGAATCGAAGCATTCATCCTGATGTGCAAACAAATCAGCCGCTCGTCGCTGAGGGAGATGAAGAGAAAATCAAACAGCTTTTGACCATCTTAATTGACAATGCGGTTAAATATAGTGCAGAGCCAGTTGGTGTGACCTGCGGGAGAGCAGGAGACAAGCCGTTTATTTCAGTCATTGATAAAGGAATTGGCATAAAAGAAGAGGATCTGCCGAAAATCTTTGACCGCTTTTTCCGTGTGGATGAAGCCAGAAACAGTGAGACGGGAGGAACCGGACTTGGTCTTTCAATTGCGAAGCAAATTGCTGAAGAGCACGGGGCTGAACTAAAGGTAGACAGCCGTATAGGCGACGGGACAACCATGACCATTCTTTTTCAGAAATAAATAGGTCTTTTCTCATCAATTTCTCATTTCCTCCTTATAAAATAGGGAATAGGAAGGAGGCGCTGCATGTCTAGAAAAACGAAAATGGTGCTTGCGCTCGCAGGATGTCTAGTCATTCTTGCGGCCTTTGCAATGCTTATGATTCAAACCATTGATCAAAAAGTATTAAGTGAAGCAGAAATTAAAAAAATCATCGCAAAAGACTACAATGGAAACATTACAAATATTGATTTAATCAATCATAAACAGGACTATACATTGACGCTGGAAAATTCAAATGGCATCTATCAAATCATTGCATCTTCTGCAAGCGGTCAAATGAAAGAAATCAAACAGTTAAAAAGCTATCAAAAGCCAAATGAAAAAAATGCTGCACTGCAAGCAGAAGAAGCGGCCGTTAAAAAAGTGAACGGAACCGTGATCCAAAAGAAAGAGAAGTCAGATCGTTTTATCTTTACGATCCAATCAAAAAAAGAATTATATCAAGTGGCTGTCGATAAACAAACCTTTAAGGTGATAGAAGCAGAAAAGAAAAAAACAACCTCTAAAGAAAAGAAGCTGACGAAAATCACGGTGGAAGAAGCCATTCAAATCGCCATAAAAGAAGTCGGGGGGACAGTGGATGATGCAGATCTTGAAACATTTAGCGGCATGCTCGTGTTTGAGGTGGAGCTAGATTTGCCTGATGGTAGAGAGGCAGAGGTGCTTGTGAACGCGTATACAGGAGACATTGAAGGCATTACGTACGAAAACTAATCCTTTTCTCATGATATTCTCATGTTTCTTTCCTTCCTTTATCATCTTGTTTTATTAAGATAAAGGAGAAATCAAACAGAGGAGGAAATGAACATGATGAAAAAAGTACTAGTAGCTACAGCATTAACAGGAACTCTTGTCGCAGGTGGTTTCACACTTCAAGCGCAAAATACAAATCAAACAGCAAACGCCGAGCAAGTGGTGCAAAAGAAATCATCGTTTGTCTCAAAGAAACAAGCTGAAAAAGCAGCATTAAAAGTTGTGAAAGGCTATGTGGATGATGTGGACCTTGAGCGTAAAAAAGGAAAATGGGTGTATGAGGTCGAGATTAAAAAAGGCGGCTTTGAATATAAAGTATATGTCGATGCAAAAACAGGAAAAGCGCTGAATGATCCAGTGAAAGAAAAGAAACAAAATGTGAAAATCACCAAAAAGCAGGCTGAACAAATTGCCCTTGCAAAAGTAAAAGGCACAGTTACAGATTCAGATTTAGATAAAGAAAATGGTGTGTACATTTATGAAGTTGAAATCACTACACCAGGCGGCGAGGAAGTTGATTTTGAGATTTCCGCTAAAACAGGCAAAATCCTGAAGCAAGAATGGGATGATTAATCCGCCTGCAATCCTAAGATAAATTTTTATGCGGTCTGAACCATTTATCCATCATGGATAGCTGGTTCAGACCGCTATTTTTACTTAAATGATTGTATACAAGTGCAAATGAATATCAACTTTTAAACTGAATAGCTTACTTCCATATATCTGTACACCAAGCATGTTAATGCTTTTTATGTTGACTGCTTATCATTTCAGTTGTTCTTAAAAACGTCTCAATCTCTTGAATATGATGACAATGGAGAGGTGATATTCTAATAGCTCCTTTCATTCCAAAGGAATCCAGCATCCTTTTAGAATAAATGCTTGTATTCACCCTTTCATATACGATCACACCATGCTGTTCATATTGTCTTACTGCATCCTCATGGTTTGTTCCTTCTATTGATATGGCTACGATGAAATCTTTTTTTGATAAATCATGGTCATCAAGATGCACGGTAACGCCTTCGATCTCTCTTAGCCCTTTTACGTTGGGTGTCCCGTCTAGCATTATTTTTAATAAAGATCTTTCTTGTTTTGCGATAGCTTCCATACCTGCTGCAAATAACTGTCGTCTGGCATTCACTGTCGTAAAATGACCACCAAGCCAGCACACATAATCAACAATTGCGCTAATAGCCGCATAATGTGCAGGTGCTGGACTTCCTAGCTCCCATTCAGTTTCTTTCTTTCCTTTTAACTTATGATGAGGGAGAAGAGCAGCTCTTTCCGATAAATAAGCAACCCCGCAGCCTCTAACACCAAAAAATTTATATGGGGCAAAATTTATCACATCAACAGGTGTTTTTTCAATGTCAATTAAACCATGAGGTGCATGTTGAACGGCATCAACAATGATAAATAAGTTTGGGTTCTTTTTTCTTGCCTCTTGTACAATTTGTTCAATGTCTAAAATAGCACCAGAGATATTCGAAGCATAGATGACACTTAGAAGAACAGTATCTTGATCGATTAATGCCAAGATGTCTTCTACGTTCACTCCGCCTGTTAAAGGATTAGACTTGGCCACTCTCAGCTCCTTGTTTAATTTATTTGCATAAAAACTAGCTGCGTCATAAGCTGCTGGATGTTCTAAGGATGTTGTGACAATATTTGTTCCTTGAATATGTTCTGCAATGACACCCGTAGTTTGAAAGATAGCCTGTGATGCTGTCAGATATGTGGCGAAGCTTCCTTGTTTAACGTTAAAAATGGTTTGAAGATCAACAATCCCTTTTTTCTGGATATCAATCAAGTGTTTTGCAGTTTTATGATTTCTTTCAGAACAATCTGGGATGCCTTCAATGATTGAAAATATATGATTTGCCTGTTTTAGACGAAGAGAGCCACCTGCATTATCAAAAAAAAGCCGTTCCTTTTTGAGGATAGGATCCTCATCAATATATAAAAAATGTTCTCTTACTTTTTTTAATAAATCATTTGAAAAGTGCATGTTTAGTTTAGTTTCATTCATCATCATATCCCCCAATATTCAATTCTTATACTTAGTATTATACATTGTGTGATCAATCAATGGTGGTACCTCTCTCAGCGACGGTTGCCAGTGCATTGCCAATGACATTAGTTGTTGTTCTCGCCATGTCCATGATAAAATCAGCTGTCATTAAAAGAGCAATCCCTTCCAGTGGAAGCCCAATGAATGAGAAAGACAATAGATGTAAGAAACAAAAGTTAAGCAAAAATGGAACGAAGATGAATCTAATGAGAGCTAGAACTGTAATGATTATGTTTGAAAACATATACCGCATCTTTATGAGCTCAGCTGTTTTATACAAATCACTCCTTACACTTTTATGTGTAAGGTTTTTTCATTAGGACAAACTACGGGAAAGGAGGCGAGAGAATATGAAGAAAAAAGAAGAAGAACAGACAATGGACTATGCGGAATATGTTCCGCATCCTGATGGAGAAGGATATGCTTTGTTTTTGCATGATTCCTTTCATCTCCTCTCCCAAGAGGATTTGAATCAGCCGGAAGAGGAATAAAAGGCATGAAAGGGCGATGGTCAACTTGTCTATCGCTCTTTTTTTTGAAAAGTAAGCGAATACATGACGAGACTTGGCATCTTGCTTATTGACATCATTACGCTTTTTCTGTAATCTCAGTGTGTTAACAATATGAGACTTCGTTAGGTGAGGCTCCTGTATGGAGATACGCTGCTGCCCAAAAATGTCCAAAGACGCCAATGGGTCAACAGAAATCATCGACATAAGGTGATTTTTAATGCAGCTGGATTTATCCTATGCCATACAGTGCTAAAGCTCTACGATTGAAGGAGCAAGTGTTTATTTTGCCATGCTTACAAAGCGCCTTCATTCGGTTGAAGGTGCTTTTTTATAAGAAAAGGAGGTGTGGGGATGGATCATCCCGATTCGAGACACATAGAGATTATGTCAAAAGATCAAATTGAGACATCAGATAGAGGAGATCCTGACCCCGCACGTTCTAAGGGATTCGGGTATCTCCTGACTTTGGGGAGGTAACAGCAATGATACAGAACATTACGTACGATGAACTCATTTTAAGAATCATTATTTTATTAAGAGATGGAAAACGCAAAGAATTTAAAAACATTATGGAAGAGCTTCAGCCGTATGACATGGCCTATTTATTTAAAGAGCTTCCAGAAAAACACCGCGGACGCTTTCTCAGTTTTTTAACAGTCGATGATGTAACGGAAATGATGGGTGAGCTTGAGCGGGAATATCAAGAGATCGTTCTTGAAAAAGTAGGGAAAGACAAAGCTACCTTCGTTACAAACAAAATGGATAACGATGACTTAGCCAACTTGTTTGATGAAATGGATGATGAGCTAAAAGATCAGCTTTTATCAAACATGGAAGCGGAGGAGTCAAAAGCCGTCCAGCTTCTGATGAATTACCCTGCAGAGACAGCAGGCCGGATCATGACCAACCGGTATGTATGGATTCCTCAGCATTATACGGTTCAGGATGCGGTTGTGAAGCTGAAAAGTTTTGCTGAAATTGCAGAATCGATTAACTACTTATATGTGATCAATGATCAAAAACAGCTTGTAGGTGTCCTCTCTTACCGTGACCTTATTTTAGGTGAACCGGATGAAAAAGTGCAGGATCTCATGTTTACAAGAGTCATTGCCGTCGGAGCATTTCAAGACCAGGAAGAAATTGCAAAGCTGATTGAACGGTATGATTTCCTCGCCATTCCTGTTGTGGAAGAGAACAATGTCCTTGTCGGAATTGTCACAGTCGATGATATCATTGATGTCGTCATTCAAGAGGCAGGAGAAGACTATGAGAAGTTTGCTGCCTCTGGTAAAGATATCACGTTTGAAACACCGTCATTTGTTGCGGCATACCGCCGTCTCCCATGGCTCATTTTGCTCTTATTCATTGGATTGATTTCAGGCAGTATTTTAAATTATTTTGAAGATACGCTTCAGCAAGTTGTTGCTCTTGCTTTCTTCATGCCGATGATTGCAGGGATGACAGGGAATACAGGTACACAGTCTCTTGCGGTCGTTATTAGAGGGCTTTCAAAAGAAGAATTAACGAAAAAAACCATTATGCGCCTTATTTTTAGAGAGCTGAGAACAAGTATTTACATTGGGATTGTCTGTTCAATCATTATTACAGTTGTCGCGATGGTTTGGCAGGGCAATATGATTTTAGGCTTTGTGGTTGGTTCCTCGCTCCTTGCGACACTCATTATTGGAACAATGGCAGGTACTATCGTGCCCATTATTTTACACAGATTAAACGTGGATCCGGCTATTGCATCTGGACCGCTGATTACAACATTGAATGATATTTTATCACTGCTGATCTATTTTGGCATTGCCACAGCGTTCCTTCATACACTGATGTAGCAAAAAGACTGTAAAACGTGACGTTTTACAGTCTTTTTTGAATAAAGATTGCATATAGCGCTTTCATCCTTTACATTTTAAGGAGAAGGTGGGAGAGAAATATGAAGAAGTTCTTATTCATTTTGATGTGTATTCTTTTGCTGAGTGCATGTCAAAGGGAAGACGAAGGGAAAGACAGGAGGCTTGTTGCTGCAGAGCGTATGCTTGAAGCCATCACCGAAGGAAATAAAAGAAAAATGGAAGATGTCTACGTCGAAGGTGCGGTCCCGAGCCCGGATGACATGTTGAAACTGAAAAAAGAATGGGGCATAGACAGGCTTTCTTATGAGGATTTTCAATTGGAAGAAGCCAGCATTCACGTGTTCCATGCAAATTATGAAGATACAAAAACCGGGAAGAAAAAGGCACTTGCCCTCCGGGTGAAAGAAGATCCAGAAAAAGGCGGCGTGCTGATTGACTTTGTAGGGGTCGTTGAAGGAACTGATGCTTCCTCTAAATAAAAAAATCATTCAAAAGCCATAATAAATGTCAAATTATATGATTTAAAAGGATAGAAGAGCTGAAATAACCGTGCTCTATCTATCCTCTTTTTTTGCCATAAATGATCTTGTTTACTAAAACCACTATCTGTCACCGATCACATATTAGTTATGCCCATCAACTCCATAAATCGTGAGAGAGCACTGGTCATGTAAGAATCGCGACGTCTTATCAATACAGTGGGCACTATTCTATGTGGGTCCGGTAATGGATGACAGGTAAATCTGCCTTGCACCCGAGATTCAACCATAGATTTTGGTAATACAGTGACTCCTAGCCCATTTTCTACGCATTTAAGGACACCCTCTAAAGTACCATATTCCATTACCTTCATAGGAGCAAAGCCATTGCTCTCAAGCCATTGCTGCCAACGTCCCAAATAGATGCAATGCGCAAATGACGAGAGCAACGGTTCATGTAAAATTGATTCCACCTGGAATTGCTCCTGAGAGTAGCTTGTAATTAGAACTAGGGATTCCTCCAATACAGGGTACTCAATAATTTCTGGATGAAGAATTGGACCATCTACCAATGCGCCGTCTACCTTGTAGTTGAGAATGGCACTCACCTGATCTACAGTAGGTGCCATATACATGCTCAATTCTACTTGTGGAAAATTCTTATGATATTCTGCAAAAATTTTTGGCAATCTTGTAGAAGCAGTTGACTCTATAGCCCCAATGTGTAAAGTTCCCCGTGGAGTAGAGGAAAGTTGTACTGCCTCTATCGCTTCTTCGAAATCATAGAGTAATTTGTTTACATATGGCAACAGTTCACGTCCTGCAGGCGTTAAGGATATCTTCTTGTGATATCGATATAGAAGAGGAACACCTAATTCTTGTTCAAGACGTTGTATTCGTGCAGTGACATTTGACTGCACATAATTTAATTTCTTAGCAGCTTTTGTAATGCTTTGTTCAATGGCTACTGCTTTAAATACTTCCAAAGATTTAATATCCAAAACAACTCTCCCTTTTTGCATCACTAATTATGATGATCTATAAGCTATTTTTTGATTTTACGTGATCCACTGAAGTATGTAAACTTAATTATACAAGAGGATTTTGCGTACCTTGTTATTTAATCGTGAGGAGGGGAATGGAAGAAAGGTGATTTTATAAAAACACACGTTTCCAATTAATGAGGAGGGGATCTATTGATTTCAAAGGTGAATGTCCAAGAAAAATTTTTGCAAATAAATGATTATTGGAATCCTAGAATAAGCGGAGAGTTGAACGATTCATACATTAAAATGGTAAAGATTAAGGGTGAATTCATTTGGCATCACCATGATGACGAGGACGAAATGTTCTTTGTATGTAAAGGGCATCTGGTCATCCGTTTTAGGGATAGTGAAATCGCTCTTAATGAAGGAGAGTTTATTGTGATACCTAAAGGAATTGAACATCAACCAATTGCTGAAGAGGAAGTTCATTTGCTATTAATCGAACCCAAAACGACTCTAAACACGGGGAATGTGGTCAATGAACGAACCGTTTCGATTCCTGAACGAATGAATGAACACTAGATCATTGCACTTAACAGGTGCTTTAGTTCAAAAAGAGGCAGCAATCGCTGTCTCTTTTTACTACTTCACCATATATTCCCGCTTTTACGGTGCACAGATATGCAACTAACTATAGACTATGAAAGGAATAAAACACGAGACGATCAATGCACGTAATAAAGAGTATGTCCGACATAAAATTTATCACGTTCAGCACGTTAATATAGTTATCATCGACAATTAAAAGATTGGATGGAACGATTTAATGGGGTAGCAACGAAATACCTAAACGGGTATTTGATATAGCATTGTTCTTAGAATTTAATAGGAAATTTACCTCTAAATAAAATGTGAATGAAATGTTGTTGAACGCCTGCAAAAAAGCAAATTTCACAACTTTAATCGATATTAGAAATTTCAACTGATGTATTTTGCTTATATAGCTTATTTCACTAAGTTTGAATTTGGTATTGCGTTCAAATTAAGATAATGTTGATTTCAAGAGTGTTGGAATTAGTGTGAAATAAGGGGTGTAAAGCAGTGAATGAATTTTATAATGTGTTAACATATGTAAATAAAATGTTTTATGAACCTAATCATTTGTCCTTAAAAGCTGTCCGAGAAGAAGTCCAAAATTCGGATTATGGGGCTGGTTTGTTTCAGCTAAATTCAAAATCAATTAGATTTAGAGTCGCAAAAATAACGCCTACTAAGATAGGACAGTTTGTTGCTTTTTGGGAAAAAGATGAGGGAAATAAAAACCAACCCTTTTCATATGAAAAAGCTACGGATTTATTAGTGATCAATACCTTTACTAGTGAAAATGATTTTGGTCAATTCGTTTTTTCGAAAGAAGTTCTTGTAAAACACAATATTCTTAAAACAGATACTACAAAAGGAAAAATGGCAATTAGAGTTTACCCTAGCTGGGCAAATCCCGCTAGCAAACAAGCTATCGAAACACAGAAATGGCAATTAGAATATTTTGTTTGCATGAACAATACAAATAGTTTGCCAGCACAAGAGCTATTAAAACTATACTCTAACTAAAATAACTCTAAGCTGTAAAAGGTTGCGAATTTATAAACTTAAACTGCCAAGGGCTCTAGTTGGATAACGGAGACAGCAAAAACGCTGTCTCTTTTTCATTAAGCCATTAGCAACAATCAATACGAACAAAGCCTTAATTTTAAAGAGTAAGCGATTCTTTATTTGTTTATCGATTCTTGTATCGGAAGTGTGCGTTAATCTGGCCTTCCAGCATTTTTTTCTTATATTGTCCGCTTTTTAATGCTTGTTCTTTTTTCTTCATGTCTTTTAAAATTTCAGCTGTCTGCACTCCGTCTTCCCTTTTATTGGCGATGTCCATTAAACGTTCAACATCTGCAAATGAATATTTCCGTGTGCCTCTTGTTGAGCGCTGGGGGTAGATGAGTTTACGTTCCTCATAATATCGGATTTGCCTGACAGAAAGTCCTGTTAATTCACTGACAATCCCGATTGAAATGACTTTTTTATCTTTATAAGAT
This sequence comes from Bacillus zhangzhouensis, assembly GCF_000715205.1. Taxonomy (GTDB): domain Bacteria; phylum Bacillota; class Bacilli; order Bacillales; family Bacillaceae; genus Bacillus; species Bacillus zhangzhouensis. The sequence goes on along the minus strand of NZ_JOTP01000012.1, from coordinate 27,145 downwards.
ACATCTTCCTGCGTCATATACTCACCCCTGCAAGTCTTTTCTTCATATTATATAGAACGACAAGTAAAAAAACCTAACGTTTGTTAGAAAATATAACACAAAAATGAAAAAAACGAAAAAACAATGGGAGGAAACTTAACATTATATGTGCAAACCATCTCATGAGCACATATAATTGAATTGAAAAAGGAGGAGGAGCATATGATGGAGCAAACACAGATCATCCGTATGGCAAAAGAAATCATCGCGTTAGATATGAAGAGGGATGAATTGCTTGAGCAATTCATGCAGGCTGCAGGTCAGAACGCACATGCTCTTCTAAGAGCCGTACAAAATGATTTGTATAAAAGGTCTTCATAAGCACCCGATCCACATCAATTGATAGGAGGGAGGGGATATTCGGTGCGACGTATATTAAAAGAAGCTTTAGCGAAAGAAAGACGTTATTATACGAAGCAGCTGTGTTCGTTAGGGGTTTACAGCCCTGATATGACCAAAAACATGACAATTAGTGACTTAAAAAAAGAGTATCATTTCTTTTTCAACAAAACAGAGCGCTATCTGTAAAAATCCCTTGAAATGTGCACGCGTCACATAGAGGGTTCTTTTTTTGCGTATTCAATATTATAGCAATATTGAATTTTGTAGAAATTTGACGAATTAACTGCAAGAAAACATAGAGTCTTTACAGATTATGTTAAAACGTGTCGTAACTTGATGGTTTGCTAAAAAAGCTTTTTTTCAAGATGATTGTGAAAAATAAGAAGGATTTTAAAAGTTTATATCGAAATCTTATACATAACACGAATGGAGTCACTTATGTGGTTGAAAGGGTTTTCAAAAACGTACTTCTATTTTTTACGAAAGGCTCCAACTGCACCGCAAGAAAGCCTTGAAGTTAAAAAAATATTATAAGAGGTAGATATGTGATGAGACTATCGTTTAATGAAGAAGAAGTAGAACGTTCAATGACGCTTTACAAGGTTTTTGCAAGAGCATTTAAAAGCGTTTCAGAACACAGTATTAGAGACAGCAAAGAGCATGGGTTTAATCCAACTGAATTTGCCGTTCTTGAATTGCTGTACACAAGAGGTGCTCAAAAGCTTCAGCAAATCGGTTCAAGACTCCTGCTTGTCAGCGGGAATGTTACGTACGTAATTGACAAATTAGAACGAAATGGTTTCATTGAAAGAGAACAGGACCCTAAGGATAAACGGTCGGTTTATGCCCATTTAACAGATAAAGGGCGCAATTATCTTGATAAGATTTACCCGATCCATTCTCTTCGTATTGCGCGGGCGTTTTCTGGTCTGACGCGTGAAGAACAGGAGCAATTGATTAGTCTTCTGAAAAAAGCAGGCATTCACAGTCAGCATTTATTATTTAGATAAAACGAAAAGGTGCCATGGTTGGCGCCTTTTAGATTGTTGACAAAGGGCTAAAATGATGTTGAATTTAGCCCTTTGTCTTTTTTAACTTATCGTGATCGAAAACCTTTGAAGTCTAGGAAGGGCGAGCACCGGAGCGAATTTGACATTCGTGAGGACCGGAGCGCAGACCTGACAAAGAATGCGAGGGTTTGTCTATACGCTGAAAGGTGCCAGGATTGGCACCTTTTTTATGTGTCCAGCTCATATGCAGGATAGGCGATGAATTTCTCAATATCGCTTGCTGGAAGGGGCTTTGCATAATAAAAGCCTTGCAAATCGTCACAGCCCTGCGCAGATAACAGCTGTGCTTGTGCGAAGGTTTCAACGCCTTCTGCAATGACTTCGAGAGATAATTGATGCCCCATCGCAATAATGGCACCTGTGATCTGTTCAGACTTTGAATCACTTAGAATATCCTCAATGAAGGATTTGTCGATTTTCAGTCGATGAATTGGTAAATCCTTTAAATAGCTTAAGGAGCTGTGACCTGTACCGAAATCATCAATGCTAATGCGAACGCCAAGCTGCTTCAGCGACGTAAGCACCTGTTTTGATTGCTTGATGTTGTCCATTGTCATACTTTCTGTGACTTCAAGTTCCAGCAGTGACGGCTTAAGGTCGTATTTTTTCAGTGTCAGCTTGATCAAATCGATTAAGTCTTCAGAATTGAATTGTTTAGCAGATAAATTGACGGCCACAGGAATCTTTAAACCAGTGTCATACCAAATTTTTGCCTGCTTACACGCGGTATCAATGACCCATCTGCCAATATCAATGATAAGGCCTGATTCCTCGGCTAGTTCAATAAATGCTTCAGGTGACTTTAAGGTACCGTCTGGCGCTCTCATTCTTAAAAGGGCTTCAACCCCTGTCATCTTTCTTGTTTTGGCACTGATTTGAGGCTGATAGTGAAGCACAAACTGCTCTCTTTGAATGGCATCTCTTAACTCCAGCTCTCGATTTAACCTGTCTTCACTCGATCTTTCCATTGATTCGGTGAAGAACTCATAACGGCTTTGCTTTTGTTTTTTGGATAAATACATCGCCATATCTGCTTTTCTCATCAGTTCCATCCCGTCTTTTCCATTTTGCGGAGAGATCGCGATTCCAATACTGATAGATGTAATGAGCTGATGATTCTGGATGAAAAAAGGGCGTTCAAATTGCCGGATGATATTTTTAGAAAGCTGTTCAATTTTATATGTATCATGCTCCATGTGAGGGAAAATCATTAAAAATTCATCTCCGCCAATTCTAGCAATAAAGCCATTATCCGGTAAACATTGCGTCAGTCTGTTTGCAGCGCCTTTGAGCAATAAGTCCCCTATGTTATGACCAAGTGCATCATTAATAATTTTAAACCGATTCAGGTCAAGAAAAAGAACAGCGGTTGATGTCCTTGTCTCTCCTTGAGCGGATAGAACATCATTTAAATGATTGATGCCGTGACGCCGATTTGGAAGCTCAGTTAATGCATCATAATGTGCCATCACATGAATTTCTTTTTCTGCAATCCGCTGCTGCGTTAAATCCTTTAACACAAGATAAATGCTGTCAAGTGTATTGTTGACGTGAACAGGTATGTAAGTAACATGGTAATAATAAAAGCGATCTGCTGTTTTTAATTCTGCTTCACGTGTGATGGCCTTCTTAGATTGGTAAATAAATTCTTCCCACATCTCATTTGGCATCACGTATTGGCTGACATCATCACCGATCCAGAAATTGCACATTTTTAAAATGTGCTTACCTGAGTCATTGGCAGAAAGCACCTTTCGATCGACTGATAACACGATAATGCCATCGATATTATGTTTGATGAGTGATTGGAACCGCTGTTCATTTTCCTTTAGCTTATCTGACTGCTTCATGATTCGGTGATCAATATAGGCGCCAAAAATCATCAGCGTTTGGACAATAAGAGTCATTAAACCAATGAAAATAGATAGACTGAATGGCGACATTTCAAGAGAACCACCCGCAGCGACCCGCCCATCTGAATGGAGAAACATGGTAGAAGCAGCCATACCGGTATAATGCATACCAGCAATAGCAACACCCATCATGAGTGCGCCAGCTATTTTTAATAGATGATCCGCCTGTCTTTTCTCAGATCGATGGAGCCGAAAAAAGAGATTTAACGAAAAGAAAGAAGCGAGCGCAGCAATGAAAAACGAAAGAAAAAAGAGGACTGGATCATAGCTAATTGAGACATTGGCCATTGATTCCATTCCGAGATAATGCATGCTGCACATAGCTGACCCCATAGTGATTGAACTAATCAGCAGTCGCCTTGTGGAGAGCTGCTGCTGAATGCATATCGAAAAAGCGATCAAAGAACCGATAAAAGATGCTAAAATCGATAAAATCAGTAAGGGAGTTTCGTATGTGATGCCTACACGCATGTGAAATGCCATCATACCGATAAAGTGCAACGACCATATCCCCATTCCCATGATCATTGCACCAATGATCAGCCATACCTTTTTCTTTGCGCCGCTTGACTGTATCACTCGGCTGGCTAAATGAAGAGCTGAGTAGGAGGCGACAACGGCGACAGCGACTGACAGAAAGACAAGCCATCCGTTGTAGCTTCCTGTTAAATGTGTCATGTGAGAAAACCTCCTGTATCCTAAAAACAGACATATACTTAATATATCGGATCGATTGGCTTCTGTGTTCACTTTTCCTTCACTTAAAAAGGACAATCAGGATTTTTTTTGTTCATTTTTTATAGTAAAATCAACTTTTAATGAAAAAACGATGAAAAGTGAATCGTTTCTTCGGTTTTATTCGTTTAATAAGTGGCACGGCTTTAAAAGCGATATGGCCTGTCAAACTGATTATGTGTGAAAGGGATTGATAAACATCGAAGATTTTATTATTTCTTTAGCTGATGCCTTTAAGAATTTGTCGTATTTTGGCATCTTCCTTGCATTATGCATTGAATTTGTTCCTGCTGAAGTGGTTTTGCCTCTCGCGGGTTACTGGGTCTCAGAAGGGGACATGGCTTTCATCGGTGTCGTGGCTGCAGGGTCGTTTGGCGGCGTGGCTGGTCCTTTGACCTTGTACTGGTTAGGACGTTACGGCGGCAGACCCTTTTTAAATAAATATGGGAAGTACTTTTTTGTAAAACCTGAGTCGCTTGATAAATCGGATGCTTTCTTTGAAAAGCATGGCGGTTTTGTCGCGTTTAGCGGCCGGTTTATTCCAGGAGTGAGAACCCTTATTTCCATTCCATGTGGTATTGCCAAGATGAATGTGTGGGTATTTTGCTTGTATACGTTTTTGGCCATTACACCGATTACGTTTGTGTATGTGTATCTAGGGTTTATGCTTGGGGAGAACTGGAAAGAGGTTGGCGCCATTTTAGAGCCATATCTTTTACCGATTGGGATCGGTGTTGTGTTATTGTTCGTTCTTTACATATGGCTAAAGCGAAGAAAGAGAAAAACAGAAACGCCAACTGCTTAATCACGGGATTGGGATGAACGTCATCTGTTGACAATTCAGTATCTATTGATTAAGATATAAGTAATCTAAATATTCTTAATCCCACCAAAGGGGAGTAGCGTCCGGTTTTTACCGGAAACAAAGTCGTCATTACATGGACATATGTTCCATCGGCTTTGTTGGCATGATTCTACATATCACATGTCTAGCAAGACCTTTGCCATTACAGGCAAAGGTCTTTTTTGCATTCATAAGCCTTTGTCTGTTGTGGGACAATAGATAAAAACAAGGAGGAATGATGATGGATGCAGCAATTATTTTAGAATACGGGTGGGTTCTTCTCGTATTGATTGGATTAGAAGGGATTTTAGCAGCTGATAATGCGCTAGTCATGGCCGTGATGGTCAAACACCTTCCTGAAAAGCAAAGAAAAAAGGCATTGTTTTACGGACTTGCGGGTGCGTTTGTCATGCGATTTGGTTCTTTATTTCTTATTTCATTTTTAGTGGATGTGTGGCAAGTTCAAGCAATTGGCGCAATTTATCTTCTTTATATTTCCATTCACCATATTTTGAAATCTCATGTATTTAAGAAAAAGGAATCAGAAACGAACTTGAAGCAAAGCGGCTTCTGGGCAACAGTCGTGAAAGTAGAGCTTGCCGATATTGCTTTTGCAGTAGACTCTATTTTAGCAGCCGTCGCTTTAGCGGTGACACTTCCAACAACAAGTCTTCCGCAAATCGGTGGACTTGATGGCGGTCAATTTATCGTGATTCTTTTAGGCGGTATCATCGGTCTGATCATCATGCGATTTGCAGCAACTGTCTTTGTGAAACTGCTCAAAACAAGACCGAGCCTAGAAACAGCAGCATTTGTCATTGTCGGATGGGTTGGCGTGAAGCTTACGCTTTATACACTTTCACATCCTGCCATTGGAGTCGTGTCCTCTCATTTCATTCATTCAACATTATGGAAAGTCATTTTCTGGACGGTGCTTCTCGCGATTGCAGCATTTGGCTGGTTTTTATCAAGTCCATCAAGAAAGGGCGGACAAGAAAGCAAGGAAAAACAAGAGGTGCGCCTAGAAGAGTAGGTTTTTTGAAAGAAATATCATTTCATTTTCATAACACGTATATTACAAAAAAGGGGGAGATACCCCCTTATTTCTTTGCTTTTAGACGAAACGTTGTAAAGGAGATCATGAAATACGTGTCATAATTGAGTAACAGGAAATGAATTCCTCATTTCTTCCTTTGCGCTTCCCTCATAAATTAGCTATCATAAATGAGTAATATAGGGAGAACTGAGGTGAAACCATTGCTTAGCCTTTTGTTTAAAAAAGGAAAGAAAAAGCAAACATTAGAGCAGTCGGCTATCAGTATCCAACAAGGTGATAGTGAGCTGCAAAATGCATTAATAGAGCAATACAAACCATTTGTCGCTAAGACGGTTTCATCCGTTTGTAAACGATATATAGATGAAAAAGATGATGAATTCAGCATCGGCTTAATTGCCTTTAATGAAGCGATAGAAAAATACTCTGCCGAAAAAGGAAACTCACTCCTTGCTTTTGCGGAATTAATTATTAAAAGAAAAGTGATCGACTATATTCGAAAAGAAGCAAGAAATGCGCCAACGGTTCAAATGGACCTTCAAGAAAGTGAGAATGGCGAATACTCTCAAAGTATGATTGAAGCAGAGCTATCTGCAAATGAATATAGGCGTTTAATTGAACAAGAACAAAGAAGAGAAGAGATTGAACATTTTAAAGAACGGTTAAAAGTATACGGCCTCACGTTTCAAGAGTTGCTTGAGCATTCACCCAAGCATGCAGATGCCAGGCAGAATGCAATTAAAGTGGCCCATACACTCGTTGAACACGATGAGCTAAGAATGATTTTATTTCAGAAAAAACAATTGCCAGTTAAACAGCTGGAAAAGCTAGTGGAAGTCAGCCGCAAAACGATTGAGAGAAATAGAAAATATATCATTGCGATGGCGATCATTATGACGGGTGATTATGTGTATTTGAAAGATTACCTTAAAGGGGTGCTTAATTCATGAGAAGAGGCATTATAGTAGAGAAAAACAAAAAATATGTCACGCTGCTGACCCCTGATGGACAATTTCTGCGGACAAAGTACGAACAGCAAGACTATGAAATCGGTCAAGAAGTGACATTTCCGAATGAATCACGTCTCGAAAGAAAAAGAGCCGGTTTTTTTGACCTGCTCCGTTTACGTCCGTTAAATGCAGGAATTCTATCAATCGCAGCTATTATTGTCGTGATTTTCACTATGATGCCATCTTTCTCAAGTCAAAAAGCATATGCGTATATGACGATTGACATTAACCCGAGCTTTGAGCTAAAGCTGGATCACAACTATCAAGTGATCGGTGTCACACCACTGAATAAAGATGCGAAACAAGTACTCGCCAGTATGAAAGATTTAGAAAAAAATGATATGACCAAAGTGGTGCAGGAAATCATAGACGATTGTGATAAAAAGGGATACGTGAACCACTCTAAAAGCATTTATATTTCAACCGTTTATGAAAACAAGCAGGATCATACATATAAAACAAATGTAAAAAGCAAAATTAACACCATCTCTGGTGAATATCAAAAGCGCGATTACAAGCTAGAAACTGTGGAGGGTGACCTAGAAACAAGAGAGAAAGCACAAAAGGCAGGCATCTCAACAGGAACATATATTAGAAATCAAGAAATGCAAGACAAAGAACAAGAAGACATCAAAAAGGATGAAGATGCAGCAGAGGGTGAAGCTGTCAAAGAAGAAGAGCCTAAGAAAGATGATGAAGATCAAGCAGGCAAAGACGAACAAGAAGAAGTAAAGACAGACGATAGCGAAGACGTGCAGCCTGATCAAGAGGCTCCTGAAGGCGAAGATAAAGAGCAGAAGGAAGTAGAGAGGGAAGAGCAAGGGTCTGTTCAAAAGCCTCACCAGACAAAACCTGATGATGAAAACAAAAACAAACAGATAAAAGAGGAAAAGGATCGCTCTTTCGATAAAGAGCAAAAAAAAAATCACTCAACTGACCCTAATGAAAAAAAGAATTCGAACGACACATCACGTGGTCATGCTGAAAAGCACGCAAAAAAAAACGACAGGGATCAGAAACGAACGTCCAGTGAACGAAAAAGAGAACATGCAAAGCAAAAAGGAAAAGATGCGCAGGCCTTTTATCGCGAGAAACGGCATGAGCACACATATGAACAATAAAAAACGCCAGAATTGCTCCGGCGTATTTCACCATGTCATTATTTAGATTGATTGCCCATTTGTGATTGAGCCTGTTGAACGAGTCTTTTTGTGATTTCGCCGCCAACAGAGCCGTTTGCACGTGCGACTGTATCTGAACCGAGAGTCACGCCAAATTCTTGAGCGATCTCGTATTTAAATTGATCTAATGCTTGTTCTACTCCAGGAACAAGAAGTTGATTTCGGTTTGCCATGATCATATTCCTCCTTTCACCTCATGTTTGTTGCGCCTTCTTATTTTGAAAAAAACTGTCTGCAATTATGCTGGCAATTGCTGCACAAAAAAACCGAGGTGATGAGGTCACCTCGGCTCTTATTTAATCCTTTTTAAGCTTCAACGTATTAAACATCATTTCTTGTGCTGTGCTTTGCAAATGAGAAGTGAAAACAGAGAAGACCGTAGAACTGATAATGCCTTTAATCAAATTCCATTGATTCTTCGTCAATTCTGTAAACTCTTCATGGAGCTTGTCTGTCTGCTCCTCGGTCATTTCTCGCAAATTCGTTTCCTTTAACGGAAAATGTGTATGATGATAAATAAAATCAAGGACGTGCGCATATGCTTCATAAAAACGGATTGGGCTAATAATATCATCCGTTCGATCTGTGATCGTGTTAAATAAGGCAGATAAGATCATGCGAATGGCATCAAAGTCAAAAACGGATTTTAAATCCCTGACAATTAATAAAATAACGACCTGATCAATGGAGTACTTCTTGCCAAGCTCCGGATGGCCAATCATATCTTTAATATCACGTTTGATCCAGTTTTGAATGGCCGTCGATTTAAGGGAAGTTAGCTCACACAAGTTGCCAAGCTCAACAATTTCATTTGTTGACAGTCCGTGCTCTGCTTTTTGCTTTCGTCGTTCGAGCTTTGCAAAAAATGATGGGATTTTTAATTCATCATATTCATGATCTTTGTCGCTTTTTACAGATAGATTCAAAAGCTGAAGCGGAGTCAGATCTCCCTCTCCTTTTAGAGAATATAGAAGTCTCGTCATGTCAATTCTCGTTAATTTAAAAGTAACCATGTTCCACCTCATTTTGTACGTCAAAAACGTGATTATTGATCTAATTCAACATCATAATCTCTTTTCGATGAAAATGCAAAACAAACTAAAAACTGGGACGGCGCGTCACAATTTGTTCACTTCTGTTTTGTAGCAAAAGTCATAAATATTGAAGTGACGGTGCTTAAGCCGTTATGATAAACATAGAAAACGATTCCTTTTTCCTTGCAATTTGAGACGTTTATTTTTATAATTTTATTAATAAGTTCATTTGAACTTAATATGACAGCGGAGGTTATGTATGGGTAAAAGAATATTTCTGTTTATATTAACGAACATTCTTGTTATCACTACGATTGGAATTGTACTTTCGATTATTAGTGCAACAACTGGTGTTGGTTCTTATATAGGAGCAGACGGAAGTCTTAATATCATGTATCTTCTTGTCTTCAGTGCAGTTGTTGGTTTTGTTGGCTCGTTTATGTCATTAGCAATGTCTCGCTGGATGGCAAAAATGATGATGGGTGTGCGCGTGTTAAACCCTGAAAAGGATACATTAACATACGATGAGCAGCAGCTTGTTGACCGTGTTCACAGATTATCTAGAGCAGCAGGTCTTTCTAAAATGCCTGAGGTTGGTATTTATCAATCATCGGAAGTAAATGCTTTTGCGACAGGTCCTTCTAAGAGAAGATCACTTGTTGCTGTATCGACTGGTTTGCTGCATGAAATGGATGATGCAGCGGTTGAAGGTGTTATTGCTCACGAAGTCGCTCACGTTGCGAACGGTGACATGGTGACAATGACGTTGCTACAAGGGATCGTCAACACGTTCGTTGTTTTCCTTTCAAGAATTGCGGCATGGATCGCAAGTCGTTTCGTTTCACGTGAAGAGCTTGTGCCGATTGTCCACTTTATCGCTGTGATTGTCTTCCAAATCATTTTCTCTATCCTAGGAAGCCTTGTCGTGTTTGCATATTCTAGACATCGTGAATTCCACGCAGACCGCGGCGGTGCTGACCTTGCTGGAAAAGACAAAATGATTCATGCACTTCGTTCTCTTGAGGCGTATACGTCAAGAATCAAAGATGATGATCAAACAGCAGTCGCGACACTGAAAATCAGTGGTAAAAGAAAAGCTTCTCTTTTCTCGACTCACCCTGATTTAAACGAAAGAATCAGAAGACTAGAAGCAAAATAAGAAAGATCAAAAAGACATTCTGTTACAGGATGTCTTTTTCTTTTTGATGAAAAAGAAAATAAAGCATAAAATATCTTTAAAAACATGTCTCTTTTCATTAAAATGATAAAGTATTCGAAAAGAAAGATAAAAGAAGGAATGACAATGAATCCAATTAAAAAGTTAATTGACCGGCTGTCAGCGTTCCAGCTGATTGCCCTTTATTATTTTCTCGCTGTCACAGTGTCGTTCATTCTCCTCAGCCTCCCAGTGGCTCACCAAGAGGGAGTGAAATGGACATTTATTGATGCCTTATTTACAGCTGTGAGTGCTGTCAGTGTTACAGGCCTAACCGTTGTCGATACCTCGCAAACATTTAGTGTGGCAGGTATGTGGATTCTTGCGTTTGTTCTGCAAATCGGAGGCATCGGCATTATGACCCTCGGTACCTTCGTATGGATCGTCATGCGAAAAAGGATTGGAATTAAAGAAAGAAAACTCATCATGGCAGACCAAAACCAAAGCAATTTATCAGGAATTGTGAAACTAATGAAGCAGGTCTTATATTTAATTTTGCTGATTGAGTTTGTCGGCGGTTTGATTTTAAGTATGTATTTTCTCAAATATTACGACGTGCAAGGGGCTTTCTTACATGGCTTTTTCTCAAGTATTAGTGCGACAACCAATGGAGGCTTTGATATTACAGGGAATTCGTTGATCCCATACAAAGGTGACTATTTTGTACAATTTATTACGATGCTGCTCATCATTTTTGGAGCCATTGGCTTTCCGGTGCTGGTTGAAGTAAAGGACTATTTATTTAATCAAGACCGAAAGCATGCATCGTTTTCGTTGTTTACAAAAATCACAACGATCACGTTTGGCGGGCTCGTTGTCGTTGGAGCGATTGGAATATATGCACTTGAAGCCCGTTTTACCTTTCTAGGGAAGAGCTGGCACGAGATCGTGTTTTATTCTTTGTTCCAATCAACCGCAACGCGAAGCGGTGGTCTGACGACATTAGATATTACCCAATTGACGGAACCGACACTTTTATTTCTATGTATGCTCATGTTTATCGGGGCTTCTCCAAGCTCGGTGGGGGGCGGAATTCGGACAACCACGTTTGCCCTTAATTTACTCGCACTGTTTCATTTTGCGCGAGGAAATAAGTCCATCAAAATCTTCAAAAGAGAGCTTCATCAAGCGGATATTAACAAATCCCTTATGGTGACGATGATGGCCTTTATTTTGGTGTTTGGAGCTACATTCCTGTTAACCTTATCAGAGCATAATACACTTCTTGAAAATTTATTTGAAGTCTGTTCTGCCTTCGGAACAACGGGGCTATCGCTAGGGATTACCTCTGAGCTCTCTGTTTTCGGTAAGTGTATCATTATGATGGTCATGTTTATTGGACGGATCGGCATTCCAAGCTTCTTGTACTTAATTGGCCGAAGAGAAAGTGAAGCGAATTATCATTATCCGAAAGAGCGTGTCATCATCGGCTAAACAGCATTCCCAGCGAATGCTGTTTTTTTATTTCCATTATCTAACTGGCTAAATCACGCGAGATGTTCGCAATCTATAGGTAAGAGGTGAACGAGACGTGCTGGAAGTGTTATGGAAAGCAATTGTCATGCTGCTAGTTGGTACCTTGCTACTGAGAATAGCAGGGCCTAAATCCATTAGTCAATTAACTGTTCAACAAACAGTGATCATGATTTCAATCGGATCAATTATTATCCAACCCTTTATTGAGCACAATTTACTTGAAACGATTTATGCAGCCGCTACATTTATCATTGCACTCGTCATCATGGAAAAATTGTCTATTCAATCTGATTTCTTTGAAAAATTGGTTTCAGGGAAATCGGTGGTGATTTTACAGGATGGCGAAATGCTTGATGACAAGCTGAAGAAAATCCGGCTCACAAGGGATCAATTTAAAATGCGTTTAAAGCAGCAAGGCATTACGGACATCAGCAGTCTCAAAAAAGCCACGCTAGAAGCTAACGGACAAATTGGCTATGAATTAAAACCTGAGGAAAAACCAGTAACGGTTAAGCAAATGAAAGAGCTGTTTGAACAATTAAGAGAAGAATTAAACATGCCGAAAAAGGACTGATTTTAAATGAAAAGAAAAGCAGCGAAAAATGAAGCACTGACAAATAATATGACGCCAACAGAAAGCATGGCACATGACCAAGGTCAAACACAATTTGACGAACAATCAAAAGATCGTCAGGCAAACCGAAATTCTCACCAAGGTAAACAAGGGGGAGCATCTCGTGACTAAAAAGCATGTGAAGAGCAAGGATATCAAAGACCATAAAAAACCGATGAATCCAGACATCTTAGAAGAGGAATTTGGCAGTGAGCTTGGAGATGTGAACAGCAGCAAATGGATTGATACCCTCATGAAACCAAAAAAGGATGCTGAATGTCATACTGGGCAAAAGAACAAGAAATAGAAAAAACGATCCTCGTGGGATCGTTTTTTATTTGATATAGCTGCTTTGTTTGCCAGTGATCGTTCGCATGAGATTGGTCATTTTGAGCTCAATCACTGGCTGTGCAACAGTTTTGACAAATGTACTAGACAGGGTAAAGGTTAAGAGGATGGTTAGCAGCAATAAAATCAGTACACTTGCCGCATTTAGTGCCCAATCATCAAACCAAGTGGTTCTGAGCAGCTTGATGACAAAACCATGCAATAAATAGACATATAACGTTCTTGTGCCCCATTTTGTAAAGAAGAAACGGCGTGTTGGAACAAGTGCAAAGAAGCTAAATGTAGCGCCAAAGGCAAGCAAATACCATGCCATTCGTTTCATAGCCGCAATCAGTCCTTCATCTCCAAGAGAAGAGTATGACTGTGACCCAAATAAGAAGGAATAATCGAATTCATAGAAATAGCAAAACATGAACACGCCCATCAATACAAAAAGTGCTGTTATTTTCCCTTTGCTAGTTCGAATAAATTCAAAGTGCTGCTTCTTTAAATAAAAGCCAGCCAAAAACATGGGCAAAAAGACAAACGTACGCGATAAGCTGAGCGTATTGCTAATGCTGTCCACGTAACCGACAAGTAATGCGATCGATAAACTGACGATCATCGCCCAGTGGAACGGCAGTTTGGAAAAAGGAATGAGCAGTAAATTCCAAAAGAATAAACTAATTAAAAACCATAAAGACCATTGCGGATCAATTGGATTTAAATTGGACATGCTTTGATCCTGCAAGAGATAATAGTATACAGAATAGATCACCTGAAAAATTAAATATGGGATGATCAGCTTAACGGCGACTTTTTTCATAAAACCAGGCTGTCTAAATCCTTTTGCAAAGAAGCCAGAAACCAAGATAAAGGCCGGCATATGAAATGTATAAATAAACTTGTATAAGTAGAGCAACCAATCATTATCATGGATGAATGACCGTAACAAATGACCAAAAACGACTAGAAAAATCAGAAGAAATTTCGCATTATCAAAATAACTATCTCGTGAAGATGTCATAACATCACCTTTCCCTGCTTCATTTCAAACATAAACGTTCTAAGTGCACGGTTCCCTCATTTGCCCCATTTTAAAATACATTTTGGCTCATTTCGCTATTTGATTTGAAATTGTATAACGGTTGCAAAAGAAACGTAAGAAAAGAGATTCATTATACAATCGTGTCATCCGCATGAAATAAATTAAACAGTCTTCGTGTAAAAAGTTATCTTTTTTTATGAGTCGAATGAAGGAACAATGAAAATATTGTAGAAATATTGTAGAGGAATGAGGCTGGAAAAGGAGTGTAAGAGAATGACTGAAACGCTCGATGGCAAGCGATTAATCTCTGCGGAAAATATCAGAAAATTAGAAAAAGAGAACGAATATTTGCGAACTGAGTTGATGCAGCAAAAAATGTTGTTAAATAAGACGTTAGATGCCATTTTTATATTTGATCAGCACCTCAACATTGTCCAAGCCAACGAAGCAACATGCCGGCTTGTACAGACACCGAAAGAAGACCTCCTCAATAAATCCGTTCTAGATTTCTTATACGGCATCCCGAAAAATAAAATTGAATGCTCACTAGAGGTTTTTTTTCGAAAAGGTACATTAAAAAGAGAAATCTCCATCCAGCTTGAAAACGGCGAGACAAAATACATTGAATTTGTCGCAGAACATGACGCCGTGAATCAGCAATATATTGTGGTGATGCGAGATATTTCTTCAAAGAAAATCTTAGAACGAGAACGCTCCATGAATGAGCAGCTGTTCAAAGATTTGTTTGACCGAGCGATTGATGGTATGGTCATTTTTGATCAGGATGGCTGCATGATAGACGCCAATCATTCTTTTTGTCAGAGCTTTGAGCTTCAAAAGACAGATTTAACAGATCGCTATTTAAATGAATTTGTCGAAGAAGAAAATCTTCCAGCCTTGCAGCACCTTTTAACGTCATTAAAAGAAACAGGGAAAGCAAAAGGAGAGCTTCCCGTTACCTTACAATCTGGTCAGCACAAATTATTCGAACTGACCATTACATCAAATGTCATGAGTGGTTTTTATATGTCCATCATGCGGGATATTACAGAAAAAAGGTTAATGGAAGAGAAGTTGTTAAAAAGTGAAGAACGCTTTAGAGAAATATTCGAAAATGCGATGGATGCTATCATCATATGGGCGGACGATGGAGAGATTGTGAGAGCCAATGAATCGGCCTGCCGTATTTTTGAATTACCAATGCATCAACTGATTGGCAAGAAACTCACAGACTTTCTCGTCAAATCTGATAAGAGATATAGACCGACAAGAAGACGTTATATCAGGAATCATGAAATAAGGGAAGAACTCCTGTTCAGAATGGCAAATGGTCAATTTAAAGAGCTTGAGTTCACCTCAAAGCATGCGGTATTAGAAGGACAGCACTTAACCATTTTACGTAATGTCAGTGATAGAAAGCGAATGGAGGAGGAGCTGCGTGAAAGTGAGCTCAAATTCCGTAAAGTATTTAATGGGTCAATGGATGGCATTGTTCTTTTCGATAATCAATACCGGATTATTGATGTCAATCCTTCTGCAAGCGAACTGCTAGAACTGAAGGACGATCATTTAACTGAAATGAATCTCTTTCATATACTTGCACCATATCAAATTGAAAATTTGGCACAGCCCGCTCAGGCGATGTCATTAGATGAGATGGACAATGAAGTTCCGTTTGTGCTGAACCACCCAGATCAACGCATACTAGAATTCTCCTTTAAACGCAATATCATTCATAACATGAATCTAGCGATCTTTAGAGATGTGACAGAGCGAAAGGAACTAGAAGAGCGGGTAAGAAAATCAGATACCCTTCATGTGGTCGGAGAGCTTGCCGCTGGAATTGCTCATGAAATTAGAAATCCGATGACGGCATTAAAAGGCTTCATTCAGCTGCTGAAAGGAAATATTGAAGGGGAATATTCACTCTATTTCAATGTCATCACATCCGAGCTAAAAAGAATTGAATCCATAATTACAGAATTTTTGATTTTAGCGAAACCACAAGCCATTGTGTATGAAGAAAAAAACGTGGTGCAAATTGTAAAAGACACGATGGATCTTCTGCACGCACAGGCGAATCTTGGCAATGTCCAAATGCACCTCAATGTGATGGATGAGATTCCGCTGATCTACTGTGAACAAAATCAATTAAAACAGGTGTTCATTAACATTTTAAAAAATGCGATTGAAGTGATGCCGCGGAAAGGAAATGTATACGTGAGTATTCAGCGGAAGGGGGAGGAGCATATTGTCATTTCACTGCGTGATGAAGGCTGCGGAATGACAGAGGATAAGCTAAAGCGTCTTGGTGAACCATTTTATACAACGAAAGAACGAGGTACTGGACTTGGTTTAATGGTTAGTTATAAAATTATTGAAGAGCATCAAGGAACCATTGAGGTAGAGAGTGAAGAAGGAGTAGGGACGGTTTTCCATCTCACGCTGCCACTCAGGCAACAGAAACAAGAAGGGGAGCTTTAATGTGTATTATACAGTCTATCACGCACCAATCGGGGCATTATACATACTAGAAAAAGACGGTGTCATTATCGAAGTGGTGTTTGATGATGAACCGTTTTTGGCAAAAAAACAGGCATCCGATCTAAAAAAAGAAGATACGTCTGTTTTACGAGAAGCAAAAAAACAGCTTGATGAGTATTTCAAGGGAGATCGTAAAGTATTCGATCTTCCACTCAAGCAAGCTGGCTCTCCGTTTCAAGAGCAAGTGTGGGAGGCACTTTCGGCTATTCCATACGGTGAATCAAAAAGCTATGCAGACATTGCAGAAGCGATTGGCAATCCAAAGGCCGTCAGAGCCATTGGACAAGCCAACCGGCGCAACGCATTGCCTATTTTTATCCCGTGTCACCGGGTCATTGGGAAAGACCGGTCTCTCACGGGCTATGCAGGAACGAAGACAGATATGAAAGCGGTTCTGCTTGAATTAGAAGGCATCCCATTTGTTCAAAAATAAATCCGTTGACCTGTTCCAAATGTTTAGCAAACGACATATCCTTTTATTAAGCTAAAAAAGTTGGTCGAGGGAAAAAGGAGGGCGCTAGGATGTTTTGGGGCAAAAAAGATAAAGTGTATGCCGTCACGTCACTATGTGTCAAAATGAACGTCTTGACAGAGGAACAGAAAAAAGAAATATTAGCTAAAACGAATGAAACAAAAAAGCGCGGTGCTCTTAAATGACGAGAACACTGCGCTTTTTTTGATATTAAAGGGAGATGCTTTCAGTGAAAAGTGCATCAATTTCCTCTGTATAATTGGAAGTGATAATCCCCTTCTCTGTAATGATACCTGAAATAAGATGGTGGGGAGTGACATCAAAGGCGGGATTAAATACTTGAACATCGGGCGGTGCAATTTGTATGCCGTTTAATTCCTTTACTTCCAGCGGGTCTCGCTCTTCAATCGGAATATCTGCCCCATCAAGGGTCGATACATCAAAGGTCGAAAGCGGTGCTGCCACAAAAAACGGAATTTGAAAGTGTTTAGCCAGAATGGCAAGACCTAGCGTTCCAATCTTATTCGCTGTATCTCCATTTCGAGCGATCCGATCAGCTCCAACAATGACAGCAGAAATTTGCTTTTCTTTCATCGTATGGGCTGCCATGTTATCTGTAATGAGCGTCACATCCACACCGCCCTGCATGAGTTCCCATGTCGTCAGCCTGGCGCCTTGAAGAACGGGGCGTGTTTCACAAGCATAAATGTGAAGATCGAGATTTTTCTTTTTGGCTAAATAAAAAGGAGCAAGTGCTGTTCCGTAACGGCTCGTTGCGATGGAGCCTGCATTACAAATGGTCATAATACGGTCACCTGATTTAAAGAGCTGGAGGGCATTTTGACCGATTAGCCTGCATGTTTCTTCATCTTCGATTTGAATTTGAATGGCTTCATGGACAAGATCTGTTTTGGCTGCATTCACCGAAGCAGCACGCTTAATGCGCTGAAGCAGTCGGTCTAATGCCCAGGTAAGGTTTACAGCGGTTGGACGAGCACTGTTTAAATATTCTTTTAGTCGAGCTACTTCTTGTTGAAAGACATCAATTTCTTCTGTATCAATTTCTTGGGCACTGAGCGCAAGCCCAAAAGCGGCTGTAATGCCAATAGCAGGTGCTCCACGCACTTTTAACGTCACAATCGCATCATAGACATCTTCCTTAGTAGATAAATGCTCAAATACGGTTTCAGCCGGTAATTTTTGTTGATTCAAAATTTTAATATGGTTTTCTTCCCATTCGACGGAACGGGGAACTTCAAATTCTTTAGACAAAACCCGTCACTCCTTTACAGATTGCTGGAATAATGCGACGAGGTCAGACGCTGTTTCCACTGCATGATATTGTTTGATGAACGTTTTTCCGAGTGTAAGTGCTGCTTTTTTCTGCTGAATTCGTTTAGTTGGTGATGGAATCGCATCAAGATCAGCGGCATGAGCAAGACCAATGGTTCGGCGAACAAGCTCACAGCCAGCAAAGCCTGTCGCTTCTTTTAAAATACGGTCAAAGGTTGTTTCTAAAAAGCTGTCTGATACACTAAACGCTTCAATGCTGTCTTCTTTCCAAGCTTTTGTGAACACTTCTTTGAATGTTGCCCATACATTGACAACATGATCAAAAAGGTGCTGCTGATCCTGCTCATTCTCACGAGATAAAGCATTCAAGAGTAGATTGGCAATAAAGTGACCGATATCGAATCCAAAGGGACCGTAAAAAGCGAATTCTGGATCAATGATCTTTGTTTCAGTCTCGCTTGCAAAAATACTGCCTGTATGAAGATCTCCATGAACCAGTGTTTCAGCTGAGGTTAAGAAAATCCGCTTTAGTTCTGCTGCTTTGGCTTGCACTGCAAGATCGGTCCACAATGCTTCGGCATCTTCTCTTAATTCCTCTTCGAAGTCATTTGTTTCACTATCAAAGAAAGGGTCTGTGAAGACGAGTTTTTCTGTGATGTCACAAAGGTCAGGGTTCGTAAACTGCTTCACGAATTGTTTTTTGATTTTAGGATTTGTGGCAAAGTCAGATGTGTAAAATAGTGTTTTGCCTAAAAATTCACCGACATGAGCTGATAAATGCGGGTATTGTTTTCCGGCAATTAGCCCTTTTCTGACGATTTCTAGGTGTGATAGATCCTCCATTGCTGTCACAGCAAGAGCTGTATCAGAATAATAGACTGTTGGTACGAGATGCGGTGTATATTCTGACTGCTTAATCAGTGCAGCACTTTCAATTCTTGCACGGTCTAATGTAAGCGGCCAGCTCTCCCCAACCACCTTTGCATAAGGCAGTGCCTGCTTGATGATCAAGCCTTTTTCACGTTTGTGATCAAAGATATGAAAGACGTAATTTAAATTTCCGTCACCGATTTCAGTACATGTTAAATGACTGCTTTCTTGGATCAAGCCAAGTCTAATTGCGAGTGCAACTGCCGAGCTCTCTGTTAATTCTTCATATGATGCCGTAAGTGTAACCAATTGCTTCCCCTCCAAATCATATAAAAAAGCCTCTTTCTCCTGAGAGAAAGAGGCTTGATGGCGTGTATGCTCTAAGCCTCTCTTATCTCTCAGCACATACGTCTGATGGAATTAGCACCGTGCCCTATAAGACAATTGTCTCGGCGCTTTACTTGCTGCGCCCCACTTCACAGTGGTATTAACGGTCGGTTGCTGTTGGGGTCAAAAGGCCAAATCCCTCGCCCAACTCTCGATAAGAGAAATCAATATGTAATTGTTTTGTCTGCATGTATTTCTTAATTCAAGATATTATCAGAGCTACTCTTCACATGTCAATCTTTTTTCAAAATTGCTTTACAATTCATAAAACAATCTATTACAGTGAGTGTATTGTCATGTAACTTGAATAGAAGGTGAAAAAATGGAATTCCAGCAATCAGATGTGTTGAAACATTTACCGAAACAGTTTTTTGCGTCGCTTGTCCAAAAAGTGCAGAAAAAAGTGCAGGAAGGGGCCGATATCATTAATTTAGGTCAGGGAAATCCTGATCAGCCAACCCCGCCGCATATTGTCAAAGCCATGCAGGAAGCGGTAGCAAAACCGGAAAATCACCAATACTCTTCATTCCGCGGGACGGCGAAACTAAAAAAGGCCGCCGCCGCCTTTTATGAAAGAGAATATGGGGTTACGCTTGATCCAATGACGGAGATCGCGATTTTATTTGGCGGGAAAGCGGGACTTGTTGAACTGCCTCAATGCCTTTTGAATCCGGGTGATACGCTGCTTGTCCCAGACCCAGGTTATCCTGATTACTGGTCTGGCGCCGTGCTTGCTGGAGCTCATATGGTCACGATGCCTCTTCTTGAACAAAATGATTTTTTACCTGACTACCATCTATTGTCAGAGGCTGATAAGAAAAAGGCAAAATTGATGTACTTAAATTACCCAAACAATCCGACTGGTGCCACTGCAAGTCGTGCATTTTTTGAAGAAACCGTGACTTTTGCGAAAGATCACAAATTGTGTGTTGTCCATGATTTCGCATATGGCGGCATTGGATTCGATGGAGAAAAGCCGGTCAGCTTCCTGCAAATAGATGGAGCGAAAGAGACGGGCATTGAAATTTACACATTGTCCAAAACATATAATATGGCCGGCTGGAGAGTTGGTTTTGCAGCAGGAAATCCCTCTGTCATTGAAGCGATCGAGCTTTATCAGGATCATCTGTTTGTGTCACTGTTTAAAGCGACTCAAGATGCAGCAGCAGAAGCTCTTTTAAGCGATCAAACGTGCGTACAGGTGCAAAATGATCGTTATGAAAAAAGACGAAATACATGGATTGCTGCATGTAAGGACATTGGCTGGGACGTAACTGCACCGAAGGGATCATTTTTTGCTTGGTTAAAGGTGCCTGAAGGGTATACATCTGAAACTTTTTCTGACTTATTATTAGAGAAAGCACATGTTGTCGTTGCGCCAGGGAATGGCTTTGGTGCTGGCGGTGAAGGCTATGTCAGAGTAGGGCTTTTAACAAGTGAGGAGCGGTTAAAAGAAGCCGCAGAACGCATCGCTGCCTTGCAGCTATTTGAAAAAAGCCATTGACAACGTAAAAAAATGGTGGGATAATTCAGGCAATATTTAAGAAAATTGAATATTCTTATCAAGAGTAGGCAGAGGGACTAGCCCAATGAAGCCCGGCAACCGACTTCCATGAAGCACGGTGCTAATTCTTGCAGCAGGCGCTGAGAGATAAGATTCGGATGAATGAGACGAAACCTCTTTAAGGCGCTGCCCAAGCACTTAAAGAGGTTTTTTTATTGAACATATAGAGGACGCAATCGAAAGGGGATTCCTAGTGAGTGAATTACTGGCAACATACGTATTAACACATCGAGAGGATGAACAAATTGACCGAAAAGCGGAGCAGATCGCGCTTGGTTTAACAGTTGGATCATGGACGGATTTGCCGCAGCTCAAAAAGGAGCAACTTAAAAAACATAAAGGCCGAGTAGAGAAAGTGACCGAAAAGTTTGCATCAGCCGAAAATGGTCTGTATCAATCAGAGGTAACAATTGCTTATCCTGAGGCTAACTTTTCAGCTGACATACCAGCCGTTTTAACGACGATATTTGGAAAGCTTTCACTAGATGGGAAAGTAAAGCTTGTCGATATAGAATTTTCGAAAAGGTTTAAAAAAAGGCTGCCTGGACCGGTATTTGGAATAGAGGGGATCCGAAAGAGATTAGATGTGTTTGATCGTCCGTTATTGATGAGTATTTTTAAAGGCGTGATCGGCCGTGATATGGCGGATTTAAAGGAGCAGCTCCGTTTACAGGCATTAGGCGGTGTTGACTTCATCAAAGACGATGAAATTTTATTTGAAAGTCCATTAGCCCCTTTTGAAGAACGAATCAAAGAAGGAAAAAAGATATTAAAAGAAACATATGAAGAGACAGGGCACCGCACGCTGTATGCTGTCAATTTAACTGGCAGAACATTTGAACTTAAAGATCGAGCAAGGAAGGCCGCTGAACTCGGAGCAGATGCGCTTCTATTCAACGTCTTTGCCTACGGACTTGATGTCATGCAAAGCTTAGCTGAGGACCCAGACATCCAATTGCCTATAATGGCACATCCAGCAGTGAGCGGCGCGTTTACATCATCTCCTGAATATGGATTTTCACATTCGCTTCTTTTAGGTACATTAAATCGATATGCTGGCGCTGATTTGAGCCTTTTTCCATCTCCTTATGGATCGGTCGCACTTCCGAAAAAAGATGCCCTTGGTATCTATGAAGCTTGTGTAAAAGAGGATACGGTTCAAAAAACGTTCCCTGTCCCGTCAGCAGGTATTCATCCTGGTATGGTTCCGGTATTGATCAAAGATTTTGGATTCGATCATGTCATTAACGCAGGTGGAGGAATTCACGGACATCCGCGGGGAGCCATCGGTGGAGGGAAAGCATTTCGATCCATCATTGATGCGGTGATAAATGAAGAGTCCATCGAGGAAAAGGCATCATCTTGCCAAGACTTAAAAGTAGCACTTGATCTTTGGGGAAGGGTAGCAGAATAAATGAAAAAACCAATTGTATGTTGTGATTTTGATGGAACGATTACGAAAAATGATAATATTATTCGCATCATGAAGCAGTTTGCACCAAGTGAATGGACGAAGCTGAAGGATGGTGTCCTGTCAAAGGAGATCACAATTCAAGAAGGCGTCGGACAGATGTTTCAATTGCTAACGAGTGATCAGAAGGAAGCCATTCAGTCGTTTATTTTAGAAGATACAGAGATTCGGGAAGGATTCAAGCAATTTGTTGATGATGTAAAAAAAGCAGACATTCCTTTCTATGTGTTAAGCGGCGGTATGGACTTTTTTGTCTATCCCATACTCGAAGGCATTGTAGATCAAGCAGATATTTATTGCAATCATGCGTCATTTAAAGAAGACCATATTCAGATTGAATGGCCGCATGCCTGCGATTCAGAATGTCAAAGTGGCTGTGGCTGCTGCAAGCCCTCGATCATTCGAAAGCTGACTCATGAAAAAGACTTCATTATCATGATTGGAGATTCAGTAACCGATATTGAGGCAGCAAAACATGCAGATATCACGTTTGCGCGTGACTATTTGTTGAATGAGTGTAAAGAGCTCGGGCTCTTACATAAAGAGTATGAAACATTTATCGATCTAAAAGCGCAATTTGTTCAAATAAAGGAAGTGAAAGAATGGCAGACGCAAAGAGTAAACGCTGGCAGGAGCTAGCAGACGTTAAACGTGAACTGGCACAAAGAGACTGGTTTTTCGGAACAAGCGGTAATTTATCGATCAAGGTGTCGGATGATCCAATCACGTTTTTGGTGACGGCAAGCGGCAAAGATAAACGAAAAGAATCGGACGAAGATTTTGTTTTAGTTGATGCAGCAGGTCAGCCTAATGATCCGAATCAACCACTCAGACCATCGGCCGAAACACTGCTTCACACATATGTGTATGAGCGGACGAAAGCAGGCTGCTGTCTCCATGTCCACACAATCGATAATAATGTCATTTCAGAGCTGTATGGGGATAAAGGAGAGGTTCGTTTTAAAGGCAACGAAATCATCAAAGCCCTTGGTTATTGGGAAGAGGATGCAGAAGTCATTCTTCCTATTATTGAAAACCCAGCTCATATTCCGCTTCTTGCAGAACACTTTGCAGCGCACCTTACAGAAGAGGCGGAATCAGGTGCTGTTCTCATTCGCAATCATGGCATCACTGTCTGGGGAAAAACAGCATTTGAAGCAAAACGAGTGTTAGAGGCTTATGAATTTTTATTTAGCTATCATTTAAAATTAACGCTTTATCAAAGGCAGCTTGTTAGATAAAAAAGGAGGAAAAACACATGGCGACGATTTTTATTCATAATGAAGAGAACACATTACTTGAGAACGAACAAGAGGTAGCGGCATATTTAGAAAAACAAGGGGTCATTTATGAACATTGGGATATTGAAAAGCTACCAAACCGGTTATCAGAAAAGTATGATTTAACAGATGAGGAAAAAGAAGAAATTTTGACCGTTTTCCAAAAGGAAATACAGAATATATCTGAACGGAGAGGGTACAAAGCGCAGGACGTGATTTCATTATCTGATGCGACACCAAATCTTGACGAGCTGCTCCAAAACTTTAAGCGTGAGCACCATCATACAGATGACGAAGTACGGTTTATTGTGAGTGGGCACGGAATCTTTGCCATTCAAGGGCAAGATGGCGTCTTTTTTGATGTGAGACTGAATCCAGGCGATTTAATTTCTGTGCCACCAAATATTCGTCACTACTTTACATTGCAAGAGGATCGCAAAGTGGTCGCAGTTCGCATATTTGTCACAACTGAGGGCTGGGTGCCAATTTACGAAGAAGAAACGGTTTAATGAAAGGAGCTGATCATTCCGCATGGGGCGGAAGATCAGCTTTTTTTTAGGAAAATAGACATAAAATGAGAAAGAAAATAGTTGATTTTGATCTTCTGCATAGGATAAAATTCTGTTTAATCAATGTGTCAGTCCTGTCCAAATTTGAAGTTTACCCCTAGAAATGATTGGGTAAGAGGTCTTTAGGCTGTAAAAAATTAAATAAAATAAGCATATTTAATTTAATTTACAAATAAAGTATAATTTTGGTGTCGAATCATTTAGAGCATAGACAGATGAATTCATTGCGGGAGATGAGATCATGAATATTTATGTAAGGAAAGAACAATTGCTGATGTCCATTGATGAGAAGAGAAAACAAATGGTAGAAGCTGCTCAAGTGGAAGGGTACACAGGTGAGACGACAATTAAATATAGTCAAGAACTGGACAACTTGATGAATGAGTATCAGCATCTTCTTTTTCATGAGAAACAATCTGCCCCCTCCTTTCATGATCTTGTGTCCCAAATGAGTCTCCTATCCGTGAACCGGCCCTCTTACTGACATGAAAAAACCGGTCTTGCATAAGCAAAACCGGCTGAACTCTTTTAGCTATGCTGAGTGAGCGGAAGGAAGCATGATCATAACGGTTGTTCCTTTATTCACTTCGCTATGAATATCAATTGTCCCGCCATACATCGAAATGATTCGTTTACACACGACAAGCCCAAGACCTGTGCCTTTTTCCTTCGACGTAATAAAGGGGAGGAAGATATGCTTTAGCATCTCCTCCGGTATGCCTTCACCCGTATCCGTCACTTTAATGATGACATGTTCTTTTTCAGCCTCAACCACAATCTTCAAATGACCGCCATTTGGCATCGCTTCTAAAGAGTTTTTCGCTACATTTAATACGACTTGTTTAATGTGATCCTTCGTGCAATAGACACCAACATCTTGAATCGTATTGATTTGTAAATCAACCTCGACATTATACAGGTTTGCCTCTGAGAAAACGATCGGCATGATCTCACTCACAATTTCTTTCACAGAATTATTCTGCCATTTTTCTGCGGTTGGTTTTCCCAACACAAGAAATTCACTGACTATTTGGTTAATCCGTTTAATTTCTTCCTCTATGACAGAAAAATAGAGCTGATCTTCTTCTGAATGATACTTCTTTTGCAAAAGCTGTATAAACCCGCTAATTCCTGTTAATGGGTTGCGAATTTCGTGTGCTGTACTTGCCGCGAGTGTTCCAATCAATTCAAGCTTTTGTGCCTCATTTTGATGACGCTCCTGCTGAGTTTGACGCCTTAAAATGACATATTGGACAAGTGTGAATAAAATATTTAATAAAATAAAAGCACTGGATAGAGGAACCAGCGTAACGGACAGCACTTCACTAGTTGAAGCACGCTGCGGAAAAACCTCTAGCTTCCAGCTATTTTCATCTAAATATGTAGACACGGTGCTGTCATTTTCTGATGCTGGTTTCGGACCACTTGTAAACACAACATGTCCATTTTGATTCAGCATCTTAAAATGAAGATCTGGGTTTAATACATTCATAATATTTCTTAAATAGTCAATTTGAATGGCGGCAACTAAAACATTGGTGACTTCTTCGTTTTCATCCAAAACAGGGACACAAATGGAGAGAATTCTCTGTTTTGTAATTCTACTCACATAGTTATCTGTGATCACGGTCTGCTTGGTCACTTGAATGCGCTTAAAATAATCTCTGAATGATAGGTTGATTTTTTCCTTTAACACGGTGGTGCTTGCTGTTACATTTCCTTTTTTGTCTAGGAGATACAGGCCTGAAAAACGAGGTTCTTGTTTATAGATTTTCTCTAGGATGTTTTGTACTTTTTTCGTCTCAAGCGGCTGGTCAAATCCCATGGCAAGGGAAGTTAATCTCGCCTCTGTTTCACTAATTAAATAATTCATTTGGTTTTTGTGAATATTTAACATAAGTGTAGCAGTTTGTTTGTTTTTTAAATCGATTTTTTCAGTTTCTTTTTCGTAGATAAAATAACTAATGATTAGGGTTGGAATCATCACCAAAATAAGGTACAGCCTGATCTTCTTCCAAAACCCTTTCAATATACTCATCATTCATCGCTCCAACGTATTACCTAATAGACTTATTATAGCATTGAACCTATCTTTATTACGATGACTTGTATGATTTTTAAAAAATTAGGTGATTCGTTCTGGTCTCATTTTCATGCTAAAGATGGATCAACATGTTGACATTTTACTTATTGTTTATTAATGTCACATTAGTGGGTTGCATTTCATAAAGGATGATAAAAAAATGGAAAATCATAATGTTGAGAAATCATTGAAATTGTTTATTGTATTATCACGTGCTTATCGCTCAATTAACCATCACATGAACAAACATATTGTCAAACACGGTCTGAATCCGACTGAATTTGCTGTACTAGAATTGCTGTATCATAAAGGTGATCAGCCGCTTCAGCAAATCGGTGATAAGATTTTACTCGCAAGCGGAAGCATCACGTATGTGGTCGATAAGTTGGAGAAAAAAGAACTCCTCAGTCGTAAGGCTTGTGCAGAAGACCGCAGGGTGACATTTGCGCATATTACGGAACAAGGACGAGCTTTGCTTGATGATATCTTCCCAGATCATGCGAAAGAAATTCATGAGATGATCAGTGTGCTGAGTGAAGAAGAGAAGGATGCGTGCATCGATATGCTCAAACATGTGGGACTGCGTGCAAAGCATTTATATGATCATAAAGAATAAACAAATAAAAAAGGAAGCCGCTGGCTTCCTTTTCAGCGTGAAGACAAACCCTCGCATTCGGTGTCAATCCTGCGCGCTGGTGCTCACGAATGTC
>NZ_JOTP01000011.1 GCF_000715205.1 Bacillus zhangzhouensis | reverse complement strand
CGCGCAGGATTGACAACGAATGCGAGGGTTTGTCTTCACGCTGAAAGGACCTGAGACAGGTCCTTTTTCTATTTCACCACGGTCATTTCTGGCTCTTCTATTTGTTTCACACGTTCCTGAATGGGATGAGAAAAAGAGTGCTCTGACAAGACAATATGGGAGACCGTTTTTGTAAAACCAGACACATCTTGAATAAACGCTTCAATTTCTTCAAGTGAAGCAACAGACAGCTTAATGAAAAAACAGGACTGTCCTGCCACTCGATAAGCAAAGAACGCACGTGGATGCTGGTTCATAAATGTCACAAAACGCTGATACTCCCCATTTAATACGGTGACTTCCAGTAAACAGTCAATCATCAGACCAAGCTTTTTATAATTGACCTGGACGGAGTAACCTTCAATGATCCCTGCATCCTCTAGTTTTCGCACTCTTTCTGCTACCGCAGGCGCCGATAAATTAACTCGTTTGGACAATTCCCTCATCGATAAGCGAGCATCTTCTCTCAATTCGTTTAAAATATGCACATCCACATCGGTGATTTTCATTCGTTACCCTCCTATCCCAAAATCGTTCCATTTGAAAAGTATTTTATGATGATACTTATGATATGAAATGTAAAATAAAACTAAATAATGGTAGAATTTATTTTAACGGAATTGAATGAAAAAGCAAGTATGGAGGGATCACCTGATGAAAGAATCTTTAGACAGCCAGGCTTCTAAAACGTTTCCCATCACACTTGCCATTGCGCTCACACTTGGCGTCTTTGCGGCGGGATCGGAAGAACTGGTGATTTCACCACTGCTGCCTGATTTATCTAACTCCTTTCAGCACTCTCTTGATATTCTCGCCCTCTCCATCAGTATTTATGGGTTAGCTGTGCTGGTCGGAGCACCACTACTCGTTCCTTTAGGAGACCGATATTCAAGAGAACTGTGTTTGATCATTGGGCTTTCTTTCTTCTTGATCGGAACAGTGATGTGTGCTGCTGCACCGAATCTGGCGGTGTTTTTTGCTGGCCGTGCCATTTCTGGGCTGGCGACTGGTGTATTTGTGCCAACGGCCTATGCTCTTGTGGGCGACCGGGTTCCTTACGAATATCGAGGCAAAGTGATGGGACTCATTGTGTCAAGCTGGTCTCTTTCTCTTGTGCTTGGTGTACCGATTGGAGCATTTATCGGCCAAAGTTTGAACTGGCGCTGGACATTTTGGATCTTCGCTATGATGAGTCTCATTGTATTGCTGCTCGTCATCCTTGAATCTCGAAAACAAATCGCAACAGCTGATACGAAGGCACCTCAAGCTAGTGGGAAAACAGGCTCTTTATGGGGAGCTTTGAAAATCGATCGTGTCCCTGCCTATTTGACCGTGACATTTTGTAATATGCTTGGATTTTATGGTATGTACTCGTTTTTAGGAGCTTATCTGCAAAGTCTGTTTTCTGGAGGGCAATCGACGGCAGGACTTCTAATCATGGCTTACGGCGTCGGCTTTTCTATGAGTGTATTTACCGGGAAATTAGCAGACTGGTTCGGTAAAACGCGTTCTCTCTTCTTTGTGCTAGGTGGAATTACGCTCGTTCTAGCCTTACTTCCTTATGCACCGTTCTCATGGTTTTTGCTGATTTTTGCCCTATTTATTTGGGGTGCGATGCAAAGTCTATCCGTCACGCTTCTGAGCACCGTTCTGAGCGACTGCTCCCAAACCCATCGAGGGAAAGTGATGGCTTTTTACAGTCTTGCTTCCAATCTTGCCGTTATGCTCGGTTCCGCTCTTATGGGACCAGTGTATATCCATCTCGGCTATCATACCGTAGGGCTGGTATGTGCATTCATTACTCTTGTTGGTTGTATCATTAGCTTCGTCAGCTATAAACGTGAACGTGCCTTACATCAAGAACATAAAAACACATTTGAAACATAAGCTCATTTCACTGCACATCTTGATATGTGCAGTTTTTTAGATCAATTTTTAATATCATCATAAAATACATTTTTTATAAATTTTGTTGACAATTGCCAATTTTATTTTTTATAATCTAGTAAAAATTTGAAAAAAGATTGGATGGTAAACATGATCTTAAAGAATGATGTTTTTCATTTCAAAGAAGAGCCCATCGTTTCACCTAAGATGTTTACAGTCAATACACTAGGCCCTAAGGGGACAAGCAGTGAATATGCAGCAAAACATTTCATCTCTCATTCCACCACTACACTCGGCACCCATACGAAACTATCCCTTTACGACACATTCGAAACTTGCATTGAACACACTCTCTCTAACTCACTTCAATACACTCTCGTTCCACACGCATACGAAGGAATCAAACATTTCTACATGAGACCCGACCTACAGCTTTTACAAATTTTCAGATGTGATACACCCATGTATGGTTTGGCTGTCAGACCAGATTTCCCATTTCAAGAACAAATGCTTCACCATTTAAAAATTGTCTCTCATCCTGCACCTGTCAATTTAATTCAATATTTCATTCATCAAAATGCTGAATTTGAACTTGTCAATTCCACAAGTACTGCCGCCCAAAAAGTAAGAGACGGCGAATTTGATTTCGCCTTAACCAACGAGGTTGCCAGGGTCACTTACGGCCTCACCTTCATTCGAACGTTTAAAAGCATACCCATGAGCTGGTCCATATTTGGAAAAGGAGAGATTTAATATGCAAACTGAACAAAAGACGCAAGAACGATATTTTCCTCAAGCGAAAAAAATAGAATGGGATAATGGCGTCACCCAATATTCCACTGTACGAGGCGATACTGAAGTGTTAATTTCATACGTTCCTCCTCACACAATCATAGAACCTCACAAGCATCCCGAAGCCCAAATCGGAATCGTATTAAAAGGCGAGCTTCAAATGACAGTCGGCCAATCTACCCAATTGCTCACCCCATTAGAATCAGCCTATATCGCACCACCGTTTGTCCCTCACGGCGCATCTAATCTGACAGATGAAGAAGTGATAGCAATCGATATTAAGAGATTAAAGGATGGTGAAGAATATACGGCTCCTCCCACTTATTTCTTAGATATTTTCAAAACACGGGATTTACTCCCTGGCATGGAAGTGACCTTTTTTGTGGAGGATTGGATGGAGCTCATGATTGCCAACATCCCTGGAAACGGCGGAGAAATGCCTTTTCATAAGCACCGAAATGAACAAATCGGCATTTGCATCAGCGGTGGCTATGATATGACGATTGAAGGCTTTACAGAAAAAATGGAATTTGGCACCACCTATTTCTGTGATCCAAAGGAAGATCACGGTGCGATAAATCCAAAGCCAGAAGCATCAAAATCTATTAATCTCTTCTTCCCTCCCCGTTATAATCGTTTGAAGCCAAAAGCATCTAAGGTGAAGAAATGAACATTGCTGGAAAAGTCGTCCTGATTACAGGAGGTGCATCAGGGATTGGGCTTGCGGCCGTCAAGCTCTTCCTTGAGCACGGGGCAAAAGTAGCAGTGGCTGACATCAATGAACAAAGCGGCACACAAATCGTCGAATCATTGTCGCATGAGCATCTTGCGTTTTTCAAAACGGATATAACAAATGAGGCTGACTGTCGTCAAACCGTTCAGGCCGTGCTGAGCCGTTTCGGGACCATTGATGTTTTGATTAACAATGCAGGCATTGAAATTGTCTCTCCTATTCACGAGATGACGTTAGAGGATTGGAACCACATTCTACAGGTCAACCTCACTGGCGTATTTCTCATGAGTAAGCATACATTGCCACATATGCTTGAAAAGAAAAGCGGAAGTATTATTAATACTGGATCTGTTGGGGGTCTCGTTGGATGGCCAGACATTCCTGCATACAACGCAACAAAGGGCGGTGTCATCCAACTAACCAAGTCAATGGCGATCGACTATGCCGACCACCAAATTAGGGTGAATTGTATCGCCCCAGGAATCATTGATACGCCGTTAAATGAAAAATCCTTTTTAGACAATCACTCAGAAAGTCTAGAGGTTGTCAAAAAGGAAAAAGCAAAGGTGAATCCTTTGTTACGTCTTGGAAAACCCGAAGAAATTGCTGGCGTGATGCTATTTCTCGCCTCTGATCTATCCAGCTATATGACTGGGAGTGTTGTCACAGCAGATGGCGGTTACACCGCTAGATAAAAAGGAGTGCTTTCATTGAGTAAAAAAACCGTACTTGTCATCGCTGACTTAGGAGGATGCCCGCCCCATATGTTTTATGAAAGCGTGGCGGCATCGTATCATATTGTTTCTTATATCCCAAGACCCTTTGCCATTACAAAGGGACACGCTGAGCTAATCGAAAAATACTCCATTGCGGTCATCAAAGACCGTGATTATTTTGATACACACCCTTCTTTTGAACACCCTGATTCTATTTATTGGGCACATGATGATTATCTGAAATCAGAAGAAGAAGTTGTGGGAGACCTGATCCGAGTGGCTTCCTTTTTCAAAGCAGATGCGCTGACCACTAATAATGAATTATTCATTGCACCAATGGCGAAAGCCGCTGAACGTCTTGGACTGCGCGGTGCCGGGGTAAAGGCAGCTGAAATGGCGCGTGATAAAAGTTAAATGAGGGCTGCATTCAACGCTGCTGGTGTCAAAGCGGTGAAAACTCAGCCTGTCACCACTTTATCTGATTTCCAGAAAGCCATTGAGCATATCGGTACACCGCTTATTTTAAAGCCTACATATTTAGCTAGCTCCATTGGCGTTACCCTTTTTCATGATCGAGCAGGCTGTGATGATCTCTTTTTAAACGTACAATCCTATTTGCAAACCATTCCAGTCCCAAACGCTGTGACATATGAAGCACCGTTTGTCGCTGAAACGTATTTAGAGGGTGCTTACGAGGATTGGTATCAAGAAGAGGGATATTCTGATTATGTCAGTGTTGAAGGGTTGGTCGTCGAGGGTGAATATACCCCTTTTGTCATTCATGATAAGACCCCTCAAATCGGTTTTACAGAAACAGCTCATATCACTCCGTCGATTTTAGACAATGAAGCTCAGCAAATCATCATTGAGGCAGCAAGAAAGGCAAATGAAGGGTTAGGTCTTGAAAACTGCGCAACCCATACAGAGATCAAGCTCATGAAAAATCGAGAAACCGGACTGATCGAATCAGCGGCTAGATTTGCCGGCTGGAATATGATTCCGAATATCAAAAAGGTCTTTGGAGTGGATATGGCCAAGCTGCTGATTGATGTATTAGTCGATGGAAAAAAGGCTGAACTGCCAAAACATCTGCTTTCTGGACACACCTATTATATGGCAGACTGCCATTTATACCCTCAGCATTTCAAAGAGAGCGGACACATACCGCCAGAGGTCACGCATATCACCATTGATCATGTTCATATTCCGCAGGACGCTTTAGTTGGAGATACAGTGATCGTCAGTAAATCAGTCCCATCCAAAGGCACCTTTGTGGATCTATCTTTATTTGAAGCCTTTAATGGCATCGTGTCTCTTGAATTAAAAGGGTCCTCCTCACAAAATGTTGCCTCGTCCATCCGCAACATTCAGAAGCAGGCAACGATTCAGTTGATGGATGAATTAGTGAAGGGATAGAAAGAGAGGCTAATGTGGTGAAAATCTTACCATCTAACATGATTGAACGGCTGCCAGAACAGAAATTTGGAACCGTATTTGAGAAAATTGCGCATAAAACACAAAACGGAGCGAACATCATAAACCTTGGTCAAGGAAATCCCGATCTTCCTACTCCTGCACATATCGTGAGCGCCCTTCAAGAGTCAGCGGGGACTTTGCAATTCCAGCAATATGCACCCTTTAGAGGCTTTGACTTTTTCAAGCAAGCCATTGCAGATTTTTATAGAAAGGAATTCGGTGCTGAGATTGACCCCCAAAAGGAAATTGCCCTTTTCAATGGTGGGAAAACGGGTCTTTATGTCATGAGTCAGTGCCTGCTTGATCCAGGGGATATCGCACTCGTCCCCGATCCAGGATACCCAGAATATCATTCAGGAATTTTAATGGCTGACGCAAAGCCATTCTGTATCCAGCTTGATGAGAAGAATGGCTATTTGCCTAATCTCTCTTCAATTGATCCTGAGGTGTTAAAAAAGGCAAAGGTCCTTTTCTTAAATTACCCGAATAACCCAACTGGTGCTGTGGCAAATGAGGCATTTTTTGAAGAGGCTGCTGAATTTGCGGACGCTCACGGACTGCATGTGATTCATGATTTCGCCTATGGTTCATTTCATTATGAGCAAAAACCAGTAAGCTTTATGAATGCTCCTCATGGAAAAAGCGTAGGAGTGGAGTTATATTCTCTATCAAAGACGTTTAATATGGCGGGATGGAGAGTCGCTTTTGCTGTTGGAAATGAGGAAATCATCAATGCCATTAACGCCTTTCAAGATCATGTATTTGTCAGTATGTATGGCGGATTTCAACAGGCTGCCACCATTGCCTTGCAAAGTGATGATGGTCATCTTCAATCATTGAGAGAAGCGTACCTCGAACGAATGAATTTCTTCATCCATCAAGCAGAAAAGCAGCTTGGGTGGACCATTGAACGTCCAGCCGGCGCCTTTTATTTGTGGGCTCCTATCCCTGATGATTTCAAGGATTCTCATGCATTTGCTGACTATTTACTCGAACATGCTGATGTCGTTGTGACGC
This sequence comes from Bacillus zhangzhouensis, assembly GCF_000715205.1. Classification (GTDB taxonomy): domain Bacteria; phylum Bacillota; class Bacilli; order Bacillales; family Bacillaceae; genus Bacillus; species Bacillus zhangzhouensis. The sequence continues at coordinate 120,621 of NZ_JOTP01000011.1, read as the reverse complement.
CTGGAGGTGTGTTTGGTGCACATGGAAGACGTCATGTACGCATCTCAATGGTTGCTCCAATTGATCAGCTTGCACTGTTTATCGACCGGCTTCATATCCTTCCGATTCACTTTCATCAAAAAACCCGCATGTAGCGGGTTTTTGATGTTATATACTCTTCATCGAACCACCGTCGACAGATATTTGTTGTCCTGTGAGATAGGAGGCTTCCTCTGATGCGATAAAAGCTGCCAATGAAGCCATCTCACTCGGTGAGCCCACTCTTTGCATCGGGATACCTGAAGCGACAGCCTGTACAGCTTCTTCCCGCGATAATGCCTTTTCACACATCATGTTCCCGATAAATTGTTCATACCGATCTGTTGCAATAAACCCTGGATTTAAACAGTTCACCGTAATCCCAGAAGGTGCTAGCTGTGTGGCTGCATTTTTACTTGCATTGATAATCGCTGCATTCATCATACTGTTCGTAAACATTTGGTCACCAGGCTCCTTCCAAAGGTTTCCGACAATTTGAATGATACGTCCATATTCATGTCTTTTCATCATGGCTGCCGCACGCTTCATCGTATCAACGTACGCAATGGCTTTTTGCGAAAAAGCTGCCAGCATCTGCTCACTTTCACATGAATCAAATGTATCTGGCTTCCCTCCTGGAATGTTATTGATTAACACATCCAGTCTGCCAAACTCTTTTTCTATTACCGCAAAGGCCTTAGCCCTCACTGCCTCATGCGACATGTCACCACAGAAAAGAGCCACCGGCTCCTTTGTTTCTGCCATGTCTTGAATGTGCTGCTGCGTCTGTTCTAGTGAGGATTGATTTCTCGAATTGATGATGACCTTTACATCGTCCTGAGCAGCTAGCTTTATGGCGATCGCCTTTCCAATCCCTGTACTTGCTCCTGTTACAAATGCAATTCTTTTAGACAAACTCATCCACATCCCTTTTCTTTTCAACTTAGTAAATATACATAAAATGACACATACAGAATGTATTTCAACAAAAAAAGACCTTTCTCCTGCGAAAGGCCTCTGTTCTCTATTTAAACGTCGTTTCCCAGTCAAACCCGATCGTCTGATCATTCCAAGCGATTCTCTTTTCATCTGGGTTTTTCGGGTCGTAGGATTCTGTAGTAAAATAAACAATTTGCAGCGGCGTCTCGCCTAGCACACGGTAGCCATGTGCAACACCTTTCGGAATAAGAAGCAGCATCGGATTATCTTCTCCCATATAATACACATCGGTTTGACCGTTTGTCGGAGAACCCTCTCTCAAATCGTATAAAACAACCTGTGCATGACCTGCTGGAAAAAACCAAACATCGTCTTGTTTTTCATGGTAATGAAAGGCTTTGATCACTCCTGGAAAGCTTTTCGACCACGACGCCTGCCCAAAGCGCTTCAGCATCGGTTCGTCATCTCGAATGAGCTCTGCAAAAAAGCCGCGATCATCACAATGTTTCATGAGTTTTTTCGTTTGTACACCATCAATCATGCTGATACCATCTCCCTTCTTTCTGCAAATATTCGTGAAGTGCATCCTTCCAATGTCTTGGCTGCCAGCCTGTGGCTTCAATCGCTTGAAGGTCTAAAACAGAATAGGCTGGACGAGGTGTTTGGAAGCCATACTCTTCCGTGGAAATCGACTCAATGGTTGTAGACAGGCCGCTTTTCGCAACAATTTCTGACGCAAAATCAAACCAGGAACAACTCTCTCGGTTACTGACATGATAAATGCCTGCCTTCTGATCAATTAAATGAATCAAGGCCTCTGCTACATCCTTTGTATACGTAGGAGAGCCTATTTGATCATTCACAATGCGCAAATGATCCTTCGTTTGAGCGAGCCGAAGAATGGTATTCACAAAGTTGTGTCCCTCATGTCCATAGAGCCAAGATGTACGGATGATTTTCACTTCATCTGACACAAGGTGAATCAATTCCTCACCAAGCTTTTTACTCTTTCCATAAATGGTTTGAGGATCCGCCTGTGCATCGACCTGATAAGGGGTAGCTGCTTGCCCGTCAAACACATAATCTGTACTGACATGTAACACATCTGCCCCTACGTTCTTTGCTTCCAGCGCTGTATAATAGGCGCCAATGCCATTCACAAGATAGGCCTTTTCCGTTTCTATTTCACATTGATCAACAGATGTATATGCTGCCGCACTGACAACAATATCAGGCCGGAAATGTCTCATCGCGTGTCTGACTGCCTGTTGATCTGCGATATTGAGCATGCTCCTTGTTAAGGCAATGACGATGAAGTTTTTTTCCTTGAGCTGTTTGCTCAATTCTTTCCCTAATTGACCGCCTGCACCGGTGATTAAAACTTTCATCCGTCACCCTTCTTCGCTCTGATCATATTTGGCACGATACCAATTGATCGTTTTTTCGATACCTTCTTCAAATGAAGTCTCCTGCGCCCAGCCGAGCTCTCCTTTTAGCTTACTGGCATCAATAGCATACCGTCTGTCATGCCCTTTTCGATCTTGAATAAACGCAATTTGGTCATGACTGATGCCAAGTTGAGTGAGAATGGTTTTGGTTAAATCGAGATTCGTTTTCTCGTTGCCACCGCCAATATTGTACACCTGCCCGGCTGTCCCGTTCTCTACTACCTGCTTCACAGCTCTCGCATGATCCTCTACATACAGCCAATCACGAATCTGCTGGCCGTCTCCATAAATCGGAATCTTTTCGCCATTGACCGCTTTTCTGATAATGGTCGGGATTAATTTCTCCTCATGCTGATAGGGTCCATAGTTATTGCTGCATCGTGTGATCATTGCGGGTAATTGGTGGGTGTGGATATAGGATTTCACAAGCAGGTCTGAACTCGCCTTGCTTGCTGAATAAGGATTATTCGGTGAGAGTGGTGTTTGTTCTGTGAAAGCAGGATCATCCAGCTCCAAATCTCCATATACTTCATCTGTTGAAATATGAATGAGTTTTTTCGCCTTTCCCTTTAAGACAGCTTCCAGCATACGATAGGTACCAAGGACGTTTGTTTGAATAAAAGGTTCTGCCGATTCAATACTGCGATCGACATGCGATTCTGCTGCAAAATGAATGATGGCATCATAGGCTTCATCAAATACTTGATCCAGCTCATGCTGCAGGGTGATATCCCCTTGAATAAAACGGAAATGAGGCAGATTTGATAATTGATCCACTTCCTCTGGATGACTGGCATACGTTAATTTATCAAATACGGTGAGCCGGACATCTGATTCCTGAAGCAGCAGTTTCACAAAATTCAGTCCGATAAATCCCGCACCGCCTGTTATTAAATAAGACTTCGTCATTCGTATCCCTCTTTTTTCTTCATCGTTTCAAACATTTTCGTAGATGCTTGGTGGAGAGATTCATGTGTTCCAGCATCAATCCACCACCCTTTTAACATATCATAGGTCAGTTGGCTATTAGAGATATAGAGATTATTCACATCTGTAATCTCTAATTCGCCTCGATCTGACGGCGAGATTTTCTCAATATATTGAAAGACTTCTTGATCATAAAAATAGATACCAGTGACGCAATAGGATGAACGCGGATGCTCTGGCTTTTCTTCTATTGATAAAATCCGGTGGTGTGCAGCATCAATTTCTGCAATGCCAAACCGCTTCGGATCTGCGACTTCTTTCAAAAGGACCTTAGCTCCGCTTTCTTGCCGCTGAAAGGCTTCGACAAAAGGGCTTAATGAATCCTCAAATACGTTATCACCAAGCATGAGCACAAACTTCTCTCCTTCTACAAAGGGCTTTGCATAGGATAAACCGTCTGAAATGCCAGAAGCCTCTGGCTGTACTTGATAAACAATGTTCATCCCAAGTCCCTGATCGCCCTCAAGCAATTTTTGAAACAGCGGGATTTGTTCTTCTTGTGAAATCAGCATCACATCTAAAATACCTGCTTCTTTCAGTTTGAACAATGACCAATAAATCATCGGATATGGACCAACCGGCAATAAATGTTTGTTAAAAATCTTCGTTAATGGGGCCAGTCGCGATCCTTTTCCTCCTGCTAAAATAACTCCCTTCACATCTACACATCCTTATGTTCTTTTTGGTGATGATTCATGAGGTGTATAAGAATGTTTTTCACTCGTTCGGTTCCTTTTCCATCAATGAGTGTCCGTCCGTTGAGATGGATACTCCTGCGGAGAAAGTAGCTGCCGGACAGCCTTCGAGCAGCACGTAATATATCTGTTTCTTCCACATGATCACCTAATCCAAGATGTAGACAGGCTCCCTTTTGCGCAAAATTACTGGCTGTAACTGCTTGATGGTCTACTTGCGAAAGTACAATGCTGGGCACCCCTATACAAACCGCCTCATATAATGTCATGCCTCCTGCCACAATAGCCAAATCAGCTTCCCATAGCAGGGCAGTTAATTGATCTGTATGACGAATGAATTGAATATGCTCAGCGTCTACTTGTTCTTTGATATGAGAGGCTTTTCCTGTAATCCCTAGAATGTGTAAATGATTTGCTGTGAGGAGTGCTGATACAGCCTTCGGTAACAATCCGCGCGGATCACTGCCCCCAAGACTGATGACCACCTTTTTGCATTCTTTTCGAACCTCATATGTGTCTTTTAATCTGCCAATCTCATGATCTAACAATAAATAAGGCGTTCCATAAAAATATGTCGTCCCATTGACTTGCATGTGCTTCCCGTCCAGCCCTCCATAAATACCGTTCACGACAGCATCCGCAAGCTGACAGGCTTCCGCTCTTTTTTCCTCGAATAAGACCAGCCTTGCAGGGCCGCAGGAATGCTTAATCATTCGGAGGAAGTACAGGTCACATTCAATGACATCAATCAGTAGGAGATCTGGCTTCAGCTCTTTCATATCCTGCCGCAGCTGAAGGAGCGCATTTGACTCCTGCACCATGTGGACGTGCCAATCTGGATGCGAAAGCATTTCTACACAAATCTGCTCATTTGTATAGAAAAATAGGTCGTTCCCCTCCTCAAGCAGCTCCCTTGCTAACCGTTTCATTCTGATGACATGCCCCATCCCTCTTAAAAAACCACCATAGACAACAATCATGATTTTTTTGTTCATTCAGCATCCTTCTGTCTCACAAATTGATTCAACCGAACAATGTCTGGATCTTGTTCACAGATGGATATGAGCTCAGCCGTTGGCGCAGCAATGGAACCACCAGCTTTCTCAAGTAAACGGGTAGCAAACACGTAATCTTCTTCTGTATCAATTGTGAATCGATAAGCAGGATATGCAAGTTCTTTGGGCGGTGTGAATAATTGAAGGTGAAATTGCTCAGGATGCTTTCTGATATACAGTGTGACATGCTCACGCTCCGGCTGCGAGAGGGGAAAATTGTCGATTTCACTTAAAATAGGTGCATCAATCATTTCCCCGGAAATACCGAGTGGTGTTCCGTTTGTATACGTGTAATCAGCCTTCTCCAGTCTATGTTTTTCAAGCATTTTCGACAAAAGTGCCGGATCTATGAATGGATTATCTCCCGTTAAGCGTACAACAGTTTGTGGTTCAAACTGACGGACAATCTGAGCAAAACGCTGCAGCACATCCGTCTCACTGCCACGAAACACCTTATAGCCCTTTGATAAACAATAATGAGCCAACAGGTCATCTTCTGCCTCAACTGTGGTGGCGATCATGAGGTTTTGCGTTTTGTGATTGTAATGGTTTGATTGCTTTACCCGTTCAACAATCAAATCGATCAGCGCCATACCTCCGATCGGTTTCATTACCTTTTTTGGCAGCCTTGTCGAACCCATCCTAGCCTGTATCACAAAGAGCACATCATTGATCATTTTGGGACTCCTCCGTGAGCACATCTTTCCACGAAACGCCTGTATGGGCTGGGATGTCTCTCACAGCCTGTGCGCCAAGTAAAAGCTCCATGTATCGCGGGTGCAGGCCTTGGCTTTTTTGCCCTGGACGTAATACAGCTAGATTTTCTGCAGTCAATGTCTCGCCCTTTGCAATGTCTCTTGTCGTAAAAATCCCTCGATACGCAAATTCACGAATCTGACCTTCAATGGCTGTTGTCGTTTTATAAGAACTGCCAAGAAGCTCCTCTGACACAGAATGAGCGTCTGCTTCTGTTTGATTTCGTTGCTTTTCTGCTGCTCGAATATGTTGAACCATTTCCTTTAATTCTTCAGGATTAAGGGCAAAGGAATGATCTGCTCCAGGTAATGTTTTATCCACTGTAAAATGCTTTTCAATCATGGCTGTCCCAAGCTTCACAGCGGCAACAGGCGCTTCAGTCGGATGCTCACTATGATCTGAAAAGCCAATGACTGCCTCAGGAAAAGCTGAGGTTAAGGTTTGAAGCACACGAAGATTCGTGAATGCTCTTGGTGCAGGATACTTTGCCACACAATGCATAATGGCGATTTGCTTATTTTGCTGGCTTGTAATGGCCTCATATGCTTCATGAACATCGGCAATGGTTGCCCCAGCTGTTGAAAAAATGATCGGCTTTTGAAAAGAAGCGGTGTGACGCAAAAGAGGTAAATGATTGATTTCATAGGATGCCAGTTTAAAAGCAGGCGGATCGGTTTGATTCAATAAATCCGCAGATTCCTCGTCACACACTGTGCTTAAAAAGATCAGTCCCTTTTCCTCACAACGTGTTAATAAAGCTGGCAGCCATTCTGGCGGCAGCTCCATTTGTTCCACTAAAGAAAAAATGGACACTTCTTCACCTTTGGCCGTTTCGTACAAACCCGGTTCCTTTTGATACATCCGATCAGCTTGAAACATCTGAAACTTCACCGCATCGGCACCTGCTTCTTTTGCCACATCAATTAAAGCAAGGGCCTGATCCAGCTTTCCATCATGGTTAATGCCTGCCTCTGCAATGATAAAGACAGGCGCACCATCCCCCACTTTGCGATCTCCAATATAGAAATGTGCCATCTTACCTCTCTCCTTTTTTTGGCCACACATGGTAATACAAAAAGGCATTTGTTGTTCTAAATCCCATCTTTTCATACAGCTGGATGGCTGTCGTGTTATGCAGCTGTGTCCCGGCAGAAATGAATCGATGCCCTCTATCATAAGAGACCTTCATCATCTCAATAAATAGCTTCTTCCCAATCCCTTTTCCTTGTGCATCCGGTCTAATCGCAAAAAGCTCAAGTGCCATCTCATCGCCCTTTGTCATCCCTTGAATCAGACCAACCACTTCATCGTTCATCTTTGCCACGAGATTGATATCTGCGCGTCCGAGTAAGTTATTCCTCATCCATTCCTGATAGAAATGCTGGACGACACTCTGGTCTAAATATGGATCAAGTGCATACCGGCTTTTCACAAAAGCCTGATCACCTAGTAAAACTGCCTCATCGTATTCATTTTCAGCTGGCAGACTGATCATCACATCTTGACCAGTTGATGGCATCTCCATTCGAGCAGGCGGTGCCTCAAGCCGAGTGAGACCGCCGACATAGTACACATGTGATAGCCTTTGGACAATGCGGTTTTTTTCAAGATCAGCTGCTTCAAGACGTAAAAAGAAGAAATCACATTTCTCCGTTCTCATCCAGTTGATGAATCTCTCCATCAACTCTTTAAAGATAAGCGCTGACTCAGCTTCCACAAACTTCACATGAAAAATATGCTGATCAAAAATGCCGCTCTCCCATTTTGACCAATCGTATAACAACACCGCTCTAAGCTGGGCACCGCTGACAAGAGCAAACTGTTTGAAGCCTTTCATGTGTTCCGCTTGATGACCATATTTCACCAGCCAAGTGGAGAGCACCTGATCGTCTATTGCATGAACGACCTTCATGAAGATGCCTTCTTATCTTTTAAAATAGATAACACCGCAGTCATGACATCCTGCACATCTTCATCTGTCATACTTGGATAAAGAGGAAGTGAGAGAGTCCGCTTGTAATAGGTGAGTGATTCAGGGAAATCCTCTGGTAAATAGTTGTATGTTTGTTGATAGTATGGGTGCAAATGAACAGGAATAAAGTGAACACTTGTGCCGATTTTATACTCCTTTTGCAGCTGATCGATCATCTCATCACGTGTGATGAATGCTTCTCTTGGATCAACTTGCAGCACGTACAAATGCCATGCATGTCTTCCCTCTTGATGGACAGGCGGCAAGATCAACCCTGCTTCTTTTTGAAAAGCCTGATTGTATGCTTTCGCAATCTGTTCTCTGCGCGCCTGCATGTCATCCAGCCTGCTTAGCTGAACAAGTCCTAACGACGCCTGCACGTCAAACATGTTCATTTTATAGCCAGGTTCCTCGACCTCGTAGTACCATGTTCCCTTTTCTCCATAACGATTCCATGCTCCCTTGCTCATCCCATGGAGCGCTAGTCTTCTGATTCGAGCGGCAAGTGCATCATCATTTGTCGTCAGCATGCCGCCTTCTCCGGTCGCTATATTTTTCGTCGCATAAAAACTAAAGGCGGTTGCATCACCAATTGATCCAATGGGCTGACCATGATACGTCGTATAGAGGGCATGAGCAGCATCCTCAAGCACAAACAAATCGTACTTTTTGGCAATGGTCAAAATCCGGTCCATATCGCACGATTGACCAGCAAAATGAACAGGTACAATCGCTTTTGTATGTGGTGTGATGACCGCTTCCAATTTCTCTGCATCCAGATTGAGAGTCTCTGGATCAATATCGACAAAAATAGGTGCTGCTCCCGTATGGATGATCGTATTGGCTGTTGCGCAGAACGTCAGTGGGGTTGTGATCACTTCATCACCAGCCCCAATTCCCTTCGCCTTTAACGCTAAAAATAGAGCAGCTGTACATGAATTGACAGCTATCGCGTGTTTCACACCTGTCAGCTGCCGAAATTCTTCTTCAAATTGCCTCACTTTTGGTCCGGTTGACAGCCAGCCGGACTTTAATGTTCCAATGACTTCGTCAATTTCCTCCTGCTCAATCAAAGGCAATGCATAAGGAAGAAATTGTGCTCTCTTTTGTCCCATATCGCTTGCACACCCCTATCTTCATCTCTGAAAATCCACACCTGTTTTTGTTTTGAGCAGAGAAAGCAGAACATCGGTAGATCGCGCATGCGGATAATGCTGTTTAATGAAATGACCACCTTGCTGTTTCGCCAGCTTCATCTCTTGTTCATCCGACAAAATACGAATTGCTTTCTCAGCCAGTTCAACAGGGTTTTCCATATGATAGCTGCCAAGCGACTCGTAATAAGGGTATCTTCTGCCTTCTGTCATTTTCCCAATCAGCACACTCTTTTCAAAAAGCATCGCTTCTAGACCGACTGTTGATGTGAGCGTAATGACCATATCCATATACGGCAACAGATCATACAAGTCGATTTCTTTTTTTATCAACCTCACATGGTTCCACGCCCGCTCAATGGCCACGTACTCATCTAAACGGTTTCGGGCGATTTCCCACGGATGCGGCTTCATGATCAGTTGAATGTCTTTGCGTTTTGCAATCGTTTTAAGAACATCACCATAGAAGGCTTCTGAAAACGGCTGTGTTGCCACAAGCACTGTCTTTCTGGCTGGACTGAAGTTCAATTTACGAAATAATAGTTCCTGTTGAAGCGGCGTTCGTTCCTTCACCAAATCAAATCTCGGATGACCTGTGATCTCCACCTGTTCAGGCTGACAGCCTTTGTCTTCATACCAGTCCTTTTCATACTTTCCAAACACCCCGTGGCAGGTGGTGAAAATCGGCAAAAAGGCTTCGTCTCCCATGAGCGCGCCGTGCTGAAGGCAGATACTCGTGAGATGGCGTTTCACTGTTTGCAGAGCGAGTACACGGCTGTAAACATCCTCCGTCGTCCCAACAATGACAGCTGCAATAGGCTGCAGGTGAAATAGTGTTTCTGTCTGGTCAATCACATCAATAAATTGCACAATGTCCTTCCGAAGTTTTTCTCTAAAAAAGACATTGCCAAAGACAGGGTGCTGTGCGTAAGGTTTAAGTAAAGCATTTGCTTTTTCAATATATTCAGCATGGGCTTCTTTATTAACCTCTCCGGCTAATTCCGGCTTGCTGATGACTGGTAATCCGAAATAATCAGCCTTCTTCCAGCGAGCGAGTACCACTGTTTGATCCGGATGGAACCGTGTGTAATTTTGTTCAGTAAAGCGCAGGTGTTCGAAATGAAGCAATACCTTTCCATTCGTCGGACGATAAGCGGTACGATTGATCTGCTGTTTATGTTGATCAAAAAATGGCTGAATCTCTTCCGGCGATGGACAAGTGGTCGTCAGTTCTTGACCAAACGCTTCATCTTCCATATGTTCTCTCACTTCAGGGCTGATGTATTGATAAAAATTACTGATCAAGCCAAGTGGAATTTGCTTATAGGACAAGTCCTTCATTAGATTCACATACTCAAAGTACACTTGCCAATAATGATGAATATAGTGCGTCACTTAAGGTCATCTCCCATGTCTTTGTTTTAATATATGACGGAGCTCCCAGCAGGTAGACTGCGGAGGAAGTGCTTGAATAAAGTCACTTTTCTCTTCTTCTGCCAGCTGATAATGAATGGACTGTTCTGTGATGTAATTTGTATCTAATACTTCATCATAGGGGTAGAACGGATAAAAATGATTTAATCGAAAAAAGAACCGGGCATCCCCTATTCGATAAAAATGCGGACTCTCGTCCCAGTAGGACCCAAATTCAGCATGAATTTTTGTTAAAATAGATGCACGATGAACGACTGAGCAATGATCAATGGCACAGGGTGCATTCCATTGCACTGTTTTCGCAGGTCGAATCGTTTCCTTCACTGGCTCTTTTTTGCTATTTAAATAGATCACTTTAGAACCAGAATAGACAATATCTTCACCCGGGCGGGCATCTAGATAATTTATGAGCTTCTCTAAACGATCCGGGGCGTAGACATTGTCATCTGTTGCATAGGAAATATACTCGCCCTTTGCCTGTTCTAATGCTTGATTAATGAGCACAGCATAGCGGGTTTTCGCTGTTCTCTCCTCCAGCGTTTTGACACCGCTTTGGATAAAATGAACACGCGAATCTTTTCGAAAAGGCTCAATAGCAGCAAGGGTTTTTTCGTTTGATCCATCATCCATGATAAAAAGTTCAAGGTCTGACAACGTCTGTTGCAGTACCGCTTCAATCGATCTGCCAACGTAAGCCGCCTTGTTGTAGCTCGTCATAATGACAGTTACTTTTGTCAAAGTTTTCACCTCGGTCTCTTTCAAACTATGTTTATCATATGTGTCTCCTCTTAAAGAGACTGTAGAGGGACCTATTTTTTATAAAATTGTATTTTTTTATTGATCTATCTTTGAAAAACGCGAACTTTTTGGTAATATAAGTAATCATTTGTGTGTATTAAAGGAGTAAAGAACATTGGAAGCTATGAAAAGTGATCTCTCCCAAGAAGAGGAAGCAAAAGGATTTTTTCGATTTTTAAAAATTTTCATCGCAACAAAAACGATTATTCGCTCATACCAACATTCCTCTATCCCCATTTGGCTGATGATGCTCCTTGCAAGTATCGCTGGTACGAGCTGGATCTACGAAGGGTATTTTAGCGAGTATATGGGCAATCATATTCCATTCCCTTTTATTCTGTTACATGGGGCGGGTTTTGGTATTTTAGCAGGCAATTTCATTCTATTTATCGGTTCACTCATTTTACAGTGGTTAGGACGGCTCTTTTTTGGCAATAAAACGCCTTATCGAGATGTGCTCAAGGCCTGCACGCTGACGGTCATTTTCCCTTCCGCTTTATTTGCTCTTACTTGGATTTCCACTGTGGGGATGCTCGGTCCGTATACATTTGTGAAAATCTCACCATATTTAGATCAGCATTTTGAAGTTTGGTATTATCTCGATATATTGCAACTTATTAATGCGTATGCAAAGACATGGATATTGGGGATGGCTGTGTTAGGCATAGTCGCTGTGATGAAGCTAAGAGTATGGCAAGCCTTCATTGTCGTCATCACACCGCTGGCCGCATTTTTTCTCATCATGACACTTTTATTTGATGTCCAGCGGGCTGTCAACTGGATGATGTAAAGGGAACTCCTTCAAGCAGTTCCTTTTTTTCGTTCAATGTACATATTCTCCCCTCCTGTCTCATAGTGTGAAAGAGAGAAAGAATGCTATGGAAACAACAGGCTTAAACGCCTTCTGTTTAGAACACCATGAGGAAAGAGGAGGAACGTTATGAAATTGAAAAATCAATTTGGGCAAGGTTCGGGTTTCGAAGGTCAAGATTTTCGCCAGCAACAATATGGAGCAAATCCGTATCCTGCGCAGCAGATGGGTTATTCAGTCCCTCCCCAAACGCAGGGTCAAATGCAAGGTCAAATGCAGCAGGGTTTTTCGCCAATGCCATCTACTGGTCCATCACAAGGAGGCCAAGGCGCGCAGAGCGGCGGACAGCCATATCAAATTCCATCTGGACCGATTTATCAGCAGAATGTCACCGGTCAGCTGCCAATTGAGCAGTCCTATATTGAAAATATTTTACGATTGAACCGCGGCAAGGTAGCCACGATTTATATGACGTTTGAGGCGAGTAAGGAATGGAATTCGAAGATTTTTAGAGGGGTCATTGAAGCCGCAGGACGTGACCACATTATCATTAGTGATAACAAGACAGGGACACGATACTTACTGTTAACGATCTACCTTGATTACATTACGTTTGATGGAGAAATTCAATATGACTATCCATACTCTATGTCAACGTATTCTCCTAGATAACTTCAAGCAAAAAGCAAGGCGCAGACGCCCTTGCTTTTTTTCTTTTGACTAGGTTTTTGACACACTTTTCTGGCGCCGCTCATAAGATGCCTAGTAGTTTTTATCAAAAGCCTAGAGGTGACATCAATGACTGTTGAGCTGGATTATACATCACCAAATATCAAATATTCATTCGATCTGAATCAAAGCCCCCTTGTCAAATATGATCAACATAACCTGATAAATGTTTTAGGAAAAAAACAATTAAACTCATTGGATCAAGTATCCCTGCTGGATATATATTTGAGTAAAAGCAAAGTAGTAGAGCCTCATTATCACCAAAATGCCGCAGAGCTTGTTTACTGTATAGCCGGTTCTGCTGCTGTATCCATGCTGAATCCATTCACAAAAAAGTTGCATACCTATACCATTACCCCTGGGCAGGTGGCGAACGTGCCTCAAGGCTGGTGGCACTATGAAGTCGCCTTGCAGGACAGAACCCATTTGTTAGCCATTTTTAACGCATCTACGCCAGAAGTGATCCTAGGCTCAGACCTTCTCACCCTTACCCCATCTCACATCATGGCACATACTTATTGCATGAACGAAACGCAGTGGAAGAAGGCGACACAGCCTGTGAAACCAGGTGTGTTTATCGGTCCGTTCTGCCACAGAGAGGAAGAGGCCCAAACGCATCCTGTCCCTCCTTCTCACTACGTCCCTTATTATCAAGCACCCCCCAACTACACCCCTTATTGGAGTTAAAAAAAAACCGATGCCCCATCTGAGCATCGGTTTTTTGACTTATAAATTTTTTGCTGCTGCAATGACAAGCATGATCCAAGAAGCGATAAATGCCACTCCGCCAATTGGGGTAATGGCACCTAGAATCTTCACCTGAGTCAATGCCAGCACATAAAGGCTTCCCGAGAAGAAAAGGATACCTGCAAGCATTACCCAGCCAGCGGTCGGTACTAAAGAGACACCTGACAGCTTATCTGCAAGAAAGGCCACTATAAATAGTCCAATCGCATGGAACATCTGATATTGAACACCTTTATTCCATATCTCAATATACTTTTCAGGGATTTTCCCTTCCAGTCCATGTGCACCGAAGGCTCCAAGACCAACAGCAAGCATGGCATTAATTGCACCTAATATGAAAAATAGTTTCATTCGTCATTCTCCTTATCTCGTTCATTATGTTTATCATAGCGTGCCTCACATCAGACATTCAACTTTCCTTTTATGCTGACACGAGATTGTCGGATTTCTTCTTCTTTCTTAACAAGACTTGGTCAACAACGATCGCAATGAGTGTACCGAGAACAAGACCATTGCTTAATAAAGAAATCAAGACAGGGTGCATGCCTTTCAAGGCTGCCTGCGGAACAAACATCGCCCCTACACCTGCTAAAACCGCAATCCCCAGTACAAATCGAATGCGTGGAACCTCTTCCTTTTCATATTGATCAAATTCAGACATGGCGATCCCAATCATAGATGAGAAAACCACAAAGTTCACAGCGAGCCCTACTGGTGATGGCAATGCTGAGAAAAAGCTCATCAATAATGGGAATAAACTAATCAACACAATGAGCAGGCTTCCGAGGAAAAATGGCTTTCTCGATGGAATTTTTGTTGTCTGTATAAAGCCTGCTGCCCCCGAAATAGGTACAGGCGCAATCGCACCGATCATCCCGCTTAGTAGATGACCAAAAGCCGCCACAAAACCAGCAGGTCGAGCTCTTTTACGCTCACGCAGTTCACCAAATGCCTTCACTGAACTTTCCACAATTCGAATACTTGCCAGCATATTCACAATGAGTAAAATCGTAATAAAAAAGGACGTGACAAGCAATCCACTGTCAAAAACCGGCATGCCGAATGGAAACAGCTTCGGAAACTCGATGATATGCTCAGGAATTCGAACCGGCTTCGCCAATCCGAGTAAAGCGAATAACAGCCACCCGCCTGCAAGTGCGAATAACACAGAAAACTGTCTTAAGTAATGCCATTTTGAACGGCTGATCATGAAGGTGAGGACAATAATCAAGATCGATAAACAAAAGACAAGCCCGTCCACCTGATTTCCCCGATAGCCGATGCCCATCAGCCCTTTCATGATCGGCTGACTTAACTGCACAACAAGTAAGAGCAGGTAAATACCTGTGACGACTGGCGTAAATAAAGATGCGAGCCAATTAATGATTTTAAATAAACTAAAAATAAAAAAGAAAACAGCACTAAAAATTAAAGCCCCTTGTAATGCTTGCAGGGTTTCAGGATACGTCGCAAAGATCGTCCCTGTCATGCCTGCATAAAGGGTATACACACCCCACCACAGCCCTGCTGGACTTTCATTGATTGGCAGCATATGGCCGCATAAACACTGCACCATCGCCACAAGTCCAAGTGAAAAGAATGTACTCTGAATCAGCTCTGCCGATTGCACTTGATTCAATTCAAACGCTTGTGCAATCGCAATCGGTACTGCAATAGAAGCTGCGATAAAAAATGCCATCCACTGAATGGCGCCCAAAAATAGTTTCAAACCGATCACCTTCCCTTTGTCGTGACAAGACCACTAAAAATCAAAAATAGAGTCGCCGTTCCCATCCTTCCCTTTTTGCCCTTCTTCTTTATGCTGAAATGTTTTTGCACCACTAGTGCCCATCAGCTTCTCAAGCATGGCTTGATCCGTAGACACAGACGGTGCAGATGGTGTAGATATCGATGGAGGTGGTGAAATGACCGAAGACTGCGGCATTTGCACCTGTGACGGCGCGTCAAGAATGACATCACATAGTGAAGAAATCGCCGCCACTTGACGCTTCACCTCTTCATCATTTCCACTGTGTTTCGCTTTTTGAATCGCTTCCTCCATTTTTTGAAGCAGACTTGATATATGAATATTCAAGGGTAGACCCTCCAATCATAAAAATTCGTTTTCAACATTATTTTACCAAATGAACAAACCAAATGGGTTCATTTTTTCAAAGCAGTGCGCTTATGTACCTCTTATTTGACCAGTATCGGTTATTCACACATAATAAAAGGGACAACATTGTCTATGAAAGGATTGAATAATGAACAATCTCACTGCTCTTTTTAACAAACAAAAAGTCTTTCACAAGCCGGCGGTTCAAGACCGTATCCGCATCCTTAAAGACTTGAAAGCAGAAATCAAACAGCATGAAAAGGATATTTTACAAGCCTTAGCACATGACTTACATAAATCGGAACAGGAAGCTTATACAACAGAGATTGGGATGGTGTATGAAGAAATCAATCATACCATCAAGCACCTTCACAAATGGGCAAAGCCATCCCGCGCGAAAACACCTTTGACTCATATTGGATCGAAAAGCATGATCATCAAGGAACCTTACGGAAGTGTGCTCATTATTGCCCCTTGGAACTATCCTTTCCAACTGGCCCTTTCTCCATTAGTCGGAGCCATTTCTGCGGGAAATGCCGTCACATTAAAACCGTCAGAACTGACGCCGCAAGTCTCACAAGTAATCGGCTCAATTGTGGAACGTGTGTTTAAAGAAGATCATGCGGCAGTCGTAGAAGGCGGTGTAGATGTCAGTACAGAGTTGCTGAAGCTGCCCTTTGATTATATCTTCTTTACTGGAAGTGTGGCTGTCGGCAAAGTCGTCATGGAAGCCGCCGCAAAGCATCTGACACCTGTCACACTTGAGCTTGGCGGAAAAAGCCCTTGCATTGTCATGCCTGATGCAGACATTAAGCTTGCTGCAAAGCGAATCACTTTTGGGAAATTCACCAATGCTGGTCAAACATGCATTGCACCAGACTATTTGCTTGTTCATGAATCTATTAAAGAGGACCTTTTGCGGGAAATGACGGCTTGTATCCGAGACTTTTATGGCGAACAACCCGAAACGCATCCGCACTTTGGGAAAAATGTGAGCCAGCGTCATTTTGATAGGCTCTCACAATTTCTTTCAAATGGTACGATCGTGACGGGCGGACAGCGCAACGAACAAGAGCTTAAAATCGCACCGACAATTTTAGATCACATCACATGGGAAGATCCAGTGATGCAGGAGGAAATTTTCGGACCAATTCTGCCTGTTATGACATTTGATTCTCTGCATGAAGCAGCTGACATGATCAAGGCAAGGCCGAAGCCGCTCGCCCTTTACTTATTTACAACAAATAAAGAAACAGAATCCTATATTCTAGACAACCTCTCATTTGGCGGAGGCTGTATCAACGACACACTGATGCATGTGGCCACGTCTTACTTGCCGTTTGGAGGCGTCGGTGAAAGCGGCATGGGACGATATCATGGTAAGGAAAGCTTTTCCACCTTTACGCATGAAAAAAGTGTCCTGCGCCAGACCAATCGCTTTGATTTTTCCTTCCGTTATCCAAATGCGAAAAACGGACTCGACATTGTTCGTAAATTTTTAAAATAAACAGGACGAAGGGGTTTCCCCTCGTCCTATTTTCATTCAATATCCTTGATACACCAGTTGATTTCCTCAAGTCCCAGTTGCTTTAAATATGCGTTTGCCTGAGAAAACGGACGGCTGCCAAAAAAGCCGTTTCTTGCAGAAAAAGGACTTGGGTGAGGTGATTCAATGATGTAATGCTTGTTTTGATCAATGCGTTCTTTCTTATTTTGGGCATGTCTTCCCCATAACACAAAGACGACGGGCTGATCCCGTTCATTCAGCACATCAATCACACGGTCTGTCACACGTTCCCAGCCCTTGCCTTTATGCGAATTCGCCTCACCCTTTCTCACAGTGAGCACGGTGTTTAAGAGCAGCACACCTTGTTCTGCCCAGCTGACAAGCGAGCCATGGTTTGGGACAGGACAGCCAAGATCATCCTTTAGCTCCTGAAAAATATTTTTTAAAGAAGGCGGCTGTCTGACACCAGGCTGAACAGAAAAGCTTAACCCATGTGCCTGTCCTGGGCCATGATAAGGATCTTGTCCCAAAATCACCACTTTAACCTCTTCATACGACGTCAAATGAAGGGCACGATAAACGTCTTCTGGTTTCGGAAAAATGGTCTGCGTGCGATATTCTTCCTTCATCCACTCACGTAATTCCTGATAATACGGCTGTTCAAATTCACTCTTCATGACAGCCCACCAGCTATCATTTAAAAATGGCTTCATTGCGGTTCTCCTCCTTCTGTCTGCTGTGCCAATCTTGAGATCATCGGTTTTCCATCCCACACAATCTCACTCTCTGATTCTCGTTTTTTCATCGCTGGTTCTTCTAATAGGACAGCAAAATTAGCTGTCGGCAGATCGCCCAGTTCATGCTTTTCACTTAGATCATCTAAGTAGTTCTTCCTTGTTTCCCCAAGATCACTAGACTGATTACCACCGCCATCAAAAAACGCATAGATCACGCTGGCAGCTGGTACCCGTTTTACTCGCGCATGTTGTGATACACGCAAGAAAAAGTCCCAATCCCAGTAATGATGCATGGCCGGGTCAAAGTAGCCAACCTCTTCGTGTATGTGGCGTTTATACATACTGCCCGAAGGAACATATGTAGAAAAGACACGCATATCCTCAATATCCGCTGTATAAGCAAACAAACGTCTCGATAATGGAAAACGGGTAGCGCCTTTTTCTTCAAATGAAACTATTTCCGCGTCAGAAAAGACAAAATCGGCGTCGTCCAGCGCCTTGCTCATACGTTCGATATGACAAGGTGTAAAATAATCATCGTCGTCACTTAGCATGATGACATCGCCTGTCAGCTCACGCACCCCCACATTTCTTGCATTGACATGCTGGACATTCTCATCTAAATGAATCAAGCGGATCGGAAGCTCAGGATAGAGTTCCTGAATGATGTCCACTCGCTTACCTGCATCATTCACTACTACAATTTCAAAAGGCTGTACGGTTTGTCTCGAAATAGATTCAAGCAGCTCACACAGCGCACTTAGTCTGTTATGCGTCACAATTAATAAGGATATCTTCATAATAAACTTACTCCTTTAATAGATTCGTCTTTTTCCATTAAAACATAAATTGGCTTTCTTCTCATGATATAAAAGGCGGTTTGATCTTGTGGAAAAATGGGAATTTTTGATGAAAAGGAGTGATCACTATGGAATATATCACGGTAGAGAATAGCAAAGAAGCGAAACAGACCATTGAAAGTATACATTCATCAAAGGATGCCATCTTCGTTTTTGCGTACGATCCAGAACGCTCTGATACCGTAACTGAGTATACGGATGCCAAAAGCATGACAGCAGTCGATCAAGGGATTTTAGATCAAGTAGCCAATGTCATTCGCACGAGGGATGATGAGCTCATGGCCAAAATGATGTCGGTCGGCGCTGATCAGGAGTTAGCCTTAACACTTTTAGAGGAACTGAAAAAAGGGAAATTGGTGATTTGTAAAAGATAAGATTTGAAGCGTTTCTCTCGTTGAGGAACGCTTTTTTATGCCGTTTCATTGTGATAAATGGAAAAGCTGATTATAATAAGGGATAGAACAATAACTGTTACACATCACATTGGAGGTTCAGCAACTATGTCTATGAATAAAGCACTCACCATCGCAGGTTCGGATTCAAGCGGCGGTGCAGGTATCCAAGCAGATTTAAAAACGTTTCAAGAGAAAAACGTCTACGGGATGACAGCTTTAACAGTTGTCGTTGCAATGGACCCTCATAACTCATGGGATCATCAGGTGTTTCCAATCGATACGGCGACCATTCGTGCGCAGCTCTCTACAATTGTGGAAGGCATTGGTGTAGACGCTCTGAAAACAGGTATGCTCCCAACGGTCGACGTGATTGAACTCGCGGCTGAAACCATCAAAACATATGATTTGAAAAATGTCGTCATTGATCCTGTCATGGTTTGTAAGGGTGCAAACGAAGTCCTTTACCCAGAGCATGCTGAAGCTTTACGTGAAAAGCTCGCGCCACTGGCAACCGTTATCACACCTAACCTTTTCGAAGCAGGTCAATTAAGCGGCATCGGTGAGATCAAAACGATCGAACAAATGGAAGAAGCAGCAAAACGCATCCACGAACTTGGTGCAAAGTATGTCGTCATCACTGGAGGCGGTAAGCTAAGCCAAGATAAAGCGATTGATTTGCTTTATGATGGACAAACCTTTGAACGCCTTGAATCTGATAAAATCGACACACAATACACACACGGCGCAGGCTGCACATTCTCTGCGGCAGTCACAGCTGAACTAGCGAATGGATCAGACGTGAAGGAAGCCATTTATGCAGCAAAAGAATTCATCACTGCTGCCATCAAAGGCTCATTCAAGCTAAACAACTACATCGGACCAACAAAACATTCTGCTCATCGTTTTGACAAATAAAACAACAAAAACCGATTCAGCTCGTATAATAGTTGAATCGGTTTTTTGTTTATCGATATTTAAAAACAGATCTTTATCTTCAATTGTCATCATCTTCCATTTTCGTTCCATAAAAAAAGCGTACTCTCTCCTGAGTACACTCTTTTGTCCATACATGAATACCTACTTTTGCTGATCAGATTCTTTCGCCATTTTTCGAATAAAGGCTTCAATGGATTCAACAAATAAGGCATATTCTTTCATTTGTTTATACGTATCTGACAGCTTCTCTTTTAATTCTTCCTGCTCTAGAGAAGGTTCACCGAGAATAGATTGGACTTGAATCAGCAATTCTTTATATTCTTCACGTTTATCTTCAACATGATCTGCCATTGTCTCCAAGCGTTTTCTAGTCGTCGGTTGCTGTTTTGAATTCAAGTAAACAACCCCTTTTTGTCCCACCGCATTTGGATAAACGTCAGCCTCAGCTGTATATATTTTAAAATGATACCATAATTCAACCTGTTATCATATATGTAAAACGTCATCAAACCGCTTCAGGCCAACCTTGTATATACACGCTATAGGCTCTAAGATACAGGCTGATCTCACTAGAAAAAAGCAGATCAATGACCTGCTTCTTTTTGTAAATGCCATGTCTTCAATTTCAGCTTCGTTTCATTTCTGCCACTCATCGAGATTGATTTATTTCCCGGGGAAGGAAAGTAGCGTGAGGTAAATACTTCCCTGCCTCCGTTTACAAAAATCTCAATCGACGATGCATCGATAAAGATATGCAGGTCCTGTAATTCCTCTATTTCCACTTCACGAATTTCCTTTGATCGATCTTCAAATCGATCTCGTTCTAATGTCAGTTTCCCCTCGTCTTTATCATAAATGATACGGGCAGCCGCACGAATACAGCATTCAAACCCTTTCTGTGTTTCAATTTGATCAATGAATACCTCTGCACTAGTAATATCATCTACAGGAATGGAATGAACAGAGCGCTTAATATAAAATACATGCTCTTGTTCATTTGTCCGCATGGTCTGAAGCTCAGTTACTGGCTTTTGAATAAGATGTCCCTCATCATCTAAACGGAGCTCTCTCGGAATCGTTAAACAGTGTATCCATTGATAGGAAATCGTCGGGTGATGCTCTTCTCCTTGATCAGGCACACCCATCCATCCAATTAAAATACGTCTGCCTGATTCGTCTTGAAAGGTCTGCTGCGCATAGAAATCAAAGCCGCGATCCAGCTCCTCAAATGCTCCGTGTGTATATTGATAAGACGCATCATCCAATGTGCCAACAAAATAGCCTGATTGATGTGTATTGTGATATTTTAAGCCATCAGGCTTGAGCCCTTGCGGCGACACAATCAATACATCACGGCCGTCTAATTCAAACAGATCTGGGCATTCCCACATATAGCCGAAATCGTCTAAACCATTTTTTCCACTGCCCGCAATCATGCCCTGAAACGTCCAATTGTCTAATGTATCAGAGGTGAACAAGACAAGATGTCCTTTGAGGTCTTGGCTTTGTGCACCTAGAACCATGTACCACTGACCATTTCGCTTCCATACCTTCGGATCACGAAAATGTGCGGTGAATCCTTCTGGCAATGTCGCCACGACTCCCTTTTTCTGAAAATGAATTCCATCGTCTGAAACAGCTAAACATTGATATGTCTCACGGTTTCCTTGTTCATCCCGAACGTTTCCAGTGTACATCACACACATGTGTCCGCCGTCTATAAAGGCACTGCCTGAATAACAGCCGTTTTGATCAAACCAATCACTTGGGGCAAGAGCGGCTTCTTCATGCTGCCAATTTACTAGATCAGTAGATGTGTAGTGACCCCAGAACTTTGCACCATGTCCCGTTTTGAATGGCTGCCATTGATAAAAGACATGGTATATCCCCTTCCACTGAATCAATCCATTCGGATCATTTAAAAGACCAACTGGCGGTATCAGATGAAAATGCTGGCGGTACACATCTTTTTTCACCAAATGCTCATAGTTTCGAATACGATCTGCTACCTTTTGACGAAGTGCTGCATCAATTGTTGTCATGACTGTGACCACTCCTTGATTATTTTTCGACTTCTTTTACTTTAAAGATGATGGTGAGAATAAATGAAACAGCAACAGCGATTAACATACCAATAACATAATTTACCACATTCTGTAAACCAAATGGTGCTGCAATGGCAATCATCGGAATACCTGTCAAACCATAAGCGTTAGCTGCTACCTTCGTGAGGACAACGAATGCCCCGCCTAATGCGCCTCCGATCATTGCGGCTATAAACGGCTTACGATAGCGAAGGTTCACACCGAATATCACAGGCTCTGTAATGCCTAAAAAAGCAGAAAATGCTGCTGGAAGCGCGATTTCCTTTGTTTTCGCACGCTTCGCTAAGAAAAAGACAGCCAATCCCGCGCCGCCTTGTGCTACGTTGGACATTGCCCAGATCGGCAGCAAATAGTTCCTTCCAATATCATTCAACAATCCTGCCTCAATCGCATGGAAGCTATGATGAACCCCTGTGAGCACAATTAAAGAGTAAGTACCTCCGAAAATGAGTCCGGCTAAGAATCCTGCATGGTCATAAACAAATGTCAGTGCATTTGAAATTCCTGTACCGAGCATTCTTCCGAGCGGCCCAACCGCAATAAACGTCACAAATCCAGTCACAATCACCGTCACAAACGGGGTCACAAGTAAATCAATGCTGTTTGGAACGACTTTTCTCAAATTCTTTTCAACAAGACACATGATATACACAGTCAATAAGACTGGAATGACCGTTCCTTGGTAACCAAGAAGAGCAATATCAAAATTGAATAAATGCATATACTCTGGTTTCGCCTCTGTCAGTCCCCATGGGTTGAGCAGGTTAGGGTGAATCATAATTCCCCCAATGACTGCACCTAAGTACGGATTTCCACCAAACTCTTTCGCTGCACTGACACCGATTAAAATCGGTAAAATGATAAAGGCAGCACTTGAGAACATATCAAGCATTTGGAAGATCGCAGAGCTTGGATCAACCCATTTAAATGCTTTCATCATGCCTAGAAGACCCATTAATAAACCGCTCGCAACAATCGCCGGGATAATTGGTACAAAAATATTCGATAACGTCTTGGCAAAACGTGCAAGTGGATTCATTTTTTGTTTCACTGCTTCATCATGGCTGACAGGCTTTTGTTTCTCGTCGTCTGTCTCAAGACCGGTCTCACGAGCAAATGGCTCATATACTTTGTTGACAGACCCAGTCCCAAAAATGACCTGAAATTGTCCTGAGCTTGAGAAAGCCCCCTTCACGCCTTCAAGTTCTTCAATGGCCTCTTTGTCAATCAGATCCTCATCCTTCATCACCAACCTGAGTCGTGTGGCACAATGCGTTGCACTGATGACATTTTCTTTACCACCTAATAATTTTGTTAATTCTTTGGCTGTTTTTTGATAATCCATGCTGTCTCCTCCTTTTTTAAAACAAAAAAGACCTAAAATTCACCAACGATCAAAGGACATACACGTCCAATCGTTACGCAAATTTTAGGTCTTGCCTGCCTGACAGTCACAATCCCACGATATCGAATTTTGATTACGCTTTCATCATAGTATAAGAGTGCGACCTGCGTCAATCTATTTTTTCGAATCAATTGACCCATATACACTAATAAGAGTAGTGTGCATAAAAAAAAGCCTGCATGCAGGCACAACCATTAAACCAATTCGGCATCATGCAGACGCTGGACATGCAGCGTGATGTAGCCGATCTCCGATTTAGGGAGATGAAGTCCATATTCATTTTTCAACAAGTCAGCGAGTCCAAGTGCACACTGGTAAGCCGAATCATACTTTGTTTGGATAAAAATCAGCATCTCATCGTCCATAATTTGAAATGCTTCATTCGATTCCAACCTGCCTAGTGCATACCTCAAATGTGTCACTAGCCGCTGATAGGATATACTATCTTCATCAATCGAGTGATGAAAATAGCTTTCAATATGCTCGATCATTTCTTTGATCATCGTTGTGTATTTGACGGTCTTCTTCATGGACTCCGTATTCATTTTGGCCGTATGAATATGAAGCGCCACATATCCTGCCTCATCGTCCGGCAGTTCAACCCCAAGCCGCTCCTTTACATAACGAATGGCATACTTTCCAATGTCATATTCCTGCTTATATAAGACTTTGATCTCACCAAGCAATTTATTATATAGCACAATGCCTTTTTGAACGCGTTCAATGGCGAAGGATAAATGATCCGTCAGTGATATGTGGATATGATCACTGAGCGGCATCATGAGTTCACCCTCTGCATAACTGATAATATGCTCTGCCACCTCAATATGCGCTTCTGGCAATGTTGCAAGAATTTGTTTGAATTTCTCATTTTCTTCACGCACAACAAATATTTTCTCTATTTTTTGAACGGGAACGACGTCATTTTTCCCCTTCTGAAAAGCAATTCCGGGCCCCATCACAATTTTCTCCTGATCACCCTCCTTTACAACCACTGCATTGTTATTCAATATTTTATATATCTTCAAGGGGTATCCTCTCCCACCAAATAACGTTTCTTATGTGGGATTTTACCCTGTTTCACCTCTTCTGTAAAGGTAAGAGCGGACCAGCACGCGCCTCTCTCGTCGCCTTCTCATAAAGCATCATCAGACTTTGCTGAAACTGTTTCTCTGCCCTGCGCTTCTTCTTATTTTCCTCTGCCAGCTTCTCTAGCTCTCTCTCTTTCACTACTTGAAAGAATCCAGCATCCACTGCGGCCGCTTTAAAGCCTTGCTTCATCATCACACCAGGATTCACAAGCACATTCATCATGAAACCAAACCATACACTCAACCAGCTCTTCAATTTCTTCACTCAACATCCCTCGCTTTTCTTAGAATCTAGCAGCTCTAGCAAAACAACTGCTCCTATCATATCCCGAGAAAAAAGAGAGGTTTGTCACAATCTGGGTGAAAAAACAAACTAGTTTTCAGAGGTTTTGTTGAAAAGTGCAGAAGATCCTCACGTTCCATGATCTTTTAAGAAAAATATTATACACACACTATCCAAAAGATAAGCACACCTTATCAACAGGGTTTATCCACATATCAACACCCTCTCACTAGATTTTGTGTATGGATTTTTTTTGTTTTCCATATATGTATCCGGATATTTGAGTTATCAACAGACAATTGTGCATAAGTGCGACTTTATAAACAAAATAGTTCTTTATAACTATGTAAAATAAGACCATTTTAGTAAAGGAATTGTTTTCATCGTATTGAATACTTAATAACGGGCAGTGAATCTTTCCTATTTATCCACAAAAAGAAAGGCTATCTCCCTAAATACACAGCTAGAAAGGGGAAAATTAATTGAAAAAAGGAATCTCTCGTTCTTCTGTTCTATTGTTCTCCACTATTTTTATTCTATCCACATTCTTTTCAGGTCAACAGGCTGCTGCCGCTCCATCTAACAAAAAGATGGAATTGGAAAAAGCAGAAGTCTTCGGCGAAATCAATGTCAACTCAAGAAAACAAACCACTGTCATTGTTGAATTAAAGGAAAAATCCTTAGTTGAAGCCAAGCAAGAAGGCGAAGCACAAACGAAAGCCTCCCTCAAAAAATCTCGAACAAAAGTAAAGAAAGCAGCACTCAAAGAGGTAGATAAGGCGAGTGTTCGTCAAGAATATGAAAAAGTCTTTTCAGGTTTCTCTATGAAACTTCCTGCTAACGAAATCCCGAAGCTGCTCGCAGTTGACGGAGTAAAAGCCGTTTATCCGGATGTTACATATAAAACAGATGAAGTGAAAAAGGAAAGTGTCCAGCTTCCAAATGAGGATGTCTCCCCACTTATGGATAAAAGCGCTCCATTTATCGGTGCACCAAAAGCTTGGGATGCCGGCTATTCTGGCAAAGGGGTAAAAGTTGCTGTCATTGATACTGGAGTTGACTATACCCACCCTGATTTAAAAGGAAACTTCGGTTTATACAAAGGCTATGATTTTGTTGATAATGACTATTCTCCACAAGAAACACCTAAAGGAGATCCTAGAGGCGAATCCACAGATCATGGTACACACGTCGCAGGAACGATTGCGGCGAATGGGCAAATTAAAGGTGTCGCAAAAGATGCCACACTTCTTGCGTACCGTGTACTTGGACCAGGTGGATCTGGGACAACTGAGAACGTCCTTGCAGGCATCGACCGGGCTGTCACTGACGGAGCAGATGTCATGAACCTATCCCTCGGAAACAGTGTCAATAACCCTGATTACGCAACGAGCATCGCACTCGATTGGGCCATGTCTGAAGGCGTTGTCGCTGTTACATCAAATGGAAACAGCGGTCCGAACAGCTGGACAGTCGGTTCTCCTGGTACGTCAAGAGATGCCATTTCTGTCGGAGCAACTCAGCTTCCGTACAGCCTTTACAATGTGAAATTCCCGAACTATTCTACGGCAAAAATCATGGGCTATTATCAAGAAAGTGATTTAAAAGCACTTGACCAAAAACAAGTCACACTCGTCCCAGCAGGTATTGGTGACGAAAAAGCATTTGAAAACATCGATGTCAAAGGAAAGGTTGCGGTGATTGAACGCGGAGCCATTGCCTTTGTTGATAAAGTGGACAATGCAAAAGCCGCTGGTGCGATCGGCGTTGTCATGTATAACAATACCGATGGAGAAATTCCAGTAGATGTACCAGGTCTTGCTCTTCCTACAATTAAGCTTTCAAAAGCTGAAGGAACAGCGCTTGTCAAAGCCATTGAGGCTGGAAACAATACAACGACTTTCTCCATTCAATTTGTCAAAGAACTCAGTGAACAAGTAGCGGACTTCTCATCTCGCGGACCTGTTGTGGATACGTGGATGATTAAGCCTGATCTATCAGCGCCTGGCGTCAGCATTGTGAGTACAATCCCGACGCATGATCCTTCGCAGCCATACGGATATGGCTCTAAGCAAGGAACAAGCATGGCATCTCCACATGTCGCAGGGGTTGCAGCGATCATTAAGCAAGCAAAACCATCGTACTCAACTGAACAAATCAAAGCATTGATGATGAATACATCGGAAAAACTGTATGACGCAAATGGCAGCCCATTCCCTCACAACACACAGGGAACAGGCAGCGTTCGAATCATCGAATCACTTCAAGCGTCTTCTATCGTTTCTGATGCCAGCTATTCTTACGGCACTTTCTTAAAAGAAAAAGGCGTTCAAATCAAAACGAAAAAATTCAAGGTAGAAAACCTTTCAAAAGCACCGAAAACCTATACCATTGATTACAAATTCGATGGCAGCGGCATTAGTACAAACGGAACGAAAAAAATCACCGTCAAAGGGAATTCCACTGGATCCTTTACTTCCGCGGTACAAGTGAATTACGCAAAAACCAAAAAAGGAACGCACCAAGGCAGTATCACGATCCGCGAAAATGGCAAAAAGGTCACTGAAATCCCTACTTTACTGATTGTGAAAGAGCCTGATTATCCGCGCGTCACTTCGGTTTCCGTAGAGCCTGATAACCGTGCTGGAAGCTATGTCATTAGCAGCTATCTGCCAGGCGGTGCTGAGAACCTCGCATTCCTCGTCTACTCGACAGATGGAGAGTATTTAGGTGAAGCGGGTGTTTATCAACATGTTGATAAAGGGGAACAACGCTTGAAATGGAATGGCACGATCAATCAAGGTCAAAAGCTAGAAGCTGGAGAGTATACAATGGTTGCGTATGCGAGTCTGAAAGGTAAATCAGATACCGTTCAAACGAAAGAACCTTTCGACATTTATCCTGAATAAACGAAAATCACATAAAAAGCCTTGTATGAGCGGATCAGCTCATCAAGGCTTTTTTATTTCTATCATGAATGAAGGAAGAGCGACTGATGTTGAGATGGCTATGGATCGTTTCTTTTTTTTACTGCTATTTATCTTTCGATCACCTTGGTTTATTTTTTTACCTTTTACATGCGAGCTTACTGGCTTGCTAGCGACAAGCCTTATCATGATGGTCCTATGCCCCTTTTATTGGCTGCGCGTACGGTAAAGATACATATTATCCATCAAATGCTTCCTTTAATAAACGATACGATGTGAGCCGATCTTGCATACGTTGTGTGATGGTCACAGCGATCAATTCATCTGTACGATAAGCCTTTGCTAGTGCTGTAAGCTGCTGTTTCACAGAAGATGGCGTCCCAACCACCATCCTCTTCCGATTGGCAGCCACTCGTTTTTGTTCATATGGACTGTATGAATAAGCCTTTGCATCTTCATATGAAGGAAAGCCCCCAAGGTTCTGACCCTGTTCATTGGCTAGTAAGGATAAATCTAGGCTGACAGCCAGTTTTTCTGCCTGCTCCTCTGTTTCTGCGCATAAAACGAAAACCGCAAGACTGACGCGCGGCTCACCACCGAATGCTGAAGGCTCGAACCGATTGATATATTGCTCCACAGAGTTTTCTCCGCCTTCACCATTAATAAAAAGAGCAAACGTGTAGCCAGCACCTACTTTCGCTGCTAGCCTTGCACTTTCTCCAGATGAACCAAGCATCCATACCTCTGGTGCGGTTTCTACCTTCGGAGAAGCGGTCAGGTGAGGCAGCGGGTAGAATTCATCCGCTAGATCATGTAAATAGACCTTCAATTCTTCTACCTGCTCAGGATATTGATCACCTAGACGCTTTCGTTCACCATGATGAAGTGCAATAGAGGAGATCGGCATACCTCCAGGGGCACGTCCAATCCCAAGATCAATTCTGCCCGGAGCCAATGCTTCGAGAACCCTGAAGTTCTCTGCTACTTTATACGCGCTGTAGTGAGGAAGCATGACGCCGCCTGAGCCAATGCGCATGTGTGACGTAACGGCTGATAAATGGCCGAGAAGCACCTCAGGGCTCGATCCTGCAAGCCGGTTTGAATAGTGATGCTCTGATACCCAAAAACGGTGATAGCCCCACTCTTCCGCCTGCTTTGCCAGCTCAACGGTTTGTCTCAGCGCTTCAGCAGGCGTTGCATCTCCAATCAAAGGAGATTGATCCAGTATACTTAATTTCATTAAGTTGCACCTCTTACAGAAATCCCCCTCTCTCAATCGAAAGGGGGATGTCATTATTTATTTTCGATTAAAGCCCTTCTCTTTCACAAAATCTCCAAGGAAGGCACGCTTTGGCTTGCTAAAGCCCCGAAGCATCTGCTCAGACCAAGTATCTTTTCTCTCGCCGTTTGTTCGCTCTTCATAATATGCTGAAATACGATCATCATATTCTTTTAAGTAACGATCCACGTGCGCTTCATCTTGCTGATATGAATTTTCATGATAAATCAGTTCAATTGGCATCCGTTCTTTTTGTGACGATTGATTGGCTGGATGTCCGACAACCAGACCAAATAACGGCAGCACATAGGAAGGCGTTTCAAGTAATTCAGAGACTTCTTTCAGCTGATTACGCAGTCCTCCAATATAGCAGATCCCAAGTCCCATTGATTCTGCGGCTACACTGAGGTTTTGCGCAGCCAATGCCGC
This sequence comes from Bacillus zhangzhouensis, assembly GCF_000715205.1. Classification (GTDB taxonomy): domain Bacteria; phylum Bacillota; class Bacilli; order Bacillales; family Bacillaceae; genus Bacillus; species Bacillus zhangzhouensis. Next base: position 91,008 of record NZ_JOTP01000011.1, on the reverse strand, counting down.
ATCAATGACGCTAATGAGAAAGGCTTCCGTATTCTCAAGGGACTCCTGATGGTTCTTACCTGCTTTTTTCGCAATGTAATCGTGACGTTTCAAATCTGCACAGAAGACAAAGAAATGCCCATTCTTCTCAACGTATGGCTGATTGCCAGCCAGTTCAGCAAGCCTCGCCTTCTTCTCCTGATCCGTTATACCAATGATGCTATATGCCTGCACATAGCTTGATGTTGAAGCAGCCTGTGCACTTTTGACGAGTGTCAGTATCTCTTCCTTTGTCAAACGCTCGTCTGTAAACGAACGGATGGACCGATGATTTAATATGGTTTCTATCGTTTTATTCAATTCTAAGACCTCCTTCACTCCTACTATCATATGACAAAGACATATTCCTTTTCAAAAATTAGAACTCACACAAAAAAGACAGCCTATGCTTAGACTGCCCTTTACCCGTTTTATTTAAATAAGTAACTTTGATATTTCGTTAATTGAACACTTGCGTTATATGCGATACCGAATCCAATAAGAACAGATAAAACAGAGCTTCCCCCGAAGCTGATAAATAAGAGCGGAATCCCCGTTACAGGCATCACGCCTATGTTCATCCCAATGTTCTGGAACGTATGGATCACAATCAGGGCTGTATATCCCACACAGAAAAATGACGCAAATCGGCTATAAGGATGGATACGGTCGATCAGCACGACAAGCCTGTAGATCAGGAAGAAGAACATGATCACAACAAATGCACAGCCGACAAAGCCAAAGGCTTCTCCTATAATGGAGAAAATCATATCTGTTTGTGCTTCTGGGACATAGACTTTTAAGTTCTTAATGCCATTCCCAAAAATTTGTCCCGCACCAATGGCCATAATGGCTTGATCCACTTGATATTTATCAGACCCAGATGCATCCTGTGTCTGCGCTTGATTGGCTGAAGTAGAACTATCAGGAAGCCAAGCGGTAATCCGGTTAATCTGATACTGCTGAATACCAATTGTTTTCGCAAAATCAGGGAATAGAATGATTACGGCTAATACAGCGGCAACTAATAGTACAACCACGGAACCGATGAGAGAGATCAGTTTCCAATTGACACCTGATAAAAACACCATCACAACGACAATAAACATACAGACAGCCGCCGTACCAGCATCCTGCATAAAGATAAGTCCAACTGGTATAGCAGACACACCAGCAATTTTTAATAGAAGAAAAATATCATCTTCTAATGTCCGCTTTCCTCTAGGGGTTGCCTTCCCAATGACAGAAGCGAGCATCATAATCAAGCCAATTTTCATGAACTCTGAGGGCTGAAGTGTTCCAATCCCCGGTATCACAAACCAACTTTTTGCACCATTTTTAATTGGAGCAAAGTCATAACTTCCAATTTTTGCAGGAGCGACTTTCAATAGAATTAACAGCATAATGCCGCCTATAAAAATATATAAGCTCAGCTTTTCTAATTGCTCGAGGTCAAAGTAATTAATGGCCACAATACATATTACCCCGACCATGTAGTAAATGATCTGTCTGGTCCATGCATTAGATCCATACTGCCCAAATTGACCCGCAGCATAGATGGCAATGACACTGATGGCAAAGAAGGCTAAAAATATAAAAATCAAATCTCCTTGATAGTAAGGAGATGTATTCTGCTTGTTCATGAACTAACCACCCTTATTACAAAACATAAAATCCCTTATTTATATTAGATTGAAATTTTCATAAAAGCAACTCACCTTAAATATGACGGAAGATACGTCTGAAAGGTTCCAATCAATTTTCAAAAAATGAAATACTTTTCATCCTAACAATAGGAAAAAATTCCTTTCGACTCTTTCATTTCAACCGATCACAAGTCCTTTAAAAAGATCATTTTACAGATTTTAAGGGGGAAATTCAATGACCTATGTGGCGATATGACAAGCAAACATCCAGCCAGCATAAGATGTACTGAGGAATGAGGAAAAAAACCACTTTCTACGGAATAAGGCCCATTTTCCAATTATTGAGTTTACTTCAAAGTCAATTGTGGTATAATACTTGTAACAAAATGTTCACAATATCTCCTAAAAACAGACACAATTGCATCCAGACCTCTCATTTGATTTGAACATCAACTTACAAAGGAGTTGGATACGATGGATATGTTCTTTGCGTACCTATGTATTGCAACGGCTACACCCCTGTTTTTATGGCTAGAAAACAGAAAAATCGCATTAGCTTCAATTCCACCTATTTTGATTATGTGGATTTTCTTCGGTCTTTACATGACAAGCAGTTTATCTCCAACAGGACATACCTTCATGATCGCATTCTTTGCCATTAACGTAATTCTGGCTCACATTGCAGCGTTCCTCATCTATGGACTTCCATTCATTCGCAAAAGATTCAGCAGCAGATAGATATCGCACCACCAATTGGAAGCGCTATCGCAATCATTATAAAAACCACTCATCTATCGAAGATGAGTGGTTTTTTATTACTTATCTGAATGCTCAGACTGCTTTGGCGCAGACGGTGAATATCCGTCTTTGCTGTTCTCTCCGTGGCTGTAGTGAGCCGCGAAGATCCAAACAGATCCGATGACGAAAATAATCGCACAGAATAGACCAAACAATGTATTTCCGACTTGAACAGTCCCGTTCTCGCTCTCTGTCATGTGCATGAACATGAACAGCTGCAAGAATGCTTGAATGAATGCAAAACCAAAGATAATCCATAGTTTTGCGGAACTGCCAATTTCAGCTCCAATGGCAATCCAGAATGCTAAAATGGTTAGCACGATGGATAGGATGAAGCCAACTACGTGTTTCCAAGGGAAGTGTTCATGCTCTGCTGAGGAATGTGTTTTTCCAGCCATATCACAAAAGCCCCCCTAATCCGATCAAGTACACAGCTGTGAAGATGAAAATCCATACAACATCAAGGAAATGCCAGTATAGACTTGAAATAAAGATCTTCGATGCTGTTTGTGGAGTTAATCCACGTTTTTTAATTTGGAACAAGACCCCGGTAATCCAGAAGATACCGATTGATACGTGTAGTCCGTGAGTTCCTAAAAGAACGAAGAATGCAGACCAATACGCACTTGTATGGATGCTAGCACCCTCGTGTACATAATGGAAGAACTCATAAATCTCAAAGCCAACGAAGCCTGCACCTAGAAGCAGTGTCAGAATTGTCCAAATGACAACCCCTTTTGTACTTCCACGGCGCATTTCATGAACGGCAATCCCACATGTAAATGAGCTGACTAATAGCAGGAATGTCATGATCAATACAAGCTTCATATCAAATAGCTCAGCTGGTAAAACGCCACCAGCTGTTCTGCCATGAAGAACAAAGTAGGTCGCAAAAAGTGTTGAGAATAACACGATTTCCGCGCCAAGGAATATCCAGAAACCAAGGATGTTTAAACGTCCGGTTTCAGACTGATATTCAAGCGGTGCATTTGCATAGCTGCTATCATTATGTCCCATTACTTCTGCGCCTCCTTATTCTTTTTCTCTGTTTCAATGACTTCTTCAACAGGAATATAGTAGCCATCGTCATATTCAAATGAACGTAAAATCATTGTGGCGAATACACCGATTAAGCCGATAACGCCAATCCAGTACCATTCAAATACAAGACCGAATGCACCAAGTCCGAAGAATGCAGACATGATCAGTGGTCTGCCTGAATTGTGCGGCATGTGAATTTTCTTAAACTCTTTTTCTGGATGAACGTCCACATTGTTTTTCTTCCAATGATGGAATGCATCTGGTGTTGTCACTTCTGGAAGTGCTGCAAAGTTATAATGCGGCGGAATTGCAGAAGATGTCGCCCAGTCAAGCGTACGTCCTTCTCCCCAGCTGTCTCCAGACACTTCGCGTTTTGCGTGTCTCCAGCTGTAGTAAATGTTATAGCAAAGGATGATGAATCCGATACCCATCATGAATGCACCAATTGTTGAAATAAAGTTTAGTGCAGTCCAGCCATCTTCTGGTCCATACGTATAAATACGTCTTGGCATTCCTTGCAGTCCTAAGAAGTACTGCGGGAAGAAACAGATATTGAATCCGATCATGAATACCCAGAAGAACCATTTGCCGATTCTTTCGTTTAACTTGTAACCAAACATTTTTGGATACCAGAAAACAAGACCAGCGAAACAAGCAAATACAGTACCTGCGATTAATACATAGTGGAAGTGGGATACAAGGAAGTACGTGTTATGGTACTGGTAATCCGCAGCTGCCATCGCAAGCATAACCCCAGTTACACCACCGATCACGAAGTTCGGGATGAAACCAAGTGCCCAAAGCATTGGTGATGTAAAGCTGATACGGCCGCGATACATCGTAAAGAGCCAGTTAAAGATTTTAACACCTGTTGGTACAGATATCGCCATTGTTGTAATCGAGAAGAATGAGTTAACCGCTGCACTGTTCCCCATTGTAAAGAAGTGGTGAACCCACACAAGGAAACTAAGAACAGAGATAGCCACAATCGATACAACCATCGCTTTGTAACCAAACAACTGCTTTCTTGAGAACGTCGCAAAGATTTCTGAGAAAATACCGAAAGCCGGCAAAATCACGATATAAACTTCAGGATGTCCCCAAATCCAGAAAAGGTTCGCCCAAAGCATTGGCATACCGCCTGCTTCGAGTGTAAAGAATGCAGAACCGAATAAACGATCAAATGTCATAAGTGCTAAAGCAACTGTTAATACAGGGAATGCGAAAACGATGATGACAGACGTAATCAATGTTGTCCATGTAAACATTGGCATACGCATAAGTGTCATACCTTTTGTACGCATTTTTAAGATGGTCACCATGAAGTTAATACCTGTCATCAGTGTACCAATACCTGCAATTTGGAGCCCGAGCAAGTAATAGTTCTGTCCAGGTCCTGGTGAGAAATCATTTCCGGCTAGCGGCATGTAACTCGTCCAGCCTGCACTTGGTGATCCTCCAATAACGAAGGAAATGTTGAACAGCATTGCTCCGACCATGAATGTCCAGAAGCTAAGGTTGTTCAAATACGGGAATGCAACGTCACGTGCACCAATTTGAAGAGGAACAACGACGTTGATTAAACCAATTAAAAATGGCATTGCCATGAATAGAATCATGATCGTACCATGCGTTGTAAAAATTTCATTATAGTGGTTGGAATCTAAAAACGTATTATTAGGAAGCGCCAGCTGTGCGCGCATCATCAGTCCGTCTACCCCACCGCGGAAGAACATAATCACAGCAGCAAGGATATACATGATCCCTAGCTTTTTATGATCAACTGATGTTAACCATTCTTTCCAGAGCCATTTCCACTTTTTGAAGTATGTTAAAACAAAAACGATGGCAATGGAAGTAAGAGCGATAGAAATTTGCGCACCAAGAATTAATGGGTCTCCAGTTACAAAAAACTCATCCCATTTTAAATGCATAACGGCCTCCTCCTTTCCTTAGTCAGTTTATTCACTATCTAGTTTTCTTTTATAGTTCTTCACATTCTCGAAAGGATCTGTTTTGGAATGCGGAGAAACTGATTGATAACCTAAACGTTTGCGTGCTTGGAGTGCATATTCAGAGTCCTCTCCATGCTTCGCAAAAGATAAATGTGTTGATGAGAATGTCTGCACATCTGCAGCATCAGGAAGCATCAGGTAGTCATACGTTTTCTTCGTTAACTTTGGTGCTTCTTTTTTCGTTTTGTTTACCCATTTATCATAGTCAGACTGCGTCATCGCATTGACTTTGAATTTTTGCTGAGCAAAGCCCTCACCTGTGAAGTTGGCGTTTCTTCCTTCGTATGTGCCTACTTCATCAGCTTGAAGATACTGTTCCATTTCCATTCCAGCCATCGCATACTTCTCCCCGCCTAGCTGAGGAATCCATAGTGATGCCATTGTATCAGCGGAAGTGATTTTGAATAAAACCGGCTGATCTTTTGGAATGTTTAAGTAGTTCACTGTTTCGATATTTTCCTCTGGATAACTAAAGATCCATTTCCAATCAACTGCTGTAGCATAAACAACAAGTGGATCTTTATGGCTTGTTGCTTGAGGTGCCTCTTCCAAAGAGTAAATTGTTTTTACAGTTGGAACCGAAAGGGCAGCAACGATTAATATTGGGATCACTGTCCAGATAACTTCTAGAAGCGTATTCCCATGAATTTCTGGATTATAAGAGGCGTTTCCAACGTCCTTACGCTCACGGTATTTAACCAAAATGATGGTAAACAGTACAAATACCGCGCCAACGATAAAGAGCATGAATCCGATAGATAAAAGGATTAAGTCTTTTTGTTGTGCTGCGACAGGTCCTTTAGGATCTAAAACAGCGATATTGCTGCAACCTCCTAATACAAAAACACTCACGAGCATCGCTAATAAAAGCATAGGTTTAATGGCTCTGAACAAGAAGATCACCATCCTTCCTTAGATAATGTATAAATTGCTAAATAATTGTGAAAAGCCATCTGCCTTCGAAAACTTTTCTTCCCTTTGTAATGCTATCAAAATCTGTAGGAGTTAGCTCCCCTTTTTTCAAAAGTTCATTTATTTTTCAACAGATTTCTATTAAAATGTCATAAATTCGACATAAATTTATATTATTGCACACACAATAAATTTCTAGGAATTTGAAAAGTTGAGAGTTGAAGGCAAAGGACATACAATCAAGAACTTTGTCAAATTTAGGTTTACCACAATAAAAAAGTTTGGTCAAATTTCAATTTAACTTAATGAAATTTTATCTAGGTAAACAATTTCGATATAGGTATCCCCACATTTAACAAAAACCTTACTCATTTTAACGCAAGTTGACAAGAAAAGAAAGTATCGATCTTCAGCCTGTGCGCTGTAAGAATTGGTAATGCTGATAAATGAGTGGAATCTCACTAAAGACTTCCAGCAAAAAACCGGCTGATCGCCGGCATTCTGCATTTATTCATCTCTCACCAAGATGTCAGGTCGTCTATAGATGTCCCCTTCATGTTCAATGTCAATGTACGTCCACTTGCCCGTATAGGTTAAAAAGCGATTCTTTTCTTTCTCCACTACCATCGTATCCTCTGATTTCAGCCCTGGCAATGAAGGATTCCAGGTGAACACTTGATGAAGCTGAACCTCCTCCTTAGATGAAGGAACTGCAATGATCTCTCTAGATACAAAGCCCGTCTTTCCTCCTTGGTGAAGTTTTTTCCAACTATCCGGAAAGCCTTCTTTTTCGTACTGAGCAATTCCTGCCTTCAGTACATCTCCAATGGTTTTTCCGGGACGGGTGGCTGCATTCATAACCGTATCAATCCGCGCAAGCCGTTCCTTGTTTTCCTCAAGCTCCTTCGGAAGCTGACCAAAGTAAACGGATCTTGTCACATTGGCCACGAGTCCGTTCCGTTCAGCACAAAGCACAACAAGCGCATGCTTTTGAAGCGCCTTTTCGGTAGGAATTGGATGACGGTATTGATGAATACGGTCATCTGTTGCCACGAGCAGCACTTCAATCGTCATGCCTTGCGCAATCGCTTTTTGGGCGACAAGCGAAGCAATTTCGTGTTCCGTTTGCCCTGGAACGATTTCTTTACAGACACTCTCTACAATAACAGCTGTTTCATGACAAAGGGTTTCATATTGGCTGAGCTGTGATGCTGAAAGGATCGATCGAGCGAGCGACAAATCTGGCTCGATCAACTCAAACCCTTCCATTTGAACGTCTGCCCCAATTCGTTTGCCTTTTGTGAGTGTGCGAATGTAGGGGGCATCATCCTCATACCAATCCATTGTGACCACTTGAAAGGGATGGTCGACATACGCCATTTCTTCTTCAATGATCCGCTTTTCTTCCATTTGATTCACAATGAGGACAATGTCGTCTTTCAACACGAGCAGCTGACACACGCCCTCTGGCGTATTTAACACAATGTGATTCCTTCTTCCTCCTGTTAGCCAAGAGAAGTTATTCCTCTTTCGAATCAGGACACCGTCGAGTTGTTTTTCTTCCATTAAGGTTCTTACCTGTTCAATCATCTAATCACCTGCCTGTATGGAGTGTTTGAATGAAACGTTTAAAAGCTGTTTTCCCTTGCTCGGTTCTTTTAAACACACCCGCCTGCGAGAGAATTCGAGAAAAAATATAGCCGATTTCTTGTTGTAAAATGGCTTCTGTATTATCCTCTGTGAAGGTGTTCTCTTCAAGCAGGCGCTTCGCCCATGTTTCGTGCTTCGTAATTGCAGGGCGGGCTTTGATTTCTTCAAGGGGTTTTTGGGATAGCAGTGCCGCTTTTAACTGGCTTAATTCCTCAGCTAATCTGCCAGGAAGGACGGCAAGGCCCATCACTTCAATTAACCCGATGTTCTCTTTTTTAATATGATGAACTTCTTCGTGCGGGTGAAAAATTCCGTCTGGGTGCCGTTCGTCTGTACGGTTATTACGCAGCACGAGATCTAATTCATAGTCTTCCCCATATCGGCGTGCAATTGGTGTAATGGTATTGTGCGGAGTCTCTTCTGTATGAGCGATCAGCCCCACTGCTTCATCTGAATACATTTTCCACTCGTGTAAGATAAAGTCCGCTGCGTCGGCGAGCGTTTGCGGGTCGCTGCTTTGAAGACGAATCACAGACATCGGCCATTTCACAATGCCAGCCCTCACATTTGGAAACGCTTTGAGTGAAAAGACGTCTTCCATCTCTGCTTTCGCCATCGGAAATTCATGCGCACCGCCTTGAAAATGGTCATGGCTTAATATACTCCCTCCAACAATAGGAAGATCGGCATTCGACCCAATGAAATAGTGCGGATATATAGATATGAAGGAAAGCAGACGTTCAAAGGTCTTTTTTGTGATCTGCATCGGCTCGTGCTCGCCCTTGAACACAATGCAATGCTCGTTGTAATACACATAGGGTGAAAATTGCAGAAACCACGATTCGTCTGTGAGCGTTACAGGGATAATCCGGTGATTCTGTCTCGCTGGATGATTGATTCGCCCCCCAAACCCAACGTTTTCTTTACAAAGCAGACAAAGAGGATATTGCTTTTGACTGAGCTTCTTGGCTTCAGCGATCGCTTTTGGATCCTTTTCCGGTTTCGATAGATTAATAGTGATTTCCAGCACGCCATCATCTGTTGTTGTAAACCACTGCACATTTTTGGCGATTCTGCCTGTATGAATATAGTGTGCATGCTGCTGCATCTCATAGAACCAGCTTGTAGCCGCCTTCGGTCCTTCTTGCTGGCGTTTCTCTTCAAACTTCGCATAGATGACACTTGGAGGCGCCACCAAACAGCCCATGATTTTTGCATCTAGTAAATCACGATACGTATCTGTCCCCTCAGGAATAAGGCCTGTTTCTACTGCCCAATCCAGTATCGGCATTAAGATGTCTTCAAGGTCCGCGTCTCCCGAAATTGTTCTTGCTTCAGCGTCATCGAGCCCAAGCACCTCAAGCAGTCGATTTCTCGTATAATCGATATCTAGTGGTGTAATCAGCTCTTTATTGATCCCATATTGAATCAGCTGTTCCAGCTTTTCAAAAATATCTATCGCCATTCCCTCTGTCCCCTCTCTTGCCTGCCTGTTACGCTTTATACACTTTCGTAGCCATCTGGATGCTTCTGAAACCACTCCCACGCACTTTGAATGATCGTGTGAAGGTCAGCATATTGAGGCTTCCAGCCCAATTCTTGCAATGCCTTTTCAGAAGAAGCAATCAGCTTTGCCGGATCTCCCGCACGTCTTTTGGCTACCTGTGCCGGGATGGCATGCCCCGTTACTTCCCTTGCGGCTTCGACCACCTGCTTCACAGAGAAGCCTGTGCCATTTCCTAAGTTATATGTCGCACTTCCTTTTCCTTCGCGCAGCCGATCAACGGCTAAAATGTGCGCCTCAACTAAATCCATGACATGAATGTAATCTCTGATGCACGTTCCGTCCTCTGTCTCATAATCATCGCCGTAAATCATGATCTGATCACGTTTCCCTAAAGCGACTTGAAGAATAATCGGAATGAGATGTGTCTCAGGCTGATGATCTTCACCGACAAGCCCTTCCGGATGAGCACCGGCTACATTGAAGTAGCGAAGCACAACGTATTCCAGCCCATATGCTTGCTCAGACCACTTCAACATTTTTTCAATCGCTAGTTTCGTTTCTCCATAAGGATTCGTCGGGTTCGTCTCATCCGTTTCAACAATCGGCACACGCTTTGGTTCACCGTACGTGGCAGCGGTTGAAGAAAATACAATGTGCTTCACATCAAATTCATGCATCACCTGAAGTAAAGCCGTTGCCCCTCCGACATTGTTGTCATAGTACTTGAGCGGGTCCGTCACACTCTCGCCAACAAGTGAATCTGCTGCAAAGTGCATCACCGCTTCGATTTGATGCGTTTGAAAAACCTGTCTTAAAAAAGCTTGATCTCTTAAATCTCCCTCTTCTAATACAGCTCCCTCTACAACAGCTTCTTTATGACCTGTCTGCAAATTATCAACTACCACCACTTGTTCGCCTTTAGCTAAAAGAGCCGCTACCGCATGACTGCCAATGAACCCTGCTCCTCCGCAAACTAAAATTGTCATCACATTTCCTCCTTCGTTAACTCTCTTGCGCCGCCTCCAATTCCAGCTGTGTAAAAAGAGGCTTGAATGCCCGTTTTTTCTTGATAAATCGCACCTGTTTCTTCTATAAATGAATCCAGCAGCTCTTCTTTCACAATGCTGATCGTGCAGCCACCAAAGCCTGCACCTGTCATACGAGAGCCTATCGTCCCAGGATAAAGCCACGCAGCTTCAGCAAGTGCATCTAGTTCAAGTCCAGTCACTTCATAATCATTCTTTAAAGAAAGGTGAGAGGCCTTCATGAGAGCACCTAGTTCTTCCATTTTATCATCTTTCAGAAAATTTACTGCTTTCATGGTCCGCTCGTTTTCCGTCACCACATGTCTTGCACGTTTGCGGCACGTTTCATCTTGAATCAAATGGGCATGCTGGGCAAATTCTTCCGCAGTGAGCTCACATAAATGTGCAATGTCGATTTCTTTTCTAAGGTCGTTTAAAGCAGATTGACACTCTGACCGGCGTTCATTGTATTTGGAGTCAGCCAGCGCCCGCTTTTTGTTTGTATTCGCAATCACAAGCGCTAGCCCCTCTTGCCGAAACGGACTGTATTCAAAGGCAAGGGTGTCACAATTGAGTAAAATAGCGTGATCTTCTTTTCCGAGAGCAATCGAAAACTGATCCATAATGCCACAATTGACGCCAATGAAGTCATTTTCTGCACGCTGCGAAAGAAGGGCAAGATCAACAGACGAAGTGCCGAATGAAGACCATTCATTGATCAAGACAGCTGTGACGAGCTCAATGGAGGCAGATGAGGACAGCCCTGCGCCATTTGGAATATTGCCGCCGTATACGATATCAAACCCTTCTTTGATATCCATACCTGCTTCTATAAACTGATTGAACACTCCCTTTGGGTAGTTCGCCCAGCCGTCCGATTCTGCGTAAGCGATTTCAAAAAGGTCAAATTCTTTCACACCATCTTCTTCAAAGTTCAAGGAATACATTCTGACGCGTCCATCTGACCGTTTTGCACCGGCAGCATACGTACCGAGAGTGAGCGCGCAAGGGAAGACATGGCCTCCATTGTAATCGGTATGTTCACCAATCAAATTCACCCTCCCTGGGGCGAAAAAATAACGAAGTTCTTCTTTATCTCCAAATTGCTGGTGAAATGCCGCACGTAACCTATCGATCATATCCATTCCCCTTTTCTCTTCTGATAATCTTATTTTAGTTGCCTCAATAGCGGAAGTTCAATGGTAAAAAAACCGTTAAAAAATACCCTTTTTTTGCTGTGGAATGGTACGATGTGATATGAGGTGTACCATGATTCAAAATAGAAAAAGGTTGTTTTTTGCTGCGAAGGGGGATTTCCAATTTGAAGAAGGAAGCATTTGCATTTCGTTTTCACCATTCTGATGTTACATTGCCAGCGCAAATATGGTCTGTTGGCTGGGAAGTTCAATCATCTTCGTTATACAGCTGGAATGGCGTAGAGCGGAAGGATCAGGGCAAGTGCATCTTTCAGCTCACACTGTCTGGACATGGCATGATTGAAATCGGACAAAAGCGATTCAAAGTATTGCCTGGGCAGGCCTTTCTCGTGAAAAGCCCAAGTGCCTATCAATATTATTTTCCAGAGGACAGTGAGCATTGGGAATTTCTATATTTGACGCTTTACGGGGAAGCCTGCGATCTTTGCTTTGATCAATTTATGGATCACGGAAAGCAGGTCATGCGTTTTCATCCAAACTCAAAACCGATCCGCCTACTGAAGAAAATTTATGATGAAGCCAGTGAAAGACGGATTACCAATCCATTTGAAGGGTCTAGCCTTGCTTATCAATTTGTCATGGAACTGTATTCATATTTGCCAAAGCTTGAGGGACAAATGGAGAAATGGCCTGAGCCCATCGTCCAAGCAGCCTTGTTTGCAAGCCATCATTTTCACGAGGAAATTGGCCCTGACGATATGGCAGCTGCGGCACGTTTATCCAAAAGTCATTTTACGAGGGAATTCAAAAAGGCAACTGGCTTCACACCGATTCACTACTTAACCAATATTCGATTAGAAAAGGCGGAAACGTTACTGAAAACAACGAAATATTCGATTGAAGAAATCGCCATACAGTGCGGCTACCGAAATGCGAATTACTTGAATAAAGTCTTTCGAAAAAAAATCGGCATGTCTCCAAAGCAATTGCGGGAAACAAGCGATGCATAATAAAAAGCAGCCGCTTTTCAATTGGCTGCTTCTTTTACGCTTTCGTCAGATCAACACGAATTCTCCCTTGTCTTAAAACAATGGTCATTTGCGTGTCAGGGGTCATTAAGTTTTCTAAAATGTCCGTTGCCGTTTGAAGCGCAATGTCCATGCGATTGATCTTTTCCTTTTCTTGTTCTGAAAACGCTTCTGGATGTGCAGTTATTTCTTTGACTAGCCTCAGCACTTGTTCATGCTGCTTTTCTGTTTGTTGATATATGGCATCATATAATTCGTCTGACCTGCTGCTCATTTCACATCACCTGTCTTTTTTCATGTGTTAAATCGCATCTTCTTTTGTTTTCTTAAAGACGAACCATTTACTGGCGACATAGTTGACTACCACAATCACAAAGTTGACAAGAATTTTTGCGACAGTTTCATTGAGCGCCATTTGGCTCACAAATAAAATCATCAGCCCCAGATCTACACCTAGAGACATGAGACGGACACTAAAAAATGAAGAAAGCTCACGCATAAGACTTCTTGTATCACGAGCCTTTTGCTTGAAGACATACTTCTTATTGGTGATATAAGCAAAGAGAACAGCAAATACCCATGAAACAACCGTTGCTGTTTTATAATCCATGGAAAACATCTCAACGAATAAATAGAAGCTGACTATGTTGACAATGGTTGTGCACACACCCATGACAAGATACATGACAACTTCTTGATACTTTTGAAAAAGGCTATTCATGTCTTTCTTCATTCCTTCTTGGTGGATTCTGTTTCTTTTAGAATACCATCTTGAGAAGAACTTCCCAAACGAACAATATGTACGTCCTGCAAAGATGAAATTTGCTTTAATCGATGGCATATGTCAACCTAATCAGTTTGTATGAGTCAAATGATTCAGGTCTTTATCATTATTTTAATTTATAATCTTTTAACTGACTTTACAATTGTTTATTATTAGAAGTAAGAATTCAATAATTTTGGGTTTTTTAGTCATTTTTTTAGGGACGTGGTAGGTGATAGATTTTACAAAATAGGTTAAATGTCATCATTTTTCGACAAAATCTAATTTGGGCTGTTTTCACACACACGTACAGTTACTAGACGGTTTGTTCAAGTCATTGGTTGCAGATGAATATGTCTTATTGAACTGGAGGATATTATGGATACGCAAGTGAAAAGAAGAGTTGACGAAGAGTGGGTTTATTTGATTCAGGAAGCGAAAAAAATTGGACTAGGCATCGAAGAAATACAAGCTTTTTTAACATCCAACGGTGATCAGAAGATGATAAACAAACCGTAAATCAACGCCGTTATCCTTTGTCTTTCAGACTGCTTTGGCTAAAAGTTCTGACCTGTCAATTGACCTTTCGAAAATCCTTTCATGACGATACGCTACAATAATTGAAAACCTCTTCAAACCAATCCCTTCCACTCAATGGGGTTCTGTCTTTCTATATTAGGAGGACAGTCCATTTCCCGTTCTTTATATGATCCCTTTTTAACTGCCATTCATGAAAATTGCCCATCTCTCGTTATAAAACCAAGCTACCCACCCATATATTAAGCATGAGACCAACGAGAAAAAAGAAAGGTGGGTAGAGCATGAGTTCAGATTCCCTTTCCTATTATCACCAAAAAAAGGATCAGTATTATCACGGTGTAAACCCTGTCATCGTCAGCCGTATTCGTGAGGAATGGACGTCTATTTTGGATATCGGATGCGGCACAGGCAAGCTTGGAAAAGTCCTTAAACAAAAGGACCGAACCATTTACGGGATTGAATCTTTTGAGAATGCAGCAAAGCAGGCTGAGCAGGAGCTAGATCATGTTCTATGCGGCAATATTGAACAGATGGCTCTCCCTTATCAACATGAACAATTTGACTGCATCATTTTTGGAGACGTACTTGAACATTTATTGGACCCGTGGGCTGTTTTAAAAAAAGTCAAACCCTTCCTTAAAAAAGAGGGTGCCATCCTGTCATCCATTCCGAATATCGGCCATATTTCAACGGTTTTAGAATTACTAGCCGGCAGATTTTCTTATACAGATGCAGGGTTAATGGATCAAACACATTTACGTTTCTTTACCCTTCACGAAATTCATGCCCTTTTTCATTCAGCGGGTTTTCGCATTCGCGACCTTGAAGCCATTCGCGTACAGCACCCTTCCTATGCGAGTGTGATGAATGATTTACATGAATTACTCGTAAAGCACGGCATTCGTTTTGATTTTAACGAAGCAGCTACAGCCTATCAATATGTAGTTGAGGCGGTTCCATTCAATGAGTAATCCCACTATCCTATTTGTTTTATGTGTGAATGATGAATCGATGTTTCAAGCTTGCTTCCGGCAGCTCGCCTCACTTCCCGCTCCGCATGGGTATCATGTGGAGGTCTTGCCGATTAGACAGGCATCAAGTATGGCCTCTGGATATAATGAAGCCTTCACTCATCCTGCTCAGTTTAAAATTTATCTTCATCAAGATACACTGATCGTCAAACAGCATATGCTTCTCGAGCTCATCCCACTTTTTTTGCAAAATCCGTCACTTGGCTTGCTTGGGGTGATAGGTGCAGAAAGTGTGCCTGACAATGGGATTTGGTGGGAGAGCCAGGATTGTAGGGGGAAAGTGATTGAATATCGGCACGAGACTTATCAGCTGCTTTCGTTTGAATCTGGTCGTCAACAAGCGGAGTCCCAAGATTATACCAAAGCTTCGGCTATTGACGGTCTTTTTATGGCGACTCAGTATGATATCAGGTGGCGTGAGGATCTTTTTGACGGCTTTCATTTTTATGATGTATCGCAGTCTTTTGAATTCGTGAAGCAAGGATATGAGGTCGGGATCGCGAGACAAGAGGAGCCTTGGTGTATACACAAATGCGGAGATCATTTTGACGCTGAAGCATATGAAAAAGCGAGACAAACATTTCTTGCGAATTATCGGTAGAAAGCACCCTTTTCGGGTGCCTTTTTTATGATATACTGTCATAAACAACCAGATCGTCTCATATGCATTGGAGTACCTTGTCCCTAATTCGTACAAAGGAGGAAACAATGGCAGACAAAAAAGTTCATTATAAGAAGGTTGCCGCTTCAGAGGATTTTCGAAAACTTCTTGAGGAAAAACGCAGATTTATCGTACCGATGACGATTTTCTTTTTTCTCTTTTACTTTTCACTTCCGGTTGCTACATCCTACTTCACCTTTTTGAACACGCCGGCAATTGGTGCTATCTCATGGGCTTGGTTATTCGCCCTCACACAATTTGTCATGACATGGGTTTTATGTGGACTTTATGCGAAAAAAGCGGCTCAGTTCGACAAATATGTAAGCGCTTTAAAAACTGAATCCAGAGGTGATGACGAATGAGCATGACCGCTTTTATTTTATTCGTAGCGATCGTAGGGCTCACATTGGTCATCACATATTTTGCTGCGAAGAAAACAAGCAGCGCGAGTGATTTTTACACAGCAGGCGGAGGTCTGACAGGGTTTCAGAACGGTCTTGCCATCGCAGGCGATTATATGTCCGCTGCATCATTTTTAGGAATCGCCGGAATGATCGCGTTAAATGGATTTGACGGTTTTTTCTATAGCATTGGTTTTCTTGTGGCGTATCTTGTCGTTCTTTATGTTGTGGCTGAACCGCTAAGAAATCTAGGGAAATATACGATGGCCGATATGATTGCTGCACGATTTAAGCGGCCGGCCATTCGAGGGGTTGCTGCCTTTAACACGATTACGGTATCTACTTTTTATATGATTGCACAGCTTGTTGGAGCAGGCGCATTGATTAAACTGCTTCTTGGCATTGATTATTGGATCGCGGTGTTGATCGTGGGTGTCTTGATGACCATTTATGTGGTGTTTGGCGGCATGATTGCTACTAGCTGGGTACAAATCACAAAGGCCGTTCTCCTCATGCTTGGAACCTTGATCATTTCACTGCTTGTGTTTGCAAAGTTTGATTTTAGTCTGCTGAAGATGTTCGAGCAGATGAAAACAGCGACCCCGCTTGGTGAGTCATTCCTTCATCCGGGGAATAAGTATGATGTGCCCTTGGAAACCCTGTCTCTGAATCTTGCCCTAGTGCTCGGAACGGCAGGTTTGCCACATATTTTGATCCGTTTTTATACGGTAAAGGATGCTATTTCCGCGCGAAAATCCGTCCTTTCAGCCACTTGGATCATCGGGATTTTTTATTTAATGACGGTTTTCCTTGGCTTCGGTGCCGCTGCCTTTGTTGGATCAGAAGCGATCACAGCAGCCGATGCCGCAGGGAACATGGCCGCACCTATGCTCGCACAAGCCCTTGGAGGAGATTTCTTATTTGCCTTTGTTTCTGCAATCGCCTTTGCAACCATATTGGCTGTGGTAACGGGACTCGTATTATCCGCCGCATCTGCTTTTGCTCATGACTTTTATAGTCAGATCATCCGAAAAGGGAAAGCGAGTGAACGGGAACAGGTCAAGGCCGCACGCTTTGCTTCAATTGGTGTGTCTATTCTCTCCATCGCCCTTGCGTTATTTGCCCAGTCCTTAAACGTTGCTTTTCTCGTGTCTCTCGCCTTCGCAGTAGCAGCAAGTGCGAATTTACCATTGATTATCTTCACTGTCTTTTGGAAACGATTCAACTCCACTGGTGCCATTGCAGGGAGCTTAACAGGTCTTCTGAGCGCACTCATCATCGTATCTCTCAGCCCAAGCGTCTGGGACCCATCGGGAGCAGCCATCTTCACAGGCGAGCCACTCATCCCGCTGTCGAACCCAGGGATTATCTCTATCCCACTTGGATTCCTCGCCGCGTACTTAGGCACCATTTTCTCCTCTGAAAAAGCTGATGAAGAGACCTTTACAGAAATTCAAGTAAAGGCACATACAGGCATGCATATGGATACCGATTCATAAAGAAAAGCCGGCTGCTCTGCCGGCTTTTTTGTGTTCTTTCTATATTAAAAACAGGTCTCAATACGGTTTAAATTGACCCTTTAATTTATTTTTATACCTTTCTAATCTAGCAATTCTTCTAAACGTGATAAAAGAGCAACATGCAATGATGATCAACAGAATTTCATGATCTTCCCCTCTGTTATCAAAGATACTTTTCATTCATATCCCCTCCCATTACGGATCGTATTTGTGGACACATATTCCACCAAATGAAGTCATTCCTATGTTATCATTTTAAACACATATTGGAAATTATTTTAAGCTCCCTGAGGTATTCACCTTTCATATAGAGTACTATTTGGTTAAACACATCAATAACATTCAAAAAAGCCTACAAGAAAGACGTGAGATCACATATGCGTAGAATTTATTCTGCAAAATTATTATTCGAATCCATCTCATCACCAAGTGTTAGATCAGATAAAATCTTTGAAGAACGAATCATCCTGGTTAGAGCAAAAAACCGACGTAAAGTGAAGGAAATAATAAAACACAGCTTTCCAGAAGACAACTTTGATAATGCAGACGGTGGACAAACAACCACAAAGCTAGCAGCCATCCTAGATATCTTTGAGCTTGTAGATAACTTAGAAGAAGAACCACTACACTTAATTGAAGTGTACAGTCGCCACCTTATTTTTGATAAAGAAACATCTGCTGAAGAAGCGATTGAGGCATATTCTTTAGACCAATAAAAGAAGCCGGCTGCTCTGCCGGCTTTTTAATATCGCTGGAATAACTCTGGGTTTTTCGGGACGTTTTCTAAATAAATGATGTTCCCTTGGTCGTCCAGCTCCGCAATATCAATTCCTTCTGCTGTATATACACGACCATTCGTGAGCTTTCCGCAAACGGCCCAGTTTGTTTCATACTTTCCATCTTCTCTTTTCACCCATCCATCCCACATATGCTTAATGTCTTCATGTACGTGAAAGAACGTGTTCAAAAATTGTGTAAACTCTTGGATACCAGGCTTTTGAGCGCCATTTAAGACAATCATGACATCATCAGAAAACAACGCCAGCAATTCGTCCATTTGCTCCTGTCCTTTTCCCGCCTCATCATATCGGCGAAAATACGTATCGAGCACTTCCATTGTTCATTCTCCTTTATTTACCTGTCATTTCGAAAATAATCGAACAATAAGATTGTACACAATTGTTTCTCTCCTGTCTATTTTCCCCCAAATAAGAAAAGACATGAATGGAGTCATTCATGTCTTCTACAGGTTAAAGAGATGCTTTTTCTGATACAACAAGTGATTTTAATTCTTTTGCTGCTTTTTTTGGATCCGTGCTTTGGCTAATGGCGCTAATGATGCTAATGCCATCTGCTCCTGCTTGTATGACTGGTGCAGCATTTTCATATGAGATGCCGCCAATCCCAACGATCGGAATATGAAGACCATGACGACGTACTTCGGTGATCAAAGACACACCTTGGACAGTGCGTGTATCCTTTTTCGTCTCTGTTGGGTAAACCGGACCCATCCCGACATAATCTGCCCCGTCCTTCATCGCTTGTTTCACTTCATCTATATGATGAGTGGACACGCCTAATAGTTTATGTCCGATCCTCTGCCTCACGTCTTGTGCATTTGTATCTTCCTGACCAACATGGACACCATCTGCATCAAGATCTATCGCTAGCTGTACATCATCATTTACGATAAAAGGGACATTCGCTTCTTGGCACAGAGCTTGTATGTCCCGGGCCAATTGTTTCTTCTCTTCACCTTGCAGGGCTCCTTCACCCTTTTCACGAAATTGAAACATGGTGATCCCGCCTTGAATGGCTTCTTTCACGACATCCAGCGGATGCCTGCTTGTATTCGTTGTTCCCATAATAAAATAAACCGATAATTGCTGTTTGATTTGCTGTTGATCAGCCTTTGTCATGCGAAGCTCCCCCTATTTTCCCTAACGTGATCACATCATCGCTATTTGTGTTTGATAATGCGTTTAACAATTCTATTTGAAAGGTTCCTGGTCCACTCCCTTTTGTCTGCTGAGCAGCCTTTTCAGCTGCAACACCATAAAACAAAAGAGCAGCTGCCGACGCATGAAGTGGCAGTTCACCCGTTGCACAAAATGCGCCGATAACAGATGTGAGTAAACAACCAGTCCCTGTCACCTTTGTCAGCCATTCATGTCCATTATGAATGGACAGCACCTCATCTCCATCTGACACCACATCGACTTTTCCTGTGATCACCACAACGGTTTGAAATACGTTTGCCGCTTGCTTCGCTAATGCAGATACATCCCCATTCGTCTCTTTCGCATCAACGCCTTTTGACTGCCAGCCATCCACTCCGAGTAAATGAGCAATTTCAGCAGCATTTCCTCTCACAACGGATATCTTTATTTGCTGTAACAGCTGTTTCGCTGCTCTCGTCCGAAACGTTGTTGCACCGGCCCCAACAGGATCTAAGAGAACAGGTACACCTTTCTCATTGGCCGCTTGTCCTGCAATGACCATGGCCTCCACAGTGTCCTTTGTCAGTGTGCCGATATTGAGCACAAGTGCATCGGCTAGTTGCGCCATTTCGGCGACTTCCTCTTTGGCATTTGCCATGACTGGAGAAGCACCTAAAGCAAGCAATCCGTTGGCTGTAAAATTCGTCACGACTTGATTGGTGATATTATGGACGAGTGGATTATGTGCTCGAACTTTCTCCAGTAGATTAGATGCGTGGCTTATTTTCATCAGTATCGTCCTCCCTTTTACTCAGCATCCCAAACATAGGATTTAGTATGCTTTAACCATTCTCTTGCTGCAAAGGACAAATAGCGGTCCTTTCGCCAAATGACCCCCAAATGCCATGGAATTGATGGGTTTAAGGAAATGACCTTCACCTTTTCAGGATCAAGATCACGGCAGATCCGTTCAGGAAGAAGTCCGATCCCAAGGTTCTCGGCTACCATTTCACTAATGAAATCCCATTGAGACGTTTCATAAATGACATTGGGCCGGAACCCTGCATTCATACATTCATTCAATATTCGACTGTGCAGAACAAAATCTTCTCTAAAGAAAATAAAAGACTCTTCTTTCAAATCAGCTAAATGTACCTCATCACGCCCTGCCATCGGATGCGATGGATGCGTCACAAGCTTCATGTTCTCTTTAATAATGGTGTACGTATGAAAAATTTTATCATTTGCAGGTAGAACAATGACACCAATATCTAACGATCCATCCTCCACGCCTTCCTCGACTTTGATGGAGCCGTGCTCAACCAATTGAAATGTGACATCAGGATACTGCTGACGGAATTCTCCCATGACATTCGGGAAGAAACTTGACCCAATCATAGGCGGCAGTCCTATTCGGATATGCCCTTTTTTCACATTCATTACATCATTTAATTCACTCGTTAAATTCTGAAATGATTGGGTGATTTCACTTGCCTGTGTATACATGGTTTGTCCAGCATCTGTCATTTCAACCTGCCGCCCATTTCGGTAAAATAACTGCACCCCCAGCTCATCCTCCAGGTTTTTGACCATCTTGGAAATGGTCGGCTGGGACACATAAAGGGATTGCGATGCTTTCGTGAAGCTCTTTAGCCTTGCCACTTCTAAGAAATATGTTAAATGTCTGATGTCCACATGGCTCACCCTTTCTATAGACAAAAGGAATAATAACTATTCGATATATGTATTTTACCTATAACAGAACGTGCTGTACACTTTAAAGTAAGCTCATCAATAAGAACGTTGTCATGTTTTTGTGAAACAGTGAACAATTTATATAGAAAAAGGAGTGAACAGAAAGTGCAATTGCTCAAAACGCCGCTGATTGCTACCCTTCAGATTATGGCTTTATTTGTTTTTGCGAAATTAATGAATGCGCTGGCGGCCTTTTTGCATTTAAGAATTCCGGGCACGATCTTAGGCATTCTTGTCATTTTCTTATTACTTCATTTTAACATCATTAAATTAAAATGGATTGAACTTGGCGCCGTATGGCTGCTTGGAGAACTGCTGCTCTTCTTTATCCCGTCAGCAGTAGGTGTAATTGATTATGGAAAATTGCTTTCTCAATCTGGCACAAGTATTGTCCTTGTCGTCTTACTTAGTACTTTTGTGGTCATGCTTTCGACTGGCATGATGACGCAAATGATTGCGAAAAGAAAGGAGCGAAAAAAGCTATGTTAGTTGGCGGACTATTTTTGATCTTAACGGTTCTTTTATATCTCGGATCAAAAGCGGTGTACAAACGGCATCCGAAAGTCTATGTTTCCCCGTTACTTGTGACTCCGCTTGTCCTAGTAGCCTTGCTGTTAATCGTCAATATTCCTTATGATGCTTATAATCAAGGCGGGAAATGGCTCACGAATATGCTTCAGCCTGCGACTGTTGCTTTTGCCATTCCTTTATATAAGTATTTTCACATTCTGAAGAAGCATGCAGTGGAAATTATTTTGAATGTGGCTTGCGGATCTGTCATTGCGATCTTATCCACGGCATTTATCGCCAAATTGTTTCATTTGGATACAAGCCTTATTGAAAGCCTTGTCCCAAGGTCTGTCACAACACCGGTGGCGATGAGTGTGTCAGAAATGATAGGCGGCATGCCTTCCGTTACGGCTGTATTCGTCATTCTAACGGCACTATTTGGTTCAATCATCGGTCCAATGGTCATCCGTTATTTCCACATTGATAATGACATTGCCATGGGCGTCCTACTTGGTACAGGTGCACACGGAGCAGGAACATCGAAAGCCTTTGAATTAAGCTCTGTCTCAGGCACGATCTCAAGTGTATCGATGATTATTTCCGCCATTATTACATTATGTGCAGCGCCTATCCTTATGTCGTTCGCCTTATAAAAAAAGCCATTTCCCCTTATCGGAAAATGGCTTTTTCTTATGCTTGGATGAAGACAACCTTCAAATAGTTTCCTTCAGGATAATTCTTGGTTGTACGGAAATCCTCGGGAAGTGTATATTCTTCGAGGATACGATATGTTTGCCCAGATTCTTTAAAGGCCTGAGCAATAAATCCTTTAAATTTTTTCATTCCAAATGCACTGCTATTGGTTGATGCCACAATGACGCCGTTCTCAGCTGTGATTTGGATGGCTTCTTTTAATAGCTTTTTATAATCCTTCGCTGCACTGAATGTGTGTTTTTTCGTTCGTGCAAAGGAAGGCGGATCCAAGATGACTAGATCATAGGTCCATCCCTTCTTCGCTGCAAATGGGAAGTATTTAAATACGTCCATGACCTTGATATCCTGCCCGTCCACATCAATTCCATTGACTTCAAACTGCTCGGATGTTTTTTTCAAGCTGCGGTTTGCGACATCCACACTTGTCGTACGGCTCGCTCCGCCAAGCGCTGCTGCCACCGAGAAAGCACCTGTGTAAGAAAATGTATTGAGCACAGTCTTTCCTTTTGCATAACGATCTCGAATTGCTTTTCTCACATGACGTTGATCAAGGAAAATGCCTGTCATGGCACCATCATTTAAGTAAACCGCCACATTCATGCCGTTTTCTTTGACGATAAGAGGGAATTCCCCTTTTTCTCCCTTCACAAAATCATCATCCTCAATATATTGTCCAGACGTATCAAATCGTTTCTTTTCATATATTCCTTTATAGTTTGGATATACCTGCTCAAGCGCAGCCAATACATCTGCTTTTAATGTATAGATCCCTTCGCTATACCATTGGATGAGATAGAATCCGTCATAATAATCAATGGTGATCCCACCAATTCCATCACCTTCTCCATTGAACACACGGAAAGCAGTCGTCTGCGCATCTTGAAATAAATGCGTTCTGTTTTTCGCTGCCTGCTCAAGCTTAGAGACAAAAAAGGACTGATCTATTTTTTCGTTCGCATTAAAGGAAAGCACCCAGCCGATTCCTTTATTTTGCACACCATAATACCCTTTTCCTAAAAAGGAGCCTCTTTCATCCACCCATTCAATGAGCTCGCCTTCCTGCACACCGTTCACACGCGATACAGCATCTTTTGAAATGAGCGGATATCCCTTTTTCACTTGTTCTGCAAAAGTTTGTTTTAATGAGATTTTTTTCATTTGTGTCATCCTTATCCTAAATTGACTCTCTCTATCCTACCATATGAATGTATACGTTACTTCTATTATGATAAGATGAGGAGAAAAATATCAACATGACATAGGGGAGGCTCTTCTTTTGACGACATTACGCTTAGATCATACAGGTATTATGGTCACGAATATTGATCAGTCCATTGATTTTTATGAAAAGGTTGTGGGCATGAAATTAAAGGATCGGATCACTCATACAAACGGGGTAATTGAGCTTGCATTTTTGGGATTCAAAGACGAAGCAGAAACAGAAATTGAGCTCATTCAGGGCTACAGCAGTGACCTGCCATCAGAAGGAAAGGTTCACCATCTCGCCTTCACAACAGACAATATTCATGCTGAATTCAACCGTATTCAAAAGTTGCAAATTGAATTAATTGATGAAGAAATCACGACATTGCCAAATGGATATTGCTACTTCTTCTTCAGAGGACCCGACCAAGAATGGATTGAATTCTTCCAGCGCTAATATTTCCTAGGAAATTTGGTTTCGGAAACTGTCCCTGGTCACTACCTTGATATCAGTGGAGATTTTTCACACACATGTAAAGGAAGATACCTTTTACAGGAAAAAAAGAGTAAGAGCATGTATATCTGCTCTTACTCTTTTTTTATAGCACCTTACTAAGGAATGATTTTGTACGCTCATGCTGTGGGTTTCCAAAGAGTGCTTCCGGTTTGTCTTCTTCGACGATATAACCGCCATCCATAAAGATCACGCGGTCCCCTACCTCTCTTGCAAAGCCCATTTCATGTGTGACCACAATCATCGTCATGCCTTCGACTGCTAATTGTTTCATAACAGCTAATACATCCCCAACGACCTCAGGGTCAAGTGCCGATGTCGGTTCATCGAATAATAGCACTTTCGGGTCCATCGCCAAGGCTCTTGCAATGGCGACACGCTGTTTTTGTCCACCAGATAATTGGTTAGGGTAGCTTTTGGCTTTGTCTTTTAAGCCGACCTTTTCAAGCAAGTCTATGGCTTTATCGACTGCCTCCTTTTTTTCGACGCCTTTTACCTTAATTGGTGCGATCGTGATATTTTCTAAAACCGTTTTATGAGGAAATAAATTAAAGTGCTGAAACACCATGCCAACTTCTTGTCGTACTTTATTGATGTTGACCTTTGGATCTGTAATCGTATGTCCATGGACAACGACTTCTCCAGCAGTAATATCCTCTAATTTATTAAGACATCTTAGAAACGTGCTCTTTCCTGATCCAGAGGGACCAATGACACACACTACTTCCTTTTCCTCAATGACTGCATTAATATCCTTTAGTACTTCATGATCTCCAAAGGATTTCTTTAAATTTTTCACCGTAATCATACTCATTTGATATCAAATCTCCTTTCTGCATAGCTAGCCAGTAGAGAAAGTAAATAAATGATCACGAAATAAATGACACCGACAATGAGCCAGACATTCAAAGGATCAAATGTGGCCGATGCTTGAACTTGTCCTCGCTGCATAATATCGGCGATCCCGATAATAGATAAGAGGGACGTATCCTTCAAGCTGATAATGGCTTGATTTGTAATCGCTGGAAGCATACGGCGAAATGCCTGCGGAAGGACAATAAAGCGCATGTTTTGTCCCCCTGTAAAACCTAGAGAGCGTGCGGCTTCTGTTTGTCCTTTATCAATGGATTGAATTCCTGCACGAATAATTTCTGAGAAATAAGCCCCCGCATTAATCGCTACTGTAATAATCCCTGCCGGCACTCGATCAAGCGAAATGAATTCAAGTGTATTCAAACCAAAATAAATGAAGAATAGCTGTACGATAAATGGGGTACCTCGAATGGCATTTACAAAAACGAGCGCAATGAAATTCAAGATTTTAAATGGTGACAGGCGGAATAATGCCACAATTAAACCGATGATAAATCCTAAAATGATAGCAACAACAAAGATATATAAAGTGGTTTGCAAACCATCCATTAAATACGGAAATGCATTAATAATCGTATCCATGTTTCTCCCTCCCTAATTCACATACGGTGTACACATAAAGAAAGCGCGCTCGAAGCGCGCCTCGCTTGTGTTATGACTTCAAATATTTATCAATAATTTTGTCATATTCACCGTTTTTCTTTAGGTTCTCTAGGCCTTTATTGATTTTCTTCAATAAGTCTTGGTTTTTCCCCTTCATCACAGAGATACCGTATTGGTCCCCATTCAAACGGTCTCCAACTGTTTTCAATTTTAAATCTTGTTGGGCGATCGCATACGTAATGACAGGATAATCCTCGATCAATGCATCTGCATTTCCGTTCGATACTTCTTGGAACATAGATGGACTGTCATTAAATTGAACAACTTCATACCCATATTTATCTGCGTTATCTGATGCAAATTTTGCACCTGTTGTCCCATTTTTAACAGCTAGCTTTTTCCCCTTTAAATCATCAATTGATTTGATACTGCTGTCCTTTTTCACGACAACTGTCAGTCCAGCGTCGAAATATGGATCTGAGAAATCTACTTTCTTTTTACGCTCATCTGTAATACTCATCCCGCCCATTCCCACATCAAGCTGACCTGCTTGCATCGCTGGAATGATTCCTGAGAAGTCCATTGCTTCAAGCTTCACTTTGAAATCTTGGTCCTTTGCAATCGCGTTAATTAAATCAACGTCTATTCCTTCATATTGACCATCCTTTTCAAATTCAAATGGCGGATATGTTGTATCTATCCCAATTTTATATGTACCTTTGCCTTCTCCCGAACCGCTGTCCGATTTTGATCCACAGGCTGCCATGACAAGCACAACAATTAGTCCCATGATCAGTAACATCGATTTCTTCATAAAACAAGACCCCCTATTGTCAGTTTTATCTAAATATTCGCAATAACAATATTACTATACCACGCTAAAGCTATGGTGTGTGATGTTTTTTATCAATACCAATGATCCATACAATTATAGATCAATAGTCTCTTTAAATTTTACTTTTTTGCGAATAACTCATTTTATTCTGAAAGAAGAGTGATTCACAATCATGATGTAAGATAATCTTACGAAAAAATGAGGCTACACCTTGAAAATCGCCGTTTCTTTCTAATCTATGAAAAAACACTCATCAACCGCCTTTCTCTCTCTATTGATATTGTGATATATTTTTTCGAAAACCCTCTTTTTACCTAAAAAAATGTAAGCGTATTCAAAAATCCTTTAAATCCCTTTATTTTTCACTATTGGTTGAATTTACATCAAAAAACATGTTTTACAAATTGCGAGAGAGCGCTTAAAATATAAGAAGATACTTAATATGGAAAGTTGATTCAAATGATCGGAAATCGAAATAGGTGGAGAGATGAAGAAAGGAGGATATGAATTGGCAGAAACAGGGGTTTTGTCGTCCGTTGATGTAGCGAATATGCTAAATGACTGGTATGTTATGATGAAAAAAAGAGAGATTCAAGAAGCGATACAGCTAAAAGAAGACATTCTTCAAGCGTTTGATCGAATGGAAGAGAATCAAGACGTCTTACTTTACTATCAATTACTAGAATATCGTTTTAAGGATCTCATCGAAGATACAGCTTCGTTAGATCATAGTCTTTTTGTAGATGAAAATGCGATCCGTACGGATGATATGCTCAGCTACTATTTCTATTTCTTTAAAGGCATGTATGAAATGCGCAGAGGAAATCAGGATACAGCATTTCATCATTTAAAATTGGCCGAGGATAAATTAGACCTCGTGCACGATGACATTGAAAAAGCAGAATTTCATTATAAAACTGGGTGTCTATACTATAATATCAGGTCCACGCTTCTCTCCATACACCACTTAAAGATGGCTTCATCTATTTACGACGCAGATCCATGTTATGTGAAAAAATCAATCAGCTGTCAAATGATGCTTGCTTTGAATTATGCTGATCAATCGAAATATGATGAGGCAGAGACGCTGTTTGAAGAAGTGATTCATTCACTAGAACAGGTGGAAGACCCAGACTTACTTGGTCACGCGTATTGCAATGCAGCCTTTATTAAAAGTTTAAGAAATGAATACAGTAAAGCTGTGCCGCTCCTAGAAAAAGCTTTATCCATTGAAACATTCGAAACGTCTTCTCCAGGCGGCTATTTACTTGCCATGTATGCCTACACAAAAGCACTATTTAAGCTGAAAAAGCCTGGTTTGTTCCACTATTACGTACAGCTTTCACTTCACAAAGCAGAAAATTTAAAACAACGAAACATTTCACTTAAATTATCCATTTTAGAAACACTCATGCTTCAACCAGACAACATGATCGAGCAAATCAAGTCTGATTGTGATCAATTAGATTCAATGAATTTCCTTGTCGATCTTGAAGCCATCTGTCAGGATATAGCAGCTTACTTAACGGATAATGGGCTTCATGAAGAATCCACTTATTTTTGGAACAAGGCGTTGTCATTAAAAACTTGTTAAGAATATGGAGTGATGTATGATGAAGAAATGGCTCATCACAAGTGCGATTTTCACGCTCTTGATAACAGGTATTTCCATTGGCTCTTCTACTCAAAAAGACAGCCAATCTGCACAATCTCAAGACAAGGATACGATCATTCAAAAGAGAGATCGCGGAACCAACCCTTAATATGGAAGCCTATGAATAAAAAGAGTAGCTGTGATCAAAAACAGCTACTCTTTTTATCTGCTAATCAATTTCTCGTTTGATATTTTGCATTTTTTCATCTAAGTAATGGGCGATATCTGCCGCTTCCTTCAGTTCATCGGTGAGCTGATGAGGGACATCGTTTTGCAGTTTATAATAGATTTTATGTTCAAGACTCGCCCAGAAATCCATCGCAATGGTCCGCACCTGAATCTCGACCTTCACATGCTCCACACGATTCGTTAAGTAGACAGGAATCTCAACAATTAAATGAAGACTTCTGTAGCCGTTTGGCTTTGGATGTTGAATATAATCCTTCACTTCAAGGATCTTTAAATCCTCTCTTTGCCTCAATACATCAATAATGTTATAGATATCCTGAATAAAAGAGCAGATGATGCGGACTCCAGCGATATCATGAATATGCTCCTTCGCACATTGTGTGGTGATGTCGCATCCCTTTCTTGCTAGCTTATTCACGATGCTCTCAAAGGATTTGATCCGTGATTTTGTATGCTCTATTGGGTTGTGTCCATGGATTAAATTATATTCCTGACTAATAATCGAAAACTTTGTATCCATTTCATCTAACGCAAATTTATATACTAATAATTCATTTTTCCAGTCTTCCATGACACTTTTCAAATCTTCTACATGAGTTGCTGACATATTCATTCTATTTGTCATCTCCTTTTGACAAACGGCGGTTACACCGCTTTCCGTTTACTAGACGGAGAGAGGACGCGAATGGTTTTAAAAAAATACCCGTTAGCCACGCTGCTTGTAATACGTCAGCGCCAGCGCAAGTGCAAGCACCGATCCTTTCACGATGTCCATCGCATAGTAAGGGACAGACATCATCACAAGTCCATTTTGTAAAATACCGATGAGCACAGCACCAATAAAAGTGCCAAATGCGTTTGGCTTACCTGCTCCCATGACGGAAAAGCCAATAAAGGCAGCCGCTACTCCATCCATTAAATAAGGCGTTCCAGCGTTAATTTCTGCTGTCATCACCCTTGACGCCAGCACAATACCACCTATCGCTGCAAATAAAGCAGACAGAAGATATGCTGCGATTTTGTATTTGTTCACATGAATGCCAGACAATCGAGCCGCTTCCTTATTCCCACCGATGATGTACATAAATCGACCATGCTTTGTGTAGGTCATGAAAACATGCGCAAATAGCACGATGGCTGCCATAATCAAAATGATATATGGCACCTGTCCAATTTTGCTGAAAAAGGCGGGGATGGTACCAGTTGAGAAAGTACCATCAGGCAGCACCATATTTTCAGAAATGGTCGCACCTTTCGTGTAGGTTTGAGCCAGCCCTTGAATGATAAACATCATGGCTAATGTCATGAGCATATCTGGAATCTTCATTTTGACAATCATCCATGCATTCAGTAAACCAACAATGATAGCAGCCGCTAGCGCAGAGAGGATCGCAATCAGTGGGTTTTGCGAGAACCATACAAACATAGAGATCACAATCGCATTCGATAGCGTAGCAACTGAGCCTACTGATAAATCAAAGCCATTCACTGCCAATGATATCGTTAAGCCCACTGCAATGATGGTGACAATTGAGATAGATCGTAAAATGTTGATGATATTCCCTGATTGCAAAAACGCTGGATTCGCTGCCGCAAATACCACGATCAAAACGACAATCGTTAAGATGGTGCCATATTGATAAAAAAAATCAAACAGGTGAAATGATGGCCGCTGTTTTTTGATTTGCTGAACAGGGGCTGAAATTTGTCGTTCGCTCATGATTGTCCTCCTGTTGAATGATATAAAAGCTCTTCTTCAGTCGTTGGTGCGGTCATTTCCCGGGTAATGCTGCCATCATATAGCACGTATACTCGGTCTGCAATGCCCGCAATTTCCGCCAGCTCACTTGACGCATAAATCACGGACTTTCCTCGGGCGGCAAGTTCTGCAATAAGAGAGAAAATGTCTTTTTTCGCTCCAACGTCTACCCCTTTGGTTGGTTCATCAAAGAGATACACATCCGCCTCAGCTAGCAGCCATTTTCCAATGGCAATCTTCTGCTGATTTCCACCAGATAAATGCTTTACCTTCGCCTCAAGAGAAGGCGTTTTGACGCCAAGCCGTTTGACGATTTCACCTGCTGCCTGCTTTTCCTTAGGACGATGTAAGAAGCTGAGTATCCGTGAGAATGAGCGAAGACTTGCAGCTGTTAGGTTCCATCCCACGGTTTCTTCCGTCAAAATTCCTTCTTTTCTCCGCTCCTCGGGAACAAGTGCCAAGCCGGCTCTCACTGCTTGATGAGGCGATTTGATTTGAATGGTTTTACCATGAAGCTGCACAGTGCCCATCTTTTTTTCTGAGGCGCCAAAAAGGGCTTTGCACAACTCTGTTTTACCAGCACCGACAAGTCCTGCAATCCCGAGAATTTCTCCCTTTTTCACATGAAGATGAATGTTGCTTAATTTATGCTGGTCGTATAACTGTTTCACTTCAAGCACAATAGGTGCATCCTTCAAAGGTGTACGGGGCGGGAATTGCTCCTCTAATGGTGTGCCTAGCATTTCCTCAATGACCTGCTGGGGATTTGTGTCTTTGACGAGGTGTGCTGCCACATCGGTTCCATTTCGCATCACAGTCAGCTCATCACAGATATTGAAAATTTCGGGCATTCGATGCGAGATAAACACAATACCCGTTCCATTTTTTTTCAGTTGATCAATCATTGAGAATAACTTGCTTGTTTCTGCATGACTAAGCGGAGCAGTTGGTTCATCTAAAATTAAAATGCTGCATTTGATCGAAACGGCCTTGGCAATGAGCACCATCTGTTTTTCTGCAAGTGTCAGATCACTCACAAGACGTTTTGTGGAGATGTCGATGTCCATCTCTTTTAATAGTTGAGCCGCCTTGCGATGAAGCTCTTTCCAGCGGACAAATGATTTTTTCTCAATCTCATGCATCATCATGTTCTCACCAACACTTAAATAGGGAACAAGAGCCGTATCCACTTCTTGATGAACTGTCTGCACACCGTATGAGGCCGCATCCTTCGGTGTTTGAATCGATGCAGTCTTGCCATTGATGTGGATGGTTCCCTCAAAATGCGAATGAGCGCCAGAGAGAACTTTCATTAACGTTGATTTCCCAGCACCGTTCGCCCCAATCAGCGCATGGACCGTGCCTTTTTTTAATGTGAAATTCACTTGATCCAACGCCTTAACCCCTGGGAATTCAATCGAAATGTTCTTCATACAAACAAGCGGCGAAGTCATAGGTTTCCTCCTTGTCTATTGATCGTCATTTGAAAAACGAAACACCCTCTATGGAAAGAGAGTGTACGTTGTTTATTTTGCATAATGTTTCTTCAAGGTCTTCATCCAATCTTCTTCAAAAGCAGTAGATGATCCGAATCCTTTTACTTCATCTGCAAGATTGACCATATTGATGGCCTTTCCTGCATCCTGAAGCTGCTTTTGTGAAATGAGAGAGGCCTCAAGGTCATAGGAAGATGGTGTTTTCTCTCCAGCTATTTTCTTCGCAAGAATCCTCACGTCAACTGCACCAATGAGCTTCGGATCAACCGCTGCTGTGTACTTCCATGGGCTGTCTTTCGCTGTCATTTCCTGAAGGTCGGCATTTGACACATCAATACCGTAAATCTTCACTTCTGTTCTTCCGGCTTCCTTTAAGGCTCTTGCCGCACCAATAGCAAATGCGTCCCACGTGGCAAAAATAGCGTCAAGCTTGCCCTTTGGATATTTATTCAACATAGCCGAAACCGCATTTTGTGTTTGAACTGATGTATCAGAGGCCGCAACGCCAAATCGGTCAAGTTCCTTGATTCCTTTATACTGTTTGAGCGTTTCTTGGTACACTTTGTTTCGTCTCACCATTGGTGGAAACCCATCTACCCAGAGGTACGCAATATTTGCTTTTCCTTTAAAATCAGACACGAGAGCATCTAATGATTTTTTCGCTAATTGTTCGTCATCTTGTGACGTCACTGTGACTCCTTTGATGTCCTTCAGCTTAGGATTCGAATCAAAGGCCACAACGGGAATGCCTTTCGCTGTGATCTTTTTCACATCAGCGACTGTCGCCTCATCGTCCCCATGAGAGATGATAAAGCCATCATAGTTTTCTTCTAGCGCCTGAGAGATCGCATCATGGAACTTCGCTGTATCCCCGTTTGCTGTGTACACGTCCACCGTAAAGCCTAGCGCTTCACCTTCTGCCTTTGTTCCAGCTAGAAACTGAGCCGTATGATCATCACCGCCGATTTTACGGATGACTTTAATTTTTGCTCCCTGTCCCTTTGCAAAGCGCTTCGGTACATTGTCAAAGGAAACTTTTTCGTCCGCATTCGCCTTTGAGCCTGAGCTTGATCCTGCTCCACAACCTGCTAATAGGACGGTTAGGATCGTCAATAATACAAGAGATGATGTCCAATATTTACGTTTCATTGCTGTTCCTCCTCGAGTTGTTTTATTTTTCACATCGGAAAACTAGGTAAAAAAGTAAGAAAACGCCAGTAAACCAGTGGATTGCTTCTAAAATAGAAACAAAAAAGCCTCTCTTGATGAAGAGAGGCTTTATCACCGTTGCATGAAACATGTATCGGGAAGTCTTCCTCTCTTATCTGTCAAAGCTGTCACAGCTTTGCAGGAATTAGCACCAATTTCTAAAAATAGAAACGGTTGCTGGGCGTCATAGGGCCAGTCCCTCTGCCTCTCTTGATAAGAGATCCGTTATAAAATTTGTTTTAGTTGAAATGTCTTCTTTACTTTAATGCGATGTCACGCCAATGTCAATGACTTTTTTGAATATTTCCAAAATGATGCGTTCGTGGCCATTGACTTGATTAACTGCCGATGATTTTCTTAGCAGGTGATGATTTCTTTAGACGAAAATCATATTTTTTCTCATTCACATATTGTGGATTGAGGTGTGCTGATCCTTTATCTTGACCGCTTTTAGAGCGATACGTTTTGTAGCCTTCCATCCATTTTCCGCGCCATACCCACTGTGATGCTTTCGCGCCTTTGCGGTCATCATAGACGTTCTTCTGGAATGTATTCTTTTGGTTGATTTGATACAAGTTCACGACTAAGTAATGCGATGCACTAGCTGTCATGATATTATTCGTGATCCGATTGTTCACCGATTGATATTGCATGAGCAATTGACCGCCTTCTAGGCCGGCTGTGTCATTTTTGTACAAAATATTATGTGAGATGGTCGTGTTTGTTGTTCCGCCCCTCTTCTTGTCATAGCCGCCAATTGAAATGCCTGTATAACGGTTCAAATACACTTGATTGTGCTCGATGCGAATGCGATCCGCCATTTTCCCTTTATGCTCACTTGTGACTTCAATCCCAAGGTCATTGTGATGTGTGATGTTATGATCGATCACAATGTCTTTCCCGCCATCAACATAAATTCCGCCAGCGGAGATGTCCTTGCCGTAGGCTGGATTCCCATAACTCGTAATCTCATATACTTTGTTTCTAGATACGACACCATTTCTGACCTGATCATATTTTTTAGAAGGTGCTACGTTCTCAAAACCAATTAAATCAATGCCAATATTATCAGTGTGCCTAACCGTGTTATGTGTCACGCGGAATTTTTTGACGTTCCCGTTTAACACAAGGGCTTCACTATAGCCTAGCTTCAATTTCTCCACGGTATTTCCTTTGATTTCGATGTCTTCAATCGCTGCTGGTGCTTTCGTTCCATAGACCGCAATGCCATGCGCATTCCCATTTTTATGTGTTGTCTGAATGTCGTGCACACGGTTGTTGAGCAGTTTGACTCCTTTGCCGCTGCCTGTGACGAAAATACCGACTGGCGTGACATCTTCTTTCTTCGTTTTGATATGTCCGACTGTCAGACCTTTAAGGGTGATATAGCTTTTTTGATCAATTTTGACAAGACCGCCGTCTGCTTGATTTCCTTTAAGGGATGCTCCGCTAATGACAGGCTTTTCTTTTCCATAAGCTTGAAAGACAACTGATGCTTTCTTTGTTCCTGAATGGCGGACAATCAACTTCTCTTTGTATGTACCGCCTCTCATGTTAATCGTTGCCCCAGCTTTAGCCATACTTGCCGCTTTCTTCAGTGTGCGGAAAGGTTTTTGCTTCGTTCCCGGGTTTTTGTCGTTTCCGTTTGTTGCCACGTAATAAGTTGTGCCTTGATTGGCGCCAGCCTCCTCTGTCATCGCTTGACAGCCAAAGCTGATCACAGTCATGAATAGAATCAGTAAGATACCTGGTATCATTCGTTTCATCTCGTTGTTTGCTCCTTTCACTTCTCTTCTTCCTTTATCGGTTAAAAAAAAGAGGAATTAAAATATGACGCTGCCCCTTGCAATGTACTGGTCAAAAGGTGTATGGTTGAAAGAATATCTTACAGGAAAACCACTCGTTTCTAAATTGTCAGATTAATCAGTTAATAACGAATTTGGATTTTATTTCTTCTTGAAAAAGGGGTGACATGAGCCAAACTGACGGCAGAGGGGAGGAAAGCGCTTTAACAGATTTTTCTTGTCTGAATTCCAGAAAACCTATTGCTAATATTTTGTGAAGGTATAGAATAGAATCATAATTATTTCATATTATTAGAATTTTCAAATAATCAAACAGCAAGGAGATTTACGATGCCAAAACAACCCATCCGCGTTGAACTTAGTTCAACCAAAAAACCAAAACCTCAATCTGATCAACTTGAATTCGGAAAGATCTTCACAGACCACATGTTTGTGATGGATTATTCAATTGATAAAGGCTGGTACGATCCAAGAATTATTCCTTATCAGGCGATTCCAATGGACCCAGCTTCTATGGTCTACCATTATGGTCAATCGGTTTTCGAAGGCCTAAAGGCTTATGTTTCCGAGGATCAAAAAATTCTCTTATTCCGTCCGGAAAAGAACATGGAACGCTTAAACAGATCCAATGACCGCCTGTGTATCCCACAAATTGATACAGAAACGGTTTTAGAGGGCTTAAATGAACTCATTCGTATTGATAAGGATTGGGTACCTGATGCAGAGGGCACTTCCTTGTATATTCGTCCATTCATTATTTCCACTGAGCCTTATTTAGGCGTTGCACCGTCAAGCACGTATAAGCTGCTCATTATCTTATCTCCAGTGGGATCATACTATAAAGAAGGCATTCATCCGGTGAAAATTGCCGTTGAAAACGAGTTTGTCCGTGCCGTTAAGGGTGGAACAGGAAATGCCAAAACCGCTGGAAACTATGCCTCAAGCCTGAAGGCACAGCAAGTCGCTGAAACCAAAGGGTTTTCGCAGGTTCTTTGGCTTGATGGGGTCGAGAAAAAGTACATTGAAGAAGTCGGCAGTATGAATATCTTCTTTAAAATCAATGGAGAAATCGTGACGCCTGAATTGAACGGCAGCATTTTAGAAGGCATTACACGTAACTCTGTACTTGAGCTATTAAAGCATTGGGAGATTCCAGTGACAGAACGCAAAATTTCAATTGATGAGTTAATTGAAGCACATCAATCAGGCGAACTTGAAGAAATCTTTGGAACTGGGACGGCGGCCGTGATCTCTCCTGTCGGTGAATTAATTTATCACGATCAGCCATATGTCATTCAAAATGGTCAAACAGGCGAGGTATCAAAGAAATTGTACGAAGCCATCACTGGCATTCAAAAAGGAACACAGCCAGACATCTTCGGCTGGACAGTAGAAGTCGATTCGGTCGTCAAGCAAGCTTAAGCATGTGAAAGAACCTTTCATTTCATGTAGGGTTCTCAGATTGTTGACAAAGGGCTAAAATGATCTTTATTTTAGCCCTTTGTCTTCTTTTCAGCGTGATTGAAAACCTTTGAAGTCTAGGAAGGACGAGCACTGGAGCGGAGCGAATTTGACATTCGTGAGCACCGGCGCGCAGGACTGACACCGAATGCGAGGGTTTGTCTACACGCTGAGAACCTTTCATTTCATGAAGGGTTCTTTTTTTGTTTATTTCCCCCTCTAACATACCTTATAATGGAAATTAGACGCTTATTCCACACATAAGGAGTGATGGTATGTTTTTTACTTACCTACTAGCTATATGTGGGATCATCATTGGATCATGTATAGTAGCTACAGGTTTCGAGGATTCGCCGTTCCTCACTCGGTTTGCATTTAAGTTTCTGGGGATTTCTACCATTGTCCTTTCCATTACTTTTGTAAAGTATCGACGAAAAAGATTACTCCATCAAAAGACGAAATAGACTCATTTGCACACTTGATCTGACAGCATTCCATCAAATCGTGCACCAAAACAAGATCGACACACACACAATCACCCCTGCATACACCCACTGTTTCCCTTTAATGACACGCTTTCTTTCGATCAGCAAAAAGATTTCTGGCAAAAAGATGGCGATGATTTCAAGTGTAAAGACAAGATTGTAAGCAAACGGCATCGACTGGAAATCAAAGTCTCTTTCATCTCCCCCAACCGTTGCAAGATACATCAACAAGTTGGTCACTGGGATGGTGAAACAAACGAGCAGGCGAAGTACATACATCCACACATAGGATTTATGTCGAATGAGACCAATAAATGAAGCGATGATGCCATACAAAAACAGCACCACTGTGCCATAACTCATAACAGGATGAACGACAAAACCGTAAAGCATTAAACCAATTGCAACCATATGCCAACAGTCCTTTCTTTGAAGCAGTACGTGCTGTTTTTCTATCATACACTTCTTTCTCCAGTTTCCATATGGTCAAATCATAAAAAACGACCCCATAAAGGGGCCATTTCATTTTACGCATTCACTGATTTGAAGAATTGCGGTAAATATTCACGATGCGCTTCAAGCATTTCATCTAACATTTGCTTTGCAATTTCGTCAGATGGGACAAGCGGATTGATCGTCATGGCGACAAGAGCCGTCTCGTAATCTCCTGTGACTGCCGCTTCTGCTGCCACACGCTCGAATGATTTGATTTGCTGAACGAGCCCTCTCACTGCCACAGGCAGATCACCAGTCGCGATTGGTTTTGGTCCGTCCTTCGTAATGATACAGTTCACTTCCACTGCTGATTCAGCTGGAATACTGGCAATCGCTCCTCTGTTCACTGTATTCACGGGTTGAATGTCATGCTTATCATTATAGATCGAGCTGATTAAGTTACATGCCGCATCACTGTAATACGCCCCGCCTCTTTTTTCGAGCTGCGGTGGTTTAATCGATAAATCAGGGTCTTTATATAGCTCAAATAATTCTTGCTCGACTTGCTGCACAACCTCTGCTCTTGTTCCTTTTTCTTGGGCCGCCTTTTGCTCTTCTTCCAGCATATCTTTCGTTTTATAGTAATAACGGTGATACGGACATGGGATAACCCCTAAGCCTTTGACAAAAGATGGCTCCCAGTTTTTCGCTTCGATATTTTTCATGGACCACTGGCTATTCGGATTTCCTAGTTCATCGAGCACCTGATCCATAATGCTGACCCCGTCTAAATACACGTCTAATCCATAGACCATGTGATTGAGGCCGGCGAACTGCACCTCGATCCGTTCAACATCCACATCTAGCGCCTTGGCAATCCCCATTTTGATCCCAATCGGCACATTGCATAGACCGACCACTTTTTTCAGATTTGTGTACCGTAAAACAGCTTCTGTGACCATGCCCGCTGGATTTGTAAAGTTCACAAGCCATGCATCTGGACAAAGCTCTTCCATGTCCTTCACGATCTCTAGAATGACTGGGATGGTGCGAAGTCCTTTAAATAAACCGCCTGGTCCGTTTGTTTCCTGTCCAATAACGCCGTATTTGAGCGGTATTCTCTCATCCTTTGCCCGTGCTTCCAGCAGTCCTACACGAAATTGTGTCGTGACAAAGTCTGCGTCCTTTAGGGCTGCCCGGCGGTCAAGAGTCAGGTGTACCTCAATCGGTAGACCGGCTTTTTCGACCATACGTTTTGCCAAAGCACCCACGATGTTTAACTTCTCCTGTCCTGCTTCAATATCCACAAGCCATAATTCCTTTACAGGCAATTCATGATACCGTTTAATAAAACCTTCAACCAGCTCAGGCGTATAGCTCGATCCACCGCCTATTGTGACAATTTTGATTCCATCTTTCATGAATTGACACCTCCGAGTTGCTTCATTTTTTCATGGAGCTCTATGATTTCCGCTGCAAGCTCCTTGACGGTCATGGCGTTCATAAGATGATCCTGTGCATGAATCATTAAGAGACTGATGTCCGTCTTTTCTCCTTTGATTTCTCCTTGGATCAGCTCTGTCTGTGCGTGATGCGCCTCATTTAACGCGTCTTGTGCTTCCTGCAATTTTTGCTTCGCCTCATCAAAGTTGCCTTGTTTTGCACATGTAATGGCCTCCATTGCTGAGCTTCTGCCATTTCCACCGTGTAAGATGAGTTGAAACACAATTTGTTCCATTTCCATCGGCCGCATCCCCCTTGTTCCCTCTATTACATGTTGACGACATTTTCATCAGTTGATGCTTTTGTTTCTAGCTCACTTTCTTCTTTCCATTTCTGCTTATCCCACATTCTAAAGAACGGGTAGTATAGAGCAAATGACAGCGCGAGGTTGATCAGTTGCATAACAGCGCCAGAGATTTTCCCGCCTGTTGCGAGATAGCCTGAAATGATTGGCGGCATTGTCCATGGGACAGCGATTCCTGCCGGTTTAGCCACAAGTCCTGTGCTCATTCCGATATATGTGGTGATGATCATCATGATTGGCGTGAGGATAAACGGAATGAGAAGCATTGGGTTCATCACAATCGGCATTCCAAAAATGATCGGTTCGTTGATGTTAAAGATGGCTGGCCCAATGGCAAGTCGGCCAAGCTGTTTCATTTGTTTACTTCTAGCACGTAAGATCATCGTCAGCACCAAAGCAAGTGTCGCGCCGCTTCCGCCGACATTGATGAAAATTTCAAAGAACTGCGCTGTGAAAATATTCGGCAGCACTTCTCCTGCTTGAAACGCAAGACGGTTCTCATCCATCGCACCGAGCCAAATCGGACCCATGACGCCGCCGACAATTGTTGCTCCATGAATACCGCATGCCCAAAGGAGCATTTGCACACCCACGGCGACGATACTCCCGCCTAAACTTCCACCAAGAATGGAAAGCGGTGTGCCAATTAAGACGGTGATGATATTATGAATACTCTCAAAAGGTGTCATCTCAATCACAAGTCTCGTGACCCAGATCAGCGTGATCACCACAAAACCTGGAATAAGTGCGATAAACGATTTACTGACTGCTGGCGGTACACCATCAGGCATTTTAATGACGATATTCCGCTGTACAATGAAGCGGTAAATTTCTGTTGAAAGCATGGCAATAATCATGGCGACGAATAACCCTTTACTGCCCATCAGTGTGACCGGAATTCCGCCATTCACTAGGATGGCTTCTGTTGAGCCTTCAGGTGTGAAAGGCACTTGATATGGCGTGGCCAAAAGGAAAGCCGCGACAGCGATCGCACCAGATGATAGTGCATCAACGGCATACTTTTCAGCAAGCCTGTAGGCAATCCCAAAGGTTGCAACAAGTGCCATAATGTCAAAGGTTGCATTAACAGGATAGGATAGTTTCGTGGCCCATTCGTCTCCAAAGATACTTGCCATAAAATCGCTGTATCCTGGAATCGGAAGGTTGGCCAAAATGAGAAACAGTGAACCGACAATAATGAGAGGCATGGTTAAAACAATTCCGTCACGCAATGCTTGTAAATGTCTTTGAGCGGCAATCTTCCCTGCAAACGGCATAACCTTCTCTTCTAGAAATCGGTTGAATCCATTCATCCCTTCCGCCCCCTTTATCCGTTCACTAGCTGTTCAGCAGATTTTAGAACCTCTGCGCCATTACACACGCCATAATGCACGGTATTAATGACGTCTACTGGAATCCCTTTTTCTTCCCCGAGCTTTTTCATTTGTGGTAATAAATATCGAACCTGAGGTCCTAATAAAAGCACATCGGCTTGATCAATATGACTTTTTGCAGCATCTCCAGAGACCGCCCAAATGCGATAGTCTTTTCCTTGTTCTTGTGCGCTTTTCTCCATTTTTGTGACAAGTAAGCTTGTTGACATACCTGCTGCGCAAACCAATAAGATGTTCATGTGTAAACGCCCCCTTTTAAAAGTGTGAAGCTTTTCTTTACACATTCATCATATTATGAAACCGCTTTCATAAACACCTATACTTTTTCCTTTAGGAAGCGGAAAAAGTTCATATCACACTGTTAGCTCTTGTACGAAGGGGCCTTTTTATACATGATATCGAGCATGTCTTCAAATGTATCACAGGCGATGAGATGCTGAATGAATTTCACATTATGCACAAGCTCTCCCAGCAGCCGGTACATCCCTTTTAAATCTTTGGCGTTCTCTTTTTCGACACAAAGCAAGCAGACAAATTGAACCTTTTTTTCTCCCCAAATGATGGGTTTTTCTAATGTACATATCGCCCAAAACGTTTCTTCTGTCAGTGGGGTCATAGGGTGCGGAATTGCTGTATAATGCCCGAAGGAGGTAGGTGCTGCCTCTTCTCTTTCCATCACAGATGGTGTGAGCTCTGCTGGTGCTAATCCCATGTCGATGACTTTTTGCGTGAGAAAGGTCATGACGTCTTCCTTTGTTTGAAAGGCACGTTTTGTAAAGACCAAATCCCTTTTCATATATTGAGAGGCCAATGTCACTCTTGTTTCATTCGTCAGGGCTTCTTCAATTTTTAAAAAGTCGCCGCCTCCTAAAATGGTGTTCACTTGAATGACTGGAATCGGTAAATCCATATGAATAGGAATCGTCGTAATAATCAAATCCAGTGCATGTAAAGAGACATGCGGAAGTGAATAAAGCTCTGCTGTTCCTAAAATGGTCAGCTTTGACCCAAATTTTGACCGCAAACGATCCTGCAATAGCCTTGCACTCCCTGCACCAGATGCACAGACAATGAGACATCGCTTCGGCGGAATCTCCATTTTCCTACGCTCTAAAGCAGCACCAAAATGGAGCGCCATATATCCGATTTCATTCTCATGAATCGATAGACCCGCCTCTTCTTCAATGACTCTGCTGGCAATAATCCCTGCTTCAAAGGCAAGTGGATACCCCGCTTTTATTTCATCAAGCATCGGATTTCTTAAGTTCATTCCATATTTACACCGGTTCATGGCCGGCTTTAAATGCAGACTGAGTCCAATCATTAATTCCGCATCATCAGCTAAATCAAGTTGCAATTTTTGATCAATGGCTTTCAGCATGAGCTGCACAAGATGGCTCGTGTCATCATCCACAATTTGTGTTTGACCGCTCGATGAAAAGGACTGTACCATTTTGGCTGTTCCTAGCAAATGAATGGCGATATAGACGATCTCCTCTTGTGGAAATGAGACAGCGAGCAGTCCTTCGAGACGTTCCACCATTTTTTTGGCTACCTTGTATTCCTTTGCCCTCGGAATTTCGTTGATTTCCTCTGGAAGAACAGATACATAGTTTCCGTGTCTAATCCGTTTACAGGCAATGGCGACATGGACAATTAAATTATTCACACAAATGTCTGATAGATTCATTCTTTCTTCATTGATATAATCAATCATTGTTTTATGAATCAATTCCAGTTCATGTTTTGGCAAAATGGTGGCAGCTGTGTTTAGCATCGTTTGATAGGAACGGCGCTCGTTGAATAAATATTCTGACATACAATACCGGATTTTCATCTCTGATCCTTTAATCCGGCAACCTTTGCTCGGCTTCGCTTCCAGCTTCAGATCAAAGGGTTCAAGCTTGCGTTTGACCCATTTCACATCGTTACTCATTGTCGACTTACTAATAAACAGCTGCTCCTGTAAATTTTCTAGCTTCACATACGCTTCTGCCAGAAGAAGCTTTTTTAAAATAAACCGAACACGCTCCTCCGGCAGAACGGCAAGCGGCTCTTCCTGTTCGACCTCCTCCTTCATAAAACGGCGAAAAGCATTCTCATCCTTGATCACCAGCTTATAGCCAGCTCCTCTAACAGCTGCTACTGCCGCTTGATAAGGGGCAAGACGGTCATTTAGTTCCTTGATGTCTGTACGAATGGTACGGCTTGTCACTTGTAAGCTGACAGAAAGTGCAGCGCTTGTGAGAGGGGTCTCAGCTGCCATCAGCTGACTTAAGATGTGCGCCAGTCTTTTACTCAGCATCATATCGGCCTCCTTATGTAAGGGTGGAGAATCTGCCTTGTCTGGACAGGTTGTATGCGCTTGCAGTTCTCTTCATCACTCATATTCTACTGAAAAGAAATAAAAATTGCCAATTCATTTATATGACAAATGCCCCTATTTATACGACTAACCATATCTAATGACCTACGAATCTTCTTTTTAGATGTTTCTTTGAAAACGACGAAAAAAGGCGTTACACCTTCGTGTATCCGCCTTTTTTATGAGGAGATGAGCTGTGTAAATACAACCAATCTTTTTTCATGTGTACCTGCTGCATGATCAAATGTCCCAGTACATGTGATTAAATTGAGATTCCGTGTAAAAGCGTACCCGAAAAAAGCATTTGGCTTCTCTTCACGCGGATAGCTTTGCACTTTGGTGACTTCAAAGGTTCGCTTTTTTCCTGACGAAGACATCACGATCACCTTGTCTCCCTTTTTCAGATCCTTTAGTCGATAAAAAACAGATGGCCCCCATTTGTTATCAACATGACCATTCATGACAGCATTCCCTTTATCCCCTGGCTTCGGACCATCTTCAAACCAAGCCGTGTTGTCAGTATGTTTGGGGACACCCATACTGCCATCCTTTGATAAAGCCGTTTTCTCCACTTTTGCTTTGACATCAATAGCGGGAATAGCAATTTCAGCTGGGACAATACCAGGCGGCTCGCCTTTTAACGTATCGTTTGAGTGGCTCTGTTTTTCAGCTTGATTTGTGGTCATTTTCTCAGGAGGTGATGTTGTTTCTGAGGATGACGATTCATCCATAGCATGTGATGCACAGCCTGTGATGATGAGAAGCGCGAGAATACCCACTAGCCATTTTTTCACACAAGTCGGCCTCCTTTTAAAGAAAGGAACGGCACGGTCGTGCACGCTCCCCTCTTGTCTTTATGATTTTGAATTTGATGTCTTGCGGCGAATGAAGAAGAACGCACCCGCTGCACCTACAGCTAAAATAAGACTAGCGATCATCCCAGCAAAAGCTTCATATGACATGCCTAAAGGACCGGCAGTACCTCCCATTCCTGTTTTCGGCATTTCATTTGGCATTTTGGATTTGAACAGTTCAGGATGCTGGTCGACAATAGCTGTTGCCACATCTTGACCAATCATGAACATATGGCCATACGCCTCTCTCACTGT
Organism: Bacillus zhangzhouensis; assembly: GCF_000715205.1. GTDB lineage: Bacteria > Bacillota > Bacilli > Bacillales > Bacillaceae > Bacillus > Bacillus zhangzhouensis. The sequence continues at coordinate 47,180 of NZ_JOTP01000011.1, read as the reverse complement.
CGGATAAAGCTGATCATATTCCCCCTGATGATAAGACGTATACGTTTTGATCAGCTCATCAATATGTGTTTTCAGACCAGCTTCTAAATCAGCCGCCTTCAAACGTCCATCTGTCGCTTGATCTAAAAACTTCGCTTGCTTCATCCGGTAAGCATCTAAATCTTTGACGGCCTTCTCCTTCGCTTTCTCGTCCCCTGATGCATCCGCTTTGACATAATCAACTAAGTAACCGATATGGCTTGACCAAATTGTTTTAAATTGTTTTCCTGCATCCTTTCCATAAACAGATGCAATGGCATCAGATAAATCATTTGTATTTTCATTTAAAGCAGCAGCTGCTTGGTCAAAGTCCTTGCTGCCATCATTTCCTTTTTGCATGGCAACAACCGCCAACGCCAAATGCTCTGAGAACAAGTAATTTAAATCCTCACGAAGATCTGCAGCTGGTGTATCCACTGATTTTTGATCAAATTTCCCAGGAAATTGATCTGTGATCGCCCATGACACGCCTTTTCCCACTTCAAACATATGATGAATGGATTTTCTAACCGTTTCGTAAGTCGTATCAAAATCCTTTTCAGTGTAGCTGTCAAAAGCTCTCAGCAGTTCATTGACATGCATCTTTAAGCCTTCCTCAAGCTCACTAGCTTTCAATCTACCGTCTGTGGCTTGATCGAGCATATCGGCTTGTTTCAACCGATATTGATCAAGCTGCTTCATTGCTTTCTTTTTACCTGCCTCATCATTTTTCGCTGTGGCTTGTACATAATCAACAAAGTAGCCGATATGGCTTGACCAAATGTCTTTGAATTGTTTCCCTGCTTTTTTACCGTACACAGAGGCGATCGCATCTGATAAATCATTCGTGTTTTCATTTAACGCCGCCGCTGCTTGATCGAAGTCTTTACTACCGTCAATTCCCTTTTGCATCGTGATCACTGCTAAATAGGCATGCTCTGAGAACAGCTGATCTAGTGCTGCTCGAAGATCCGTTGCTTTATTTGACACCTCTTGTGATGAAGACGTCTTCTTTGCATCACCATGCATATGTCCTTCGTGTGCACTTGCAATATGAGCCGCTGGGAATAGTAATGCTGTGCTAAGCGGGATGGTTAAAATAGCTTTTTTCATGATCATCTGTTATTGCCTCCTCTTTCCGTTTGTTATGTACTTAACGGAGAGTGGCCTGAATTGGATCATTCGAATCTATAATTTTTTCTTTCACCGCAGGTTCTGTATATGATTCCATAAAAAAAAGCCGGATTATCCGGCTGATACGTTACGAGCTTTTGATGCTTTTCGCTCTTTATATATTTTCCTCACCACTGGATAAATCACTGGTGCCCATTTGACAATTTGTTTCAGCCATTTTTTCATTTCTCCCGCGCCTCCTTATTGTCATTCTTACAAGACGATTCCCTATCTTGTCATGAAATAAACAGGTGCGGGAGAGCAGGAGTTAAATCACGCCTTGTGCTATCATGGCATCTGCCACTTTGCGAAATCCTGCAATATTTGCTCCTACGATTAAGTTCCCAGAGTGTCCATATTCGTCTGCTGTTTCCGTACACTGACGATAAATAGACTGCATCATTTGTTTCAGCTGATCATCTACTTCTTCAAATGTCCACGACATTCTTGCACTGTTTTGCGCCATTTCCAGTGCTGAAACACCTACCCCGCCAGCATTTGCGGCTTTTGCTGGTGCAAACAGAATACCATGCTGTTCAAATACTTTGACGGCTTTAAGAGTGGATGGCATATTGGCCCCTTCTCCTACAGCGATGACCCCGTTTGCCACGAGCTGCTGTGCTTGCGCCTCAGATATTTCATTTTGTGTCGCACATGGCAGTGCAATGTCACAAGGAAATGACCAAATTTGTTCACAATCTTCAATCAATTCAGCGTGTGGGTGAATGTCTATGTATGCCCCAATCCGCTGATTGTCGACTTCCTTCAGCTGCTTCACTGTCTCAAGTGAAATGCCTTGCGGGTCATAAATGGCTCCGCTTGAATCACTACAAGCAACAACCTTACCGCCTAGCTCTACTACCTTTTCCATCGCATAAATAGACACATTACCCGAGCCAGAAACGACAACCGAACGCCCTTCAAATTGCAGACCATGGGCTTTCAGCATTTCTTCCATAAAGTACACCAGTCCGTAGCCCGTTGCTTCTTTTCTCGCTAAGCTGCCGCCAAACCCAGGACTTTTCCCTGTGAGCACACCAGCCTCATAAGCACCGCGCATTTTTTTGTACTGGCCGAACATATAGCCAATTTCCCGTGCCCCTACGCCAATATCACCTGCTGGCACATCTTGATCAGGTCCAATATATCGGCCGAGTTCACTCATAAAGCTTTGAACAAAACGCATGATTTCTCCATCAGATTTCCCTTTTGGATCAAAATCTGATCCACCTTTCCCTCCGCCAATCGGCATACCAGTCAGTGCGTTTTTAAAGATTTGTTCAAACCCTAAAAACTTGATGATGCTGGCATTGACGGATGGATGGAAACGAATTCCTCCTTTATAAGGACCGATGGCACTATTGAATTGAACTCTAAACCCTCTATTGACTTGGACTTTGCCCTCATCGTCTACCCATGGTACGCGAAACATAACAAGGCGCTCAGGCTCAATTAACCGTTCTAAAATGCCCTGTTTTTCATACTCTGGGTGCTTTGCAAAAACCGGGACGAGTGATTCAAGAATTTCTTTTACCGCTTGCTGGAATTCCTCTTCGCCTGGATTTCGCTTTTCCACCTCCTCTAACACACGGTGGATGTAGCTTTGTGCTGTTTGTGCTGCTCGATCTAAGGTCAACATATCTCATCTGCCTCCTTGTAGATATCTTCACACATTTATTTGTTAGATTTTCTAACGCATATTGAGATTAATTTAACACCAATTGTAAAAACTGATCAATATTGATAACAGATGAAAACGATGCCGAATTGAGATGGATCAAGCAGCAGCAACTATTGTCTTTAAAAATAACCGCTCAAGGAATGACTATTGTGCTAGAAATGATCAATTGGACTTTCTGTATCCCGCCATCTTTGACATATTGATGAACCATCTATTATTTCTAGATGATTTCAAAACGAAAAAAGGGTCAAAAGTTTGATGGTACGCGATCAATCCTTTCGGAGATTCTCGCCTCTTTTTCGATCAGGTAATACGACACAAAGCCAATATAAAATTGAAGACGATGGGAAGTTAATTAAACCAACAATGCCCCAGAACCACTTATAACGCCCTCTTTTTTTGGCATCCATAAACAAAAGAAATCCCTGTGCAAATAATAACGGCAATGCGCACAATAAGATGATCATTTCCGTCTGACTCATAAGGAAGACCCTCCTTTAATGTGTTGATATTCCTTAATGCCTACTACTACACAAAGCGGGACGCTCACCACTTGGAGCAGAATTAAAATAATAGGCAAATGGGTGATAGCAGCCGCAAAAAGTGCCAGAATGGTGAGACTGATGAGAACGTACGCCAGCATTTCTTGTTTAAAACGTCTTTTTTCTTTTTCCTTTGCCTGCTTTAGCATCATCATGACAGCCTGCTCACTTGGCTTTTCCACTTCAATTTGTTCATCTAGCTGCTGTAACTCTTCTTTTAAACGTTCGGTAAAACGATCTTCCTTCATAAGAACCACTCCTTTCGAATTTTCTTTAATCCATGATGAACTCTCGACTTCACAGTGCCTTCTCTCATACCGAGCATTGAAGCGATTTCTGGGTAAGTAAAGCCATAATAATAATGTAGAATAATCGGTGCCCTCTCCTGAGCCTTCAATTCATTTAAAGCATCCCACATCTCATGCCATGTATGTCCCTTTTGCTGAACGTCCCATTTGAAGCGGCGTATGGCTTCTTGATTTGCCTTCCCTTCTCTCATTTGTTCACGTTTTCTTTTCTTTTGGTGATCTAAAAATTGTCTCGATGCAATGGAGATGAGCCATGTTGAAAATAAGGAATCTCCTCTAAATGAAGAAAGTTTCATGTACGCTTTCAGCATCGTCTCTTGCATGATTTCTTCTGCCAGCTCTTGTTGAAGGGTGAGCTTCATCATATACCGGTAAAGAAAGGAATAGTGTTGCCGATAAAGGGCTGTAAATGCGGCATCATCTCCCTGTTTTGCCCGCTGAATCAATAATGTCTCTTCTGTCTGCTCCAAACACGTCCCTCCTTCCTCTTCTTCTCTTATTCATGAGACGACATGGATGACGACATCGTTCAAAATAGGCTCTATTTTTTAAAATGTCTCCTTTTCTCCCTGTTGATCCGGTCATTGGTTCGTTTTACATCCATTTTTTTCTTATGTAATGATTATGACATTCCTTCGTCTCTAACAAAATGATGTTTTCGTAATCATCTTGATTTTCTATGAAACGGATAGCCTCTCCCCCATAATCATGATGTCATCCCAATACCTATCGTCAATGGTCCTTGTCTCATTTAGATGAAAATGAAATAATCATCGCCTTAGTTTCCTAGAAAATCATGGAATACACTGCGCCAATTCTTAGCCGATGATACCTTTTCGCGTGCTATGCTCTTCCTACATTCCGAATGAGGCGATGCCGGCGAAAGAAGGAGGAGCGTTTGAATCGCAGCTTATTTTGGAAACGTTTACATTAAATCAATATAGAATGGAGAGGTTGATTTTGAAGAAAAAAGTTCCAATGTTAGCTGGTGTGTTAGCGGTTGGTCTCGTGACTTCATTATTTGCACCAAATGGGGAGGCAAAAGCGGCAGCCAAATATCCAGAAAGTCCTTCTATTATGGCCAATTTTAATCAGCAAGGATTCTCCACGTTGAATGGCGGCACAACAGGCGGTGAAGGCGGTAAAACAGTGACAGTAAAAACCGGAAATGAACTATTAGCCGCCCTTAAAAGTAAAGGTACAAATGAAAAATTAAAAATCATTGTAGACGGGACGATTACCCCTTCTAATACATCTGCAAATAAAATTGATGTCAAAGATACAAACAATGTCTCCATCGTCGGTAAAGGCACGAAAGGCGAATTTAACGGAATTGGCATTAAGATATGGCGAGCCAATAACGTGATCATCCGCAACCTGAAAATCCATCACAGTAAAATCGGTGATAAGGATGCCATCGGAATCGAAGGCGCTTCTAAAAACGTATGGGTGGATCATAATGAACTGTACAACACGTTGAACTCTGGTAAGGATGATTATGATGGATTATTTGATGTGAAAAATGACGCTGATTACATTACATTCTCCTGGAACTATGTCCATGACAGCTGGAAGACAATGCTGATGGGCAGCTCCGATAACGATAACTACAACCGAAAAATCACTTTCCACAACAACCGGTTTGAAAACCTGAATTCTCGTGTACCGTCTATGCGCTTCGGGGAAGGCCATGTGTATAACAACTATTACAAAGGCATCCTTACAACTGCGATCAACTCTCGTATGGGCGCGAAAATGAGAATTGAGCACAACGTATTTGAAAACACCAAAAATGCGATCGGTAGCTGGGACAGCCGTCAAGTAGGTACATGGCATGTCATCAACAACTCTTATATTAACAGCACAGGCAATCTGCCAACGTCTTCAACAGGTACGTACAACCCTCCTTATAACTACTCTTTGCTTAACGTGAACAATGTCAAATCAGAAGTTGTATCAAATGCTGGTGTTGGAAAAGTAAACCCTTAAACCACAAAACGTTCGGGCAGAGATCACCTGTCCGAACGTTCTTGTCATTTCTTTTATTTATATTGTAGAAAACGGACGATCCATCTCATACAGCCTTTGATAACGTGGGTTTTCTCTCAGTAAATCCTGATGCTTCCCCTGCATCTCAATGCGGCCATCTTCAATAAACATGATGCGGTCACACGCCTCACAGCCAGTCAGGTGATGGGTAATCCAAATGACGGTTTTCCCTTTTAACACATGAAAGATTGTTTCAAGCAATTCACGCTCTGTCCGAGGATCAAGTCCGACGGTTGGCTCATCTAATACTACAACCGGTGTGTTTTGCAGCAAGATCCGAGCTAACGCCATTCGCTGTCTTTCTCCGCCTGAAAACCGAACTCCTGTCTCCTGTACACCTGTGTGATAGCCTTCTGGTAAAGATTCAATATAATCGTGCAGCTGCACCTGTCTCGCCGCTTCTTTCACCTGCTCTTCTGTCGCGCTTGGGGACCCTAAGCGAATATTGTTTAAAACAGACGTATCGAATAAATAAGGCTGTTGATTGAGGACAGACACATAAGCTGACACGTTCTCTTGAATGCTTTGTACCGGTTTCCCCTGAATGCTGACAGCACCTTGATTTGGCACGACCGCCCCTTCTAACAATTTTAAAATGGTTGATTTGCCTGCACCGCTTTTTCCTAATAGAGCGAGTGATTCTCCTTGTTTAAGCGAAAACGAAAGGTGCTTTAGCACGTGCTGATGCGCATCATATCCAAAGGACACTTGTTCAAAACAGATCGCTTGATCATGAGAAATGGTTGACTGACCAACTAACTCCTTCTCTGATTCTCCTTCATACGACTGCTTTTCATAATGATGTAATCTGCTAACAGCATGCTGATAAACAGGAATATCACCTGCCGCATCTGAAAGCGGAAGAAAGGCTTCTGTTAACGGAAACAGCACAAGCACAAAGGCCGCAATGAGCGTGTGTGACATAGAGCCTGACTGAACGACCGATCCGCTCCAGTACACCACAAGCATAACTGCTCCTCCAATGATCAGCTGCGCAAAAAATTGGCGCAGACGGGTAAACCGGTGCTTAGCAGCTTCAAGCGCTAACAGCTGCGCTTCTTTCTGTTCATAGCGATTAACAAAATCTTTCTGTCTGCCGCTAAACAGCCAGTCACTAACGCCCATGACCGCATCTGTTAAATGGCTGTACAGTTCATTTCTGCCTTTTTTCATTTGTATTTGTCTCGCCCTGTTTACAAGCACTGTGACGTATGGGAAAACAAATACGAGAAGTGCCATATAGAGCAGCATCAATCCGGCAAAAGGCCATGAGAAAAGGCCAAGTGCCCCAATAGATGCTGCATATAAAAGCAGCGCACCGATGGATGGAAAGATTGTTTTTAAATACGCATCCTGTAATCTCTCTACATCTTCTGACAAGAGCCCAAGCATTTCTCCTGTACCAAGCTTCGTTTGTTTGGCACTTCGTTCAGCCATGTCATACAGACGCACCCGCATTTTTTCAATCATCGTCAAAATGAGCTGATGGCTCGCCAGCCTTTCTGCATAACGAGCAGCAGAACGTGAAATACCAAAGGTGCGTACAGCCACGATTGGAACGTAGACCATCAATATATTCTCAGGTCTTGTTGCGGCTTTTGAAATCAGAAATCCCGACGTATACATCAACAGAGAAGCAGAAAACACCGCAATGGCCCCTAAAAAAAGCACCAAGGCAAACAGCTTTTGATTCTCCTTGATATAAGGTATAAACCAGCCTTTACTGACCATGTGTGACCGCCCCCATTTGCTCTTGTACCAATTGATAGTACACACCTTTTCTTTGCATTAATGATTCATGTGTGCCCATTTCTGCAATGGTTCCATGATCCATGACAATGATTTCATCCATCTCCGGCATCCAATGAAGCCTATGTGTCGCTAAAAACACGAGCTTATCTTCAAACAGCGGAAGCATCGTTTTCTTTAATTCATACTCTGTTTCAATGTCGAGATGCGCCGTTGGTTCATCTAACAGCATGATGGATCGCTGGCCCAGCATAGCCCGAGCAAGCGCAATTCTTTGCGCCTGTCCCCCGCTTAGCCCTCTGCCCTGTTCTCCAATGACCTCATCCAGTCCATTTGGCAGCTCTTCTACCAGCTGAGATAAGCCAGCCTCCTGCACAGCTCTTTCCACTTCTTCGTCTGTTGCATGTGGTTCATAAAAACGAATGTTTTCTCTTAATGTCATGTGAAACAAATAGGGGTGCTGCGGCATATAGACAACTTCCTTTTGCCATTCTTTCATCTGTAAATGAACAAGCGGCTGGCCGTTTAGCATGATTTGACCTGAAGACGGTTCAACAAAACCTCCGAGGACATCAGTTAACGTCGATTTCCCCGAACCACTTGCACCAATGATTCCGATTTTTTTCTTCCCTTTGACAGTGAGGTCTACATTCTGAATGGAATAAGGAGCATGTTCATCATGCAGGACACAAATATCTTGCAGCGTAAGCACAGCTTGTTCATTCCACTGCTTCAGCTGCACGGATTGTGTCTCCTGCGAGCGGAAGCCCTTTTCTTCTAAAATGACCTGAATGGCCTCATTCGCTTCTTTTCCATTTAACGTCGCATGATAATCATTTCCCACTTCACGTACTGGCAGGAAATATTCCGGAGCCAACATAAGCGCCGTCAAAGCTGGCAATAACAGAAGCTCTCCTTCAATTAATCGTAAGCCAAGAAAGACAGCAACGGTTGCAATCGATAGCATGGAAAAGAAATCGAGGGCAAACGATGAAAGAAATGCGACCTTCAGCGTGCTCATGGTCGCCTTTCGATATCGCTTTGACACCTCGGCGATATTACGAGAGTGCTTTTTGCTAATACCTAAGTAACGAAGCGTTTCAAGACCACGGAGGGAATCAGTAAAATGATTGGATAATTTCTCATACGATCTCCATTGTTTGGCCGCTTTCCGCTGAGCAACAAGACCTAACAAAATCATAAAAACAATTAAAATTGGCAGCGTCACAATCAAAATAACGGCAGATGTTCCATCTAATGTCCAAACATAAATGAGGACCATCACCGGAATAACAGCCATGTTCACCATTTTCGGCAAAAACAGCTGTAAATACTGACGATATTGGGCAATTCCCTCCATCGCTAATGTCACAAGCTTTCCTGTTCCTTTTTTCTTTGTGAAGGCTGGACCTAAACGAAAGAGTTGGTCTAACAGCTGCTTCCGTACGTCTGCTCCAATTCGGGAGGAGTAGGTGAACATCACTTTCTCTCGAATGAAGGTGAGACCGTGCCGCACCGCAAAGGCAGCAAGAAACAGCAAGACATATGGTGTTGCCTGCGAGAGGCTTTTCCCGTCAAACAGCGTTGTAATGGCATGTGCCAGCCACTGTGCTTGGAAAATAATACTTGCTCCTTGGATGAGTGACACAATACCTAAGAGGGCCAGAAGCCCTCTCATTCCTTTTAATTGAAGCAAACGTTTATCCATTAGTAGGTCATTGGCTCCTTACCACTTACACGTTTACGGAAGACATAATAGCTCCAAATTTGATACCCAAGCACAAAAGGCAGCAAAGAAATGGCGACAATCGTCATGACCGTCAGTGAATAAGAGCCTGATGCAGCGTTGTGAATGGTGAGGTCAAACGCATGGTTGATCGAACTAATCATCACACGCGGGAACAATGCCGTGAACAGCATTGTCACAGTCAGCATGATGCCCGCACCTGTGAATAAGAATGTCCAGCCATCACGCTCTTTTCTCATAAAGACAAGAGCCGCTACATAACAAACCACAATCAGCACGGTTAACGGAATGGTGATGATCGGGCGCACGGTATAAATGTCTGTTTCCATGATGGACACGCCGACAAATAGGACAAGCACTGGCAATGCAATGAGCAGGACACGCTGACCAAGCTTTCTTGCACGCTTTCTTAAATCACCCTCTGTACGAAGTGTGACGAAAATCAATCCGTGCAGGAGGCAAAGAACCGTCACTGCCACCCCGCCGATCACTGAATAAAGATTCACAAAGTCCGTGAAACCAGCGTACATGTTCATACTTTGATCAATTGGCATTCCGCGTAAAATACTGGTGAATAACACACCGAGCAAAAATGGCGGAAGCAGACTGCCAAAGAAGATGACCCAGTCCCATGTTTTGATCCAAGAGGCTTTCTCAACCTTCCCTCGGAATTCAAAGGCGACCCCCCGCCCAATGAGCGCTAATAGGAGAACCGTAAACGGAATATAGTATCCGCTGAACATCGTGGCATACCAATGAGGAAATGCAGCGAAAATAGCGCCACCAGCTGTAATCAGCCAGACCTCATTCGCATCCCAAAAAGGACCAATCGTATTGATTAAAATGCGGCGCTCATGCGCATCCTTTCCAAGCAGCTGCATGGACATCCCTACACCAAAATCAAATCCTTCTAAGAAGAAAAAACCAACAAACAATACTGCGACAAGAATAAACCAAATCTCGTTAAGATATGCCATGATATGCGCCTCCATCAAATGGATCTGTAGACAGGTCCGTTTCATCCTTTTGATCTGTATTCTCTTCAGAATGTGCACCTTTTTTAATTTCTCGAATGAATAAGTAGGCAAGCAAGATGGCAAGAATCAGATAAATGGTCGTAAAGCTAATGACTGAGAATAATAGCATGCCATAAGATACGTTTGGTGAAATTGATTGAGCCGTCGTCATCATGCCAAAGACGGTCCACGGCTGACGCCCGATTTCGGTCATAATCCAGCCGGCTGAGTTTGCAATAAACGGGAACGCAATCATCCCTACCATGAAGCGTAAATACCATTTGTTCGTTTCAAGTTTCTTTTTAAAGCTCAAGTACAAGCCAATCATACTAGCAAAAATCATGAGCATGCCGGCACCGACCATGATTCTAAAGCTCCAGAATGTTGTTTTCACTGGTGGAATGTAGTCTCCCGGGCCAAACTTGGCTTCATATTCTTTTTGAAGTGTCAGCATACCTGGAACATCTCCACTAAACTTCGAATAAGCCAAGTAACTTAAAGCAAACGGAATATTGATTTCCGCAGAGTTTTCTTTTTTATCTGTGTCTATGTTAGCAAATAGCGTCCAAGCCGCTGGATCTCCACTATCCTTCCAAAGGGCTTCACTTGCTGCCATCTTCATCGGCTGTGATTTCATTAAATGCTTCGCTTGATCATGTCCAGTGAATGCTACACCTAAACCAGCAATTAAACCAAGGATCATGGTAATCTGGAATGATTTTTTGAAAAAGGCGATTTCTTGTTTTTTGATCATTTTATAGGCACTAACACCTGCAATAAAGAAAGCACCTGTTGCCAATGCACCAAACAGAACGTGCGGGAACTCTACCCAGAGCTGTGGATTCGTGACAAGAGCGCCAAAATCATTCATTTCTGCACGGCCATTTTTCATGACAAATCCAACTGGCTCCTGCATAAATGAGTTGGCCAGTAAAATCCAAAACGCCGAAAAGATCGTACCAAGGGAAACAAGCCAAATACACAATAAATGAATCTTCTTCGGCAGACGATCCCAGCCGAATATCCAAAGGCCAATAAATGTAGATTCAAGGAAAAAGGCCAAAAGCGCTTCAATGGCAAGCGGTGCACCAAAGACATCACCGACAAACCTTGAATAATCTGACCAGTTCATCCCAAACTGGAATTCCTGCAGAATCCCTGTCACCACACCTACTGCAAAGTTGAGTAAGAACAGGTGCCCCCAAAACTTCGCCATCTTTTTATAGATGTCTTTTTTCTTGACGACATAAAGGGTCTGCATCAATGCGACGATAAACACCAAACCTATAGACATAGGAACAAATATAAAATGAAATAATGTCGTTGAGGCAAATTGAAATCTTGCTAAAAACAGCTCACTCACAGCCTTACATCCTCCCTTACTTTCACATGCCGAATAATTCGAGATCTTTATGCTCACCATTTCACAAAAACTTCATTACTTGTTCAATAATTCACAATCAATAGCCTGTTTGAAATGGTTCACTCGGTGAAAATTTACTCTTGAATTTCACTCGGTTAGTTATTTATACCTGTACTTTACACCCATACGCTTCAAAAATAAAGTAAATTTTACCTAAAATTTGGATGGTATTGTGTCAGTTGTTTGAATACTTTGTCAAAAAAATGTGACGGAAAGAAAAAAACTGCAAAAAAATAGCGCTGCACCTCGGCGGCAGCGCTGTAATGACATTTAGGCTTTTTTCTGTAAAGCAGGTCTTGTCACTTGAACTTCATAGTACGTAATTTTGTTTTTTAATAGCCCTTCAGGTTTTGCTTTTCCATGAGCGTGCGCATCACCAAACGCCTGAGATTTTGTCCAGTTCACAAAGTCTTCCTTTCGGTTCCAGCGGGTATGAATGGTCACTTCATCGTAATCTGTTGTCTGCTGTGTGACCCATACTTCCATACCTAAAAACCCTTCCATGAATTCAACTTGTCCCTGCTTGTTAAATCGTTTGACAAGATGCTCGGCACTGCCTTTTTCTACTCTTACTTGGTTGTTTACAATGATCATGTTCTTTTCATCTCCCTTTTGTTGTTGGATCGAAGCGATTGGGATGATGAGCGGATGCTCTCCATCCAAGTGAACCTCTGCATGAATCCCAAAGACCTCTTTGAAAAAGTCTTCTGTTAATACTTCTGTTGGTGACCCTATTTGGTGCACCTGACCACGCTTCATCGCAATGAGGCGGTCACAATATTTTGCTGCCTGCTGCAGATCATGAAGAACCATTAAAATGGTGATCCCATGCGTCTGATTCAGCTGTTTAAGCAGCTCTAATAATTCAAGCTGATGTGCAATATCTAAATAAGTTGTGGGCTCATCCAGAATAATGGTCTCTGTCTTCTGAGCAAGCGCCATCGCAATATACGCCTTTTGCCTTTCTCCGCCTGACAATGTATGCAGCATTCTGTTTTCATTACTGCGGGCATTCGTCACATCAAGCGCCCACTCAATCGCTTCATGATCTGTCTTCGAGCTCTTTTTCCAGATCGAGCGATGCGGACTGCGTCCAAGTGCGACCAGCTCACGTACTGTCATAGATGGGATGGCCGTTCTCGTCTGCATGAGAACAGCGATCTCCTTTGCAATCTCCTGCGCCGTCATCTCTTTTTGCGGTATATCGTGAATGTAAATCATGCCGCTTTCTATCGACGAGAGGCGTGCGGCCGCTTTGATAAAAGTCGACTTCCCTGACCCATTTGGTCCAATGATTCCGGTCACTCGTCCCTTAGGAACAGCTGCTGAAATAGAAGACAGCCGAAAACCCCCTTGACTGAGACTCACGTCATCCATTGCAATCACATCCAACTTAACCCCTCCCTTTCTTTTTTAATAAATAAAGGAAGAAAGGTGCACCGATGCAGGCTAGCAATATACCGACAGGCAATTCAACCGGTGTAAACCAGACCCGTGCCGCTGTATCTGCAAAAACCACAAGTACGCCCCCGCCCAGCATCGAAATCGGCAGCAGATACCGGTAGTCATCTCCAATTAAAAGACGGATAAAATGAGGGACGACAAGCCCGACAAACCCGATTAAGCCGCTCACGCTTACAGCCGCACCAGCTAAAAGTGCCGCCAGCACAATTAAGAAAAATCGGGTTCGCTCTACTCTCAGGCCCAATAGCTGAGCCGATTCATCGCCAAGCAGGAGAAGATTTGCCGGCTTGATTGCAAAAAAACAAAGACACAATCCTGCCAGCGCATATGGCGACACAAAGCTAAGATGATGCCAGCTCCGCCCATTTAATCCGCCCGATAAAAAAGGCAGAACGGCCTGCACCCGCTCACTATAAAGCACCATAAACCCGTTCATAACCGCACCAAGCAGAGCATTGACTGCCACTCCCGCCAAAATCAATTTAAGCGGCGAAACCCCTTGATCAAATGACAGCACATACACAACGAGTGCCGCTAATAAAGCGCCAAGAAAGGCTGCGGCTGGAAGCAAATACGTAAATTGCGGAAAAACAATCATGCTGAGTACAGCAGCCAAGCCGCCGCCAGCGGTGACACCAATAATGCCAGGATCAGCAAGTGGATTTCGGACGACTCCTTGTAAAATCGCCCCGGATGCTGCAAGACAGGCTCCGACGATGAAACCAATCAGGACACGCGGCAGCCGTAAATCCATCACGATTTTTTCATGAACAGGCTGTCCTGATCCCGTCAAAGCAGCGATCAGATCCGGCAGCGATAATTGAATAGAACCTAATGCAAGCCCTAGACATGCGCCCACACCTAAAGAGAGAAGCAGTCCCGGTATAAGCCACTTTCGTCTAGATTGTCTTTTTTGAAAATCTAACTCTGCATTCATTTTCATGATGACAATCGCTTCAATCTCTTCTCTAGTTCATCAATCGCTCTTATCACTTCTGCGCCTGGATTCGTACCAAATAGGTCACTAGGCAAAATCTCAACGTGTCCATTTTTGACAGCTGACACATCGTGCCATGCCGCATTCTGTTTCATTTCGCTCATAAAGCCCGCTTTCACATCTTCTGGTTTGCTGTGTGTCATCAGCAGAATGAGATCAGGATCGGCTTCGATGACCTTTTCTGCATTGATTTGAGCGTATTGAGGGAATTTTTCGAGCGCCGGTTCATTCTCAGCGATGTTCGCCCCCCCAGCGATGTGTAGCAAATCCCCGCTTAAGGAATGGGGAAGTGCTGCCATATATGTGCCGGGTGCACCGTACACAACGAGTGTTTTCACTTTTTTCTTAGGCGGCTTGACCTGCTTTTTCCGCTGATCGATTTGATCATTGAGTGCTTTTGCCTTTTGCTGCTTCCCGAGCAAATCACCAAATAACGAAATTTGACGCTGGATATCCTTCACTGAATTGGCGCTTGTCAAAAGAAGCTGTGACCCAATTCCTTCTATCGTAGAGATGTCCTTACTGTTTAATTGTTCATTCCCAAGCACAACATCGGGCTTTAAACTCGTGATCAGCTCTACATCATATTGATGCGTTGTGCCAATCGTTTGTACGGACTTTGCCTTTTGTAAATTGTCTGGTAAATCGGTCGTTGGACGGCCGACAACCTCACCGCCTAAAGCATAAATAATGCTCATGTCTCCAGTCGACAACGAGACGATACGTTGAGGTGATTCATCAAACGACAACGTTCTGTCGGCAAAATCCTTTATCTTCAGCGCTCCTTGCGTGCTCCCTTTCTCTACCGGTGCTGCTTGACTGCATCCTCCGAGGAGAAGCATCAAGACGATTCCCGCCACGATCACATGTGAAAATTTCAACCGTCTGTCTCTCCTTTTCTAGTAAACTTTCTTTAGCTTCGCCTGTACCACGAGACGCCCGTTTTTAGGTGCAAGCACATGATCACAGGTCGATAAGGTGAGGATAAGGTCATCTGTGGACACGTCTGTTCTCGTTTGATAGATTGACTTCTTACGCACGGCTTGCAAGTATTGCGCATATTCGCCAAGATCCTGAAAATCGGTTTGAATATAATCGAAGTCGACCGTCGTTTCATACACAGCAAAAATTTCCGCTTCGTAGCTTTGATACAGCGTATCGTACTGAAATGTCCGGTGGTCGTTGAAAAAATCCTTTTTTAAATAGTTTGTGAGTCCAGCAAACATTGATCCATCCCTCATCCGATGACCATACACGACTGTATTTGGACTTTCATGTAGGACGTCGTTTCGATAATCCATAAAGATACTGCCTGCCCGGGTGTCGTTCTTTAAATAATTACGAGTTAAGTAGAATGCATTATCGCGTGATTGAACAATCGGGTATTGAATCATCGTGTCCTTCATATTGATCCAGCCGACAATGTCGTCATTCACCTTTCGCAGCTCATCAAATGACGTACGGATCTTTCCCGGTTCCCGTTTTCCATTCATTTCTTCCTCTTGTCCATACATCGTCTGGGCCTTTGCAAGCACCTGACGATTTTGATAATAGCCGAAGAGCTCTAAGCCGATGGCTGTACCGCTATAAATGAATACACCTAAACAGACGATTGTCAGCATCCGTTGCCAAAGCCGTTTTCCTCGTTTCACACTGTCTCACCTGCTTTTTGCACAGCTTATATACCAACAGGCACAATGTACATCCCTGTTTCTGCATCCTGTCTAATCGTGACGGACACATGATAAATGTGCCGCACCATCTCTTCAGTTAACACATCGTTTGGCTGTCCTTCACTAATGATCTGTCCATCCTTCATCGCAATGATGACATCGCTGTAGCGAACAGCCTGATTCATATCGTGCAGCACCATAACAATCGTTAACCCATGCACAACATTGAGCTCTCGAATCAGCTCAAGAATGTCAAATTGATAGTAGATATCCAAATAGGTTGTCGGTTCATCTAGGAAAAGGATCGGTGTTTTTTGCGCAAGTGCCATCGCAATCCATACTCGCTGCCGTTCTCCACCTGATAGTGAGGCGAGTGGCACCTTTCGTTTTTCCGTTAGCTTTGTACTGGATAGCGCCCACTCAATCGCTCTCTCATCCTCTTCCTTGTCACCCCCGCGCATCGTCTGGTAAGGCGTTCTCCCAAATGCCACGACCCGTTCGATCGTTAAATCAAGCGGCGCCTCATTTTGCTGATGAACGACAGCTAGCTTTTTTGCTAGTTCCTTTGGCTTGAACGCACTCAGCTCTTGCCCATCTAAGTGAATCTGTCCTTTATTGGGACAATGATTATTCGCCATTAAGGAAAGCAGCGTGGATTTTCCCGAGCCATTTGGACCGATAATGGTTGTGATTTTCCCCTGTTCAATCTGTGTTGTGACCGATTGAACGATGTTCTTCTGCTGGTCATAGGAGAATGACACCTCACGAATGTCCATGGAGACGGTCCCCCCTTCTTAATAAAAAGATAAGAAACGGCCCGCCAATGACGGCCATGATCGTAGAAGCAGGGATTTCATTTGGCGCTACAAGCGTTCTGCCAAGCGTATCAGCCGTCAAAATGAGCAAAGCCCCACTTAACGCAGAAAATGGAATCAGTACCCGGTGATCCGAGCCGACAAGCCTTCTTGAAATGTGCGGAATGAGCAAGCCGACGAAGGCAATCACGCCCGCTACCGCAGCTGTCACCGCTGCTAGTAAAACCGCAGTAATTGAAATGAAAAGGCGCATTCTGGTCACACGCAATCCTAAATTTTTCGCCGTCTTATCTTGAAGAGCCAATAGGTTACACCATCTGCTAAAGAAAAGTGCAACGACAAGGCCAACGATGCCATAGACGCCGATTAAACGGACATCTCCCCACGTTTTCATCGTGAGATTCGACTGCCCTGACTGATTAATCGTGATATTGAAATAGCTGCAAATGGTGACAAATGCTTCTGCCATCCCTGTAAACATGGCATTGATGGCGATCCCAACCAAAATCATACGGATTGGGCTCAAACCGCCCTTCCAAGACAGGACGTATACAAGGAAACATGCAATGGCCCCACCTAATACCGAAAATAAAGGAGAGTAGAAATAAAATTGAGGAAGCGCTGTAATCGCCATTAAAGAAAAGAAGCTGGCTCCTGATGAAATGCCAATGACGCCGGCATCAGCTAATGGATTCCTCATGACCGACTGCAATAGTACACCGGAGACAGATAAGGCTGCCCCTGTAAACATTGCGATGAGCATGCGGGGGATTCTCAAATCTTTAATGATTTCTACCTGTGCATGTTGACCGGTGATGAGCCCTTCCAATAATTCAATCGGAGTGACATGAATACTCCCAGTGATGGCGGAATAAATAAAAACACCAACCAGTAAGAGACTGACTATCAGAAATAAAATCCCTGTTTTTTTCATCTTGAACGTCCTTTTATCATTAAGATTCGCCGCTTATGACGGATACAACATACGTGTCAATTCCTCTAATGCCTCTGCGGCCTTTAAATTGCCTGTTGTCCCGAATAAGCTTTCTTCTAGATCGTACACCCGGTCTTGTTTTACCGCGTTAAAATGCTTCCAGATGTCATTTGTTTTGAATTCTTGATCAAACATGCGGACGACTTCATCTGGCATCCCATGTGCGGCCCGGAGAATAATATCTGGATTGGCTTTTTGTAAATACTCTGTATTGGATGCCAAATACTCCATTTTTTCACCTTTGACAATGTTCTCTCCTCCTGCGATATGCACAAGATCACCGATATATGAATTCTCTGTCGCCACCAAATAACTGCCTGGTACACCAAGCAAAATCAGAACGGACGGTTTGCGCTTTCCCTTCGTCCTCTCTTGTATGTCTTTCTTTTTTTGTTCAAAGTCAGACACAATGCGTTCGGCTTGTTTCTTTCTGTCATACTGATCTCCAAGCTTCGTGATGGCCTTCTCCATGTTGTCCAGGCTTTCAAGATTTAAGTATGTGGCAGGGACACCTGCTTGTTGGAAGGGTGTCTCTAAATCATATTGAAGGGTCGTGACAGACAGGACATCTGTCGGTTGAAGTGATTGGATGATTTCCATGTCCGGGCTCATTGGGTTGCCGACTTCTGGCAGTCCTTTGTAACGAGCTGGCAAGGATTTTTGACTTGTTGGCACCCCGACAAGATCCACCTCTAAAGCATCCATGATCTCCACAGCAGCTACAGTCGTTGCCACAATGCGCGCACTTGATTCCGCGCTTTTCTTGCCTTTCGCTGAGCTTTCAGCCGACTGTGAGCACCCTGACAAGATCACGCACACACTTAAAGCAGCGATCAGGGAACGTAACATTCGATGCTTCAAAAACAGAAGCCTCCTTTCGAAAAAAGAGAGTGGATGCGCCGAGTTGAATGGCGCATCTCACTTAAAATAAACAATCTATCTTGCCCTAGTTTGATACTTTCTCACGAGCACGAATAACGACCCGCCGAATAAAAGAATATACACCCAGAGAAGAGAGGTATCTCCTGTTTTCGGATTCAGCTGGCCTGTCTCAGACTTTGTTTGGTCATCTGACGGAGTAAATGTCAGCTGCTCTGCGCCCGTTTCCTCTGGTGCCAGATTCACAAGCTGATTTGTTTGAGAATCGTGATCATTTGGATTTTTGATAAAGCCGATACTCTCATCGTCTCCGATAACCGTCGCAATTCCGCTTCCTTCACCAAGTGCGATGCCTTTTGTGTCATAAACAAGTTTGACATCGTACTGCTCATGGTAATTCGCAGCTGGAATGTCAATTTTCACGCGTGCTGCCTGGTCATTGCTTAAACTTTTTGCTTCATATTGAATCACTCTTGTATCTGCTTTTTGATCTGTTTTTGCGACAAGAGTCTCTTCATATTTCCCGCCTGTCCCTACTTGGAAGGATGTGATGGCTGAGCTGTTCTTCACTGTATATGAAACGAAATGGCGGCCATTTTTCACCACCAATGTCGCAGGGCTCACGACGTAATCATTCATTCGAGAAGGCTCATCCTTGTCCGCTTTCTTCATTGAAAAAGGAAGCTTGTATACACCATCTTTTAGCTGAGCTGTCTCTTGATCAGCTCCACCGTTATTTGTTTCTGGTGCTGGTGTATTTGGTTTTGGTGTTTCTGGAGTGGCTGGTGTTTCTTCCTCTACCTGACCGTCCTTAAGTGGAGAGATACTCTTTGAATCAAATTGAAAACGAATATCGTAGGTTTGGTCATAGTGAGCAGCTGCCACCACAATGTGTACTTTTCCTTTGACAGCTTTTTTCAAATCAGCCACATCAAATGAGACGACTCTTGTGTTCTTTGCTTGATCTGTGCTGACGGTCTTCACTTCTTGATAAGAGCCGTTTTTCTCTGTTTTCAAAGAAGCAACAGACGTATTGTCCTTCACCGTAAAGGAAATAGTTTGCTTTCCGTTTTTGACGGTTAAGGATGCAGGATGTGAGAAGTATTGGTTCATCCGAGATGCCTCGTCCTCATCCCCTTTTAGCACACTGTAATTGACACGATACACACCATCTTTTAATTGATTTTGCGCAGAATCATCTGGCTTTGTACCATTTTGGTCATCTGGTTTTGTTTCGTTATCGTCTGGCTTTGTGCCGTTTTGTTCATCTGGTTTTTTTTCGCTATCGTCTGGCTTTGTGCCGTTTTGTTCATCTGGTTTTGTTTCGCTATCGTCTGGCTTTGTGCCGTTTTGTTCATCTGGTTTTGTTTCGCTATCGTCTGGCTTTGTGCCGTTTTCATCATCTGGTTTTGTTTCGCTATCGTCTGGCTTCGTGCCGTTTTGATCATCTGGTTTTTTTTCGCTATCGTCTGGCTTTGTGCCGTTTTGATCATCTGGTTTTGTTTCGCTATCGTCTGGCTTTGTGCCGTTTTGTTCATCTGGTTTTTTTTCGCTATCGTCTGGCTTTTTGCCGTTTTGATCATCTGGTTTTTTTTCGCTATCGTCTGGCTTTGTGCCGTTTTGTTCATCTGGTTTTTTTTCGCTATCGTCTGGCTTTGTGCAGTTTTGATCATCTGGTTTTGTTTCGCTATCGTCTGGCTTTGTGCAGTTTTGATCATCTGGTTTTGTTTCGCTATCGTCTGGCTTTGCAGGCGTGACGAGTGTTAGACTGCTTTGATCGAATGCGAGCTGTACGTCATACGCTTCGTCATAAATAAAACCGCCTAAATCCCAGTAAATTTTGACCCAACCGTTTACTTTTGATGATAAGTCGGCTACATCAAATTTGATGACACGTGTATTGGCTGTTTCATCCTCACTGACCGTTTCAGTGGTGACGAGAGCGCCTTTTTGTTCGACCTTGAAATCTGTGATTTCTTTGCTTTGCTTCAGTGTGACATAGGCTGTCGTCTTGCCATTTTCCACAATCAGCTTAGCTGGCTTTTCTGTATAGGTATCCATCATGGACGCTTCTGTGCTGCCATTTTTTAAAATAGTGAATCCGACTGTGTATTCACCATCCACGAATGATGCCGCTTGAGCCGTTCCTTGAGGAATCTGAAATGCTGTCAACAAACTGAATAAAACAAGCAGAATGGCTGCCTTTAGATGAAAAAGACGTTTCAAAAGGTGACACTTCCTTCCGTTAATGCTTGATGATCCACTTTCTTGCTAAAAACCCGCCTGAACATAAGACAAGCACAAGGAGCCAACCTGTCTGGCTTGTATCACCAGTTTGAGGATTCTCTTCTTGTTTCGTATGAGTGGATGAATCAGATTTTTTGGTTGATTCCTTTGATGATTGATGATTTTCTGCTGCACCCGCTGTTTTGTTTGAGCTGTTAGAAGAAAGTGACTTGATGCTGCTTTCATCAAATTTCAGCTGAATTGTATAATCATGATCATAGTCAGCAGATTTTACAGTGACATGAATTTTTGACTTGATTGGTTTAGACAAGCTCTGTGCTTGGAACTGAACGAGCCTTGTATTGGCTTTTTTATTCGTTGAAAGAACCGTTGTGTCGACATAGCCGCCATTTCCAGGAACTTTAAATTCCGTCACCCAGCTGCTATTTTTAATGGTCATTTGCACTGTCGGCTTTCCATTTTTCACGATCACTTTAGCCGGCTTCAGCCAGTAATCATTTGCCATAGAGACCGCATTTCCTTCAGCCTTCAACACAGTATAGTTGACGGAGTATGTACCATCATTTAAAGAGGCAGCCTGTGCATTTGAAAAAGGCAGTATGAGTGCCAATAAAAAAGCGGCCATAAAGGCTGGCAGCCTTATCCATTTTTTCATCAAGCGAATTTCCTCCTTTTTATTGAACAGTTGCTGCATCAAACTTGAGGCGAATATCGTAATTGCCTGTATATCCGATGACCGGCACAGTCACACTCACTTTTGCTGGTACGACTTCTGTCAGGCTGTTCACATTAAATTCTACCGTTCTCTTATTGGCAGCTGTGTTTGTACTGATCACCTGCGCATCTTTGTAGACACCTTGATCCAGTGTTTTAAAGCTTGTGATCCAAGTGCTATTGGTTAACGTGACTTGTGCTTTGATTTTGCCATTTTTCACGACAAGCTTGGCTGGTTTTTCAAAATACGTATTCGCTGTTGAAGTCGAATCGCTATCTGCCTTCCATACCACATATTGCGCTGAATATTGACCGTCTGCTAAGCCTGCTGCTGAGGCAGAGCTAACCGGAGCTAAAGCAAATAATAGAACAAAGCTAAAGAATAATAATACGTGTGACGTTGAACGAAGTGCTTTCATGTGAACCCTCCTAAATGATATTGATAATTATTCTCAATAGACAATAAAAAAAATAACCTTCATAAGTGTTTAACTCACACTTATAGATGATTATGATAATCATTATCAATTGAGTTGAAAAAATAAATCTTTGCTTCCAAAAAGTCAAAGATGTCTGTTTCTAAATGATGGATCGATACGTGTTTTAGGCAATCTGTCCCATTCATAATACCATGGCATAACCTCCATTCCATTACAGGGAAAAGAACCCTCTTCTCCTTGATATTATATGATGGATGAATTTATTGTCAACATCATTTTTCATACTATTGTCTTAGATTTCTGGAAAACCACACAAAAAAATTTCGATCAGGTACACTGATCGAAATCCATTAGGAAGGGACATGCTCCCCTTTTTTGCTGTTTTTACGCTCTAAAGACCATGCGTACATTTCACGAATAATCGGTTCGATTTTCTTCCCTTGTGCTGTTAATTTATATTCAATCCGCACCGGAATGTCGGGGTATACTTTTTTCTCAACGAGTCCTTCAGCTTCTAAATTCTTCAGCCTTTCTGATAATAATCTTCCGCTGATATTCATTTCATTTTCCAGCTGACAAAAACGCTTGGGCCCTGTTAGAAGCTGATTGATGATGAGAATCACCCACTTCTTGCCTAGAATCTCCATGGCATCTGTAATTGGGCAGCCGTTTACTTGAGCCATACCTTACTCCCTCCTGCTTTTCTCTCTTTTTTTTCATTATAACACAATTAATTACTTGAAATAAGTCACTAACTATTATATAGTTTAGTTACTAAAAGTAACAAGCTATACATTTTTATAGATTTTCAAAAACATTTGAACATGCCGATGCATATATCATGAAGGAGCTGACCGAGCTTGAAGACAATTGAGCAACTAAGATTAGGTGTAACAGAATTACATGTATCCAACTTTGAGCGTTCTTTACCTTTTTATACAGACATTTTAGGATTTACTATATTAGAACAGACGGAATCCGCCGTCACTCTTGGCAGCAATGCAAAGGAACCGATCCTTTTGCTAAAAGAAGATGCACAGCTGAAGGAGAAGCCTGATCATGAGCCAGGACTTTATCATTTTGCTGTTTTATTACCTACCAGAAAAAACCTGGGCACATGGCTGGCACATGTGATCAAAAAAGGCTATCCTTTAATTGGAGCAAGCGATCACTTTTTCAGTGAAGCCATTTATTTAAGTGATCCTGACGGCATTGGCGTAGAGATTTATGCTGATCGCCCTGAGGATCTTTGGGTAGGTGAGCATGGAGAACTGAAAGGTGGCGGAAATGCACCTCTTGATGGAGATGGTCTCCTGCAAGAAGCCGCTGATTCCACCTGGGAAGGACTCCCTGCTGGTACAGTCATGGGACACTTACATTTCCATCTCAACCCAGAAGAAGCTGATCCCTTTTATGTGAACACGCTCGGTTTTCATATCCGAATGGCTCCACCAGCAAGCATATTTATCGCCGCTGGTGTGTACCATCATCACCTTGCCTTTAATGCATGGGGACGCGGGAGAAAAGGAGCCATTGATCCACGATTTTCAGGAATTAGAAGCTATACACTGGTTTTCCCTGAAGAAGCAGACAGACAATCCGTCGTCGAACGTCTGACAAAAGCAGGCGTTGATGTCAAAACGACAGGAAAAAGTAACGAATTTGTTGATCCATTTGGCGTTCTCGTTCGTTTACAGATTGAAGAAACAGACAAAAAAGAAGGTGCAGAATATGGACAAACACACAGATCTTAAAACAGCCATTTTAAAAGATAAAATTAAACGAGTACAGCAAGAAGACGGGTATATATATATCACTGGACCCATTAAACTACCAGTGAATTTAGACGGCAGAACCGTGATGTTCAACTGGTATTCATGGTTAAAAGACGATGGGTTAGAGCCATTGTCAGATGAAGCTTTAATTGAAAGCCTCTCATCCCGCCAGCTTGCCGATCATCAGCAATCAAGCGTTCTTGTGTATGGGGATTTCGAGCACGCTGATGATGCATTTATCCGCATGCATTCCATTTGCCACACTGGCGATATTTTCGGAAGCAAGCGCTGCGACTGCGGTTTCCAATTGAAGCAGTCCATGCGAATGATTGAGGACAATGGAGCAGGTGCCCTGTTTTACTTAGCCAACCATGAAGGACGCGGCATCGGTCTTTTCAGCAAAGCCATGGCTTACATTCTTCAAGAGAACGGCTATGATACAGTGGAAGCAAATGAAGCGCTTGGTTTTGAAGATGATACGCGTCAATATGAAGAAGCCATTGCCGTTCTTCAAACCCTTCGTACAAAGCCAGTAAGACTCATTACCAATAATCCGAAAAAGACAGATGCCATCAGTCATGCAGGTCTTTCTCTTTCTGGACGCATTCCGCTTTGGGGTGACGTCTCTGAATTCAACGAAAAATACTTACAGACAAAAATCAACCGCTCAGGCCACATGAAGGCGGATCAAGAGGTGCGTACGATTGCCACATCATGAGCGATATATGAATCTAGCCCTAGAAAATGCGCGTGCAATGAAAGGACAGACATCACCGAACCCGCTCGTCGGGGCTGTGATTGTGCGCGATAATGAAATTGTTGGAGTCGGTGCTCATATGAAGGCCGGCGAACCACATGCTGAAATTCATGCACTCAAAATGGCTGGAGACAAGGCAAAAGAAGCCACGATTTATGTGACCCTAGAGCCTTGTTCCCACCATGGGCGCACAGGCCCTTGCGCTGAAGCACTTGTCAGAGCCGGTGTCGAAACCGTTGTCGTAGCAGCACTTGATCCGAACCCGCTTGTCGCAGGTCGTGGGATTGCCATTTTACAAGATGCAGGTATCCAAGTCATCACGGGCGTACTTGAACAGGAATCCATTCTCATGAATGAAGTGTTTAACCACTTTATTACGAAAAAAACGCCTTTCGTGACGCTCAAAGCGGGCATCACCCTAGATGGGAAAATTGCTTCTGTTACGTCTGACAGCAAGTGGATTACGTCAGAAACTTCCCGTTATGACGCTCACCACATCCGCAGTATCAATGATGCGATTTTGGTCGGTGCTCAAACCGTGATTCATGACGATCCTTCATTAACCACGCGGATTCCAAATGGTCATCATCCAATTCGAATTGTCTTAGATTCTAAGCTTTCGACACCGCTGACGGCAAAGATCGTCACTGATCAGCTGGCACCTACATGGATTTTTACAACAAAGCACGCAGATGAGAATAAACGGACCGCTTTAGAAGCAGCTGGCGTCAGCGTCTTTATGACAGCTGGCGACACGCGAGTGCCGTTACAAGAAGTACTTCAAGTGCTTGGAGAAAAAAATGTCTCCTCCCTTATGATTGAGGGCGGCGGCCAAGTCAACGCCTCATTTTTAGAGCAGCAGCTTGTGGATAAATTGGTCATCTACATGGCACCTAAGCTCATTGGCGGACGACTCTCTCCTTCCTTTTTCGGAGGCGAAGGCATACGCCTCATGAGTGATGCAATTGAACTGGATCAACTCGCCGTTGAACAGCTGGGGAAAGATATCAAAATAACGGGCTATCCCGTTTATCAATAACGGATTTTCTAAAACAATAAGGCTGTCGAGAATATCTCGACAGCCTTATTGTTTTTTTGAGAATTTGTAGGTGTGTTTTCTACTCTATTCTCTCTAAAAATTCAATTCGATTTCCAAATGGATCATCTACATAGAACCTGATTGCTCCATCTAAGGGCTGATCTTCTCTTATACGAATATGATGTTTCACTAAAATCTCTTTTAATTTTGATAAACTCTTTACACGAAAAGCTGGATGGGCTTTTTTGGAAGCTTGAAAATGATCTTCAATGCCAATATGAAGCTGATGATTGCCGCATTGAAACCAAACACCACCACGTTTAACTAGATGACTAGGCTTAGGTATTTCCCTCATTCCTAAAATTTCCCCAAAAAACAAACGCGCTTTCTCTTCACTACCCTTTGGGGCAGCTAATTGGACATGATCGATTCCAAAGAAATTTGACATCGTTTATTCTTCCTTTCTTTTCTCAATATCCAAAAAAACATTCTTTTTTTTAATATCATGTTCGAGACCAAGCCTAGTATAAGCCATAAAGCCATATGTTGTTATCGGTTCACTGATCTGACCGTGAAATTTGTCGTAAAATGTTTCATGTGAAACATCTGTCATCTGACATCTATGAGTTCCCCTCCACCAGCCTGCCAAAACTTTCTGGTGAAAGACCCGGTGAAATGCGGAGGCGGTGTAAGGACATCATGCCTTGCTCCTTCTTCGCATGTCCTGGTTCAGTCGTCACAGCCATCTGATATCCCGCTTCCTTCGCCAGCTTCAGCGTGTCTTCGTTATAACGCCCAACCGGATAGCTAACCATTCTCGTACGCTGAGAAAATCGCTGGTCAAAGAATGCCTTTGACCCTTTTAATTCCTCTTCTTGCTGCTTCTTTGATAGACGATGAAGCTCTAAATGATGAATTGTATGACTCTCAATTGATAGACCATGCGCCATCATTTCATCCATTTGATCATCTGTTAAGTGATGCGGACGACCAATGGATTGCTCAATCATAAAAATCGTTGCTTTCATCCCGTACTGCTTTAAAATCGGAAATGCCTTTGTGTAGTTGTCCGTATATCCATCGTCAAATGTAATGAGGACACACTTTTCACTTGGCTTCGTATTTGTTGTGAAGACGAGGTACGCCTCTTCCGGCGACAGTGTGACATAGTCGTTGTCCTTCAGCCATTTCATATGCGCCGCAAACTCGCTCTTTGGCACACGTAATGAGTTACCGCTGGAAATGCTGTGATACATCAAGATCGGAAGCTCAACCGGCTCCTTTTGCTCAATCCAGTTTTGTGTATCT
Source organism: Bacillus zhangzhouensis (assembly GCF_000715205.1). GTDB lineage: Bacteria > Bacillota > Bacilli > Bacillales > Bacillaceae > Bacillus > Bacillus zhangzhouensis. The sequence goes on along the minus strand of NZ_JOTP01000011.1, from coordinate 20,372 downwards.
ATCACTGTCGCTTCTTTCTGCTGAATCTCTTTTGTTTCTTTTGCTTGTAATTGACCCTTTTCCTCTTTGACTACTGGCTGGTTTCCTTCCGTTTGCTCCTTCTTTCCCATACAGCCCGAAATGAACAGCACCACAAGGCCAACCGCAATCAACATACATGTTTTTTTCATTCACCAATCCTGCTTTCTCTCTATCTACCGAATGATTATAACAGAAATTGGTTAATAGCTGACATCTATTTTGACAGGGTGTTCATTTTTTTACACATTTCTATCATCTCAATGGCGAGCAGATGAATGGTCTCTGTTGTGAGCATTTGATCTTCTGCATGTATCAGCAGTAAAGAAAAGGGAAGCTGTTCACCTGCCGCCTCTTTTTGAATGAGCGACAAGTGCAGGTGGTGGATGCTTCGAAACGCTTCCTCCCCTTTTTTGATCAGCTGCTGTGCTTTTTCAAAATCATCAGCTCTTGCGAGACGAATTGCTTCTACATAGTGGCTTCTCGCCTCACCTGCATGGGCAATGATTTGAAAGGCTGCTCCCTGCATTTCCTCTAATACCGTCATCTGCTTCTCCTCCAATTGCTCAAGATTCATTTGCTAGTTTCAGTGCATGCTCTAGAATTTTTTCTCCATTCGCTGTTCCGTATAATCTCACATTGACGACATCAACAGGTATTTGATAGGGTGCCGCTGTTTTTTCTGCTGCTTTTTTCATAAAGCTTACTTGCGGTCCAAGCAAAATCACCTGTACATCTTCTCCATGCTCTTCTAATTCATCAGCAATGGCCCCTTCAGATATGGCATAAATATAGTAATCTAGCCCTTTTGCTTCTGCGGCTGCCTAGGGCGATGTATTGGGAATGACCTGTTCGTTTTTCTCAAGTCTTTCTCTCATCGACTTTTTCAAAAATGTACGAAAAATGCCCCATAGTCCTCGACGTTCAATGTATACCCTGCCCCGCGTTTCATATGAAGTGCTGCTCCATTTTCTTCTAACATTGATTTAAGCGCTTTCATATTTGTTCGAATTGTTCTTGATGTGACCCCAATCACGCGGGCAATTTCTTCACTTGTCAGTTCCTGCTCCGCTTGCATCAATCGTTTCAGGAGCTCCTCCTGACGTAGAGATAGCATGGATTCCCCTCCCCCGGCAATTACTTTTGCCTATCATCATAAACGAAAATAGAACTCTTTGCCCAGTTTTTCTTTCGAATCGGGAACCTTGATATGGCTCAAACGTATGAATATGAAACAAGAGGAGGGATGCATCATGGGTTCTTTTATGTTTGTTGTCATCATCATATTGGCTTCTTTAGGAGCATTCACTGCACATATTCTCTCACCAAAGAATAAGCGTGCATCATCTAAGCATTCTGTACATCACAGTTCAACGACAAGTAACTATACTGATTCCTATACTCATCACGCTTCAGATGCCTCCTGCGGGAGTGATTCAGGTGGAGGGTGTGATTAAACAAAAAAACAGCCGCCCTATGAGCGGCTGTTTCGTTTATTGTATTAAAGAGCTTTCCAGCCCCGTTCAATCAAATGCTTGACATCCTTTGCAAAATCCTCGCCCTTTTCCATCACGTCCTGGGCTCTTCCTGCAAAATTACTGGCAACAGCCAACTCCATTTTTTTTAATTCAAAGTGCAAGATTTTTTGATCAATCTCTGTTATATATTTTTCATACTCATTGTTCACGATGTCGTGCATCACACCGTAGGCTTCTTTCCGATGGCGATGAAAGTCTGTTCCTCTCTCACCTTTCCATGACGAATCAAGAGCAGGCTTTTTGATTTCCTTTAAGTCTGACTGCGCAAGATCTTGTTCTGTTCGAATGTTACTTTTGGCTGTCTTTAACCGAGAGATCATTTCGTCAAATTCTGCACGTTTGTTTTCAATTCCCATATGCAGATGGTGCAGCATCTCGGATAAACTCATGTCATCCACCTCTATCGGACCTCATACGAAAGCACGGCGTCAGAGCTTTTGGAAGCTATCGAATCACTTGATTTTTCCAGTCCTGACATTTCTATCGTTCGCTTTCATTAAGTATAGTATAAGGTGAAAAGCCTTAGGCTTAAATAGGAAAAAGGTGTCCTTTTAACGTAGTGATTGGAAGAAAAACGGAATAATCAAAGGTCATAAATCCCGAATTATATATGAGTCTTTGTAACTATATTTCATATCATGTCAATGTCATCCATAAATAAAACGATTGTGCTGATTTATTTTGCAGCAATCGCTTCATCCTGTTCTTTTAACGTCTTCACATTAGAGCGCGTATCCTGAACATTTTTGATCAAGGCTTCTTTAAAGCTTGAGACCATTTCGCTCACCTCTGCTTCACGTGCTGTCCACTTGGTCACAAATTCAAGGCTATTTTCACCCGCTTTATCTGCTGCTTTTTTCATTGTTAAAGCTTCGACTGCTTGGGAGACTTCATCTAGTTTATCCATGACTGTTTGGTAGTTTAACTTAATTTGTCCCATTGTAATATCCTCCAGATTTGTTCAGCGTGAAAGCAGCTTTACAAGCTGCTCCATGCTTTTGAGATCAAGCGTTTTGCGTCCTCTACTGCGTCTTCTCCTTTTTCAGCAAGACGTGCGGCGTCTCCAGCTAAGGAACTGGCAAAGGATAAGGCAGCTTGTTCAGCTTCTAATGTACTGATTTTGAATTCGATGCGGCTCACGTAGCGTGGGTATTTGTCGTTCACGATCGTTTGCAGCGCATCATGTGCTTCATTTCGCTCTGATTTGAAATCCTGGCTTCTCTCACCTTTCCAAGAGGTCCCAAGCTTTGGCTGCTTGATTTGCTTTAGGTCTGTTTCTGCCGCATCTTGTTCACGTTCAACCTTGCTTTTCGCTTTTTTGAGTCGAGCGATCTTCTCTTCAATCTCTGCTTTTTTATTTGAAATGCCTCCGTTAAGGGCAGACAGCATATCCGATAAGCTCATATGGGTTCCTCCTCCTGTCAAAAAATAAAAACGCTGCTTAGATTCCCTCTAAACGAGCGTAATGGTGAATAGCACTTTTTCCAATATTGTTATTATAAGGTTCAAAGACTCACGTTTGAATAGGGATTTGTGCCCTTTTTATGGTATATATATGCTTTCATTCTACTTCTAACTACACCTTAAGACCTCTTTTATAGGGGGCCTAAAATCACAATCACCAGCTATTTATTATATATAGCCCCTCGGTCCTAGGACAAACAAAAGCCGCCCCGTGGGGAGCGGCTTTTGCAAACGGCTTATGATGCCGATTCTTCTTTTTCTTGTTGATCTTTGACGTACCAAATGAATTTCCCAGTATACCCATAAATAATCGCAAGACCAATGGAGACAAAGCTCAACCACATAAATGGTAAATACGAGAATGTCGACACACCGAGAATCCCCGCCATGTATATTCCGTTATCTGACCATGGAACCATACCAGACGTCATCGTTCCACCAACCTCAGCGTTTCTAGATAACACACGTCTGTCTATTTTTAATTTATCATAGCTTTTTTCCATAATTTTTGGTGTAAGAATGATGGATACATACATTGCACATCCAAAAATGTTGGTAAAGAATGCAACAAGAATTGTGGAGAGTGTAACATTTCCCGCATTATACAGCTTTTTCTCAAATGTTGAGACAATGACTTTCAATACACCCAGATGTTCTAATACTCCGCCAAAACCAAGCCCAAGGATAATTACTACCAAAGAGCCGAGCATATTGACCATTCCACCACGATTTAATAATTGGTTAAGGAAGTCTACATCTGATTGAATTGAAAATCCATTGTATGCTGCACCGATTGCATCACTAGGATCCGTACCCTGAAAAGCAAAGGCCCAGATCGCCCCAAACAAAGCACCAATTGCAATAACCGGTAGAGCAGGCTTCTTCATCACAAGTAAAACAACAACAATTAGAGCTGGAATGAGCATCCACACATTAATATTAAATGTATCAAGTAAGGCATTCTTTAAAAATTCCACCTTCTCTTGATCAATATTGCGCCCTCCATAGATAAACCCAGTCACCGTAAACATGATCGCTGTAATAACAAAGGCAGGTATGGATAATACCATCATCGCTCTTACATGCGCTAGAACTTCAACCTTTGATAAGGACGAGGCGAGAACTGTACTGTCTGACAGTGGAGAAAGCTTGTCTCCAAAATAAGCACCTGACAACACCGCACCTGCAACGATTGGAAGTGGAATTCCTAAACCTTCACCAATGGCAATCATGGCAATACCGGCAGTACCAACTGTTCCCCAAGAAGTACCTGTTGCAACAGACATAATAGCGCAAATAATTAATGTTGCTAGTAAGAATATATTAGGATGAATAAATTCTAGTCCATAATAAATCAGTGTCGGGACAACGCCCCCTGCAATCCACGTTCCAATTAAAGCACCAACAGCAAGTAAAATTAAAACAGCATCAAGCCCATTTGATATCCCTCTAGTGATGGCGTTTTGTAAATCTTTATAAGAGTGTCCTAAATGAAGACCAAGCCCAATTGCTAGAAACCATGAAATAAATAAAGCCAGTTGAATATCCAAGTTAAAATAAATAGTAAATGATAAGACAATCGCTAAAAATAAACCTAGTACAGCGATGATCTCCACCATAGATGGCAAGCGAATCGATTTCAATGTTTGTTTCCTCCCTTTGCGCGTACGTTAAGCGTTTTCAAAGTATTGTGAAAAAAGTTTGTCAATTCGAAAGAAAGTGAATTGCCTGTTTTTCTCTCTTTCACAGGCAATTCATCATACTAATAAAATAAATTTTTTGATATTATTGTCGCTCTAGCAGCTCTTGACCCGCAATACCAGGCTTTGTCATCTCGTAAGGATTTAAGATAATATCAAGTTCTTCTTCCGTTAGAACATCATACTGCAAGCAAAGATCTCTGATCGATTGTCCCTTCAAAATAGCTTCTCTTGCAATTCTAGCGGCTGCTTCGTAGCCTAAGTGAGGGTTCACGGCAGTGATCACGCCTGCACTTTTTTCTACATATTCTTTCAAACGTTTTTCATTTGCTTCAATGTCCACTAAACAATGATCTGTGAATGAGCGGAATCCGTTATTCATTATACTAATAGATTGAAGCAAGTTAAAGACCAGAACAGGCTCCATCACATTTAACTCAAGCTGACCCGCTTCAGAAGCAAGACAGATGGTGTGGTCGTTCCCTATGACCTGGAATGCGATTTGGTTAATGAGCTCTGCCATGACTGGATTGACTTTCCCAGGCATAATGGATGATCCAGGCTGACGGGCTGGCAATGCAATTTCAGCAAGACCTGCACGCGGACCAGATGCCATTAAACGAAGGTCATTGGCAATCTTAGACATGTTCATCATGCATACTTTTAAGGCTGCGGATACTTCTGTGTATGCATCTGTATTTTGCGTGGCATCTACGAGATGCTCTGCGCCTACAAGCGGAAGACCTGAAATATCAGCCAGCTTTTTCACCACGATTTCAATATAGCGTGGATCTGCGTTTAAGCCTGTCCCAACAGCTGTCGCACCCATGTTTACTTCATATAAATGCTGCTTCGATTGGTTAATCCGTTTAATATCACGGCTTAGAACGCGGCTATATGCTTCAAATTCCTGTCCCAAACGGATCGGAACAGCATCCTGTAAATGCGTACGACCCATTTTGATCACATGATCGAATTCTTTCGCTTTCTTTTGGAATACGTCCTGCATCGCTTGCATCGTCTCAAGCAGAATGTCTAACTGCTTGAGCACAGCAATATGGATAGCCGTTGGGAATGAATCATTCGTCGATTGCGACATGTTCACATGTGTGTTTGGACTTAAATGAATGTATTCACCCTTTTGATGTCCCATGATCTCTAGGGCTCTGTTACCAATGACCTCATTGGCATTCATATTCATCGAAGTTCCTGCGCCACCTTGAATTGGGTCTACAATAAAGTACTCATGCAGCTTGCCTTCAATGACTTCATCAGACGCTTGAACGATGGCATTGCCAATTCCTTCATATAAACGTCCAACTTCCATATTGGCTTGAGCTGCTGCTTTTTTGACGATAGCAAAGGCTCTGATGAGTTCCTCATGCATGCGGTACCCTGTAATCGGGAAATTTTCTTTTGCACGAAGGGTTTGAACACCATAATACACGTCTGCCGGAATTTCTTTTTCACCAAGAAAATCCTTCTCGTAGCGATAAGTTGCTTGAACCATCTGATATGACCTGCTTTCTATAGAATAGTTAAATCACTAAATCTTCTGCGATTGGCGTTTCCATAATCTTTTTCACTTCTCTTGGATCTGTTGTTTTGCCCAATGCCCACATGAGTTTCGGCACGATGGCTTCTGTGTTCATGTTTCGTGAACGCGCCACCATTTCTTGATTGATCTTGCGTCCTACTTCATACACACTCATGTCTTCTCCTTCTTCGAGACACTGAGTTGTGATGACAACAGAAATGCCTTCTTCCAGCAATTCGTTGATCTTTTCTAAAAGGTTTCTTCCTTCGAAAGGAATTCCGCCACTGCCGTAGCTTTCGATGACGACCCCTTTGTACAAACCTTTGATCGCATCTAAAAACTCAGGCTTAAGTCCTGGGTGCAGTTTTAATAGACAAACATCAGTGTTCAAGGATGCATCTAATTTAAGCGGTTTCATAGACGTTCTTTTTACTTTGCTATTGTATTCAATTTGATGATTTTCAATCGATGCAATATATGGGTAGTTAATACTTTCAAATGCATCGTAGCTTTTCGTTCTTAGTTTGATTGCGCGTGTTCCTTGAATCACTCTGCCATCAAACACGACATATACGCCGCCTACACCGTCACATGCAAAACGAATCGCATCTGTGATGTTTTTCTTCGCATCTGTTTTCTTAAACGTAATCGGGATTTGTGAACCTGTAATAACGATCGGCTTATCAGGATTTTGCAGCATATAAGATAGAGCTGCTGATGTATAGGCCATTGTATCGGTTCCATGAGTGACGACAAAGCCGTCGTATTGATCATAATTCTCATAAATGGCTGTTGCGATATCCACCCAGTATTCAGGCTGCATATTGGTACTATCTATACTCATCAGGGACTTTGTGTCCATTGTGTACTCTGCATTAATTTCGTTTAAATAGCTTAAAAGGTCCTCAGCTTTAACACCTGGAGCTAAACCATTTTCACTCTCTACAGATGCAATCGTCCCACCAGTGGTTAAAAGCAATAATTTCTTCAACAGGTCCACCTCTTTCAGTAAAATTACTTCGTTTGTCACACATATTATAAGCCAGCTTGTGCTATTCTATAATATACGCTTTACGCGTACCTTCATTGCCATTATAGTCACATAACGCGAATTAATCAAGAAATTATTACGCATAACGCGTACACTCTATGTCAAAATATGATATACTGATGTTGTATATAAAGGAGCGTTCATGTATGATACTCGATCGTTTAACCACCCTTAGAAAAAAGAAAAAATGGTCTCTCCAGCATACGGCAGATCGCCTAGGTATCGCCAAAAGCACCTATGCCGGTTACGAATCTGGGTACCGACGACCTTCGCTTGAAGCAGTGAAGCTGCTCGCTGATTTGTATGATACGTCCATTGATTTTTTACTTGGTAGAACGGACGAGCCAGAGATACAACGCAAAATCTCTGATATCAAAATTGAACTGACGGAAGCAAAAGAAGGAACCATCCTCGTAGATGGCGTTCCACTAACCGATGAAGAAATCAAACAGCTTGTTGCCTTTATTCGGGCGAAAAACACTCTGAAAGTATAAACAACGAAAAGAGAGGCCCCTATCATACGGGTGCCTCTCTTTTCTTTTGGATATCAGCTGCTTATGAGTAAGGAGAAGACAGCTGGCTTAATTCCTCTAACCGCCGTTTCGCTTCTTCTTTATTAAAGGAACTATAATAGCGATAATTCTCATCATCTAAGATGCGGTAATGCTGACTCAGCACATTTTGCTGGAGACGAAATGTGCCTTTTTTTATAGAGGTCCGCCACCAAACCTTTCCACCAATTGTACGTTCAACAGATAGATGCAATTCATCATGTGCCACGACTTCCAAAATTTCAAGTGGGTCATCCCCAAGTGTCCCTTTTAAAACGTCACTATCCCTGAATAATGCACATACGGCCGCAGATTGCGTCCAGTTGAGGCGCAGTCTGTTTTTTTCAACCTGCTGCAAATGCCGTTTCGATAAACCAAGTACCTCAGCCATGCGGTCCTGCGTATAATTCTTTTCTTTCCGAATCCGTGCCATTTGTTCTGTGACGAGGTCGATTACCATCTCTTTGTCCATCTCTCATCACCTCTTGAGTGTTCAGTCTTTACTGACATCATACACGATTTTTTCGAAAAAGTGGCGCACTATCCTATGGAATCATGGCGTAAACAACCTAGTCAATCTGCTCTTCGCCCTGACCATGCTGCTGTCTCCAGTTCTCTTGGGCTGCCCGATTTAAATATGGATAGATGTCTTGTTTGACGGTTTGCTCAAATACTTCTTCATCTAAAATACTGTACGCCGGAATCTTAACCAATTTCCCATCTATTTTCCGAATGAGCACATCCATGAAGAGAAATCCCCCGATACTGTAACGGTGCCGGCGCATGTCAATTGATTGAATGTCTTGAAAAGGGATCGTGTGCTCCCGATGCAAAATAGCACCATTCTCTCCGCGCTGAATTCGAAAAATCACATTTCCTCTTTTCGTAAAAGCCGGTAGAATCATCAAAAAGGAGATCCAGCCATAGACAATACCTAATAACCCACCTAAAAATAAAAATAATGTATAATTCGATTCAAATGTAAGAGCTTCTGAAAATAGCCAAATACCGATGATACCAAAGCCGCCCGTTGCTAAGAATGCCCATACTCTTAGAAAGGGTCTGCTCCTCACTTCTATTACTTCACTTGGATTCAAGCGTCATTCTCCTTTTCTCCATTAGAATATAGAACGTAACCCATCTCTATGAGCCGTCTCAATGCGAAATTCGTTTTCCTGTATTCCCGACACAAGCCAGGAATGTTTCTCACCTGGTATAACAAATATCATGGACTCTACATCCGGCGTATTGTTTTTGTCATAGGCTACCTTCATAAGGGAATCCATCTTTCCTTTTCTTGCCTGCACATCGGAAACAAATGCCCTCACCAGTTCTTGATTCTCTGCTTTATTAAGGAAGGAAAACCACTCATCTTTCGCTTCGCTTGCTTGCTCTAATAGCATTTCAAATTCCTCTGCTTGTAGGTTGATAACAGGTGTGCGGTGATCACTCATGTGTATGTTCAAAAAGATTGTCACTTGCTCCTCTGCCTGCTGATCGCCTTTCAGTTTGTGAATCTGATGCACTTGTTGATCATAAAGCGTATGATGTGCATATACGCCCGCCTGCGTCGTATGAAAGGAGGTACTGACTTCTTCATCTAACTCTCCAAATCTTGAAGCCTTGACAGTGTGCGATGCATCATTCATGGCCTGGATGAAATGGCGGTATTCTGCTTTATAACGGTATTGTCTGTTTCGAAATTCCAGCACGCCTTTCGCCAGCAAAGAGCGACACGCAATTTCAAATAAAAAACCAAGACGTTCATCCTCTACATCAGGATAATAGGCCTCCTTTAAGGACATGCCTTGTTCAAAATAGCCTTCACTATAAAAACTAAAGATGAGTTCCTCGATACTTAGACTTAGCTGATCCAACTTGATCTCTCCTTATCCAAAAGAAAATGCGCCCTTAAAGAAATCACCTGCACCCTTTATTAGCGAGTCTGCGGTTTCTTTTGTTTTTTCTATCCCTTTATGTATCACCTGATTTGCTTGATCAATGGTGTCATTGACTGCTTTCACACCTTGCCCCGCCAGCTCAAATGCTTTTTTCCCTTTATCCACGACTGCATGAATCGGATCCTTTAATTTCACTGCGACCTGTTCAGCAAAACCGGATGTCAGCTTGGCGACTTTTTCTCCAATAAATCCACCTACTGCTGATCCAATGGCGCCACCGACAACTGTTCCAATCGGACCCGCAAAGCTTCCGAGAGCGCCGCCGACAACGGCACCTGCGACGGACCCGCCAGCGATAAAGACCGTATTATTTACTGCATTTCCAACAGCCTTTGCATTTTCACGCTTCAGAACTTCCGGCTGATCACCGAATTCTGCATAATTCTCAGCAATTTTCAAACCACAGCCAACCGTTTCCGTTGCACCAGTGACAACCGTTGCAATGATGGCATTTCCTTTAGCAAATCTTGCCCCATTTTTCAGAACAGACTTGATTCCAGCCGTGTCCTTCCAATTGATACTCCCTTTTGTAAAATCGCGGACGCTGTTCGTAAACGCAACCGTATCGTCAGGATAAAATTTCGTGAATTTCTTATGGACCAAATCAGCCATCGACCAGTTGGATCGTTTTAATAATTCTTTTTTACTCAGCCAAATCCTTGCTAGCCGGTCAAATCTCGTTCCTTCTACCCGGCTGGTCAAATCAAGCAGCAGCTTGGAATGCTGCGCTGCATAACGGCCGTTTTCTTTCATAAAGGTTGTCATCCCAAGCCCGTAGTATTTCGCCTGCATCATCACGATTCCAGCTAAGCTCGTGAGCGTGCCATATTGATCATAGATGCTGTACATTTTCCTTAGAATATCATCCGCTTCGACCATTTGATCTGTTGCATGACGAATGGCGATATCATCACTGCTCAATTTGCTTATTAATGCTTGTCCAGCACTCCATGCATCCCCAACACCGGAAAAACAGCTTCTATACCGAGGATCACAGCCTAAAATCAAATGATCCAGTTCACTATGTAAATCGTGATGCTTTGTTTCAATGGCGGAAAGCTCTCCTACAAAATCATTCGCCAGCCCTGTCAGCTGATCTGGATCAACCACAATGTCACGTGCCATCACATCATCTCCCTTCTCGGTTTCTTTCTCTCCGTTCTTCTCGTCTTTTTCGCTCAAGCTCTTCCATTCTGGCAATTTCGGCTTTACGCTCCTCGATCTTGACCGCTGCATCCCGCAGTTCCTGGCTCGTTTCCAGCAAGTCCTTTTCAAATTGATCATAGCGTGCCGTTGTTTCCTCAAAGCTTTGATCAAATTTATTCCTTGCTTCTCCTTGCCAGCCTGATCCTACTGCCTTCAGCCGATTCTCAAGCAGCTGCTTCGACTGCCGAATCTCATCAGCCGCTTCCTGAAACTTTTGAGCGAGTGCCAGCGTTTGACTAGAATCCAACTTTCGCACCCCTTTCTCCCAATTTAACGTACAAATGGATGATTTTATATGCACTCATTATAAATAAAAAGACACCCAAAAAAATCACCCTAAAGAACCATTCAGCACATTACCTAACGAAAGTAGGCCTTTTTCCTCTCTAATTGCCAGAGAAAACCTTTCTTGTTATGAAGCGCATTCAAGACGTGATAAAATGAACATATTCTACAAAAGGAGTGACGTATAGATGAAAGAGGAAATGATCCAGCGTTTCACAAGTTATGTGAAAGTAGATACTCAGTCTGATGCAGAAAAAGAAAGCTGCCCATCTACTGCAGGACAGCTGAACCTAGCGAGGCAGCTTGTTGAAGAGATGAAATCCATCGGGATTCAAGAAGTGACAATGGATGAAAACGGCTATGTTATGGGAACGATCCCATCTAACACCGACAAAGAAGTGACAACGATTGGCTTCCTGGCGCATATTGACACAGCTACTGACTTCACTGGCAAGAATGTGAAACCGCAGATTCATGAGGACTATCAAGGCGGTGACATCACGTTAAATGATGATCTACATATCGTGTTATCTCCAGCACAGTTTCCAAATTTGCAAAAGTACCAAGGACATACGCTCATCACCACTGATGGCACAACCCTACTTGGTGCAGATAACAAAGCAGGTATTGCAGAAATTATGACCGCCATGCATTACCTCATTCAGCATCCAGAAATCAAGCACGGAAAGATCCGAGTCGCCTTTACTCCAGATGAAGAGATTGGCAGAGGGCCGCACAAATTTGATGTCGATGCCTTTGGCGCTTCTTATGCATATACCATTGACGGCGGACCACTTGGAGAGCTTCAATATGAAAGCTTCAACGCAGCAGGTGCGAAAGTATCGATTAAAGGAAACAACGTCCATCCAGGTACAGCGAAAGACAAAATGGTCAGTGCTGCGAAGATCGGGATGCTCTTTCACAACAAGCTCCCTTCAGATGAATCTCCGGAGTATACAGAAGGCTATGAAGGCTTTTTCCACCTGACAAAGTTCGTAGGAGAAGTTGAAGAAGCAGAGCTGCAATATATTATCCGTGATTTTGATAAAGAGAAGTTCAACAATCGCAAAGCACTATTTGAAAAGATTGCAAATGACTTAAAAGCGGTCTACGGCGAAAACAGTATCACCCTCAGCATTCAGGATCAATATTATAATATGAGAGAAAAAATTAAGCCTGTTAAACATATTGTGGACATTGCCCATGAAGCAATGGAAAACCGCTCAGTGACACCTGTGATCGAACCTATACGCGGCGGCACAGATGGCTCTCAGCTTTCATATAAAGGTCTCCCAACACCAAACATCTTTACTGGCGGGGAAAACTTCCACGGTAAATATGAATTTATTTCAGTTGATAACATGATGAAAGCAACAGAAGTCATCGTGGAAATCGCACGTTTATTTGAAGAAAAAGCATAGACATGTTTACAGCCGTTCCTGTTCGGGAACGGTTTTTTAATAAAAGTTTACAATTTTCTGAAACTTTTATGACACTTAATCGTACTAATATAGACAACCCCAGAAAAATTCTTCTTGACGAGTGCAATAACTGGAAATATAATAGTTAAAAACAACCAGTATTTTAGACCTAAAATAGCAGATCATCTAAACCTTAAGAACTAAACCGATTCTGCTGCTTATTTTCAGTTATAAACATCACTCACCCTGTCTACACTGAAAGAATAGGATGAATTGGAGGAATGTCATATGATGATTTTATTGATTATCGCTTCACTTTGCTGCTACTTACTTTTCTCTTTCAAAAAAGATAACCGCACCCAAAAACGAAAAAGCGCAGAGCTTTCGGAGTTTGAAATCTTTCGTATGCGCCGCCACTACAACGGCAAACGCCGCCATCCACTAAACGATGCACCCAAACAAGTATAAATTCAAAGAAAGAGCCTCATCAGGGGCTCTTTTTGTATGTGTAAGAACGTGTTTTAGACACATTAAAAAAACGACCACATCCAGTGGCCGGTTCTCTTTTTATTTATACACCTTTGCAGGTACTTGAATCATAGGAATTCCTTGATAGTATGGTGCGATTTCATATGGCTGGAAGACAACAGCAATCCCCTTTTTCGTGAAGTAATACTGCGTGTCGTAGTTGATTTGAATATCACTTTTCTTCAGGTTCGAATAGAACTTACTTTTATGCTTCTTTGTATAGTTATAGATATAATCTCTTACTTTTGTGCGCTTTTTCTTTGTTTTCACAACGTCAGTAAAGAAAAGCTGCTTTGTCTTTTTCTTCGTTAACACATAGTTCATGCTGGTGACCATCGTATCCCCATGCATTCTACCGTCATTCATATAATCATAGTTTAAGATACTTAGTTTCTTTCCATTGTTAAATTTCGTTTTAAAAGATCTCTCGTACGTGATCTTCCCAATCCCCTCTTTTTTCGCTTCGTCCTTTAAGTACAAGTATGTAGAATAAGAGAATGCGATATCTTCTTTTAAATCATGGTTAATGGTCTTCATATGCGGTTTGCTTAGGTTTTTTACCTGTGCATATTTGAACGTTTTCTTCTTTTTATAATAGTGTGTGCTTACTTTTGCTTTTTTTGCTTGTTTGGCATCTACAGAACCAACTGGAGCAAATAACGAAACAATCAGCGAAAAAATAAGCAGGCTGATCGTTAGGCCTTTTTTCATTGTCATAGTAAAAACCCCCATTTTTGTCTATTACCAATTGAGTATACCATGACAAAAGAACCAAAAAAAGCATTATTTCCATATTATTCTTTCTTTTTCCACATCGGGTTTGTTTACCGTTTTCATAAGTTCCTGTATGCTTAATGGAGAATGTTAGATGAAGTGTGGTGTTTATCATAGAAGAGAATATTTTTAGTCATATTCGGACAACGTTTCATAGTTTGTCCCCAACCCAGAAAAAGATTGCCAATTACATTTTACAAAACCCTCAGAAAGTTGTGCTTCATTCCATTAGTGCACTCGCCGCTGAATGCAACACAAGTGAAACGACGATCTTTCGGTTTTTACGAAAAATTGGCTATGATTCGTATCAAGTGTTTCGTGTCCATGTCGCACAGGATATTGCGACCAATACGCCTCAATCCATATACGGCGAGATCGAGGCATCTGATAGTGTAGCTGACATTAAACATAAGGTCATAGAGTTAACAACAAACTCGATTCAGGATATGAAGCATATTTTAGAAGATCAAGCCGTGACACAATTTATCGAACAAATGAAACAGGCACATAAAACCGTCTTCTTTGGAGCAGGTGCGTCCAGTTTTATTGCTGGAGATGCTTATCATAAGTTTCTCCAGCTTGGTTTTGAAGTGAGTCTATGCAGTGATCCACATATGATGAATATGATTGCAACACACGCCACGGAACACGATTTTATCGTCGCGATCTCACATTCAGGAGAGAGCAGAGAAATTCTTGATGCCGTGCAATTTGCTAAAGAAAAGGGGGCAACGATTGCCTCTATCACGAGCTATCCGAAATCAGAGCTCGCAAAGCGCTCTGACTTTCACCTGCTCAGTTCATCAAGGGAAACAACATATCGATCCGACTCAATGATCTCCCGTATTAACCAGCTTGTAATCATTGATGTTCTTTATGTCGCAGCTGTTTTAGAGCTAGGATCTAATGCCATTGAAAACGTGAAACGATCTCGATTAGCCGTGGCTAAAAATAAAACATGAACGCATAAGACCGGAGCTGATTCCGGTCTTTTTTTTGTGACTTTTCTCATATTTTCCGTTGACACGTTCCTATCACGTCATGTACATTAAATGAGCAATAGTTTATTTCCTACTATTAATTAAATAAGATAGTATATATACTAACACGAAGAAAAGAAAACGCTTTTTGTAAGGGTTTTCTATATGGGAGGCGGACAAAGTGACAAAACAGATTGGATTCATTGGACTAGGTATTATGGGAAAACCTATGGCACTCAATCTATTAAAAGCCGGTCATACTGTGACTGTGTTTGATCTGAATGAGGATGCCATTCGAGCATTACAAGAAGCTGGAGCAAAGGGCGCTTTTTCAGCAGCTGAGGCAGCTTCTGAAAGCGATGTCATCATCACAATGCTTCCTAAAGGCGAGCATGTAGAAGCAGTCGTATCAGGTGAGCATGGCATTTTAACTACAGCTAAACCTGGCACAGTCATCGTAGATATGAGCTCTATTTCACCAGTTACCTCTAGAGCATTAGCTGCCCTGGCAAAACAGCACCAGGTAGAATTTATCGACGCACCTGTCAGTGGCGGAGAACCAAAGGCGATAGACGGGACACTTGCTATTATGGCTGGCGGCGAAGAAGCCATCTTCGAACAAGTAAAGGATGTCCTACTCGCAATGGGTACAGAAGTCGTATTAGTTGGGACAAACGGAAGCGGGACAACAGCTAAACTTGCCAATCAAATCATCGTCAATTTAAATATTGCTGCTATGTCTGAGGCGCTCGTTCTTGCCGCTAAATCAGGCATTGCGATTGATAAAATGTACGAAGCGATCCGTGGCGGACTGGCAGGAAGCGCCGTTCTCGATGCAAAGGTCCCACTGATTTTGGAACGAAACTTTGAACCTGGCGGACGCATCGACATTAACTTAAAGGATTTAACCAACGTGATGGAAACTGCCCATGATATCGGCGTTCCTCTCCCTCTTTCTAGTCAGCTGCTTGAAATTTTCCATGCCCTCAAAGCGGACGGAAAGTCTGGACTTGATCATGGCGGCATTGTTCAATATTACGAAAAAATGGCTCATGTCGAAGTGAAGAAAGGATGAGATGTTCATGAAGCAAAGCACTGACATACTGAATGCCCTTCCGAAAGCGGATTCAAAGAGCATTCAAACGGCATACGAGCAAGCACTAACCCATTTTCAGCATAAAATCATTGTATTAGACGATGATCCAACAGGTATTCAAACTGTACATGGCGTCTCTGTTTTCACTGATTGGTCAGAGGAAAGCATTGAAGCTGGCTTTCTTGAAGACAGCCGTATGTTCTTTATTCTAACCAATTCTCGCAGTATGACTGAAAAGGAAACTGCCGCTGCGCACGAAACGATTGCTTCAACGATTGTGAAAGTAGCTGAACGGCTTCATCAAGATTTCACCATTGTCAGTCGAGGAGATTCTACCCTGCGTGGACACTTCCCTCTGGAAACTGAAGTACTCAGAACAACCATTGAACAGCGAGGCTCCCTCCAATTTGACGGAGAAATCATTCTTCCTTTTTTCCAAGAAGGTGGACGCTTTACGATCAACAATATTCATTACGTACAGGAAGGACACGACTTAATTCCTGCTGGCGACACAGAATTTGCACTAGACCGTACATTCGGCTTTCAGTCGTCTCATCTCGGAGAGTGGATTGAAGAAAAGTCAGGCGGAACGTTCACAAAAGAGAACACCACCTACATTTCGTTAGAAGATATACGGGCTTTACGCATTGATCAAATCAAGGATCAGCTGCTAGATGTAAAGGATTTTCAAAAGGTGGTTGTGAACGCTGTAGACTATGACGATATCAAAGTCTTTGTCACCGCCCTCATCGAAGCGATTCAAGCAGGAAAGCAATTTATTTTCAGAAGTGCAGCGGCTCTCACAAAAATACTTGGCGGCATTCTTGATCAAGCCTTATTAACAAGAGATGACTTGATACAAGAAGAGAGCCAGCACGGTGGTCTCATCATGATCGGTTCTCATGTCAAGAAGACAACGGAACAATTACGAGCGCTTCGGCAAAATGAAAACATGGCTTTTATTGAATTTAACACACACCTCGTGCTAGAACCTGAAGCATTTCAAGAGGAAATTGACCGGGTGATTCAGCAGACTGAAAGGCTGTTAGCATCTGGTCAATCTGTTGCTGTTTATACAAGAAGAGAACGGCTTGACCTTGGGGACAATCGTCAAGAGGAGGAATTGAAGCTTTCCGTTCAAATTAGTGATGCTGTGACAAGCATTGTCCAGCGCCTCACAATTCGCCCTAAATATCTCATTGCCAAAGGTGGAATTACCTCAAGTGATATTGGAACAAGGGGGCTTAGCGTCAAACGTGCGACCGTTGCGGGTCAAATTAAACCAGGCATTCCCGTTTGGCAAACAGGAGAAGAAAGTAAATTCCCATTCATGTCTTACGTGATTTTCCCGGGAAATGTTGGCTCAAAGGATACGCTAAAAGAAGCTGTAGAAATACTTGAAGGATAAAGCATAGGGAGTGCTCTCACTCCCTTATGCAACACAAAGGAGGAAAGATCATGTCGTTAGTTTTTATTGGACTTGGTGTTTTGTTATTGCTTTTACTCATGGTTGTCTTAAAGTTAAACGCTTTCATTTCGTTGATTATTGTCTCTTTAATTGTTGCTGTTTTAGAAGGTATGTCACCACTTGAAGCGATTGCTTCCGTGGAAAAAGGACTTGGTAGTACACTCGGGCACCTAGCACTGGTTCTCGGTTTTGGAGCGATGCTCGGTAAATTGATGGCTGATTCTGGTGGTGCCCAGCGCATTGCGATGACGCTCATTGACCGATTCGGCATTGGGAAAATCCAATGGGCAACGATGCTGACTGGATTTGTTATTGGAATTGCTCTGTTTTATGAAACCGGATTCATTATCTTAATTCCATTAGTCTTTACCATTGCTCAAGCCGCAAGACTTCCTGTGTTATATGTTGGAATGCCGCTCGTCGCTGCACTCATCACAACACATGGATTCCTCCCTCCTCACCCAGGACCGACTGCCATTGCCAATGTCTTTCAAGCAAATATGGGACAAACCTTGTTAGTTGGGATTATTTTAGCGATTCCTGCTGTGTTAGTAGGCGGACTACTGTTTACGAAACTATTTAAAAAAGATCAATTGCACGCACATATACCAAAAAACTTATTTAATCCAAAGGAATTTACAGAAGAGGAAATGCCAAGCTTCGGGATTAGCATTTTTACCGCTGTGTTGCCTGTATTGCTCATGACATTCAGAGCATTTTTAGAAATTTTCTTCCCATCCTCTCCATTGTTGCCGACAGCTGAGTTTTTAGGTGAACCGGCGATTGCGCTATTACTCTCAGTCCTGCTTGCCATCTATACATTTGGACTTGGCAGAGGAAAAAGCATGCAGGAAGTCATGAAGTCGATCACCGATTCGATTGGCTCCATTGCAATGATTCTATTAATTATTGCAGGTGGCGGCGCCTTTAAACAGGTGCTCATTGATAGCGGCGTTGATCAATACATTGCGGGGATCATGCAAGGAAGCACTCTTTCTCCCCTGCTCCTTACCTGGCTAATTGCTGCTGTCCTTCGTGTATCTTTAGGATCAGCAACAGTCGCCGGTCTCACAGCGGCTGGCATTTCTGCACCACTTATTGGATTGACTGGTGTCAGCCCGGAATTAATGGTGATCGCAACAGGTGCCGGCAGTATTACGTTCTCTCACGTAAATGATGCGGGTTTCTGGATTTATAAAGAATACTTTAACCTGTCGATGGCCCAAACCTTTAAAACTTGGACATTGATGGTCACTGTTCTTTCACTTGTCGGACTAGCTGGTGTTCTCGTCGCTGATTTGTTCATTTAGGAAAATAATTTGTAAAAACCATTGACTTTTTCTCGAAAAGATTGAATAATTGTGTTTATTAAGAAAATTTAATCAAAAGGTAACCTTATTAAGAGTGGTGGAGGGACTGGCCCTGTGAAACCCGGCAACCGCTGTTCCTAGGAACAGAATGGTGCTAATTCCTTAAGCAAGCAGACGCTTGTTTGAAGATAAGGCAGAGATCTCACAGTATATGATGCTCTTCCTTATCCAAGGAAGAGCTTTTTTATTTGATTTTCAACCTGTAGAAAGAAGGGATTCAGCATGACACAAGTACAAACCATTGGAAAGAAAACAACAAAGCCGCCATTTCGCGCAGATCAAGTAGGAAGTTTGCTTCGTTCAGATCGCATCAAAGAAGCACGTAAGCAAAAAGCAGACGGTACGCTAACAGCAGACCAACTCCGACAAATTGAAAATGCAGAAATCACACGTATTGTGGAAAAGCAAAAGGAGATTGGATTAGAGGTTGTCACAGACGGAGAATTCAGACGTGCATGGTGGCATTTTGATTTTCTAGAAGGACTTGATGGAGTCGAAGGATTTGAAGCAGATCAGGGCATTCAATTCCACAACACAACGACAAAAGCACGAGGCATCAAGGTAACGGGTAAAATCGATTTTACAGATCACCCAATGCTAGAGGATTACCGCTTCCTTCACAGCATCGCTGGTGAGCATACGGCTAAAATGACGATCCCAAGTCCGAATATGCTCTTTTTCCGTGGAAAGCTTGATGAAGGTGTGTATGACAGCTTAGATGATTTTCATCATGATGTGGCACAGGCGTATAAGAAAGCCATCCGAGCTTTTTATGATGCAGGCTGTCGCTACTTGCAGCTAGATGATACCGCATGGGCAGTGTTCTTTTCTGAAAAAGGTCAGGAACAAATCAAAGCCTTTGGCCGCGACGAAGATGAACTTCGTGAGTCGTTTGCAAAAACAATCAATGAAGCCGTTGCCGATCGTCCAGAGGATTTAGTCATCACAATGCACATTTGCCGTGGTAACTTTAAATCAACATGGGCAGCTGAAGGTGGTTATGAAGCAGCGGCAGAAACGATTTTTGCTGGTTTAGATCTTGATGGTCTCTTTTTAGAATTTGACGATGATCGTTCTGGCGGATTTGAGCCCCTTCGATATGTGAAGAACCCAAATCTTCAAATCGTACTTGGTCTTGTGACTTCAAAGTACGGTGAGCTTGAGCCGGTTGAACAGATCAAAAAACGAATCGAGGAAGCGGCTCAATATGTAGACATCAACCAAATTTGTTTGAGTCCACAATGCGGATTCGCATCCACGGAGGAAGGCAATCTGTTAACAGAAGAGCAGCAATGGGAAAAGCTGCGTCACGTGATTGAGATTGCGGACCAAGTGTGGAAATAAAACATCTAGTCCTAAGCTCTCAGGGCTTAGGGCATTTTATTAAAAAAAGAACTGCCCTTAGGCAGTTCTCAGCTTGTAGA
>NZ_JOTP01000010.1 GCF_000715205.1 Bacillus zhangzhouensis | reverse complement strand
ATACTTCCGTTTTTTTGGAATTGGCGTACACACAGGACTTAAAAACCTGCGGTAGGTGACTACCGTGCCGGTTCAAGTCCGGCCCTCGGCACCATTGATTTTTATCATAAGTTGCGCTCTTTAATGATCATGCCGGTGTGGCGGAATTGGCAGACGCGCACGACTCAAAATCGTGTTCCTCACGGAGTGCCGGTTCGACCCCGGCCACCGGTATCTATCATCGGTAATTGAATGTGAAATTGCCGTCAATCTAACGTTTCTCCACAATGGAGAAACGTTTTTTTGTGTTTTCAATTCGAATTAGTGTTTGCGAAGGAGCAGCTAACATCATGATTTTGGAACTTCTAAGTACATTCAATTCATTCAGGAGCACGGAATGGAGGGTTTGTCTTACGATCAAATTGAATGTAAAAAGGACGGCGTTATGATATTGCAAACTACTACTATATTACGGGTCATCATTCAAGACGAGAGATCAAATCATTATCCTTATTTCAGACAGTATTGTGTAAAAAAAGAACAAGGGCTTCGTAAAGAGGCGCTAAAAGTCCTTCATTCCTTTATTGAAGAGATGAAAAAGAACGATTTTGAAACTCAGCGAGTATTTGTTGCGTGGCTGTTTGAGTGGATTGAACAGTTTGAGGATGATCATCATTTACTCGTTTTTCCGCTGGTGAATGGACTCATCAATCCGGTTCTTGAGGAGTGGGAGAAGGTTGATCCAGTGGATGTAAGGCCATATCGGTGGCAAGGTTTGTTTGTACCTCAGGGAGAATCACTGCCTTATTTATTGAAGGCAATAGAGCTTGGGGGCAGCGAGGAGCAGCGTGTGATTGTTCAAATTTGTGAAACCTATCTATCCGCTTTGTGGTATTCGTTTCATCATATACATGAAGATCTTTATTTAAGTACATTTGAGATGGATCAAGAGCGAATTCAGGGCATTGAAGATGTCATGATGCTGATACAAGATGAAAAGACACGTACATATTATCAAAAACAAGCAGTCTATTATGCTCAGCTTTTATCTGACTGGATTGAATTTCAGCAAACGGAGACAAGCGGGTTTATGAAATGGTGTGCGGAACTTGAAAAACCGTATGAATGGGTGAAGGCCTTTTATTATCGCCAATAGGTGTATTGTGATGAGAAAACGACAGAATGGATATTCTGCCGTTTTTTATACGTTATACCATATTCGTTCTATTTCTAAATGATCTGAGTTAAAGTATTTCAATACATAGACATCTGGATTGCTGAGCTTCTCCCACTCATTGAAGCCAATGTTTGAATCGGCGTGTTTGAGGAGTAGGCTCATGATATTGCCATGTGTGACGAAGAGGGTATGATTTTCTTCTAAATGTATTTGTTCGTAGAAAGCCTCTACGATCCGGTTCATGGCTTCTTGGCTGGATTCTCCACCTTCATATGTGATGTTTAAATCCGTAAAGCTGAGCTTTAGCTTCTCATACCAATCGTCCATGGGCTTGCTGCTTAACACACGTTCAGAAAGACGGTCATCGATTTTCATCTTAAGTTGTTTTGCATGGGCAAGAGGCTGGATAGTTTGGATAGCTCGTTTATAAGGACTTGAGATGATCTGATTGAGGTGTATGCTGGATAAGAACTGTGCCAGTGTGTGTGATTGAGCGATGCCTTGCGGTGTTAAAGCCGCGTCTTTGGATTGTCCATCTGCTTGACAGTGTCTGACGATATAATATGTTTTCATGTGATTACACCTTTCATTGAGTATAAAAAAATCATCCAAGATTGGATGAAGATTCACGAAAGTCTAGGTTCATTTGTTCGTATCTATTTCTTTATAGGGATCTGTGAGCTTGGATGTCAGGTCTAAGTTGAACAAAAAATCATCTACTGTGTCTGTACCAAAGGGAAGGGTGGAAAAGTTAATTGGGATACTGTCTTCTTGCGTTTCTGAAGTGATCGGCTGTTTGGGCTGCTTTTTTCTCCAGTTCTTAAACAAGCGCATGTGGGGCCCCCTTTTCTATGAAAAAGATGGATTTATACATAATATACGGGGAGAGTTGTCCAAGCGTCAATTGTTTTCTTCAAAAGGATTTATTAAATTTATACGAAAAGAGCCACATTCAAGTGCGGCTCTTTTCGTATATTTACATGGCATGGCGTAATAATTGCAGTAATTTACGTTCGCATCTTATGTTGTAACGCTTATGATGGAGTTTATCCGTTTTAAACCGGCCAATGACACGGCGAACATCTTGGTCATAAATGATGAGCTCTCTGCAAGTTTGATCGTTTAATAACGCTTGAAACCAGCTATATTTTTTCAGATGTGCTGCGTTTCTTGAGATATCCTCTTCATCTCCCTGTAGAAAAGGAATGTACAGAGCAATGGTAAAGATATCTAAAATGAATCCCACATGACCTCCTCCTTTCATATGATTCGTTACGCTTGAAAAGAAAAAAGGTTTCATTGAAAAGACATCTAAAAACAATCCCAGTGCATAAGCCATTCTTTCGTTTCTTTGTCGTAATAGAAATACATGGTGCCATTATCACCAATCATGAAACGAGGCTTTTCTTCTGAGGCGATTTGCAGCATAAATTCGCCTGGCTTTTGATGGGGTGGAGATTGAATATAAGCCCCATATCCGCCGATTTTTGTGAACGAGTAATTTGTGTATTGTTTAAAGAAGTGATCTGACGCTTCTTCACTCTCATTGACTTCTGATAAATCGACATATGACCATGCTTCTTCCCAGCATGGAAAGTCCTCTTGCTCTCTTTCGTTCCACTGGATTTGAAAGGGTTTGAGCCCTTTCACTTCTTCTGGGGTCTCAATTACTTCTAATCCTTCCATAGACGAATACTCAATGAGTTTCCAGCCTTCTCCGTTTTTGGTGATATCAATCGGAAGTGCTTTCTGGTTGAGGAAAATTTGAATCATCTTACATTCATCCAATCCGTTCATTCCCCCTGGGACTTCAGGTAAATAAATTTGTAAAATCGGGATCATGGCGCCATCTTGATCTGTCGGCCAGCCTTTATCAGGATGGATGGAAAAATGGCCGGCAAATCAGCTGTATCTAAATGGATCAGGACGGAATCCCCCAATCTTGGCTATGACTGGTGTTTTTCCAACTTGATTTAATACATGAAAAGCCTTTATCTCCATTGATTATCCCTCCATCTTTTAGCCTGCAATGTGTGCATCTTTAAATGTGCCATCTATATTTCCTGTGATAAGGATGACATGTCCCCAAAATAAATTACCGTCATGATAATAGGCTTCAAACTCTCCATTTGGATAAGCTTGCAGGCTTTCAAGCGAAATGCGATTGATAAAATGGTCATGTGTGATCTCTTCTTGATTTTCATCTGAGTCGTCTTGTTCCTGCCAGTCTTTTGCTAGCTCAATCAGTTTATTTGCCGCAAATGATTTAATAGAAGAATCCCATTTAGTCTGCTCTTGTACGAGTCGTCTAGCAGTTTGGATAGCGTCGGTTATACCTTCGTCTTCTTCGAGATTAAAGTAGAGAAGGCATTCCTGATTGCCCCATTGGATTGTCGTTTCAAATAAGTCTAGTCCTTTCACTAATTCAAAGGTGCCCAGCTTGTCATCGTGATAAAAGACAGGTTTTTGTGCTTCTTCTAGTATTTCTTGAAGCTCTCTTTCCTCTGTATCTGTATCGATCAGTGATACCAGCATGAATTCACCTGCACCTTTTCGCACCTGAAGTGTAACGATTGATTCTTTATGTAATTGTGCCTGTTTTTCCCGTAATCCCTCTTCATCTGTTAACCAGCAGAGTCTCACCTTTTCGGTTGTGATGTGGCCTTTTTCCTTCCATGCAATCAGTGGAATGGAAGCGGTCCAAAGAGATTCCTTTCCTGCTTTTCCTGCACCTACCCCAGTAGGTCCTGTGACAGCAATGATGTCTACTATTTCTGCTGAAAATCTTTTTTCAAATGCGTTGATTTGTTGATTATTCTTCATGTGATGTCCTCCAGCCTGAGTTATGTGTTGTGAATTATATCTTTATCACACCGCACATTGGCAGGGGAAATCAAGCTTTTTTTTGCTTGAAACTGTTTTTTTAGGTTTGTAGGAGTAGAGAGGATACATGGATTCCTGGGGGATGAGTCACAATAAAAGAGCAAATTGAAGGGATCGAATTTTGTATAAATTTAGGTGAATAAGTCGAAAAGCCTAGGTGAATCTTCCTTTTCTTTATAATTACTTTGACACGAATAGATGAAAAAAGTAAAGTAGTACTGAGTGATTTACAAAACCTTCATCATCCACTGAAACATGAAGTGCCAGTAAATATAGTGTAAATGGATATTTTTCCTTTTATTTATTCGTGTTTTTTTGAAACTTATGTTGCTTCTCATTCGTTATATTAAAGGAGCACACGTAACCGCCGGAGACAGAGCATCGGAATGCTTGGTGCAGAAGATTTACATTTGCAAAATGAATGTAAATTTTTTATGATTTCATTTATATCAGATCGAAAATAAGAAAGAAGAGGTTTTATGAAAAAAATATTTGCGAACAAACATAGCTTTTTTGTTTTGGCTGTTCTCTTATTTTGGGCAAAATCGTACACAGCCTACAAAATGGACTTTAATTTAGGAGTGAAAGGTTCTTTTCAAGAGGGTCTTCTCTTATTAAATCCATTTAGTTCAGCCATCGTGTTTTTTGGACTTGCTCTCTTTATCAAGGGGCGTAAATCGGCCATTGTTTTAATTGTCATTGATTTTATTATGACCGGACTTTTATATGCCAATGTAGCGTATTATCGTTTCTTTGATGACTTTTTGACTTTCTCCACAATGAAACAAGCAGGAAATCTTGGAGGAGGTATGACTGGCGGTGTGTTAGCAAGCATTAAGCCGCATGACCTATTATACTTCCTTGATATTATCATCTTAATTGCTATTGTCATTTGGAGACCAGAAGTGAAGAAATTTGAAATGAAAAAAACTTTCGCACTGCTTATTGTGGCGGCAGGTGTTGGACTGTTCTTTGTCAACCTGCATTTAGCTGAAAAAGATCGTCCAGAACTATTAACAAGAACATTTGATCATAAGTATGTTGTCAAATACTTAGGTGTTTATAACTATACGATTTATGACGGCGTACAAGCAGCACAAAACGCAACGCAGGTCGCAAATGCGAGCAGTGAAGATTTAACTGATGTCGTGAACTATACGGCTTCTCACTATGCGAAGCCAAATGCAGAGTATTTTGGTAAAGCAAAAGGTAAAAACATCATTAAAATTCATTTAGAAAGCTTCCAGTCGTTCTTAATTGACTACAAACTAAATGGAGAAGAAGTAACTCCATTTTTAAACAAACTGGCTCATGGAAAAGATGACTTTACGTATTTCGATAACTTCTTCCATCAGACTGGCCAAGGGAAGACATCTGATGCTGAGCTGATGATGGATAATAGTATGTTTGGATTGCCAGAGGGTGCAGCGTTTGTGACAAAGGGTGAAAACACCTTCCAATCACTTCCTGCGATTCTAGATCAAAAAGCAGGCTATACAAGTGCAGTGCTTCACGGGGACTATAAGTCTTTCTGGAACCGTGACACGATTTATAAGCATATGGGAATTGATCAATTCTTCGATGCTTCATATTACAACATGGATGAAGAAAATCTTGTGAATATGGGTCTGAAGGATAAGCCGTTCTTTAAAGAATCAATCCCAATGTTAGAATCAATGAAAAAGCCATTTTATGCACATTTAATGACACTGACAAATCACTATCCATTTAATCTAGATGAGAAAGATGCGACGATCGCTAAAGCAACAACTGGTGATAAAACCGTGGATAATTACTTCCAAACAGCAAGATATTTGGATGAGTCATTAGAGCAATTCTTTAAGGACTTGAAAAAATCAGGTCTTTATAAAGACTCAGTGATTCTACTATATGGTGATCATAACGGTATTTCTGAGAACCATAACCGTGCAATGAGTGAAATTCAAGGAAAAGAAATTACACCTTATCAAAATGCACAAAACCAGCGTGTACCGCTCATGATTCGTGTTCCTGGTAAACAGGGCGGCGTGAACCATACGTATGGTGGTGAAGTAGACGTGATGCCAACGCTTCTTCACTTACAAGGTATTGATTCGAATGAGTTCGTGAATTTTGGAACAGATCTATTTTCTAAAAAGCATGATCAAACTGTTGCATTCCGTAACGGAAACTATGTGACACCAAAATATACCCTTGTAGATAACACTGTCTACGACACGAAAACGGGTAAAGTGGTGAAACAAAATAAAAAGACAGAGGCGATTAAAGCCCGTGTTGATAATCAGTTAAGCCTTTCAGATAAAGTGCTCTACAGGGATCTTCTTCGATTCCATAAACTATCTGATTTTAAACCAGTGAATCCATCTGATTATTTCTATGGTAAATCAAACAAAGAGAACGAAGCGGATTCTTCTGCTAAGTAACTGAGTTTTGGGCAAGCACAGAAAGGTGCTTGCCTTTTTCTCTCTCACTGCTTGATTTGTTGGCAAAATATGTTTATATTTAGGGGGAAACAAGCGTGACGTCAGCAGATAGCTGGTGAAAAACTCATTTCGTCCTAGGGGATTTCAGGAGGAGCTTATGATAACAAATACAAAAACACAAAAAAAGAAATCAGAGTTATGGGGCTGGATCAAAGCCATCTTAATCGCATTCATTGCTGTTTTCATCATTCGTAACTTTTTATTCGCACCGTACATTGTCAAAGGGTCTTCTATGTATCCGACATTGCATGATACAGAGCGGGTTTTTGTGAATAAAACCGTCGATTATTTCGGTGATTATAAACGAGGACAGATCATTGTCCTTGATGGGGAAGACCGCAGCACTCACTACGTGAAACGATTGATTGGTTTACCTGGTGATAAAATCGAAATGAAAAATGACCAGCTGTATGTAAATGGGAAAAAAGTGGAGGAGCCTTATTTAGCATCAAACAAAAAGCAAGCAGCCGCAGATGGCACTTTGCTGACACCTGATTTTGGTCCTCTTACAGTCCCAAAAGGAAAGTACTTTGTCATGGGTGACAATCGCCAAAATTCAATGGACAGCCGCAACGGTTTAGGTCTTTTTACAAAGAGTGATATTCAAGGGACAACATCATTTGTATTTTATCCTTTCCAAGATATTCGATTACTCAACCATTAAATAAACAGAAAAAGCACACAGCCGTGTGCTTTTTTCTATTTCATGAAGACTGGCTTTTTGCAATCGCCTGCTCAAGATCTGCCAGAATATCTTCAATCGCTTCTGTTCCAACAGATAAACGAATGAGTTCTGGTGTAACGCCTGTCGCTTTTTGTTCAGCTTCACTTAATTGTTGATGCGTTGTGCTGGCAGGATGAATAATCAGTGACTTAGAATCGCCCACGTTTGCAAGATGTGAGAAAAGCTGAACGGAATCAATGAGCTTTTTACCTGCTTCTCGCCCACCTTTAATACCAAATGTGAGGATTGCGCCTTGTCCTTTTGGTAAATATGTTTGAGCCAGTTCAAAGGATTCATGGCTTTCAAGACCTGGATAGCTTACCCACTCTACAAGGGGGTGATCATGTAAAAATTGCGCTGTTTTTAACGCATTTTCACTATGCCGCTCAAGACGTAAATGCAATGTTTCTAAGCCCTGAAGAAGTAAAAATGAGTTGAAAGGTGACAGTGCTGCCCCTAAATCACGTAAGAGCTGTACACGCGCTTTTGTGATATAGGCCGCTTCTCCAATCGCTTCAGTATATGTGAGACCGTGATAACTTGGATCTGGTTCAGTCAGCCCTTTGAACTTATCACTGTCAGCCCAAGAAAACCCGCCGCTATCAACGATGACACCGCCAATTGATGTGCCATGTCCGCCAATGAATTTCGTCGCTGAGTGGACGACAATGTCTGCACCAAACTCGATAGGTCTTAATAAATAGGGGCTGGCGAGCGTATTGTCCACAATAAGTGGAATATGGTGTTTGTGTGCAATGGCTGAGACGGCTTCAATATGTAAAATGTCGCCTTTTGGATTCCCGATGCTCTCTGCATACACTGCTTTTGTTTTATCCGTAATCGCTGCTTCAAGTTCTTCAAGGTTGGATGAATCGACAAATTTCACTGTAATTCCGAGCTTTTTAAGCGTATGAGCAAACAGATTGTAGGTGCCTCCATAAAGGCTGCTGGAGGATACGATTTCGTCACCAGCTCCTGCAATGTTTAAAATAGAATAAGTGGTGGCTGCTTGTCCAGAGGAGACAGCAAGTGCACCAATTCCACCTTCAAGCTCAGCAATCCTTTTTTCAAACACGTCATTGGTGGGGTTCATAATACGCGAATAAATATTTCCAGGTTCCTGAAGTCCGAATAAATTCGCAGCATGCTCACTATCTCTAAAACCGAAAGAGCTTGTTTGATAAATAGGTACGGCTCTTGAATAGGTCGCTGAATCAAGTTCCTGACCTGCGTGAATGGCTTTTGTTTCTAAACGAAATTGAAGTTCTTCTGACATGTGTATATCCTCCTTTTGTTAGATAAAACCAACTACTTTGATAAGAAATATTTAATAAGACTATAAATCTTGTTTCGTGCTTGGTCAATCCTTTTTTAGATAAATCTGAAAAAACAATAAATATAGTTGACAGGTCGGAATAGTGTGTATTAACATGAGCATACTGAAAACACCAACAAGAATGGCTGATCGGTCAACCGAAGGCTCTATCACTCAAGCATGAGTGATAGAGCCTTTTTTATTTCAATGAGAAAGGGTGATGAGCGTGGAAAAAAAGAAAAAACGAAAAAAATACAGAAAACATATGGATCTCACACTAGACATATTGATTGAACGGAACAAATATGAGATTTACAGCAATCAAGAACGAATAGAAGCGATTTACGATCGAATTGATGAAAAGCATACAAGGTCGAAATAACTATTTTATAAAATATAGTTGATTTATAGGAATAATATGATTTAGGATGGTGCTAACAAATCAATATGAATAGCTGATCGGACAACACGAAGGCTCTTATCTCTTTTGGGATAAGGGCCTTTCTGCGTATAGTTCCGATGACAAGAGGAGGGAAGGTTGCAATGACTATTTCCATTGATATTGTGGGTAAATCTTTTTGGAAAGACAAACAAAGCATTCAAGTGCTTGAAGACATGAGGCTCACCATCGTTCCTGGTGAATTCGTGACGGTGATTGGTCCGAGCGGATGCGGGAAAAGTACATTGCTGAAGATCATTGGAGGGCTTGATACAGATTATGATGGGAAGATCGTGATAGGGGAAAGACGTGTGACAGAACCAGGAATGAAACAGGGCTTTATCTTTCAGGAGCATCGCTTGTTTCCGTGGCTGACGGTCGAAGAAAACATCGCTGCCAATTTCAATTTAAAACAAGCAGCTGTACGCCGCAAAGTCGATGAATTGATTGAAATTGTTCGATTAAAAGGTTTTGAACACGCCTATCCACATGAGCTTTCAGGCGGAATGTCACAGCGCGTAGCCATTGCAAGAGCACTCCTGCGTGATCCAGAGATTTTACTGCTTGATGAACCATTTGGTGCGCTAGATGCATTTACACGGAAACACTTACAGGATGTGCTGCTGAATATTTGGCAGGAGAAAAGAACAACGATGGTGCTTGTCACTCATGATATTGATGAATCCATTTATTTAGCCAATGAAATTGTGCTGTTACAAGCAAGACCTGGCCGAATTCATAAAATCCTTCCCGTGAATTTACCGTTCCCGCGGAATAGAACGTCAACAGCTTTTCAGAGCTTAAGACAAAAGGTGCTTTCGGAATTTGAGAAAACAGATGAGCTGTTACTGACGGATGGCTCAGGAATTTAAGGAGGTCAAATCGGATGAAAAGGCAAAATAGGATCGTTCTCCTTTTGGTTCTCCTCCTTGTATTAGCAGGGTGTGATCAAGCAGCGGATGGATCAGAAAACAAGCCAAAAGAGATTCGAATTGGAATTCAGCAAAGTCTAAGCCCACTGCTTTTAGCAAAGGAAAAAGGGTGGTTTGAACAATCATTTGAAAAAGAAGGTGTGAAAGTAAAGTGGGTGGAGTTTCAAAGTGGTCCTCCCCAATTCGAAGGACTTGCCGCTAATCAATTAGATTTTTCTCAGGTTGGTAACTCACCTGTTATAGCTGGTCAGGCAGCAGGTATTGATTTTAAGGAAATTGGTTTATCTCAGGATGGGCTGAAAGCGAACGGCATTTTAGTGAACAAGAACAGTGAGATTCAAAAAGTAGAAGACTTAAAAGGGAAAAAAATCGCCGTTGCCAAAGGAAGCAGTGGTTTTGACTTTTTATACAAAGTTTTAGATCAGGCTGGATTATCTGCAAAGGATGTTCAGATCATTCAGCTTCAGCCGGACGAAGCAATATCTGCGTTTGAGAATAGGTCCGTTGATGCTTGGTCGATCTGGGAGCCATTCTTATCACTTGAAACGATAGAAAAAGGAGCAAAGCTGTTGGTCAATGGAGAAGCGACCGATTTATATTCTCCAGGATTCACACTTGTCAGAACCAAATTTGCCGATCAGCATCCTGAACTAGTGGTGCAATTTTTAAAAGTATATGACAAAGCGGTGAAATGGCAGAATGCACATCAAAAGGAGGCCATTACACTTTATTCTCGTTTGAAACAGTTAGATCAGAAGGTGGTGACACAAGTATTAAACAATACAGAGCCGCTCAATGAGCCTATTTCTAAGAAGATTATAAACGCTCAGCAGCATACAGCTGATTTTCAATATAAAACAAAGGCGATCCAGCGGAAGATTGATGTAAATCAGGTGGTAGACAATTCGTTTATTGAAAAAATGCTGAAAGAGGAGAAAAATTGATGAAAGCTGCATCTAACCCAGCTCTTGTGACTAAAACCGAGCGAACGAAGAAAAAGAGGAGAAAAGCTTCATCCTTGATCATGTTAAAAGGACTTGTATTACCCGCTTTACTCATTGCAATTTGGCAGGTAACTGCTGCTTCCCAAATCGTTTCTTCGACTGTACTTCCTGCACCCACTGTCATTGTGGAATCTTTTCGAGAGTTGATTCGTTCCGGTGAGCTGTTTGGCCATCTTTACATAAGTCTCTACAGAGCGATATGCGGGTTTTTACTTGGTGGAGGTTTAGGCCTTGTGGTGGGCGTGTGTGTCGGTTTTTCTAGGAAAACCGAGCAGTATGTAGATCCGACCTTGCAAATGCTGAGAACAGTTCCTCATTTGGCGGTGACTCCTTTATTTATTCTTTGGTTTGGTTTTGATGAATCAGCGAAAATTTTATTAATTGCACTTGGGGCTTTTTTTCCGATCTATATCAATACCTTTCTAGGGATTCGCAATGTAGATAACAAGCTGTTTGATGTGGCTCACGCTTTAGAATTTAATTTGTATCAAAACATCACAAAATTGATTTTACCTGCTGCTCTTCCCCATATTCTTCTAGGCGTGAGGCTTTCATTAGGCATTGCCTGGCTTGGTTTAGTGGTGGCTGAATTGATGGGTTCGAGCAGTGGAGTCGGCTATATGATTATGGATGCAAGGCAATTCTCACAAACGGATAAAGTGTTTGTAGGGATTATCATTTTTGCGGTAGTTGGTAAGATGACAGATTCATTTGTACGTCTGTTAGAAAAGCGTCTGCTCAAGTGGCGCACAAGTTATCAAGGTGAAAAATAACAGGGGGCGATGTGATGAATATTCTATGGTTTATCCCAACGCATGGGGATGGTCGTTATTTAGGATCATCGAAAGGGGCAAGACAGGCAGACTATCCATATTTTAAACAAATTGCTCAAGCTGCCGATCAGCTTGGTTATACGGGGGTCTTGCTGCCTACAGGAAGATCTTGTGAAGATCCATGGCTGACGGCTGCTGCTTTAGCTGCAGAAACAACCCATTTAAAGTTTCTCGTGGCTCTTCGGCCAGGTTTGATGCAGCCGTCTGTTGCCGCTAGAATGACCTCCACACTTGATCGGCTTTCAGGCGGGAGACTGCTGATTAATGTTGTGGCGGGAGGCAGTAAAGAAGAACTTGCAGGGGATGGGCTATTCATTCCTCATGATGAGCGCTATGAGCAAACAGAAGAATTTTTGACAATCTGGAAGCGATTATTAAAAGGAGAGAATGTTCAGTTTGAAGGGAAGCATCTGCAAGCACAAAATGGCCGGCTGCTATTTCCACCAGTACAAACGCCACATCCCCCAGTCTTTTTTGGTGGATCATCAGAAGCAGGCATTCAAGCAGCTGCAAAACATACAGATGTTTATTTAACTTGGGGCGAGCCGCCTACACAAGTAAAAGAGAAAATCGCACAAGTGAAGAAGCAGGCTGAAAAGGAAGGAAGAACGGTGAAGTTTGGTATTCGTCTTCATGTGATTGTGAGAGAAACGGAAGAAGAGGCTTGGCAGGCAGCGGAACATCTAATTCACCATTTAGATCAAGAGACCATTGATGAGGCGCAAAAGGCTTTACAAGGGATGGACTCAGTAGGACAAAAACGAATGGTTGAATTACATCAAGGGAATAAAGACAAGCTTGAAATTAGTCCGAATCTTTGGGCAGGCATTGGTTTAGTTCGTGGAGGTGCAGGAACAGCACTTGTCGGGGATCCGAACACAATTGCAGAACGTATAGTAGAATATCAGTCTCTAGGGATTGATACGTTTATATTTTCTGGTTATCCGCACTTGGAAGAAGCTTATTATTTAGCAGAACTTGTCTTTCCGCTTCTTCCGTTTAAGAGGAATGGTGATGTAGGACTTCGTGTGCCAGCGGGTGAAATTATCGGTAACAATTATTTTCCTGATACGACGTCTACAGCAAGTTCTTCATAAAGCAAAAAGCAAAGCAGTCACTTCGCGGGCTGCTTTGCTTTTTTCATAGAAAGAGAAGGAGAGGCGTGTAAAATGTTGTGTGTTGTGGAAGGAGATGAGGGCTTTTTTCCCAATGGATTTTCTTGTATATACATATTTCAAGTGATAAGAGAAGAAGGAAAATATGCTCACTCTTTTGGCGGAATTATCAGTAAATATTTCATAATTGGTGTTTTAACGACATATAATTAGGGCTTTTATATCTGATATATCGGGGGAATTCTTGCTATCTCACAAAAAAGAAAGAATACATAGAAGAGATGATGAAAATGGACTATTTCAAAAGAAAAAGAAAAAAGATGGATTGTTTGACAAAAAATGGTTTTGTTGGTTCTTATGAGGGGACATAATCTAGTGAAAAAGAGAGGGGGTGTGCAGTTAAAAGTTAATAATTGAATAAAAAGTCACATTTTAATCGAAAGTACGTTCGGTCAAAAATGGGATATTCTGTTGATGTTTGGAGTGTGACGCCTATGATACGATCATCATAAGCTGGGAGGTGAAAAGTATGAATTATGCAGCGCCGCAAGTTGACTATTCCACTATGGAACCTGCTATCATGGACCAAGCGTGGTTCCTAGTATTTGTTGCAGTCCTTTTGGGATTGGGTGCAACTGTTGTTTTAGGAGCAGCAATTTGGTGTTTAGCAAATGGTAATGGTAGCTTTACAGGAGCCGTTCAATGGGAAAGTGGCTTAAAAGTCAATATTGAATGTAAGTAGCTATACTTAGGATTCATCTTTTTACTTCTATGATATGACATCAGGGCTAAACCGTCTGTGGCGGGCGGTTTAGCCTGATCTGTTTTTAAAAGAATATGCAGACACTTGGAGGTTATATGTTTACGATCGAGAATTTAACCAAGACGTATAAAAATAATGTGACTGCTGTCAATGATTTTCATTTAAAGGTTGCCCCTCATCAAATCGTTGCTGTTGCTGGACCGAATGGATCTGGTAAAACAACGATGATTAACTGTATACTCGGCATCATTAAGCATACAAAAGGAACGATTCATTTGCAGGACGTCACAAATGATGAACCATCCTTTAAAAAACAAGTAGCCTATATTCCAGATGACCTGCTGCTCCCTGAAGCATTGACTGGTGCTGAATATTTAGATTTTGTTTCTTCTATGTATGAATGTAAAACAATTCATAGAAGAAATCAACTAATTGAACTGTTTGATATGGATTCGGCTTTATCAAGACCTATTGAAACCTATTCACATGGTATGAAAAAAAAGACACAGCTGATTGCCGCCTTTATGCTGGATAGTCAATTGGTGATCATGGATGAGCCCTTTAGGGGACTTGATATTGAAGCGGTTATAAACACAAAGAAACTGATGAAGCGTTATGCCGAGCATCATGGTGCGATCTTGCTTTCAACGCATGATATGCTTGCAGCTGAAGAGCTGTGCCACAAAATCGCCATTATTTCTAAGGGGAATAAAATGGATGAAGGAACAGTTTCAGCCTTAAAGGAGAAGTATCAATCAAGCACACTAGAACAGGTGTTTCTGAAAGCTTCAATGTTAAGTGATAGGGGTGCACATTTTGATGAAATCATTAATCATTTCTAAAATGATGCTAAAAATGTGGCAGCAGGAGATGTATAAGCTCTTTGATACTCAAACGAAGCGAATCATTGTGGTCTTATTCTTTTTGTTTGCAGTCACAATGGGGGCCATCATTGGATACAGTTTTACTGGTGTCTTTATGAAGGCTTTCTTAAATGGGGATGAACGTTCACTTGGATTATTGGTTGTGTCGATGGCGATCAATGCATCTATTTTTACAAGCTTGTTATTTGTTCTGATCAAGGTCAGAACACCTGAGCAAGACCGGTTTTCTATGCAGCTCAGCTGGTTCCCGCTCTCTACCTTTCAGAAAAGTCTTGGATACTTCATTCCGATGGTGACAGTAGTGGCAGGGCTTGTGTTATTTTTTATCGGCATCTTGCTTTTACCTAATTTTATTGCCCAAGGAATCGGTATTTTCTTTATCCTCACTTTCTTTTTGATGGTGCTTTTGCAATCGCTCTTTGTCCTAATGCTGCTGCAATTCATTTATAACATCACCTATTTGCTCGTTCTGAAATTAAAATTACCGTTGCAAAAATTTGCAGCGATATTTGTTTTATTGGCACTAGTTGTGGCGTATGGAATGACGCATTTTGACATCAGCCAAATACAGCAATCATATGTACAGTTTGATTATCATTTGATGTATTTTACAGCACCGTTTTTCCTAGCGGCACAAGGGATGCCTCCAGATGGGGTGAATGATGCGATTTTGATCCTATTGATCCTCTTATCTGCGGGCGGCGCATTTATTTCTCTCGCCCTGATGCCGATTATGGCTGAGAAAAAAGCGTTAACTTTTTTAAACAAACTGCCATTCTCTGCTTCAAAAAAGTGGTCACTTATTGTAAAGGAAATCAAATCACAGGTGCGAAATGAAGAAAACATTTTAAACTTTCTCATTCTTCTCATTGTGATCTTATTCGTCCGTTATCAGTTTGCTTTCCGCTTTGAAGGAGAAGCGTTTTTTGTTCTATGTGCTCTTGCTGGATTAACAGCTTTTAATTCATTTGGCAATGATAAACGTATGCTAGGGATGTATAAAACATTTGGCCTAAGGTCGTGGGAAGTGGCTCTGTATAAGTTTATTGGACTTCTACTCGTTGGCGTGATGCAAATTGCTTTATTCATGCTTGCAACATGGACGCTTCCTGATCAGATCTGGATCCTTTTGATTGGAGTTGCTGCTCTCTGTAATGCAACGGCTCTCTTTTATGTGGTGGGTATTTTGCTGCCCCTTGATCGAAATAATCCATACACGGGCATTTTTTCATTTGGAGCACTTATTTTAATCATGATTCCGATTGTGTTTATTGGAAATTATGTCATAGGGGAGTCGAGTCAAACGCTTCAGTGGCTGCTTGTGGCAGGATTTGAAGGTCTGCTCATCTTTGCCATATACAAAGGTTTTTCATGGAGGTATTCACATGATTCAACTTCTTAACAGTAAGCTAAAGATCAAGCGGGTACCAGCTCTTACGCCGTATGTGACCTTACAAAAGAGGCATCTGACTGATACGCAATATGGAAGCACTCTCCCGATTAATGAAAGTGCATATCATATGTTAACGAAAGTTGACGGCAAAAGGACAGAAGCGAGTATTACGGCAGAGCTCGCCGATTTGTTTCAGGTCGACGAGTCTGTGATTGCTCGTGATTTTTATCAACTGATGATGGGGTTGAATCAGCATCATTTGCTGTCTATTCATTATCAATCACCATATCGGATTGTCACAGCCTGCTGTCAATTTTTTAAGCAGTATCAAGTAAAGATGAAGGAACGGTTTGACTGCACGGGGCATTCATTTCTTCACATATTGGGTACGGCTCTGCTCATGGTGACGCGTAAAATCATCTTTTTCTGGGTGTTCTTTATGATCATGGCGGGAATCGCCTTTTTATTTATTCCTG
The DNA here is from genome assembly GCF_000715205.1 of Bacillus zhangzhouensis. Lineage (GTDB taxonomy): Bacteria > Bacillota > Bacilli > Bacillales > Bacillaceae > Bacillus > Bacillus zhangzhouensis. The sequence continues at coordinate 115,488 of NZ_JOTP01000010.1, read as the reverse complement.
ATCCATCGATTGCAGCCATTGCGATTTATTTTACGATTATTTATTTCGGATTAATTACCGGGACTGCCTTGCATGAGGCAGCACATGGATATGCACATCGGAAGTTTGCGGGACGGGATGGTCCTCAAGGTTTTTTTGCGAGCGATATGATGTCTGTGAAGTTTGTGAGACCTGTATTAGATCCGTTTCAGAAAAAGCAGGTATGGATTACGCTGCTTGGACCGCTCGCACCAGGTGTGATTGGGGCAGCTGGTATCATTGTGACCGTGTTATTTCTGAAAGAGAACCCGATTTCGACAGGTTTCTTCATTTTTTCAATCACGTATTTTATTCAATTACTCTACCTTCTTCCGTTTATGGGGGATGGTAAGTCCATTATGAAGCAGTTATTGCTTGGTGGAATGGGAGGACAACGATCATGAACGTTCAGGCATTGAAACAAGGTGCTATTGTTGGTGGTTTTCTAGGATTCTTAGGCTTTCCGATGCTGACAATTGGTGTACTATTCTATCATTTATTTCAATCAAAAACGAATGATGCATTATTATTTAACAGTCTCGCTTTTGAGATGGAAGGTTCGTCAGCGTTTACTTTTCAGATCAAGCCAAACTTTTTTATTTATATGATTGTGATTTTTGCGGCGAGTTTTCTCATTGTGGCATTGCTGTCGGCAATGAAACAGAAAAAAGCGAAAGATTAGGAGAATTCTCCTAATCTTTTTTTGTATAATCAACCAAATTTTAGTATAATAAAGAATAAAAAAACATCAAAGGGGATATCAATGATTAAAAAATGGAGTATACTTTTGTTCACTGTTTTTCTTTTAGCAGGATGCGGTATGAAGGCCGAAGAAACAACAACGACAGTGAAGACAGTATCTAAAAAAGAAACAGAACCCGTATCTAAGAATCAAGTAACAATCGAAAAAATGAAGCTGACAAAGAAAGAAGAAGGCTTACTAGATGCAACAACTACTAATGAAATGGTGGCTCTTACCCTAAAGGGATTAACGAAGAAGAATAAGAGTATTACTTTTATCGGGAGTCATTATAAAAATGGTCGATTAGTTGATGAGGAAGCATCTTCTGCCACCTTTACCTTACATCAGGATGGAACCGATCAAACGATGAACATGCTCTTTCAACTGAATCATCAGAAAGATATATACGAATCACAATTTAGTATTTGGTCAGACAAGAAGAATGATGGGATGACAAAAGCAACTTCAAGCTTTCCTTTCAAAGTAGGTGATTATGTTTTTTCCGCACAATCTGAATCTGTCAAAGTGGCTTCAGGAGAAAAAGCACTAATTGCATATACAGCTGCAATGGGGAAAGATGGGAATTCACCTATGCTTGGAGCAATCGAGAAGAACCCTGAGAAAGCGTTGAAGAATATGTCACATGCGTACTTATTTTTTGTCCAGTTAGACAAATAACTATCGTAATATATATGGAGAATATGAAGTTTTTTGACGAAAAATCTTCATATTCTCTTGACGAATTGTTAAGAAAGTTGTAACATAATAAAAGTCAACGCAATGATGTTGCCTTTAAAAGATTGATGCGGGTGTAGTTTAGTGGTACAACCTCAGCCTTCCAAGCTGATGTCGTTAGTTCTATTCTCATCACCCGCTCCAATACATAATTTTTGTTAATAACGCAGTATTTCGTTTCTTAGATAAACGAAGTGTTGCGTTTTTTATTATGTCAGTATAATGTGAAAAAGCACTGTCAGGCTACAGTGCTTTTTCAATGAGTTCATATTTGCTTTCTCCACCATGTATTTGTATAAACATCTTCGTCAAGGATTGTATAAGAGCTTCACTCTTTTCCCGGGAAATAGATGGCGGGAAAAGGATGATTTGAAGAATGTTCTTTGTGTCTTGAGAAATTTGTGCTTTACTTGCTTTAGAAAATAATCCCTTAAGTCCTGCGTCGTCCTGCCATTCAATGTGACCAGCATCATTTTTTGCCAGTGAAAGTGGTTCTTTTAGGCGATCGGCATCTAATGTCAGGATGGGCAAGAAATATTTTAATGAGAAAAATATCGACAAATCCTGTACGGAATTGGTCGAGTCAATAAATTGTTCCTTTTGAATATCAGAAAGAAGTGGAAGGAAAGGGACGTCTTCTAAAAGATCAGTCCATACTTTGATTGCTTGTACTTCTTCTAAGGCTTTATCTTCGTATTCAAAAAACAAAGACTCTTGAAACAGGCGTAATCGACCTTTTAACATTTGAGGTGATTTACCGACTTCAATATGTGAATATTCAATCTGTCCAACATGGATAGACGGGTTTTGAGGATGAGAAATTTCCATATGTATCTTCACAGTGACTCACTCCAATCGGTCATGATACACTCGTATTATACTGAAAACAACAGAAGAAACAAAGGAAGGAGGTTTGCAAGGTGATTCATGTTGGAGAATTAAAAGAAGAGTTAATTCAATATGCGAAAGAAATTGGTGTCGATAAAATTCGATTTGCAAGTGCTGATACATTTGATTCATTAAAGGACCGACTGATCTTACATGAATCGTTAGGGTATTTGTCCGGCTTTGAAGAGCCTGATATTGAAAAACGAACAAACCCTTCTTTGCTGCTTCCAAAGGCCAAATCAATTGTTGCGATAGCGCTCGCGTATCCTTCCAAAATGAAAGATGCTCCTCGAAGCACAAAGGATGCGAGAAGGGGAATCTTCTGCAGGGCTTCATGGGGAACGGATTATCATGTTGTTTTGAATAAAAAGCTCGATATGCTCGAGGAATTTTTGCGAAGCAAACATGTCGATATACGAACAAAATCAATGGTGGATACAGGGGAACTGTCTGATCGTGCTGTAGCAGAACGCGCTGGCATTGGTTTCAGTGCAAAGAATTGTATGATTATCACACCAGAGTTCGGCTCTTATGTGTATTTAGCTGAAATGATCACAAATGTCCCATTTGAACCGGATGAGAAAATTGAAGATCAGTGCGGGACGTGCAATAAATGTGTGGATTCGTGTCCGACTGGTGCACTTGTGAATCCAGGACAGCTGAATTCTCAAAGGTGCATTTCGTTTTTAACTCAGACAAAAGGGTTTTTACCTGACGAATTTCGTTCGAAAATAGGGAACCGATTGTATGGATGTGATACGTGCCAAATTGTCTGCCCGATCAATAAAGGGAAAGACTTTCATCTGCATCCTGAAATGGAGCCGGACCCTGAAATTGCAAAGCCACTTTTAAAGCCGCTCCTTACGATCAGTAATCGTGAGTTTAAGGAAAAATACGGTCATGTATCAGGATCATGGCGGGGGAAAAAGCCCATTCAGCGGAATGCAATTTTGGCACTCGCTCACTTTAAAGATACATCTGCCTTACCAGTTTTGATTGAGTTGATGCACAAGGATCCAAGGCCGGTCATTCGAGGCACGGCTGCTTGGGCCATTGGTAAAATTGGCGACAAGCAGCAGCTTTCAGAGTTGGAAAAAGCCCTTGAGCGGGAAAGTGATGAAGAAGCGAAACAAGAGATCATCAAAGGGATTGAGTTGTTACAGACACCTTTAAATACTAAATAACATCCCTATGAACATAGAATGTACCAAACAGAGATTTTAAAAAAAGTTTGGTGGTGTCTGTGTGAAACAATTATTAGCGCAAACGTTAGAAGACAGGCTGGCGTATTTATTAAATGACAGTGCGATTAAACAACCGCAGCTCATGTCTGATGTGGAAGCAGTAGAACGAAAAAAGGAGCTTTTTGCTAGAAGACAGGTTGAGATTGTGAAGGCGAAGGCAAAAGCAAAGCTTCTAGATTCAACGATTCAGGACGATGGAGCTCAGCATGTGCAATATCTTGCTCATCTCACTTATGTCTGTAAGGATGTAGACGATTCTTTTTATTTGGAGGAACAGGTTGAAAAAAGAGAAGCGTTTCTTTATAACGACATGCTTGTCAAAGATCACATGATGCAGGAGGAACGGCAAAAGGAAGAGCAGGAGGATGAGCGCTTCCAGAACGAGGAACAATTCGGGAGAGCCTTTCACTATGATCGGCGGGCAGCCGTGCAATATGCGGAGACGTACTGGAATAAACGGAATCCAGCCTACAAGAATTTTGAAGATAACTGTACAAATTTTATTTCACAATGCTTGAAAGCAGGGAATGCGCCAACGAGAGGGTATCCGAATCGTGGGTCTGGCTGGTGGGTGCGTCCACATACGTGGAGCTACAGCTGGACGGTGGCTCATTCGATGAAAAATTATTTAGCGAATTCTAAAGCGGGCTTAAGGGCAAAGAAGCTAAAAGAAGCGAAGGAGCTTCAAATTGGTGATATCATTTGCTACGATTTTGAGGGTGATGGAAGGTATAATCATACAACCATTGTCGTTGACCATGATAAAGGCGGGATGCCTCTTGTGAATGCACAGACGTATGACAGCCGCATGCGTTATTGGTCATATGAGGATTCGACCGCCTATACACCAGCTATTCGTTATACGTTTTTTCACATTTTGGACGATGCCGCAAAGGATAGTTAATGGTATAATGTTGAGCGGAAAAGAAAATTAGAGGTGAACTTTTTTGGGACTTCATGTCGTTTTATATCAACCAGAGATTCCAGCTAATACTGGAAATATTGCGCGTACATGTGCAGCAACAAATACAACACTTCATCTGATTCGTCCACTTGGTTTTTCGACAGATGACAAAATGCTGAAGCGTGCTGGACTCGATTATTGGAAGTATGCCAATGTCGTCTATCATGATTCGCTCGATGAATTGTTTGAGGCGCATCCGAAGGGACAATTCTTCTATATCACAAAGTTTGGCCAAAAGCCGCATACAACGTTTGATTACTCTCAGTTAGATGAAGACTATTTCTTCGTCTTTGGCAGAGAGACAAGTGGATTGCCGAAAGATCTAATTGAACGAAATATGGACCGCTGTCTTCGTTTACCGATGACAGAGCATGTTCGTTCGCTTAATCTATCAAATACAGCAGCAATCCTTGTTTATGAGGCACTTCGCCAGCAGCAATATCGAGACCTTATATAAGATCATGATGAAAGCCGAGATACCGATCTCGGCTTTTTTATGTGAGATTAGAAGCATGGAGATGAAAAATATGACTTATTTATACTTTTTTTGACATGTTAAAAAATAGGTAGTATGATAGATTGTGATCACGTTTTCAAAAATGATGAATCCATTAGGAGGAATAAAGAGATGAAAAAACTACTGATCACTAGTGCCATTAGCTCAGCTATTTTAATGGGGGCCATTCCAGTCAGTATTCCAGGTCTTTCTCAGACGCAGGAAATAGAAGCAGCGCAATTATCTAAAGGAATTGGCGGGCGTACTTATATCAATAGTAATGGATCTATATTGGTCACAAAAATTCAACTTCCTTCCACGATGAGTGTGTCTAATGGGACAGCTTATATTTATTCTGGATTCACAGGATCAAAAGAAGCGGATATTGGTCTTCAATACAGTCCAACCTATAATGTATGGAAACCTACGATGAAGGTAGGGACAAATAATCAAGAAACATATATCGAGGGACAGAGTGATTTTACGTATACAAAAGGATTTAAGCCTGGAAGTACTGTTCAAATGACCATTTATAAAAATTTGAATGGACATACAAGAGCGACTTTCTGGGGGACAAACAATGTTGGTTATACAGGACGCATTATCACAGAAATTCAAAACTCAAACATTGGCTCTGTGACCAAATGGAAATTACTTTCGACGGTTGCAGTGACTGACGATATTTATCGGAAAGATATTCGGGCAAACTTCTCTACTCGTTTTACTGATATCACATTAGATAATCGAGCAGTCACACCGGTGATAGATACGCAAGACTTTACTTCGATTCAGGTATCGGGTAATACAGTGAATATGCAAGTGCTGAAAACAACGAACTAAATGAAAAAAGGATGTTCCGCTAATGGAACATCCTTTTTTTCATTTACCAGGCTTGCCTTCGTAGCCAGCTGTGAAAATGGATACTAAAAACGTAATGATGACGCCCATCATAATGACCGTTCTCATATATGCTCCCCCTTATCCCTTTGTTCCTACTCGCTGCCTGTTTCATATGATGTGAAGTTCGCCTTGAAAAGCAGGAGAAGAAGATCATTTTTCTCCTGTTTTTCCTTTATTATGAAGGGTCTTGCGGATGGTTGTCAATTCAGTTTGCCAATTCGTCATTTTGAAGAACGAAAGCATGTAATAGGACGCCTCCGCATAGATTATAAAACAGTATCTGATTACTAGCTTCAATCTTGAAAGAGGAGGTTCATATGGATATTTTAAAGAAAATTGAACAGTACAGAGAAGAAGAGCAGCGTCTGAAATGGGAAGGCACATTCAGCGATTATTTAGACATTATTAAAGAAAATCCACTTGTCGCTCAATCTGCTCATTCTCGCGTTTATCATATGATTAAAGACAGCGGGATTGAAGAGGAGAATGGGGTCAGAACCTACAAATTTTTTGATCAGGAGCTTTTTGGATTAGAGGAGTCACTGGAAAGGCTAGTGGAGGAATATTTCCACCCTGCTGCAAAGCGATTAGATGTGCGGAAACGTATTTTATTATTGATGGGACCGGTAAGTGGCGGGAAATCTACGCTTGTAACAAGGCTGAAAAGAGGTCTCGAAGCATATTCCCTGACAGACAATGGCGCAGTCTACGCGATCAAAGGCTGCCCCATGCATGAAGACCCGCTTCATCTCATTCCGCAAAATCTGCGGGAGGATTTCTATAGAGAATATGGCATTCGTGTGCAGGGGAATTTGTCGCCTCTGAATATGATGAGATTGGAAGAGGAATATGGCGGCAGAATTGAGGATGTAAGGGTTGAGCGGATCTTTTTCTCAGAGGATAAACGGACCGGCATTGGTACCTTCAGCCCGTCTGATCCGAAATCTCAGGACATTGCCGATTTAACAGGCAGCATCGATTTTTCAACCATTGCTGAATTTGGATCAGAGTCAGACCCTCGTGCATACCGGTTTGATGGGGAACTCAATAAAGCAAACCGCGGAATGATGGAGTTTCAGGAGATGTTAAAGTGTGATGAGAAATTTCTATGGCACCTTCTTTCATTAACGCAGGAAGGAAATTTTAAGGCAGGCCGATTTGCCTTGATTAGTGCGGATGAATTGATTGTCGCTCATACGAATGAAACCGAGTATCGGTCGTTTATTTCAAATAAGAAGAACGAGGCCCTTCATTCAAGAATTATTGTGATGCCGATTCCTTATAATTTAAAGGTGACAGAGGAAGAACGGATTTATCATAAAATGATTTCAGAAAGTGATGTTTCAGACGTTCATATTGCACCGCATACGCTGAAGGTGGCGGCGATGTTCTCTATTTTGACGAGACTCAAAGAGCCGAAGCGGTCTGATATTGATTTGGTGAAAAAAATGCGTCTGTATGATGGGGAAAGTGTCGAAGGTTTTCAATCTGTTGACATAGATGAGATGAAAAAGGAATTTCATGACGAAGGGATGAGCGGAATTGACCCGCGTTATGTGATCAACCGAATTTCATCCACCATTATTCGAAAGAATATGGAATCGATCAATGCACTGGATGTGCTTCGTTCGTTAAAAGAAGGGCTCGATCAGCATCCGTCCATCTCAAATGAAGATCGGGAGCGGTATTTGAATTTTATTTCTGTCGCGCGAAAAGAGTATGACGATATTGCGAAGAAGGAAGTTCAAAAGGCATTTGTGTATTCCTATGAGGAGTCTGCGAAAACACTCATGGATAATTACTTAGATAATGTCGAAGCTTACTGCAATAAAAACAAGCTGCGTGATCCGTTAACTGGTGAAGAAATGAATCCTGATGAAAAGCTTATGCGTTCAATTGAGGAACAGATCGGTATTTCTGAAAATGCCAAAAAGGCATTCCGAGAAGAAATTCTCATTCGTATTTCGGCTTATGCGAGAAAGGGCAAACGTTTTGATTATAATTCTCATGAGAGATTACGAGAGGCGATTCAGAAGAAGTTATTTGCTGATCTAAAAGATGTGGTTAAAATTACGACATCGACGAAGACACCAGATGAACAGCAGCTGAAAAAGGTAAATGAAGTAGTGGCTAGATTGATTGATGAGCATGGCTATAATTCAACAAGTGCAAATGAACTCTTAAAATATGTAGGTAGTCTTCTGAATCGTTAATAAATGAAGGAGGCATTATTGGCGCATATCAGCACCGGTAATGTCTTTTTTAGAAATGATCGTCATCTTGGATGACAGGCAGCATACGATAAAGGAATCGATGGTTAGAATAATTGCGCAAACAGGTGAGGAGGGGGATGGATGTCCCAGCAAGAAAAAAGTCAGTTTATTGTTTCTCAGGAAGACTGGTCCCTCCATCGAAAAGGCTATGACGACCAGCAGCGTCATCAGAAAAAAGTCAAAGAGGCGATTAAAAACAATTTGCCGGATCTTGTCACAGAGGAAAGCATCATCATGTCTAATGGGAAAGATGTTGTCAAAATTCCAATTCGATCATTAGATGAATATAAAATTCGGTACAACTACGACAAGAATAAGCATGTGGGCCAAGGGGATGGAGACAGCCAGGTTGGTGATGTGGTCGCGCGTGATGGGTCAGATAGTAAGCAAGGGCAAGGGAAGGGGCAAGGCGCTGGAGATCAAGCAGGTGAGGATTATTACGAAGCAGAAGTCTCATTAATGGATCTGGAGGAAGCGCTGTTTCGTGAACTAGAACTGCCTAACCTTAAACAAAAGGAGCTTGACGACATCATTGTCGAACAAATTGAGTTTAATGATATTCGCAAAACGGGCTTAACAGGAAATATCCATAAAAAACGAACGATGTTGTCGGCATTTAAACGAAACGCGATGACGGGAAGTCCTTCCTTTTATCCAATTTATCCAGAGGATATCAAATATAAAACGTGGAATGAAGTGACCAAACCAGAGTCGAAAGCCGTCGTTTTGGCGATGATGGATACGAGCGGAAGTATGGGACTTTGGGAAAAGTACATGGCTAGGAGTTTTTTCTTTTGGATGACACGTTTCTTACGGACAAAGTATGAGACGGTTGATATTGAATTTATTGCCCACCATACAGAGGCGAAGGTTGTCGATGAGGAACATTTCTTCTCACGGGGGGAGAGCGGGGGGACCATTTGCTCGTCTGTCTATCGAAAGGCACTAGAGCTCATAGATGAACGATATCCGCCGTCACGATATAATATTTATCCTTTCCATTTTTCTGATGGTGATAATCTGACCTCCGACAATGCGCGGTGTGTGAAGCTTGTTCAAGAGATTATGAAAAAAGCCAACTTATTCTGTTATGGTGAAGTGAATCAATATAACCGTCATTCTACGTTAATGTCAGCATATAAGCATATTCAGGATGAGAAATTTAATTATTATATTTTGAAGCAAAAATCAGACGTGTTTCTCGCATTAAAAAAATTTTTTCAGCAGGAAGAAGTTCTTTCTTAAAGATAACATTTGAAAAAACCTTTCAGTATAAGGGCTGAAAGGTTTTTTTTGTGGAGAAGGAAAGGATCACCAGAAAAAAAGTAAAACTTTCTCTTTGACATTTCAATTTTCATTTATTAATATTTAATCTTGTTAAATATAAGTTTTTCAAAAAAGATGCCGATCGTCTTTTCTTCTTTTTCTGCTCTTTGCTCATGAGTGAACAATAAGTATAAATGGGCTGCACACCATTTTTCAGCGGAGTAGATGAAGGGAAAATGACAGCTTTATGATCTTGTTTCATATTCTGTCAGATGATGGGCATTCTAAGCTTGCTAAAGCAGATGACACTATATTTTTATACATGAAAGGAGAAACAAAACATGAACAGAGGGCGTTTATTACTAACGAATATTATTGGCCTTATTGTGATTCTTGCCATTATTGCCGGAGGTGCTTATTACTACTACGAAAGCACAAACTTTGTGAAAACAGACGAGGCAAAAGTGACAGGAGACATGTATCAAATTACAGCACCAGCAGCTGGACAAATCAAAGGCTGGGATATCAATGAAGGTGACGAAGTGCAAAAGGACAGCACAGTTGCAAAAGTTGAAGGAGAAGCAAAAACAAACATTAAAGCAGTAGCTGATGGCACATTAGTCAAAAAAGAAGTGCAAAACAACCAACAAGTGCAGCCAGGTACAGTTCTTGGTGAAACAATTGACCTAAGCAAGCTTTATATCACAGCGAATATCAAAGAAACAGACATTAAGAACATTGAAAAAGGCGACAAAGTCGACATCGTGGTAGATGGTGATCCTGATACAACATTCGAAGGAACTGTTGAACAAATTGGTTATGCGACAAATTCAACATTCAACATGCTGCCAGCAACAAATTCAAGTGGTAACTATACAAAAGTGACACAAAAAGTAGCCGTCAAAATTTCAATTAAAAATCCATCTGACAAAGTACTTCCAGGTATGAATGCTTCTGTCAAAATCTCATCTTAATGATGACTGATATCAAAAAATGAAAGGAGGTTGTCTGAGATGGCAAATCAACCTGCAGCGACAAAACAGGGAACAGGCTCCTTGTCTTTACTGATCATTTTAATGGCTGGTTTGTTCGTAGCGATTTTAAACCAAACGCTTCTGAACGTAGCCATGCCCCATTTAATGACTGAATTTAATGTGAGTGCAACGACCATTCAGTGGCTTACAACAGGTTACATGCTTGTCAACGGTGTGCTGATTCCGTTATCCGCGTTTTTAATCACACGTTTTGGACAGCGTAGCTTATTCCTAGTGGCCATGATCTCATTTACACTAGGCACATTTATTTGCGGCATTGCGCCGAACTTTTCTACGATGCTCATTGGCCGCTTGATTCAAGCAATCGGTGGCGGTATCTTGCAGCCGCTCGTCATGACAACAATCCTTTTTATTTTCCCTCCGGAAAGCAGAGGGAAAGGAATGGGGATTTTTGGTCTTGCGATGATGTTTGCACCAGCTGTAGGACCAACATTATCTGGTTACATTATTGAACATTATTCTTGGCGTATTATGTTTTATGGCCTTGTACCAATCGGTTTGATTGTCATTATCGCGGCTTTCTTTATGTTTAAAAATATTGTAGAGCCTAAAAAAATCAAGCTGGACACCCTTGGTGCGATTCTTTCAATCGTTGGTTTTGCTTCGCTTCTATACGGAGTGAGTGAAGCGGGGAGTGATGGTTGGACAGATCCGATCGTCTTATCGACGATTATTATTGGTGCGATTGCGATCATTCTCTTTATTTTCCAACAGCTAAAAGCTGATAATCCGATGCTTGATTTCCGTGTGTTTAAATACAGCATTTTCTCATTATCAAGTGTCATTAACATCATTATTACTGTTGCCTTATACACTGGAATGTTCTTACTTCCGATTTATCTGCAAAACCTCGTTGGGTTTACTGCATTGCAATCGGGTCTGTTAATGCTTCCAGGGGCACTTGCAATGCTGATTATGTCCCCGATTTCAGGGATCTTGTTTGATAAATTTGGACCTCGTCCGCTTGCGATTGTGGGAATGCTGATTACTGTTGTCACCACATACGAGTTTACAAGGCTGACCATTGATACATCCTATAGTCACATTGTGCTCATGTATGCAGTACGTGCATTTGGTATGTCACTGCTGATGATGCCTGTTATGACAGCTGGGATGAACCAATTACCACAGCATTTAAACAGTCATGGTACAGCGATGTCTAACACATTAAGACAAATTAGCGGCTCAATCGGTACGAGTTTAATCACGACGATTTATACGAATCGGACGACATTCCATTATTCGAATATGGCGGATCAGACGAATACAGCTGACCCATTCTTTATGAATTCATTCCAGACGGCTGTGTCGAATGTGATGCATCATATGGGGATGACAGCAGAAGCTGCTCAAAAATATGTATCTACCCAGCTCTTTACGAAAGCACAGGTCGATTCAAACGTGATGGGTATCAATGATGCTTACATGTGGGTCACATTATTCTGTGCGGCTGGTGTCATTCTCAGCTTGTTCTTGCGAGATGTACGTAAGGATAAAAAACGAAAAGATCAGCAACATAAGAAACAAGAAATGACGCTGCTTCCAGCACCTAAGGAAGCAAACCAAGATGCAAGATAAGTGTGGAGGGACCGTACATGAAAATTTATGTCGTATATGATAGTGAAGGCGACCATACAAAAGCACTTGCAGAAGCGATTGCAGCGGGCGCAGGTGAAACAGAGCAAGCTGAAGTGTTCATTGATCATGTGAAAGATGCGGACATTCGCAAGCTTGATCAAATGGATGCGATCATTTGGGGCTGCCCTGGTCACTTTGGTACCATTAGTTCTGGATTAAAGACATGGATTGACCGTCTTGGCTACTTATGGGCAGAAGGAAAACTCATCGATAAAGTCGGTGCTGTTTTCTGTACAACTGCTACAACACACGGCGGTTTAGAAATGACGATGCACAATTTGATTACGCCAATGTTCCATCAAGGGATGCTTGTGGTAGGTCTTCCTGGAAATGTTCCAGAGAATGCTTTATACGGCTCTTATTATGGAGCAGGTGTGACATGTCCAATTGATTCTGATGAATTGATGTCTACGGAAGGCATTGAACTCGGCAAAGCATTAGGAAGACGTGTAGCATCAGTCACTGCATCATTTAAGCGATAAGGAGAGGGTTCTTTTGGCGACGATTATTGTAGCGTTAGTAGCTGCTGTTCTAGTCATTATCGGATTAGTAGCGTTCAATGTCAGACACGCTTCAGTCGAGAAGGCAGAGATCAAAGAAGATGTGTCTAATCAGCCTGACGTGCCGCGCAGCGAGCCAGAAGTTGCGGCGAGACCTGTAGAGCCTGAAGAAGAAGAAATAGCGTCAGAGCCTTCTCAAACGGACGAACACGTGTCTGGCGACGATTTCTATAGACAGGCGCTTCAAAAGTTTAAGCAGCCAGAACCACCTGTCAAAAAAGAAGAACCAGAGACAAAAATGAATGATGATATGTATCGTTCTGCTTTGCAGAAGCTAAAGCAGAAGGACAAATAAAAAGAGAACCTCTCGTCAGGTTCTCTTTTTTATTGCATAAAAAAACCGCTGGCAGAAGCCGAGCGGTTTTCCTTCACTCTATAAAGTGCTAAAAGAGCAGATGCTCTTAAATTACGCTTTGTTAACGTTAGCAGCTTGTGGTCCGCGGTTACCTTCAACGATTTCGAAAGAAACTGCTTGACCTTCTTCTAAAGTTTTGAAGCCTTCGCCTTGGATAGCAGAGAAGTGAACGAATACATCGTCTTGACCTTCTACTTCGATGAATCCGAAACCTTTTTCAGAGTTGAACCATTTTACTTTACCTTCTAACATGAAATTTCCTCCTAAAGCGATCTTAACGCTTAAATTCACTATTCTTGCTCTTACACAAACTTCAAAGACGAAAACTCTTTCAAAACTTTCTTCTTAAAGGTGATACGAACAAAAATAATTACCTTTACTTTACCAGTGTTTGCGGGAAAAAACAACTGTTATCCGAAAACTTTTTTAAAAATAATGAGCTCTAACATATTGAGGAAAAGACCTATGTCAAATGGTTTCTCATTCTCTCTGAAAAGCTTACTTGATTTCGGCCTGACTGCTTCGCTTTATAAAGCTCTTGGTCAGCAATAATGGGTAGTTTCTTGATGTCTGTATGCGTTCCGGGATAATATGCACATCCAATTGACACAGTAGTTTGAATGGACGTTCCATCTTGTAAATAAATCGGCTGATCCGCTATTTTTCTCCGTAATCGTTCTGCAATTTGCCATGTTTTTTCAACTGAACAATTCGGTAGAAGGACAGCAAATTCCTCGCCGCCGATCCGCCCAATAAAATCTGAGCTTCTTGTGTTTTTAATCAACCTTGTTCCAATTTCTTTTAAAACGATATCTCCCTCGTGATGTCCATATTGATCATTAATGGATTTAAAGTAATCAATGTCTAAGTAAATAAGGGACATTTGATGAATAGACTGCTTCCATTTCGTAGAAAAAGCATGACTTAATACTTCATCAAACTTCCGTTTATTTAATACACCTGTTAAAAAGTCATAGTGAGCCTGGAATTTATACAAATTTAATAGCTGATATGCTTTTGTTTGATGCTCAATGACATAAAAGTTAAACAACCCGGCAATATATGAGAAAATCCAATAGGCAAAATGCAGTTCAAATGATGTCTCATGGACGATGGTGATAAACAAAATGGTTGCAATCACGTTGCTTATCGTGATGGATAACAGCATTTTCACAACATGATTGATATGGCGTTCAGCAATCAAAAAAGAGGCTGTTGCGATAATCATCATGGAAAAAATATTGATGAAAGAAGCGACGTTTGCTTCGATTAATAATCGCCCAATGATGACAATACATGCCGCAATGAACGTTTGCGCGATACCTCCATAAAAGGCCGTTAAAATAAGGGGGATATGTCTTAAATCGATGATGGCTGGTCCTGCTTTAATAGAGAAGAACATTAAGAGGACACCGAGTAACCCAGAAAGCATGCCTTTACATAGTTGTCTGAGTAAGGTATCTTCTTTCTTTAAAAAATTCTCTTTAAACACAAGCATAAATAAATAATGGAAAGTGACAAGAATTGTTAAATTAATAAAGAGGTCTCTTAGCAAAATAAAATCACCTTTTTAAAATTACTAAAATTTGTTGCAAAAGAAAAGGGGAAAAAAGATAATTAATAAAAATTTCAATTATGAGGAGGATGAACCGATTGCGCAGAAAACGCTTTCCAAATGAAGCGGAATGGCTTTCTTTTTTTGAAACAGAGCCTGATGAAGGGTTTGAACGAGATATGCCTATTGAATATCAAGATCTGACGTTTCGATTTGAGAATCAAGAGGAGCGATTCGTGATCACGATGTCGTTAGAGATGAAAGAGTTTTACTTAAAGATCGTTCGAAAAGTGGATGCGAAGGCTTCAGGGATATATGATTTTAAAACCGTGGGACGTGTAGATATTAAAAAAGATCGGCAGGGAGAAAAAGAGCTTTTGCTCATTTTAGATGATGATCGTCACAGATTCATCACATCGATTGAAATTACTTTTTTGCCTTCCTTTTGTCTCATGGTCAAAGAGCATTTTTCAGGAGAATAAACAGGAGCCTTTTTCATGAAGGCTCCTGTTTCAT
This sequence comes from Bacillus zhangzhouensis, assembly GCF_000715205.1. Lineage (GTDB taxonomy): Bacteria > Bacillota > Bacilli > Bacillales > Bacillaceae > Bacillus > Bacillus zhangzhouensis. The sequence goes on along the minus strand of NZ_JOTP01000010.1, from coordinate 100,283 downwards.
TTATTTGTGCTCGATGTCATTGATCACTTGCTGGATAGATTCATCATCCAGCACGTTCATGACACTTTCATCAATATGAAGAGACTGTGCATAAGACTCTCTTGGCTGATGGGTTCTTGAAGGTGACTGATGCTGATTTGTGTGACTTGGCTGGACAGCTGTGAACGCTTGCTTGATCATTTGACCTACTTCAGCAGTCCCTTTTGATTCTTGGAGCGAGTGTGATTCATGGCGAGATGGCTCATGATGTTGATGATCATTGCCTTTCATCATTGAAGACATATTCATTTGCGTCATGCTTTTCAGCCTTTTTCGTAAAACCGGGGAGAATAATGCAATGATAGCTGTTGATGCTACGATCATTGCGCCAGTGCTCATGCCTTTTCTTTTTTTAAACAAACGAATCCCTCCATTTGATCATGATGATTCTTCTTCATCATGTTTAGGATGACCAAACATAGCTGAATTATGAATTCATTTTGCTGAAATAGAGGATGTGTGCATAAAAAGTCGATTGGATGAAAAACCTATGAGCAAAAGGAGGGAATAATTGATGAATAAGAAATGGATGCTATCTTTACTACTCGTTCCAACATTAATCACCGCTGGGTGTGGAATGAACAACCAAGGCGATGAACGAAGAGGAACAATGAAACGACAGTATGAAAATGTCACATATAAGAACGACAACATGAGACAGGATCAGCCAGATGTTCAAACGCCACAAAAGGTCAAAGTGGCAGATAAGGCGTCAGAGCTTGTAGCCAACATGTCTGAAGTGAAAACAGCGAACGTGCTTGTCACAGGGAAAAATGCATTTGTTGCCGTCGTGCTCGAAGGCAATAAAAGCGGTGACGTGACTGACGATTTGAAAAAGAAAATTTCAGATAAAGTCAAATCAACGGATCAACAAATCGATAACGTGTATGTATCCGCTAATCCAGACTTTGTTGATCGTATGAAAGGGTACGGAAAACGTATTAAAAGCGGAGAGCCAATTTCAGGATTTTTCGATGAATTTACTGAAACGGTGAGACGTGTCTTCCCTGAATCAAAATAGCTACGACAAAAGCCGTATGTCATATGCGGCTTTTTTGTTTGGAACCGCACCTCACGCACCTGACTGCATAAAGTAAAAAATATATCACCTCTTGTTGATCTTTGTTTCTTCATAGAAAGAGAAAGAGGTTGCAGGATGAATTCAGGTGGGGAGTAAATGAAAGCCAAGCCGTCATTGATTCATAAAAAGCTTGTAGGCGGAATGATTGCAGCAGGTCTGATTTTTTATGCTTTCACCGCGTACTTGATTTATGTTGCGTTTCAGCTGACAGGACAATATTTAGAGCATCAGTCTTCTCCTAAAACGGTTTTAACGGAGGGACTCAATAAGCAAGTCTATCAACATATCAGAATTTACTATGCGGAGGAAGAGGACGTCTTTGTGGATCTGACAATAGAGGCTTTGGATCAGGCAAAGAAGAGGACATCGTCAGTGTTTCAGTTTGAACCTGACAAACCTTTAGACATTATTTATTTTGATGATAAAGACACGATCGAACAATTTGCCGGCATCAAGCAAATTACGGGTTTTTACTCCGATTATGATCAAATGATTGGGTTATACCCAGATAAACGGGAAGAATTATTGAAGAAAGAGACACTGCCCTTATACTTTTTCAACACGTTATTCATTCATGAGTATGCTCATTTTGTTTTCTATGAAAAGGTCCATGCATACAAGGTGTCTCCAGTGATCTTTCCTCTTTGGTTCCATGAAGGAACAGCAGAGTGGACGGCCTATGACGTGTTAAACGCGACGTCTGAACGGTTCGACGTCGTTCCTTTTCAATCTCTTCATTCTGATCAAGACTGGCAAGACTCTCGGATGACGTATGAGACAGATGTTTATTTACAAAGCTATTATATGATCTATGAGCTGGTGCAGCTTTACGGACGAAACATCATACATGAGATCATGGAGGAAACGGCGAAAGAGGGCCGATTTGATAGAGGCTTTGAGCAGGCGACAGGGCAGCGGCTCTCAGACTTTGAAGAACAGTTTAAAGTGATGTATCAAAGAAAAAACGGCTGACCAGAGAAAGGGGTCAGCCGTTTTTTTTAATGAAGCGGCTTTTGCTGATTGGCTTTGCTAGGCGGCATTTGAACCTGTCCTTGCATTGGAACAAATGTAGATGTCATCGCTTTCATGTCTTGTACAGAAAGCTGAGGGACTTGATAGTAGCCATGTTTGTTTTGATACAAGAAAATTTCATACGCCATTTCGATAAAGTTCGGAATTTGCGCTGCGAGCACACGTCTGACAACTGGATTTGTTACTTCTAGTGATGTCATGGCTAGTAATCCTGCATGTGATTTCACGAGGCCGAGCATATGCCCTGTGATACCTGCATCTTTTACATCTTGCAATGACTGATTTGGCTTCTTCGGCTGAGAAGGTTTGATCCCGTACGTCACCTGTGTAGGCTCTTTCATCATATAAGTAGCGGTTTCTTCACTAGGCTTTTGTCCAGTAGAAAAACAATCTACAGTGACATTGTACTGGGATAAAACGAATTGATATTGTCGATCTAAAATGTCGGATAATGCAGGATCTTGGATAAACTGCCGAAAGATTAAATATTGATCCAGAATATTAATCGTGCCTGCTAAAATTTCATGTAAATCAAATAACTCATGCCCGCCATGGTTGAGCTCAGGCTGCGGGGCACTTCCTTGAAATGGTGGTTGCTGCTCGTTTTGCATAGAGGTTCCTCCTTCTGTTTTTACATTCTGTTTTAATGTGAGGATGTTTTCCTTCTTTCATGCAAAAAACATTATTTACAATTAGAGGGTTTTCTTCCTTTTTGTCGAAAAAAAGTATCAGACGAATGAACATGGGGGTAGCAGATGCAGGACAAAATCATTAATCGTTTGATAGAAGACGAACATGTGCAGGCACCAGTGATTGGCATCGGTGTTTCGCCGTTTGAACAGCATCATCTTGAGGCTTTTTTTCAATCGTTTTCAAATGAAATAAATGCCTCTTTTATTGTTGTGCAAAATCATGTGACGGGCGATTGTATAACTGATTTGGAATCACTTGTTTTACCGATTGGCTACCGGGCAAAAACGATTAAGCATGGTGAGAAAGTCATGGAAAATATGATTTATTTTTGTCCGCAGCATTCGGTTGTCACGTTAACAGAAGACAAACGATTGCACGTATCAGAGCAGCTTCCAACGAACAAGGCATGCTCTGTCGACTCGCTTTTTCAGTCACTTGCCAATGTGCAAAAGGAAGAGGCCTTTGCGATCTTTTTTCAAAAAGGTCATTGTGCGGGGAGTGGTTTGCTTCAATTGGTGGAGCAAGGTGGTACAGCCTTATCATGCAGTGAGATAGAAAGTGGTTTTGACAGCATGTATCATCAAACATTCAAAGATCCTTCAATTCTTGCAGCATATATCGCCAATATCATCAATGTCCCACATGCCGATGATGCAGATCCCGTTTTGCTTAGAATGATTGAACGTCTTGAAATGTATAAAGGAATTGCCTTTTCAACCTATGAAAGGAAAAGGATACTCTCTGTCATTCAAAAACGAATGCGGAGTGCAAAACAACCGATTTCATTATTATCAGAGTACGATCGTTTATTAGAAAGGGAGCCAGATGAGCTTGACCGTTTACATGTACAGCTTCTCAGCGGCACGACCTCTTTTTTTAGAGATATGGAGGCTTTTCGAGTATGTGAACATAAGGTCATTCCGTCGATCGTTGAAAATGCGATGAAAAACGGGAAATCTCGATGCCGCATTTGGATTGCGGGATGTTCTACAGGGGAAGAAGCCTATTCCTTTACGATTTTATTTTTAGAAGAAATGAAGCGAAGACAAATGTCTATTGAACTTCAAGTGTTTGCAACAGACATCAACCGGAAAGCGATTCAAATGGCCAGTAAAGGTCTTTACTCGGTAGAGTCTATGGCAAGAATGCCAGAAAAATGGCGGGCGCGATATTTCGAAAAAAAAGGTGACGCTTTTATTGTGAAGCAGTCGCTTAGAAAATATATTGTCTTTGCACCTCACAATTTATTGATCGATTCACCTTTTATCCACCTCGATTTTATCAGTTGCCGAAATGTTCTCATGTACTTCCAGCCTGAAGTACAAAAACGAGTGTTGTCCCGATTCCAATATGCTTTAAAAGATCAAGGGATGTTGATATTAGGGCCAAATGAAACTGTACCCAATATTCCTCGCTTGTTTCATTTGTTCAATGAAAAGTGGAACATTTACACCCATTCAAACGTTCCTAAATACAATGTATCTTGGGCACATGACGCTCGTTATGTGGAGTTAAAAGAGCGAGCTGCACAATATATGCAAGAAGTGAGCAAGGATTATGACGCATGCATGGTGATCAACGATTGTGACAAAATCCTGGCGATATCAAAGGGTACCTATTCTTTCCTAGAACATACAGAAGTGTCAGATCAATCATGTGAATATGTGACGCCTGATTATATGAAAGAGATGTTGAGTCAAACCTTTCAAAAGGTGTGGACAGACGAGACAGAGGTTGTGTTTCAGCATGTTCTTATTTCGGAAAAAGGCAGAAAGCAGTATGTAGATTTTACCGTGAAAAGTTTTGATCGCCGTTTTAAGGGAGTATACGTCATTCTTATTCGGATGAATGAGAGAGGGAAAAATCAAAAGAACGGCAGGGACAAAGGGATGCCAGATCAGAATTCAGTCTATCAACAGCGTATTGTCGATTTAGAAAATGAACTCAATGAAGTCAAACAAAAGGAGCAAGAGGCAAGGGCTCAATTAAAAGCAAAAAACACGCAAATAGAGGAGCTTGAGAAAAAACACGAACATTTGATTAATATCATAAACAACTTAAAGGTGACAAGAGAAGAACTGTACAGACCCTCTGTGAAGCCAGAGCTTGCGACGTTGTTTGTGGACCGGAACATGAATATTCGCTATTACGCTCCTTCAGCTGCCTCTTTATTTACTTCAGCTCAAATAAGGCACCAGCAATCTTTTCAGTCAATGGCTAAAAAGCTAGCGCAGGAAACGCTTTATGATGATATTCAATCCGTCATATCGGACAGGCGTGTCATCGAACGTGAAATTGAAACGAACGAAGGAGAGCAATTCACCGTTCAAATTACGCCTATCTTTGATCAGGATCATGAGGGAGCGGTGATGACATGGATCAAAATGACGGAAATGACGAAAATCAAGCAGTCGCTTCATCTTGCGGTGACAGCACTTGATAACAGCCATATTCATATTGTTGTCGCAACAGAGGAAGGAATCATCCAATGCGTGAATCAGCGCTTTTGTCAGTTTGTACAGCAGCATGAATATGACCTGATCGGCAAAGATATTTTTTCTGTCTACCATTCGCTATGTCAATGTGATGATTTAGCGAAGCAATGGGATGTTTGTTTAAGAGATGGCAGCTGGACAGGTGAGTTGTACTTTCAGGATTTATCAGGACGCGAACGATGGGAGAGAGTCTCTTTACATCGAATTGATGATCCTAACAAAATGCAGGCAACCGTGATGCGGATTTCAGAGGATATTACCAATCAAAAGCAGTCAGAGAAGATGCTGATGAAGTCTGAGATGCTATCGGCAGTTGGTCAGCTTGCAGCAGGCATTGCCCATGAGATACGTAACCCGCTGACGTCGTTAAAGGGATTTTTACAGCTGATGATTCAAAGTAAAAAATATCAGAAGGATTATGCAGATGTGATGATGTCAGAGTTTAATCGGCTTGAGGCGATTATTAACGAATTCCTAGTGCTTTCTAGAAGTAAATCTGTGAAATTTGAGCCGGTACATGTCAATCTTCTGCTCGAAGAAGTCATCATGGTCGTTGAATCGCAGGCGGTCTTAAAAGGCGTGTCCATTCAAAAAAACCTTTCTCCGTCACTGCCAAACATTCAAGGCATACCGAATGAACTGAAACAAGTCTTCCTGAACATCCTTAAAAACGGAATTGAAGCAATGGATGGCGTGACAGGTGTCATCCAAGTGACCTCAGTACTGAAAAACAATCAAATGATGCTGATATTCGAAGACCAAGGAAAGGGCATACCAGAAGATGAAATGGGGAAACTGGGTGAACCTTTTTATACAACGAAAGAAAAAGGGACGGGCCTTGGATTGATGATGACCATTAAAATCATTGAAAGCCATGGCGGCACCATTCGTTTTGAAAGCAAAAGCTTTGAGGGAACACGGGTGATTATTACGTTTCCAATGAGTTGAAGGAGATAAGTTTTACATGAAATCCATTCAACATCAATATTTACTTTGTACACTATGAGAGATGAAGTTCAAAGGAGAGAGGTCTGATGAAACGTATACTTTCAATTCGAATGATCTGTTGTTTAATTTTGGTGATCTTTAGTCTACAATCCTTACTGCCAGGTGTGATGACAGCAGAGCAGGTTAGGGCGTCTGAGAAGAAGGAAACCGTGTGGAAACAAATGAAGCCAATGAAGATTAAGAAAGCCCGTCAGCTGATAGGAGAGACGGTTACGGTGAGCGGAATTGTGACAGCAGATCAATCCGCTATAGGCAATGGGAAACTATCGACATATATTCAGGACAAAACGGCTGGAATCAATATTTATTCCACGCAACCCAAAAGTTTCCCGGCATTAAAAGCCGGCATGAAGGTGACGGTGACTGGCAAGGTCACGTCTTATAAAGGGCTGATCGAAATTGTGCCAGATCAAGACCGTCTGAGGATAGATGCTGTGAATCAAACATTGCCAGCGCCTAAGCGAGTCTCCATTAAACAACTGGAAACGGATCAGGCAGGTAAATATGAAGGAAGACTTGTGAAGGTAAAAGGCTACGCGGAATCAAAGCCGGATCAGCCTGCTGGTGGTGGATACAATGTGACCGTCATAGATAAAAAATATCACAGTACCGTCCTTAGAGTGATGGTCGATACAGGTGCCATTGATCAAGTAAAGGCAGGGAAATGGTATGAGTTTACAGGGGTTTTAAGCAGGTATGATACGCTGCAGGTGCTTCCAAGACACAAGAATGATGTCAAACTACTGAAACGCCAGCCAAAGCCACCAAAAATCAAGAAAGAATATGAGGCAACGGTTGACCGAGTGGTGGATGGAGATACCATTCATTTAAAAAAACCGGTGCTTGGTACAACAAAGGTGCGCTTTGTCAATATGGACACGCCAGAAACGTACCATAAGCCAAAAAATGAATTAGATCAAAACCAACTGAGCTTTGGACAGCAAGCGACTGACTATTTAAAATCGCTTCTTTCAAGCGGTGATAAAGTCACGTTAAACATTGGTCCTGAAGCGAAGGATGGCTATGGACGTCTGCTAGCTCAAGTGAAAACCAAAAAAGGGATCAATACAAATTTAGAGCTTGTGAAAAAAGGTTATGCCCCTACTTATTTCATCTGGCCAGTTGGAGATGAAAAAGACTATCATACGTTCCAACAAGCCGTCAAAGAAGCGAAGGAAAAAGGGCTGGGCATTTGGAACGAAGCAGACCCTCTGCTGGAACAGCCATTTGAATTTAGAGCACGCGAGCAGAAAAAAGGACTCACACGTTATGTTGGTGATTCATCTGAGAAAACCTACGTATCCCCTCAAAACTGGAAAGACATAGACGTAGATAAACGTGTCTTTTTTGCTTCAAAAGAGGAAGCAGAGCAGGCTGGATATGAGCCGGCAGAGGAATCGAGCGAAGTACCATTAACGATTTTAAGCATGAATGATCTACATGGTAAAATCGATCAAGAATACGAGCTGGATATAATGGGTGATGGCAGTAAAGGAATGTACGGACGAATGGATTATGTGGCGGCATATATGAAACAAAAACAAGCAGCACACAAAAATACGATTACGGTCCATGCAGGGGATATGATTGGTGGAAGCTCTCCGGTATCTTCACTTCTGCAAGATGAACCAACAGTTGAACTCATGGAGAACATAGGCTTTGATGTTGGCACAGTCGGCAATCATGAATTTGATGAAGGCGTAGACGAGCTATTGCGTATCTTATATGGTGGAGATCACCCTAAAGGCACAAAGGGGTATGAGGGCCAGAACTTTCCACTCGTTTGTGCGAACTGTGAATACAAGGATACGGGCAAACCACTTTTACCTGCCTATGAAATCAAGGAAGTCGAAGGAATTCCTGTCGCATTTATCGGTGTTGTGACGAAGTCAGCCGCAGGAATGGTGATGCCAGAGGGGATTAAAGACATCCAGTTTACAGATGAAGTAAAAGCCGTCAATAAAGAAACGAAGGAACTAAAGCAAAAAGGGATCAAAGCCATTGCGGTGCTGGCTCATATGACAGCCTCTCAAAATGGAGATACCATTACTGGGGAGAGTGCGAAGCTTGCCAAAGAAGGTGATGACGAAATTGATGTCATTTTTGCAGGACATAATCACGAAGTGGTCAATGGAGAGGTCAATGGGAAACTAATCGTTCAAGCCTTTGAATATGGGAAAGCAATTGGCGAAGTGAGTGTAACACTTGACCGGAAAACGAAGGATATTGTCAAAAAGAGTGCTAACATCCAGTATGTAGACCAATCTGGTATTGAAAAGGACAAAGAAGCAGCCGCTATTTTAGCTCATTACGGAAAAGAAGTTGAACCAATCATTAGTGAGGTTGTTGGAGAAGCAGGCGTAAAAATGGAAGGCGGCTATTCGAATGATGGAGATACACCGCTTGGTAACCTCATTGCCGATGGTATGAGATATTCAATGAAAAGTGACTTTGCCATGATGAATGGTGGTGGCATCAGGCAAAACCTCGAAAAAGGGCCGATTACTTGGGGAGATCTCTTTAATATTCAGCCATTCGGCAACGTTTTAGTCAAGCTGGAGATTAAGGGGAAGGACTTGGTTGAAATCATTGAAGCACAAATATCTCCTCAATTTGGACCAGATTATAGTATTTCGGGCTTTTCATATTCCTATGATCCGTTAACATATAAAGTAGTCGACTTGAAGCTGCCAGATGGTTCAGCCGTTGCTTTTGATCAAACCTATACTCTCACGGTGAATAACTTCATGGCAACCGCAACTGGAAGTAAATATGCGCCGATAGGCAATCTCGGGAAAAATCCTGAAACGGGCCCAGAAGATTTAGAAGCAACCGTTGAATTTGTGAAGAGCTTTGAGGGTGCTTCCATTGTGTATCAAAAAGAGGGACGAATTCAAAAAGCAAAACAAGAAGAAAAGGCAGCAGCAAGCTGAAGGAAATATTATCTAAGTAGTTGTAATGGTTTTTCAAACAAAGGAGCTTAAGCATGAAAAAGTGGCTGGCACTTACTGTGATGACAGCAGGTATTGTCCTGCTCGGCTGGGGAATTTGGCAAATTGCCTCTACTCACCTTCAAACAGCACAATCATTAGAAGAAGCGAAGAAGGCCGTGGCGGTCGATCAAGGGATGTCAAAGAAGAAGTTTGCTCCTGAAATGGGGAAAGCCGCTGGCATCCTGACGATTCCGAAATTAAAAGCAGACCTTCCTATTGTTGAGGGAACGGATGCAGACGACCTTGCCAAAGGGGTAGGACATTATAAAGGCAGTTATTACCCTGATCAAAATGGACAAATCGTTCTGTCGGGTCACCGGGACACAGTGTTTCGCCGGACAGGCGAGCTTGACATTGGAGATCAGCTGAAAATCACTGTACCGTATGGTGAGTTTGTTTATGAAATCACACATACGAAAATTGTGGATCAGCATGATACATCCATTATCACCTTGCAGAATGAAAAAGAAGAGCTAGTGTTAACCACTTGCTATCCATTTCATTTCGTTGGGAATGCACCAGAGCGGTACATTATTTATGCAAAAAGAGTATCTGCGAAATGAAAAAAGAGCCTGATCATATGCAGGCTCTTTTTCGTTTAATGTATGATCTTGTCCATTAGCTCTGCCATATCAGGTGGAAGAGGCGCCTCTATGGTGAGATGCTCTCCTGTAAATGGGTGTTTCATGTCTATCTTTTTGGCATGAAGGGCGCATCTATTCATGCGATCTCGCATACCGCCGTATAATGTATCTCCAGCTAAAGGATGCCCGAGGCTGCTAAGATGGACACGGATTTGATGCGTCCTTCCCGTCTCCAAACGAAGCTTGACGGCTGTCATCTGTAGGTGTTTATTGATTTCGATGACCTGAAAATGAGTCACAGCACTTTGTCCAGTAGGAGAGATTCTCCGTCTGACTGCATGGTGTTTGTCGCGGCCGATTGCCTCGTTGATGGTGCCTTTCTTTTTCTTGAACAGTCCTTCTGCGATGGCGATGTATGTTCTTTTAATCGTTTTGTTAGAAAGCATTTGATCAAGTACAGCATGTGCTAGCCTGTGCTTTGCAAAAATGACAGTGCCGCTTGTGTCTTGATCAAGCCTGTGAATATGTCTCACCCGCTTTTCTTCCCCGTTTGCTTGAAAATGGAAGGCGACAAGGTTGGCCAATGTGCCCATTTGTCCTTTTTCATTCGGATGCGTCGGTCGGCCAGCTGGCTTTTGTACAATTAATAAATGCTCGTCCTCAAAGAGCACCTCTAAATCACCGTATTCTGGTGTGACATCACTTTCTTCCGTTTCAAATAGATCGATGATGATCTGGTCACCTGTACTGACTTTTGCCGCGTGATGGGCAGGTTTTTGATTTAGACGTATTTTTTGACACTCCATCCAAAAATGAATGATCGGTTTAGAAGCAGACACTTCTGTTTTTAAAAAATGGCTTAATGAAGTGCCGTGATGCTGCTCACCTACTTTTAGTGAGAGTGTATGTCCTTTTATGATCATGATATCCGTTCCTCTCTTTGGGTATATATAGGAAACACTTACCTTAGCGAACGCCTTTTTTTCTGTGCTATTCTGAATGGAGAAATAACGACAGAGAGGTAGATGTCACGTGAGATTAATGAAAGCTGCTACAGACCTGCAGGAGCAGGCAATTGAAGAATTATCAAAGGATGTTGAAGATCTTTTATCCCATGTGATCAATGAAGAGCAGCAGGAAGCGCGTCAAAAACAGCGCCCGCTTACATTCATTGATGGGGTATATAACGGGACGATGGATGATGCTTTTCGTATTTTATCGGGTCTTCAGCTATTACATACCATTATTTTAAAACCTAAACGTCATGTAACAAAACGAGATCGTGAGTTATTTGAGCGGAACCGTGAGCAGGTCAATGCGTGCGGCTTTTCTTTTCCGTTTGACTTAGACGATTTTGCGAGCCGCCACCTTCAAAATGCGTAAAAGATGGTGTGAACTTCCTTGTTAACTTACAAGATGGTCGCACATACTATTTTTAAGGGAACGGAGAAACCTTCACGATCTGTAATACCAAACCCGCTCTTTTTCAACATTGCCTATTTCTCCACGAATCGGAGCGCTTGGATCTCTTGCAGAATGAATCGAACATGATAGGAGCCTGACAAAACGATGCAGGCTCCTTTTATACATAATCATTTTAGCAGACATTCATCTTTGAAAGTCAATTTTATTCGCGATATGATAGCAGTGAGTATCATGTTTCAGACTTTCGTAAAAAAAGGAGTGGCCTCGTTGGTAAAGGCGATTATATTTGATTTTGACGGATTAATTTTAGATACAGAAACACATGAATATGAGGTTTTACAGGAAATGTTTGCAGAGCATGAATCGGAGCTGCCTCTTTCTGTATGGGGCAATGTCATCGGTACGCAGGCAGGCTTTAAGCCATTTGAATATTTGGAAGAGCAGTTAGGGAAGACATTAGATCACGAGGCTCTCACAGCGGACCGGCGTTCCCGTTTTCAAAAGAGAATGAAGGACGAATCAGCAAGACCAGGCGTAGAAGCTTATTTAGAAGCAGCTCAGGAGCTGGGGATCAAGATTGGACTTGCTTCCAGCTCAGATTATAAATGGGTGTCTGATCACCTCAAGCAAATTGGACTGTTCGATTACTTTGAATGTATCCGCACGTCAGACGATGTGGAAGAAGTCAAACCAAATCCAGAACTTTATTTGCAAACCGCAAGCTGCTTAGGTGTAGAGCCGAAAGATTGCGTGGCATTTGAGGATTCTGTGAATGGCTCAGTTGCTGCGAAACGAGCAGGCATGAAATGTGTCGTCGTCCCAAACAAAGTGACGAGCACACTGCAATTTGAAGAATATGATGTCAGGTTAGAATCTATGGCTGAAATCGAATTGCTCCAGCTATTCCATCAGCTTGAAAAAGAGGATCAGTAAGGGGACAAAGACTCATGGCAGAAAAACTAGATTTAACGCGTTTTGAAAAAAGAATGGTGATCCGTAATATCAGGGAAGAAGATATCGACCGGATCATTGCGCTTCAAGAACTATGCTTTCCGGGCATGGACCCTTGGAAACGAGAGCATCTTGAAAGTCATCTCGAGCATTTTCCGGAAGGACAGTTTTGTGCGGAATTCGAGGGAGAAATCATTGGCTCTTGTTCAAGTTTATTAATTAACTTTGATGAATACGATGATCGGCACACTTGGCAGGACATTACAGATGATGGGTACATCACCAATCATAATCCCGATGGAATGAACATGTATGGAATTGAAGTGATGGTAAGTCCTGAGTATCGCCGCATGAAAATTGGTCATCGTTTGTATGAAGCTAGAAAAGATTTAGCGAGAAGATTAAATTTAAAAAGCATCATCATTGGTGGGCGCATCCCGAACTATCATAAATATCAAGAGGAAATGACGCCTCGCCAATATGTTGAGCAGGTGACGCTCCACCAAATTTATGATCCCGTTCTATCTTTTCAGCTGTTAAATGAATTTACTCTCATGCGGATCAATCCGAATTACTTGCCGGATGATAAAGCATCCAGCACATATGCGACGTTAATGGAATGGAACAATGTAGATTATCGTCCGCAATCGAAAAGATATTATAAATCGGCCTTCCCAGTTCGAATTTGTGTGATTCAATATGCGATGAAACAAATTCATTCCTTTGAGGAATTTATGAATCAGGTGGAGTATTACGTTGATGTTGCATCAGATGCATCGGCTGACTTTGCCGTTTTCCCGGAAATTTTCACGACACAGCTCATGTCTTATTTAGAAGAGCGATCACCAAGTCTTGCGGTACAACGGATCACGGAATATACCGAGGACTACATTAATTTGTTTACAGATCTCTCTGTGAAGTACAACATTAACATTATCGGTGGGTCCCACTTCGTTGAAGAGGAAGGGAAAATCTACAATATTGCCTATTTATTTAGACGTGATGGAACGATTGAAAAACAATATAAGCTTCACATTACACCGAATGAAAGAAAATGGTGGGGAATTTCAAGCGGTGACCAAGTCCGGGTATTTGATACGGACTGCGGCAAAATTGCGATCCAGATTTGCTACGATATTGAATTTCCTGAGCTTGCTCGGATTGCTGCTGACAAAGGAGCGAAAATTATTTTCACTCCGTTTTGTACAGAAGACCGCCAAGGCTATTTAAGAGTGCGCTACTGTGCGCAGGCTAGAGCGGTTGAAAATCAGATTTATACAGTCATCTCTGGAACTGTCGGAAATCTTCCGCAAACCGAAAATATGGATGTCCAATATGCACAATCTGCTATTTTTGCCCCTTCTGACTTTGAATTTGCAAGAGATGGGATTGTAGGAGAGTGTAATCCGAATATTGAAATGGTTGTCGTCGGTGATGTCGATTTAGAAATTTTAAGAAGACAGCGGCAAGATGGAACGGTACGTCAGCTGAAAGACCGAAGAAGAGACGTGTACCATATTGAATATAAGAAATAACCAAAACAAGCGCCCCGTTGTATGCGAGGCGCTTGTTTTTATGTTTACATTTTCTTTAACGACAATGTAGCAAAGTGAGCAAAGCTTTTGGCAGCTAAAAATGGAACACCAGATTTGACTAGAGATTGATAAATCGTTTTATCTACTTGTTTCCAAGTAAGAGTAGGCTCTTCTAACAGATTTTTCAAATCAGGTCCTACATGTTGATTGAAAAACTGTTCAAATTGTTCACGTTTTTCTTGTCCTGCAATCAATTCTAATTTTTGTAACCACTTATCTTGTTTTTGGAAAGAGAGTTCAATGTTTTGTTTAATTGTGTCAGTGACTGAAGGAAGCTGAAAATCACTCTGTGTTGTGACCTGTTCGTTTTGAATAGATGCAGCATCAGCTGTCTGTGTGAGTGGTGAAGCGAATAAAAGGACAGTAGTGGAGAGCACCAAAGATTTTGCGATTGTTTTCATTATGAAAACCTCCTAGTTTATTTTATATTGTGTTCGAGATTTATTATACATTTTTGTTAAAATAAGGTAATGAGTCTTGCCGCTTATTTTTTCATGTGACAAAGGGATGCCTAAGCAAAAGATGAATATACTGAAAGGAGATCATGAGTTCAAAAAGGAGAGGAACATGGGGCGACAATCGAAACATTTGTATATCAATTTGCCGGTAAAGCATGTAAAGGAATCAAGAGTTTTTTTTGAGCAACTGGGCTTTGACTTCCAACCGCAGTTTACAAATGATCAGGCCGCTTGTTTGGTCATTGACGACACGATCACCGTCATGCTGTTATCCCTTAAACATTTTCAATCCATTTCAGAGAAACAATTGGTCGATGCAAAGCAGGCATCTGAGGTGATTATCTCCATGCGGGTCGATTCAAGAGAAGAGGTTGATGAGTTGGTGGAGCAGGCAATTGCAGCAGGCGGTTCGCCGTTTAAGGAAAAGCAGGATCATGATTTCATGTATGGATGGAGCTTTCAGGATCTTGATGGTCATTTGTGGGAAGTGTTCTATATGGATGAGGAGAGAAGCGACCTTTCATAAGGGTGCTTCTTTTTTATTGTTTATCAGTGGTATGATAATGAGGAAGCAAAAGGAATAAGGTATTCATCTAGAGAAAAGTAGGTGCAGCATGGAGTTTTTACTTGTTTTAATGCCAGTGTTCGGCATTTTCCTCATAGGATATATCGGGCAGAAGGCAATTGGTTTTGACATACATACGCTCTCATCAATGTCTTTATACTTAATGTCACCATTTCTTGCGTTTGAAACTTTTTATCAAAACAAAGTGTCAATGGACTATGTGTACCTAGCCATTTTTGTCGTAGGGCTTTGCCTTTCACTTGTTTTATGTGTCTTCATTTTATCTCGTATTTATGGTTATTCGAATGAAACGTATTGTGCCATGATTCTGTCGTCAGCATTTATGAATAATGGAAATTACGGCACACCTGTTGTCCTGCTTGTCTTCGGAGCAGCAGGTTTAGATATTGCAATTGTGTTGATGGTTCTTCAGCAGCTTGTGATGAGTACAATCGGCATGTATTATGCGGCAAAGGGCGGAGAGGATGCGGGAGATCTAAAGGTCGTTTTGAAAAAAGTGCTGCGTATGCCGGTTGCTTATGGGGCACTCATCGGTCTATTATTTCAGCTGATTGACCTTTCATTACCTAAAGAGCTTATGACGGGTGTTCAGCTGGTTGGGGATGCAGCCATACCGACGATTATGCTCATTTTAGGCATGCAGCTGGCAGTGATTTCTTTTAAGCAAGTGGAGTATCGCCATATTTCCTATGCTGTGCTGCTAAAATTATTGATCTCACCACTGATCGCATTTGTCTTTACGCTCATTTTACCTGTAGATGATTTGGTAAAACAAATTATGGTCTTAGTTGCAGCCATGCCGACGGCAGCGAATACAACGCTGATGGCTGTACAATTTCGAACGAAGCCTGAGTTTGTGTCAAGCGCGACGTTTCTCAGTACAATCTTAAGTATCGTCACTTTACCTGTTTTATTATGGATTTTATCCAGGCACCCTCTGGGATAGGGGACGGCAAACAAAGGGGGATATATGAATGAATGCAGATGTTCATTTTCAAGTGCGTGATGTGTTAAAAACGAAGTATTTTACGCATGCGAAAGTATTAGCTGGGGAAAAGGGACTGTTTCGGCAAGTCAAATGGGTACATGTGTTAGAAGTGCCTGCTGTAGAGGATTTGTTAAATGGAGGCGAGCTTATATTAACAACGGCCGCAGGTTTTCATGATCAATTGGATGTATTTAAAGAGTTTTTAAGACAGCTGATTGACTCAGGTGCAGCTGGCTTGTGTATTGAATTTGTTCCGCTGCGCTTCGATGTGCCGGAAGAACTGATTGCCTATGCAGAAGAAAGGGATTTTCCCCTTATTCTGTTTACAAAAGAAGTGAAATTCGTCAACATTACACAGCATCTTCATACGATGATGATCGAGCGCCAGTATCAAATGATGGCCGACTTAGAAGCACTATCATCAAAGCTTAATGAGCTTTTATTGACCCCTCATCCGCAGATGGATATTTTAGATCAAGTGTATCAGCACTTAAGAGGAATTCTTTTACTCATACCCGTTCAAGGCGAGCCAATTATTTTATGTGATTCATCCAAACAAACTGAGGAGCTTGTCATGAATTATTTGCAGTATGCTTGCTTGCCAAAAGGGTATGAAGTGACTCAAAAACAAGTCCTCGCACTCAAACAAACATTTGCAGATCTTGTGCTCATTCATCAATCGAACTCACTTTCAGAATTTGAACTGCTCGTGATGGACAAGGGAGCGAATGCCCTTGCCCAGCAAACTTTAAGAGAGCTTTATACTGAAGAACTGAAGAAGACAAAAGAGAATGAATGGCTGCAAAAATGGTTCCAGGAGGAGCATGCAGAAAGAGACATTTTAGAGCATCTTGAAGAAACGGAAGGACTGAAAAAACCAACCGGCTGTGTGGTCATGCTCTTTCAAAAACATCATCAAATTGAAAAAATTGCAGGAAATCTTTACTTTCTCGTATCTTGCCGCTCCATCTTTCAACGTGCCGGTTTCCATCTGATCGCTTATGAGCATCAAGGACAAACCTTGTTTATTTTATTGAACACGAGAAAGGTAGAAGACTGGAAGGAGCGAGCAGAGAAGGCAGCAAATGAAATGAGGCAATTATATGATCGTGAGCAGCCTCGTGGGACCGTGATCAATTTTGGGATTGGTCAATATTGTGAGCAGTTTCAGCATATGAGAAAAAGCTTTCAAGCAGCAAAAGAAGTGCTCCATTTAAAAAAAGCAATGCCGCAGCGAGTGGAAAGCCCATTTTATCAAGATTTACATATGCTTCGGCTGATGCCGGTCATGAAAGAGAGCGGTTTACTAGAATGCTTGGTGAAAGAGTATTTAGAGCCGGTGATTTTATATGATAAGCAAAATAGCGGAAGGCTCTATCAAACGTTGAATATCTTTTTACAGACGAACGGTTCTAAAAAAGAAACCGCAAGCCAGCTCTATATTGTCAGGCAGACCCTTTATCATAGACTGGATAAACTGCATGCTTTGCTTGGAGAGGATATGATGCAGGCGCCGAAACGCCAGGCGCTTGAATTTGCGATTCTTGCTTATGAATTCCTGCAAGGAAATAGCCGTTAACAAGGTGTGTTAGATTTACCGAGGCATCAAGTAGAGTGTCTTATGGTTCTTTTCAATGAGTTGACGATCTGTCTAATGTAATAGGCCCTGCCCCTTTTTATAATGAAAGTAACGATTGGTTCTCTCTTACAGGCGGCCTTGTTTCAGTTTCATATGCCTCACTTTTCATCCATATAATGAATGGAGAGGCAATGTACTGGACCTGTCTAAGCTTCTTTAATGATGAAAACGGATACATGGGGGCGTGGGAAGATGAAAATACATGAGCAAGCTCAAAATCTTCAGGCAAAAGATGATCAGTTGATCTGGCATCATATGAAAGGGACAAACAAAGAAAATGAAAGCATGGTCATTCACGAGGCAGAAGGCGCATGGGTGACAGATATTCATGGGAATCGATATTTAGATGGGATGTCAGGCCTTTGGTGTGTAAATGCCGGATATGGCCGAAAAGAGCTTGCAGAAGCGGCGTATCAGCAATTAAATACGATGCCTTACTATCCGCTTACACAAAGCCATGTACCAGCTATTCAGCTGGCTGAGAAGCTCAATGAATGGCTTGGGGGTGACTATGTCATCTTCTTTTCCAACAGCGGTTCTGAAGCCAATGAAACCGCATTTAAGATCGCAAAACAATATCATGCGCAAAAGGGAGAGGGTACACGAACAAAATTCATCTCCCGATATCGATCGTATCATGGCAATACAGCAGCAGCTCTTGCTGCAACCGGTCAAGCGCAGCGTAAATATAAATATGAACCATTAGGGCAGGGCTTCATCCATGTCGCGCCACCTGATCTGTATCGGCACCCCGAGGACCAAGAGAATTTGGCAAGTGCTGCTGCGATTGATCAAGCGATGACATGGGAATTAAGTGAGACCATTGCTGGGGTCATCATGGAGCCGATTATTACGGGAGGCGGTATCCTAATGCCGCCAAAAGGGTATTTAAAGAAGGTCAAAGACATTTGTGAAGCTCATGGAGCGCTTCTCATTGTGGATGAAGTGATATGCGGCTTTGGCCGAACAGGAAAGCGGTTTGGTTTTATGCATGAGGAAGTGAAGCCAGATATTATTACAATGGCAAAGGGGATCACAAGCGGCTATTTACCGCTTTCTGCAACATGCGTCAAACGGGAAATCTATGAAGCCTATGCAGGAGAAGATACGTATGACCGGCTGCGTCATGTTAATACATTTGGCGGTCATCCTGCTTCCTGTGCGGTTGCAGTTGCCAACCTAAATATTATAGAAAACGAGCAATTAGTGGAACGATCTGACACACTTGGTCGAGACATGCTCGAACGTTTGCAAGAGTTAAAAGAACATCCATTTGTCGGTGATGTCAGAGGAAAAGGCTTGCTGTTTGGGATTGAGCTTGTGCAGGATCAGCAGTCAAAAAAGCCAGCTGATCCAAGTGTTGTCGGTCAATTGATTGCAGAATGTAAAAAACGCGGGCTGATCATCGGGAAAAATGGAGATACGGTCGCTGGCTATAATAACGTTGCGCAGCTCGCGCCGCCGCTCAATATCACAGATGAAGACGCCACATTTATCATTAATACAATAAAAGAAAGTATGGCGCAACTTTAGCAGAGAGACTTCTCTCTGTTTCAGATTGTTGACAAAGGGCTAAAATGATCTTTATTTTAGCCCTTTGTCTTCTTTTCAGCGTGATTGAAAACCTTTGAAGTCTAGGAAGGACGAGCACCGAAGCGGAGCGAATTTGACATTCGTGAGCACCGGAGCGCAGGACTGACACCGAATGCGAGGGTTTGTCTACACGCTGAGCAGAGAGACTTCTCTCTGCTTTTTTCTATGTAAGGCTAAAAGTTCTTTATTAAGTTGCTAGGTCGAATCGGCAATGGGCACACTAGGTGTATTGAAAAAAAGAAGAGATTCTATTACTGTAAGGGAAGGCTGAACCAATACATATTAGAAGGAGACGGCATATGAGTTTTCATGATCAACCCATTCTACCTGCTGTTCGCAATATGAAGCAATTTGAGGAATTTTTAAAAAGTCCATTTACATATGGAGTCTTACTTGATGTTCACTTAGGCCGGCTTAAGGGCATCATGAATGAGGCGAATGCCCATCACAAAAAAATGTTTGTCCATGTTGATCTTATTCACGGAATCAAGCATGATGAGTATGGAACGGAATTTATTTGTCAGGAAATGAAGCCAGCAGGTATTATTTCTACTAGGTCTTCTGTCATAGTAAAAGCCAAGCAGAAAAAAGTATATGCGATTCAGCGAATGTTTTTACTTGATACAAGTGCGATGGAAAAAAGCATGGAGTTTGTAGGGAAACATCGACCGGATTTTATTGAAGTATTGCCGGGTGTCGTGCCAGATTTAATTACAGAAGTGCGCGAAAGAACGGGAATACCAATATTTGCAGGGGGATTTATCCGAACAAAAGAAGACGTGGAAAGAGCACTTGAGGCCGGAGCAACAGCTGTGACGACATCGAATACAAACCTTTGGAAAGCATTCCAAAAGTGAAAAAGATAAAATGTGAAAATTGATTGACAACGTTTTCATCCTCTGATACTATAGCACTAAGTTAATATCATGTGATGGAGAAACGGAGATCCACAACAGCGCTTTACTAGGTGACAAATGACCCTGATGTAAAGTATGTTTGTTGTGGATCTTTTTTCTTTATCTTTTCTACACATTCATAGGGGATGGCAACTGAACCAGAGGAGGAATTTTTCATGACACCATTTTGGGGTGAAGTCGTAGGTACAATGCTGCTCATTATTTTTGGAGGCGGTGTGTGTGCGGCTGTAAATTTAAAGAAATCGCTCGCCTATCAGTCCGGCTGGATTGTAATCGCTTTCGGGTGGGGATTTGCAGTAGCCATTGCAGCTTATGCAACTGGTGGAATTAGCGGGGCTCATTTAAACCCGGCGCTGACAATTGGTCTTGCTCTAGAAGGAAGTTTTCCGTGGGCGGATGTTCCAATGTATATTGTCGGCCAAATGCTTGGCGCATTACTCGGAGCTATTATTGTCTTTTTACATTACTTACCGCACTGGAAAGCAACAGACGATCCAGGTGCAAAACTAGGTGTATTCTCAACTGGTCCTGCGATTCCGCATACCTTTGCAAACGTACTCAGTGAAGTCATCGGTACATTTGTATTGGTTCTAGGAATCTTAGCGATTGGTGCAAATAAATTTGCAGACGGAGTAAATCCGCTGATTGTTGGTTTCTTAATTGTAGCGATTGGTCTTTCTTTAGGTGGAACAACTGGTTATGCAATCAACCCTGCACGTGATTTAGGTCCGAGAATTGCACATGCAATTCTGCCGATTCCAGGCAAAGGTCCATCGAATTGGAAATATGCATGGGTTCCTGTTGTTGGTCCAATTTTAGGCGGTGCATTTGGCGGTGTTTTCTACAATGCAGCCTTTAAAGCGAATGTCACTCCAGCCTTTTGGATTGTAAGCGTTATTTTAGTTGTGGTATTGTTAGGACTCTATTTCTCTACGAAAAACCAAACAAATGCTGTAAATGAAAGTATGTAAGGGGAGGAAAACACCATGGCAAAAGAAAAATATATTCTCGCATTAGATCAAGGGACAACAAGCTCAAGAGCAATCTTATTTGATCAAGAAGGTAAAATTGCACATACATCACAGAAAGAATTTAATCAATATTTTCCGAACCCTGGCTGGGTAGAACATAATGCAAACGAAATTTGGAGCTCTATTCTATCTGTTATTTCAACCGCTTTAATTGAATCTGGCATTGAAGCAGATCAAATTGCGGGTATTGGAATTACGAACCAGCGTGAAACAGCTGTTGTTTGGGATAAACATACAGGCGCACCAGTTTATAATGCAATTGTTTGGCAGTCTAGACAAACGTCTGGCATTTGTGAAGAGTTAAAAGCTCAAGGGCACAATGAGACGTTTAGAAATAAAACAGGTCTTCTCATCGATGCTTATTTCTCAGGCACAAAAGTGAAATGGATTTTAGACAATGTAGAAGGTGCCCGTGAGAAAGCAGAAAATGGCGACTTACTGTTTGGCACAATCGATACATGGCTCATTTGGAAAATGACAGGCGGAAAATCACACGTTACAGATTATTCCAATGCGTCAAGAACGTTAATGTTCAACATCTACGATCTGAAATGGGACGAAGAATTACTTGATATCCTAGACGTACCTGCTTCTATGCTTCCAGAGGTCAAACCATCTTCACACGTTTATGGTGAAACGACGGACTATCACTTCTTCGGTAAAAATATCCCGATCGCAGGAGCAGCGGGAGACCAGCAGTCTGCTTTATTCGGTCAGGCTTGCTTTGAAGCGGGAATGGCGAAGAACACATATGGTACAGGATGTTTCATGTTGATGAATACAGGGGAAAAAGCCATTAAGTCGGATCATGGTTTATTAACGACGATTGCATGGGGTATTGACGGTAAAGTTGAATATGCTTTAGAAGGAAGTATTTTCGTTGCCGGTTCAGCGATTCAGTGGCTACGTGATGGACTGAGAATGTTTAAAGACTCAAAAGACAGCGAAGCTTATGCAAAGCGTGTCGAGTCAACAGATGGTGTATATGTCGTTCCAGCATTCGTTGGTCTAGGCACACCATACTGGGACAGTGATGTAAGAGGCGCTGTATTCGGATTAACACGCGGTACTTCTAAAGAGCACTTTGTCCGTGCAACGTTAGAATCACTTGCTTATCAAACGAAAGATGTTTTAGATGCGATGGAAAAGGATTCAAACATCTCATTAAAAACTTTGCGTGTTGATGGCGGAGCTGTGAAGAATGACTTCTTAATGGGCTTCCAAAGTGATTTGCTGGATGTACCAGTAGAACGTCCAGAAATTAATGAAACGACGGCACTCGGTGCGGCCTATCTTGCGGGAATAGCAGTTGGCTTCTGGAACGACCGTTCAGACATTGCAAAACAATGGAACCTTGACAAGCGCTTTGAACCGAAGATGGAAGAGGACAGCCGTGACTCGTTATACAGCGGGTGGAAAAAGGCTGTAAAAGCAGCTCAAGCTTTCAAATAAACAAAAAGTATGGTATACTTCAAGTAAGTTAATAGAACGGTTGGAGAACTGGAGAGACCGCAGGCACCGAAGTGTAGAAATACGCTTTGGGTGTTTGCGGTCTCTTTTTCTTTACCGTACAACATGGGAGGAACAAGAGATGACTTTTTCTAGCTTAGAAAGAGAACAAATACTGCACGAAATGACAAAAAAACCATATGATGTGTTTATCATTGGTGGGGGTATTACAGGCGCCGGTACAGCACTTGATGCGGCTTCACGCGGGATGCGTGTTGGTCTTGCAGAAATGCAGGATTTTGCGGCAGGTACGTCTAGCCGCTCAACGAAACTCGTGCACGGCGGACTTCGTTATTTAAAACAATTTGAAGTGAAGATGGTGGCAGAGGTCGGTAAAGAACGTGCCATTGTATATGAAAATGGTCCGCATGTGACAACGCCAGAATGGATGCTTCTTCCGATGCATAAAGGTGGTACATTTGGTAAGTTTTCAACATCAATTGGTCTAAGAGTGTATGACTTTTTAGCTGGAGTCAAGCATGGCGAACGCAGAAGCATGCTAAGTGCGAAAGAAACACTTGCAAAAGAACCGCTTGTGAAAAAGGACGGCTTAAAAGGCGGCGGCTACTATGTTGAATACCGTACAGATGATGCACGCCTCACAATTGAAGTGATGAAAGAGGCAGTGAAATTCGGTGCAGAAGCTGTCAACTATGCGAAAGTAAAAGAATTTATCTATGATAAAGGTAAAGTTGTCGGCGTTGTCATTGAAGATGTCATGACGCATAAAACATATGATGTGTATGCGAAGAAGATTGTCAATGCGACAGGTCCGTGGGTAGATCAGCTAAGAGACAAGGATCATTCAAAAGAAGGGAAACACTTACAGCATACAAAAGGAATTCACTTAGTATTCGACCAATCGGTTTTCCCATTAAAACAAGCGATCTATTTCGACACGCCTGACAAACGCATGGTCTTTGCGATTCCAAGAGAAGGCAAAACGTACGTTGGAACAACAGACACAGTGTATAAAAAACAGCTTGAACATCCACGTATGACCAAAGCAGATCGTGATTATGTCATTCAAGCGATCCAGTACATGTTCCCAGACCTCAACATTACGGAAAAAGATGTTGAATCCAACTGGGCCGGTCTTCGTCCGCTCATTCATGAAGAAGGAAAAGATCCTTCAGAAATTTCTCGTAAGGATGAGGTATGGACATCATCTTCAGGTTTGATCACAATTGCTGGTGGTAAATTAACAGGCTACCGCAAAATGGCTGAGCACATTGTGAACCTTGTACGTGATGGACTCAAAGAAGAGACTGGCAAAGATTACGGACCATGTAAAACCAAACATATGCCAATTTCAGGTGGGCATGTAGGCGGATCTAAAAATATGGCGTCCTTTGTTCAAGCGAAAACGGCAGAAGGAGCATCCGTTGGTTTAACAGAACCGATTGCTCAAAAACTAGCTGAAAAATACGGCTCAAACGTCAGCAGTGTCTTCAAGCGTGTAGAGCAGCTTCAAGGTGAAGCGGACAAACGAAATATTCCAGCGTATGTACTGGCAGAGCTTGTCTATGCGATCGAAGAAGAACTAGCCGCTACACCTGTCGATTTCTTCTTAAGAAGAACAGGAAGCCTATTATTTAATATCAACTGGGCAAAAAAATATGCACAGCCTGTCGTTGACTATATGGCAGATCGCTTTGGCTGGGATGAAGCGACAAAACAAAAACATCAAACTGAATTAGATCAACTATTCCATGAAGCAGTCGTACCGCTTGATGCCGAATAAGAGAAAAAGCCGATCGTGCATCGGCTTTTTTTATTGTTTTTTTTCTATTTGTTCATCGTTTTTTCATATGTTAATGATATAACATGACATGAAGGGTAATTCCATATAAAATAACAGTAGATGTTATGAAATTGATGATAAGAACTGGGAGGATGACCATGAGTTGGAATACGAATTATGAGCGATGGATCAATGAGAAGCACCTGGATACTGAACTAAGGGAATGGCTAGAGGCGCATCGAGATGATCATCAAGCTCTTGAAGACTGCTTCTACAAAAACCTTGAGTTCGGCACTGGAGGCATGCGCGGGGAGATTGGTGCAGGCACGAACCGAATGAACGTCTACACTGTTCGTAAAGCATCAGCAGGTCTTGCTGCGTATATTGCGAAACATGGAGAAGATGCAAAAAGAAGAGGCGTCGCCATTGCATATGATTCACGCCATAAATCGCCTGAATTCGCGATGGAAGCAGCGAAAGCGCTTGCTTCACATGGCATTCAAACGTATGTATTTGACGAACTGCGTCCGACACCAGAACTCTCCTTTGCTGTTCGGGAGCTAAATGCATTTGCTGGTATCGTCGTGACAGCAAGTCATAATCCACCAGAATATAATGGCTATAAAGTATATGGAGAAGATGGCGGCCAGCTGCCTCCATTTGAAGCAGATCAGGTTATTAAAGAAGTAGATGCCATTGAAAATGAACTGGCGATTCCAGTAAAATCAGAAGAAATATTAAAACAAAATGGGCTCATTAACATGATCGGAGAAGAAATTGATCATGCTTATATTGAAAAATTAAAAACCATCAGTGTGCACCCTGAGCTTGCAGATGAAGTCGATGTCAAAGTGGTGTTTACTCCGCTTCATGGAACAGCCAATCACCCTGTCCGAAATGGGCTAAAGGCTCTTGGCTATCAGCATGTGACCGTTGTTCCTGAACAAGAAAAGCCAGATCCACAATTCTCGACGGTGACATCGCCAAATCCAGAGGAGCATGCAGCGTTTGAGTATGCGATCAAGCTTGGTGAACAGCAGAATGCCGATATCCTCATTGCAACTGATCCAGATGCAGATAGGTTAGGCATTGCGGTGAGAGATCACGAGGGAGAATTTACAGTCTTAACAGGCAATCAAACAGGAGCGCTGTTGCTTCATTATTTATTGTCTGAAAAACAAAAGCTGGGTCTGCTGCCGCCTCGTCCAGTTGTGATGAAAACCATTGTCACAAGTGAACTTGGGCGTGCTGTCGCATCAGCATTTGGTGCTGACACCATTGACACTCTCACTGGTTTTAAATTTATTGGAGAAAAGATTAAGCAATTTGAAGAGAGCGGAGAATACACGTTTCAATTTGGCTATGAAGAGAGCTATGGCTATTTGATCGGTGACTTTGCCCGAGATAAAGATGCGGTGCAAGCGGCGCTGTTAGCCGTTGAAGTCGCTGCCTTCTATAAAAAACAAGGCAAGTCATTGTACGATGCCCTTGTCGATATTTTCAAGGAGTTTGGATTTTACCGCGAAGGGTTGAAGTCATTAACCTTGAAAGGTAAAGAAGGAGCTGAGCAGATTTCAGCAATCCTCCATACCTTTAGAACAAATCCGCCAGCTGCCATCGCAGGTCAGCGCATTACGGTCATTGAGGACTACCAATCAAGTCAAAGACATCTCGTGACAGAAAAGAAAGAAGAAACAATTCACCTGCCGGCATCAAACGTGCTGAAATATTTCCTTGAGGATGGCTCATGGTTCTGCTTAAGACCTTCTGGTACCGAACCTAAAGTGAAATTTTATATTGCAGTTAAAGGCTCATCTTTAACAGATAGCGAAGAAAAGCTGAAGCATTTATCAGAAGAAGTAATGAAAGTCGTTTATGATATTGTTGAAGAAACAGCTAAATAAAGCAACTAAAAAAGCCATCGTGTAAATGCATGATGGCTTTTTTCTCAGCCAAAAGGATGAGAAGAAATCATCCTTTTTGAGAAAGAGCCAAAAGGGTGCGCATGGTATAATCAACATAATGATAAGAGGATGCAGCTAATGCCGGGGGTAAACAGCATGGGAGAATACAAAGAGAAGGTTAAAACATTAAAAACGTTAAAAGAAATTGCTGAAAAGTTAAATGAAGGCATGGAAATGAAAGACACGCTTCATGAAGTACTCCATATGCTTATGGATGTCACAGGCTTTCAGACAGCATGGATTTATTTTATAGAAGAAGACGGCTCGTATGAACTGATGGCAGAGGTATCCTTACCTGAAGCACTCGCAAAGCACCAAAAGCAATTGATGTGTCAAAACGACTGTTATTGCATCAACCGATACACAAAAGGGTCACTGCAATCAGCCACCAATATCATCAACTGTAAACGGATTGAAACGGCCATCGAGCAAAATCTTGGGAATACGGAAGGAATTACACATCATGCGACAGTACCACTCAAAGCGTGTAAGCGCACGTTCGGTTTATTAAATGTGGCTGCAAAAGGAAAAGTCACATTTGCGCAAGAAGAGCTGAATTTGCTTGAAAGCATTGCACTTCAAATTGGCACTGCCATTCAGCGGATGAAGCTTGTACAAAACGAACAGCAGCATGCACTCTTAGAAGAAAGAAACCGGCTTGCGCAGGATTTACATGATTCTGTCAACCAAATGCTGTTTTCAGTGAGTCTCACTGCAAAGGCTGCCCGTCAAATGACAAACGATCAGAATTTAGGGGAAATGATTGATTTTATTCAGCATTTATCACAAGATGCCCTCATTGAAATGCGGTCACTCATTTGGCAGCTAAGACCAAGAGGACTTGAAAAAGGATTTACGACAGCGATTGAAGAGTACGCACAGCTCTTAGGATTAAACTGTACATTATCTTTATCAGGCTGTATGGAGATGGATCATTCGCGGCATGAGGCTTTGTTTCGCGTATGTCAAGAAGCACTGAATAATTGTCAAAAACATGCGGAAGTAGAGGAAGTCGAGGTCAAACTCGAGCAATCGGCAGACACGTTTGAGATGGAAATCATCGACCGTGGAAAAGGATTTCAGTATGACGAGCAAATGAGCCTTCCTTCACTTGGGCTGAAAGGGATGGCTGACCGCATCCGAAGAATAGGTGGTACATTTTGTATTGATTCTGAGCTAGGTCAAGGAACCAAGATTCATGTGAAAGTGCCATTTTCTCAAGAAAGGAAGGGGTCGTCATGAGAGTAGTTATTGCAGATGATCATCATATTGTGAGAAAAGGGCTGGTGTTTTTCTTGCAAACACAGCCTGATGTGAACATCGTTGGTGAGGCATCCAATGGAGAAGAGGCGCTTAAAGTTGTCAAACAGACGCAGCCTGACATTGTCTTAATGGACCTCTCAATGCCTGTGATGAATGGCATTGAGGCAACGAAACAAATGATGCTAGAAATGCCGGATACACGCATTGTGATCCTGACAAGCTATGCGGATAAAGATTATGTCATACCAGCCATTCAAGCAGGGGCGAAAGCCTATCAGCTCAAGGATGTAGCGCCAGAAAAACTGCTCACGACAATGATCGAAGTGCAAAATGGCACCTATCAATTAGATGGTCATATCACAACCTTTCTTGTGCAGCATCTGACAGAACCAAAAGAGCAAAAATGGGCACTGATGAACGAGCTGACCAATAGAGAACGAGATGTCCTATTTGAAATTGCAAAGGGTAAAAGCAACAAAGAAATCGCCTCAGCGCTGTTTATTTCTGAAAAGACTGTCAAAACGCACGTATCTCATGTATTATCAAAGCTAGAGCTGGCAGATAGAACCCAAGCGGCTCTTTATGCAGTGGATTATCAAAAAAATCAGCCAAAAGAGCTGCTATGATCGAAGGGAATTTAGTCGTTATGCTAAAACTTTTAAGCGCACATTCAGTTCAATGAATTGAATAAAAAAGAGCACTAATATTGGTTTATTTGGAGTGCCCTTTTGCGTGAAAAGAGAAGCATGTACAGTCTAATTGATAGGAGCAAAACAAAAAAGACTTGATGAGTGTATTCTCATTGAGTCTTTTTTTATTTTGTAGGAGGTGATGAGTCGATCGATTACAGGAAAATCTAAAATGGGAGGAAACAAAAGTGGAGACATATGAATTAGTGAGCGATTATCGCGATGATGACAAATTGAAAGAGAGTTTTAATGCGTTAGCGATCAACACATTTGATTTGGATTTTAGAGACTGGTACGAGAGAGGGTACTGGGATGAAAAATATATTCCTTATTCCTTTGTACATAACGGGAAAGTGGTCTCAAACGCCTCTGTATATCTCATGTCAGTGATCATTGATGGTCAAACGTATCGAGCTGTTCAAATTGGTACCGTCATGACAGATCAAGCCTACCGCCACAAAGGATTGGCGACAAAGTTAATGCAGCATATTATGGACACGTATGAAAATCACTGTGATGTGATGTTTCTTTTTGGCAATGAAACCGTGCTGAATTTTTACCCGAAGTTTGGCTTTACCCGTTATTACGAAAGTGAGTTTAGCCTGGATATCAGCAAAAGCACCATTCAAATGAAAAAGGATGAGCGCATCAAGCAGCTGACACTTGAACACGATCTGCCATTACTTGAACAGTTCGCAGAAAAACGTCAATCTTACTCAATGAAGATGGATGCCCAGGATCATGGCAGCTTGTTGATGTTTTATTTTACATTAGTATGGCCGGATGCCATCTTTTATATTGAAGCATTAGATACAATTGTGCTTATGAATGAAGAAAATGAAACCATGCATGTGTACGATATCATCTCGCTTATAACGCCAAATATTGAGGAAGTTGTAGCAAGCATTGTAAAGGAGACGACGGAAAAAGTGATCTTTTATTTCACGCCTGATGCTTCAATTGAAGGCGTACATGCGGTCACGACCCCAAATGACGAGGATGCACTGTTTATTTTAAATAAAGACGCTTGGTTAAATGGCCACTTTATGTTTCCAATCACAGCACACTGCTAAATGTATGTAAAAAGGCTGAAGATCAGCCTTTTTCTTTATGTGTACATCGGTTGTGAATAAACTTCAGAAGCAGCAGCCTCTGAAGCATGGTCAATGTACTGCAGGAGCCCGTATAAACATTTTTCAACATCTGCATCGTTTCGGTTAAATTGATACGCATGTAAGAAATGCTCAATACGTTTCGAGAGCAAATCATCTTGCGTACGTACCATAAGAATAAGTAAATTATCCCATTGCGAGCGATGCGTATAATAAAGTGCCTTATCATAATCCGCCACATTCATGAAACCTTCTCCTTTCCCTTGAGAAGTCCTCATTAGTTTGCTCGGATCATATCGACTTTTTCAGGGGAAAAGTTGGTGTCCGCATGAATCGCGTACCGGAAATTATAGGCTGAATAAATGCTTCATGTATGAAAAAGGGTCGTTCAGCAAAACCTAATCAAAATATACATGAAAGTGAGATCAATGATATCATGCAGCCGAAATTGTGGATGCTTTTTACAGCAGGAATGGTTTTGCTCGGCAGTCTCATGGTCCATCCTGCATCAAAAGCAGCGGTCCAGCCCGTTGAAAATTGGGAAAGACTTGCTTATACAGCATTGCAAGATGAATATGAAGGCGCCGCTTTAAACGACTATCATTACATTGGACGAACAAAAGTAAATGATGAACAGACAAAAGATGTATTTCGCGTGACTGTGAAGGAAGGATCGACCCTTTTTGCAGCACACGCAGAAATTTATTTTCACCCGGTGACGGGTCATTTGATTAGTATTAACGTGTTTCGCTTATAAAAAAGCACCTCTTATCAAAAGAGGTGCTCAGCGTGTAGACAAACCCTTGCATTCGGTGTCAGGTTCCGGTGATTGTCCTTCCTAGACTACAAAGGTTTTCTATCACGCTGAAAAGAAGACAAAGGGCTAAAATGAAGATCATTTTAGCCCTTTGTCAAACAATACGAATTCAATTATTTCATGTTTCCTTGAAGATATGAGCGAATATCCACACCGAGTGAATCCGCTAAACGCTGTCCGTAATCTTCATCTGCACGATAGAAATTGCAGATCGCAAGTAATTTCGTTTTTTCATTTACACCTTTGAGATCAGCTGTTAGGTTTTTGATCAATGCTTGTTTCTCTTCATCAGAGTAGCTTCGATATTTTTCCCCAGCTTGTTTGAAATCGTTCGGTTTTTCGATTTTTTGTCTCACCATACGGTCACCATGAAGAACAGGTTCACTTTCTTTGTAGTGAGGGTTTTCTTTTGGCTGATCATCGTAACGGTTTGGTTCATAGTTAATATGACCGCTTGGACGAGTCGTTGTCATAAAGCCATCCTGTTGGTTATTGTGCACAGGTGCATAAGGGCAGTTGACCGGAATGCGCATGTAGTTCGCACCAAGACGGTGACGCTGCGTGTCTGGATATGAGAACAGACGACCTTGAAGCAGTTTATCTTCAGACGCTTCAATTCCTGGAACCAGTGCACTTGGCGTGAAAGCAGATTGTTCTGTTTCAGCAAAGAAATTTTCAGGATTGCGGTTGAGTGTCATGCGTCCTACTTTTTGAAGCGGGTAATCTTCCTCGCTCCACGTCTTTGTTGAATCACATGGATCATAATCAAGTTCATCATAATCGCTAAGCGGCATAAGCTGAACATATAAGTCCCATGCTGGATAGTTGCCTTTTTCAATGCGATCAAAAAGATCTCTTGTCGCATGCTGGAAATCGTTTGCTTGAATTTCTGCTGCTTCTTCCATGGATAAATTGCGAATACCTTCTGATGGTTTCCAGTGATATTTCACATATTTGGTTTCCCCATATTTGTTTACCCATCTAAACGTATGGACACCGGAACCGCGCATTTCTGCGAAGTTCGCAGGGATTCCTTCGTCTGAGAATAGCCATGTGAGCATATGAGTCGATTCTGGTGTTAAGGTCATAAAATCCCAATAACGGTCAGGATCTTGGATATTGGTTACAGGATCTGGCTTGAGAGAGTGAACCATATCAGGGAACTTCAATGCATCTCGAATAAAGAAGATCGGCAAGTTGTTACCAACCAAATCGTAGTTGCCTTCTTCTGTATAAAATTTGACAGCGAAGCCGCGCGGGTCACGTAATGTTTCAGGTGAACCTTTAGGGTGAATAACCGTTGAGAAACGAACAAAAACGTCTGTCTGTTTTCCTTCTTCACTTAAGAAGGCTGCTCTTGTATGTTTCTCCATGCTATTTTCTACTTCAAACACACCATAAGCACCGGCGCCTCTTGCATGAACGACACGCTCTGGAATACGTTCACGGTCAAAGTGTGCAAGCTTTTCAATCAAATGGTAATCATCTAGAAATGATGGTCCGCGGTGACCAGCTGTTCTTGAGTTTTGGTTATCGCCAACAGGCACGCCCTGATTCGTCGTCAAATTTTTATGATTTGAATTTGTCATTGTTTTTTCCTCCTGTAAACAAAAAATGGTTTCTAGCAATCTATATACCCTAATTATATTGAATCAAACATGATAGTCAATATTTATTTATAATAATTTTAATTAAATTATTATTACAATGAGGTAAAGAAAAAGACGAAAGAATAAAATTCTTCCGTCTAAAGCAGGAGCTCTCTTAGAGCATCTTTGTTTTGTGTTAAATCTTTTAATGTGTATTGGTCTAGAACATGTAAATAAGCAGTGAGTGCTTCGTGAAGTACGTGCTTTAATGAACAAATCGGGGAGATGATACAACTGTTTTTCTTTGGATCAAAGCATTCGACCATGACTAAGTCTTCCTCTGTATAGCGGACAACTTCCCCAATGTTAATGCTTTCTGGGCTTTTCCCCAGCCTAATTCCACCATTTCTCCCGCGGATTGTTTCCACATACCCACGTTTTCCAAGATGGTAAATCACCTTCGTTAGATGATTTTTAGAAATGCCATAAATATCGGCAATCTGCTGAATATTTGACAGTTCATTGTTGTCTCTTGACGCTAAATAAATGAGTACCCTTAATGAGAAATCTGTATAATTCGTAAGTTTCATTTTGACGACCTCTAAACCTAATAGAGTTTTGTATCATCGTAACACATTTTAGACAAGAACTGGTCGAGAAAGTTTTAAATGTTACAACATTTAAAACATGTATTATAAATATTGCTTTTATAAGCTGTCATCCATTACGATAAAGATGTATTTAAAATACATCTTTCGAAAGAAGGAATAACGATGTTATCCACAGGTCAAATGAACGCTATTCAACAATCAGCCCCTCTACTAAAAGCCGAGGGAACAAAACTTGTGACTGTTTTTTATCAAAATATGATCAGGCAGCACCCAGAGCTTCTCAATCAGTTTAATAAAACGAACCTCATGAACGGAAGTCAGCCAGAGGCGCTTGCTGCGACATTATATCAAGCTGCACTGCACATTGATCGATTAGAAGAATTGCTTCCTGCGGTGAAACAAATTGCCCATAAGCATGTCAGCGTCATGGTGAAAAAAGAGCAGTATCCGATTGTCGGGCATCACCTCATTGAAGCGATGAAAGAAGTGTTTGGATTAAATGAGCAGGATGACACATTATTGGCGTGGAAGGCTGCATATGACATCATTGCGAATATATTTATCGCGATTGAAGCAGAAATGATGGATGAAAATGTGAAGCAAAAAGGCGGATGGGCAGATGTCAAACCGTTTGTCATCAAGAAAAAGAAACAAGAATCTCCAGCGCTTATCTCCTTTTATTTAGTACCAGAAGATGAATCAGAGCTTCCAATGTATGAAGCGGGTCAATACATTACTGTGCAGGCAGATATGCCGGGCGAAGCCTATGTGTGCAGCAGACAATACAGCTTATCAGATCAATATCACCCGTCTTATTACCGCATCACAGTAAAGCGCGATGGTCATGTGTCCACATTCTTGCATGATGAAATGGAAGAAGGGGACGTTCTTCAAGTGAGTATGTCGCAGGGAACGTTCTGCTTGCAAGAAGATACAAAAGAGCCCGCTTATTTCATCAGTGCCGGTTCCGGTGTCACACCAATGATTGGTTTAGTGAAAACAGCAGCTCACCGCAATCAACCGTTTACGATGATTCATGCAGACCGATTAGAGGATGTAACCGCTTTTGAAAAAGAGTTTGAAAGCGTTCTAGCTTCATCTTCCCATGGTCGCATCATCCTATGTAACGAGCAATTTGAACAGTCCGGAAAGGGCGGGCTGGTTGAGAAGGCGGCTTGCCGGATTGACCGTCCAATCCTTCAATCAGTGATGAGAGAAGGAAAAGGCCAATTTTATCTATGCGGTTCTCCGACATTTACACAGGAGATGATCCATATCCTAAAAGAGATGGGAATTCCAGAACAGAATATACATTTCGAATCATTCGGCGGGCAGTCCATGAAAGAAATGGAAGTTGTCTAAACGAATGGCGGAACATCATGTTTTTTTAGATACGCTCATATAGTAGGGATAAGTCCGATGAGGAGGGATGGTTTCCTTGAGCGTATCTGAAAAACGTCTTTTACAAAGAGCCATTGATGAAATTACAGAAATTGCAGAAGGATTTGGTCTAGATTTTTATCCGATGAGGTATGAAATCTGTCCCGCGGAAATTATTTATACGTTCGGTGCATACGGAATGCCAACAAGATTTAGCCACTGGAGCTTTGGAAAGCAATTTCATAAAATGAAGCTTCATTATGATTTAGGGTTAAGCAAAATTTATGAACTGGTGATCAATTCAAATCCTTGCTACGCCTTTCTACTAGATAACAATTCGCTTGTTCAAAATAAATTAATTGTGGCTCATGTACTGGCACACTGTGATTTCTTTAAAAATAATTGCCGTTTCCAAAACACAAAACGAGATATGGTAGAAAGCATGGCTGCGGCGGCAGAGCGGATCAAAGAGTATGAGCATATCCACGGAACAAAAGAAGTCGAATCCTTTTTAGATGCGGTATTGGCTTTGCAGGAGCATATTGATCCGTCTCTTGTTCGTTCAAAATTAAGCTGGAATATAGACGATGAAGAAGAATATGAAGAGGATAAACTAAAACGTCAAACACCGTATGATGATTTGTGGGGAATGGATGAGCCGAAGACGCGTGAGAAAAAGAAAACCGTCAAGCAATTTCCACCAAAGCCAGAAAAAGATATTTTGCTCTTTATTGAAGCACATTCCCGGGAGCTAGAGCCGTGGCAGCGGGATGTACTGACCATGCTTAGAGAGGAAATGCTCTATTTTTGGCCGCAGCTGGAAACAAAGATTATGAATGAAGGCTGGGCATCGTATTGGCACCAGCGGATTATGCGCGAGCTCGATTTAGATTCAAGTGAATCGATTGAATTTGCGAAATTAAATGCAGGCGTGGTGCAGCCATCTAAGACGGGTATCAATCCTTACTATTTAGGGCTGAAGATATTTGAAGATATTGAAGAACGCTATGACAACCCATGTGAAGAATTAAAAAAAGCAGGTGTGACAGAAGGGTCCGGACGTAGCAAAATGTTTGAAGTACGAGAAATTGAATCGGACATTTCCTTTATTCGAAACTACTTAACAAAAGACCTTGTGATGAGAGAAGACTTGTACTTGTTTCAAAAGCAGGGGAGAGACTATAAAGTCATTGATAAAGAATGGAAGGCTGTTCGTGATCAGCTTGTGAGCATGAGGGTCAATGGTGGTTTTCCTTATTTGACCGTGATTGATGGCGACTATTTAAAAAACAATGAACTCTATATTAAGC
Source organism: Bacillus zhangzhouensis (assembly GCF_000715205.1). Lineage (GTDB taxonomy): Bacteria > Bacillota > Bacilli > Bacillales > Bacillaceae > Bacillus > Bacillus zhangzhouensis. The sequence goes on along the minus strand of NZ_JOTP01000010.1, from coordinate 65,187 downwards.
ATTGGTACGAAGGCATTGAGCTCGACCTGAAATACTTAGAAAAAGTACTCCCATATTTGTATCAGCTGTGGGGAAGAAGTGTGCATATCGAGTCAGTTCTTGAAGGAAAAGAGGTGATGTTTTCATACGATGGAAAAGGAGTTCATAGAAAATATCTCGCGTAAAAAGATCAAAAAAGATGTCTGTTTTAAGACATCTTTTTTGTGTTTCACAAAGTTATTGATTTTTAAGCAATTTGAAAATGTGCTTGGCTTGATCTGTATTTTCCATGAGAGCTTTTAGCTGCTGGCTTGTTGGTCCATATGCATAAAACGGTACTTCATCACCGGTATGACCTGATGTTGTCCAGCCTGTATGTGATCTTGTGTTGATGATTTCTTCAATTGCATCATCAATCTTAACTGCATTTTTTGTTTCAGCTGCTTTTTGAATAGAAGCAATCTCCTCTTTTGTGAAATCAAGTTCAATATATTGTTTGAGCGCAGACTCAACAGTCATGCCACCTGCAATTTTGTTTGCAATAAAATCAGGTGTCTTTTTCGCTGCTTTTACAGGTTTGTAATCCCAGCTGCCAGAGCCATCTGCTCCGAAGGAAAGTCCGCCAGTGGAATGATCCGCAGTTGTGATCACTAACGTATTTTTATCCTTTTTTGCGAAACGAATGGCTTCTTCAAATGCTTTTTCAAAATCCTTCACTTCACTCATGGCACTGACAATATCATGGTCATGTCCCGCCCAGTCAATTTGACTGCCTTCGACCATGAGGAAAAATCCTTTTTTGTTTTTAGATAGCTGTTTAATGGCTGAGGACGTCATGTCTTGTAGGGAAGGAGTGTTTTTATCGCGATCAATGGCTTTATCGAGACCGCCATCAGCAAAAAGACCTAACACTTTTTGGTTTTTGTTGTTTTGTAAGGCGGCTTTATTGGTGACATAATCGTAACCTGCTTTTTTGAATTCCTTCGTCAAATCACGATCCTTGCGAACAAAATCGATAAGTCCTCCACCAAGCATGACATCGACTGTATGCTGTTTCCCGATTTTCTCATCGAAGAAATCATCGGCAATGGCTGCTGTGTTTTTTCGAGACACATCATGGGCGGCATATGCAGCAGGTGTGGCATTGGTTAATTCAGATGTCACGACAAGACCCGTAGACTTTCCTTTGCGCTTTGCTTCTTCTAAGACTGTTTTTAATTTTTTGCCGTTTTTGTTTACGCTGATGGCATTGTTGTATGTCTTTTTACCAGTCGCCATGGCTGTACCAGCCGCTGCTGAATCGGTGATGTTACTTTTAGAGTCGTCAGGGTATGTTTTGTGCATGCCAGTGAGGTAAGGATCAAACGCTGTTTGCTTTGAAAGGTCTCCGTTGTGTTTAAATGAGCGGTAAGTTGAAAGATAAGGTGTGCCCATGCCATCTCCAATTAACACGATCACATTTTGTACGTCATTTTTTGGTTTCTTTTTCGCCTCAGCTTTGTCAGCCTGTCCAAATTCAATTCCTGAAAAAATGCCAATCGATAGCACAGATGCTGCTGCCACAGCAGCTATTTTCGTTTTCGAGCTTTTCAACACACTCATTCATTTTGCCTCCTCATTGTTTATGTATCGCTCTTACGTTTACAATGGTAGAGCAGAAGTGTGGATTCCATTTTACAGTACCGTAAAGTTCGCTTTAAAATTGTAAAGGTCCACTTTACATAGAATGGACCAAAATGAGAAATGAATGTATCATTTATCCATGACAAGATGCATTCGTTTTGTCATGATTGTGTAATAAAAATGAAATGAAAAGAACCCTAAAAAAAAATAAATTTTGCCGAATTAATAAGCATAATGTCGTAGGAAGTCAAGACTATTTCTTCTGGTATTTGATCCTTATAATAGAAAGTAGATAAAAATTCGGATCACGATAGATACATACAGGAGGAACAAATGAAAAAACAATTGATCACAGCTGCAAGTGCAGTTCTACTTGGGACGACATTATTTGCCGGAGCTGCCTCAGCACAATCAGTAAAGGTTCAAAAAGGTGACTCTCTTTCTGTTCTAGCGAAAAGATACAAAACAACCGTGAGCAAGATTAAATCAGATAATAAGCTGAAATCTGACAAGATTTATGTTGGACAAACGTTAAAAGTAAATGGAACTTCCTCGAAAACAACAACTAAAACAACAACAACAGTAAAAGCGGCTTCAGCGACAGCCACTCATAAAGTTGTCAAAGGTGATACACTATCTAAAATTGGCAAAAAGTATGGGATGACAGTGAAAGAGCTGAAATCATTAAATAAACTCAAAACAGACCTCATCAAAATTGGACAAAAGCTAAAGGTGAAAAAGACGTCTAAAGTGAAGACAACACCTGTCAAAGAAAAAACAGTCTCTACTTCTTCATTAAACACGTCTAAGCTCGTATCTGATGCTAAAGCACAGAACGGTACACCATATAAATGGGGTGGAACGACACCGAAAGGCTTTGATTGCAGCGGGTTTATGTGGTATATCATTAACAAGCAAAAAAAGATCTCAAGACAAACAACAGAAGGTTTTTGGGGCTCGATGAAGAGCGTCTCAACACCAAAGGTAGGAGATTTTGTGTTCTTTACTACCTATAAATCTGGTCCATCTCACATGGGTGTCTACATTGGGAACAACAAGTTTATCCATGCTGCCTCTGACGGTGTGACAGTCAGTGATATGAATTCAAGCTATTGGAAGCCGATTTATCTTGGAGCGAAAACATTTGTTAACTAATCTATTCAAAGAGATTGCTCATGGAGCAGTCTCTTTTTTCATATATCATTCACGCAACAGGAGTGGACCTTTATCATAGTTCACTACCAGTCTAAAGACTTTTATATAACATGAATATGGACTCGCTAACAAAAGGGGAGTCTTATTTTTATTCAATTATTGTTATGTTAAAAAAACATAATTTTTGATGTTGAATAATAAATAGAGAGTGACAGGCTGTGAAATGAATAAAGTATGAAGAAAAACTGACCTATATATTGACAACGATTTTGTTGATATTTAAGAATTTTCACTCTATTTTTTAAAAAAGTGTTTTCATTTTTTAATTTTCATATATAATAATTTTACGCCACTAATTTATTGTGATAAATTTAATCTAAATATTCAGAAAATATTGTGAATTATAGAGGTGTGGCGTCTTTAGACTGATACTACGTTTTGGGAGTGATGTTATGAGCAATTCGTTGTTTAGAAAAAAGAGCATTTCAGATCTCATCGCGGCAACACAAGGGGAAAAAGCGTTAAAAAAGGAATTAGGTTCATTTGACTTAACGATGCTTGGTATTGGGGCCATTATCGGAACAGGGATATTTGTTCTGACAGGTACAGGAGCTGTCACAGCGGGTCCAGGACTCGTTCTATCATTTGTGATCGCAGGTCTTGCTTGTTTGTTTGCGGCACTTTCTTATGCGGAATTCGCTTCCACCGTTCCTGTGTCAGGATCTGTTTATACATTTACGTACGCATCAATGGGAGAATTTTTGGCGTTTATCATTGGTTGGGATTTGATATTAGAATATATGCTGGCCGCTAGTGCAGTTTCAGCAGGCTGGTCGGGATATTTTGTGTCATTTTTAAATGGGGTTGGCATTCATATACCGGTTGAGTTAACAGCAGCACCAGGTGGTTTAAAGGGGCAAGTGACATATTTTAATCTTCCTGCATTTATTATTTTAATGATCATCACCTTCTTGCTGTACTTCGGTATTAAGGAATCAAAACGAGTCAATAACATCATGGTGATTTTGAAAATTGCTGTCATTCTGCTCTTTATTTTAGTCGCTGTGAAATATGTAAAACCAGAAAACTGGACACCATTCGTTCCATTTGGGACATCAGGGGTCTTAAGTGCAGCAGCACTCGTATTTTTTGCATTTATCGGATTTGATGCAGTTGCTTCTGCGGCAGAGGAGACAAAAAATCCTTCACGCAACTTGCCAAGAGGTATTATTACTTCATTATTGATTTGTACCGTTTTGTATGTCGTTGTGAGTGCCATCATGACGGGCATCGTTCCATTCATGAACTTTGATGGAGTATCACATCCAGTGTCTCTTGTTTTACAAGTAGCAGGTCAAAACTGGGTGGCTGGCATTGTGGATATTGGGGCGATTTTAGGGATGACCACGGTTATGCTTGTCATGCTATATGGCCAAACACGCGTCATGTTTGCGATGTCTCGTGATGGCTTGGTGCCAAAGGTTCTTTCAAAGGTTCATCCAAAACATAAAACACCTTATATCAATACACTTTTCTTCGGTACATTGTCAGCATTAATGGGAGGGTTCATTCCACTAGATGAGCTTGCAAGCCTAGTGAACATCGGGACACTCTCCGCATTCATTTTGATTTCGGTCGCTGTCATTGTGATGAGAAAAACACAGCCTGATTTACCGAGAGCATTTAAATGCCCAGCAGTTCCACTCATTCCAATCTTGGCTATTCTATCCTGTGGACTGCTCATTTATAAACTCGGCGCCATCACATTTGTTCGTTTCTTCATCTGGCTTGCTATTGGATTGGTTGTCTATTTCTTATATTCAAGAAAGCACTCAGAATTAAATGAAAAATAAATGGATATACAGAAAAAAGCCAGTGCTACTTGGTGCAGTCAAGTAGCACTGGCTTTACATTTTGTAATTCATTAAAAACCTAACTGAAGATCTATATCAATTGATACGATGGCATAGACGCAAGCAATGACAAAGATATTCAGAACGACACCTAGAAAACCTGGGCCAGTACGACCTTTTTTGATGAACAGTTCAATAATACCAAATGGAACTGCGGCCATTGCAAAAGGAAGCATCTGAAAAGAATAAAATGTCACGTTGCTGATAATGGCGAGGTTCAGCATGAGCAGGGATAAAATAGCTGTGCCGACAGAAATCCAGCCAAATACATTGTGTTCTTTAAAAATTCTTACCAATTCCATAATTCCACCTCGCTCACTTTTGCCGTTTTAATCCGTTTTGTCTTCACAAATTTCTCAATTTCTTTAGAAGGACCTGTGACAACAGAGCCATAAGCTGTGACACCATTTTGATTGATATATCGTATTCGGTTAGCCAGATCTAGTTCAGGTCTGCCAGAGATCGTTTTTGCCCAGGTTGGATGCTGATTGACATAGGCAAGGGCATCTTTGAATTGATCTACCTCTGTTTTTGATGTGTGCTGAAGCTCTTTTAAAAATTCGGAGTCTTTCCCAGGAAAACCGATTGGGCGCTGATTCCCACTTAATGAATCCTCTGTTTTAATCGCATTCCAAAGCACTTTCATATCGTATTTTTTAGCAAAGGTATAAACGTCCTTTGGTGAGTATGCTTTATCATAGGATACATACACTTCACTCACTGTTCCTTCAGGAAGCTTGTCTAAAGTGGTGAGTGTTTGTTTTTTTGATGCATCTGCCTGCGTAGAAGGGTGGGTAAAGAAATCCTCCGTATTGCGTGCACTGTCACCATAATAAGAGATTGTAGGCTGTTTTAATTTATCGAAAAACATTTCAATTTGCTCACTGCCAATGGCTTCTGTTTTATTGCCTATTTGTTTTTGCAGCTTAAGCTCTGTGTTCATACCAAACAGCTTGACCTGTCCTTTTAAATCCCTCATATCAATGGCCACGTTTGGTTTCGTGAGAGCGACTGTCACAGCAGCTGTTTCCATGAAATGATTGCCTTTGCTCTCTGCTCCGCCAACTCCGTAGTATAGATAACTTCCTAATGTACAAAGCGGTAAAATAATGAGTGTAGATATGACAGCAAGTACGGAAATACGTAAGTAAGACTTTCTTTTTCCGTATTGTAAAATGGCTTTTTGCTTTTCAGGACTGATGGAAAAGTCTGTCCAATCCGAGTCATTCAGCTCCTGACTTAAGCGCTTTTCATTTTCTTCAAGCTCTTCTTCAAACGCCATCATTTCTTCCTCATTCATCTCGCCATTATTATATTGTTCCCATCGCTTGTTAAACTCTTCATTCATCATTAACACCTCTGTTATATAGTGCTTTTAGGCGCTGCCTTGCACGAAATAAAACACTTTTAAAATTTGCTTCAGTAATATTCATGACCTTGGATGCTTCCTTGTAATTCAGTTCTTTTAAATAATACAATGTCAACGCTTCCTTGTAGTTATCTGGAAGCTGCTCCAAATACATGTTGAGGACTTCTTTTATTTCAACCTGTTCAGCAGGGCTTTGTACAGACGTTTGTAAAAGGCCGCCAATTAGATCATCCGATATGGTCACTTCTTTTTTATGTTTCCTGACATAATCAATAAAAGCATTTCGTGCCACCTGAAATAACCAAGGTTTCACTTTGCTATGGTCGTAGGAATGAATATGTATATAAGCTCGCATAAAGGTTTCCTGCAATAAGTCTTCCGCCAAATGTTTGTCTTTTGTCATGGAGAGCAGAAACCTGTAAACATCGTTCATATACATTTGATAAATTTCATCGATCGTCACTGATTTTTCTCCCCTCTATGTTATACACGCATAAGAAAGGCATAAAGTTGCACGAAACTTCTCATAGGCCGTACATTACTCATTTCTTTCGCCGAATCAAAATCATTTCTCCTTATCATAGCGAAATTTGCATCATTTATAAAGCATTTTCAATAGAACAAATCAGGAAAAACCTTCGAAAAACGACAAAATTGGACACAATTCCTATTCTATTCTCTCCTAAAACCTCATGCTTGAATACAGAATGAGCCACGATTTCAAGCGGAAACATGATTTTAGTGGGCAGCCCTTCATTTTGACAGCATCACAAAATTTTTAGTACCAGGTAATAAAAAATTTGTTATAATAGAAACAAATCCTTCATTCTTCAAACAAAGGAAGTGCATTATGTATAAATTTTCAGGCTATACGATCAAAGCATTTTTTGCTCTCCGAGGCGGAATCAAAGTATATCAAAAAGAAAATTTGCCAACGGATCGAGGTTTTGTCATTGCATGTACGCATGAGGGTTTTGTGGATGTTCTTGCACTAGGCGCAGGAATTCTTCCGTTTGAGATCCACTACATGGCGAAAAAAGAATTGTTTGCAAATAAATGGATCGGCGGATTTTTAAAAAGGATTCATGCCTTTCCAGTTGATCGAGAGAATCCAGGGCCGAGCAGTATTAAAACGCCCATTAAATTATTAAAAGAAGGAAAGATCGTTGGAATTTTTCCAAGTGGAACACGTACAACAGAAGATGTTCCTTTGAAAAGAGGGGCGGTCACCATTGCGCAACTCGGCAAAGCGCCAATTGTTCCAGCGGCGTACAAAGGACCATCAAATGCGAAAAGCCTTTTCAAAAAGGGAAAAATGCGCTTAATCATTGGGGAACCGATTGAGCTGTCTGAATTTGACCATCTTCCGCCCAAAGAAAGATTAGGTGCCATGACCGAAGTATTAAACACAAGAATCAAAGAACTTGAAGCTCAATTAATGGAAAAGGGATAAAAAAACGACCACTTGCTTAGGGCAAGGGTCGTTTTTTCTTACGAAGCGCCTTCTTCGGCTGCTTCTAATAGTTGTTCATTTACCTTTTTGACTTCGATGTATACCACGTGGTGTCCATCGACTTCATTAATAATAAATTCATAGCCTTGTTCACGAATGGAGTCATTTTTCTCTACTTCATACTTCTGCGTGAGGAACCAGCCGCCAATCGTGTCAACTTCTTCATTATCAAGTGTAATCCCTAACAGTAGGTTGACTTGATCCACAAGGACTTTCCCATCAAAGATGTAATGGTCTTCGCCTAGCTTACGCACTTCGTTGATTTCATCTATATCGAATTCATCACGAATTTCACCGACGATTTCTTCAAGGATGTCTTCAACAGTCACAAGACCTGCTGTACCACCATATTCATCTGATAAGATCGCCATGTGTACACGTTCACGCTGCATTTTTAGCAGTAAATCATGAACAGGAAGCGTTTCAATCACATGAATAATCGGATTCACAAATTTTTCGATCGTATCACTTGTAGAACATTCACCGCTAATGCACGCAGTGAGAACCTCTTTAATATTCACAACACCGATCATATTGTCTTTATCGCCATCTTCAATTGGATAACGTGTATATTTCTCTACCTTGGTGACTTTCAGCATTTCCTCAATGGTAATATCATGAGGGAAGCTGACAACTTCGGTACGAGGAATCATAATTTCTTTCGCCAGACGGTCATCAAATTCGAAAATTTTATTGACATATTTGAATTCAGACTGGTTAATCTCGCCGCTTTTATAGCTTTCTGATAAAATAATCCGCAATTCTTCTTCAGAGTGTGCCATGTCATGCTCAGATACTTGCTGAAGACCAAACGCTTTCGTTAGTAAACGAGCAGATCCATTTAATACCCAAATGAACGGGAACATCACTTTGTAAAAGATCATCAGTGGTCTAGCAAAAAGAAGGGATACTTGCTCAGCCTTTTGAATGGCGAGTGTTTTTGGTGCAAGCTCTCCAACCACAACGTGTAAGAACGTCATGATACTAAACGCAATAATAAAAGTGATGATGTGACTAGCTGATTGAGGAATTGACAGCTCTACAAAAAGTGGAGCAAGCATATGCGCAATCGTTTCTTCCCCTAACCAACCTATTCCAAGGGCGGTAATGGTAATACCAAGCTGACAGGCAGATAAGTACTCATCAAGGTGAGTCGTCACATGCTTGACAGCAACTGCTGTTTTATTACCTTCTGCGATTAATTGATCAATTCTTGAGCTTCTTAAGCGAATGATTGCAAACTCTGATGCAACGAAAAATGCGGTTAAAGCTATAAGCAAAGCAACTATAAGTAAATTAACTATGTCCAATTAAGGCCTTCGTTCTGACTGTTGAGAACGAAGGTAACACCTCCTGTTTAGTAAAAATTTTAACTTAACAGCAGTAAAAATGATTGGACAGCCGTCATTTTTTCAGGAGTAAGCTGCTCTTTTAGTTTTTCACGTTGTTCTGGTTGAAGCTGCTTACAACGTGTCAAAATGCGGTCCATATGCTCATTCATCTGATCGATATCAGAGGTTAAATGGACAAGTTCGTCATGATTCTCTTTTTGAGAAGGGAATTGTTCATCTAATCTGGATTTGATGTCAGAAAGAGCCAATCTCTGCTGTTTGCAAAGAACGATTAATTGTAATCGTTTTAAAGCACGTTCATCGTAATAACGATAATTTGAGCAAGATCTAACAGGCGCAAGCAATCCTAGATTTGTATAATAATCTACTGTTCGTTTCGTCACCTGTGCAATCTGTGCTAGCTCACCAATACGGTACTTTTTCTCAGCCCCATCTGAACATCTCCTCCTAACCGTCACGTTATAGTTTATGAAAATAGTTTAATATAATTCTAGGCTGAAATACAAGTTAATTGTTCATATTTCCTGCCAATATGAAGAAACAGAGGGGGCATTTCCTCAATCTAGGTTGTCATGTCAAAAATAACATGACGACACAGGAATTTTCAGATTATTTATGGTAAGATAAAATGAATACCGTTTCATATATATGTAGAGAGGCGGATTTTACGTGAACCGGAGGTGGTTAAGTGGGGCCCTCAAAGTCGTCTTATTTAATCAGTTAACCGTTTTGCAAAAGACAACATCATCAATCAGGAGGTGACTCCTTGTTCTTCTAAGAAAGAGCAAGGTTAAATGGACGATATTGTTAATCTGAGTATAGTCGGTGTTTTGATTGCTTTAACAGCTTTCTTTGTTGCATCTGAATTTGCCATTGTGAAGGTGAGAAGTTCCAGAATTAATCAACTTGTTGCCGAAGGGTCCAAAAAGGCCATCATGGCGAAAAAGGTGACATCAAGGCTAGATGAATATTTGTCAGCCTGTCAGCTTGGTATTACAGTGACATCACTCGGTTTAGGGTGGATCGGTAAACCGGCAGTGAAAGAACTTTTGGTTCGAGGTTTCGGTTTGACAAACATTCCTGATTCAGCAATCAGCCTGATCTCAGCAACACTTGCGTTCTCTATTATTACTTTTTTGCATGTAGTCGTAGGTGAGCTTGCTCCAAAAACGCTCGCCATTCAAAAGGCAGAAAAAATGACGCTTTGGCTGTCAGGCCCGCTGCATGCATTTTATATCCTCATGTACCCTTTCATTTATGTGTTAAACGGGTCAGCCCGAATGTTAACCAAAATGATGGGCATCGATATGGGTGCTGAAAAAGAACATTCCCATTCTGAAGAGGAATTGAAGATTTTATTATCTGAGAGCTTGAAAAATGGGGAAATCAACCCATCAGAATATAACTATATGAACAAAATTTTCGATTTCGATAATCGAATTGCCAGAGAGATCATGATACCCCGAAGAGAAATTTGCGCAATCCCAGAAGATATGCCATTAGACGATATACTGGCCGTTATGACAAAGGAAAAGTATACACGTTTTCCAGTGTTTTCAGGGGATAAAGACCATGTCATTGGCATGTTGAACAAAAAGCAGCTCTTTGCAGATATTGTGTATCAGGAAGAAAAAGATCAACTGAAGATTCAAGATTATATATATCCTGTGATAGAAGTGATTGACACAATTCCAATTCAGCAGCTTCTCGTTAAGATGCAGCGCGATAGAATGCATATGGCGATTTTAACTGATGAATATGGCGGAACGTCTGGACTTGTCACAACGGAAGATATTTTAGAGGAGATTGTCGGAGACATTCGAGATGAATTCGATGAAGATGAGCAGCCTGTCATTCAAAAAAGAGCCGATCATCATTATGTATTAGATGGCAAAGTGAGATTAGATGAAGTTCAAGATTTGATCGAGCTTCCCTATAATGATGAAGAAATTGATACAATAGGCGGGTTAATCTTAAAAGAAAATATCGATATCCAAGAAGGACAGTCTATTTATCTCGATGACATTCGGATAAAGGTGCTGGAAATGGATGGGCGCTATATTAAAAAGATCGACCTGAAGAAAGGCGTCATGTCATCGGATAAAGATAACACACGCACTGGGCTTGATATAAAAGAGCCACTGTTAGTAAATGAAATGACCTTGAGCGAAAAATAAGCTCAAGGTTTTTTTAGGTATTTAGTCTCTTTTTAACGAATATATGTTCGTATATAATGAGAACAAACGTTCGTTAAGGGGGATGGTCATGCTTTGGTATGAAACAGCAAGTATCACGGAGAAAAAAACCTCAATGAAACGAATTGAGTTTCATTTGAAGAATTTCAAAAATTATCAGGCAGCAATCTTAAATATTGAAAGGAAGCTTGAAAAAAGAAGTACGCATCATCAAGATCACATGACACGAAAAAAGCTAGAAGAGCAGAAAAGCCAGTATGAACTAATCGTTGCTTGTATTGAAACCGCACTAAAAGAATTGGATGACATAGAGCAGAAGCTGATCGATTACAAATATTTTCGAGATTGGCGGATGGCAAAATGTGCAATTGAAATTGGCTATAGTGAAAAAACACTTTTTTTAATGAAGCGTCAGTTAATGGATCAACTGCTCATTAGCTTAGCCGCCATCACGAATATTTAAAAAAGGTGTTGTCCTATTTGATAAAACGCAGTAAAGAGACATAAAGACCCGATGATCGTCACAAATAAATAGGCAGCAAGCTGCCGTATTTGACGCTGCATTAGCATAGTCGCAGACTCTACACTAAAAGTAGAGAATGTTGTAAAGCCACCGAAAAATCCGGTTCCAATAATCACAAGCAGCGGATGATTGGCAGTCACTGCACCTGTCAGTAAACCTAAACCGGCAGCACCTAATAAATTGATAAGAATGATACTGTATGGGAAACGAGCATGGGAATGAGTTTTCTGAATCGATTGGCTGATGAAAAAACGAAGAGCACTGCCAATCCCGCCGGCAACAGCTGTATAAAAAACAATCATTTATCTGCTCCCTTTCTGCTGCTCATTTTGATGAAAAAGCCGCTGAGCAATCATAAGCCCAGTTAAGGCAGCGGCCACTCCTGCAATCACTGAAAGCAGGATGTACATCAAACTTGAAGTGAACTGTCCAGCCTGTAATAGGAAAACAGTCTCTTTAGAAAAAGTGGACATTGTCGTAAAACCACCGCAAAATCCTGTTCCGATTAAAGCGGCAAGATATTTTTTTCCCTTCCGGAACATAAAGTATCCTGTCGAAATACCAAGAAGTAGACTGCCTACAACGTTTTCGATCAGTGTTGCATAGGGAAAGGTTTGGCTGACAAAGGACTGGCTTAGCTCATATCTGCAAAGTGTACCAATCAGTCCACCGATAAAAACGGCGAGATAAGCTTTCATTTAGTCATTTCTCCTTTTGAAAAAATGGTGGATGATCTGTCACCACTCCATCAATGGGGTATTTTTTTATCCGATTGGCTGTTTTTTGATCTTTCACGGTCCATATAAATACATCCATCCCGAATGAGTGGATGCGGTCTATCCACCACCTGTTGATCATCGTTTTCTTCATATTAAGACAATCCGCAAAGGAACTGTACACTGCCAACTTTCTTTTCGTCAGTTTTAAGGCGGAAGGTTTTATGATAAAAGCTGTTCGAAGAGAAGGGGCATAAGCTTTGACTCTTTGGAGTGCATTGTCATCAAAAGATTGGATCATGATATGACGGGAATAGGTAAACCGGTTGATGATGTCGACAACTGCCTTTTCAATCCCAATCTGTCGTTTTGGATGCTTGATCTCAATGAGTATCCCGATGCGTTGGCTGTATCTTTCAAGAATTTCTTGTAATGTGGGGATTCTTTCGTTGGCGAACCGTTCATCAAACCAGCTTCCTGCATCCAGCTTCTTCAGTTGATCAAGTGTATAACTTTTCACTAAGCCGCTTCCATCTGTCGTTCGATCAATGGTGTCATCGTGGATCACGGCTACGTGCTGATCCAATGTCAGCTGTACGTCTAACTCAATATAATCTGCACCCTGCTGAACTGCTAAATCAAATGCAGCGATTGTATTTTCTGGGGCAGCGCTTGATGACCCTCTATGCGCGATAATATACACATGCTCCAGCTCCCTGACATTCGTTCTGGTCTTATCATATCAAATGCTTTGCCGGTTTTCCTTCTTTACTATATGGAGAGGGGGAGAGCTGTATGTAATAATGAAATAGCTTGTGCCTAGAAATTATGTTGTATCAATATAAAAAGTTGTAGGTATATCCCAAGCTTTTATTGAGTAAATCTGAATAACATCAATTTTTCTTCGATCAATTTTGTCCAAATCGTCAGCGTTCGTCAAAATATTAGTGCTTTCGTCATGTTGACTGAAAATTCTGATGTTTTATAATGATGAAAAGGAGGCGAGATGATTGGGTAAAGGGAGAATTAGAGTGGAAGAACGTATTAAGGTCGAAACGGATGCTGAAATGTTTAAAGCGACTCTCCTTGATCAGGCTCAGAAGAAAAAGTAGTTTGCTGCCCGTCGAAATGTCTCAATGCCAAAATTTCATAATTGAACATCATGCCTCGGGATCAGTCCCGAGGCTTTTTTATATAGAGGTCAGACATTTAAGAGAGGACATGAGCGAAGATTATATTATAAACTAGAGAGGATTGTTTTAAAGGAGAGAGACAGACATGTTTACACAAAAATGGATGGATACATATTTCACAGTAGATATTGCGATCCAAATCGGTATTAGCCTTTGTATTTTATTGCTTTTTTTATTGCTTCGGAAAGTATTTACGAAGTACTTATTTCATCTTCTCTTTAGGCTGACGAATCGGTCTAAAACCGAGGTGATTAATCAAATTGTTGTAGCATTCGAAAAACCTGCCAGACTGTTTTTTGTGGCACTTGGTTTATATTTTGCATTAAGACAGGCACCATATTTTGAGCATCATATGGATGTCATCATCAAATTGTATAGATCCTCCATTATACTGATGCTGACATGGGGGCTTTGTAATTTAACCGCTGCGTCTTCATTCTTGTTTCAAAAGGTGAATTCGAAGTTTGAATTAGAAATGGATGATATTTTAGCGCCTTTTTTATCAAAGGTTCTTCGTTTCATTATTATTGCATTAAGTATTAGTGTCATTGCACAAGAATTTAATTATGATGTGAACGGGCTTGTGGCAGGGCTCGGTCTAGGTGGTCTAGCCTTTGCGCTCGCTGCGCAGGATACAGTGGCGAACTTTTTTGGAGGGATTGTCATCATTACAGAGAAGCCTTTTACGATGGGCGATTTTGTGGAGACGCCAAGTGTACTTGGGACTGTAGAGGACATTACATTTAGAAGCACAAAGTTTAGAACACCTGCTGAAGCGGTGGTGACAGTTCCGAATTCCACACTTTCAAAAGAGCCAATCACAAACTGGACGAGAATGAATAAACGTCAGATTACGTTCTCCATACGTGTGTCCTACAATACACCGAATGAAAACATTGATAAGTGTATCAAACGGCTCAAACAAATGCTTCATGAGCATGATGGTGTTCATAAGGAAACCATTATGGTGAATCTTGATGTGCTGGCAGACAGCTATTTGAACTTATTTTTCAACTTTTACACGAACACAACAGCTTGGTCTGAAAACCTCGATATTAAGCAAGACATTAACTATCGCATCATTGATATCTTCCATCAAGAAGGTGTAGAATTTGCTTTCCCTGGACAGACCATTTATATGAAACAAAAGGGTGAGAAACAGCTGGGGGAATAAAGGAGGAATTGTGAGTGGGTCAAACAAAGGTTGCAGCGCTAAGAGAGAGATTAACGCAGGCTTCACATATTACAGTACTTTCAGGTGCTGGTATGAGCACAGAATCGGGTATTCCCGATTTTAGATCAACAGGTGGTTTGTGGACAGAAGATACCGCTCGCATGGAGGCGATGAGCCGGTCCTACTTTTTATCACACCCTCATCAATTCTGGCCGAAATTCAAGGAATTGTTTCAGATGAAAATGAGTGGAGACTACGAGCCAAATAGAGGACATGCCTTTTTAGCCAACCTTGAGAAGCAAGGAAAGCACGTGGATATTTTCACTCAAAATATAGATGGCCTGCATAAAAAGGCGGGAAGCCAGCATGTCTATGAACTGCATGGTTCCATTCAAACAGCTACTTGTCCATCGTGCCGGACGACATATGAACTGCCTTATTTATTAAAAGAAGAGGTGCCGGTTTGTCAAAGGGTTTCCTCGGGTGGCCGCACGTGTGGACGTGTGCTGAAAACAGATGTTGTCCTTTTTGGTGACATGGTGAAGCATTTTGATCAAGTGGAGAGATCACTTCAGCAAACGGACATGCTGCTGGTCATGGGAACTTCCCTAGAAGTGGCGCCAGCACGATATATTCCAGAAGATGCAGCTCAGCATCCTTCCATCTTCAAGGTGATGATGAATTTGAGTGAAACAGAATACGATTCTCTGTTTGATCTTGTCTTCCACGAACGGATTGGCGATCTCGTGAAAACTCTATAAATCATCAAAAAACCCGCATCCAAAAGGTGCGGGTTTTCTTTATTGCTGCAGCGGCTTCATTGTTTCATCAAGGACTTCAAATGTATAGCCCTTTGCTTTTAGCTGTGTGATCAAACTGTTTAAGTATTTTGCAGTAGCTGGCTGATCATGCATTAAAATAATTTTTGGTTCTTTCGGGTGTTTTGTCTCTAGCACTTGCAGCTGATTCAATACCTCTGGTACATATTTTGAGCTTTTATATTTCCAGTCAAGGCTATCAATTGTCCAATCCCAGTATATAAAGCCTTTTTGTTTTAAACGTGCTTTTTGTTGATCTGTTAAATTGGGGGAACTGCCATAAGGTGTTCTCACAAGATGTGTATACTCACCTGTGACAGAAGCCAAAATGCGCTGGTCTTCTTTCATCTCGTTTACGGGAGAATCACTTTTTTGATAAAAGCGTTTCACATCATGCGTGATGCCATGAAGCCCTAATTGATGACCTTCTTGATGAAGCCTTTTAACAGCTGCTGGGTGTTCTTTGATCTGGGGTCCGAGCATAAAGAATGTGGCCTTCACTTGATGCGCTTTTAGCACATCTAATAGCTGATTTGATGTAGCAGAAGGACCATCATCAAAGGTTAAAAAGATCGTTTGATCCGTTACATGTTTGTTTGGATTGATCTTAAAATGTGCATCTAGTGTTTTCGAAGAATCATCTTTTGCTTTCAGACTTGTGCTTGTGTCTCGGAATTGACTGCTCGCAGACATTTGAGCCGGCTGGTCTGCTGCCTGCATATTGGTTTTAGACATATCCCAAATGAAAAAGAGGATCAGTGATAGAATCACTAAACCAATAGCCTTTGAGAGCAGCATCGTGTTTGAAGGTGTCTGTTTTTTCGTAACCCGTTGCATTACAATCGCTCCAATAAATCAAAAATTTGTGTCGAATCATGTAGTGGATTCTGTCTTTTTTCGCTGTTTTATGTCGTGCTCATATGGAGTAAGTATACAGGAAAAAAGAGCCTATGAATATAGAAGATGCTAAAAAATTGGAATCTTTTTGGTTATAAATCTATATTTGTTACAATGAGAGGTTATCCATTTATGTTCGTATGAAATAATTCTGATTAATCATTGAAACGTTTACATTTATCCGCTAAGATAGCATCAGACTCAACCATTAAAGCAAAGCGAAGGGGAGATTCCATATGAAAGTATTGTACAATGGAGATTTCATTGAAAAAAAAGATGCACATGTTGATATTGAGGACAGAGGCTATCAATTTGGGGACGGAGTCTATGAGGTCATCCGTGTATACAATGGTACTTTATTTACATTAAAAGAGCATACAGAGCGTCTCTTCAAAAGTGCAAAAGAAATCGGCATTCATCTGCAAGGTACAGTATCAGATATGGAAGAAAAATTAAAACAGTTAGTCGCTCACAATCAATTAACAGATGGCGGTGTGTATATTCAAGTGACACGAGGAGTCGCACCTCGTAAACATCAATATGGTGATTCTCTCACTCCTCAAATCACGGCATATACGTTCCAGGTGAAAAAACCTGTTCAAGAACAGACAGCTGGTGCAAAAGCCTTATTATCTGTGGATCTTCGCTGGTTAAGGTGTGATATTAAAAGTTTAAACCTCTTATATAACGTCATGGAAAAGCAGAAAGCGTCCGAAGCCGGTGCGTTTGAAGCGATTCTCATTAGAGACGGTTTTGTGACCGAGGGAACCTCCTCGAATGTGTATGCTGTCATTGATGGCGTAATTCGTACTCACCCAGCAAACAACCTCATTTTAAACGGCATTACCCGTAGAAAGCTGCTAGAGGTATGTGAGGAAGAAGGATGCAGTGTCGAAGAAACCCGTATAAGCAAAGAAGAGCTACTGCACGCGCAGGAAATTTTCATCAGTTCGACGACTGCTGAAGTCATTCCAATTGTTGAGATAGATGGTCAGCGAGTTGGGGAAGGCATTCCAGGAGAGATCACGAAGCGTGTTCAGGAAGGTTTCCAAAATAAAATTAAACATGAAAGTGAAGCTTCCATTTCTTCATAAAGAAAAAGGCTGTAAACCAATGTTTACAGCCTTTTGTGATGCATTTATTTCACAATAAGCACAGGTATATCTGATTTTGATGATAATTTTTCGCTCACACTGCCAAATAGCATCTTTTTCAATCTGCTTTGGTCACGTGCTCCCATGACGATGAGGTCTGCTGATATCTTTTCAGCATATTCGATAATCGCTTCTGCAGGCTCTCCCTCAACAATTTCAATGGCAGCTTCAAACCGCTCCTCGTTTAATAGCATTCTCGCTTCCGCAACGACCTCTTCTGTATGGTCTTCAAAAATCAAGGGACTTTGCTGTTCGTCATGAGGTACATACACAGGGGGTGTTTGAAGGTCTGCCATGCCGCCCCCGATATAAGCACCGCCAGTCATTGGGCGTGGTGCATCAAACACCTGTCTGCTTGATTTGCCATCATGTGCATAGGCAACGGTCAGCTTGGCATTCAAGGTTTTGGCTAAAGCGATTGCCTTCTTTAATGCTTTCTTACTGTCTTCATGTCCATCAAACGCAACGACCATCCGATCAGCTTGAAACAATGTCCTCATTCCTTTCAAAAGGAGTCTTTACATTCATGGTATACCCGTTATCAGGAAAAGATACACATGAAGGCGATTGTATTTTTGTTAGAAAATTTCATTTATTGAAAAATATTTATTGACAAAATGGTGACAGCCACTATAAGATAAAAAAAGATTCAAGAGCCAAAAGGAGGAAATGTCATGTGCAACATTAGAAGAATGAAATCAAACTGCATGAATGGGTTGATTCACGTGACAAATACACCTTCATTGGTCATTGAAAAGGAACCAGTATGTTCCAATTGATCGGATGAATCAAGGCGTATGTTGCGTATTTGTCAACATGCGCCTTTTTATCATGTATAAAAGAGGCGTACCAGTCAGCTGGTTGCCTCTTTTTTTGTTGTATTCATTTCGTATCCCGAAATAAAAAATGGATATCAACAATAAAATGAAGAGGAGTGAAAGCATGTGAACATGCCAAAAGCAAGACAAATGACAAAAGCTCAAAAAACGAAACAAGGTGACAGCCAGGAAAATATAGAAAGCGGCTAGCTTTAAAAGGAGAGACAAACATGTTTTCAGTATTTGCAAAATTAGGCTGGTTCTTTAAACAAGAGTGGAGGCGATATACGATCGCCATTACGCTGCTGCTCATTGTGAATGTTTTTGAAATGCTGCCGCCAAGGTATCTCGGGCAGGCAGTTGATGACATTCGTTCTGGTCAATTTACAACATCCAGTATTGTGTTTTATGTGACTATTTTTTGTTTACTTGGTGTCATCGTCTATACGCTGACGTATTTTTGGATGTATCAGTTATTTGGCGGCGCGAATGTCATGGAGCGTGTGATGCGCGGAAAACTGATGCGCCACTTACTTAAGATGACACCAACCTTTTATGAAAAGAAAAAAACCGGCAACTTAATGGCCTTAGGTACAAACGATTTGAATGCTGTGGCCTTAACGACAGGTTTTGGCGTTTTGACATTGGTTGATTCCACTGCTTATATGCTCATGATCTTTTTTACGATGGGGCTGACGATTAGCTGGAAATTAACCTTAATGGCGATTATCCCCATGCCGCTGATGGCGATCTTGATTGCGTTTTATGGCAGCAAGATTCATGAGCGCTTTACAGTCGCTCAAGATGCTTTTGGTGATATGAACGATCGTGTACTGGAATCAGTGGCCGGCGTTCGGGTCATCCGGTCTTTTGTACAGGAGAAACAAGATGTCGAGCGCTTTCGCCAAATGACAGATGATGTATTCCAAAAAAATATGCGAGTGGCGATCATTGATTCATTGTTTGAACCGACAGTGAAATTGCTTGTGGGCATCAGTTACTTAATCGGAATTGGCTATGGAGCATATCTTGTGTTTCAAAGTGATTTAACGATTGGTGAGCTTGTCGCATTTAACGTCTATCTTGGGATGATGATCTGGCCAATGTTTGCGATCGGTGAGTTGATTAACATCATGCAAAGAGGAAATGCGTCGTTAGATCGGTTGAATCATACCCTCAGCTACAAGCCGGATGTAACAGACACAGCTCAGCCAAAAACATTACAAGAGCCTGGAGATATTCAATTTGATCAAGTGACGTTCAGATATCCAACTTCGTCTAAAGATAATTTAGTCGATGTGTCCTTTACTGTGCGAAAAGGCCAGACGATTGGCATTACAGGAAAAACAGGTAGCGGCAAAACAACAATCGTGAAACAGCTTCTGCGGCAGTACCCACCAGGTGATGGACAAATATTCTTATCAGGTGTTCCGATCCAGGAGATTGAATTGGATCAACTATTTCAATGGATCGGTTATGTACCACAGGATCATATCCTTTTCTCAAAAAGTGTAGAAGAGAATATGCGCTTTGGTCATATGGAAGCGAAACAAAACGAATTAGCACAAGCAATCAAAGACGCTTACTTTGAAAAGGATTTACGCCTGTTGCCAGAAGGCTTGGAAACCATGGTTGGGGAAAAAGGCGTGGCGCTGTCAGGCGGTCAAAAGCAGCGAATTTCCATTGCACGTGCTTTATTAATTGATCCCGACATTTTGATTTTGGATGACTCTCTATCTGCAGTTGATGCGAAAACAGAAACCGCTATTTTAGAAAATTTAAGACAAAACCGTCATGGGAAAACGACGTTTATTACAACCCATCGTCTATCAGCTGTTGAGCATGCGGATCTCATTCTTGTCATGGAAGAGGGACGCATCGTCCAAAAGGGAACCCACCAAGAGCTCATTCAGCAAGATGGATGGTACAAAGAACAATTTCTGCGTCAGCAGCTGACAAATCAGCTGGAAGGAGGGGATGAGGCATGACAACAGGAAGAAGACTCCTTGCCTATGCACTCCTATATAAGAAAGTACTGTCTGTTGCCTTGATCTTTCTGATCATCGCGGTTGGTGCTGAGCTGACAGGACCATTTATTGGGAAGAAAATGATTGATGATCATATTTTAGGTGTCGAAAAACCGTATGTCGAGGTAAACGAAAAAACAGATGAAACGGTTTATTACCAGGGAAATAACTATATACGAAGCGATCGATTAAAGAATGAAAATGAAGCCGGAAAACAAATCAATGTGGTGCAAGTCGGATTCGGTTACTACTTTGTGAATGAGCCAGTTCGTTTTGATGGAAACCGGACGATATCGGGAAATCAGCTCACCATTGAAAATGGGAACGAGCACAAAACCTATGATGTACAGCGTTTATCAAAAGAGGAAATTTTCGCTTTTTATCAGCCTGAAATCAGTGGTTTGATGCAGCTTGTTCTATTTTATCTAGGGCTGCTCGTCATTGCGATCTTCTTTCAGTATGGGCAGCATTATTTGCTCCAGCGGATTGCAAACCGTATTATCCAAAAAATGAGGGTAGACGTATTTGAGCATATTCAAACGTTGCCCATCCAGTATTTTGATAATTTACCGGCTGGAAAAGTAGTAGCACGGATCACCAATGACACGGAAACCATCCGTGATCTATATGTGACTGTTCTCGCAAATTTCGTGACAAGTGCCATTTACATGATTGGAATTTATATCGCCATGTTTTTATTAAATGTGAAGCTGGCACTCATTTGTTTGGTAGCTGTACCGATTATTTTCCTATGGTCGATGACTTACCGGAAATTTGCATCAGTATACAATCACCGCATTCGTTCTATTATCAGTGAAATCAATGCGAAGCTAAATGAAGCAATTCAAGGGATGACGATTATTCAAGCGTTTCGCCATGAAAAAGCGACGAAAGAAGAATTCGATGAACTGAATAACAATCACTTTCGGTATCAGCGAAAGATGCTTCATTTAAATTCACTCCTTTCACATAACTTGGTTAACCTGCTGCGTAATTTAGCGTATGTTGCGCTCATTTGGTACTTTGGCGGCGCGTCATTAAGTGCGTCTGGCATTGTGTCTATCGGCGTACTCTATGCATTTGTCGATTATTTAAATCGATTGTTCCAGCCGATTACAGGCATTGTGAACCAATTTTCTAGATTGGAATTAGCAAGGGTTTCATCTGAAAGGGTCTTCCGATTATTAGATGAGCCAGGAACAAAAGTCGAAGAACCTGATCAGAAAAAAATGGAGGGGTACGTTCAGTTTCAAGATGTTACCTTCGCTTATAATGAAGGGAATAACGTACTAAAGAACATTACGTTTGAAGCAAAAAAGGGCCAAACAGTTGCACTTGTGGGGCATACGGGTTCAGGAAAAAGCTCGATTATGAACTTGCTGCTGCGTTTTTATGACATCCAGCAGGGAGATATTCTCATTGATGGAGAAAGTATTTATCATCAGTCGCGCCAAACTTTGCGTAAACAAATGGGCATTGTTCTGCAAGATCCGTATTTATTTTCTGGAACAATTGCATCCAATGTCAGCTTAGGGAATGAAGACATCAAAAGAGAAACCATTGAATCCTCATTAAAGCAAGTAGGCGCAACAGAGTTATTGAAGCATCTGCCACAAGGCTTTGATGAACCAGTGGTTGAAAAGGGAAGTACCCTCTCTTCAGGGGAACGCCAGTTGATTTCATTTGCTCGCGCACTGGCGTACGATCC
The DNA here is from genome assembly GCF_000715205.1 of Bacillus zhangzhouensis. Classification (GTDB taxonomy): domain Bacteria; phylum Bacillota; class Bacilli; order Bacillales; family Bacillaceae; genus Bacillus; species Bacillus zhangzhouensis. The sequence continues at coordinate 43,060 of NZ_JOTP01000010.1, read as the reverse complement.
AGCGATCTTAATTTTAGATGAAGCAACCGCCAACATCGATACAGAAACAGAAGCCATCATTCAGCGAGCGCTTGATGTAGTCAAAGAAGGACGAACCACCTTTGTCATTGCTCACCGATTATCCACCATTAAGAAAGCCGATATGATTTTGGTGTTAGAAAAAGGTGAAATTGTCGAGCGAGGCAACCATGAACAACTCATGGAGCAAGGTGGGCTGTATGCGCAAATGTACGAACTGCAAAAAGGTGCACTTGCAAGCAGCTAAATTGAATAGCCGAAGGAAGTAAAAAAGGCCTCTTTCACGCGAAAGGGGCTCTTTTGATTGGCATGAAAAAAGTCGAGGATTTATTTCATCACCTCGACTTTTTACCGGTTGTATATGGTTTGCACGGGCTACATGATCAATAAGCGATGCCGACGCGTTGATGCACAAATTCCTTTGAATTTAACTGTTGATACAAAAAATGTGCGGTATCTTCAACTGAAATTTTCTTTCCATCGATAGGGAGAAAATCTTTCTCATAGCGATATGACCGTGTCACTTCTCCATCTGGTAAATAGGTTGGACAAATAATGGTCCAATCTAGGTCAGTTGATTGAAGGATTTCAAACGCTTTGGCATGCTCTTTAGCTGCTCGGGAAGTGGTTCGCCTTGATTCATTTGTTTCAAAGCGATAAAGCTTTGGCTGCTGCCTTGCTTTTAAAATACCCGCCGTGCCAATCGTAATAATTCTTGATGTATTTGTTTGCTTCATGGCTTGTACGATATGCTCCATTGAAACAGATAATGTGTCATCTCCATCTGTAGATAGACAGCTCACAACAATATCTGCTCCTTTGATCGTTTCAAGTACATCTTCTTGATTTCTTGAATTACCGGTGACTTGAAACATACCCGCAAGCATTCCTTCCCGGTTTGTCCGAATCAATGAACGAACCATGTAACGATCATCTACTTGAACGAAACGAAGAAATGCTTGTCCTACACGTCCATGAGCACCTAAAAGAGCTATTTTCATCTGTTCGATCCCTCCACTACATACTATAAGTGAAAAGAACCCAAAATGGTACAATTTTTATGTCATGCTTTTTTTGTAAAGGTGAAAGGACCGAATACTATGAGCATATTCGCATAATAGAGAGATACCTACAAATTGTAGAAGTTCAAAGTTCATACCGGAAATAATGTCCATGAAGATCCGCTCCTTTCTACTACATGATATGAGCTGGAAGGGAATTGGTGAGAATAAATGCAAAAAAAGAAGACACCTTAAAAGGTGCCTTCTATGATCCAGATATGAAATTAAGCTTTTGTTCCGCCAAGGTTTTGTTGAGCGTAAGACACAAGACGTTTTGTGATTTCTCCACCAACTGATCCGTTAGCACGAGCTGTTGTTTCTGCTCCAAGGTTTACACCAAATTCAGAAGCGATTTCGTATTTCATTTGATCGATTGCTTGTGCAGCTCCTGGAACTAGTAATTGATTTGAACTATTAGAATTTGCCATGATGTGAATCTCCTTTATATATATGATTTGGTTTTGGTTGGGTTTGCTGGAATCGCACCAGCGAAATGATCAAGTCATTTGCCACTTGGCGAAACCCAATGCAGTAACTGCTTTGTACTAAGTATTATGGTTATTTGTGAAGAAAACATACGAGAAAAGAACATGGTAAATGTTGTGTCAACATACAAAAAACCACCACTCAATAGTGAGTGATGGTGTTGCGTATGTCTCCTTATTCAGCTGATCGAATGCGCAGCTCAGTATCAATATCGAAGAAGTGCGCTTTATTCATGTCAATGGCAAGCGGTATAGACTGACCTGCCTGAATATCCGTACGAGAATCAACACGTGCAATAAACGTTTGACCATCGAGAGAAGAATAAAGCATTGTTTCTGCTCCCATTAATTCAGCCACTTCTACAATTCCATCAATTTTTGTTCCTTCAGACGCCTCAATAAACACAGGCTCATCATGGAAATCTTCCGGCCTAATGCCAAGAATGACATTCTTTCCGATATAGCCTTGACTACGTAATATCTTCATCTTTCCTTCGGGTACACGAATGTGAGTTTTTCCAACTGCGATGGCGCCGTCAGAAAGTTTCCCTGTAAAAAAGTTCATCGCAGGAGAGCCAATGAATCCGCCAACAAACACATTCTCTGGGTTCTCATAGACATCCTTCGGCGCGCCCACCTGCTGGATAAAGCCATCTTTCATAACAACAAGGCGAGTAGCCATTGTCATGGCTTCAGTCTGATCATGTGTGACATAGATAAATGTCGTTTGCAGGCGCTGGTGAAGTTTAGAAATTTCAGCACGCATCTGAACACGGAGTTTTGCATCTAAATTTGAGAGCGGCTCATCTAGAAGAAAGACTTTTGCATCGCGCACAATCGCTCTGCCAAGTGCAACACGCTGTCTTTGACCGCCAGACAGTGCTTTTGGTTTTCTCTCTAAATATTGTTCAAGCCCTAATATTTTAGCCGCATTTCGAACCCGCTCATCAATTTCAGATTTAGGAAACTTCCGAAGCTTTAATCCAAAAGCCATATTATCGTACACATTCATGTGAGGATATAATGCATAGTTTTGGAAAACCATCGCAATATCCCGGTCTTTTGGTGCTACGTCATTCATCCGTTTACCGTCTAACAGAAAGTCCCCTTGTGAAATTTCCTCAAGACCTGCAATCATGCGAAGGGTTGTTGATTTACCACAGCCCGATGGACCAACAAACACAATAAATTCTTTATCCTGTATATGTAGATTAAAGTTGTCTACTGCTGTTACTTTGTTATCGTACACTTTATAAATTTGATTGAGCATCATTTCAGCCATGGATAATAGCCTCCCATTCCCTTTTTGAAAGCGCTTTACTTATAAATAAAGTGTATAAAATAGGGGGGAGTCTGTAAATGGACAACGTGCACAACATCTTATTTTCATTTTTGGGCAGGGTGCTCATGTCACCATGATTTATGAAAGGTCGAGAAGACTCATCATAAAGTAAGCAGCCGATGCTTCCGAAAAATGTCGTATATCTAGACCTGTGCGCTCAATAAATTTATCGATCCGATATTGAAGGCTGTTTCGGTGAACATATAAAGCTTTTGCTGCCTGCGATGCATTTAAATTACATTGCATATAGGTCATAAGGGTGCGGTAAACATCCCGATCAAAGACCGTTTCTTTAAAAGCATCAGAAATAGCGTCAAAAACCACAGAGGCATCATAACGAATGAGAGATGGCAGACATTGATAAAATGTGGCAACCCCTGACCTAAGCTTACCTCGCTGCATATGCCACATAAAGAGCTGATGTTCATTTAACAATCTCATTTGCAAATGGTTATTTGGCAAATGCAGCTGTCCTTGTAAAAAGAAAGAGTCTGTTAAAAAATCACTTGTGATGGCCTGAGACAAATCATTTAACTGATCTAATTGACCATTTTCTGACGTAGCGTTTGTTTGAATCAGCATAGCTGTTTCAGCGCCTGTCCATATGAATTGGGTGCATTCGAGGCTGCTATTCACAGCCTCTTTTATTTGCTGTCTTTGTTCGGCTTGATGGTCCATTTTAAAATAATGAACACGGACGGGATGGTGGACGGTTAATGGTTTGTTTTCAAAAAGATAGCTGTACCATTTCTGTTCATCCTCAGTCTGCTGTGTATGAGATAGATCAATTGGTGTAAGGAAAGAATTGAGAAGAAGTGTTTCTCTTGCTGTAAGCTCCGTTTTGTCTACTCCAAATATTTCGCCTTTGTCCGTTTGATACCAAAGAATCTGTTTGTCATTTGTTGGTGAACTGATGATATGGTGTCCGTAAACAAGCTTTAACTTTTCTAACATGGCGAGGCTCCTTAAACAGTTTAATCATAGACATGGAATAGCATTAATTCGTGGATTTCTTCTTTTAGGGTTGGTTCGACTTCATGAGGCGGAAGCTGGGAGCCCCATTCAATATCACCCGTTTTGTGGTAGATACCTTCATAGTGCGCACCATTGTGAAAAAAGGATATTTTCCATCCTGGCAATTGCGCTTTCTTAAAGAGGGGTTTCCATTGAAAATGAGAAATCATATCATCATTGCCTCCTTGCTTTTATTGATGAAACAATAAATAAACACGACAATACGGAAACAACCTTGAACTTGATTTTATTGTATCTCATCTGATGAAAAGAGCATAGGAAAAGCATAGATTTCAGAATACTGACACGCGAGACGAAAAACAATCAGTTGACGTTCGCGTGATCTGTAGTCGTGAGTGCCGTTTGTGAAAGGTAAGACGCGTAATCCACAATTCTTTTCCCGATCAGCCATTCTGATTTTTTCAAGGACACATGCTGGAAAATCTCACGGCCTGGGCGAGAATTGGCTTCAAACATCCAGATTGCGCCTGTGTGATCAATGCCTAAGTCAAAACCGATTTCACCAATATGACCAGGCATTTTTTCATCTATCACCTGACTAAGTGTGATGGCAGTATGAGAAAGCTGTTGTAAAATCTGCAAACGTTTCTTCTCTTCAGGAAAGACATCATAGAGTGTTTTGACCGATCCTCCATGTAACTGATGGGTCGTGACTGTGTGATTTCCTGAAACTTTTGCCGCTGCTGCCGTGACTGTCCAATGACCATACTTATTTTTATTCGTATGAACTCTGAAATCCATCGGTTGATTGTCTATATGCAGAAGTTCAATGCCTTGTTGGGCAATAATTTCATGAATGACGCAATCTTTTCGCAGCTGTTTGACGAAATGGTCTACTGAATCATATGAAATGGACTTCCCTTTATTCGAACGTACAATGATCTCGTTATGCACTGATTTTAATTGATAAATACCGTCTCCGTGACTCCCGTTTGTCGGTTTTAAGTAAATGACATGATGCAGATGGAGGAGTGTTTCTATTTTACTTAGAGTGTCCAAAGGATCTAATTGTATGGAATGTGGCAGAAAGGACAATGTTCGTTCATCTGTTAATAGTTGCTCATGTATATGCCATTTATTAAAAAAATAAGGGTTGAACCAAGGGATCTCGTAATCTTGAGTGAGTTTGCGCTTTGTTTCTTGAATGAAAGCCGACTGAGCAGCCTTTCTATTTGGAAGCCGGTCATAAACGACTGACGGCAGAGGGAGTTGTTTTTTAACCCATCTGTTCCCTTGATAGAGCAGTCCTTCTACTATCCCTTTTTCCCAATCAATAGAATGAGTACCAAAAACATATGCAAAACCAGCATGTTGCTTGCAAGATTGCAGCAGCTTGATAAAAAAATCTGATCTTGATCCTAATGGCTGCGTACTTTGCTCAAAACCTGCGGTGAAAATGCCGATCAGTGGCCCTATAAAGAGTGTATCGTTAACGATGATGACTTCAACTTTTGATTGGTAAGGAATCAGTAAATCGATGTATAGGTCTTTCGATAATAAAATTTTATGTGTTTGTTGATGGTAGGAAATGGTGAAGTCGTCTACTAAACGAGACCCTAAAGCAAGAGAATCGATTGCATTCTGCTGTTTAAAATGGATGGGAAGATGAATTGTTTTTTCACTTGTTAGATGAGGGACGATGATGCAACGATTTCTGTACATAAGAAGCCTCCTTCGGTTGAGACATCATAGATTGTGCATGTTCAAGAATGAATCGAATCAATTGATTTTCCTTTTCAGGGTAAGCTTTTAAAAAAGCGGATCGTCCTGGTTTAGATCTTATATTTGATATGAAAAGTCTGCCTTCACTTGTATGAAGTAATTCTACAGCGAACTCAAAGCATGGAGAGTAGGTTTTATCTACATATGCTGGGAGAGATGACTGAATGGATGCAATATCATCTAATAGTAGCTCTTTGATGTGTGGCTGCAATGAATGTAAGTAGTGGTCAAAGCCTACCACATGATTTGAATTTTGTGCATTGCTTAAAAGGCTATTTTCCAAAGGTGATTTTGTGTGAATCCCCATGCTATTCCATTGATTTTGTGAATCTTTCATAAGAAAAATCCTTATTTCATTGAATAAAAAATCTTTTTGGTCATTCGTGTTAAAAAATTGAAGGAAATATCGACCTACAAACTTTTTGCACCATCGTTCAACCTCTGATGGACGAGAAAATGTGATGACCTGCATGGGACTTAGCTGAACAGTGAATGTTGTTTTGTCATTTAAGGAAATGAAGTAAGTAGATGATGCATGCTGTTGAGAGAGCGGTTGCATCTTACAATATCCACCCTTCCTTACCATGTTGAGCAGGTCCGAGGGCTCTTTCAATAATGAGCATACAGGTAAATATGGCTGCAAAGAAGGAAGGAGACGGAGCCGCTCGAATAGCACCATTTTATTTGGGATTCCAGTATTCAAAAAAGCTGTTTTTGGATACTTTTTTAGCCATTCCATGATTGGTTTTGCTTTTTTAGATTGTGCGCCATGCTGGTAAAGACATCGATCGTAAATCAAGTCTGGAATTTGAAATTCTGCGGCTGCAAAACCTTTGTCATTCGTATATTTTTGACCTTGTATCAAATTCGAAGCAGGCTTTAAATCAAGAGGTGTAAAACGAACAACCTCTAAATCAAAAGAAGAGGCAGCTTTGGCGAGCTGACGTGTGAATACCTCTTCATGCTGCGGAGAAAGGGTCACAATACCTAACGTTGACGTCATTAAAAAACACCTTCTTTTCAACTTCATTTTTTACCACCAGAAAAACACTTTTTCATGATTTTACAGAAACCTTGCGCTCCTTTATCATTACGACAGATTACTTTATCATATGTCTCATTGCATGCTTCATTTGCTTGGGATCATGACAACAACTATAATACGTATAGATCAAAACAATAAACATCGGGTGTAGTTTGAAAGGTAGATGACGACTTTGAATATATTCACAACGTTTATCTTTATGATTGTTATAGGAGCAGTCATAGGAGCAGCGACAAACCATCTTGCAATTAAAATGCTTTTTCGTCCTTATAAGCCATATTACTTATTTGGAAAACAGCTCCCATTTACACCAGGGCTCATTCCTAAAAGAAGAGATGAAGTAGCCAAGCAGGTTGGTGTCATGGTTATGGAGCATTTACTCACGCCAGAAGGTATTCAAAAACGATTTGAATCATCGGAGGCAAGGCAAGAGATCTTGCATACAGTCCATCAATATATTGACAAGGGTGCTGATATGGAGATAACAGTGCTCTCCTTGTTAGAAAGATTTGGCGTTCCGCAGGCTGATGTAAAAGCAGATGAATGGCTCCATCAGTGGTCTGATCAGAAGCTCAGTTCACTGCTTGAAAAATATGATCAGCAAATTTTATCTGAATTGCTTCCTCCAGAAGTGGAAAATAAAATCTCTTCAAACATTCCAGTTGCAGCAGATTATATTTTAAAGAGGGGCATTCATTACTTTGAAAGTGAAGAAGGAAAAGCAAGACTTGGCAATATGATTGATGATTTCTTAAAGGAACGAGGAATGCTTGGCAGTATGGTCCAAATGTTTCTTGGGAATTCAAGCTTAATTGACCGTGTACATCCTGAAATCATCAAGTTTTTAAGAAATGCAGAAACAAAAAGGTTTTTATCGGATTTGCTTGTTCAAGAATGGGACAAGGTAAAGCAGTTTTCTCTTCATGAGCTTGATGAAAAATGGAATGTGAAGGAGCTTGTATTTAGTGTGAAAAGACAATTGCTTTCCCATTTCTCTACAAAGCTGATATTAGACAGACCAGTTGGAGCTTATGTCAGTGCTGTAGCGGATGATCTCAAAACACAATTTGCGCCAGTGCTGATTGATAAGGGGATCGAAGCGGCATCGAATGCTTTAGAGGGTCTGCTCGCTAAGCTTCAATTTGAAGAAATCATTCGGGAGCAAATTGAACTTTTCCCACTTGAAAAAATGGAAGAGCTTGTGGTCAGCATTTCCAGTAAAGAGCTCAAGATGATTACCTTTCTAGGTGGTCTTTTAGGCGGGATGATTGGCGCTATCCAAGCTATTTTTGTCACGCTATTCTAAGACCGGCTAGAGAAATTTTGATGAATTTATTGTATATATGTGAAACGAAAGCCATAGTTTGTTATAGTGGAGTGGTGTCCGCCGATCATATCGGTGATAACGGATAGAAAGGAGACATAACATGTCTGTAAATCTTTATGATGTTGCATATGACCTTGAAAAAGCACTGCGTCATAGCGAAGAATATTCAACTTTAAGAAATCTTTATGATGAGGTAAATGAGGATGAGTCCTCTAAAAGAATGTTTGAGAACTTTCGTGACATTCAAGTAAACCTTCAACAAAAACAAATGACTGGCCAAGAGATTACACAAGAAGAAGTGGAGCAAGCTCAAAAAACGGTGGCACTTGTTCAGCAGCACGATAAAATCTCTCAATTGATGGAAGCAGAACAACGCGTGAGTGTTCTCATCGGTGAATTAAATAAAATTATCATGAAGCCTCTTGAAGAGCTTTATGGAAATACAGAAGAAAATTAATTGAAAGGGCGATAAAATTCGCCCTTTTTTTAATTAGCATCTCCTCTGTATATCTTTTAAAAAAAGGTTGATGAAGCTCAAAAATTCTGCGATAATACTTATTGAAAGTGCTTTCAAAAAAGCGCTCTCGTGATTAATTGGGTGCGTTTCACTTGGGATTTATGGCGATGAGCCGAATGAGAGAGAAGCGCTTCTGGGAGAAACGCAAAGCATAAGGGGATCGAATATAAGCAATGCTTTGGTGTGTGAAAGATAAGGGGATTATGGGGAGCTTCATCACTCCATTGTTACGCATCCAAACCATACATAAAAAAAAGCCTAGGGGTAGGCTTTTTTTATTTACCGTTGATTCATAAAGCTAGGGGTTGTTTCAACTGTATGTTCTAAAGCACCAAGCTAGGGCATATCCTCATCTTAAGTACAGTCATCAAGAAGGGGGATGCCTCAGTGTCAAAAAAACTACTTGCACTCAATATAGATGGAACGTTACTTCGTTCCAATGGGAAAATTCACTCCGCTACAAAAGAAGCTGTAGAATATGTAAAGAAAAAAGGGGTTTACGTGACGATTGTCACCAATCGGCATTTTCGGGCAGCACAAAAAATCGCCAAGGCGTTGAAGATTCCAAATTCAACTCTTGTGACGCATAGTGGTGCTTTTATCGCTGATAAACTCGATGAGCCGCTTCATGTGAAGAAATTAACGGAAGAAAAAACATTTAATCTTGTGCAAATTCTTGAAAGCTTTGATTGTAATGTCCGCTTGCTGCATGAAAAATTCTCTATCGGCAATCGAAAAAAAACACAGTCTCAATTGATGGGAAAGACGTTGATTCATCCGTCTGATCCGATTTTTTATCCCGTTCAATTTGTAGAATCGTTAAGTGATATGCTGATGGATGAACCGGTCAGCACACCAGTGATTGAAGTATATTCGACCGCAGAGCTTCAGCCTGAGATTCACAAGACCATTCAACAAGCATTCCCTTCTGTCGATCTCATTAAGATCAGTGATGAGAAAATGAATATCGTATGCAAAGGGGTTTCAAAAGAAGCAGGACTCTCTCTTTTAACCTCGGCGCTAGGTTTAACTTTAGAAGATACGGTCGTCATCGGCCACGGGCCAGATGACATTCCAATGCTTGAGTTAGCTGGCTTAGGCGTCGCTATGGGAAATGCACCTCATTCGGTCAAGCGTAAAGCCGATTGGGTGACACGGTCTCATGATGAACAGGGCGTCGCTTATATGATCAAAGAATACTTTAGAATGCAGCAAAGGGAAGGATTTTTACATCAATTCGATATTAAACGATAATACGGTGAAGACCCTGTCCATTAAGAAATGACAGGGTCTTCATCTGTTCCCTTCATTGCTTTTCCTAGATGAATTTTGTAAAATGAAACAAGTTTGAAGATAAAGGTGATACGATGCGAATTTTAATTAAAGGGCTGTCAGATGAACGATTTCATCGCCCGCTTGTCAATATAGCAAACTTATTTGAAGAAGATAGTGAAGTGCTGTTTGATCCAGACGAACAGGATGATGGTTTAGTGATCGTGTTTAGCTGGAAAGAAGAACGTGGAATGATTGAAGCATCTGGCCATATCGCTGGATCAGAAATAAACAGTCGTTTTACAAGAGATGTGCCAGAGGGCTTAAACGATAAAGAGCGCTGGAAGCAAATCAAAAACACAGTGCTCTCTGTTTATTTACACCTGCTTCAGGAGCATACAGGCATGACGCAAAAATGGGGGATTCTCACCGGGATACGTCCTACGAAATTACTTCACAAGATGCTAAGAGAAGGCATGACAAAGGAAGAAGCACATGCGGCGTTAAAGCGTGATTACTTGATTCATGATGAAAAAATCGATTTGATGCAGGAGATTGTCGACCGTCAGCTTCAAGCGATTCCAGATCTGTATGATCTTCAGCAGGAAGTGAGTATTTATATTGGTATTCCTTTCTGCCCAACAAAATGTGCTTATTGCACGTTCCCTGCTTATGCCATTAAAGGACAAGCTGGCAGAGTGGGAACGTTTCTCTTTGGACTGCATTATGAGATGCAGAAAATGGGCGAATGGTTAAAAGAACACGGGATCAAAGTGACGACCGTTTATTTTGGCGGAGGTACGCCAACGAGTATCACAGCGGAAGAAATGGATTTACTGTATGAAGAAATGCATCGCTCTTTCCCTGATGTGAAACATATTCGAGAAGTTACTGTAGAAGCAGGACGTCCTGATACGATTTCGCCTGATAAGCTAGAGGTGCTAAACCGCTACAATATTGACCGGATTAGCATCAACCCGCAATCATATGAGAATGAAACACTGAAAGCCATTGGCCGGCACCATAGTGTGGAAGAAACGATTGAAAAGTATCATTTATCAAGACAGTACGGCATGAATAATATTAACATGGACTTAATCATTGGTTTGCCGGGTGAAGGACTAAAGGAATTTCAGCACTCCTTGCAGCAGACTGAAGAACTAAGGCCTGAATCTTTAACCGTGCATACACTCTCCTTTAAAAGAGCGTCTGAGATGACGCGCAATAAAGAGAAATATCAAGTGGCAGACCGAGAAGAAATCACACGTATGATGGATGAAGCGGTCGCTTGGACGAAAGAACATGAATATTATCCATATTATTTATATAGACAAAAAAACATCTTAGGGAATCTCGAAAATGTCGGGTATTCATTAGATGGACAGGAAAGTTTGTATAATATCATCATTATGGAAGAAGTTCAGACGATCATTGGCATTGGATGCGGCGCAGCCAGTAAATTTATTGATCCGCGATCAGGAAAAATTACGCAGTATGCCAATCCAAAAGATCCAAAATCGTATAATGATCGCTATGAGCACTATACGGAAGAGAAAATTCAATTCCTTGAGTCATTATTTGTTTCTCACGTTTAAACACTGCGGTGACGCAGTGTTTTTTTCATTTGTAAAAGGGTATATAAGTGATAAAAAGTTAAAGCAGGTGTACATATGATTGATGTGATCGGAATTGGGATTGGGCCCGCAAATTTAGGATTGGCAGCTTTATTAGAGGAGTATGAAGACGTCACATGCTGTTTTTTTGAACAAGAGGCTCATTTTGCCTGGCATCCTGGTATGCTGATCAAAGGAACGGATTTGCAGGTTTCCTTTCTAGCAGACCTTGTGACGATGGCGAATCCAAGGAGCAGGTATACATTTTTGAATTATTTACATGAATCAAACAGACTTCATCGATTTTATACATTTGAACAATTTGATATACCTCGGAGAGAATTCAACGAGTACTTATCATGGGTCGCAGGTGAATTAGATAGCTGTCAGTTTGGGATGAAGGTAGAAGAAGTGACGGACTGTCAAGAAGGTTATCTAGTAAAAGTTCGGCAAATGAAAGACGGATCGCTTTCTGAATATCATGCAAAGCATGTCGTACTTGGGACAGGAAGCAAGCCGATGATTCCAGTCGATGTGCCAGAAGCTGCATTGCCACATGTGACGCATAGCAGCCGCTACTTAGATCAACAAAAAGAACTTCACGAAGCTGAATCGGTGACAGTAATCGGTTCCGGGCAAAGTGCAGCCGAGATTTTCTTAGACCTCCTTCAGCATCAAAAGAAAGGGCAGCAGCTTTCATGGTTTACACGTTCTAGTGAATTTAGAGAGCTGGAGAAGGCAGAGCTTGGCCAGGAGCTATTTACGCCAAAGTATGTTGAATATTTTCATTCGCTTCCTTATGAAGAACGTATGAATACATTGCCTAGACTGACTGGATTAAGGAATGGCATAGATGCATCGACGCTTTCTCGCATTTATCAGGAATTGTACCATCGCTCTGTTTCAGGAGAAGAGCCGTCTGTTCTCATTCAGCCGATGACCGAGCTTGAAGCGATTCAGATGGAGGAGCATCGGCCCTTGGAACTGCACCTAAGGCAGTGGAAGCTGAAGAAAGAAAAGAAAATAACAGCGGATCATGTGGTATTGGCTACAGGATACACGCCGAATATTCCCGCATGGTTTAGTGCGTACGAATCTTTGATTGAATGGGAAAGTGATGAACATTTTAAAGTGACAGGCGACTTCAGGCTTGTATTCAAAGACAAGCGCTCACATCATTTCTTTACATTTACTCATCTTGATCACTCTCATGGAACAGCGGCGACCAATTTAAAGCTATCCATCTACCGCAACCAGAAAGTGATACAAACCATTCGCGGGGTAAAGGAAACACCAGTGAAGCAAGAAACAGCATTTCAGCAATTTGATTAAGAAATGAAAAAGGGCCCTTTATTCGGGGCCCTTTTTGGTTAAATGGTTGTTTCTTTTTTCACTTTTGGTTTTTCTGTTTTCCACTTAAAGATTTTATTGAGTATGTGATAGATTCGCTTAGATTCTTTCGTCACAAGGGGTCCTAAAATCGCAAGGATTAAGACATATAATGCAGCAAATGGCTTCAATGTAGCGGCAAGCCCACCTGCAATGCCAAGCTCGGCTACGATGATTGAAAACTCTCCTCTTGAGACGATGGTTAATCCAATATTAGAAGAGACTTTATGAGAAAAACCAGCTCTTCTTCCAGCGAACATACCGGCAATGAAGTTCCCAATTAAGGTGAGAATCACAGCGCCAATCGCAAGCCAGAAGGCGTCTCCTAATGTAAATGGATCAATACTCAGACCGAAGCTGAAGAAGAACATCGCCCCAAAGAAATCTCTAAATGGAACAACGAGATGTTCGATGCGGTCAGAATGCTCTGTTTCTGAGAAAACAAGGCCAAGTAAGAGAGCACCGATTGCCTCTGCTACATGAATTGTCTCTGAGAAACCAGCGACAAAGAACAAAGCGGCAAAAATCACAATGATGAACACTTCGTTCGAACGGATATCGAAAAGCTTGTTTAATAGTTTTGGCAGCTTACGTGCGATGATAAAGAAAAGCATCATATAACCAAAAGCGATTAAAATAGATAATAAGGCACCGCCAACGGATGTGGCATCTCCAAGGACAAGACCTGATACGACGGATAAATAAACGGCGAGGAAAATATCCTCGAACATAATAATCCCAAGAATTAACTCTGTTTCAGGGTTCGCTGTCCGTTTCAAATCAACAAGGACTTTGGCAACGATGGCACTAGATGAAATGGTGATAACCCCTGCCATAATGAGAACCTCGAGGAATCCAAATCCTGTCATGAAACCATAAAGCAGTCCTAAGCTAAAGTTGATCAAAATATAAATAGATCCGCCGACTGCAATGGATTTGCCCGATTTAATGAGCTTTCCGACAGAGAACTCAAGTCCAAGGTAGAAAAGAAGGAACAAGACACCCATTCTACCAAAAAACGAAATAATTTCAGTGCTTTCGATAAATTTCAAATCAATGATCCCGATGGTCGGAGCGTGCGGCCCAACAACCATTCCGAGGACGATGAGAAAAGGAATGATAGAGAATTTAATTTTATTGGCAATTAAGCTGGCAATGGCGATGAGAATCAGCGCCGTCCCAATTTCAAAGACTAAATGATCCATTCATCACGCTCCCCCTCTAGAAAGAAAATCACGTATCAATCGCTTCAAGTGTTTTCTTTCCCCTGAAATGACCATCGTATCATTTGCTTGAATAATCGAATCAGCACCTGGGTTGAGTAATTTTTCATTTGTATGTTTAATGATCGCAATCACGGTTACTTCATAATTTTGTCTCACATCTAAATCACCGAGTGTATGTCCAACCGCTTTTGCGCCTTTTTCCACCTTAAACCATTCAATGATCAAGTCATTGAAGGCCATTTCAATGGTTTCAAGTGCCTGCGGCTTATACACCATCCCGCCGATAATAGCAGCAATTTGCCGGGATTCAGCATCATCGAGAGAAATGGTGGACAGAACTTCATCTGGATCATCATCGTCAAAACGATAAATCTCCCGTCTGCCATCATCATGAATCACAATCGTCATCTTTTCTCTATTTCTCGTTTCAATTTCAAATTTCTTTCCGATCCCTGGAAGATCATTTTCTTTAATGTTCATTTTATCCCTCCGAATATGATAGGTTGTGTTTTTCATATAGTGATTACGGATGAAATAAAATGAATCAGTAGAGGTAATTTGATTGACACATAATGGGGATCGCACACTTCATTTCCAAAAAACATAGATCAATGGATAATGCTGTTGATGGAACACGCTTTAAAAGAAAAGCTTTTGAACCAACCATTGATAATCTGTGCTTTAACAGAATGGATGAGGCATGTTTTTTTGAAAATGGAGGTGTCTTCACTGCGTTTATTTCTTCATCATAGATGGATGGAGAAATACAATTGGGTGTGCTCGCTTCTGCCTGTGAAGCAAAAACGACATTTGAAAAGGGAGAAAACATGACGATGAAGCTAATCAATATGAGTATGGAACACCTTATCAATCATCCTCCTCCTTTCAAATCATTTTTCTTTCTTATTTTACTATATAAAAATATATTTCTTGTTTCAACAATTATGCTTATTTTAGTATCAATTGATCTTGAAATTTTTTATTCAGAGGAAAAGGAATTACTCGATGGAAAGGGAAGTAAGTCATAAGCTGTTAAGAAAGAGGGGAATGGATGATGACATATATCAATGGTCAGTTAGATGGGGATATTTTTGAAATCGTTTTCAATAGACCGAAAGCTTATAATTCATTTCATGTTGACATGTTTGCTGAATTCAAGGAGGCGTGTGATACAGCGGAGGAAAGCAGTGCGAAAATCGTTGTGATTAAGGGAATGGGAAAAGGGTTTTCGGCTGGCGGAGATATTGGAATGATGCTTAAGCAGGATCGTGAAGAGGATTTTCATCGTGTGATGGATTTGATCGAGGGAATTACACTTTCTCTTGCCCGTATGAAAAAAGTGACGATTGCGCTTGTTCACGGGGCAGCGGCGGGCCTTGCTTTTAGCTTTGCTCTAAGCTGTGATTATTTGTTTATGCATCAGGATGCAAAACTCGCCATGAATTTTAACGGAATAGGGTTAATTCCAGATGGGGGAGGGCATTTTTTCCTCACAAAAAGAGTCAGTGAACAAACTGCCAAACAATTGATTTGGAGCGGACAAAAGCTGTCGGCTGAAGAAGCGCTCGAGCTTCGTCTCGCAGATGGTGTGTTTCAGGAAGAGGTCGATCTGTATCAAAAAGTGTGTGTGAAGCCGTTTATAAACATGCCGCTTCAGGCTTTTATTGAAACAAAGATGATCTATTTCCAGCAGTCAGAATCACAGCTGTTAGCCGTTCTTCAAAAGGAACGGGCAGCACAGGCAAGATTGAGGCAAAGTTATGATCACAAGGAAGGCATTCAGGCCTTTTTAGAAAAAAGGCCTCCTGTGTTTCAAAAAGTATAAACGAATGTGAGGCCGGCGAATGCCGGCTTTTTTAACGTTCAAATAAAAGAAGCTTGCCTGCATTATCAACGAGCCGATGAGAATGCTTCGTATATTGCTGTTCGGTTAAGCGATGACGTCCTAATTCCTTCGCCTTTTCATCACTATCCGTTGTGATTTTTTCATTTAATAAGGTCTCACCTGACCGATCAAATACGGTTAAAAAGTATGTTTTTTCCATCCGTCATCTTCCTTTCCTCTGTTTTTTAATGTAATTAAACAAGGGGTAAGACAAAACCTCTTTTTTGCTTTTAAAAATGTGTTTTTTAGAATGAGAGTGATAGAACGTGCATTCGCAAAAATGGCGTGATAAAATATGGACAACTACAGTACCGGACAAGGAGATAGACGTTTGACTAAGCTTACCTTTATTCATGCCGCAGATCTTCATTTAGATAGTCCATTTGCGGGAATGTCGAATATACCAAGCCAAATATTTAAGCGGCTCAAAGAAAGTACATTTCAAAGTGCCAAGAACATGTTTGATCTCGCCATTGAACGAGCAGTAGACTTTGTGCTGCTGAGCGGAGATTTATTTGATGAATCAAATCGCAGTCTGAAAGCACAGCTTTTTTTAAGACATCAGTTTCTAAGGCTGCAAACACACGGGATTGAAGTCTTTATTATTTACGGTAACCATGATCATTTAGGCGGTGAATGGACACCAATTGAGTGGCCAGAGAATGTTCACGTTTTCTCGAGTCATACGCCAAGTGAGCAATCTTTTTATAGAGGGGATCAGCTTGTCGCAAGTATTTATGGGTTTAGCTACAAGGAGCGAGCTGTCTATGAAAATATGACCTCTCATTACGTAAAAACGACTGATGCTGCTTATCACATTGCGATGCTTCACGGCACATTAGCGGGTCAAGAAGGACATGATGCGTATGCGCCATTTCAGCTACAGCAGCTCCTCTCGCGGGATCTCGATTATTGGGCGCTTGGACATATTCATAAGAGAGCCCTTCTCCATGAAGATCCATTTATTATTTACCCTGGCAACATCCAGGGCAGACATATAAAAGAAACGGGAGAGAAAGGCTGTTACTTTGTTCACCTCTCCGAAGATTCTGAGACAGCGGAGTTTATTGGGTGTGCAGATGTCTTCTTTGAGACATTGGGAATAGACATCACAGAAACGGTTCATATGACGGACCTCGTGACGCTTGTAGAAAGAAATATCGGTGAACTGAAAGAGCAGGGCGTTCCACATTTTGTGAAAATTGAATTGACTGGTGATGCGCCTGATTATTTTGAGCGCACGCAGCTTGAGGTGCTCGAGGAGCTGATGGCAGTTCTTCATGAGCAAGAAGAAGATGAAGACGTGTTCGTTTGGGTGATGTCTATTGACTGCCGAACAAACGAGGATATCGTCTATCCAGAAGATTCCTTTTTGAAAGAACTCACATCAGAAATTGCACAGTTTGAGGCATATGAAGAGCTGCTCTCACCGATTAAGCGTCACCCAACCTACAGGAAGTCAGGGAAAGCTCTCACAAAAGAGGATGAAGTGGACATAAAAGAAGAAGCACAAAGATTGCTGACAGAACAGCTGAAGCAATTATGAGTAAAGGAGAGGCATGATGAAAATACGTTCACTCCATATTGCGAATTTCGGGAAATTTTCAAATCGAACCTTTCACTTTTCTGATGACGGTTTTCAGCTAGTTTATGGCCTGAATGAATCGGGGAAAACGACTTTGAAGGCGTTTATTGAATCGATGTTATTTGGTTTTTCAAAAAGCAAGATGTATAAGCCGAAGCAGGGGTCTTTTTATGGCGGATCTCTCACTTGTGTAGATGAGACGTTAGGTATCATTCATATTGAGAGAACGTCCGATCAAGGCGGTCAAGCTCAGGTGTTATTACCAAATGGTGAAGTGAAAGACGAAGCTTTTCTAAGGACTCTTTTAAAGGGAACGGATCGCAGATTATTCCAATCAATCTATTCATTTGATGTGTTTGGATTGCAAAATGTCCAAGCCTTAAACCAAGATCAAATCGGTGAATTTTTACTTTTCTCAAGTTTATTTGGTTCAGATGCGGCCTCCAAGATGGATAGCAGGTTGCTAAAGCTGCAGGAGCAGCTTTTTAAACCAAATGGACGCAAGCCGGAATTAAACCAGCAGCTTGATCGTTTAAAAGAGCTGACAGGCCAGCTGAAACAAGCCAAATTGGTAGAAGGCCGTTATGCCGAAAAGAAACGGGAGCAATCTGAATTAACGGAGAGTATAGAAAAGCTTCAAAATGAAATGAAACAGGTAGAAGAAAATATTCATCAACTGACTGAACACATTCGACTGTACCCTATGATAGAGAACAAGGTGGAGCTAAAAAAAGAATTGGCGCATTATCCAGAACGAGTCAAGCGGTTTAAACAAGAAACAGAGCATGAACTTGATAAACTAGAATCACACCTTCACCCGAAAAAAGCGCAATTGACGGCACTGAAGTCGAAATTAGATCACTTGCAAACCTCGCTTGCACAAGTGCAACCACTCTATGAAAAAGATACGTTAATGGAGATGAATCGTGTCGTCGATGAGTCGTCTGAGGCTGAGCTTGTGATGAAGCGCTTAGCAGAAGGAAAAGCAGAGCGTGATTCATTGAAACAAAAAATAGAAGAAGCGACAGCGAAGCTGAAATGGCAGCGTCCAATTAAGCTGGATCAGATCGATGACTCACTTGATTTTGAGTGGGAATTAAAGGAGGCTGTCAGCCAATATGTTCGTTTAATGGATAGAAAAGCCCAGCTGGATGATCGATTTGATCACGCAAGACATGAGCTAGAAGAAGCGGAAACCGCTCTAAAAGGATTAAAGGATCAGCAGGTCAAGCAGCAGGGCGCAGAGGATGCCAGGGGAACAAGAACGAAAGAGAAACAGGTTCATTCCAGGGCGTGGTTATTCCCGGTCATGTTTATGTTTGATGCTGTGATCCTGTTCGTACTATTCTTTTTAACAGAGTGGTGGGTGACATTACTCTTTGCAGTGTTTTCTGTTCTTGTCTTCATTGCTATGTATCCATTCATTAAACATGCTCAAATAAGGCAAGGAAACAGTGGAGAGACATCTGATTCCTTTCAGGTTCAAGCAGCTTCAGCTGAAACGGTTGTGAGGCAAAAGGAGCTTCTATACGAAAGAATCATCCGGCAATATGAAGACTGGGAACGAGAGATAGAACCAGTCCAGCAGCAAGTAGAGGAAATGAAAAGACAGCTGGGCTTGTCCTCAGAGCTTTCTTTCCTCGTAGAAGCCTTTCATATTCTGAAACAATTAAAAACGAATACAGCGGCATATAAGGTGCTTACTCGGGAAATAGACGTGCTTGTCGACCAGGAATCACTCTACGAGCGTAGAGTCTTAGCGTTAAGCAGCATACTTCAAAGAAATGAAGGGACCATTCAAGAGAACATCTCAGCCTTTCAAGAGATATTGAAAGATGAGGCGAAAAGAGAAAAAGAACGTCAGGCATTGAATGTATCCATTCAACATGTGGAGCAGCAGCTGACAACGCTAGAAGGAGAAATTCAATATTACGAAAAACAAATTGGCGAGCTTTTTCGTCAAGTAGAAGCGGAGTCAATAGAAGATTACCAAGTACTTTCCCATCTATCTAAAGAATACCGGGAGCGGCTGTACAATTTGCAGCAGCTGAACCAAGAGTTGCATAGAAGCGGTTGTTTTGATGAGGAAGAATGGATTGTCCAGAAAGGATTACGCCTCCTCGAGGAGGAATGCGCAGAAGCGAAGAAGCATCTACATGACATTCAACTGAACTCGAGGAATATGGAAAAGCGCTTAGCAGAACTAGCCGTGGACATCCGGCAAATAGAAGCTTCAGGTACGGTGTCTGATCTGACTCATCAGCTTGCAGCCGAGCAGGAACATGCGAAGCATCTTGCGAAAAAATGGGCAGCTATTCAGCTTGTCCGCTCCGTCATTAGAGAAAAGTTGAATGAACATAAAGAAACAAGGCTGCCAGCGCTCCTTCAAACAGCTTCCAGCTTTATTCAGCCGTTAACAAATGATCGATATGAAGCCATTTTATTTTCAACCGAAGATGACCGGCTGATTGTAAAAAGGATGGATGGACGAATATTCCGCCCAGAGGAGCTTTCGCAGGCAACATGTGAACAGATCTATCTGGCGATTCGTTTTGCGCTCGCTTTGTCTCATCAGCAAGATTGTCAGCTCCCATTTATGATGGATGACAGCTTCGTTCATTTTGATCATGTTCGTCTAGGAAGAGTGCTGGAGATGATGAATGAAATGACTCGTTTTGAGACACAGCTGTTTTATTTCACCTGTCATCATCATATGAAGCAAGCAGCAGAAGAGAGCCAGATTACGAGTTTAGCAGTTGAATGATTTACAAATAATGACTTATGTTATACTTATATGAGCAGAAATATGGAAGGAGCTTTTATTGAATGGCTAAAGGGATCATGACCTATGATGTCGGCGAACAAGTTGACCTGCATTTATTAATTAAATCATCTACTAAAGGTATTGCGAGTAATGGCAAACCATTTTTAACATTAATTCTTCAAGATCAAAGTGGAGATATTGAGGCGAAGCTATGGGATGCAAAGCAGAATGATGAACTCACATATGCACCACAAACCATCGTGAAGGTAGTAGGTGACATTCATCATTATCGCGGGAGGAACCAGCTGAAGCTTAGGAATATACGCCCTGTTGCTGAAAACGAACAAATTCGAATTGATGATTTTCTCGAAACAGCTCCTATTCCAAAACACGATATGATGGATACGGTTATGCAATATATCTTTGATATGAAAAACCCTAATATTCAGCGTGTCACAAGACATTTGCTGAAGAAATACGGACAGGAATTTGCTGATTATCCAGCAGCGACCAAAAATCATCACGAATTTGTCTCAGGTCTCGCCTATCATGTGGTGTCCATGCTGCATTTAGCGAAATCAATTGTTGACCTATACCCATCACTAGATCGAGATCTTTTATATTCTGGCATCATTCTTCATGATTTAGGGAAAGTAAAAGAGCTTTCGGGTCCAGTCTCAACCACATATACGGTTGAAGGGAACTTAATTGGTCATATTTCCATTATGGTGACAGAAATTGCGAAAGCCGCAGAAGAGCTTGGTATTGATTCAGAAGAAATTTTGATTTTACAGCATTTAGTGCTGAGTCATCACGGAAAGGGAGAGTGGGGAAGTCCTAAACCACCAATGGTGAAGGAAGCAGAAATTCTCCACTATATTGATAATCTAGATGCGAAAATGAACATGATGGATCGTGCGCTTGAGCATGTGAAGCCTGGAGAATATACAGAACGTATTTTTGCACTAGAGAATCGTTCATTTTATAAACCAACCTTTCATGATCAATAACAATGTCAAAACGTCCGTTTCATGCGGGCGTTTTTTTCATAACTTGTCTTCTTTTCGCATAAGCATATAACACAAAGGAAGAGAGAGAAGTCCTGAAAAAAGGAGGCGATGAAAAGATGTTGTTTTTTCCATGGTGGGTGTATGCATGTATCATTGGCATTATTTTCTGTGCATATAAATTAATGACGACAGCCAAAGAGGAGCAAGAGATTGATCAATCCTTTATTGAAAAGGAAGGAGAAATTTTTATCGAGCGAATGGAACAGGAAAGAGAGCGCAGACGTCAGGATCAGCAAGTGAAAAGATCACAGGAAACAGTGAAACATGAGGATCATTCGATTGCTTAAATATCATTTCATACAAAACCCCCTCTGCTTGTTGAATGCAGAGGGGGTTTTTTAGTGATTATTGATTTTGAGTTTCTGTTGTTTGTTGAGATTTTTCTTTGAACGTGTTTTGAAGTTCTTTGTCTTTTACTTTCACATCAGCGTCTTTTACCAATTTGTTTAAGATGGTTTGGACTTCATTTGTGTCAGCTTGTTTTTGATCGAGCAGTTCTTTTTTCAAGTCCGCTTTCATGTCATCGTATTTACCACGTTCTTCGGTCTTTTTGATGATATGGTAGCCGAATTGTGATTTCACTGGTTTACTGATTTCATTTACTTTTAGTTTGAAGGCAGCTTTACTGAAGTTCTCATCCATTTGGCCTTCTTTTGCAAACCAGCCTACATCGCCACCTTGGGCTGCTGAAGCCGTGTCAGTTGAATATTCAGACACAAGGGCATCCCATTTTTCACCTTTATCTAATTTCTTTTCCACTTCTTCAGCTGTTTTCTTATCAGCTACTAAAATGTGGCTTGCGCGGATTTTCCCTTTTAGGTCATCGTAATACGCTTTTACTTCTTTATCAGTGATTTTGATGTTAGCTTTGGCAGCCTTTTGAGTCAGCAGCTCATATTTCACTTGATCTTTGATGTAATCTTTTCCGAATTCATCTTGAAGTTGTTTTAAACGATCTTCACCAAGTGTCTTTTTATATTCTTCCATTTTCTTATCAATTTCTTTATCTGATACTTTGTATTTGTCAGCAAGAACCTTTTGTTGAACAAGTAGGTTTAAAGCATCTCCACCTGCTTGTTTCTTAAGAGTTGTATAAAGCTCTTCTTTCGTGACATCTCCTGATTTTGTTGTTGCGATTACTTCTTTATCACCGCTACTGCATGCGCCAAGAGTTAAAACACTTACTGCTGTTACAGCTGCTAAAGCCATTTTTTTCATTCAAAAAACACTCCTAATCTTTCCAATTTATTTATCGTTGTTTGTATCATAACATATTGTGACACGCAGTAAAAAGAATTGCAAATGGAAGGGCATTCGTCTAGTCAAAAATTTGCACGTCACATACACATATAGTGATCACAAAAAGGAGGCTGAATTATATGGGAGCAGGATATTCTAATGGGTTTGCTTTATTGGTCGTGCTATTCATTTTGCTGATCATTGTTGGTGCAGCATATCTTTATTAATTAAATCGCTGTTACAGAAAGGAGCCGTCCTGCCATGCGTGCGGGCGGTTCTTTTTTCAAACGATGACAGGTGCCTAAACGTTTTCAATTTTTCTGCATACACTGAGCTTAGAACAGAGGAAGACCTGGCAGGAGGTGTTTTCACATGGGAGGAGAAGTCTTTGCTGGCGGTTTTGCACTAGTCGTCGTGTTATTTATCTTATTGATCATTATCGGTGCTTCTTGGATTTGCTAATAGATCATAGAACACAAAAAGCTGCCCTCAAACCGGCAGCTTTTGCTTTGATCTTAAATAGAAATGGTAATTTCAACAAATGATGAGATAAGTAAAATCAGTATTGATACATTGATAAAGCGAAACACCTTATCTTGCCGTTCTTCAGGAATCTCTCTGACAAGGCATAATGTATTAGTAAGCCTGTTTATTGAATACACAATAAACGCGGCAAAGACGATGAAGTAAAATAAAACTATCGGAGATCCCCCCTCTCTCTACTATTCCATACTACATTACCAAATTTTTTATGAAAAAGATAGAAGTTGGCTTTAAAAACCTCATGATGAGGAGGTTTGGTCAACTAAAATATCAAACTCGTCTTGGGCTTGATCGATGATACAGGATTTTGGTGCTTTTAGCAGTTTCCATGCAAATAAAAAATCAGGCAAACAATAGCCTGCATGAATACTTGCGATGATGATAAAATAGTGTGCGTACATTGGAAACGCTATGCCTAAAACAAAGTAAACAGGGGAGATGACACAAAACGGGCTGAGCAGTGAGAAAAGCATCACTCTCTTTGGCACGCGCTGCCAGCAATTTCGTTTAAATAACGTCATTTTTTTCTTGTTTTTCATCACTGGTATCAAGTGAACCACACGGTGGACAAGCAATGTCGCGAGTAAAAGCACAGCAAAAAGCGGTGCATTGTGACTGCTTAGTCTCGTTTCAGGATGAGTCAGTTGAAAACATAAAAAAGCCATAATGAAAAAAAGTATAGAAAGACTTATGGCTGAAATCATCATTCTCGTATAACCATAATCCTTTTCGAGATTAATGGTCTTCCAACAATTCATTTTTCATCCTTCCAATCTAAAATCTAATTGAATATCTCAAGATAATTTACTCTTCCTGAAGATAAAAATCAATGGTTTTCATGAAAAAAAATAAAATGTTGCATTCATATGGAATAAAGAGAGGAAACTTTGGATTTTTCAAGAAAAAAAGACATAAGGGGAGGTTCGTCTCTTTCGTCAATGAGTAATTTCGGCTAAAATAGAAAGACTAAGAGAAAGAGGGAACGTACATGAGTATTGAGGAACGAATGAGCCAGCTCGAATATTATATGGAACTTTTACTGACGGCGACAGATATGAGCCGTTATCCATATTATGCGCTATTGATCCGGCAGCGTGTATCGAAAGAAGAAGCAAAGGACATTGAGCGTATTTGTGCTGAGCTTTCAGATGAAATGGACAAGCAAAAAGCACAAGGCTATGTCATGTTTGACGATCTCCTTGCGCTTTTTGCGGGACAGTTAATTGAGAAGCTGGATGTTCATGAGACGATTTTTGCTCTGCATGATCAAGGGCTGTTTCAGCCTTTAATGAATGAATTTATAAAGATCATTAAACAATTTGATTTGCTTTAGCCGCTTTTTCTGCTGCCTCAGCTGAGTCTTCAAGTTCCTCAGACTTTTTCGTGATTTTTCCACGCTCATTCAAAAAGTCCTTCTCAATGTTTGAAAACGATTTCTCAAAAATCTCCATGAAGTCCTCACCATAAATGTTTCGGATAATACACATCATTTCTAAAATTTCAGGGAACTTTCCGTAAATGTCATGAAGCGGCTGTGCGCCTTTGACAATACCATTTCTGGCCGGGTCATAATCTTCGAGTAGTTGATGGAATGTCTCTTCGCCTTTTGGCGTTAGCTCAATATACGTATTGCGTTTATCGTTTAACTTTTTAGAAAATTTTAAAAATCCTCTTTCCTCCAGTTTTTTGGAGAAGTTAAACGCAGTTGATACATGCATGACGCCAAACTTTGCAATTTCTGATATTGAAGCTCCTTTTAATTGGTACGCAATCCACAAAATATGATGTTCATTAATATTCAGGTTATACGGTTTGATCCACTGCTGCCAGTCTTTCTCAATGGATTTCCAAAGAGCTTTGCTCAATTGGGCCATTCTTTGACTGAATAAAAGTGCTTCTTTTACATCGAAAGGCTTTTCCGAATGATTCATCCATTTCACCTACTTCTCTTTTTCTTGTAATTCTATTATGCCAATAAAATAAAGATTAATAAAGCTGAAAATTCAAGAATTTTAAAATGTCATGAAAAACATTGACAAAATAACCTTTTTTCAACAAAAAAAATGCGGGATACGCACCCCGCACACTTTTGTAAACGAATATTTATTTGGGAGTATATTAGTTTTGTAAGGTTTTCTCCAGTTGTTTGAGCTTTTCCTCAATTTCCTGAATTTCCTTTTGTAAGTCCTGTTGATGAGGTTTGATGTCTTCGCGCCATTGCTGAATAGATGTTTGCAATTCAGCCCCAACCTCTTTAATGACTTCTGCACTTTCTTTTGCTGTTTCAACAATTTGCTCTTTTAAAGCTTGTCCATCTCTTTTTAATCTTGTCAGCGTATCTTCGAATTTGTCATAGCTGTCTTTCATCTTTCCGCGTACATCTCTGCCAGAAGAGGGAGTCGTCAGGAGCACTGCCGCACCTCCGAGGAGACCGCCTACAAATAATCCTGTTAATAAAGAACGTCCACTAGCCATTCAAATCACCTCTAGTCAAATTTTACACATTCGCATGTTCTCTCTGAGCTGATGATCAGCTTCATTGAACTTCCATACATAGCTTGCTTTATTTTAGCATACTTTTGAAGAAAAGGGAGGGGAGAAGGTTGTCTGTCTTTCTGTTCGTTTTTACGTGTATCGGTGTCGTTTTCACAGGTGGTTCCATTCATTATGCAAGACAGCTTGGATATGCAGGGTCTTATCCGCCAAAACATGTATTAAAGCAAAAAGCACTTGTGTGTGCGGCAGGTGCAGGGATTTCGCTTCTCGTTTTGCTGCTTACCCTTTTTCTTTTATAAAAGCATGAAAAAAACCTCTTCATCTGACATGAAGAGGTTCGTTATTCGTTAAGCGACTTCTATCATTCTTGCACGCTTTAGAATGGACTGAGCAATCGGGAAGACAAATACCATGGCAATGGTATTAATCACGACTGCTGGTAGGACAACACCCACAAGAAGTGCCGGTAATGCAGCTGGCAGTCCGGTGATCAGTAAAGCGGCAGATAGGAAAATGACGCCGGATACGATGGTTCCAATAGCAGTTAATACAGCGGTCAGCACAACTTTGTTCTTCATCTTCTGGCAAGACAAGAAAAGGGCTAGGAAGATAAAGGCTGTCACTGGTTTATCAATCATATTTGGAATTTGTCCGCCTGGGAAACCCGTTGTCAAAGCGGAAATGACCCCCGTCACGAGGGCAATCACGACTACATGCTGTACCTTAGGGAAAAGGATGATGCTTAAAAACATCATGACCAGCATCATATCAGGTTTCATTCCGAAAAAGATGGGCGGGAAAATCGTATGCAAAACAGCTCCCATTGCTGCAAGCAATGACATAATCACTAATTCTTTTGTTTTCATTTCTATGCTCTCCTCTGCTAAGCTCTTATAGGACTCTCCAATAATATGGCTCATCATTTATTGCAAGAGTCATCACTTTATATTTCTCGTTATTATAACAAATTTATTTCAAGATAGAAAAGCCTTTTTACTCATTTTCTTGCTGGAACTTTTTCATAAAGTCCGCAAGCTTTTGGCAGTTTTCAATCGAAACCGCATTGTAAATAGATGCTCTGCATCCACCGACAGAACGATGTCCTGCAAGTCCAACCATTTGTTCTTGTTTGGCTTTCTCCACAAATGATGCGGTAAGTGCGTCATCACGAAGGGTAAACGTGACATTCATATGAGAACGGCTGTCAGCGCGTGCATGCCCTTTGTAAAAGCCGCCACTTTGATCAATCGTCTCATAGAGAATGGCCGCTTTTTGTTCATTGCGTTTTTCCGCTGCTTCTACGCCGCCAGCGTTTTTGACATGCTCAAGGACAAGAGACAGCATATAAATCGCAAAAGTCGGTGGTGTGTGGTAAAGAGAGTTGGCTTTTGCGTGTGTTGAATATTTTAATATTTTTGGCGTGCCGTTTTTTTCTTTCTCTAAAAAACGTTTGCGCGCGATCACAATCGTGATACCAGAAGGTCCTAAGTTTTTTTGTGCCCCTGCATAAATGAAATCAAATGAAGAAACGTCTATTTGTTTGCTGAGAATATCACTGGACATGTCCGCAATGAGCGGAAGTGAAGTGTCTGGGAACGTTTTCCACTGTGTGCCGAAGATCGTATTGTTTGATGTGATGTGCAAGTAAGCACCGTCTGTTAAACCGGAAGCATCTACATCTGGAATATACGAATAATTGTCATCTTTACTTGAGGCAAACACAGACGTTTCACCAAATCCTTTTGCTTCAGACAATGCTTTTTCTGACCAAGCGCCTGTTTGAATGAAATGAGCCGTTTCGCCTTCATGTAAGAAGTTCATAGGAATCATCGCAAATTGAAGACTAGCTCCACCTTGTAAAAAGAGGATCTCATAATCTTCTGGAATGTCCATCAGCTCGGTCAAAAGCGCTTTTGCTTTATTGTGGACTTCTTCATATTCACCGCTGCGATGAGAAAGCTCCATCACAGACATCCCAGTTTGTTTAAAATCAACAAGTTCTTCTTGTGCTTTTTGAAGCACTTCTAGCGGCAGTGCCGCCGGACCAGCATTAAAATTCGTCGTTCGCTTCATCACAATCTCTCCCTATTTCTCGCGTTAATGGATCAAAAGATAAAACCATCCTATCACAAATTTGAAGCATTTGGACAAAAAATTTGAATCGTTCTAAAAATCTTACTATTAGGAGATGTAAGCCTTAAAAAGGTGGCAGAAATAAGAAAAACCTCATCCCTTTAAGATGAGGTAAGCCGCGTGTGAATGGCAGAAGAAATGTCTTTTAAATCCTCTGACGTATATTGATCTTGATGTGACTTCCATACGGCGCCAAAGCCATCTCCTTTGCCGTAGCGCGGAATGATATGCATATGATAATGGAACACAGATTGTCCGGCTTTTTCACCGTTGTTGTTCAGGAGGTTTAAACCAATTGGTTCAAATTCCTGTTTGATTGCCCTTGCAATTTTCGGAATCGCTTGGAAGTAGTGATTAGACACTTCTGGTGTCATGTCATAGATGTTTTCTTTATGTATTTTCGGGATTACAAGGGTATGCCCTTTTGTTACTTGGCTAATATCAAGAAAAGCCAATACATGCTCGTCTTCATATACTTTTGCACATGGAATGTCTCCATCAATGATCTTGCAAAAAATGCAGTCGCTCACGCCATGTCACTCCTCATTATTTTTCCTTTATCGTATCACAAAAAGAAGCAAAAAAGAAAACAGGATAAGCGAACTCCTTTGGTCGCTCATCCTGCTCCTGCAGAAGAAATGCTGATGCTTTCATTCGATATGCCTTTTGAATTCTCTATTTACTGAAATAAAGAATTCATATGCCTGCTATTTCTGCCGTAAACACCTCATTTGACGATTGTATAGGACACAAAAATCAAGAATCAGTGAAGCAAAACAGAAGCTAAGGTTTTTAGATGAAAAACCAACTTGTCATGCGGTTCTTTGCCTTTAACAAACACCTCATTTACTTATTGGTCATCAAGTTCATTTCTTCTACATACATTATGATGACCAATGCGCCTATTTTTTATTCAGGGCTCGTCTATAGGTAAACATTTCAAATTACCCTTCGTTTTTGGTACTATAAAGGAAAAAAGAAAGAAAGGAACGAACTCATGTCCCTTTTAACTGTAAAAGATGTAACGGGTGGATATACGAAGAATCCCGTTCTAAAAAATATTTCATTTGAATTAGAAAGAAATCAAATTGTCGGTCTCATTGGCTTAAATGGAGCGGGGAAAAGCACAACCATTCGTCATATCATCGGTTTGATGAAACCACATAAAGGTGTCATTGAACTGAATGGACGAACACTACAAGAAGATCAAGAGGCGTATCGTTCGCAATTCACCTTTATTCCAGAAACACCTGTTTTATATGAAGAGTTAACACTAAAAGAGCATTTAGAGCTGACAGCGATGGCTTACGGTCTTTCAAAGGAACAACTCGAAGAACGTCTACCATCATTGCTGAAAGAATTTCGAATGGAGAAACGGCTGAAATGGTTCCCTGCTCATTTTTCTAAGGGTATGAAGCAGAAGGTCATGATTATGTGTGCGTTTCTTGTTGAACCAGAGCTGTATATCATCGATGAACCGTTTTTAGGGCTTGATCCTCTTGCGATAAATGCACTATTGGAACGAATGAATGCTGCAAAGAAAAACGGCGCTAGTGTTCTGATGTCAACGCATATTTTGGCGACAGCTGAACGTTATTGTGACTCCTTTATTATTTTGCATGAAGGTGAAATCAGAGCGAAAGGAACACTGACAGAGCTAAGAGAACAGTTCAACATGAGAGATGCGACACTTGATGATCTTTATTTGGAATTAACAAAGGAAGAAAGCTATGAGTAAAACAACGCAAACCATTTGGAAATCACGATTAGAGGAACACGTACAAGACACAAGAAAATATTTAAAATACATGTTCAATGATCATCTTGTCATTGTGCTTATTTTTTTCCTTGCAGGCGGGGCGAGCTGGTATAGCGGCTGGCTTAAACATATTCCAACTCACTTCCCTTCGTACTGGGTCATGGCAGTTGTTTTCTCACTGGTGCTGACAAGCTCTTACGTACGTACGTTGATCAAAGAGGCAGATCTCGTGTTTTTGCTTCCTCTGGAAGCGAAGATGGAGCCTTATTTAAAAAACGCCTTTAATTTTAGCTTCCTTTCGCAGCTGTTTCCTTTGATTGCCGTATCGATTATCGCACTCCCGCTTTATTCGGCTGTATCTTCAGGAGATTTCATGCTTTATGTGCTGATCTTGGCGCAAATGATCTTGATAAAGGGCCTGAATACAGCGATTCAGTGGAGAATCACTTATTTTCAAGGAAAGCATGTCAGATGGCTTGATGCAGTGTTTCGTTTTCTATTGAATACGTTTCTGATGTATACCGTTTTACAGGCAGCCTATGCGATTGCAATTGTTTTTTATCTTATATATGCTGTCTATCTTATTTACTTAACAAATGCAGTGAAAAAACAGCCTTTTCAATGGGAATTGCATATTTCTGATGAATTAAAACGGAAACAGCGCTTCTATCGCTTGGCAAACTTATTTACAGATGTGCCTCATTTAAAGAAACAGGTGAAAAGAAGAGCGTACATGGACTGGATTTTGCAGTTTGTTCCTTACGAGCAGCGTAAAACTTTTTCTTACATGTATGTGAGGGCGTTTTTACGTTCAAATGACTATTTTGGTCTTGCGTTTAGATTAACGGTCGTGTTTGTGCTGATTATTCTGTATACAGGCGCAGCAGATTGGGTGGGTGCGTTACTTGTCTTGTTCACAGTATTTATCACAGGTGTACAGCTTGTTCCTTTAACGAAGCACTTCGCTCATCTTTCATTACAGACACTATATCCAGTTTCTCAGCAAGAAAAGGATCGTAGCTTCTTTGTTCTCGTCCGTAATGTACTCATCATCCAATCGATCTTGCTGAGCTGCGCGGTACTCCCAGCAGGAGGATGGAAGGGAAGTGGACTTGCTCTTCTCATGTCATTGGTATTTGTGCTTGTTTTATTCAAGCCTTACGTCCAAAGTCGATTAAAAAAGATGAGATAAGTGAAAATCTATTTTTTACAGCGAGCGTATGATGACATCAAGGAGGGAACCGGATGAATGCAGCTGAACGGGAGTTGTATGAAGAAGCTATTCTTTTTCAAACGCGATTTTTAAGAAAACCATCAAAGATCGAACGGTTTTCAAAAGGAGTTCAGCAGCAAGTGAATCGCCGAATCCCTGCTAGGTTTCATCAAGTCATCACAAGTGCGGTTAAATCAATGGTCGAATCCACCGTAGCAGGGACGCACTTCACTTCATTTTCAGTGATCGATGAACAATTAACGATCGTAGAGAGAAATGAGGTGGCAAAGGATAAAGTGAAGTATTATCAAAAGGCGGCGGCGATCGAAGGGATTGGAACAGGGGCAGGCGGTTTATTCCTCGGAATGGCGGACTTCCCGTTGCTGCTGAGCATTAAGATGAAATGTCTTTATGAGCTAGCATGTATTTATGGCTTTGATTTGTCTCAAAAAGAGGAAAGACTCTTTTTGCTTTGTATTTTTCAGCTCGCCTTTTCAAGCAGTGCACATCGTCAAAAGATGATGAAGGTCATTGATGATTGGGAAACAAGCCGGGAGGAAATGGATTGGTACAGCTTTCAGCAGGAGTATCGAGATTACATTGATCTTGTGAAGCTGTTTCAATTAATGCCAGTCGTCGGTGCGGCTGTTGGCGGTGTGGCCAATCATCAGCTGACAGGACAGCTCGGGGAAGTCGCACGCCATGTGTTTCATTTACGAGTGTTGAAAGAAATGAAGTGAAAAAGCCGCTGTCGTCAGCGGCTTTTTGTTATTCATCGTAGGATAGGACGGCGTGAGCGAGTACCTTTGCTGCGACAGGCATTGCTTTTTCGTTGATATCGAATTTCGGATGATGATGTGGATACACATCCTGACTGTTTTCTGGCATAGCTCCTGTGTAGAAGAATGTGCCAGGAACATGGTGTAGGTAGTAAGCAAAATCTTCTCCGCCCATTTGGGTTTCCGCTTCTTTTACTTCTATGACACCTTCTGTTTGCCTTGCTATTTCAGCCATATATTCAGTTGGCTTTGGGTGATTTTTGACAGCAGGATATCCTCTCACATATTCATATGTGTACGATGCATCATGCATGTGGCAAACCCCTTTCACCACCTGTTCAATTTCACGTTCAATGATATGTCGTGCGCTTTCTTCAAAGGATCGTGCAGTACCGGTTAAAACGGCTGAATCGGCAATGACGTTAAAGGCATTCTCAGCCACAAAACCTCCAACAGACACAACAGCTGAATCAATTGGATTGACTTTACGGGCGACAACTTGCTGCAAGTTTGCGACAATTTGTGAACCGATGAGTACGGCATCTTTTGTTAGATGAGGCTGGGCGCCGTGTCCGCCTTTACCTTGGACTTGAATAGAGAAACGGTCGGCGGCTGCCATAAAGTTCCCGCTTTTATAAAGAACGGTGCCACAAGGTTCTGATGACCAAAGGTGAGTACCGAATATGATATCGACTCCGTCTAAACAGCCGTCTTCAATCATCGGTTTAGCGCCGCCTGGAGCATATTCTTCAGCGTGCTGATGAATGAGGACGATTTTCCCTTTTAATTGATCCCGATGGGCATGTAAGATCTTTGCTAATACAAGAAGGGTCGCTGTGTGCCCGTCGTGACCGCATGCGTGCATCACACCTGGTTTTGTCGATCGATAAGGCACATCCTTTTCATCGTGGATAGGCAGTGCATCAAAATCAGCTCTGAGGGCAATCGTCGGCCCCGGGGAAGCTCCTTCAATAAAAGCAAGAACGCCATGACCACCCACCTGAGTACGTGTTGGTATATGTAATGTGTCATAGTAGTTAGCGATGAAAGCGGCTGTTTCTTCTTCCTGAAAAGAAAGTTCAGGATTCATATGGAGATGGCGTCTAATTTCAACCATTTCCTCATAATGTTCATCAAGACGTTCATTGATGCTTTTTTGTAAAGTGGATATTGTCATTGATTCGATTACCTCCTTCATGCTCTTTTACTGATTGTATGGTAATTGTTAGAATCTTTCAACAGAAGAGGATTTCGTGTTCAACATCAAAAGGTCATTTTACATAAAAGTCGAAGGTTGATATGAAGCTGGCAAAAGGGGGAAGTGGCATTGGGAAACTGTCCAAATTGTTCAAAAGTATTTTCTTTCGTCGAAAAGTTTCATTTATCTCACACGAGAATGATGATGTGTCCAAGCTGTCGGCACCCAATCAAAGAAACGTTTGTCTCAAAGATGAGTTTTTTCATGATCTGCTTGATTCCGTTATTGGTGCTGCTTATTCAGTTGAAAGGCGCTTCACCTATGTTGAAGTGGCCGATCTTATTAGGGTGGATATTGCTGAATTTCTATGTGCTTCAGCCTATCATTCATCGGTACGAGCTAAAATGAAGTTGTTGAAAAGAAAAGCCCAGCTAAAGGGCTTTTTTTCATGAAAAAAGAAGTGCTAAAGCAGCACTTCCTTAATTGTCTATGACGGCATGGTAGGATGTGAGATAGGCAGGACGAGAGAAGATGGAGCCTGTATCCTCGTGAGGCTGAAAGAATGCTTCTGATTCTTGAAAGTCTTGAAATAAATCCTCTGATTCCCAAAGTGTCAAAATCAGATAGACCTCTTCATCTTTTTGTGGTCTTAAGACACGCAGAGCCTTGAAGCCGCGCTGATGCTCTGAAATGTTTGTTTTCTTTTGAAAGGTGGATTCAAAAAGTGCTCTGCTTTCAAGCTTAACAGGGATATGATTCAAGGTGACGAAGCCAGATTGGACAAGCTCGCCTTTCGCATAAATCACATCATAGGCATGAGGGGCTTTAAATACGGTCTCTCCCTCGGTTTCATGAAAAAGAGCTGCTTGTTCTTTTCCAACCATATAAAGTAGATTTTCCAGATGGTGTTTCTTTGCGATTCTATGCAAAAAATCTGCTGTTCCATATGTAATATAGAAGTTCATCTAAACCGCCTCCTGCTTGATAGTATAACAAAAGAATGATATATAATTCTTTGGTAGTCAATCCATAAAACATATTATGAAGCAATACATCCCATACTATCCGTATAAAGGAATGAGGTGACCTAATGTGAAGAAAAAGAAGATAATCATTCCGTTAGTCATTGCAGGAAGTACACTCGTGCTTTCATTTATTGGCTATCTGACCATTTTATTTTTAGGACATTATGTCATAGATGAGAAGAAGCTTGTTTTTCACGCTTCCTCAAAAATCATTGATCAAAATGGAAAAGAACTCACAAGTATGTATTCAGAAAATCGGGACCCTGTGTCATTAAAGGAGGTACCTGATAAAGTAGCGAAAGCTTTTGTTGCTGTCGAGGACAAGCGTTTTTATGAGCATCATGGAATTGATGCACAATCTATTTCAAGAGCGGTTTATCGAGATATATTAGCAGGAGGAAAGGTAGAGGGCGGGAGTACGATTACCCAGCAGCTCGCAAAAAATATTTTTCTCACAAACGATAAAACCTTTCTTCGAAAAACAAAAGAAGTCATTATTGCTATTAATTTAGAAAGAGATTATTCAAAGGATAAACTGCTTGAGATGTATTTGAATCAGCTTTACTTTGGCCATGGCGTCTATGGGATTCAGGCGGCAGCCAATTATTATTTTAGTAAAGATGTCAAAGACTTAACTGTCAGCGAAGGTGCTACACTTGCTGCTATGCCAAAGGCACCGTCTTCTTACTCGCCTGTTTTACATCCTGATAAAAATAAAAAAAGGCGAGATACCATCCTGAATTTAATGAATGAACAAGGATATTTGTCATCCACAGAAACAGTAGAAGCAAAAGGGAGAACACTCGGCATCCATTTGAAAAAGAAATCAGAAACGCCTTGGGTGGACAGCTATGTCGATCTCATCATTAAAGAAGCAGAATCAGAGTATGCCATTTCACATGAGCAATTGCTTCAAGGTGGCTATACCATTACCGTCCCGATCAATATGAAGTTACAAAAAGTCGCCTATGATGCGATGAAGAACAACCGTTATTTCCCGGGAAAAAGCGGTTCTCCGGAAAGCAGCGCCGTGTTTATTGATAACGAGTCTGGTGGAGTAAAAGCAGCCATTGGAGGACGAGAATATCAAGCAAGGGGCTATAACAGGGTAACGGCTGTTAGACAGCCTGGATCTGTTTTCAAGCCGATCGCGGTGTATGGTCCGGCGATGCAGGAGAAAAAATTCAGGCCTTATTCACTGCTTGAAGACAAAGAAAAAAGCTATGACGGCTATTCACCAAAGAATTACGATGGGCAGTATGAAGGCAGGGTCACGATGGTGGATGCCCTGATGAAGAGTAAAAATACAGCTGCTGTGTGGACGTTAAGTCAGCTTGGCATTGACACCTCTAAATCTTATCTTGAAAAAATGGGAATAGAGATTTCAGATAAAGGACTTGCCATGGCACTTGGCGGCTTAGAAAAAGGGGTTTCTCCATTGCAGATCGCTGGAGCCTTCCATACATTTGCAAATGAAGGCGTGTATAAAAAGCCTTTCTTTATTCAGAAAATCACAAATGATGAAGGGGAAACAGTTGAGAAGAATCGAAACAAGCAAGAGCGAGTGTTTAGTGTGCAAAACGCATGGAATATGACAAGAATGCTTCAGCAAGTCGTCAAAGGCGGGACAGCTCAGAGCGGTTCATATGCTGGAGACTTAGCAGGTAAAACAGGAACAACCACCTATTCAGGTGTGAAAGGTGCAACGAAAGATGCTTGGTTTGCTGGTTACACACCTAGTACAACGGGTGCGATTTGGATGGGATATGACAAAACCGATAACAGCCACTATTTAACTGGCGGCAGTCAGTATCCAGTGCAGCTGTTTAAAGATATTTTAACGACAGCCCAAATCACCAATGAAACATTCAAAAAGCCAGAGGGGATTAAAGAACTTCAATCACCGATCCATTTAGAAGGGCTATCAGAATTTGAAGCCCGCTATGCCTTTAAAATCAAAGGATTGTTTACATTGGAGCTGTCTTGGGACGAACAAGAGGATAAACGGGTTGAATATCGCATCTATGAAAAGAGAAATGGAAGCGAGACGCTGATCGACTCAGTGACAGGCGTGGGCAGCTACACAATGCCGTATGCCAATGTGTTTTCAGATGCGCAGTATAAGGTTGTTCCATACAATACCCAAACAAAAGAAGAAGGCGAAGGCAGTTCTTATATCAAGCCAGAGACTTTTGGACGTTAATATTCGGCGATTTTTTGAACATTGAGCCGCTTTAGTATACCGTGCCTTGAAAAAGCGGTATAGTAAAAGCAGTGTTTGAGCCTTATACAAAGAGAGTGTGGGGCGAAAGGTGGAATGAAAGGTAATGGGAAAAACGAAAGCTTTTAATGACACGTTCTTAAAGGCGTGCAAAGGGGAAAAAACAGACCATGTACCTGTTTGGTACATGAGACAGGCAGGACGCTCCCAGCCTGAATATCGTGCCCTCAAAGAAAAATACGGGCTATTTGAAATTACGCATCAGCCAGAGCTATGTGCTTATGTAACAAGACTTCCTGTAGAACAATATGGTGTAGATGCCGCTATTTTATATAAAGATATTATGACCCCGCTTCCGGCTATTGGAGTGGACGTTGAAATTAAAAATGGAATTGGACCTGTGATTGATTCACCCATTCGGACAAAAGCAGATATAGAACGTCTTGGGGAACTTCATCCTGAAGAAGACCTGCCATATGTGCTTGATACAATCAAGCTATTGACGAAGGAGCAGCTAAATGTTCCGCTCATTGGTTTTGCTGGTGCACCATTTACGATGGCAAGCTACATGATTGAAGGCGGTCCATCTAAAAATTATCATAAAACGAAGGCACTCATGTACAGTGAGCCTGAGACGTGGATGCTGCTCATGAACAAATTAGCTGATATGACGATCACGTACATACGCGCCCAGGTAAAAGCAGGTATCAGTGCATTTCAAATCTTCGACTCATGGGTTGGCGCTTTAAATGCAGCAGATTACCGGACATTCATTAAGCCTGTCATGCAGCGGATCTTCACAGAGCTGAAGTCTGAAAACGTACCAATGATCATGTACGGAGTTGGTGCAAGCCATCTGGCAAAAGATTGGCATGACCTGCCGCTTGATGTCGTTGGGCTTGATTGGCGTATGAGTGTAGACGAAGCGCGGAAAGAAGGACTCACAAAAACGTTACAAGGGAATCTTGATCCAACCATCTTACTTTCTCCTTGGGAAGTGATTGAAGAAAGAGCAAAAGATATTTTAGATCAAGGGATGAAATCAGATCACTTCATCTTTAACTTAGGTCATGGGGTATTTCCTGATGTTTCACCAGATACGTTAAAGAAGCTGACAGATTTTATTCACGACTATTCGGCTAAACATAAAAAAACATCCATCTAAATGATTTCAAATGATCTGAAGGAGTGTTGGTTGTGGAGAAAAAGAAAATGGGGCTTCTTGTCATGGCATATGGCACCCCATATAAAGAAGAAGACATTGAGCGTTACTATACACATATCCGTAGAGGCAGAAAGCCTGAGCCAGAGATGCTGCAAGATTTAAAGGATCGCTACAAGGCAATCGGCGGTATTTCTCCTTTATCTAAAATTACAGAACAGCAGGCAAATGGTTTGTGTGATCATTTGAATGACATCCAAGATGATATTGAATTTCATGTCTACATTGGCTTAAAACATATCGAGCCTTTCATTGAGGATGCGGTTGCTGAAATGCATCGAGACGGCATCACAGAAGCTGTGAGTATCGTCCTTGCGCCGCACTTCTCAACCTTTAGTGTGAAATCGTATAACCAACGTGCGCAAGATGAGGCAGATAAGCTTGGTAATCTGAAGATCACTTCTGTTGAAAGCTGGTATGATGAACCGAAGTTTGTGGACTATTGGGTGAAACAAGTGAAAAATACGTATGCATCCATGAGTCAAGAAGAAAGAGAATCAGCGGTGCTCATTGTGTCTGCACACAGCCTTCCTGAAAAAATTATTGCAGCAGGAGATCCATACCCTGATCAGCTCGCACAATCTGCCAAAATGATTGCGGGCGGTGCAGGAATTGAACATTATGAAATTGGCTGGCAAAGTGAAGGTAATACGCCTGATCCGTGGCTTGGACCAGACGTGCAAGACTTAACGCGGGACTTATTCGAACAAAAAGGCTATAAAACGTTCGTGTATGTGCCTGTTGGTTTTGTCGCTGATCATCTTGAAGTGTTATACGATAATGATTATGAATGTAAAGTCGTGACAGATGAAATCGGTGCAGCCTACTATCGTCCAGAAATGCCAAATGCGAAACCAGCATTTATTGATGCGCTGGCGACAGTCGTATTAAAGAAGCTTGACGAAAGCAAGTAATCATATAAAAGAAGGCGATCCTATGCATGACAATCAAAAACACCTTGTCATCATTGGCGGTGGCATTACTGGTTTAGCCGCCGCCTTCTATTTGGAAAAGGAAATCGAAGAAAAAGGTCTCCCTATTCAAATATCTCTTATTGAAGCGAGTCCTAGGCTAGGTGGAAAAATACAAACATTATATAAAGATGGCTACATCATTGAACGTGGACCTGATTCATTTCTAGAAAGAAAGGTCAGTGGACCGCAACTGGCAAAGGATGTCGGTCTGTCCGATCAGCTCGTCAATAATGAAACAGGGCAAGCGTATGTATTAGTCAATGAAACCCTTCACCCGATGCCAAAGGGTGCTGTCATGGGTATTCCAACTCAAATCAGCCCATTCATCACAACAGGTCTTTTTTCAGTTGCAGGAAAAGCGAGAGCGGCGATGGATTTCGTTTTACCAAAGAGCAAGCAGACAGAAGATCAGTCACTGGGTGAATTTTTTAGAAGACGTGTGGGCGATGAAGTCGTTGAGAATTTAATCGAGCCTCTTCTATCAGGTATTTATGCAGGTGACATTGATCGCCTTAGCCTAATGTCTACCTTTCCGCAGTTTTATCAAACGGAACAAAAGCATCGCAGTTTGATTCTTGGGATGAAAAAATCACAGCAGCATGCGAAAGCGCAGCAAGTGACAGCAAAAAAACAAGGACAGTTCCAAACAATCAATCAAGGACTGCAAGCCCTTGTTGAAGCGGTAGAAAGTAAGCTCAAGCAGACGACGATTTATAAAGGGACAAAAGTGAAGCAGATTGAAAAAACAGATGGAGGCTATGGTGTACAATTAGATAGCGGTCAAACGCTTTTTGCAGATTCAGCCATTGTCACTACGCCGCATCAATCGATCTATTCCATGTTTCCAAAAGAAGCAGGGCTTGATTACTTGCATGACATGATATCCACTTCTGTAGCAACGGTTGCTCTTGGCTTTAAAGAAGAGGATGTTCATAATGAATATGATGGCACAGGTTTTGTCATCTCAAGAAACAGTGATTTCTCTATTACAGCCTGTACGTGGACGAATAAAAAATGGCCACATACAGCTCCTAAAGGAAAAACGCTATTGCGTGCGTATGTAGGGAAAGCTGGCGACGAATCGATTGTCGAGCAGTCTGATCATCAAATCGTCAGCATCGTGCTGGAAGATTTGAAGAAAATCATGGATATTAAAGCAGATCCAGAACTGACAACGGTGACTCGCTGGAAAACCAGTATGCCGCAATATCATGTTGGTCACCAACAGCAGATTTCGAAGATGCGTGAAACGTTTAAGCAATCATATCCTGGTGTTTATATCGCAGGTGCTGCTTTTGAAGGTGTCGGAATCCCTGATTGTATTGATCAAGGGAAAGCCGCCATCTCTGAGGCTGTTTCTTACCTATTTTCATAAAAACAAACTCCCTTTTCTGTCATGGAAAGGGAGTTTTTCATATTCGCATGATAAGAAAAAAGTTGTGAATAATAAAACTGAACAAAGTAGTTGCATCTTTAGAAAAGGATATGGTATATTACTTTCTGTACTTAATGACCAAAACGTTCAAATAGTCATTTCGGGAGTGAGATCATGAGTGTTGATAGGAGACAAATGATTTTAGATGGGGCCACGAAGGCATTTACTCAATTCGGGTATAAAGCGACGACAATGGACCTTGTGGCGAAACTTGCCAACGTCGGAAAAGGAACCATTTATACCTTTTTCAAAAACAAAGAAGAGCTGTTTGATGAAATTTTCACTTCCCTTTTAATGGAGATGAGAAAAATTGCTGACGAGGCAATTGATGAGAAGAATAGTTTCTCTGAAAACCTTCACTTAGCACTCTTTGCAATATTGGAATTTCGAAAAAACCATCAGCTCACAATTAAAATCTTTCAGGAAAATGCGGAGCTTGGCACGTCCGCGGTCAAGGAAATGATTGAAAAAATGGAGCAAATGATCATTCGCTATATTAAAACAAAAGTAAAAGAAGCGATTGAAAAAGGCGACATTAAGCCTTGTGATCCTGAATTGACTGCATTTGTGATGGTGAAACTATATATTGCACTTATTTTTGATTGGGAGAAGCGATACGAGCCTTTAACAAAAGAAGAAGTAGCCGAATCATTGGAGCTTTATGTACTAAAAGGGCTTTCTACAACAACGTAATTTTTTTTTGAGTTCAAATGACCAAATTATCAATTTAGTCATTCATCTATGGGAGGAAAACAGCAATGAATTTAATTCGGAATCAATGGAAAGACATTGTGACGAGCAAAAAACTACTGATCCCGATTTTAGCTGTCTTATTTATTCCGCTGATTTATAGTGGTGTATTTTTAAAGGCTTACTGGGATCCATATGGTACAGTTGATCAATTACCTGTAGCGGTTGTCAACTTGGATGAAGGCAGTCATTATGATGGCAAAACGCTTCAAGTCGGCGATGATTTAGTGAAGGAATTGAAGAAGAACGATAGTTTTAAATGGCACTTTGTTGATAGTGAAAAAAAGGCCCTCAAAGGATTAAATAACGAGGACTATTATCTCGTTGTAGAAATACCAAAAGATTTCTCTAAAAATGCAAGTACAGTGCTAGACAAACATCCGAAAAAATCGAATTTGAAATATTATACAAATCCAGGCGCAAACTACGCTGCGTCACAAATTGCAAATAATGCCATTATCAAATTAAAAGATTCGGTTTCAAAGGAAGTCACAGAAAATTATGCAGAGGTCATCTTTGATAACTTTAAAACCATTGCAAAAGGATTAGATCAAGCAAGCGATGGTGCGAAGAAAATTGATGACGGAACAAAAAGCGCAAAAGAAGGCAGTCAAAAGTTAAAAGACAATCTGGCGAAATTGGCTGAAGGAACGTTAACATATAGTGAAGGTGTTCATCAGTTCGCAGGGAAAATGGGTGAACTGAACACAGGGATTCAATCTCTTGACAGCGGGCTTGGCCAGCTATTAACTGGATATCAAACCATCGACCAGAAATTCGGAGAACTTGGCTCAGGAATTGATACATTGAGTGAAGGGCTAAATACAAGCCTTGAAGGACATCAGCAGCTTGCCTCTAAAATGCCGCAATTCACAGCTGGCATTGAGCAGCTAAACAATAAAGCACAGTCGTTTTCGGAAAAAATTGCAGCAGTAGAAAAAGTATTGTCTTCACCAGAATTAGCGAATCTTGAAAAGATGGCGCCTAAACTAGATCAGGTGAAAACTGATGCAAAAGCGTTCAATACAAAACTGGCTTCTTTAAAAGAAGCGCTCTCTAATCGAGATGCAAAAGTAAAAAGTATTATTCAAAACAGCTCAATGACAGATGAAGAGAAAAAGGCGGCAATGGATCAGCTCGAAAGCCTTCCTAAAATTGAACTGCCTGACCTGTCTGGACTTGAGCAAAGCTTAGCGGCCTTGCAGGAACTGCCCGATGCTAGTGAAGTTCAATCTGCGGTTGCTTCGGCAAAAGCACAATTGCAGCAAGTAAAGCAGCTGCCAAATAAAACAGAACAGCTATACACATCTACAGTTGCGATACAAAATGCCATTGATCAAATGACATCTGGTACGAATAAATTGTATCAAGGTGCACTTAAGCTTCAAACAGGTCAAGGGCAATTACAAGAAGGCCTGCAAACAGCAAATGGAAAGCTTGATACAGCGAAAAGTGGTGCGGATAAGCTTGCAAATGGTTCAAGCCAGCTTAGCGCAGCGTTAAATAAGCTAGAAAGTGGTTCAACGAGTATCCAAAGCAACTCATCTAAGCTTGCTGAAGGCTCAAAATCGCTTGATAAAGGATTAGGCGACTTAAAGAGCGGTACAGGGAAGCTGTCCAATAAATTGAAAAGCGCCGCAGATGAAACAGGTGCAATTGATGCGGATCAGGACAATTACAATATGATTGCGAGTCCAGTCAAAACAGAAAACGATACAGCGAAAAAGATTGATAATTACGGAACAGGGCTCACGCCTTATATCTTATCCATGGGACTCTTTGTAGGGGCTCTTATGCTCACCGTTGTATTCCCAATGAAAGACCCTGCTGGACGCCCTAGAAATGCGTTTGAATGGTTTGTCAGCAAATATAGTGTGCTCCTGCTTGTCGGTATCTTACAGGCTGTCATTGCAAGCACCATGCTTATCTTTGGACTTGGTCTTGAGGTGGAGAGTCTCTGGCGCTTCTATCTCTTTGCGATCGTCGTCAGTCTGACGTTCCTAGCGATCATTCAGCTGCTGGCGACAACAATGGGGAACCCAGGGCGCTTCATCGCTGTCATTATCTTGGTTCTTCAGCTTGCAGCAAGTGCGGGTACATTCCCGCTGGAGCTCGTACCAAAATTCTTCCAAGTCATTCATAGTCTGCTTCCAATGACGTATACAATCAACGGATTTAGAACGATCATTGCAAGCGGTGATGACAGCTATTTATGGCACCAAGCAGCGGTCCTTGGAACAGTTGCCATCATCATGATGGCAGCAACAACAGCATACTTTGCTTGGAACATAAGAAAAATGAGACAAGACGAAGCTTAATAAATGAATCCTTTCTCTTTCATAGAGAAAGGATTCAGCGTGTAGACAAACCCTCGCATTCTTTGTCAGTCCTGCGGTCCGGTGCTCACGAATCTCAAATTCGCTCCGCTCTGGTACTCGCCCTTTCTAGACTTCAAAGGTTTTCTATCACGCTGAACAGAAGACAAAAGGCTAAGATAAAGTTCATTTTAGCCCTTTGTCAACAATCTGATCCTTTCTCTTTCATAGAGAAAGGATTCAGCGCGTAGACAAACCCTCGCATTCTTTGTCAGTCCTGGGTGCCGGTGCTCACGAATCTCAAATTCGCTCCGCTCTGGTACTCGCCCATTCTAGACTTCAAAGGTTTTCTATCACGCTGAACAGAAGACAAAAGGCTAAAATACAGTTCATTTTAGACCT
>NZ_JOTP01000009.1 GCF_000715205.1 Bacillus zhangzhouensis | reverse complement strand
TCCATATCATTAAATTTAATGGCAATAAGGTTTTTAATTTTAATTGTACATAGTATGTCTGAGCATTTCTTGCTGCTCTCTTTGCATTCGGTATGGATTGCCGTACCCGTGCTTTAAAGAATGCGGAATGGATGCATACCCGTGCCCCACTGACGGAAACCTCATATATGGTGACATCGCCATTCATTGATCACCTCACAATCTCCTTTTACGGTTATCATATGTGCAGGTGCTCAATGTGGAGCGTGTCTAAACCTGGTCCTTCTCCCTAGTATAACAATCAAGCATTGCAAGCATCTTAAACATGTCAATCTCCTCCTTTTCATTTTTTTCTTTTCCTGTTTTAGTTCATATACTTTAGTTGTTTCTGCTTCATTTCTTCATAAAAGGTTTCGACTTGTTGTTCATAAAGAACGGTTTCCATGTCTTTGTATTTACGCTGGATCGTCAATGTAATAAAAAATAAATGGATTGTCATCTACGCTCACCTCCCTTCAAGTTCGCAGCACGCGAATAGCCCGCAGATCTTCTTTATCAGTTGACCTGCGGGCACACAAAAATGCAGATCAAAAGACAGTGTCTTTCAACCTGCGATGGATGATACGTAAAAAATCCTCGTTTACTTAAACAGTTTTAAAGCGTGCACCGTAATAGGTAAAGGAAGGACACGAGCTCTTCCACAGGCTGATGACATGATGAAATTGTTTGTTGAATTGATCACAAGTAGATACGAATAACATATTCTTCAGCCTCCTTTACGTTTTTAATTACTTTGTAAGTATATCCAGCAAGCACCATTTTGTAAACCTGTTTTTAGTCATTTAGGTTTTTTTTGTACTTTTGACTAAATTTCTACAGTCATTTTTGGCCGATTGTCCAATACAATAAAAAAGCCCCCTCATCACATGAGGAGACTTTTCGGATTAATCTTCATCTAGTTCTTGCAGTTTTTTTTGAAAAAAGATCGCACGTTTTACACAAAGAAAAGCTGCTAATAAGAACATACAATCTACTGCCATCATCAGCATTTTTGGAGATCCTTCGATGTGCTGGTTAGGTAAGATCGTACCAATATATAAAAAGGCGCTGACAGCAAGCAAAATAAAAGCGTACTGCTTGTAATCTGTCACTAAACCACTCCACTTTTCCTTCACTTGTTTCACCTTCCCGTAATCAATGTCTATTCATAGCTTAACATAGTGAGAGAAAGCGAGGGGCATGTAAATCTATCCATTCGCCAGTGCGTTCAGCCCTTGTTCAATATCATGTAATAAGTCATCAATATCCTCAATACCGACTGAAATGCGAATTAAACCATCTGTGATACCAAGCTCTTCTCGGCGCTCTTTTGGGATGGATGCATGAGTCATTCGAGGAGGGACAGAAATTAAGCTTTCAACCGCTCCAAGGCTTTCTGCTATTGTAAACAGCTTAAGCTGACTTAAAAACACATCGACATTTTCTTCTTTTCCAATATCAAAAGAAATCATC
This sequence comes from Bacillus zhangzhouensis, assembly GCF_000715205.1. Lineage (GTDB taxonomy): Bacteria > Bacillota > Bacilli > Bacillales > Bacillaceae > Bacillus > Bacillus zhangzhouensis. Next base: position 134,208 of record NZ_JOTP01000009.1, on the reverse strand, counting down.
CCGCCGAAGCCTGTTGCTTGTGTTTTCGCGAGTTCGTGACCTGGGTGGGCACTCAAACCTGGATAAAAGACACGTGTGATTGCTGGATGTTGTGCTAAAAATTCGGCGATTTTCTGCGCATTTTGTTGATGTGCTTCCATTCTTAGTCCAAGCGTTTTCATCCCTCTCATGAGAAGCCACGAATCCTGCGGTCCAAGAATACCGCCTGTAGAGTTTTGAACAAAGTGCAGTTCTTCTCCAAGCTCTTTCGTTGCTGTCACGACAAGTCCACCCACAACATCACTATGGCCACCTAAATATTTTGTGGCACTGTGCAGGACAATGTCAGCCCCATATTCAATTGGCTTTTGGAAATACGGCGTAAAGAATGTATTGTCGACAATCATCAAGATGTTGGCTTCTTTTGTGATGTGGCTGATGGCTTTTAGATCGGTCATTTTAAGTAAAGGATTGGTCGGTGATTCAATGTAAATGGCTTTTGTTTCAGGTAAAACCGCTTTTTTCACCGCTTCTGGATCACTAGTATCAACAAAGGTAGCCTCAATACCAATACGATTGAGCACCTTCGTGATGACTCGGTAGGTTCCGCCGTACACGTCGTCTGTCAGAACAATATGATCTCCACTGTTAAACAGCATCATCACTGCAGTAATGGCAGCCATCCCCGAACCGAATGCGTAGCCATTTGCTCCACCTTCAAGGTCACGAATGACTGTTTCCAGTGCCGTTCTTGTTGGATTCGCTGTTCTGGAATATTCATATCCTGTATGTTCGCCTGCTTTCGGCTGCTTGTAGGTGCTCACTTGGTAAATGGGTACAGACACAGCGCCTGTTTTTTCATCACCAGTTGTTCCGCCATGAATCATCATTGTTTTTGGTTTCATTCTATTTTCCTCCCTCATAAATTCCTTTACTTAAATACCGCTCACTGCTGTCAGGAAAAATGGTGACAATAACTGTCCCAGGTGCTGCCTTTTTGGCTTCCTCTAAAGCGGCAAATAACGCAGCGCCAGAAGAGCTTCCGAGCAGAATGCCTTCTCTTTCAGCGGCTACTTTCACCATTCGAAAAGCATCATCATCACTGACGGTGTAAATCTCATCAAATAAAGACGATTCCATATAGTCTGGAATAAATTCAAGGCCAATTCCTTCCGTTCTATGCGGGCCCGGTTCCCCCCCATTTAAAATCGATCCTTCTGGTTCCACAACAACCGTTTTTAACGCCTTATTTTGCTCTTTTAAATAGGCGGCACATCCTTGAAAAGTCCCGCCAGATCCTGCTCCTGCCACGAATACATCAATATTCCCTTGTAAGTCGGACCATAATTCTGGACCAAGTGTTCTATAGTAAGTCAATGGATTTACTCGGTTTTTAAATTGTAACACGCAATAGGCATTGTCAAGGCTTGCCTCTAGTTCAAGAGCTCGATCAATTGCACCCTTCATGCCTTCTTTTCTTGGTGTATGAATAATCTCTGCACCAAGCGCCTTCATCAGTTGTTGTTTTTCTTGACTAAAATGTTCTGGTACAAAAAAAACGGTTCGCAATTGATGCTTTCTGGCACTTAGGGCAAGCCCGATTCCTGTGTTTCCGGCAGTTGCTTCAATAATGGTTCCGCCTGGCCGCAATTTGCCAGATGCCAATGCTTCTCTAATCAGCATGTCACCTAAACGATCCTTAATACTTCCACCTGGATTCATCATTTCAAGCTTTGCATACACCTCAACACCTTCCGGGATGCCAATCCCTGACAGCTTTAAAAGCGGTGTGTGGCCAATTAATTCTGTAATATCCTTTATGACAGCCATATGTTTCCCTTCCTTTGCATGGAAAAGAAGGGGGAAACCCCTTCTTTTATTGTGTTTGCTTTATCATACGCAGGACAAGGTCTGTTGAGTGAATCGCTGCTTGCTCAAGAAATTGATCAAAGGAGATATTGGATTCTTTCCCCGCAATATCCGATAGCGCTCGAACGACAACAAATGGCGTTCCAAAGAGCTGGCACACTTGCGCAACGGCCGCTGCCTCCATTTCCACCGCATATAGCTCTGGAAACTTCTCTCTCACAAACGCTACACGATTCGGATCATTCATAAACGAATCTCCTGTTGCAATCGTTCCTTTTGCCACTTGAATATGATCGATCTCTAAAGCAGATTCCTCTGCAAGTTTCACAAGCTTTTCATCTGCGACAAAAGCAGCTGGCAATCCTGGCACTTGTCCGTATTCGTAATCAAAGATTGTGACATCTACATCATGATGTCTGACATCTGTAGATATGACAATATCACCTACATTTAATGAGTGATGAAAACCGCCAGCAGATCCAGTATTGATCACATAATCTGGCTGAAAACGGTCAAGCAGAAGTGTTGTGCTGACCGCCGCATTCACTTTTCCAATCCCTGATTTTAATAAAATTACTTCTTTATCTTCATAAACACCTGTTGTAAATTCACACCCAGCGATGTTTTCTTGTGTTGCATTCTTTAGTTGATCTCTTAAAATCGTGACTTCTTCTTCCATTGCACCTATTACTGCGATTTTCAAATCAAAAACATCCTTTCATTCCCTTTTCTTCGCCTCTACGATCCAAACAAAATCATTCATTTGATGAAAGGATGTGCTAAAACCTTCTTCTTCGAAGATTTGCTTTAACACATCAATCGATGGATAGTATTCAGTTTCTAAATCCTCTGCAAGCTGGTCGAATCCAGCGGCTTTGGCTTTGTCGATTTCAGCTTGATGTGCTGCTTGATTTTGAAACATTGTATCAGCAAAGACTATTTTATCATCTGAATGAAGGATGTTGCCATAGGTGTGAATGGCTTGTTTTTTTTCTTCGTCCGTTAAATGGTGGAAAGCGTATGAGCTAACGATCGTATCGGGCTCAAATGGTGGCGCTGGAAACGATAAAAAGTCCCCATCATGAAACACATTTGGTACTCCTTTTTGAAGAGCTGCTTTCTTCATGGCATCTGATGGTTCAACGCCAAACACGGTTTTATCTGCTTTAAGCAGCGCCGCCGTTAGATTACCCGTGCCGCTTCCAAACTCAAGGACATATTGACCTGAACGTCGAGCAATCTCTTTTAAAATGGCCGGATACCGGCGAAATACTTCTTCATACTGCTCATCATGACCACTTACAGTGTCGTCATAAGACTCAGCCCAATGATCAAATAAAGAAAGAAACTCACGTCCCATTTTCTTTCCCTCCACTTTATCTATTTATTCCTATGTGTATAGTATGTTTTATTCCATCGAACAGTTCTTATCCTACCACAACTTCTGTTTCTTTCCTACTAAAAAATACTGGGAGGGGTAGAAAAATATTTGCCCTTTTGAAAGAGAGAGATTAAGATGAATGAAGAGCATGGAGGGGTGAATGAAATGGATTTTCAACTGGATTTTTTAAAGGACAAAATTGAATTTTTTGAGGCAACGTCTTTAAAAGAGCTTGAACATAAGATCCAAACACAAATTGAACATAATCAGGCGATCCTGCTAACCGTTCATTCAGTGAGTCATCAAACGACTGTGATCGATGACCGGATTTTGTATACAGCGGTTGTTCATTTTAAAGCGAATGTCTAAATAAAAAAGAAGACAAAGGGCTAAAATAAAGATTATTTTAGCCCTTTGTCAACAATCTGAAAGATAGCATAACTGCTATCTTTTTTTCATACTTATTTTAATTTTTCAACCTTCTCAGGTTTCCACCCTTTTCCATCCACCCACGTAATTTCTACGCGATAGCGTTCACCTGTTGATTTATCACGGATGGTTCCTTTTGCATCTTGAGGTCCTCCGTTATTTCCTAACCAAAGAACAGTCATTTGATCCTCTGAAATTCCTGTCGCATAGGACATGGCTTTGATCATTTCTTTCCAGTCTTTTGAGTTAGAATCATAGGTCGCTGTATGTGAACCGGATTGCTCTGTTCCTACAGGCTCCCAGTCATCGTTTTCGTATGTTTTGTCTACGTCACTCGTTTTACCACCGTCTGTTTCTTTGGCATCTTTTAACGCATCTTTACTTGGCTCTTTTTCATCATCTGTTTTCTTCGAATCGTCGTCTTGATCGGATGAGTCATCTTTTTTTGCATCTGAATCATCGGATGTGTCTTTCTTTTGATCTTTCACATCTTCTTCTGAGTTTTGTTTATTTTCACTCGTTGCAGGTGCCGTTTTCGATGGTGCATCTGCTACATCTGGATCTTTCGGTTTATTAAAGATTAACAAACTCGTTGCGACAACCAAAATAAGTACCACAACGATACCAATTAATATGTTAAGCACCATGTTCGCCTTTCTGCGCTTATCACGATGTTCAAATCGAGAATTTCTACTCAAAATCTCTGCACTCCTTTGCCTCTGTTCCCTAAGTCGTTACTATTCTAACATGACATGAAGGGATGTTCTATGTCTGTTTCTTTTCAATTTGATTGACCTTTTTTACAATATCATAAAACGCATCATTTGTCTTAGCCCGGCCACTTGTCTCGTCAAGGTGAACAACGACAAGGGCGTATTTTGGTTTTTCCACCGGAAAGTATCCAGCAAACCACTTATGATAAAGTGGATTCCCCTTTTTGTCTTTACTGCCGGTTTGAGCAGTACCTGACTTCCCCGCCACATCGAATGGCAAATCTTGAAACCTTCTTCCTGTTCCTTTTTCAGACGTCACCACCTGCCTTAAGTACTTTTGCAACTTTTGGGCTGTATAGCGGTCAATGCTGTCTCCTTCAGATCGTTTGTTTTGAAAGGATAGCATCGTTGTTCCGTTTTGATACAGCACTTTATCTACAATTCTCACTTCTTTTCGTTCTCCGCCTCTTGCGATCGTTGCCATCATATTGGCGATTTGCAAAGGAGTCGTTTTGACATTTTTTTGACCTATCGCTGTTTGCGCAATGGCTTTTTTGACATGCTTGTCTCTTTTATCTCCCCACACACTGCCTGTTTCTTCACGATCGAACTGTTTGAATTGCTGTTTATGGTATACATCCCCTTCCCAGCCAGCTCGATCAATGAGTCCAAGCTTTGAAGCCGTCTTTTCGATGATTTGATCATCTGTTTGGATGAGCTGACCAGCGAGTGTTGCAAAGGTATAATTACAGCTTTGCGCAAAGCTCTCAGACAAATTCAACACTTCCTGTTTTCCTTCTGGCTCTCCATATAAATTCTTTCGACAGTCATACATGGTTTGTGGCTGGTCGAGATTTTTTTCGATCGCTGCGGCAAGCACGGCTGTTTTAAATACGGAGCCTGGTGCAATGGCTGTTAGCATGTAATTTCTTGCTTCATGCCGGTTTTTACTTGTGACATTTGGAGTACTCGCCATGGCCAGCACACCGCTATTTTGAATATCGAGCAGAACAGCTCCGCCTTTTTCGACACCTTGTTCTTTTAGAACCTTCTCCATTTCAGCTTGCATGTCTTCATCCATTGTTGTCTGAACCTGAAGCGGATAAAACGAATGAGCTTCTGCTGTATATTTGACGTCCATCCCAAACAAAGGGTTTCCCCTTCCATCCACATGATATAACAATTTTGTGTCTTGCTCGGGTAATAGAAATTCGTCAAAGGTACTTTCCAGCCCGAATGTACCGATTTCTGTTCGGATTGAAAGCTCTTTTTTATCAGGATAACGCTTTCTCAGTAATTCTGGATTCTCGCTTGTAAAGCCTAATGTGTGGAGGGCAAGTCTTTTTTTGTCCTTCTCTTTCATATATACGCCGTAAACACCTGAATATTTCATATCATTGATGTCTTTCAGCTTTTTTTTCGTCATGTCCTCTTTTAGAATGAGAGGTTTTTTGGTTTCTGTTAGCTGTTTTTTGAGTTCGTTTTCTTCCATTTCAAGAATAGAGGCGGTTTGCTTTAAATGAGGAAGATCATATTGTAGAAAAGGAAATAAGATGACCGCAGGCTGTTCTTTTGTGAGAAGCGCTTGGCCATTTCGGTCTAAAAATTCGCCGCGTCCGTCTGAAATGACCACTTCCTCTGTTCGCTGTCTGACACTTTCTTGTATTAAATTGATATCGAGTTTTGAAAAAGATTCTGTGAAAAACAGCTGAATTTCTGCCAGTCTAATAAGAAGACCGAGCAGCAGGATAAAAATAATGGCACCTGTCCATTGAATTCTTCTTTTTTTGCGCATAAAAACACCTCGTCCCTATTGTGGACGAGGTGTTTATCGTATAAACGTGATTATGAAATTTTTACAATTTGGACGAACATTTCTCCGCCAGGTGTTTGAACGGTTACTTTGTCATCTACTTGTTTGCCTAATAGGCTTTTTGCAATCGGTGAGTCGTTTGAAATCTTTCCTTCAAACGGATCAGCTTCTGCACTTCCAACAATCGTATAAGACTCTTCTTCTCCGTCCGGTAATTCAACGAATGTCACCGTTTTACCAAGTGAGACAACATTTGAGTTCCCCTCATCTTCGATAATTTTGGCATTACGAATCATATTATCAAGCGTTGTGATACGACCTTCTACAAACGCTTGCTCTTCTTTAGCAGAATCATATTCCGAGTTTTCAGAGAGGTCTCCAAAGCTTCTAGCGATTTTAATACGCTCTACAACCTCTTTACGTTTAACCGTTTTCAAATATTCAAGCTCTTCTTCTAATTTACGCTTTCCTTCTTCTGTCATTGGAAATACTTTCTCGTGTGCCATGAATCATTCACTCCTTCTATTAATCCTCATCATACAAGCTTTCTGCATGTGAGTGACGACTGAAATATACAAGAATGAGGACATGTTCAGGCCCTCATTCCTTCTGTCCCATATTCGTAAAAGTCCATCTTACATGGCGTCCCTTTTAGATGCAACTATTATGCCTTTTATTTTGGCAGGACCACTAGCGGTCTAAAGATAATGTATCTTCATCGCACAAACTGTGGAAAGGCACAGGAAGCTCCTGTACCTCGTTCGGCCATTTCGATCATATGTAGAAGAATAGCTTATCCATTCTTCATCTTCCAATACATAATATGGTCAGTGTACGATATGTCTATGCTATATTATTACAAAATTGCATTTTGATCAAGAATTGTTTGAAAATTTGTGATGATTTGTTTGTCGTTTTTTTAATATACTTTTACAACTTCATTTTTTCACTATATAATAGTGATTTTTCTACTTCTGCTTTTCTTCATTGTTTTCCTATCATATTAAATCTTTCATTCAATGTTTTGCTTCTCAAAATGCTTCAGTTTCATCTACCACTAGAAATAAGTGAAATATTGGTTTTTACTCTCTTCTTCGTAATCATGATGTTGAAAAGACCTTTACATTGTAAAGGTCTTTTTCTTCTTCACCATTTACTCTCCGCGGTTTTGAAGAATCGTTTGAATCTTTGTCACCATGAGGTCGATCGCTACATGGTTTTGGCCGCCTTCTGGGATGATGATGTCAGCGTATCGCTTTGTCGGTTCAATGAATTGATTATGCATCGGTCTGACAACAGATACATATTGTTCGATCACGGAATCGATCGAACGGCCTCTTTCCTTCGTATCGCGTAAAATGCGGCGAATGATGCGAAGATCTGCATCTGTATCCACATACAGTTTAATATCCATTAAGTCTCTAAGACGTTCATCTTCTAGTGCAAAGATGCCTTCAACGATGATGACATCCTTTGGTTCAACATGTACAGTCTCTTCTGCACGTGTATTTAGTTTAAAATCATAAATTGGTTTTTCAATGGATTCGTATCTTAGCAGCTGTTCCAAATGCTCAAACATGAGGTCATTGTCGAATGCAAGCGGATGATCATAGTTCGTGAGCAGGCGCTCTTCAAATGGCATATGACTTTGATTTTTGTAATATAAATCTTGCTGAAGCATGAGGATGGAATGTCCTTTAAATTGTTCATAGATGGAATTGGTGACGCTCGTTTTACCTGAACCCGAGCCGCCAGCAATTCCAATCACCACTGGTTTTCTCCCCATGGGTCTGTTATTTCCCCTTTCTCATCATGTTGCTAGGGTATACTTTTTGATCAAGCTTAAATTTCACAATTTGCAGCGGATGGCGAGCGGCATCTAGCTCATTCCCTTTTTCATCCCAAATTTTATCGATTTTACAAGTGAAATTCTCAATTTCTGGTCCGAAGAATTCGACTTCATCGCCAGCTTTAAAGAAGTTACGCTGCTGCAATGTCACGATTTGTTCTTTTTCATCATAATGAAGAACAAGACCTGCGAAGTCAAATGTTGTTTTCTTTCCATGAATGCCAAACATTTGTTCATCAGTTCCTGGTACACCTTCGAAAAAGGCCGGAGCTGTGTCACGGTTTGCACATTTATCTAATTCATCTAACCATTCCTGCTGAATGACAAAATTGTCTGGATCAGCACAATAGGCATCGATGACTTTGCGGTACACACTCACAACAGTTGCTACATAATGAATTGATTTCATCCGTCCTTCGATTTTTAAGCTGTCAATTCCCATTTCAATCATTTGAGGAATGGATTCGACAAGCTTTAAGTCTTTTGGGCTCATCGCAAATGGTGCATCTTCTTCACCGAATAATGGTGCTTCCTCAGAACCTTCTAGTTTATAAAGATCATAATCCCAGCGGCAAGACTGGCAGCAGCCTCCGCGGTTAGAATCTCTTGCTGTCATATGGTTACTAAGCACGCAGCGGCCAGAGTAAGCAATACACATCGCGCCGTGAATGAACGTTTCGATTTCAATATCGACCTTTTCTTTCATTTCTATAATTTCTAGCGCACTTGTTTCACGTGCAAGCACCACACGCTCAAGCCCTTCTTCCTTCCAAAACTGAACAGCCTTCCAATTTGAAAGAGATTGCTGCGTGCTTAAGTGAACTTCCAGCTTTGGCGCCACACGTTTACATGTTTCAATGATCAGTGGATCAGCCACAATAATTCCCGCTACACCAGCACCTTCAATCCCTTGAAGATATTCCTCTAGCCCGTCCATGTTTTCATTGTGGGCAAATATATTCGTTGTCACATAAATTCGCGCACCATATTTGCTTGCAAATGAGACGCCTTCTGCCATTTCTTCAATTGAAAAGTTATCAGCATTTGAGCGAAGTCCAAACTCTTTCCCGCCAATAAAGACGGCGTCTGCTCCGTAATGTACAGCAATTTTCAGCTTTTCCAGGCTCCCTGCTGGTGCAAGCAGTTCTGGTTTTTTTGTAATGACACGTTTTCCATCAATCATTTCAGAAATACCATCCTTTAAAAGTGCCATTTCCTCTGCCTCCTCTTATATTAATAAACCGTTTCTTTAAAGAAGAATCCTGTATCAATCGAACGATTGACTGGCTGAATGTCTTCAATCCGCTTCACCCAATCATCTTTCTGATCTTCATAAGCCTCTTTGTCAGTCGTTAGCAAATCAATTGCTTTTCTATATAGAGACGTCACCTCTGTCATATAAGAAAGTGACTTTAAAATTCCGTCAATTTTAAATGAGTCAACACCTGCGTCGACAAACTCCTCTAATTCATCAATCATACACACATCATTTGGACTCATAATATGAGTGCCGTTTGCATCCTCGAAAATAGGGTATTTGTTTTGACGCTCTTGGTCATGAAGGAATAGTCCTTCCTCCATATGTCTGCCTTCCACGTCCATTTGTTTGCCCTGGTATTCAAAATAGTTCCCGATGAGCGTACGTTTCGATTGGAACATACATGTCATGCCATGGACTTGAATTTCGATCTCCACCTCGGCATTTTCTTTGATGTCGATCACACTGTCCATGTTCAGCTCTTTGGCAAGAACAGCGCGCGTTGCGCCTTTTCTGCCCCAGTAGTTACAAGTGTAATAGTTTGTTCCAGTCGTTTCTGTACTCCAGTGAAGATTCAGGCTGACCCCTGTTTCCTTTGCAGCCATGATCACTGCCGGGTCTCCAAAGACGACACCATCCACGTTTAATGCATCGAGAAAGGTTAAATAATCTCCAAGCAGCTGCACACGGTCATTATGAAAAATCGCATTCATCGCCACATACACTTTTTTGTGATGGGCATGTGCAAGCTCAACCGTATGTTTCACATCTTCTCTTGAAAACTCGCCTGCAAGACGAATCCCGTATGTCTGTTCGCCTATTAAAAATGCATCAGCTCCCGCCTCGATTAATGGCAGTACGTCTGACACTTTGCTTGGCGTCACAAGCAATTCTGGTTTTTTCATGATTGGTCACCTCTTTTTGTACTAATGGCGATCCCATCTCCAACTGGAATGATACATGTTTGGAAGTCAGGGTTTGACATCAGCCATTGATTGTATCGATCAATTTTTCCAATTAGTTGTTTTTTTCGTTTGTCTTCAATTTCTTCTTCATAATTTGTCGCGACTAAGCCTTTGAATAATACATTGTCTGTAATAATCATTCCGTCATGAGCCAGCATCGGTTCAAACAGCTCAAAAAAACGTTTATACTGCCCTTTTGCGGCATCAATGAAGATCACATCATAGGGCGCCATCGTTTGGACGGTTTTAGCCGATTCCATGGCATCACCAAAGAAGACGTGTATTCTTTCTTTTAATTTTAATTCCTCAATGTTCCGTGTCGCTTCTTCATAACGTTTCGCATTTCTCTCAATTGTGTAAATCTCAGCATCTGGGAGAGCTATCGCCATTCTAATCGCCGAATAGCCAATAGCTGTCCCAACCTCAAGAATTTTCTTCGGCTTTTTCATAGAAAGCAGCTGAAGTAAAAGCTCGATGCTCACCTTTTCCATGATTGGCACATGATGCTCTTTTGCATATATCTCTAATTGAGCGATTGCATCTGGACTTGGTTGAATTAAATATTCAATATAATCATTTATTTGATCATCTTCGATAGTCATTATATGTCTAGCTCCTTCATGACCTGAAAAAGAAGAGTCCTGCCTATTGCAGCTCTCTTTCTCGTCAATCAATCTTTCGTTCATCTAAGTAAAAACAACCCGATATATTTTACCACAAAGAAGTGGTAATTGCGAACCTATAAAATGGATATTCCAACGAAAAAAACTGCAGGCAATCTGGCTATTGTCTACAGTCTTTTTCGATTCACATGTGCGTTAATTGCTGCCTGTGATGTATTTCGCTTTCGCTTTGTTGTGCTCATTTAACGTTTTCGTAAATACGACTTCTCCATTTTTCTTCGCAAGGAAGTAAACAAAATCCGTTTTCTCTGGGTGCAGTGCTGCTTTCCATGAAGATTCACCAGCATTTGCAATTGGTCCAGGTGGCAGCCCTTTGTTGATATACGTATTATACGGCGATTTCACCTTTAGGTCTTTGTAATAGACTCGGGATTTATGCTCACCAAGCGCATAAAGGACTGTTGGGTCTGTTTGGAGCGGCATGTCCTTTTTCAATCGGTTATAAAACACACTTGAGATTTTTGAGCGATCCGTCTTTTCCGTTGCTTCCATTTCAATCAGTGATGCCATTGTTAACACATCGTGTATGGACATGTTTCTCTTTTTCATGTCTTTTTCATATGTTTTCACGTATTGATCCGTTTGTTTAATCATTGTATCAATGATCGTTTCGAGTGATTCATCCTCACGATAAAATGGATACGTAGCAGGGAATAAATATCCCTCTAACGGATGTTTGACCTGTTTTCCATCAACCTGTGATGTCACCGTTTTCGGGTATTTTTTCATCAACTTTTTAATAAAAGTTGGATCATCCAGCTTCGCTTCAACTTCCTTCGCTGAAAAATTCGTCTGGTTGGCAATGATCGTTGCAATATCAGACAGCTGTTTTCCTTCAGGAATTACAAGCTGAAAGGCGTAATCTGTGCCGCCAGATGTCAGCTTTTGAATGAGCTGTTCGGCGTCCATTGTTTGTTTCAAATGAAAGTATCCTGCTTTAAAGCCGGACGCGTTTTTGTATTTTGCATAGTAAGTGAAAATCGTGTCATTCGAAATAAGCCCATTCTCTTTTAAAATGCCCGCAATCTCACGGACAGATGTCCCATTCGGAATATGAATATTAATTGTTTGTTTGCTTTTTTGATCGACCGGTCCAAGTGCTGATTTAACATATAAAAAGCCTGATAATGCTGCAATAATGATCACAGCAAGTACAGATAACAGGACGATCCCCTTTTTTCTTTTGAAAAATGGTCGTTTCTTTTGTTCTGAAAACATGCATGGCCCTCCTCACATCTAGCCTTTATAGTACATGATTCGACGGAGTTCGGCAATTACTTCCCCATGCATCTCATGACAGAACTTCACATAGTACGGCTAAACCAACACCGCCACCACTGCCAATGGCAGCCATGACATAGCTTCCTTTCGGCAAGGCGTGAGCTTCGTAAAATAACCTCACCATCATGGAAGCTCCTGATGCGCTGTATGGATGCCCAAGACAAAGTGCACCGCCTCTTCTGTTGATCCGGTCATAAGGTATACCTAGCGTCCGAGCAATAAGCGCTACTTTGAGCGCAAACGCTTCATTGATTTCAAACAGCGCTACGTCCTCTATCTTCATCTGTTCCTTATGTAATAGTTTCTTGATCGCCTCAATGGGTGAAGCAGCAGGAAAATGCGGATGCATAGCCGTCACAGCACTTCCGACATACCGTAACTTAGGCCTTAAGCCTTTGGCCTCCGCTTCACCTCTTTCCATCACAACGACTGCGGCTGCGCCGTCGGCTTCCTTGCAGCTATTGGTTACGGTCACAGTTCCTTCTGGTAAAAAGACAGGCTTTGCCCGCTCGATCAGCCTTGCGATTGGTCTTATTTTAGCGGCCGCTTCATCTGTGTTCATCCCGTCAATCGGAACAATTTCTTCTAAATACGTTCCTTGTTTGAATGCCTCTATACTTCTTTCCCAGCTTAAAAGCGCATAATCATCTTGTTCTCTTCTCGTGACAGAAAATCTTGATGCGGCCAGCTCTGCTGCTTCTCCCATATGTGGATCTCCCAACCACTCCGGTGAAAAGCGGGCTCTTTCTTTCATTGGTGATCCTGAAATGCTTTCAGTCCCGCCTGCGATATACATCGAGCCCTCCCCCGATTGAACCATGACACAAGCTGTTCTAATCGCTTCAAGACCAGAGGCACACTGCCTGTCAATGGTCATACCGGGAATGTGTAGAGAAAGCCCTGCTTCTAATGAGGACAGGCGAGCAATGTTTCCCCCACCTCCTACCACATTGCCTAAAATCACGTCATCTGGCTTCCTCAGCTGAGACAAATGCTGAATAAGGGGCGCCGCTAAATGCTCTGGACGGTAATCCTTCAGCATTCCGTTTTTGTCACCGAAGGGTGTCCGTTTCGCTTCCACTATGACTGCTTGCATGCCAATTGATCCTCCGCCCACTTTTTCATGCTGGCACGGGCGATTTTCCCGCCGGATGTTTCAATCATTTGGTCAATGACAAGCCATTTTTTTGGTACCTTATAAGCCGCTAGTTTTTCTTTGGCAGCTTGCCGAATGGTTTTCGTCTGCTGCGCTTTTTCTATAATGGCAACAGGGATTTCACCCCAATATGGATCAGGAAGGCCAATGACGATCGACCGCTTCACCTCTGGCTGTTCATTTAGCACCCGCTCAATTTCCTCTGGAAAAATATTCAGTCCTCCATAAACGATCATGCCATTCTCACGGCCGCTCATATACAGATATCCGTCTTCATCCAGCCACCCCATATCATAAACTGTCAGCCACTCCTGCGGAGGTTTTTCCTCGTGTAAATAGCCTGAAAAAGACATCGGGCTTTTCACATAAATTCTCCCTGTTTCATTTGGCTGACAGATGGATTGATCTGCTCGCCTCACTTCAACTTGAATCGTAGAGAAAGGCCGTCCGACAGAAGAAGGCTTTTGCAGAAAGTCAGTTGAAGATAAATAGGAGACAAAACTCAACTCTGATGTTCCATAAAAATCAAAAAATGTGATATGGGGATAGTTGTTTACTAGTTGTTTTTTTGAAGAGATTCCCCAATCAGCCCCAGAGGATATGACAAGAAGCGGGGTGTCTCCGAAAGCATCAATTTGCAGTAATGATTCTGTCATGGTAGGGACCGTATAAACAGCAGTGATGTCTCCCCTTTCTAGGGCTGTCTTTCCTTTCTCTGGCACAAACTTTTCTAATAACGTCACCGTGCCGCCAAAGTATAGTGTACTGATGGCACCATATAAAAAATGAGAGGATAAGAGTGTGCCTAAAATGAGAACATGATCTTGATGAGTGATCCCAAATTCAGAGGCTGTCATTCGAAAGCTCTCGATCCATGACTGCTGACGCCTCATAAAGGCTTTGGGTGAACCCGTTGATCCTGAAGTAAACCCCATATAAAAGGCAGGATCTTCCTCGGTATCTTGATTGTTAGATTGAACGTATGTGATAGGGCTCATTCTTTCTTTCCATTCAGATAAAGAAAGAACCGGTATGTCTACCTTGTTCTTTTCAAACCTTCTCATATATCGATCCTCAATAATGACGAGATCCGCCTCACTTAACAAGAGCTTTTCTACACATTCTTCATGGCTCCATCTCGGATCAAGAGGAACGGCTGTCCATCCTGCGCAAGCCGCTCCAGCAAATATTTGTAGAAAAGAAGCACCATTTGATACTAAAAAAGCGACTCTTTTTTGGTGATGAGCCGTTTCATTTAGCCACTGTGCTGATGTTTGCACGCGTTCATACCAATCTTGATAAGTGATGCTCTCTTGTTCATCTATGATGGCGATATGATTTGGTTTCATTTTTGCATGTACTGCATAGCTTTCAGTTATTCTAATCAAACCGCACGCCTCCCTTTATGTAGGTCCCTTTTTCGATAGGACATTGCTTGAATGATTTTCACCGTGAAGACAGCACACATTCCAGCTTTGATGAGATCACCTGGTACATAAATCAAACTGAGCAGAGCTGCCTGTGTGACTTTTATATGCATCATCATGGCTTGAAAAGGAATGCCGCATACATACAGAATCCCGATACTGCATACCCCATAGATCATAAAAAGACGCAGAGCGGTCACTTTTTTCAGCCGGTTCAACCACAGGCTGATCATAAAGGCAGCCACTGGATAAGCAAGTAAAAAACCACCGCTTGGTCCAAAAAAGACCCCAATCCCGCCTCTTCCTCCAGACAAAAGAGGTGCGCCTGCTGCCACAATCAGGAGAAAAAGAAGTAAACTGATCAGCGCTTGTTTTGGCTTTAACAGCCCCCCTGCAAGCAAAAGACCTGCGGTTTGCAATGTGATTGGTACAGGTGTAAACGTAAGTAAAATCGGCGGGATCAACCCTAACATCCCAATGACTGCTGTCATTAACGCCATTTGCATCATATCTTGAATTTTCAACATTCATGCCCCTCACTCGATTCTTTGATAAAAATAGAGTAAAAGTTCGAGCGTTTTATGTCAACCTTAAATTAATTAAAGTTAACATATTAGGCGTAAAAAAGACCCGTGAAAAAAGATCATTTAGATCATATTCACAGGCCTTTTGTTTGTTCTATTCTTCGTCTTCTTCTTGATCTAAGAACGTATTTAACGTTTCTTCGATCATGTCCCACTCTTCATCTGTTTCGATTGGCTCTAGCTCGCCATCTTCACCGTCTTCGTTCGGTGTGAAGCTTGATGCATGAATTTCAATTTCTTCGTTGTCTTGCTCAGAAATAGGGTAGTAAAGAACATATGATTTGTTAAAATGGTCGCTTTCAAAAGTAAATAGTACTTCGCAAAGCTGTTCATTTCCATTATCATCAACGATTGTAATTTGCTTTTCTCCGTGTTCCATTTGATTCACCTCATTTTAATTTAAGCTGTCTAAGTACCCTTGCAGGATCATGACAGCCGCCATTTTATCAATGACTTTTTTACGCTTTTGTCTGCTCACATCTGCAGAGATGAGCATTTTTTCCGCTGCCATTGTCGACAGACGCTCGTCCCAAAGCACAACAGGAACATTGTACGTGTTTTCTAACACTTTCGCAAATGATTGGCTGGCTTCGCCTCTTGGACCGACCGTACCATTCATATTCTTTGGAAAGCCAAGTACGATTTTATCCGTTCCGTATTGCGCAATGATGTCAGACAGGCGGGCGAGACCAAAGTCTCCGCCTGCTTCATCAATTTTAATTGTTTCAATCCCTTGCGCAGTCCATCCCATTTCATCACTGATCGCAACACCAAGGGTTTTCGTGCCTAAATCTAAGCCTAAAATTCTCATGTTTTACGCCTCTTTATGTGTCTCTAAGTACGATTTAACCAATTCCTCAATTAATTCGTCTCGTTCTAGTTTACGAATTAGGTTGCGTGCATCCTGATGTCTTGGAATATAAGCAGGGTCGCCTGACAGCAAGTATCCGACAATTTGATTGATCGGGTTGTATCCTTTTTCTTGGAGTGCGTCATAGACTGTAATGAGCACTTCATTCACATTGGTTTCAGCTGAATCATCAGAGAAGTTAAACTTCATTGTCTTATCAAATGAACTCACTGCTTCTTGCACCTCTCTTCCAACATTCTACTAGCAAGCTTTTTTCTAACCGCTCATCTAATACCATTATTCTACACTACATTGCCTGATTATAAAACGGATTTGACAGATTCTTCGACAGTTGCCAGTGCTTCTTCAAGCTTTTCTGGTTGTTTCCCGCCTGCTTGCGCCATGTCTGGACGTCCGCCTCCGCCTCCGCCGCAGATTTCAGCTGCCTGCTTGACAAGCTTCCCTGCATGAAGGCCTTTTTCGATAACGTCTTTTGTCACTCCTGCTGAAATGTTTACTTTTCCATTTTGAACGGCTCCGAGCACGATGACAGCTGATCCTAATTTCGCTTTTAAGTCATCTACCATTGTTCTTAAATGGTTCATGTCTTTGGCGTTTACTTTTTCTGTTAACACTTTCACTCCGCCAATGTCTATTACTTTTTCTAAAATAGAGCCTGCTTCTGCCTGACTTAATTTCGCAAGAAGGGACTCGTTTTCTCTTTGAACCTCTTTTAAATCTGCCTGTAATGAAGCGATACGTTTTGGTACATCTTTTGTATTTGACTTAAGCTCACTAGCTGCCTGCTCTAAAATAGCCAGCTGGTCATTTAATTCTTCGTAGGCACCTTTACCAGTGACAGCCTCAATACGGCGCGTTCCAGCACCAATACCCGATTCAGATGCAATTTTAAACAAACCGATTTCCGCAGTATTTTGTACGTGACAGCCGCCGCATAGCTCGATGCTGTAATCGCCTACCTGGACAACGCGGACAATATTGCCATACTTCTCACCAAACAGCGCCATTGCGCCCATTTCTTTCGCTTCAGCAATTGGTTTTAGGTCAATGGCAACAGAAATGCCTTCCCAAATTTTTTCGTTGACGATTTTTTCAATCTGTGACAATTCTTCTTTTGTTACTTGTCCAAAATGAGAGAAATCAAAGCGAAGTCTGTTTTCATTCACCAATGAGCCTGCTTGGTTCACGTGTGTGCCCAGTACATCTTTCAAAGCCTGATGAAGCAGGTGCGTCGCTGTATGGTTTTTCACAATGCCTTTTCGAAGAGCTGATTCCACTTCTGCAGTCACTTCAAGTCCTTTTTGAGCCGTACCGCTTACGACCACTCCTTCATGGACATGCTGACCGTTTGGCGCCTTTTTCACATCCTTGATTTCAATGATGGCTTCTGCGCTTTTTAATGTCCCTTTATCAGCAACTTGTCCGCCGCTTTCTGCGTAGAAAGGTGTTTCATCTAATAAGATTTGCACCGTTTCTCCTTCATGTGCTTCCGCGACAATTTCACCATTTTGAAGCAATTCGATCATACGGGAGGCCGCAGTTAAATTTTCGTAACCAACGAAGGTACTCTCTACTTTAATATCACCTAGAGCTCCGCCTTGAACCTGCATACTGCCAACATCTTGTCTCGCATTTCTTGCACGTTCACGCTGCTTCTCCATCTCTGTCTGGAAGCCTTCTCTATCGACTGTCATGTTCTCATCTTCTGCATATTCTTCTGTCAGCTCGACAGGGAATCCATACGTGTCATACAGCTTAAATACATCTTCACCTGAAATCTGTGAGCTGCCTTTGTCTCTTTCTTTTTTGATCACTTCTGACAAAATGGCTAACCCTTCATTCAGTGTTTCATGGAAGCGTTCTTCCTCGTTTTTAATCACTTTCGCAATAAATTCTTCTTTTGCTTGTACATCTGGATAGAAATCCTTCATGATCTCCGCCACAACTGGCACTAGATCATACATGAATGGACGGTGAATATGGATCGTTTTTGCATAACGCACGGCACGGCGCAGCAAACGTCTTAACACATACCCGCGGCCTTCATTGGAAGGAAGCGCTCCGTCACTTACGGCAAAGGCAACAGTCCGGATGTGGTCAGCAATGACTTTAAATGCTGTATCCTTTTCCTTCGTCTCCCCATAGCTTTCTCCAGAGATGGTTTCTACAGCACGAATAATCGGCATGAATAGATCTGTATCAAAGTTCGTCGGGACGTTTTGAATGACAGATACCATTCGTTCAAGACCCATCCCTGTATCAATGTTTTTCTTCGGCAGTGGTGTGTATGTACCATCTGGATTATGGTTGAATTCGGAGAACACAAGATTCCATACTTCTAAATAACGCTCATTTTCCCCACCTGGATATAATTCTGGATCGTTCAAGTCGTGACCGTATGCTTCACCGCGGTCATAGAAAATTTCCGTATTCGGTCCACTCGGCCCCTCGCCAATATCCCAGAAATTTCCTTCAAGGCGAATAATACGGTCTTCAGGTACACCAATTTTATCTCTCCAAAGAATATACGCTTCTTCGTCCTCTGGGTGTACAGTGACAGATAACAAATTCGGATCAAAGCCAATCCACTCGTCACTCGTTAAGAATTCCCAAGCCCAATCAATAGCCTCTTCTTTAAAATAGTCACCAATAGAAAAGTTGCCAAGCATTTCAAAGAACGTATGATGACGAGCTGTTTTCCCAACATTCTCGATATCATTCGTACGAATGGATTTTTGCGCGTTACAAATACGCGGATTATCAGGAACCACGCGGCCATCAAAGTATTTCTTTAATGTCGCGACCCCGCTGTTAATCCATAACAGTGTTGGATCATCATGCGGTACAAGTGACGCACTCGGTTCTACAGCATGTCCTTTTTCTTTAAAAAAGTCTAAAAACATTTGACGTACTTGAGCAGAAGTTAAAGTTTTCATTCAAAAATCCTCCCTTTTCATTTCATCAATCTCCACACAAACGAAAAAACACCCCGCCCTATGCAAGCATAAAACTACTTACACAGGGACGAGATGTTCTCGCGGTACCACCCTGATTATAGACATGTTCGTCTATCACCTTCACATCCGATAACGCTGGAAGAGAGCGGCAGTGTTTATCTGCACTCAGGACTAGCTTCCGTTAAAGGTCTGATAAGGCTTTTCTCAGCAAAATAAAGCCTCTCTCTGCAACAGCTTTTTAACGTACTCGGGTCCATCATTGAATTCAATATGTATGAATCGAAATTATTATAGACAACTCGGCTCGTCTTGTCAATGAACGCTTCGCCTCATCAGGATATATTGCACAATCATAACCCTGATAATCGCGGCAGTTGGTACGGCTAAAATCATCCCAATTAAGCCAAACAACTCTCCTCCTGCGAGCAAAACAAGCATAATGACGACAGGATGCATATGAAGACTTCTTCCAACGATAATCGGGCTAAGTATATTGCTTTCCAAAAATTGCAGCACAGCCACTGTGATCAGCACAATGATAACCGATTTCACCGAAATGGTAAAAGCAATAAATACAGCAGGAATCGCCCCAATAATAGGACCAAAATACGGAATCACATTCGTTGCTCCAATCAGCATGCCTAATACAAGCGGATACGGGATATGAAACAGCCAGAGAACGATGGCTGCTGCTCCCCCAATCAATGAACAAACAAGCAATTGTCCTCTAATATAATCACCAAGCGAGTCGTCGACTGCTTTCACAAATGCGTGTCCTCTCTTTCGAAATCTTGGCGGGGTTAAATACCATGCAGCCCGTTTCATTGTATTCATATCTTTCACCATATAAAAGACAAGAAAAGGAATGAGCGCTGCGACTAATGCGTAATCAAATAATACTTTACAGCTTAGAATCATCCGCTCTGCCCCATTTGCTGCATATGTTTCCGATTGAACAATCAAACGATCAAGCCGTTCATGCAGTCCGTCAGGCCAATGGCTTGTATGACGATGAATATGAGATAAAGCGCCATTATAGGTTTCGGCAAGCACAGGAATTTGTTCAGACAGCTCATTTAACTGCGTAATCATGACAGGCGCCCCTTTATAGACCGCAAAACCAATCCCACCAAAAAACAGCACATAAATCAATAAGAGACTGACTGTTCTCGGCAAGCCTCGCCCATGCAGTCTTTCCACAATAGGATAAAGCAAATAAGAAATAAAAATGGCAATGAGCAGCGGAATAAGAACCGCTTTTAACAATAAAAAAATAGGCATCCATAACTCGTCGAGCTGAACCAAAATGAGTAAGGATGCAAGGACAAGCAGTACACCTGCAGCATATATTAGAAATTGGATCGGACGTTTCTTCACCTTTTTCACCTCTTTTCTTATTGTTTAACCATCTTCTGCAATTATCCATGTAAATAAAATTTGTCCTAACTTTGTTAAAAATGAATACACATGAAACATACAGCTCCTTCCAAAGTCACTGTTTGCTGTAAAATCTCGTTAGAAAATATTCCATTATTTACTTATTTTCACACAAGGTATGCTAGAATCCACTTTAGCCAAATAAACACAAGAGGAGGTTCTTCATGATCACATTCGAAGAAGTCAACAAACATTATGGCCAGTTCCATGTACTTAAGGACATTAACCTACATATTCAAAAAGGTGAGGTTGTTGTGATCATCGGTCCTTCAGGGTCTGGTAAAAGCACGATGCTCAGGTGCATCAATCGTCTCGAAAGCATTGATGAAGGAAAAGTACTTGTCAACCAAGTGTCTGTTCAGCATCCGAAGACCAACATCAATCTTGTTAGGCAAAATATCGGGATGGTGTTTCAGCATTTTCACCTCTACCCGCATAAGACGGTGCTCGAAAACATTATGCTTGCGCCGATGAAGGTCAAAAAAGTGAGCAAGGAAGAAGCGAAGGAAACAGCTGAATTTTATTTAAATAAAGTTGGCATTCCTGATAAAGCAGACACCTACCCTTCAAGACTTTCCGGAGGACAGCAGCAGCGCGTTGCCATTGCAAGGGGGCTTGCTATGAAGCCTGAGGTCATGCTTTTCGATGAACCGACATCTGCTCTTGATCCAGAAATGATCGGTGAGGTACTAGATGTAATGAAACAGCTGGCCCGCGAAGGAATGACCATGGTTGTCGTCACACACGAGATGGGATTTGCCCGGGAAGTGGCTGACCGCATTGTCTTTATTGATGAAGGTAGAATTCTTGAAGAATCAACACCCGCTGCATTTTATGAGAAACCGCGCGAGAAACGTGCTCAGTTATTTTTAAGCCGTATTTTAAATCACTAGGGGGAATGGTTTGATGAAAAAAATGAAACGTTTTGGTCTATTACTCTTTATGACTTGCTGTATGGTCGCACTGGCTGCTTGTGGTTCTACTGAAAAAGGCTCGACTGATGCGAAGCAAGGAAGTTCATTAGAAGCCATTAAGAAAGACAAAAAAATCATTTTCGGTGTAAAGAATGACACCCGTCTTTTCGGTCTAAAAAATCCTAGCAACGGAGATATTGAAGGGTTTGATATTGATATCGCTAAAGCCATCGCAAAGGAAATGCTCGGCGATGAAGGAAAAGCAGAATTCAAAGAAGTGACATCTAAAACAAGAATTCCTTTGCTGCAAAAGGGTGATATTCATGCGATTGTTGCTACTATGACCATTACAGAAGAGCGCAAAAAAGAAGTCAATTTCTCAGATGTTTACTTTGAAGCAGGACAATCACTGCTTGTGAAAAAAGGAAGCGACATTCAATCAATTGATGATCTCAAAAAAGGAACGAAGGTGCTTGCAGTGAAAGGATCCACTTCGTCTCAAAATATCCGTGAGAAAGCACCTGAAGCATCTGTTTTAGAATTTGAAAACTATCAGGAAGCCTTTACAGCACTAAAATCAAACCAAGGGCAGGTGCTTACAACAGATAATGCCATCTTATTTGGCATGGCAGACGAGGATTCAAATTACGAAGTCGTCGGCGGAACCTTTACAGATGAGCCTTATGGCATTGCTGTGAAGAAAGGCGATCAACAATTGACAGATGCCATTAACAAAGCGTTAAAGACTTTAAAAGACAATGGAGAGTATGACAAGATTCATAAAAAATGGATCAAAGAATAATCGTTTGACTAAGTCAAGATGCCCACAGGTGAGCCGCTCATTGGCTCCCCTGTGGGCCAGGAAGGAAGTGAACTGATTGCTGCGGTTTTCAATTTTAACTGAAAACTTCAATCTTTATTTAGAAGGGTTTAAATATACCATTGGTGCAAGTGTCATTGCTTTGATTGGAAGCTTTTTGATCGGTACACTCATTGCGATTATGAGAATTGCTCCACTAAAGCCGCTCAACTGGTTAGGAACGGCTTACGTGGAATTTATTCGGAATATTCCGTTATTATTAATCACATTTGTTTTCTTCTTTGGTTTACCAGTGCTAGGTATTGTGGCAGATGGCTTCACAGCTGGAACCATTGCTCTGGCCATCTATACCTCTGCATTTATTGCTGAAGCCATTCGAGCAGGTATACAAGCAGTACCGCTTGGACAAATGGAAGCAGCCCGGGCTTCTGGTCTTTCATACGGCGGGACGATGCGATATATTATTCTTCCGCAAGCGATTAAAATTGTCGTTCCCCCTCTTGGGAATCAATTTATTAACCTTGTCAAAAACTCCTCTATTCTAGGTGTCATTGCCGGGTTTGATCTCATGTATCAAGGAGACCTCATCGCTTCTAGAACGTTTGTGACATTTGATGTATACATCTTTGTTGCCATGTTTTATCTGCTATTAACCATTCCGCTCAGTCTAGGCGTTGGTTATTTAGAAAGAAGATTGGCAAGAAGCCACTAGAAAGGAGGAAACACAATGGATTTTATAGGTGCCTACCAGCCTGATCATCTCGCCTTTTTACTTGAAGGATTTGCTGTCACCTTAAAAGTGGCTTTTATCTCCATCATTTTGAGCTTTATCATCGGATTAGTCGTTGGCACATTGCGGTTCGCTCAAATTCCGGTTTTATCAAAGGTGCTGGCGGTCATCGTAGAAACCATTCGGAACCTGCCGCTTTTGCTGATCATCTTTTTTACGTATTTTGCACTGCCTGAAATCGGCATCAAACTAAGCATCACAGCCTCTGCCATAGCAGCTTTAACCGTGTTTGAATCAGCCATGCTGTCAGAAATTATTCGGAGCGGTCTAAAATCAATTGATAAGGGCCAGATCGAAGCTGCCAGGTCTTCTGGTTTAACCTATATTCAAACATTAAAAACGATTATTATGCCCCAGGCTTTACGCCGTATGGTACCACCGATTGTGAGTCAATTTATTTCACTTTTAAAGGATACATCGCTTGCTGTTGTCATTGCGCTTCCTGAACTATTACATCACGCACAAATTTTAAACGGTCAGAGCCAGTCGTATTTACTGCCTATTTTCCTATTGGCGGCTATGATGTATTTTGTTGTCAACTTCAGCTTATCCTTACTTGCACGCCGTTTAGAATACCGGCAGGCATAAAAAAGACATCCGCTTGACGGATGTCTCAGATTGTTGACAAAGGGCTAAAATGATCTTGATTTTAGCCCTTTGTCTTCTTTTCAGCGTGATAGAAAACCTTTGCAGTCTAGGAAGGACACGCACCGGAACGGAGCGAATTTAACATACGTGAGTACCGGCGTGCAGGCCTGACACCGAATGCAAGGGTTTGTCTACACGCTGGACATCCGCTCATGGTGGATGTCCCTTTTGTTTAAAGCATTCGCATAACACGTTTTCTTAGCTTTTTCATATCCCGCTTCGATGGCATATCATATCGACTTGCAAAGTGATATGCCAGTGCACCTGCACCAAGCGTTAATAGTGAAGAAGTCATTTTGCCCATTCGAAATTCCCCCTTAACACTTATAGTTGAATTGAACGTTCATCATCACTAAACAGATCATCTAAACTGCTTAGAGTACCGTCTTCCTCCACTTGGTGTGTAGATATTTTGCCTTTTGACAGCGTCAGTTCAATAAAACAGCCCCAGCAATAATATTGATTGACCCCAATTTTTCCGATGTCTTTACATTTGCAATTTGGGCAAATGAGCATAATCAGCACCTCTTTACGTTCGGTTTAGAACAAGTGCTTCCTTTTGAACGTTCATCAAGGTTCCGGCAGCATGCAGCTGTTTTCGAATCCCTGATAGCTCTGTAAAGAAGCCGTCCGAGAGTTCATATGCTACGATTGTGCCCGAATTTGCGCAAAAGTATACATCTTCCAAAATACCTAAATTTTCACCATCAGCTGATTGCATCATTTTCTTTTTCAATTTCGAAAATAATAAGGATGGGGCAGAGGAATCCATTCCGACTCCCTCCTGGCAGCTCACATATAGACCTTTGTCTGTCAGCTTATCGCCAGCTGAGAATGGAATGAGTGCACAGTCTTTCTTTTTCCCCTCTAACACATATCCCCCGCAGCTGCCGCCGGCTAATAAGCAAATATCTTTGATGGCACCAAGTGAATGAGACTGCTCACCTGTATAAATCGACATTCCTTCAAGCTCTCGACATGTTCTCAAAATGTGCTCAACCACCTTTTGCGGAACAGTCTTATCGTGTGCGTTTGCTTCATGACTCATACGAAGAAATGGCTTCCATGAAGGAAGCCATTCAGATTGTGAACAAAAAGCTAAAATGATCTTTTTTAGCTTTTTGTCTTCTTTTCAGCGTGATATGAAAACCCTTGAAGTCTAGGAAGGCCGAGTACTGGAGCGGAGCGAATTTGATATTCGTGAGCACCGGCACGCAGGACTGACAACGAATGCGAGGGTTTGTCTTCACGCTAAATGGCTTCCATGAAGGAAGCCATTTACTCTTGCATAAAATCAAACGGGGTGATTCCCTCCATGCCAATATTTGCGTCATGTACGCTAAACGGCAGCTCTTTCTGGAGCGCTGCAAGCTCCGCATCCATGACCTCTTCGGTTTGGACTAAGCGCATCGTTAAGGACGTTTGTCTAAGGGAATCCTCATTATTTTTCACGCCCCACTCCAGCGCTGATTCTTCGCCACACAGAATCAAAAACTTTTTGCTTCGCGTGATCGCTGTATAAAGCAGATTTCGCCGTAGCATTCGGTAATAGCTTCTTACGACTGGCAGGACAACGATGGGAAATTCACTGCCTTGTGATTTGTGAATGGAGCAGCAATAGGCATGGGTAAATTGATGAAAATCTTTTTTCGTAAAGGTGATTTCGTTCCCATCAAAGGAGATCACGGCCATGTCTTCTTTTTCTGTGTTTTCTTTCGCATAAAAAATCGAGACAATTTCGCCAATATCACCGTTAAAAATGTTGTTCTCCGGCTGATTCACAAGCTGAAGTACCTTATCTCCCGTCCGGTACACCACATCACCAAACGGGATTTCTCTGCCTTTTGGTTTTTTAGGATTCAAAATGTGCTGAAGCATTTTATTCAGTTCATTGATACCTGCTTTCCCTTTATACATGGGTGCCAGCACTTGAATATCTTTTGCTGAATAGCCTTTTTGAGCAGCGTTGCTGACAACTTTCTCAATGACTTCTTTCATTTGATCAGCTGAACATTGAATAAAGGACCGATCCTTTGAGCGTGCGGTAATATCTTTTGGCAGCACGCCATTTTTCATATCATGTGCAAGTTCAACAATGGTTGAGCCGTCTGCCTGCCGGTAAATATCTGTTAGGGTAACAGCTGGCACGGCCTGTGAGGCAAGTAAATCTCTTAACACTTGACCCGGTCCGACAGATGGAAGCTGATGTTCATCTCCTACCATAATGACTTGAATGTGATCAGGGATCGCTTTAAACAAATGATTCGCAAGCCAAATATCTAGCATACTCGATTCATCAATGATGACAAGCTTTCCTTCAATCGGCTGTTCATCATCATGTGAGAAGCCCTCTGATCCATTCCAGCCTAATAGGCGGTGAATTGTCACAGCTGGAAGCCCCGTTGATTCTGTCATCCGTTTAGCCGCCCGTCCAGTTGGCGCCGCAAGCACAAATGGAAAAGATTCATCTTTTTTATAATCACTCGGATCAAGAGATACACCGTGAAGATCGCTATAGAGCTCGACAATTCCTTTAATGACGGTTGTTTTCCCTGTCCCAGGCCCGCCTGTTAAGAGCAGCATCGGGGACATGAGTGCCTTTTGAATCGCTTCCTTTTGTGTCGGAGCATACTGCACACCTAGCCGTTCCTCTAGCTCACCAAGTGCAAGAAGGAATTCTGATTCGGGAAATTGATCTGCATATTCCGTTTGGGAGACGATTTTTTGAATACGTTTGGCGACACTTTGCTCCGCATAAAATAAGGACGGGTGATAGCAGCGGTCATCTTCAATGATCATCTCTTTTCCTTCGCCAAGTGCCATTACCTGATTGGCAACGTCCATTTCAGTCACTTTGTAATCGTTGCTTGTTTGATTGAGCAGCTTACGGGTTTCAACGATCAGATCTTTCGTTTGTATGTACGTATGACCGTCCTGAAGGCTCGCTGTCTCAACTGTATAAAGCAAGGCTGCCCGGATTCGCTCTGGGTCACTTCCTGATATCCCTGTTCTAGCACCGAGCTCATCTGCTTTAATAAATCCGATTCCCTCTACATCTTTGACGAGCTGATAGGGATTTTCCTCGATCTTCTGCAAGGTTTCACTCTCGTACACTTGATAAATCTTCATACTGAGCTGCGGACCAAAGCCATATTGATTCAGGCTGATCATAATTTGTTCCAGCCCTTGATGCTCCTGAAGCGCTGCAGCCAGCTTATCTGCTTTCTTTTTTGACAGGCGCGGAACATCATACAAAACAGACGGGTCACGCATAATTTTATGAAGCGTCTGATTGCCGAGCTGCCCCACTATTTCTTCTGCCGTCTTTTTCCCTATCCCTTCAAATAAATCACTTGAGAGATAATGAATGATTCCTTGCTTCGTTGTCGGCACTTCCTTTTGAAAATGAGTCGCCTGAAACTGTTCACCAAATTTCGGATGACTTGTGACTTTGCCATAAAAGGTGTAGGTTTCCTCTTCATGAAGTGCTGGGAAGTAGCCTGTGACAGATGCTGTTTTTTCCTCTAAGTTTTCAGATGTTTCAATGACTTTTACCTTTAACACCGAGTATAAATTACTTTCATTATGGAAAATAACAGCTTGAACCGTCCCTTTTAAAAACGGCTCTTCCACAAGCTTCATTTGATCTGGATGTTCCTGCACAGGTCTTCCCACCTTCCATCTATTCTGCCTCTTGAATCAGCTTTTGCGCATGTAGTGCAAGCATATGGTCGGGCTGCACGTCAATGGCTTTTCCTAGCATCTCAAGCGCTTCGTCCTTTTTCTCTAAATACGCATACGCAACCCCCAAATTATAAAAGGCATCTGCATGCTGCGGATCTCGCGTGACCACTTCGGTAAAGGTCGTTACCGCTTCTTCCAGCATGTGTTCATTGGCTAAACACATGCCAAATTGAAATCTTGCTTCATTATCTTCTTCATTTAGTTCAACCGCACGCTGTAGGTAAGGCATCGCAAGCTTGGGCTGCTCTAATTTGATGAGCGTCTGTCCTAACATATAAAACAAATCACTATTTTCCATTCCAGCTTTTAGTGCTTGTTCAAAATAGTCTTTCGCTTTCATAAAGTCTTCTTTTAATGTGTACACATTTCCTGCTCCATAATAGGCCGCAGCTGCCATGCTATCAAGTTCAATCGCTTTTTGAAAGAAGTTTAAAGCGCGGTCAAATTCATTGATACTTGAAAGTAAGTTCGCAAAGTTAATATATGGAACTGGGTCCTTTGGGCTTTCTTCGATGGCTTTTGTAAAAGCTTCAGCTGCCTTTTCGATGTTCCCTTGATTTAAGGCTTCTATGCCGATCTCGTTATGGTTCATTTGCTCTCATCATCCTTTCATTAAAAAACCCCAACAGCGATCGTTGAGGTTGTTTAAAACATGTTACACATACGACAGCTTTTGACCGTCTTTAAAGACATCGTCAATTGTACCGCCGCCAAGACATTCGTCGCCATCATAAAAGACAACCGCTTGTCCTGGGGTGACAGCACGAACGGGTTCTTCAAAGATGACCATCGCTTCTTGCTCACCTGTCATTTTGACTTTCACATGATGATCTTCTTGACGGTATCTGAATTTTGCTGTACATGTTAATTCATCGTTTTCGCCGACAATATGAGGACGAGTCCAGCTAATATTAACGGCTGAAATACTTTCAGAATATAAAAGAGGGTTGTGGAAGCCTTGTTCAACAAACAATACATTTTGCTCCAAGTCCTTCCCAACAACAAACCAAGGATCACCGCTTCCGCCAATGCCAAGTCCTTGGCGCTGACCGATCGTGTAATACATCAGTCCATCATGTTCACCTTTTACTTCTCCGTCCATCGTCTGCATCGCGCCAGGCTGTGCAGGCAAATATTGGCTCAGGAACGTTTTGAAGTTTCTTTCCCCAATAAAGCAAATGCCCGTTGAATCTTTTTTCGTTGCTGTTGCGAGCTCTGCTTCTTTCGCTAGTTCACGAACCCTTTTTTTCTCTAAATCACCAATTGGGAACATCACTTTATCAAGTTGTTCTTGAGTCAGCTGATTTAAGAAATAGGTTTGATCTTTGTTTGCATCAAGACCTCTTAGCATTTTGACTTCCTCGCCAGTTCTGTCGACACGGGCATAGTGGCCTGTTGCCAAATAATCCGCACCTAGTGACAATGCATGCTCAAGAAAGGCTTTGAACTTAATTTCTTTGTTACACATGACATCTGGGTTTGGCGTTCTGCCCGCTTTATATTCATCAAGGAAATATTGAAACACTTTGTCCCAATATTGCTTCTCGAAATTCACTGCATAATAAGGGATTCCAATTTGGTTACAAACGCGAATGACATCCTCATAGTCCTCCGTTGCTGTACATACACCATTTTCATCTGTGTCATCCCAGTTTTTCATAAATATGCCGATTACATCATAGCCTTGCTCCTTTAACATAAGAGCAGCAACTGATGAATCGACTCCTCCGGACATACCGACCACAACTCTTGTGTCTTCTGGTCTTTTTGTCATCTTCATCAACTCCAATTTCAATGAAACAACGTACGCGTTTCGTTCTTCAGGTGCCTGGCTGTTTCATTTTTCACACACGAACAAAAGGGGAGCATTTATTTGGCTAGACGTTTGACAACAGCCGCTATTTTGCGCGCCGCCTGCTTCACATGATCCTCTTCATTTCCAAGCCCGAAGCTTATTCTGACTGAGGACGTCAGTTCTTTTGCTTCTTCACCATACATGGCGCTTAAAACGTGCGAAGGAAGGACAGATCCAGCCGTACATGCAGATCCGCTTGAAACAGCAATTCCTTCCATATCTAAATTCACAAGTAACGATTCAATGGAGACGCCTCGGAAATGAACATTTAAAATGTGCGGCAATGTCTCTTTCGGATGTCCATTGATAGAGAAATCTAGTGATTCCTCTTCGAATACTTGCAGCATGGCTTCTTTGAGCTTACCATAATGCATGGCTTTTTCTCTTCTATTTTGCTTTGTTAATTGAACAGCTTCTGCGAGGCCCACGATTCCCGCCACATTTTCAGTGCCAGCACGACGTTTTCTTTCTTGTTCTCCTCCAAAAAACTGCGGAGAAAGTTTCACGCGTTCATGGACATATAAAAAGCCTGTTCCCATCGGACCATTTAGCTTATGGCCAGAAGCAGATAAAAGGTCAATATGAAGTTCTTCTACATCAATTGGTATTGTGCCAAACGCCTGCACCGCATCAGTATGAAAATAAGCAGTATGATCATGCAATAGTTCGCCAATGTCTTTAATCGGCTGAATGACACCTGTTTCATTATTGCCGTACATGATGGTGACAAGAATCGTATCATCTCTGAGTGTTTGTTTTAATTGATCAAGATGAATCAATCCAGTTTCATTAACATCTAGATAAGTCACTTCAAATCCAAGCTTCTCTAAGCGTTCACATGTATGCAGCACCGCATGATGCTCTGTTTTCGCTGTGATGATATGTTTTCCTTCATGCTGCCTTGCCATTGCAACGCCAGTGATAGCTAAGTTGTCCGCTTCTGTTCCTCCACTTGTGAGGATGATCTCCTGCGGTTTACAGTGTAATTCTCCTGCAATGACTTCTCTTGCTTCATCGAGCCACTTTCTTGCCTCGCGCCCATATGAATGAATACTAGAGGGATTGCCAAATATCTCTGTAAAGTAAGGCATCATCTTGTCCACAATACGCTGATCCATAGGCGTTGTGGCCGCATGATCTAAATAGATTCGTTCCATTTCCGGTACACCTCTGATCTAAATATAGAACATATACGCCTCTTGATCCTCGTCATCTGTATAGCTTGCCAAGTCTTCAAGAGTTGTATTGTCCAGTACGTCTTTTACTGCATCACGAATACGAATCCAAAGTGCACGCTTTGCTGGTTCTTCGTTTTCAATGACTTCGACAGGACTAATAGGTCCTTCTAATACACGAATAATATCACCGGCTGTGATCTCGTTAGGTTCATGGGCAAGAACATAGCCCCCATATGCCCCGCGGATACTTTTCACAAGACGGGCATTGCGAAGCGGTGATACAAGCTGCTCTAAATAATGCTCAGACAAATTATTGTTTTGAGCGATTGATTTTAATGAAGTAGGGCCTTCGCCATGTTTTTTGGCTAATTCGATCATGATCGTCAGACCATATCTGCCTTTAGTTGAAATTTTCAAGTTAAACACCTCTGCGTTTTCTATTCTATGTCATCAATTATTTTTCTGATTTCATATACGCGATATATAGACCAAGAGCAATTATATCATACTTTCAGCCAACTTTCATTTGCGGGTTATGAGCACTCGGGGAGGACGCATCCCTTTTCTATTTGAAGAAATTTCGGTACTCTATACAAACAAGACATTGCTTTAGGAGAGATAATCATGAAACCTTTAGCGTATCGGATGCGCCCAAGTCATATTGAAGACATTATTGGGCAGGAGCATCTCGTTGGAGAAGGTCAAATTATTAGAAGAATGGTCGAGGCGAAACATTTATCCTCAATGATTTTATACGGACCGCCGGGCATCGGCAAAACATCGATTGCGACTGCGATAGCTGGAAGTACAAGTATTGCTTTTCGGACATTGAATGCGGTCATTCATAACAAAAAAGATATGGAAGCTGTCGCCGCTGAAGCAAAAATGAGCGGCCAGGTGATCCTCATTTTAGACGAAGTCCACAGGCTGGATAAAGGAAAGCAGGATTTCCTTCTTCCTTATTTAGAAAATGGCATGATTATTTTAATTGGCGCCACCACGGCCAACCCCTATCATGCGATCAATCCAGCTATCCGAAGCAGAACACAAATATTTGAGCTGAAGCCGCTTGAAACAGAGCAAATCAAAGCCGCATTAACAAGGGCATTACAGGATGAACATCGCGGGCTTGGCAGCTATTCGGTGACAGTCGATGATGAGGCGATGAATCATTTTGCTAGTGGATGCGGAGGAGATGTACGTTCTGCTTTAAACGCACTAGAACTCGCCGTCTTATCGACAAAAGCAGATGAAACTGGACACATCTTCATCACCCTTGCCGCAGCAGAAGAATGTTTACAAAAAAAGAGCTTCTCGCATGATAAAAACGGTGATGCTCATTATGATGTCCTGTCAGCTTTTCAAAAATCCATCAGAGGATCTGACGCAGATGCGGCGCTGCATTACCTTGCCAGACTGATTGAAGCAGGAGACCTTGAAAGCATTTCAAGAAGATTACTCGTGATGGCTTACGAGGATATTGGCTTAGCCAGTCCACAGGCAGGTCCCCGCGTGTTAAGTGCTGTCCAAACAGCAGAGAGGGTCGGTTTCCCGGAAGCGCGTATTCCGCTGGCCAATGCCGTCATCGAGCTATGCCTCTCTCCAAAATCAAACTCGGCTTATAAAGCGATTGATGCGGCGCTGCATGACATTCGTACAGGGAAAATCGGTGAAATCCCTGTTCATTTAAAAGATGCTCACTATAAAGGGGCAACAGCACTTGGGAGAGGCGTCGATTATTTATATCCACACGATTATGACAACGGCTGGGTGAAGCAGCAATATTTACCTGACCCGCTTAAAAACAAGCAATATTATGAACCGAAGCAAACTGGGAAATTTGAAGGTGCACTGAAGCAGATCTATGAGAATTTAAAACGACAAAAATAAAAAAAGCCCCTGCAATCAGCAGGAGGCTTTTTATTTATCCTTTACACGTGTAATCGGAATATCTTTTAAAAGCTTCATAATGACATGCCCACCCATGATCAGCCCGGCAACAGACGGGACGAACGCATTGGATGATGGCGGCATTTGCGCCTTACGAATCTTCGCTTCATCATTTCCAACTTCTTTTCTGACATCTTCACGAATGACAATTGGACTTTCGTCAGAGAAAATGACTTCAATTCCTTTACGAATTCCTTCCTTGCGCAGACGTGTTCTAACAACTTTTGCAATAGGATCTGTATGTGTTTTTGAAATATCATCAATTTTGAAGCGTGTCGGATCTGTTTTGTTTGCAGCACCCATACTAGAAATGATGTTCACATTGCGTTTTAGACATTCTTTCATCAAATGAATTTTATAATGAATCGTGTCTGACGCATCGATGACATAATCAAGTGGATACTCAAAAAATTGCTCGTATGTTTCCTCTGTATAAAACATCTTTAAGGCAACAACTTCACATTCTGGGTTAATATCAGCGATTCTCGCCTGCATTAAGTCAACCTTTGGCTGACCAACCGTTGATAGCAATGCCGGAAGCTGGCGATTCACATTTGTAATATCAATATCATCTTTATCAACAAGAACAATACGGCCAACGCCTGAACGAGCGAGTGCCTCTACTGCAAATGAACCAACGCCGCCCACTCCAAGCACTGCAACTGTACTGTTTTTTAATATATCTAAGCCTTCCTTGCCAATGGCAAGCTCGTTTCTTGAAAACTGATGTAACAAGTGCCTCACTCCACCTTTATTTAAAATGAATCGAAAGAATCATATCATATTCAGACTTCTCCGTCATCCTTCTCCAAAAGAAAAAAACACAAAAAAGTCCCGATGACGCCGCCAGCTTTTCCTTCGTTTTGAACCCCGCACCAAGCAGGTGGGTGCTTTCTTCCTCTCTTTATAAGTCCTCTAATGAGGCATTTATGCAGAAAGGAAAGGCAAGCTCCCGTATAAAAAAATGTTCGGTCAAAACTAGGTAACCACCGTACGTATCAGGACTTTATTTATTGATTGATGAAAGCATATCATAGGCATGTTCCTTTTTCAAGCGTTTACATGCCTATAAACATGCGCCTATTTTACTGTTTTACTTTTGTTTTAATGGCTAAACTCAGCTCATCAAGCTGCGCTTCGCTTACACGACCAGGAGCATCTGTGAGAACGCAGCTGGCACTTGCCGTTTTCGGGAACGCAATGGTATCTCTTAGGTTAGAGCGGCCGGCAAGCAGCATCACTAAGCGGTCAAGACCAAGCGCGATTCCGCCATGCGGAGGAACACCATGCTCAAACGCATCTAGAAGGAATCCGAACTGATCATAAGCTTCTTCTTTCGAAAAGCCAAGTAAACCAAACATTTTTTCTTGAATGTCCTTTTCGAAAATACGAATAGAACCTCCGCCTAGCTCATAGCCATTGAGCACAAGATCGTAAGCCTGCGCCTTCATGTCTTCTGGACTTATTTCAATGAGTTCAAGGTCATCACGTACTGGCATTGTGAAAGGATGGTGGGCAGCATAGAAGCGGCCTTCTTCTTCATCTTTTTCAAGCAGCGGCCAGTCAACCACCCACAAGAAATTGAATAGAGACTCATCAATGAGTCCAAGCTCTTTCCCAAGTTTCAGGCGAAGTGCTCCAAGCGCATCATGAACAACAGATGTCTTATCCGCAACAAAGAGTAAAAGGTCGCCTTCTTCCACTTGCAGCTGATCCTTTAATTCTGCTTGCTTTGCTTCATCAAAGAATTTAGCAATCGGCCCTTTTAATTCTGTCCCTTCAGCTTTTAGCCAAGCTAGACCTTTTGCACCGTAGTTCGCTGCAAATGCACCAAGTGCATCAATGTCTTTTCTTGAGTAGTTCGCTGCAGCCCCTTTTACATTAATGGCTTTAACAGCTCCGCCATTTTTCACAGCGCCACTGAAGACTTTGAAATCTGAGTCTTTTACCGTGTCTGAAATGTTCACAAGCTTCATTTCAAAACGCGTATCTGGCTTATCAGATCCATAAGAATTCATTGCTTCATCGTACGTCATACGTGGTAATGGCAATGTAAGCTCTACGCCTTTGACATCTTTCATAACCTTTGCCATCATCTCTTCAGCAAGCGTCATGATGTCCTCTTGACTCATAAAGGACATTTCAATATCGACTTGTGTGAATTCCGGCTGACGGTCAGCACGCAAGTCTTCATCTCTAAAGCAGCGAGCAATTTGATAATAACGATCCATCCCTGAGACCATCAGCAATTGTTTAAATAATTGCGGAGACTGAGGCAATGCATAGAACTCTCCTTCGTGTACACGGCTTGGAACAAGATAGTCACGTGCACCCTCTGGCGTACTCTTCGTTAAAATGGGTGTTTCAATATCTAGAAAGCCGTTGTCATCTAAGAAATGGCGGAATGCTTTTGTTACTTCATGTCGCATTTTCATCGTTTCAAACATTGCAGGACGGCGAAGATCTAGGTAACGGTATTTTAACCGCACATCTTCTGATACTTCGTCTGCTTGATCTGAAATAACAAATGGAGGGGTCTTCGCTTCGTTTAAAACTGTGACTGTGTCGACTTGAATTTCAATTTTACCAGTTTTTAAATTCGGGTTGATTGTTGCTTCCTCTCTTGCGACAACCGTTCCTTTAATATCAAGGACATATTCATTACGAATCGATTCTGCTGTCTCAAGCGCCTCTTTTGATAGGTCTGGATTGAAGACAACTTGTACAATGCCTGTACGGTCACGCAGATCAATAAAGATTAATCCGCCAAGGTCACGTCGTTTTTGGACCCATCCTTTTAATACAACGGTTTGACCGATTTGGTCTTCTGTTACTTCTCCACAATAAAAAGTTCTACCAAACACAAACATTCCACTCCTTCTTTACGCTTTCTGGTGGGCTTTCATCATTTGAATCAGCTCATCAAGCTTCACTTCAATTTGTTCACCCGTTGTCGTATCTTTCACATTCACAATTTGCTGCGCCAGTTCATCTTCACCAAGAACTGCAATAAATTTGGCTTTTAATCGATCAGCCGCTTTAAATTGTGCTTTTAGTTTCTTCCCGGTATAATCCATTTCACTTGAAATGCCTTCTTTTCTCAGGCGGTTCAATAATGAAACTGAATAATCTTTCGCTTGATCTCCTAGTGCAGCAATGTATAGATCAATGCCGTCTTGTAACGGCAGCTCAATATTTTCTGCATCAATGGCGGATAGGAAACGCTCAATACTCATCGCAAAACCAATACCTGGGGATTCAGGACCGCCAATTCCTTCAACAAGTCCATCATAACGGCCGCCGCCGGCTAATGTTGAAATCGCGCCAAAGCCTTCTGCATTACTCATGATCTCAAATGCTGTGTGATTGTAATAATCAAGACCGCGCACTAAGTTCGGATCGACGACATAGTCAATGCCTACATCTGTTAAATATTGTTTAACTTTTTCAAAATAAGTCCGTGATTCTTCGTTTAAGTAATCTTGAATGGATGGTGCCGTT
Organism: Bacillus zhangzhouensis; assembly: GCF_000715205.1. Classification (GTDB taxonomy): domain Bacteria; phylum Bacillota; class Bacilli; order Bacillales; family Bacillaceae; genus Bacillus; species Bacillus zhangzhouensis. The sequence goes on along the minus strand of NZ_JOTP01000009.1, from coordinate 98,156 downwards.
GCCATCAGCTCATGATCACGATCCTTTTTACAATCAAGAATACGCAATGGATTTTGATGTAAACGAATTTGGCAGTCATGACAGAATTCATCAATTCTTGGCTCAAAGTGCTCGACAAGTGCTTTGCGGTAATCTGCTCGGCTCTCTTTGTCACCAAGGCTGTTAATAACAAGCTTTAAGTTAGAAAGACCTGCTTTCTCATAGACACTCATTGCAAGTGAAATGACTTCTGCATCAATGGCAGGATCCTTTGAACCGATCGCTTCAATCCCAAATTGATAAAATTGACGATATCTTCCCGTTTGCGGCCGCTCATAGCGGAACATTGGTCCAATGTAATACAGCTTTGTTGGCTGCGCCGGCTGTGCAAATAGTTTATTTTCAACATAAGAACGTACTGTTGAAGCCGTTCCCTCTGGACGAAGTGTGATGCTGCGTCCTTTTTTGTCTTCAAATGTGTACATCTCTTTTTGAACGATATCGGTTGATTCGCCTACTCCTCGTGCAAACAGCTCCGTATGCTCAAAAATCGGTGTGCGAATTTCTTTGTATTGAAAGGCTGCACATGTATCTCTCGCAATTTGTTCAACGTACTGCCAGCGTTCTGACTCTCCAGGTAAAATATCCTGTGTGCCTCTTGGAATATTAAAACTCATTTTTCGTCCTCCTACGACCATCATTCATTTTTTATGTGGACATATAAAAAACCCCCGCCCTCTACTATGTGTATAGTAGGGACGAGAGTTATACCCGTGGTGCCACCCTAGTTGAAACATGATCTAGCCATGTTCCCGCTCAAATCCTTAACGCAGATTCACGTTCTCCGCCTAATGACTCATTTTTAGAGCGTTCAGCAGGAAACCTACAGAGTGTTCTTTCGTGATAAATGCCATGCGGATTCGCTTTCAGCCTAAGGCGATTCCTCTCTGCTCACGCAATTTATCCTACTATTCTCTATCATCAGTTCCACATTTTAAATTTTCAAGTGTGTTGATTTATATTATAATAAGGTCGGTGCTGCCACTCTGTCAACCCTTGCCGTGCCTCTTTTTCTTTTCCAGCTCTTCTTTTGACGTACATCCGTATTCAGATGCGGTCTCTTCAAGGAAGCCTGGTTGATCCATTTCGTCGTGCTGCCAGCGATCAATATCACGATGTCCATTATATTGCACTCGTCCTAATTTTCTGCTTAATCTCATGTTTGTACATCCTTTTATCACATTTTTATCTAGTATAAACAGATTGATTCATTTTTATTAGGGAAACTGCAAGGAATTAGTCCATTACATAACGAATTAACATTCATCGGTTTTACAAGGGAGGGGAAAACACCGTTTTGAATCTGAAAAAACACAATCAAATGATGATGCTGCTCACTTGTTTTGTTCTCATCGCCAGTACTTGGCCTATGACACATGCTACTGCTCAAACAGATCAAGCTGTGGTTGCAACAGATGAAATCAATGTGAGGTCGGGTCCTGGTTTAAGCTATGGGATCGCAGCTGTTGTGAAACGCGGGGAAAGCTATCCCATTCTCACTGAACAAGGAGAATGGGTGCAGATCGGGCTGTCGAACGGACAAAAAGGCTGGGTCGTTTCATGGCTGATTACCAAGTCATCTGATGCACAAAAGCCTGCTAAGCAAAAGACGCAAGGTCAAAGTACGCAAGGAAGCAGTTCGATTACGTCAACAGCCTCCGACCTTCGCATTCGGACAGGCCCAGGGACTTCCTATCAAGTCATTGGCACTTTCCCGCAGGGCGCTTCCGCCAAAAAGCTGGACACAAGCGGCGAATGGACAAAAATATCGTACAAACAAGCGGAAGGCTGGGTCCACTCTGATTATATTTCCGGCGGACAAAACGCTTCTTCATCCAGTTCAGCTGAGCCCGCTCGTTCTAAACAGTCCGGCACAGTTGGCGTTTCAAGCTTGAATGTTCGAAAATCGGCGGCACCAAACGCACAAGTGGCCGCTTCACTTTCCCGTAACACTCAAGTCACCATTTTACGGGAGCAAAATGGCTGGTATGAAATCGAAGCAAAAGGCGTTAAAGGCTGGGTTGCAAGTTATTATATTGTTTCAAGCCAAGGAACAAGTTCAGCACCTGAAAAGAATTCATCCTCTTCGTCATCTCATCAGAAAGCGTACATCGTTTATGATGGAACGAATATTAGAAAAAGCGCTTCTACCTCTGCTGGTATTGCAGAAAGAGCAACAAAAGGAGCTGCTTATCAAATTGTTCGAACGCAAGGTGACTGGTATGAAGTGACACTATCAAATGGTGGAACAGGATATGTAGCGAGCTGGGTCGTTCAAACGAAGAAAAATAGCAGCGAAGCGCCAAGACCTCAGCAGGATTCATCGTCTGGAACTGGGTCGTTAAAAGGAAAAACGATTGTTCTTGATCCTGGTCATGGCGGAAAAGACAGCGGCACGATTGGCGCAGATGGTGCCTTTGAAAAGAATATCACCATTAAAACCGCCAATTTACTGGCAGGCAAACTAAGGGCTTCTGGTGCAAATGTCTATTTAACAAGAAGTGATGATACCTTTATCAGCCTTCAATCGAGGGTTGCAACATCTCATTACCGCAATGCAGATGCTTTCATTAGTCTTCATTATGATAGTTTTATGGATCCAAGTGTCAGAGGAAGTACAGCGTATTATTATCAAGCATCGAAGGATCAAAATCTGGCGACAAGCGTTCATACTGAAGTCGCAAAGCGATCACAAATTCCAGATAAGGGTGTCAAATTCGGAGATTATTTTGTTTTAAGAGAAAATAAACGCCCTTCCCTTTTATATGAACTCGGCTATTTAAGCAATCCTCAGGAGGAAGCGATCATTTATAGCGCCTCTTACCAAGAACGAGTCACAGAAGGAATGACAGAAGGATTAAAACAATATTTCCGTTAGTAAAAAAGAGGCCTCTGTGCCTCTTTTTTATGCCAAAAGAAAAAGACTCTAAACAAACTCACGCATGAGTTTATCTACAGTCTAGGGCAAGTCTATTCTTTGCTATCCATCCAGATGGTGACAGGCCCTGAATTGGTCAATGACACGTCCATCATCGCCCCAAAACGGCCAGTTTCTACATGGATGCCTTTTTCTCTAAGGGTTTCATTGAAGCATTCGTAAAGTGAGTTTGCCACGTCCGGCTTGGCGGCTTTCATAAAATTCGGCCGTCTTCCCTTTCTCGTATCACCATAAAGGGTAAATTGAGACACAGACAGAACGCTTCCTTTTACATCCAATAATGAACGATTCATTTTCCCGTTTTCATCTTCAAAAATACGTAAATGTGCAAGCTTTTCAGCTAAGTACAGCACATCTTCTTCTGTATCTTCATGTGTGACACCAACGAGCACCATATATCCTTCATTGATGGCACCTGTGATCTCATCTTCTACCTTCACAGATGCGCTCGTCACACGCTGCACAACAAGCCTCATAGACGATATACTTCCTTTCTAATTCATAAATCGGCGAACAGAGTAAATGTCTTTGATTTGTTTGATACGTTCCACTACTTTATGCAAATGATTGATATTTTGGATAAAGATCGCCATATGAATCGTCGCCACTTTGTTACGATCAGACTTTCCAGAAACAGAGGAAATGTTTGTTTTCGTCTCATTGACTGCTTGAAGCACCTCATTGAGTAAGCCGCGTCTATCATATCCTAATATCTCGATTTCCACATTGTATTCTTTACGGTTTCGAGCAGGCTGTTCATGCTCCCACTCTACCGGAATTAACCGTTCTTGCGCTTCCCCTGTCTTCACGTTCGGACAGTCCTCACGGTGAACAGATACACCTCGGCCTTTTGTAATAAAACCAACAATGCTATCACCTGGAACAGGATTACAGCACTTCGATAAACGAACAAGCAGGTTATCAATCCCCTTGACTCTTACGCCGGCTTCACGTTTTTTCCCGTGATACGGCTTTGACTCCACCGTCACTTCTTGGACGGTTTTCTCTTGTTCTTCTTGATCTCTTTGTTTTCTTTCTTTTTCTGTTAAACGATTCGCTACCTGAAGTGCAGTAATACCGTTATATCCAACGGCCGCATACATGTCCTCTTCGTTTGAAAAATTAAATTTATCGGCTACTTTTTGCAGGTTTTCAGCTGTGAGAATCTCTTTGACATCAAACTCAAGGTTTTTGATTTCTTTTTCAATGAGCTCTCGGCCTTTTTCGACATTTTCTTCACGGCGCTGCTTTTTGAAAAACTGTCTGATCTTGTGCTTCGCTTGGGAGGTTTGGGCAAGTTTGACCCAATCCTGACTTGGTCCATAGCTATGCTTTGATGTCAGAATTTCAATAATGTCACCTGTTTTCAGTTTATGATCAAGCGTGACCATCTTGCCGTTGACTTTGGCGCCAATTGTTTTATTCCCAATCTCCGAGTGAATTCGGTAAGAGAAGTCAATTGGAACTGAACCAGACGGCAGTTCAATCACGTCTCCTTTCGGTGTAAATACAAACACCATATCAGAAAAGAGATCGATCTTTAACGATTCCATAAATTCTTCTGCATCTGTGGATTCATTTTGGAACTCAAGAATTTCTCTAAACCAAGACAGCTTCTTTTGGAATACAGCTTCTTCCGTTGATTCTGCTGACTCTTTTCCTTCTTTGTATGCCCAGTGTGCCGCAATCCCGTATTCTGCAATTTCATGCATTTCAAATGTCCGGATCTGGACTTCAAGCGGATCACCTTTTGGACCAATCACGGTTGTATGAAGGGATTGGTACATGTTCGGCTTTGGCATCGCAATATAGTCCTTAAATCTCCCTGGCATCGGCTTCCAGCATGTATGAATAATACCGAGAACTGCATAGCAGTCTTTAATACTGTCGACCAAAATACGAACTGCCAGCAAATCATAAATTTCATTAAACTGCTTATTTTGCATGACCATTTTGCGATAAATACTATAGATATGTTTTGGTCTGCCGGAAAATTCAGCCTTGATGTTCACTTCAGACACGCGGTCTTTTACTTCATTGACAACCTCGTCCAAGTATTCCTCACGTTCAGCTCTTTTTCGCTTCATAAGATTCACAATCCGGTAATATTGCTGCGGATTTAAATAGCGGAGTGCTGTATCTTCAAGCTCCCACTTAATCTTTGAAATCCCTAATCTGTGCGCAAGCGGTGCAAAGATTTCAAGTGTTTCATTTGAAATTCTTCGCTGCTTTTCCTGTGGGAGGTGTTTGAGCGTTCTCATATTGTGAAGACGGTCTGCCAGCTTAATCAAGATCACGCGAATATCCTGCGCCATTGCCACGAACATTTTTCGGTGGTTTTCGGCCTGCTGTTCTTCTTGTGATTTATACTTAATCTTACCGAGCTTTGTTACACCATCAACAAGCATCGCCACTTCTTCGTTAAAATGCTCTTGCAAATCCTGTAATGTCACATCTGTATCCTCGACGACATCGTGCAGGAAGCCGCCCGCAATGGTCGATGGGTCCATTTCAAGGTCCACAAGAATACCCGCCACTTGAATTGGATGGATAATATAGGGCTCACCAGATTTCCGGTATTGCTCCTTGTGTGCATTCTCAGCATATTCATATGCTCGCTCTATAAATTGAATATGTTCAGCGGACAGGTATTCTCTTGCCTTATCAATGACCTGCTGCGCCGTTAAAACTTGTTCGTTCGCCATGGAATCACCTTTTTAAATGAAAACTGTATTGTAGTTTATTATCAAGAAAAAATCGATAGATGTAAAGAGAAGAAGTCCGCTAAAAGGTTTTTGATAGGAAAAAAGCACCCTTCTTACTGAGTGCTTTTTTCTTAAAACTCCATTAGTATTGCATTAACGTTAAGATATCGTAACCGTCAAGCTTCTTTCTGCCATCAAGATACGTCAGCTCAATTAAGAATGCAATCCCTGCCACAACGCCGCCTAATTCCTCTACAAGCTTAATGGACGCTTCAATCGTTCCACCAGTCGCAAGTAAGTCATCTGTAATCAGTACACGCTGACCAGGACGAATCGCATCTTTATGAATCGTTAATACATCTTTACCGTATTCTAAGCCGTAATCGACTTTAATGACTTCACGAGGAAGCTTCCCTTCTTTACGAACCGGTGCAAATCCTATACCAAGCGCGTATGCTACAGGACAGCCAATAATGAATCCACGCGCTTCAGGTCCAACAATGAGATCAATGTCTCTTTCCTTCGCGTATTCAACAATTTGATCCGTTGCATAACGGTACACTTCGCCTTTATCCATTAACGTTGTAATATCTTTAAATTGTACACCTTCCTTTGGGTAGTCAGGTACAACTGTCACATATTGTTTTAAATCCATCTTTTCCTTTTCCTCCTCGTACGTCAAAGCACCGGTGAGACTTCGCTCATCATGCTGTTCAGCCATTCCTTCAGCTCTTTGGCTGAGGAATATGTTAGTGTTTGATCGAGTTCCATCAATCGTTGTTTTGCTGTATAGGACGCTGATGCGGTTAAATCTTTTTTAGGGGCATCAACTACTATTGACAGCACACCATCCTCTATTTTAACAAAACCGAGTTCAAAAAACACCTTTGTCATAAAAATGATTGTATCTTTTGTCCAACCTCTATGCTTGGCAAGCTCCATCCCTCGTTCTTTGAGAGGAAAACTTCCCTGTTTTAACAAGAACCCATAAAACCATTTGAATTGGTCACGACTAGGGAAAGAAGACATAAAGTGATCTTCTTTTCTTTGAAAGACCGTATAAATTCTGGCTGGTTTTTGATTTTCTAAAAGCAGCTTAAGCAAGTGCTCATCTGCAGGAACATCTGCAAAAACCACATACTTATCTTGTACATCAAACGTTGAAATATTTTCTGCATGTACATAATGAACCGGGATATTCACTTCATCTTTTGTTTCTTCATCGAAACAGAAAACAAGATATTTTTCTGGATCAAGCGTCGAAACTTTCTTTTCCCAATCCTTTTTCCCGCGTAAATCAAACAGCTGCCATTCATCTACCCGGGCATCTTTTAGCATGAGCTGAGGCTTCTTCCGGTTATTCCATTCATTAATTGACATCTCACCAATCACGGAAATGCGGCTTCCCGGGACGACCTCTTCTTTTAATTTACCTTGGTGAAAACCGACACAGTCGAGTAACTTGTCTTCATCTTTTAGAGACATTTTAATGTGATGATGATTTGCCCCAATCGTTCGGATGTCTTCGAGCTTGGCATCTTCAATCATAATGAACGGCTTAGGATTGTGCATGCCAAATGGTGACAGCATCCCCACTTCCTCAATCGCTTGAACCGTAATTTCGTCTACTTTGCACACTGCATCGACCCGTTGAATCGGAATAAAATCTTCTTCTGTCAACGTTTCATTTGCATATTGATTCAATCTTTCCCTTAGTAAAGGAACATCATCCGCTTTAAGTGTCATACCTGCTGCCATAGGGTGCCCGCCGAAATGCGGCAGGATGTCGCGGCATTTGCTCAAATGGAAAAACAGATCAAAGCCTGGAATACTCCGTGCGGATCCTTTTGCCATTTGCGTGTCTTCATCTATCCCCAGCACAATTGCCGGACGAGAAAATGTATCCGTCAATTTAGAGGCAACAATTCCGACAACGCCTGGGTTCCAGCCAGCCTTGGCGACAACGATCGCAGACTGGTCAACGTCCATCTCTTCGACCATTTGAATGGCTTCTTCCGTGATTGTACTTACGATTTTTTGTCGTTCTTTGTTGAGTTCTTGTACAAAACGAGCGAGCTCTTCTGCTTCCTCCATATCCTCTGTCATCAGAAGATGAACAGCCGGATCTGCCTGCTCAATTCGCCCTACAGCATTCAGCCTTGGAGCAATTTGAAAGCCGACCGTTTCCTCGTTTGCTTCTTCGAGAGTGGCTCCAGCTTCTTTCATTAACGCTTTTAGCCCCGGTCTTTTAGACTGGCGTAGCTGCATGAGCCCTTTTTTGGCGAGCCATCTATTTTCATCATGGAGCGGGACGAGATCCGCGATTGTACCAATTGCAGCAAGATCTAATAGCTGAACTGGCAGTTTACCAAGCAGTGCATGCGCTACCTTAAACGCAACACCAACACCGGCGAGTTCTTTAAATGGATACTCACAGCCCGGCTGCTTTGGATGGACAATCGCAAGCGCCTCAGGCAGCTCATCACCTGGTTCATGGTGATCTGTGATGATCAGGTCTAATCCTATTTCTTTTGCAATACGTGCTTCATTCACAGCAGCAATGCCTGTATCGACTGTGATGACAAGCGATGCTCCTTGCTCTTTGATATATCGAAAAGCCTGTTCGTTAGGCCCATAGCCTTCTTTAAATCGATCTGGAATATAAAAGTCTACCTTTGCAGATCGCTCTTTTAATGTATGTAAAAGCACAGAGGTACTTGTCACACCATCCGCATCATAATCTCCGAAGATCACAATCGATTCCTGTTCTTCGATCGCTTTGTTGATGCGCTCTACTGCTTCTTTCATTCCCTTTAATAAGAATGGATCATGAAATTCAGCTTTTTGATCAAATAAAAAAGACCTCGCTTCTTCTACTTCTTCAAGTCCTCTTTTTATAAGAAGTGATGCAGTCAGCGCTGAAATATTCAGATTTTCAGAGAGTGATTTCACTTTTTCTTCGCTTGGATGTTCATATTCCCAGCGCATTTTGGATAATAACATAAATTCACCCCTCAACCACACTATTATACTAGAGTGGCCTGAGGGGTTTCAATTTTTATTTTATGAAATTGTGCTGGAAGATTATTTTTCCTTCCGGTCAAAAGACGCTGGCTGTTCTTTTAAAGGCGTGAGATTCGATTTCTTTTGAACGTCTTTGCCTACCTTTTTAGTAGAAACACTAGGTGTAGGCGTAACGGCTGCACGCTCAGCTTTTAATGCCTTTAGTTCTCGTTTCAGTTTCACGATTTGGAAAATTCCCGCAAACGCCACAATCAGTCCGCCCATGAGAACAGATCCAATAATGACAAGGATCAATGGCCATTCAGCCGTTCCAAATAAGTAGTCTACTTGCACAGGCCGCACATTGATCACGGCAAATACTGAGACAATTAATACGAAAATAAATGCGAGTATGATGGTCCATTGTTGTTTGTTCATCTACATATCCCCCAAGCTTTTTCTTTTATTCTTCCCTCTTTCTTGTCCTTCTTAAACACAGAAAGAAAATAGCGGGAGAAAATCTATCAGCACGGGCACGATTAGCTGCTGAGTTTTTCTTTAATAAAGTTCTTTAATTCTTTTCTTTCTCCAGATATGACAAGGGTGTCCCCTTCTTCAATGACCGTATCTGGCCCTGGATTTAAAATCTTCTCATGTGACTTTCTCACAATGGCGATGACTGTTACTTGATCATTTTGGCGAACATTGAGGTCTCCGATTGTCTGCTGAACAGCTGGTGCGTTCTTTTCAATCTTAAACCATTCAATCATCAGTTCATCAATTGCTACCTCAACTGTTTCTAGCGCTTTTGGCTTATATACCATGCCGCCCAAAATAGCCGCGATTTGTCTTGCTTCTTCATCGTTTAGCAAGATGCCAGAAATACATTCTTCATGGTCGTCCTCTTGAAAATGATACATTTCTCTTCTGCCGTCATCATGTGTAATGATGGCAAGCTTCTCATTATTTCTTGTGATCATTTCGGCTTTGTGACCGATACCTGGCAGTTCAGTTTCCCGAACCTTCATAACAGCCCCTCCAATGAATAAAGCCAAATGCCTCATATGGACACTTGCTTTCTGTACTGATCTAAACGTATGTCATTATAGCAAAAGACCATTTCAAGATCAATGAAACTCGAAATGTTTTTCAAATCGTCTTATTCTTGTGAAATATACGGATGATATATGAAAAAAAGACTGCCAAGCAGGCAGCCTCAGCGTGTAGACAAACCCTCGCATTCGGTGTCAGTCCTGCGCGCCGGTGCTCACGAATGTCGAATTCGCTCCGCTCCGGTGCTCGTCCTTCCTAGACTTCAAAGGTTTTCAATCACGCTGAAAAGAAGACAAAGGGCTAAAATAAACTTCATTTTAGCCCTTTGTCAACAATCTGAGACTGCCAAGCAGGCAGTCTTTCTAGATTAAATATCTTGTTCTGTGTCTATTTTAGCCGGCTTTTTCAGCTCGCGGCCTTTCCACATAAGCCAAATTTGCGCCGCAATATAAAGAGATGAGTACACCCCTGTTAATAAGCCGACAAGTAAGGCGATGGAGAAGTTTGTAATAGACGCTGATCCAAAGATGAGCAGTGCGACAACAACAACAAGTACGGTAAGCACTGTGTTGACAGATCGCGTAAAGGTTTGCTGTAAACTTAAGTTCACAATATACGATAGATCTTCAATTGTTTTCGGTTTGCGTTTTTTCATTTGTTCACGAACCCTGTCGAAGGTCACGATCGTGTCATTGATCGAGTATCCGATGACCGTGAGTATCGCCGCAATGAAGGTGACATCTACCTCTAAACGCGTAATACTAAAGAAAGCCACAATAAAGAATGCGTCGTATAGCAGAGAGATAATCGCTGCAATCGCCATTTTATATTCAAAACGGACAGAGACATATAAAATGATTCCGATTGAAGCAATGATGACGGCGTATAATGCATTACGGGCAAGTTCTTTTCCGACAGTCGGAGACACGGTACTGACGTTTGGTTCTGTGCCATATTGATCTTTGAAGTAATCTTTCACTTCAGCGATCTTTTCTTTATTCGGCACACCAACAAATCGAGCAGCTGCCTGATTTTCTTTTTGCCCTGATAACACGACACTGTCTGTTTCAAGATCTAACTTTTTAAAGTCTTGCTCCACTTGCTCAGTTGACAGCTTGTGATCGCTTTGGATATCTACTCTTGTTCCACTTGCAAAATCAATACCTGCATTGAGTTTGAAAATAGAAAGTACAATGATACCAGCAATGGTGATCGTCGCTGAGAAAATCATAAAGCCTTTCCGTTTGCTGACGAAATCCCATTTATCAAAAGGCGTTTTTGGTTCGGTATTTTCTGTTGTTTCGTGAATATTCATGATGTCTTTTTTACGGACACCAAACCAGCCTTTCTTACGGTCAAGGAAGCGGCTTTCAACAAGGAGTCCAAGAAGGAATCTTGATAGGAATACAGCCGTGATAAAGCTTGTTAGAATGGATAGGATCAGCATCGTTGCAAATCCTTTAACAGAGCTTGTCCCGAAGAAGAACAGAACCCCACCAGCAATAATACTCGTTAAGTTCGCATCAAAGATGGTCGCAAATGATCTGCGGTTCCCTGACCTGAAAGCAGAACGAACAGATTTACCGAGCTTAAGCTCCTCTTTGATCCGTTCATAAGTGATAATGTTGGCATCAACAGCCATCCCTACCCCAAGAATCAGTGCTGCAATTCCAGGTAGTGTCATAACCGCACCCATCCAGTCGAACACTTGCAAGGTAATATAGATATAGGCTGAAAGTGTAATGACAGCAATAAGACCAGGTAGTCGGTAATAAAGCAGCATGAATAAGAAGATAAATGCGATTCCTACAATTCCTGCGAATACGGTTTCGTTCAGCGCTTGTTCACCAAACTGTGCACTCACAGATGTTGAATATTTTTCAGTTAATTTTACTGGCAATGCCCCGGCATTTAAAATGCTTGCGAGGTCCTTTGCCTCTTGGACAGTAAAGCTTCCTTCAATTTGTACGTCACTGCTGTTAATCTCTTGGTTTACATTCGGTGCAGACACATACTTGTGGTCTGATTTTGAGACTTCTTTTTTGAAGGAATCTCCTTTATTGTAATCAAGCCAAATGACGAGCTGGTTATTCGGTGCCATGGCCGCTACTTTTCTTGTCACGTCACCAAATTTTTTCGCATCCTTTAGTTTGACAGTGACAATCGGCTCATTCGTTTGATTGAATGTTTGTTTTGCACTGTTTTCTACAAGATCGGAGCCGTTTAGGAGCTCTTTATCATTCGTATCTCTGAAGGAAAGCTGCGCTTCAGTCGAAAGAATCTCCCTTGCCCTGTTTTGATCTTTTACCCCGGCAAGCTGCACGCGGATACGGTTGTTGCCTTCAATTGAGATGTTTGGCTCACTCACACCAAGCACGTTTGCTCTACGGTTTAAAGCCTCCACTGTACTGACGAGAACGCTATTTGTGATCTTGTCCTCTTTTTTCACTGGGTGTACATCATATAGGACTTCAAATCCACCCTGCAAGTCCAGCCCTAGCGTCATATCTTTTGCAACAGGCTTTGTCAATAAGCCCACAACAGTTCCAATTAACAGAACCACTAAGAAAAACGCAAGAATGCGCCCTTTTTTCATTATGTATTTCCTCCTTAAACACCTGAATCCATTTAGATGGCTTATTTCAACAGTTCATCTAGCATATTCTTGCCATCTTCACTGTCCAAAAAAGCAGACGTTTTAAACGACTGAACGGTTGCATAGTTCATAAATTCGCCAATTTTCACAGATAAAATATCTGCAACCATTTCATGAATCGGATACTCTTGTTTTTTCTTCCACTTCTTATTCTCTAAGTATGACCATAATTCCTCTAAATCTACATCTTTATAGCCCAAAACGATGAATTCTTCAAGCTTACTGAACAGAAAAGGCTTTAAATGGTCTTTGTATATAGCAGCCGGATGTTGTGTCAATGTGAGGCTCCCCCTTTTCAGTTTTTTATCGAGAGACTTGTCATGCTTGGACGATATACACGCATATCTTATTGTATATGATTCTATGTCGTTTGAGAAGGCAGGTGATCTTTGATTTGACGAAGCAAACGTTTTTAAAGGGGACAATTATTTTAATTTTAGCAGGTTTTATCACGAGAATATTGGGTTTTGTCAATCGAATTGTCATCGCACGGTTCATTGGTGAAGAAGGGGTCGGGCTTTATATGATGGCTGCACCTACCTTTTTTCTAGCTGTGACGCTGACACAATTCGGACTGCCTGTCGCCATCAGTAAGCTTGTCGCAGAAGCAGAAGCCCGAGGTGACAAACAGAAAACAAAACGCATTCTGGTTATGTCCCTTGCGATAACAGGAACACTCAGCCTTATTTTCACACCGCTCTTTTTATGGTTTGCACCCATTATGGCGGAAAATATGCTGACAGATCCTAGAACGGTCTATCCACTGCTTGCCATTACACCAGTCGTACCGGTCATCGCCATCTCCAGTGTGTTAAGAGGATATTTCCAAGGAAGACAGCAGATGAGTCCACTTGCGATATCTCAAGTGCTGGAACAGGTCGCAAGAATTTCTCTTGTGGCGGTATGTACAACGGCTTTCCTTCCTTATGGGATTGAATATGCGGCAGCCGGTGCCATGATTTCATCTGTTATTGGAGAGATGATTTCACTTGCTTACTTACTGATCGCCTTCCGTTATAAAAAAACCATCCGTATTCGAAAACGATTTTTCAAGGCGATTCATGACGGGAAGGACACATTTAAACAGCTAATGAGTATTGCCCTGCCAACGACAGGCAGCCGTTTCATCGGCAATATTTCGTGGTTTTTAGAGCCGATTGTTGTCGCGCAAAGCCTTGCCATTGCTGGATATGCAGCTGTTGAAGCGACAAGACAGTATGGTGAGTTGACCGGGCTTGCGCTGACCCTTTTGACACTACCTAGTTTTATTACGTATTCACTCTCCACCGCACTAGTCCCGGCGATTAGTGAAGGAATGGAGCAGAACAAACGCAAAACGGTGGAATACCGGCTGAAGCAGGCGATGCGCCTTTGTTTACTCAGCGGAGGAATTTCATGTATTATTCTTTTCGTTTATGCAGAAGATTTAACGCTCTTCATGTATGGTTCATCGCATGCGGCCATCTATGTGAAATTCATGGCACCATTTTTTCTGCTATATTATTTTCAAGGTCCGCTTCAAGCTGTCCTTCAAGCATTGAATTTAGCTGGTGCAGCCATGACCAATAGCCTGATAGGTGCTGTTGTCAAAACAGGGATGATCTTCGTCCTTGCTTCCCAGCCGAGCTTTGGCATTATGGGCGCAGCACTTGCGATATTGATCGGCATCGTCCTTGTCACATTGCTCCATGCGGCAACTGTTGGAAAGGTTCTGACTATTCATTTACCATTGAAGGAATATGGTATATGCGTCCTTGTGATCATAGGCACAGGAGCTGTCAGCTTATGGCTGAAGTCTCAAGTCACCGGACTCTTTTCTGCCCCTCTTGAGCTTGTGATGCTGATCTTTGTCACATGCATCTTGTATGTCATTCTATTAATCTGTCTTGGGTTAGTGAAACGAGAAGAGCTGCGCCGCATCCCATTTATCGGGAAGCTGCTTTAGCTCATCTCTTCTTGATCACTTCATCTTTCAAATCAATATAAAAAGTCTTTTGGTTAAAGCTACAGTAGGAGATTTGGTCAAGGTCATGATAGCCTCTTTTGGCAAGCTCATCTTTCAGCCACTGTTCATTTTGATTAATTTGCTTAAGGTGGTCATGCTGCACAATACCGTCTGCAATAAGAGGAAGCTCAAGCGCGGCATGTGTGTCCTTATTTTCTTTTTCGACAACGGCGAGCTTTCCTGATGGCTCTAAGATGGCGTATGAGACATCCTGAATACTATCGATGTTATTTTCTCTTAATTGAATAAGCAGATCATCAAAATTGTATCGCTGTTTTCTCATCGCACCCTCGTCTATTTTTCCATTGATGATGATCAAGGTTGGCTTGCCGTCGAGAAAGCGCCGAACCCCTTGAAACTTTAACGAGAGGTAGGCAAGTGTGATTTGAATGAAGGTTAACAGCAGGATCGGCCATACCGTATGTAACATATGATCCTCTACTTCTTCTATCGCCAGCACCGCAATTTCAGCGATCATCATAAAAATGACAAGATCTAAAATACTAAGTTCTCCAATCTCTCTCTTTCCCATTAAACGAAAGATAAACCAAATGAGAAAATATAAAATGACCGTTCTCATGGAGATGATTAAGATGTCCTGCATGTGATGTAAACCCTCCTTCTCCAACATAGCTTGTGTCAAAACACTTTATTTATGTAGAAAAGAAAGCCTCTATTTTTATTGTGAGAAACATGTCTATTTTTTCTTCGTCGTGAATACATTTTAGTAAAAGACAAGCTTCGGTCAATTGGAGAGGAGACGAATCACATGCAGGAAACGAAACAAATAGGAAGAGGCATTTTATCTGGCTTAATTGCCATTTTTGTCGTGATGATTGTCACAAGCTTACTTGTATCACTCATGCTTACCTTTACAAGTATGCAGGAATCATCGTTTAAATGGATGATTATGATTTTGTCCTTCGTGGCATTTTTTTTAGGAGGGATCATTTCTGGGGGGAAAGCAAAGGAACGAGGCTGGCTCATTGGTGCTATCACTTCTTTTATCTTTTCTCTTACTGTATTCTTATTTCAGTATTTAGGGTTTGGGAAAACTTTTTCACCAGAGCAATTCATCTATCATGCTGCCTTTTTGGGGATATGTATGCTAGGGGGAATGATTGGGGTCAATCTCCGAGGCAAATAAAAAAAGAGCGATATGATTCGCTCTTTTTTTATGGCTATGTATTGGAGGATTAGCCTTTGTCAGCTAATTCTCTAATAGCACGACGGTCGAAAGTTAAACGGTTGTTTTCGCTTGTTTTGATGACCACTTTTGATTCATCAATTGAGTCGATTTCACCGTGTAAACCACCGATTGTAACGATTTTATCGCCTTTTGATAAAGATTGCTGCATCTGACGCACAGATTTTTGTTGCTTTTGCTGTGGACGAATTAACAAGAAGTAAAGCACAGCAAACATGACAACAATCATAATGATTGAACCCATACCACCATCCATTCTATCTCACCCCTTTCTAAATGATTGTAAAGCCTTTCGTTTATGCGTTAAAAGTTTTTCGCATTCGGTTTGTTAAAGCCATAACGCTCAAAAAACTCTTCTTTAAAATCACCTAAACGATCCTCACGGATAGCTTCTCTCACTTGCTCCATTAATTTTAACAGAAAATGAAGATTATGATAAGTTGTTAATCGAATTCCGAACGTTTCATTTGTACGGATTAAATGTCTAATATAGGCGCGTGTGTAGTTTTTGCATGTGTAGCAGTCACAGTTTTCATCGATTGGTCTGAAATCACGCTCATATTTTGCATTTTTCACAACAAGACGTCCTTCACTTGTCATCAAGGTGCCGTTTCTCGCAATTCTCGTCGGCAGTACGCAATCAAACATATCTACACCGCGAATGGCGCCATCAATTAATGAATCTGGTGAGCCGACCCCCATTAAGTACCTTGGCTTGTCTGCCGGTAAAAATGGCGTTGTGAACTCCAGCACACGGTTCATCACATCTTTTGGTTCACCAACAGATAAACCTCCGATAGCGTATCCTGGGAAATCAAGTGAAACAAGATCTTTTGCACTTTGTTTACGAAGCTCTTCGTATTCTCCGCCTTGGACAATCCCAAACAGACCTTGATCCTCTGGACGCTGGTGTGCCGTTAAGCAGCGCTCTGCCCATCTGCTTGTCCGCTCCACAGAACGTTTCATATAATCGTACTCCGCTGGATATGGGGGGCATTCGTCAAATGCCATCATAATATCAGAGCCGAGCGCATTTTGGATTTCCATGGCTTTTTCAGGAGAAAGGAACAGCTTGTCTCCGTTTAAATGATTACGGAAGTGAACGCCTTCTTCTTCTATTTTTCTAAATTCACTCAAAGAAAATACTTGGAAGCCGCCTGAATCAGTTAGAATGGCTCGATCCCAGTTCATAAATTTGTGCAAGCCGCCCGCTTCTTTCACAATGTCATGACCCGGACGGAGCCATAGATGGTACGTATTGCTTAAGATGATGCCTGCATCCATTGCTTTTAATTCTTCAGGCGCCATTGTTTTCACTGTAGCCAGTGTACCTACTGGCATAAATACAGGTGTTTCAAACGACCCGTGCGGTGTATGAACGCGGCCAAGACGTGCACCTGTTTGTTTGCATGATTTAATGAACTCATAACGTATCGGTAATTGCGACAAAAATGAGCCCTCCTGTCTTTGTTGTATGTTGTTATTGAATCAGCATGGCATCGCCAAAGCTGAAGAATCGGTATTCCTCTTTTACTGCCTCGTTGTACGCTTTCAGTACGTGTTCTCGTCCAGCTAATGCGCTGACAAGCATAATTAACGAGGATTTTGGCAGATGGAAGTTCGTGATCATTCCATCAATTGCCTTAAATGTGTAGCCAGGGTAAATAAAGATCGACGTCCAGCCACTTGACGCTTGGAATTTGCCATCATGTGCACTTGCAATGGTTTCAAGCGTTCGTGTTGATGTTGTGCCAACTGAAATAATTCGCCCGCCTTCTTGGCGCACGCGATTAAGCTCTGCAGCCGTTTCTTCATTCATTTCGTAAAACTCAGCGTGCATTTCATGTTCTTCAATACGCTCCGCACTGACCGGACGAAAAGTGCCAAGCCCCACGTGCAAGGTAATAAAAGCAATATGCACACCTTTCGCTTTGAGCGCATCCAGCAGTTCGGTTGTAAAGTGCAGACCGGCAGTAGGAGCGGCAGCTGAACCAACTTCTTTCGAATACACGGTTTGATACCGCTCACGATCATCAAGCTGCTCTTTAATATATGGAGGCAGCGGCATTTCTCCAAGGGATTCAAGCACTTCATAAAAAATGCCTGTATACTGAAACTCGACTTTTCTCCCGCCATGTTCCAATTCCTCTGTACATACGGCTTGGAGCCGTCCATCACCAAATGTGATAACCATTCCTTTTTTCACACGTTTTGCTGGTTTTACGAGTGTTTCCCAATTGTCTCCTTCTTCTTGTTTCAATAAAAGAAGTTCAACTTTTGCCCCTGTATCCTCTTTCATGCCAAACAGACGTGCAGGCAGAACGCGCGTATTATTTAAAACGAGACAATCACCCTTTTGAAAATAATCGGTGATTTGTGAGAATGTATCATGTGTGATCGCACCCGTTTGTTTATTTAAGACCATCAGTCTTGATGCATCTCGTTTTTCAAGTGGAACTTGTGCAATCAATCTTTCTGGTAAATCAAAATCAAATAGTTCTAGCTTCATTTCCTTCACCTATTCTGTAATTAACTAGTTAACGTTATTTCATCCGTCCAAAGATATTGAGTAAAATGGTTAGTACGATGCTAATGACAATGCACGTAATCACGGGAAAAAAGAACGTCACATTTCCTTTTTTCACAAAAATATCACCTGGAAGCCTACCAACCAATTGAAACAATAAGCCTGCGGCAAAAAGGACACCACCTAAAATCATCAATATTTTAGGGAATTCAGTCACGAATCGGAACCTCCATATGAAAATGTTCATACGCTTCTCTTGTGACGACCCGGCCTCTTGGCGTTCTTTGCAGAAAACCAATTTGCAGCAAATACGGTTCGTACACATCTTCAATCGTATGTGATTCTTCTCCAATTGTCGCTGATATCGTATCAAGTCCAACAGGACCGCCTCTAAATTTTTCAATCATACTTAAAAGCAGCTTGTGGTCTATATGATCCAGTCCCAGCCTGTCGACTTGGAGACGCTCAAGGGCATCTTCGGCAATGTCTTGTGTAATGGCATGATTCCCAAGCACCTGCGCAAAATCTCTTACTCTCCTGAGTAAACGATTGGCGACCCTCGGCGTTCCCCGAGAACGTCTCGCTATCTCTTCAGCTGAGCGAATGTCGATCCCAATCTCGAACAGCTCGGCTGTTCTTGCTACAATGTGAGCCAAATCTCTTTGCTCATAGTATTCCAATCTTGCATGTACCCCAAACCTATCACGAAGCGGCGCTGTTAAAAGCCCAACACGGGTCGTAGCACCTACAAGTGTAAATGGCGGTAAATCAAGCCGTACAGAGCGCGCTGTATCTCCTTTTCCAATGACGATATCTAGACAAAAATCCTCCATCGCAGGATATAGCACTTCCTCAATTGAGCGCTGCAAGCGATGAATTTCATCAATAAACAAAACATCGCCAGGTTCAAGAGATGTCAAGATAGCCGCCAAATCTCCAGGACGCTCAATCGCTGGTCCAGACGTTGTACGCAGCTGAACATTCATTTCATTGGCAATGATCGACGCAAGCGTTGTTTTCCCTAGTCCAGGCGGTCCATATAAAAGGACGTGATCAAGCGTTTCCTGCCTCATCCTGGCAGCTTCAATAAACACGCTGAGATTATCCTTTACTTTTCGCTGACCAATATATTGGCTAAGCGTCTGAGGCCGCAGACTTTGCTCAATGGCTGATTCATGGTTGTCTGCTTCAGTTGAGACGAGCCGTTCATCCATGAGACATCACCCTATTTCAACATTTTTTGTAAAGCTTTTTTCACATATTGATCGGTTGTGAGATTCTTCTCTTCTTTTAATAATGGAAGAACCTTTTTGATTTCACGATCACCATATCCAAGAACATTTAAGGCTTCAAGCGCTTCATCTAAAGCGGTTTGCTGCGTTTCGACCTGAATATGATCCTCGTGATTAAATAAGTTGCCAATCATTTCTGGCACCACATCTGCAAGCTTTCCTTTTAGATCAAGAATGATCTGACGGGCTGTTTTTTTGCCAACGCCAGGGAATTTAATAAGGAATGCTTCATCCTCACGTTCTATCGCTGAAATGACAGCGCCAGGATCACCGGAAGCAAGGATCGCAAGTGCGCCCTTTGGTCCAATCCCTGTGACATTTAACAGTTTTGTGAACAACGCTTTTTCTTCTCGTGTTTGAAATCCATATAACGAAAACGCGTCTTCCTTTATGTAATGATACGTATAAATCGTTTCTTGTTTATTTACTTGATAGATAAACGGGTTTGGGGTATAGACTTGATATCCCACTCCGCCGTTTTCAATGACAACATATTGCGGGCACACATAATCAATGGTCCCTTTCACAAACTCTATCACCGTTTTCACCTCTTTGACTGTTCTTCATTGTAACATAAATCGAAGAGAAAACCGCAATAAAAGTTAACATACGTTCGCTCAATCCATTTTTACGGTGCAACCATGAAAAACAGCTTGCGGTCTTCACACCAGCAAGCTGTCACACGCTTTTAAAACGATATTTCATTTCGGTAAGGTTTCATGACTTCAAGCACATGCTCAAATTCATCTTTTGTTCGAAAAGGAATGCCTTGTTCAAGCTGCTCCTCCACATGACTTTCTAAACGGGACGTATCAATTTGAAAGAAGAGGTGAATAGGCTCCGCCCAGTCGCCTGGCCTTCCATGAAACGTAGAAATGACACCGTCCTCTGATAATCCGATATATCCATTTGCTTTACTTAATGGAGAGATATCATCAATTTGTTTTCTAAAAAGGGCAAAATCCTCTTGTTGTTCCACGAGCGTCCAGCCTTTATACTGCGTCCAAAATGTGTCTTTGTCTTCTAATGATGCCCGGTGTCTTTCAATACTCACATCGCCGTCTAGATAGACTTTTTCAAGCTGAACGTTGATGGTGTTTGACTGCTTTTGCAAGTGTTCTTTTCCTTCCATATCCGCAGCGGAAAAAAGAACACTTGTCATGATAAGTCCTGTAACGAAACGTTTCATCTTCACTTTCACTATTTACACCTCTTTAGAACATAAGATCGATGCATGACATATGTAGTTTGACCCATTTTTCTAAACATTAACCAAACCGATTACATGGACTCGTTTTAAGAGTCTTTCATTGTATCCTTCATTCGTAAATGTTATGTTTTATACAATCCATTGCTTTATCGAATGAAACGGTTTTTTCATCATTCGTTTTTCAGCCGCATAAACTGAAACCAAAGAAGGTGAAGTCAATGTCAGATGTCAAAAGATTAGCCGAATCGATTCAGTATCATGAAGAAAAACGTTTTAATAAGCTCGCCTTAAAATCGGCAGAGCTTGAGCTGTGCGGCAAAGGAAGAAGTGCTTATGTATTTTCATATAAAAAAGACGGCAAGAAAATGGCGTTAAAAGTCTTTTTTCCCTCTTATCAACACATTGCCCGCAAAGAGGCAGCAATATATGAAAAACTTTCCGGTTCGTCTTACTACCCTGAGATTTATGAGTCTGGGGATCAGTATATTTTAATGGAATATATAAAAGGTCACACATTCTATGAATGCCTGACAAAGGGGATTCCGATCAAGAAACAAATGATTGAACAAGTAGATGAGGCGCTAGAAGAAGCACGTGATAAAGGGTTAAACCCTTCAGATATCCATCTGCGCAACCTGATCTTAACAAAGGAAGGGCTCGTGAAGGTAATCGACGTTGCCCGCTTCACCCAAACGAAAACATGTCATCAATGGGATGATTTAAAAGCTGCTTATGTCTATTACCAAAAACCTTTTTTCCCTAAAAAAGCGCCGCGTCTGTGGCTTGAAGTGATTGCCTATTTGTATAAAAAGAACTGGTTCTCCCGCGGCCAGCTTAACAACCGAAATGATTTCTCTGCATAATGAAAGCCGCTCTCCTTCCGAGCGGCTTTTTTGTTTTATTCTGTTTCTACATGAATGCTATTGACATTTAATAGGTTAATGATTTCATTATTCAGCTTAAACCATTGATTGGATTCCTCAATTTTTTTATACACATCGTAGGTAGCTGGACGTTTTAGCTCGAAATCAAGCACTTCCCCATTGTTCATATGAAATGTTACCTTGAATACTTTCATCATAAGATCACCTTCCACTCTTTCTTGTTCGCTAACTGGTAAGGTCAGCTCTTTTCATTCATTCTCTATTCAACTCGTTTCCCCTCCTTCTTTCCTTCCAAACGCAAGAAGTTTAAATTTTGTTTAAATTCACACAACATCTCTATCTCTCTAATCTGTAAAGAAGTATATTGTTTAGAAAGGAGGCTGTCTTCATGAAACAGAAAAAGAAACGAACATCTCCAGAGAGACAAACTGTCTTGTTTCATTTAACAGATGCCCTGATTCCGAGTATGGAAATCATGGCGATTGCAGTAAGAGCATTTTTCCATCTCGTGAGAAAAGCCTTTTCAGCCGTTTTATAAAAACCCCGCACAAGAGAAGTGCGAGGTTCTTTTTTAGGACTGATAGATTTGACTTCCTTGGCTGACAAACTCTTTTGCCTTCTTCTCCATCTCTTTTTTCACTTCTTCTGATTGATTGCGGATATCATGAGAAATTTTCATACTGCAAAACTTCGGTCCACACATGGAGCAAAAGTGAGCGGTCTTTGCACCTTCAGCTGGCAATGTTTCATCGTGGAACGCCAAAGCTCTTTCTGGATCAAGTGACAGGTGGAATTGATCCCGCCATCTAAATTCAAATCTCGCTTTCGATAATGCATCATCGCGCTTTTGTGCAGCAGGATGTCCTTTTGCTAGATCAGCTGCATGTGCGGCAATTTTATAAGCGATGACGCCTTCTCTCACATCTTCTTTATTTGGCAGACCTAAATGCTCTTTTGGTGTCACATAACACAGCATGGCTGTTCCATACCAGCCGATCATGGCAGCGCCGATAGCGGATGTAATGTGATCATATCCCGGGGCAATATCTGTTGTAAGAGGTCCTAACGTGTAAAATGGTGCCTCTTTGCAAATCTCCATCTGCTTATCGACATTTTCTTTGATTTTATCCATCGGGACATGTCCAGGTCCTTCAATCATCACCTGTACATCATGTTTCCAGGCGATCTCTGTCAATTCCCCTAACGTTTTCAGTTCTGCAAACTGCGCCTCATCATTTGCATCAGCGATCGAACCTGGTCTGAGTCCATCTCCAAGAGAAAAGGCAATATCATAGGTTTTCATAATTTCACAAATATCTTCGAAATGGGTATAAAGAAAGTTTTCTTGATGATGAGCGAGACACCATCTTGCCATAATCGCCCCGCCTCTTGACACAATTCCCGTTACTCGATCGACTGTAAGCGGAATATACCTTAATAGCACGCCCGCATGAATCGTGAAGTAGTCTACACCTTGTTCAGCTTGTTCAATTAATGTGTCTCGGTACACTTCCCACGTCAAATCTTCTGCCACTCCATTCACTTTTTCAAGTGCCTGATAAATGGGAACGGTTCCTACTGGGACTGGGCAATTTCGAATGATCCATTCTCTCGTTGTATGAATGTCCTTTCCAGTGGACAGGTCCATCATTGTGTCTGCCCCCCACCTGATCGCCCACGTCATCTTCTCTACCTCTTCATCGATGGATGATGTCACAGCTGAATTGCCAATATTCGCATTGATTTTGACGTGAAAATGCTTTCCAATAATCATCGGCTCACTTTCTGGATGGTTAATATTTGCTGGGATGACTGCTCTTCCGCTGGCTACTTCCTCTCTAACAAACTCAGGGCTTAGCTGTTCTCTCAAAGCGATAAATTCCATTTCAGGTGTGATGATGCCTTTTTTTGCATAATGCATTTGTGTCACACAGGCGCCATGTTTCGCGCGAAGCGGCACATGATGAAAATCAGTATGAACATGATGAAAGGGCTCTTTCCCCTTTGAACGATACCCGTTATCTTCCGGTTTCACATGACGCCCTTCGTAGCTTTCTGTATCTTCTCTTTCTTTAATCCACGCCGCTCTAAGACGCTTTAAACCCTTTGTAACATCAATATAGGCGTTCTCATCTGTGTACGGTCCACTTGTATCGTACACACGGATCGGGTCATTTTGAATGTCTCCCGCCTGTGTCACAGTATTTGAGAGCATAATCTCCCTTTTTGGCACCAAGATGTCAGATCTTGAGCCCTGCTCATACACCTTTCGACTTCCGTCAAAGCTTGATAGTAAAGATTGGGTTGATGGGACATTTTTCTTTTCTTTCATTTGCTGTTCTCTCCTTCTCTTTTTGTCATCGGACAGGATGGAATCAGCACCAGCAAAAAACCAGGCTCTATGTTGAGAACCTGGTTTCGTCGTCAGAAAAAAACATGAATGTCATTCATATGACACACGTATCATCTTCAACTTCCCCACGCTGGTACGAGCCAGATCAGGTCCAAAGGGTTAAGAAGCTTAAGCTTCTCTCTCAGCCCACTTAGCGGGCACCCCTAGTCACTCTTATTGATTTCCACATCAGTTTATCATAGAGGCGATATGAAAAAAAGAAGATTCAGGAAAATAGTTCCTTTCCCCTACAAGCTACACCGATGAGCATGATATGCAAACTTCTATACAACAGCTCTCCCCTTTAATTCGATCAAAACAGAAATAATCATTGATCCTTTTATCCTATCATGTATAATTAATCTAAACGGAGAATTTTTATACAAACCATTTGTTCAAAGGAAGTTCTAGTCGATTGCAAACATTTCTAACATTTATCGTCGTAGGATTCTCAATTGCTCTACCTGTTGGAGCGATCACGGTTGAAATGACAAAGCAGGGGTTAAAAAACGGGTTCTTTCATGGCTTAACAGTTGGAGCCGGCGGCATGACAATAGATATCTTGCTCATCTTGGCTTTATATGCAGGGTTCGCACAGTTTTTATCATTGCCGTTTGTCCAAATTCCGCTCTGGCTGATCGGGGCCGTATTCTTGATGATTCTTGCATATGATTCCATTAAAAATGCGGACCAAGACATCCATTTAGCAGGAGAAAAAGTCAACAAATCATTCGCAAAAACTTACCGAAACGGCTTGCTTGTGGCAGTATCCCCTGGAAACCTTGTGTTCTGGGTATCGGTGTTTGGTGCTGTACTGGCAGATGCTTATACTAAAACTGATTCATCTGAATTTATGTTGGCTGCCGGCGGTATTTTGGCAGGGATTCTTCTTCATGACCTCGGTCTTCTCACAATTGTGTCTTTGACAAGAAAAGTGATGAATCGGACAATGATCAAGTGGACATCCATTATTGCTGGTATTTTATTACTTGGATTTGGCTGTTATTTCTTTTACGAATTTTATATAGGCATCAAGGTATATTTTTAAGAAAAGGCTAGAGTTCGTAATGAACTTTAGCCTTTTTTATTTTATTCAACTATCGGGTCATGCCTGTTTGGCCTGTTTCAAATTGCGTTTTTCTCATATCTCTGAAGCGTGTGAATGCTCCTTCGTCTTTGATGACTTGGACAGCTCTTCCATCTGCATAACGAGTCGCTGCTTCTTCTATTTGTGTTACGCCTTCTGCCGTCAGGCGTCCATCTGATTTAATCGCAATATACACATTTTCATCAGTGACCATCACTTGTGAGTCTGCTACGTGGTTCATTTTATTCACACGGTTCGCAATTTTTCGTGAACGCTGTACGTTCTCTTGTTTATCGTAGCCAGAGAACGACATTTGGTTATGATAATTCATATCTCCATGACTATAGCGTCCATCTCCGCCAGTAAGCGGCATTCTCACTTGATCCTCCGTAGGACGTGAACGATAATCAACATTCGTTGTATTTCCGTTCATCCCTTCCATAAGCTCAGAAATTGGGCCTTGGTGATCTTGGTTGTTGTCTGTCGCCCGTTGATTCGAATGATAACCAACCGGCTGGCCTGATTGATTGTGACGAGTATCTACACCCGCGTTGTCATTTGTACCACATGCAGTTAAACCAATAGGAAGAAGCACTAATGCGATTGTTTTTTGCCATTTTTGTCTCAAACGAAAAACCCCCTGTACAAATTCAATCTCATGAGCGCGAAAACAGGCTCTGTTTTAGCATGTACAGTTCAGGGAAAAATCAAGCTGTCAGTTATAAACAAAAAAAGGAACGATTGAGATCGTCCCTTCCGTCGTTAATCTTCTTCGTCTTCTTCTGGTCTTGCAAAAACCGATTGACTTGGATATTGCTGCATGTATGGCTGAGCGGGATAACCACCCATTTGACCATACGGAACAGGATTTGGATAATGTCCAGGCCATGGCTGATGATGATGCTTCATGCCATCATCACATCCGCAGTCTTCCTTGCCATATGCTTCATTTGAGGCGTTTGGATAAAAGCCTTGATTAGCATTTGCGTTTGCGTTTGCGTTTGCGTTTGCATTTGCATTTGGATGCATGTGGTGGTGCCAGTGATGTCCATCGTTTGCATGATGCTCATAATTTTCCCCATAGTAAGCTGGCGCTTGATAGGCTGGATAATATGGCTGAGCAGGGTAAGGATACGGCATCATATGGTGGTGATAATACGGCTGGACCGGATAACAAAGACCTGATCCCGGTAAAATAGGTGAAGCCGGTACCATTTGCTGCGGATATGGATACATCGCAGGCATGTAATGACCATGACCATAATAAGGATCATATGATTCATGATGATGGTGATGATGCTCTTTATTTTCAGCCATTCCTCCTACTGCTGCTCCTCCAACATTCGGCATTTGTGGGAAGTTAGGAAGGTTTGGGTAATTGCTATGCTCCATCTCTTTTCCCTCCTCTTTTTGATGCGGAATATGAATAAATGGATCATATCCCTTTGCCACTTCATCTTTGTGATGATCCTTATTTTCATAATGAAGATGGTCCTTATGATCTTTATGGTCCTTATTTTCATGATGAAAATGATCCTTGTGATCTTTATGGTCCTTCTTCTCATGAACATGATCTTTCTTTTCATGAAAGTGATCTTTTTTCTCATGATGTTCTTTTTGAGGAGGAGGCGTAAATGGCTGGTAGAGATTGGTCTGATAATAGTTCACATCAACTTGTGGAAAAACTGGCTGCTCGATCTTTGGCACTGGCGGTACATAAGGGACCGGTTCATTTGGCTTTTCCTTCGGTTTCGTATCTTGCACTTGCACGACGTCCTTTGGCTTTTCTTTCACATACGGATGTTCTTTAGGTTTTGGCATTTCTTTCACTTTTTGATGATCTGTTTTCACAGGAACACCACTAGATGGAATCTTGATCTTCATACCCGGCATGATCAAATCTGGATTACTGAGCTGTGAATTTAGTTTTTTCAATTCTTGAAAGTCGACTCCGTATTTCTTTGAAATTTTCCAAAGGGAGTCTCCTTTTTGCACAATATGAATTTTCAACGTTTTCCCCTCCTATGCAAAACGTGAACGTAGCGGTTATGTCAGAAGTACAATATGTTTCAACATAAATTTATGCCTATTTACAAGCCAATATGATAAAAACTTGTTTTCTGATAGGAGGGGCTGATTCATTATTTAATGGTGAGCATTTTATTTAATGCAAGCAAAGCCTCTTTTGTAATCTCTTCATTGACCTGAATCAAACCGACTGGCTCACCCTTTTCAATGCTTTCAAGTGACCACAACAAATGAGGCAGATCAATACGGTTCATTGTCAAACACGGACACATATCTGGGTTAAGGGATTCAATTTGTTTATCCGGGTGCTGATCTATGATGCGTTTGACTAAATTCATCTCTGTTCCGATCGCCCACTTGCTTCCTGCTGGTGCCTGCTTGATCGTATCAATAATAAATTTCGTTGAACCAGCTAGATCAGAAGCTCTTACCACCTCATGTGTGCACTCTGGATGCACAAGGATTTGAATGTCACGATCTCTTTTTCTCGTTTGTTCAATATTCTGAACGGTAAACTTCTCATGTACAGAACAATGCCCTTTCCATAAAATCATTTTGATGCGATTGAGCGGTTGATCGGTGATGAGCTTTTCTTCTACTTGATCCCAGACAGCCATTTCTTCTAGCGGGATACCTAAATCAAAGGCTGTATTACGCCCTAAATGCTGATCAGGGAGAAACAAAATCCGCTCTTTTTGTGTAAGCGCCCACTCCAGTACTTTCTTAGCGTTTGAAGATGTGACGGTCGCCCCGCCATGCTTGCCGACAAATGCTTTAATATCAGCTGTTGAGTTGACATAAGTGAGCGGGAGTATCGTATCTCCAAATAGATCAGTGAGCTGTTCCCAGGCTCTGTCCGTTTGTTTCATGTTCGCCATATCTGCCATTGAACAGCCTGCTCTCATATCTGGCAACAGGACGTGTTGATTCTTTTTTGACAGCATATCTGCCGTTTCTGCCATGAAGTGAACACCGCAGAACACAATGTATTCTGCCTCCTGATTGTCAGCTGCTATTTGCGCTAGCTGCAATGAATCACCTGTTGCATCTGCAAATTGGATGACCTCATCTTTTTGATAATGATGGCCTGGTATAAAAAGCTTTGATCCAAAAGCTCGTTTAATGTCTAACACACGCTGCTTCATCTCTTCATAAGAGCGGTGTTTATATTCATCTGGCATCATGGCCGAATGTTGATTCGCTAGTACATCAAGCATGGACATGAGTCGTTCCCCCTTTATGACTGAATTCCATATTCATACTAAAATCAAATGATGGAGCGGAATGTGTCAGAAAACCAAGTGAAATGAGATCGACACCTGTCCCCCGGTAGCTTGGTAATGTCTCTAACGTGATGCCTCCTGATGCCTCTGTCAGGATCGTCTCTGGTGTCATTTGTTTAAAACGTTTCACTTCATCCGGAGAACAGTTGTCAAACATGATGACATCCGCTTTTGCTTCAATGGCTTCCATGAGCTGTGCTTCTGATTCAATTTCCACTTCAATTTTCACCATATGACCGGCGTATGCTCTTGCTTTTTCTACCGCTTCACGGATAGAACCACATGCGGCAATATGGTTATCTTTAATCATCACACCATCCGATAAGCCGAAACGATGATTCTTTCCGCCTCCTACTTTCACTGCATATTTCTCTAACATGCGCAAGCCAGGTGTCGTTTTTCTCGTATCACAAATCGTAATAGACGGATCAGCTAATCGTTGCACTGCTTCATGTGTTAAGGTGGCGATTCCTGTCATGCGCTGTAATATATTCAGAATGACCCGTTCTCCTTTTAGCAAGTCGTTGACCGGGCCTCTTATTTGAGCCATTACAGCGCCTGAATGAATCCAATCGCCCTCTTTGAAAAACAGCTCAGTTTGAATCTGTTCATTCAGCAGGCCATACCCCATTTCAACGATTGGTGATCCTGCCAATACGCCCGATTGTTTTGCGATGATGTAAGCTGTTCCTTTCTTGTCTTCAAAAATGGCATCAGCTGATACGTCTCCAAAGCCAATATCTTCTTTTAAAAAATGAGTAAGCATTTGTTTTAACTGTAAACGTTCCATTCGGCACCGATCCTTTCATTTTTCATGATGTGAATGTGACCCTTTTCATGTACAATCTGTTTTCCTCGCCACAAAGCATCATTCCGCTTTGGATAATCCATTCGATAATGGCCGCCCCTGCTTTCTGTACGGAGTAATGCAGACTTAACAAGGCAAATGGCTAATGCCCATTGATTGCTTAATTCAATCTGTTCATTTGTGATATCCTTCACATTAATTTGCTGAAAAGAGACTTGTTCTAATTCATCGAGTAAGGTCTGCAAGCCTTTTTCATCTCTGACAATTGCGGCATATGCTGTCATCTTTTTTCTAATCTGAGCCTCTGAAATAGTTGGGACAGACCATACTTCTTTTATAGAAAGAGATGGGATTGTTTTTTGCAGTTTTGGCAATTGCTCAATACGTCTAGCCGCTTTTCTTCCTAAAACGAGACCTTCCAGAAGAGAATTACTCGCCAATCGATTGGCGCCGTGTAGCCCTGTACAAGCTGCTTCACCGATGGCAAAAAGCGATTGAACGGTCGTTTCTCCATGTTCATTGACCTTGATTCCGCCCATTAAAAAATGCATACCAGGAGAAACTGGCAATCGGCCGCTTGCCATATGGACTCCAGCTCGCTGACACATCGCATCAATCGCTGGAAAACGAACAGAAAAATGCGGAATATCATGGATGTTGAGATACAGATGATGACCTAATTGCTGCTCATGAAAAATAGCTCTAGCGACCACATCTCTAGGAGCTAAATCGACCTGTGGATGAATCCCTTTCATGATCCGCCTGCCTGTTTCATCTTCTAAATATGCTCCCTCTCCTCGCACTGCCTCTGAAACAAGACCGACTGCTTTTCCAGCGATCGTCAAAAGAGTCGGATGAAATTGAACAAATTCGAGATCCACTAATTGTGCTCCAGCTCGATGGGCCATCATCAGCCCGTCTCCTGTTACAGAAGGATCATTTGTGTTTGTCTCATATAGGGATCCGCAGCCCCCTGTGGATAAAACAACTGCATCTGCGGTCATGGTATGTACGTGTCCTTTCTCGTCTTTCCACACAACACCGACACATTTCCCTTCATGAACTAATAGATCAATGACATGATGATATTCGCATAAATGAATATGTGAGCCAAGCTGACTTTTTAAAAACTGCACGAGGGTTTTACCTGTTTGATCTCCTCCTGCATGCAAAATGCGATTAGAGGTGTGAGCTCCCTCTTTACCTAACTGCGGCATTCCCGCTTCATTCCGATCAAATGGACAGCCTTCTGCTACGAGCTGCTGCACAAGGTGTTTTCCAAAACCCACTATCTCCTGTACGGTCTTGTCATCATTATGATCACAGCCGGCAGCTAGCGTGTCTTGCACATGCTGATCAACTGAATCATGTGCTGAAAAGGCAGCAGCGATTCCTCCTTGTGCAAGCATGGAATTACTAGAGGAAAATTGTTTTTTTGTCATCATGATGACTTGGCAATTTTCTGATATGGTTTTTGCAAAGGAAAGCGCCGCTATGCCTGATCCCACCACAATGACTTTTTTGATTGATGACACAATCACCCCTCCTGTCATTTACACCTGTCTTGACACATATCATTACACAACACTACAATAAATACAAGAAAAAATTTTCATACAGGAGATGGATGGTTTGGTCTATTTAGATTACGCAGCTTCTACACCCGTTTCTGAGGAAGCTCTACATGTATTCCAACAGCTGAGCAAAGATTGCTACGGGAATGCAAGCAGCCTTCATGATGCAGGGGGAAGAGCTAATGACATATTGACTTATAGCAGACAATCACTCGCTACGATTCTTGAGGGCGAACCAGACGGCATCTACTTTACAAGTGGCGGAACTGAATCCAATATCCTTGCGATTCAATCGATCATGAATGGGCTGCCCGCACATAAACAGCATGTCATCACCACATCAGTTGAACATCCTTCCGTTCATCACGCGCTCGATGCCTTGCACCGTCTTGGTGTGAAGGTCACAATCATTGAACCGAATCAAAACGGGATCATCACAGAGGACATTCTTAAAAAAGCTTTATTGCCTGAAACAGGATTAGTGTCCATTCAGCATGCAAACTCAGAAACAGGTATTATCCAGCCATTGGCTCAATTAGCACCTCTTTTAAAAGAAAGACAAATTCTTTTTCATACAGATGCCGTGCAAACATTCGGAAAAATTCGTGTGTCTATCAAGGAGCTTGGGGTCGATGCCATGTCCATCTCCAGTCATAAAGTGTATGCACCTAAGGGCGCTGGCGCTGTCTATATGGCCGCGCATGTCCCTTGGAGGCCTTTATATACAGGTGCAGTGCAGGAAAACGGCTTACGTCCAGGAACTGTGAACGTTCCGTGCATCGGTGCTTTTGTTGCGGCGAGTGAACAAATGATGCTTAAGCTAGATGAGCAGCATCAACTGGATGAGCAGCTTCGTGATTATTTTCTTCAGCAGCTAAAAAAACGTCAGCTGCCTGTCCGTGCGCTTCAGGACAATAACAAGCGCCGCATGCTGCCTCATATTATTGGTTGTTTTTTTGAAGGGTTTGAAGGACAATATGTAATGTTAGCATGTAACCGGTATGGGATTTGTATATCGACTGGAAGTGCATGTGCTTCTGGTTATCATCATCCTTCCCCTGCTGTGAAGGCATTGCATGTATCAGATCGTGATGCCCTTCAGTTCATTCGAATATCATTTGGACGACTATCATCAAAAGATGACATTGATCAGCTTTTGCATACATTTGAGAACTTGCAAAAGGAGAAGAAAGGAGCATAAGACGTGGTTGAAGAGAGGAAACTCATTGGCGAAGACAGAAGAAATGCCATATTACAGTGGCTGAAAGAAACAGATACACCGCTCACTGGAAGCTTTTTAGCTAAAAAGGCCGCTGTATCACGACAAGTTATTGTACAAGATATATCATTATTAAAAGCAAAAAACGAACCCATTATCGCCACAAGCCAAGGCTATGTGTATATGGCGCCGCTGCATGCGCCAGAAACGGAAATTGAACAAATTATCGCCTGCAAGCATGATCCTCTTCGTACAGAAGAGGAACTGACACTGATTGTAGATTTTGGTGTGACGGTGAAAGACGTGATCATAGAACACCCAGTGTACGGAGAGCTGACTGCCTCTATTCGCGTCAGCACACGTAAACAAGTAGCTGACTTCGTTCATCACATTTCTAATACGGGCGCCTCCTACTTGTCAGAGCTAACAGATGGCGTACACTTACATACACTCACTTCCTACAGCCAAAAGCAGCTTGACCAAGCCATTCAAGCGCTAGATGACGCTGGATTTCTGATTACAGACTAAAAAAATAGTGTCCTACACAGGACACTATTTTTCATTCGTTAATTCATATGTTTGGTAGCTGCCGAGCAGTTTGACCTCACAGCCAATCGCTTCTAATTCTTGAATCGCGCCAGGGACAAGCACATCATCCATTTCTTTTTCGATATCAATGATAAATAAATAATGTCCAAGACCTGTTTTTGTCGGGCGAGATTCAATTTTTGACAAGTTAAGATTTCGCCAGGAAAAAGCAGATAGCACGCGATGTAATGCGCCTGATTGGTCATCCTTTGGCAGACTGACAACAATGGTCGTTTTTGGCTTTGATGAGAAACCAGAATTCATTGGGAACGACGCCTTAGGATCTTTATGTAAAATAACAAAGCGTGTGTGATTGTGCGGATAATCATGAATGTCTTTTTTCGCAATGGTCAATCCGTACGTTTTTGCGGCAATCTCATTGGCAATCGCACCAGCAGCTTCATCTGGATGCTCACTGATGTATTTCGCTGCATAGCCTGTGGATTCCACTGGCCGGTGCGGAATATCGGGGTAATGCTTTTTTAGAAATTGATGACACTGGGCAATCGCATGCGGATGTGATTGAATCACATCTAATGTCTCCCAACTCTCCGCTCTTGATGGATGGACAAGCAAATGCTGCCGAATCGGCGCTGTCATTTCACCAACAATGGATAGTGCTTCTTCATGAATTAAATAATCAATCGTTAAGTTCACAGATCCTTCAAGTGCATTTTCAAGCGGAACGACCGCCAAATCTACTTCGCCCTTTGAAACAGCATCCATACATTGCGGAATCGTTGCATAGGCCCGCTGCACTGCATCTTTTGGAAAGCAAGAGCATACGGCCAAATGAGTAAATGTTGCCTCTGGTCCAAAATAACCTACAGTTAATTGCTTCATCTGCTATGATCTCTCCTTTTACGCCCCAGAACCTAGAATTTCAACTTTTTCGACAAATTCAAGTTTTCTTAATTGATTCATGACTGTATTGATATCATCTGCCATGCCAGCCGTACTGATCGATAAGGTGACATTCGCTCTTCCTTGCAGCGGAATGGTTTGGTGAATGGATAACACATTACAGCCAGAGTCAGCCACAATTTGGAGCAGCCTTGACAGAGCTCCAGACCGGTCCTCAAGATGGAAAAACAATGTGATGATCTGCTCTTTGACCATCGTATAAAACGGAAAAACAGCATCTCGATATTTATAAAAAGCACTGCGGCTTAAGTCCGCTTTTTGAACAGCATCGGCAACTGAATCCGCTTTTTTGCGATCAAGCAGCTTTTTGACTTCAAGCGTTTTTCGCATCGCATCTGGAAGTACATCCTCTCTCACTAAATAGAACGTTTCTTCTTTCACCTGTTTTCTCCCCTTTTAAAAACGGGAGAGCCCATGGACTGGACCCTCCTTGTGATCAATCAATAAATTCAAATTCAAACTCAAGCAGACGAATGATATCGCCATCTTTCGCACCGCGCTCACGTAAGGCATCATCGACACCCATTCCGCGCAATTGTCTAGAGAATCGTTTAACGGACTCATCTCTTGAGAAATCTGTCATCTTAAACAGTCGCTCAAGTGCTTTACCAGTTAAGACAAACGTACCATCAGGCTCTCTCGCGATCTCAAATGCTGCATCTCCCTCATCAAACTTGTACATCACACGGTTATCAGACAGCTCTTCTTCATTATAAAGCGGGAATTCCGGTGTCGTTTCAAGCTGATTGGCGATTTCAAATAAGAGCTCACGAAGCCCTTCTCTTGTAATCGCACTAATTGGGAACACTTTATAGTCATCTG
This sequence comes from Bacillus zhangzhouensis, assembly GCF_000715205.1. Taxonomy (GTDB): domain Bacteria; phylum Bacillota; class Bacilli; order Bacillales; family Bacillaceae; genus Bacillus; species Bacillus zhangzhouensis. The sequence continues at coordinate 63,912 of NZ_JOTP01000009.1, read as the reverse complement.
TTAGTTTTTCTTTAAATGCGGCTAGATTGTCAGCTGCATCTGGCATGTCCATTTTGTTGGCCACAATGATTTGCGGACGCTCTGTCAATCTCATATTGTATTGCTCAAGCTCTTCATTAATCGTCACGTAGTCTTCGTATGGGTCACGCCCTTCAAGTCCAGACATATCAATGACATGGACAATCACACGTGTACGCTCAATATGACGTAAAAATTGATGACCTAAGCCAACGCCTTCGTGCGCTCCTTCGATAAGTCCTGGCAGATCCGCCATGACAAAGCTCCGGCTATCGTCTGTTTCGACAACTCCTAGGTTCGGCACAAGCGTTGTAAAATGATAATCTGCAATTTTCGGTTTAGCGGAAGAGACAATCGAAAGTAGCGTCGACTTCCCGACACTTGGGAAACCAACGAGTCCAACATCCGCAAGCACTTTTAATTCTAAGATGACATCACGTTCTTTACCTGGCTCACCGTTTTCAGAAAGCTGTGGTGCAGGGTTTGCCGGTGTTGCGAAGCGTGAATTTCCACGTCCGCCTCGTCCGCCTTTTGCAATCACTGCGCGCTGCCCATGCTCTGTTAAGTCAGCTAGTACTTGTTCCGTCTCTGCATCTGTGACAACCGTGCCCGGTGGAACTTTAACGACCATTTCTTCAGCATTTCGTCCATGCTGGTTTTTACTCATCCCGTGCTCGCCGCGATCAGCCTTGAAATGCCGCTTATAACGAAAGTCCATCAACGTTCTGAGGCCTTCGTCTACTTCAAATACAACATCTGCACCATTTCCGCCGTCGCCGCCTGCTGGGCCGCCTTTTGGCACATATTTTTCACGACGGAACGCCACCATACCGTTTCCGCCGTCACCGCCTTTAACATACACTTTAACCTGATCTACAAACATAACTTCCTCCGTTTCTCTGCATCACATATCTCGTTCTTGCCTCAAACAAAGCTCAATCATGGACTCATGAGATGTCACATGAAATTGCGTTATACTCATACATGGATAGTTTGCGTCATGAAACGCATTTAACGCATCCAAACTTGTTAATTTTCCTTTGAAATCAAAATATAAGATCACATCATTCTCTTCATGATCTGTTTGGAACGTGACCGTTAAATGATTTTCAGTTTTTTGGCAAACTGATTGATCGAATATCGAAAACAACTCCCGTGATACCGTTAGCAGCTGCGATTCATATGCTGATAAGTCTCGGGCTTCACCAAGCACTTCATATTCTAGGGTGATAAAATGCGACTCCCAATTAAATGTTAGAAAGTAATAGGCCAATTGGGGAATTTTTAAATTTGAGAGTTTGGATTCATGCTGTGCTTCAATGACCATTTCTTCTATAATTTCAAACACTCGGTCATATTTTTCTAATGTCAAGTTGCCTTTAATCAGCTGCAATTTATTCATCCAGTCATGTCTTGAACGACTGAGCAGATAGATCAATTCATTTGTTAATGCAACGTGAGTTAATTTTTCATTTTGTTTACTTGATATCTCTTCCATTATCGCACTCCCAATCGTTTGGTCTCTCTTTTAGGAGTCTTATCATCAATATGTCTCCCTGAATTATAACAGAGAAGACAGCATAGAAAAACACTAGTTATGTGAGGAAAGGTTGTTTTTTCTGATCGTATAGGAGAAAATGAGGCAAAGTCAGCAAACGTTCTTTGATATTTATGGAGTGCATCTTCTTTTATCATCTTCGGTACCAATTATAAAAAATCGCAAAAGCTCCCTGAATAGTGAAAAAAACTCCAGTCAATGACCGGAGTTTTTAGCAATTATTGTGCCGCAGGATATACGCTCACTTTTTTACGGTCACGACCGAAACGTTCGAATTTAACAGTTCCGTCGATTTTAGCGAAAAGAGTGTCGTCGCCTCCGCGTCCAACGTTTTCACCTGGATAGATTTTCGTTCCACGTTGACGATAAAGGATAGAACCACCAGTTACGAATTGACCATCAGCACGTTTAGCGCCTAAACGTTTAGACTCAGAGTCACGTCCGTTCTTTGTAGAACCTACCCCTTTTTTAGATGCGAAAAATTGAAGATCTAATCTAAGCATGAAGTTCACCTCCTATTTTTTTGTCGATATTCTCACATAATCGTGATAATCTCGTTCGATTGTCTCTAAGGAAACGACCATGCCTTCTAAAAGCAGCTGAGCTTTTTCAAAGGATACTGGATCTGTATCAGTCGGTAATTCAAAAGTGAAATAGCCGCCTTCTTCTCCAATATCGAGCAGTGGATCAATTCCTGTCAGTGCAATAATTGAATTGACTGAGCCGAAAACAACTGCAGATACACCTGCACAAACGAGATCCTGACCTTTTTCAGCAAACTCGGCATGTCCAGTCATTTGAAAAGACGTAATGCTTTCATCTGCCGCTGACCGAGTAATGGTTGCTTTGATCATATCACTCACACGCCTTAAGCGTTGATTTTTTCGATAACAACTTTAGTGTAAGGTTGACGATGACCTTGTTTTTTGTGGTTGTTTTTCTTCGCTTTGTACTTGAACACAGTAATTTTCTTACCACGACCTTGTTTTTCAACTTTAGCCGTTACTGTTGCTCCAGCAACTGAAGGGTTACCCACTTTGACAGTGTCTCCGCCGACAAACAATACGTTTTCGAAAGTTACTGTTTCGCCTGCTTCAGCAGCTAGTTTTTCAACATAAACAGTTTGACCTTCTTCAACTTTAACTTGTTTACCACCAGTTTCGATAATTGCGTACATCTCTGCACCTCCTAATAAACTCAGACTCGCCGAATACAGGGGGCCATAATAGGCACTTTACACCTGCTCCGCGCGGTTGTAGCACGGGTGCTACATATCCATAACATTAAAAAATATATCAAATTAGACGCAGAATGTCAATGTATTTTCACCATTAGTAAGGTAAAAGAAGATCCTCCATTGAAGAGGTGGTTCTTCGGTCTGAAAAATAAGCATGGAGCAGTTCATTTTCATCAAGCTGACTCATTTTCATGCCATCCCTTTCGATAATGATCGGGTGCTTACAGCCCTTTTGAAATCGAGCCAGCACTTCGTATACTTTTTCTTCAGCACTTGCTCTAAGCGGAATGAGCTTCTCTACCTTTTGCTCTTTTTTACCGTAATACCGTTCTAGTAAAAAGCGGACCCTGACGTAATGCCTCTGCCGGTGTTCCATCACAAGTGAATAGGCTAAAAATGTGAGCAACACCCAGCCATTGAATTGCATCGGAGCAAAACAGAGTAACCCTGCTGTCAAAAGACTAAAAAAGACAAGTGAGCCTTTTATCGCAAGGGCATGTGCACGTTGAAAAGGGTAAAAAGCAGATAAGAGCAAAAAGAATAATTTTCCGCCATCAAGCGGCCAAATGGGCAAAAGATTTACAAGAAAAATCGCCATATTATAAAAGGTAAATATCGTAAAGTTGTCGTGCGAGATAAAAGAAGCTTCCATGAGAAACCATGCCATGAGCTGGAGCGGCACATGCTGAAGCGGTCCGCATAAAATGACCGCCAGCTCTTCTTTTAGCGGGCGGTTCCCATGCTCTTCTACTTCTACCGCTCCGCCAAATGGCAGTAAAAAAATCCGCCGAATGCGCCAATGATAATAGCAAGCAGCCGCTGCATGTCCAAGCTCATGGACACAGACGATAATGAGCAGACAAAGCAGCGGCTTAATTTGACCTGAAAGAATCGCAAATGCCATCACAATCCAAAGAAGTGGGTGAATGTGAATTTTCGTCAGCATGAGCAGCCATCTATTCAAAGGTCATCACCTGAATAGGGTCGATAAATTGTTCATTTTGCTTAATGGCAAAGTAATACGTGCCCTTCCCTTGATCATCAAGCGAAATTTGACCAATTTTTTCACCCTTATCGACAAAATCGTATAAGGCCACATCGGCTTCCTTTAATTGACCGTACCAGCTATAGCTGTTATCCGCATGCTGCACAACCACTGTAAGCCCTGTGTCACTTTTCTTTTTCACCTCTACAACATAGCCTTCTTTCATACTATCAATGGCTTCTGCCGATGTTTCAACTTTGACACCTGCACCATTTTGGGTAAATGATTCTTGCACTTTTCCAGAAGCAGGTACAACCAGTTCATTATTGGCTTGTACGTCTTTTCGGTCTGCCTTTTTCTCAGTTAAAAAGGCAAGCGGGTTCCCAACTGTTTTCTCAAACCAGCGGTTGGCAGCAGCAAATTGAAAATCTTGCTCAAAGGTTTGACTAATCATCGGCTTCAGCTGCTGAAACGGACCTGCCTGGCCTTTAAACGAAATGGCTGCAATCAACACAAGGGACGCAGATAGTAAACATTTAAGCACAAAGGTATTAGGGTTAAATAACGGATGCCGATACTTCTTCGGCTGATGAGACATCGACTCATAGGAAGACGATCCAGAATGCTTTTCTTCCTCTGTCAACATGACCCATGGCGGGATATCGTCTTTTTTCTTGAAAGCCGCCTTCTTAGGGGCAGCAGCTGGCTGCTTTGTTTTACGGCGCTGCGCGATTTTCTTTCGGTACTCGTCCACTCTTTTCATGAGATCACCCTTTACATACAAACAGTTTGTACATTTTATGTGGCGACTTCATGTGATATGCAACAAAAAAGACCGATTCTCATCGAATCGGTCTGATCTCACGTGAATGGTTATGCTCTAACACCAAAAAATGCTTTGAGCTTTGCAAACATCCCTTTGTTTTCGTCTTCAAATGATTGCAGTGGAACAGATTCACCTAGTACGCGGCGAGCAATATTGCGATACGCAATTGATACTTTGTTTTTAGCATCCATCACAATAGGTTCACCATTGTTTGAAGCCTTAATCACATCATCATCATCTGCTACAATGCCAAGAAGATCAATCGATAAATGATGTACAACTTCATCCACATCCATTGAATCGCCATTTTTCGCCATGTGTGTACGAATACGGTTGACAATTAAACGAGGCGGTTCGATATCTTCTTGTTCTAATAAGCCGATGATTCGGTCCGCATCTCTTACAGCTGAGATCTCAGGCGTCGTGACGACAATTGCCTTGTCCGCACCTGATACAGCATTTTTAAAGCCTTGCTCAATTCCAGCAGGGCAATCAATGACAACATAATCAAAGTCTTGTTTCAATGATTGAATCAATTCTTTGATCTGCTCCGGCTCTACAGCCGTTTTATCGCTTGTTTGAGCAGCAGGTAAAAGGTACAAAAGATCTTCGAAACGCTTATCTTTTACAAGCGCTTGATGGATTTTGCATCTTCCTTCTACTACATCAACTAGATCATAAATAATGCGGTTTTCAAGCCCCATCACGACATCCAGATTTCGAAGACCAATGTCGGTATCAACTAGACACACTTTTTTCCCTTGAATTGCTAGTGCTGTGCCTAAGTTTGCAGATGTTGTTGTTTTGCCAACGCCGCCTTTTCCTGAGGTAATCACAATAGCCTCGCCCAATTTCACATTCCTCCCTCAAGCCTTGTCAGATTAGGTCTTATATGAGCCAATTGCTGCAGGCGTTCAATGATCATATTGCCATCTATATCTAAATAAGCACATTCCATTTCATTTCCATCTTCTTTTTGATCTGGTGCACGGTTAAACACTTGTGAGATGCGAAGCTGTGTTGGAATCATATGAGATGCCGCAATGACAGCTTGTTTGTTACCATTGCATCCAGCATGCGCCACACCTTTTAATGCACCGAGCACAAAAATATTTCCCCCTGCACGAATGGTTCCGCCAGGATTGACATCTCCTATTAATAAGAGATCGCCTTCTACATGAAGCACCTGTCCAGAGCGTACAATTTTCGCTACAGAGGTGATTTCAGCCTCTGCTTTTAATCGTCTCGCCTCTTCAGTTGACATGACGTCACTTTCAATGGAGTGAATGACGAGATGTTCATTTTCAGACACCGCTTCAGTCAAACGCTTCTCCTGATCCTCTGTTAAATACCGAAAACCAAGTTTAATATGCACATTGACCTTATGCCCTTCCCTTCCATCTGTATATTGCTCAAGCAAAAGAACCTCTCGCAAGCCAGAAAGAAGGTCATCAAACGAACAGTCATCATTTAACTGTAATGTTAATCCGTTTTTCGTACCTTTTATTGTCACATATTGCTGTTTTTGAGTTTTCAAGATGCTCACCTCAACAACATACTCATTTCGCCGTAATTGGACAAACTCCTGCTTTTATTCGTCGATCAGTCCTTGTTTCACATTGATGAAAAAGAGCCTAAGCGGCACAACAAGTATGAGAGACGCAGCAGTATTTAAAAGAATCGTTGGAATAAAGCGTTCGATGACATACGTATTAAAAGGCATAATCCCTGGTTGAATCGTCGCTTGAACGCCGTACACATAAAACTCCATCACGGAAACAGCAATAATCGACAGAAAGACGACCACTAAAATATTCGTCTGAAGGACTTTGAAAGCTTTTGCTAACAAATAGCAAAGCGCCCCAAAGCCAAACATATGGACACCAAGAATGCCTGTATACGAAATATCATATAAAAGTCCAAAGATAAATCCGTAAATCACACCATATTTTTGATTCACAAAAGCAGTCATAAATACAAGTGCAAGTAAGATGAAATGAGGTGCTAAAATTTGATTCTCTGAAACAAATGGGAGCTTCACTAAATCGACAAAAATGCTGTCAAATACGAAGATAAACAACATGACGAAAGCAAGAAGGACACGTTTCACGAGCCTTCCTCCTTCGTCAATTGAGATGCATCTGCCGTACTTGTGCTGCGATTCACAACAATCACGCGGTCTAAATTATTGAGTTCAGCAGCTGGTTCTACATAAATGATTTTTGTCAGTCCGTAATGGTCTGGCTCGATTTCACTCACCTTACCAATCGTTAAGCCTTGCGGGAATACGCCCCCTGCTCCAGATGTTTCAACAAGATCTCCTTTTTTGACATCCCCATCAGCATCGGATTTTAGAATATTCATTGTCAGCATTTTTTTCTTGCTGTCATAACCGTTAATAATTCCATTGAGTTCTTCTTTGCCCTTTTTCGCAAAAATTTTCGTTGAAATTCTATTATTTTGGTCTGTAGAGCTTAGCAACCTTACAGTCGAAGTGAAATTGTTGAGCTTATCACTTTCGATTTTTCCAATTAACGCACCACTCTCATTTGTGACCGCCATATCTTTGTCAACGCCTTGTTTTTTCCCTTTATCAATCATCACAAAACTATCCCAAAGGGACGGGTTTCTCGCGATAACAGTTGATAGGATTGGCGTATAATCACGAATAGAGTTCACATATCCAAGCTGCTTGCGAAGCTTTTTGTTTTCATCTTCTAGCTCTTGAAGTTTCGCCTCATACTGGGTTTGTCCATCAAGTTTTTTTCGAAGACGCTCGTTTTCATCATATGTGTTCTTTAAATCTTGTACGTTCCCATAAATACCGGCAATAAATTGTGATGGTTTATGAAAGACACCTTGAAAAAAGCCTGTCGTATCCCCCACTAATTTTTCCGGCCATGAAGCACCTCTGCCGCTTTTCACTGAAAAACCAATCATGGCCACCAGTACGATGACACAGACAAGGAGCAACATTAATCTTTTATTCATAAAAAACTGCGGCATGTCTTACACCTCTTTATTTACGCCCGATTATCTTTTGATTTTCCTTTGAACAAGTGAATATGTTCTAGTGCTTTCCCTGTTCCGATTGCCACACAGTCAAGTGGGTCCTCAGCAATAATGACTGGCATTTTCGTTTCATCGCTAATGACTTTGTCAAGATTACGCAGCAATGCACCGCCGCCTGTTAAAACGATTCCGCGATCCATAATATCTGCTGCCAGCTCAGGTGGCGTTTTTTCAAGAGTGGCTTTCACCGCATCAACAATTGTTTCCACCGTATCACGAAGCGCTTTTGCAATCTCTTCTGCTGTAATAGAGATCGTTTTTGGCAGACCTGTTAAAAGGTCACGTCCGCGAATGTCCATCTCATCATGCACGTCTGGCTGTGCAGAACCGATTTCCATTTTAATCGCTTCTGAAGTACGGTCACCGATCATCAGATTATACGTTTTACGAATATAACTGCTGATCGCATCATCCATTTCATCACCTGCAACACGGATCGATTGAGAAGTCACAATGCCGCCAAGTGAAATAATGGCCACTTCTGTTGTACCGCCGCCAATATCCACAACCATACTTCCTGTTGGCTCCCATACAGGCAGGTTAGCACCGATTGCCGCAGCAAATGGCTCTTCAATAGGGTATGCGTCACGTGCACCAGCTTGTCTTGTTGCATCAATGACTGCTCGCTCTTCTACAGCTGTAATACCAGATGGTACACATACCATCACGTAGGGTTTACGAGCAAATAGCCCTTTGTTTCTCAGTGCTTGATTAATGTAATATTTCATCATTTTTGCTGTCGTCTCGTAATCTGCAATGACTCCGTCTTTCATTGGGCGAAGTGCCACAACATTACCAGGTGTACGGCCAATCATGTTTCTAGCGTCATTTCCGACCGCCACTATAGACTTCGTATCAGTTTCCAAAGCTACGACCGAAGGTTCTCTCACAACAATTCCTTTTCCTTTAATAAAAACAAGCGTATTCGCTGTGCCAAGATCTATTCCAAGGTCTTTTGTACCAATTCCAAACATATGTATGTATCTTCCTTTCTTAAACCAAAATTCCCTTTAGGGAAAAACTCATAAACTCTATTATATCGTAAAACATTGAAAAAAAAAGTGTTACAAATACCCTTTTTCCTTCAAACTCACAAATTTTTGATCACCTATGACAAGATGATCAAGCAGTTGTATTCCAATCAGCTTTCCACATTCAAAAAGTCGCTTTGTGACTTCAATATCTTCCCTGCTAGGCGTCGGATCTCCAGATGGATGGTTGTGCACACATATAAATGAAGCAGCCGAACGTTTAAAAGCCTCTTTGAAAATTTCGCGCGGGTGAACAATTGATGAGTTCAGACTTCCAATAAACACGGTATGTTTATGAAGAACCTGGTTTTTTGTATTGAGATAAAGACAAACGAAATTTTCCTGCGTCAAAAATCTCATATCTTCCATCACAAAGTTCGCCCCATCCTCTGGTGTGCGGATGACGTAACGGTTGTCCGTCGTTTGATGGTGTAATCTAGTGCCGAGTTCTAACGCAGCTAAAAGAGAGATCGCCTTCGCTTTTCCAACTCCTCGAATCGTCGACAGTTCTTCAATAGAAGCTTCCTTCACAGAACGAAGACCGCCAAATGTTTGCAGAAGTCTTGCGGAAATTTGAAGAACAGATTCCTTTTTTGTGCCTGTCCTAAAAAGGATCGCGACAAGTTCATGGTTTGATAAACTGCTTGGACCATATTTGATAAATCGTTCTCGCGGCTTTTCATCATGAGGGAAATGCTTAAGCAACATAGGGAAATGGTTAATGATGAACACTCCTTTTAGAATTCCTTCCCGTCATCAAAAAGGGGTGATTCCAAATGTTTCAAGCACTCTAACTGTTTTGGCAATAGGGAGACCTACAACGGAAAAATAATCACCGTCTATTTTTTGAACAAGCAGTGCGCCTTTCCCTTGAATGCCATAGCTACCCGCTTTATCAAGCGGTTCGCCCGTTTTAATATAGCGGTTGATTTCATTTTGCGTAAGCGTCCAAAATGTCACTTCTGTTTGTTCATAAAATGTTTCTTTTCTATTCTCTGACTGAATCGTGACACCAGTCAAGACTTGATGTGTCTTTCCTGACAATAATTGAAGCATTGAGGCCGCCTCTTCCTTGTCTTTTGGTTTCCCAAGACATTTGCCATCAATTGCAACAATCGTATCTGCACCAATGATCACAGCTTTGGGATGTATTTTTTGAATATCATTTGCTTTTTGTTCTGCCAACCATTGGACGTTCTCAGCAGGTGAAAGGTTTCGATTTATTTCTTCTTTTAAGTGACTTGCTTGAATCTCATAAGAAAACCCTGCTAAATCAAGCAATTCTTTTCTTCTAGGTGATTGAGATGCGAGAATTAATTGGTTCATGTTCGTTCATCCTTTCAGGGTTTAGCCTAAGAAGTAAGATACCCATTCATCCTATCAAATGTACATCTTACCGACAATTTACGAAAATTCATTTTTCATGTTCCTTCATCATTATGTTGGATGCAAAAGAAAAAAACTAGTCATTTTTTGACTAGTTTGCTCTCTTAAAAAATGATTTTACGTGTTTAATTGATCAAGCAGCGCTTGCTGAGATTTCCACCCATTTTCAGCAGTTGGTTCATTTAACAATTGTACCGCTTTCAGCAAACTGCTTTTAGCTGATGCGGCAGTTGTTTTGGCACTTTCCAGCTCAGAGACCAACTGTGTGACTTCTTTTTTCTCAACTTCATCACCCGCAATCACCTTTGAAGATAAGACAGAAGCCTTCTCTATTAATCCCGTCAGCTCATCTGGCACTTGAAATGAGAGCTCCTTACCACCCCATGCTTCAAAGTGTTGATCAATTAGCTTCTTCCCAACAGCACTTGTCATGCCTTGTTCTGTGGCAAGCCCAGCAATTACATAATATCCATCATCCATTGAGACCTTTTTCCCTGCATATCCTGCATCTTTTAAACTGGTAACCAAGTCATCTGCTCCTTTTTCAGAGGAAAACTTTCCAGCCTGTACGACAAAGGTTGAAAAACTGCCAGAGACACTTTTTTCTTCTTTGGTCTCTTTTGATTCATCAGTATTACCCGCTGGCGGCGCATCCCCTCCGGCTTTCATCGAAGTTTGGTTTCCGGATGCTGAGACACTGACATGGTCACCGCCTGACGGATTTACTGTACCGTCTTTGCTTAAGCTTAGTGCAAACACGCCGAGGCCTGTCCCAAGAACCACTGCAAATATAATCGTTGTCATCACTCTCTTGAAGGGACCGCGGTTTTTACTGAACTTCTGATCAAATGAGCCTTTTTTCTTTTGATAAGGCGTGACGACCTTTGGATCAGAGTGGTAAATGTGATCAGCTGCATCGTCCCACTGGAAATCTTCTTCTTTTGGTTTAGACGGATCTTCCTGAGAAGCAGCTGTCTCCTGTTCCGATTGCCTCTTTTCCTCCCAATTCGAAAACGTCACATGATCCTCTTGCTGTTTTTTTGGCTGATGATCTTCTTCATGAAGCATTTCTTCCTTGCCATTAATATTGACCTTTAGCCCTTGTTTTTTTGCCTGCCTTTTTTTCATTGTCATTCCCCGCTTTCTGACATTGTTTGTAAGAAAGACCTTTTTGTCCAATGAATCAGTGCGAATTTAACCCGTCCTTCTTTCTGTTTCACACTTTAACATAGCAGATAAAAAAAAGAACAAGACTTTTGTCGGCAGGTTAAAAAAGTGTTCGCCAATTTTTTCACCAATTCATCCGCTGAATGGAATGAAGACATGAGCACCAAAAAGATAAAACCAAAAAGAAAAAGCGATCGCAGGAACAAAGGGAAATGGCTCGTCTAATTGAAAGGAAAAGACCTTCGCATAGACCATTCCGCCGATAGATGAGAGAAAAAGAATGATGAGGAATGCCTTTAAACCAAAGCAAAACGCAAGCACACCGAACAGCTTCATATCAGCCCCGCCCATGCTGTTTGGCTTAAAACAAACTAAACTATAAAATAAGAGAAAACAAAAAAGCAGAGAAGCCGCCCCTTCCCACCAAATAAAAAATGGTTCTAGCGTGCGGTATATGACGAAAAGAGGAAAAAAGAAGAGAAACAGCTCGTTTGGCACCCTCATATAAAGAAGATCGCTCACGACAGCAATCACGAATAAACTACAAAGAATCACAAGAAAAAGGCCTTCAAACGAAAAACCAGCGTTCCTATAAATGAACAAAAAAAGGCTGCCTGACAGCAGCTCGACCATTGGATATAGCAAAGACAACCGAATGCCGCAATGTTTGCACGCCCCTCTCAATAAAGCATACGAAACGAGCGGGATCATCTCGTGCAAGGAAAGCGGCTGTTTACAGGCTGTGCAGTGAGAACGAGGAAAGAGTATGGACCTCTTCATTGGCAGCCTTTCACCAACTAGATGAAAAAACGACCCCATGGTGATGCCTGCAAGAAACACAAAAATTCCAATCATATTAGTGGCTCCTTCCGGGAATAAGATAGATCAGATTTTACCATCACCATTTACATTGAGCACCTAGCGAAAATGTGATTTTATCCCCCTTCTACACATCAAAAAAAAAGACACAAATGGCATAGTAGCCTTTTGCGTCTTTTCATGATCCTAAAATACGATTTCGTATATCTGAAATAAAATAAAGGGAGCCTGTCACAAGGATCACTGCCCAAGGATCAGCGCTTTTTTTCTGAATCCATTCAAGCACTGCACGAGGGTCATCATCAAACGATTTTGTTTCTAAATGACTGCAAGCATAAAGCTTTTCCGCTGATTCAGCTCTTGGAAAGTCAAATGAAACAAAATGAATAGATGAACTAATGGCTTCAAGCTTTTGAATCATTTGTTTGTACGGCTTATCTTTTAAAGCACTAAAACATATATGCACCTGTTTACTGGAAAAATGAGCTTGTACGGTTTCGATTAACCGGTCCATTCCCTCTTCATTATGAGCACCGTCTAGATAGACAGGAGGATGATCTTTGACTTTTTCAAATCTTCCAGCCCATACTGCTTGCCGAATCCCTTTATACAAATGCTCTTCTGTCACACTGATATAGCCTTCTTGCTCCAGCCATTCAATCAATAGAACGGCAAGAGATGCATTTTGCCTTTGGTGCGTTCCAATTAACCCTGTTTCAAGCTCTGGATACTGCCTTTTTGGGGTGCGTAACGTGAAACGTTCACCTGTTTCTGTCGGCTGCTGCTGATCAATGGTACATGTATCATGTAATGAGATGCATACGGCATTCTTTTCTATTGCAGTGTTCTGAATGACAGCTAGTGCCTCTCGTTGATGAACTGCCGTGATCATCGGAATACCATCTTTTATAATGCCTGCTTTTTCAGCTGCAATCTGTTCAAGTGTGACGCCTAAAATCGCCATATGATCATGGCCAATTGACGTAATGGACGTTAAAATCGGCACTGCAACATTTGTTGAATCAAGCCTTCCGCCAAGCCCTGTTTCCAATAGGACAAAGTCTACTTGGCGCACATGGGCAAAATAAGCAAATGCACATGCTGTAATGATTTCAAATTCTGTTGCTGCGCCAAGCTCTGTTCCATCTAATTCATCAACATAAGGCTTTATCTCATTCACCAAACTCAGCCATTCTTCATCCTGAATAGGCGCTCCATTTACGCTGATTCGTTCATTGAACGTTAAAATAAACGGAGAGGTGAAAGTTCCAACTGAATAGCCGGCTTCCTGTAAAACGGAACGAGTAAACGCAATGGTTGACCCTTTTCCATTTGTACCTGCAACATGCACCGTTTTTATTTTTTGTTCAGGATGGCCTAGTCTGTTCATTAGCCACTTCATTCTTTCAAGACCTGGTTTTACGCCAAAGGCCAGTCTGCTATGAATCCACTCAATGGCTTCATGATAGGTTGTAAACAATGTCATCTCTCATTTCATAAGAAATTTTCAAAAAAGACGACTCCATTCCGTTAGGAGCCGTCTTTTCAACATTATGCTTTCAGCTCTTCAATCCGCTTTTGAACAGCTTCGCGTTTTGCGACATAATCACGTTCTTTCGCACGCTCTTCTTCTACGACACTTTCAGGCGCTTTTTTCATAAAGCCTTCGTTGCCAAGCTTTTTCTGTACTCGTTCTACTTCTTTTGTCAGCTTATCAAGCTCTTTTTGCAGACGAGCAATTTCTTCATCTAAGTTGATTAAGCCTTCAAGCGGTAGAATGAGTTCTGCTCCAGAAATGACAGCCGTCATGGCTTTATCACTAGCTGGGACATCTGTGCCAATCTCAAGAACACTTGGATTCGTAAAGCGCTCAATATATGAACGATTCTTCTCTAAACGATCTTGTACATCAGATGTGGATGCTTTGATGTAAAGCTCGACTTGTTTGCTCATTGGTGTGTTTACTTCACTGCGGATGTTACGAACAGAGCGGATGAGCTCCACAAGCAGTTTCATATCAGCAGACGCTTGTTCGTTTGAAAGCTCCGGCTTCACTTCAGGCCATTTCGCAAGTGTAATGGACTCACCTTCATGCGGAAGATGCTGCCAGATTTCTTCTGTTAAGAACGGCATAAATGGATGAAGAAGTCTCATCGTTTGATCTAATACATACGCAAGGATCGAACGAGTCGTTTTCTTCGCAGCTTCATCTTCTCCATAAAGAGGAAGCTTCGCCATCTCAATGTACCAATCACAGAAATCATCCCAAATGAAGTTATATAAATGTCTGCCAACTTCACCGAATTCATACTTGTCAGCAAGCTGTGTGACACTTTCAATCGTTTCATTTAAGCGGGTCAAGATCCATTGGTCAGCAACTGATTTTTCACCTGTCAAATCAAGTTCATCATACGTTAAACCATCCATATTCATTAAAGCAAAACGGGATGCGTTCCAAATTTTGTTCGCAAAGTTCCAAGTGGATTCAACCTTTTCAAAGCTAAAGCGAAGATCCTGACCTGGTGAGCTACCAGTGGCTAAGAAATATCTTAATGAATCCGCACCGTATTTGTCGATGACCTCCATTGGATCAATTCCGTTGCCAAGCGACTTACTCATTTTACGCCCTTGTTCATCTCGGATGAGCCCATGAATAAGAACATCTTTGAACGGTTTTTCTCCTGTGAATTCAAGAGCTTGGAAGATCATACGAGATACCCAGAAGAAAATGATGTCATAGCCAGTTACAAGCAGGTTTGTTGGATAGTAGCGCTTGAAGTCTTCATTGTCTGCATCCGGCCAGCCCATTGTGGAGAAAGGCCAAAGCGCTGAACTAAACCATGTATCAAGGACATCGTTATCTTGTTCCCAGTTCTCAATATCTTCTGGCGCTTCCAGTCCAACGTATACTTCTTTCGTTTCTTTATGGTACCAAGCCGGGATACGGTGTCCCCACCATAGCTGGCGAGAAATACACCAGTCACGGATATTTTCCATCCAGTGTAAATATGTCTTTTCGAATCGGTCTGGAACAAATTGGACTTGGTCATCACCTTTTTGCAGGTTGATGGCTTCATCCGCCAGCGGCTGCATTTTCACAAACCATTGGGTAGATAAGTACGGTTCAACAACAGATCCGCTTCGCTCACTGTGACCAACTGAATGCATATGATCCTCAATTTTGAACAAAATGCCTTCTTCCTGTAAATCTTTCACCAGCTGTTTACGGCATTCAAAGCGGTCCATCCCTTTGTATTGCAGCGCATTTGCATTCATTGTGCCATCTTCATTCATGACAAGAATTCGCTCTAGCTCATGGCGGTTTCCAAGCTCAAAATCATTCGGGTCATGAGCAGGTGTAATTTTCACAGCCCCTGAACCAAACTCCATATCGACATAGTCATCACCGACGATTGGGATCTCACGTCCTGTAATTGGTAAAATAACTGTTTTGCCAATCAAATGCTGATAGCGTTCGTCTTCAGGATGCACAGCTACTGCCGTATCTCCAAGCATTGTTTCAGGTCTTGTTGTCGCAATTTCAATTGAACCTGTTCCATCTGCCAGCGGATATCTCAAGTGATAAAACGCACCTTGAACATCCTTATAAATCACTTCAATATCAGAAAGTGCAGTCTTTGTCGCTGGATCCCAGTTAATGATGTACTCTCCGCGATAGATAAGCCCTTTTTCATATAATTGGACAAACACTTGACGAACAGCTTTATTCAGACCCTCATCTAATGTAAAACGTTCACGCGAGTAATCTAGACCAAGGCCCATTTTCGCCCACTGACTGCGAATAAAATCCGCATATTCTTCTTTCCACTTCCACGTTTCTTCCACAAACTTTTCGCGTCCAAGGTCATAACGGCTCACGCCTTCTTCACGAAGTTTTGCTTCTACCTTTGCTTGAGTAGCAATACCGGCATGGTCCATTCCTGGGAGCCATAGAACATCATAGCCCTGCATTCGTTTCATGCGCGTCACGATGTCTTGAAGTGTTGAATCCCATGCATGCCCAAGATGCAATTTCCCTGTCACGTTTGGTGGAGGAATGACGACTGTATATGGATCTTTCGTTTTGTCATTTTGCGCTTCGAAGAATTTTCCTTCAAGCCAGTACGTATAGCGGTCTTTTTCAATCGCATTTGGATCGTACTTTGTTGGCATTTCTTGATTATTTGTTTCCATTTGTGTACCTCCACATTTTTTCGGCTGATGAAACATAAAAAAGCCTTTCCATCCTTATAAAAGGACGAAAAAGCTTTTTCGCGGTACCACCTTTTTTCACAGGACACATACACGTGTCCCGTACACTCTAAAGGATAACGGGGTTCTCCCGAATTTCTCTACTTGTTCATTCAAGAAATTAAGCTCACAGGCGACCTTCCAAACAAGCACATCCTAGGAAACCTTTCAGCTAGTGGTTTCCCTCTCTTTAGGGTCTTGCTCGTACTCTTCCTGATCCACGCTTACGATATATCACGTTCATCAGCACATACTCATCTTTTATTAATATTACTAAATGCCTTTTGTTTTCGTCAATCATCTTTTCCGCTTTTCTTCTGCTTTATACAAATTGGGCAGGCACCCTTCACCTTATTGCCCATATGATAATAACAAAATGAAGAAGGAGGGCGTTTTATTTTGAAGAAGATCAATCCTTACACACTTCCCCCCTGGCTTAGACAAATTCGGGCAGTTGCCTCCCAAGTCGTTCTCCCGATCGCCATATTTCAAGGGTTTCGCACGATCATTTTCCCCACAACATTTGACGTCCTCATCCTAGGTATTCTTATTTTTCTCGCCTGTGCCTTTCACCTTGATTGGTTTTAAAAACTCACGCTTATGTATCGGTCCTTCCTTTACAGAGAAATCATAAAGCCAACACAAAATCACCTCGTCATTCTGCTGATGACGAGGCATTTTGCTCTTCTTCAAGGCGTCTAGCCTGCTCAATCTCGTGAATCTTCATGACCGTCGGCTCTGAATTTTTCATTTGCCAATACGCTCTTAACAGCTGCTGGCAGCTTTCCATCTCATCCTGCCTGCCTGCTTCATAGGCTTTCACCATATCAAACAGACCTTGCGGATAAGCGAGGTAGCTTAAAAACAAATGAAGCTCTTCCTCCCGAAGAGGATTCCCCTTTTGATACATATAAAACAAGGAAGTGCATTCAGGACAAGACGTAGGATAGGTTTTGAATGTCCGAAAGTAAAAGGTCAGAAGGTCATAAATGGGGGCGGCCTTTTTGGACCGCTCAAAGTTGGTGAAATGTCCTGTGCCTACATCATTATACAAAAAGTGATGGATCGACAGCTGCCCATGATTTAACACAACACGTGTTGTCTCTTGTTCTTTCATTTCCTCATGCCAATCCTCTAATCGTTCAAGCGCAAATTCACTGGCAGACATAGCTTCTGAAAAATACATAGCAGCGGCCAGCTCAAATGGCGACATATACCACGTTTGCTCTGCCCGCTCTATGAATCGTTCATACATGTCTTTCTCTGTTTCCCATTTGGTCTTGATTTGTGTGTAATGGGCTTCAATTTCTCGCTCTGTGATGTCCATCATCACTTCAGTTCGTTTATGGAGTCTTGCAATCTCTTGAAATAAATATTCATGTTTATCGTCCTGCTCTTCTCGCTTTTCATTCGTCAGCCATGGCATGAGATAATATGCGTACTGGCTTTCCCGATGACTTGAGAAAAAGGAACCGCTCTTCGTCCGATAAATCGGCACAAAGGAGCGATAACCTTTTGATTCTAGTTCAAGCATTTGTTCTGTAAACTGCATTTGTCGATTTGCTTTCACTCTCTTTAGGGCAAAGACGCCCTGCTTTGTATACACCTTGACGACAGCAGGACTAACAGGTTCAATGTATTCAGCCTCAAGCCCATATTCATATAGGACAGATTGGATTTCATCCACGTTCATTCACCACATTTTCTCGGTCGGTCATCGCTTGCTATGCGTTGCTTTTTTGATATTCAGGAATATAAAGGATCTGCCCTTCTTCAAGCTCCGCATCAACCGATAATGAGTTCGTTCGAAGGAGCTGCTGCACATTCAACTGATATCGCTCACAAATACGATCGACCGTATCTTCTTGCTGAACTATACAAATTTTCATGCGAGAAAAATCTTCCTCCTCCTGCTTAGCGAACAGCTTCGTTAAATAAAGAGAATTCTCACTGCCAGACGTTTCCCTCACGTCATTTTCAGGCTCCTCCGCTTCTTGAGCAGACTCATACACCTTTGGTGCTTCCCGTTCATATAATCGCTCGATTTGATAAGTGTCATCCCGCTCTTCCTGCACCGGTTCCATATGATAAGCAGGTGGTTCAAATGCCGGATACGCTGGAACCGTTTCTTCTTGCTCTTCGGCTGCTTCAGGGTCTTTTCTCACTTCCACCTCAAAGAACGCCTCATCTCGCTCCTCTTCTTCTAATAGCTTAGGCGGTTCAAAAAATGGTGGCTCTTGCACCTGAGCTTCAGGGAAGGAGCGATAACCAAGTGCCATTGTTTCTTCTTGGTCCTCCGGTTCTTTCAATTCTTCCATTTCTTCATCATCTTCTTGCTCGGTGCGTGCGTCGTCAATTTGTATTGCAGCCTGTTCTTCATAGTCCTGACGTTCATTGTCTTGCAGCTCTTCTTGTTCCTCATGCTCCGGCTGCGCCTGATATTCATAGGTCACATCGCCATATTCCTCTTCAGTACGTTGCACAAATTCATAGGGCTCCTCTACAGGCACTTGAGGCGTTTCTTCATCTAACAGACCCTCAATCGCTAGATCAGCCTGAATGGTGAGCAAACGGCTTTCTGTGAGCTGGTAATCAAACGCATCAATAAACACAAACACATCATTTAAATGATTGATTTTGTTTTTAGGGATGGTGATATCCACTGGAAATTGATGCAGAAGCTCTGCTGTTCCGTCCTCTCTTACCTTCACCTCATCAGCTTGCCTGTATGATGCATAGGAACTGGATTCACCCAATCGCTCCTCTTGATTTATGTTGTATTCTCCTGTTAGCTCGAGTGAACCTCTAATGGAAACATAATCATTCACTTCTTGAACGAGAATGTCAGGATCGAGAGAAATTGACAGTAGCTCACTGACTTCCTGTCCGTTTTTGAAATAAATGGATTCTTCTACCGAAAACTGTAATCGATTGTTTTGAGACAAGTCGGTGTCCTCCTTTCATCTAATCCTTCAAAATAAAATTAGATGTCAATACAGGTGTATGTGAGAGGCGGTGAAAATATGATTGGTTTTCTCCAACGCAAAAAAGCCGATATGTCTCCATATCGGCTTCTGTTTATCGACGTAGTTTTTGAAAAACTTTTTCCACTGTCTCAATCGTATATTCGATGTCTTCATCCGTATGAGCAGTTGATAGGAACAATCCTTCGAATTGAGAAGGTGGAAGGAAGATGCCGTGGTCAGCCATTTCCTTGTAAAATTCAGCGAATAAATCAAGATCAGCTGTTTTCGCTTTGTCATAATTGATGACTTGTTCATTTGTAAAGAAGAATCCGATCATGGAACCCGCACGGTTAAACGTTAATGGAATACCATGTGCTTTCGCTGCTTTCGAAATTCCTTCTTCCAGTCGATCCCCTTTTCGTCTAAACTCTTCATAAGACTCAGGTGTCAGCTGTTTTAATGTTTCGAGACCTGCTGTCATCGCAAGAGGGTTACCAGATAACGTCCCTGCTTGATAGATCGGACCACTTGGCGCAATTTGTCTCATAATATCCGCTCTTCCGCCATAAGCGCCGACCGGGAGACCGCCTCCAATGACTTTACCAAGGCACGTCAGATCAGGTGTGATGCCAAAATAGCCTTGCGCGCAGTGATAATCCACACGGAAACCTGTCATGACCTCATCAAAAATGAGTAAAGATCCGTATTGCTCAGTGATGTCTCTCAGTCCTTGCAAGAAACCTTCTTGCGGAGGAACAACGCCCATATTTCCTGCTACCGGTTCTACAATGACACCTGCGATATCGTCTCCAAATTCTTGAAAAGCGACTTGAATGCTTTCTAAATCATTGTATGGAACTGTGATCGTATTGCTTGCAGTACCTTCAGGAACACCAGGACTATCTGGAAGCCCAAGTGTCGCCACACCTGAACCCGCTTTAATCAGTAAAGAATCACCATGGCCATGATAGCAACCTTCAAATTTCACAATTTTATTTCTGCCTGTAAAACCGCGTGCTAGACGAAGTGCACTCATTGTCGCCTCTGTTCCAGAGCTGACCATCCGAATGACTTCAATAGAAGGAACTCGTTCTGATACAAGTTTAGCTAATTCATTTTCAACTAAAGTAGAAGCACCAAAGCTTGTACCATATTCAGCTACTCGCTGAATACTTTCGACAACACGGTCATTCGTATGTCCTAAAATGAGCGGTCCCCATGATAAGACATAATCGATGTATTCATTTCCATCAATATCGTATATCTTTGCACCTTTGCCTCGTTCCATAAAAATCGGGTCTGTGTTGACTGATTTAAATGCACGTACTGGGCTGTTAACACCACCAGGCATTAAATGCTGCGCTTCTTCAAATGCTTGCTTAGATTTTTCATAGCTACGTCCCATTTCAACGTCCTCCTGTCTATCCGTTCTTTATTCTGAGAGCCATTTTGCCGCATCTTTTGCATGATACGTAATGATTAACTCTGCCCCTGCTCGTTTCATGCTTGTCAACATTTCAAGTACAAGCTCTTTTTCAGAAATCCAGCCATTTTGAGCTGCGGCTTTGACCATTGCATACTCTCCGCTTACATTGTAAGCGACAACAGGTAGTGTAAATTCATTTTTCACATCACGCATAATATCTAAATAAGAGAGAGATGGTTTGACAATCAGGAAGTCAGCCCCCTCTTCGACATCAGATTGCGCTTCTCTCAGTGCCTCTAAACGGTTTGCAGGGTCCATTTGATACGTTTTACGATCTCCAAACTGTGGTGTACTATGCGCTGCATCACGAAACGGACCGTAAAAAGCACTTGCGTATTTCACGGCATAAGACATCACAGGCACATGAATAAAACCAGCTTCATCAAGTGCCTCACGGATTGCGATAACAAAGCCATCCATCATGTTTGAAGGAGCGATGATATCTGCACCTGCACGCGCTTGGCTAACAGCTGTTTTTGCTAAAAGCTGAAGAGATTCATCATTTAAAATTTCACCATCTTCAACGATTCCGCAATGTCCATGATCTGTATATTGGCATAAGCAAGTATCTGCAATAACAACAAGCTCAGGGAAATGCTTTTTGATCTCAAGCGTTGCTCTTTGAACAATGCCATGATCGTGATACGCCTCACTACCCACATGATCTTTATGATCTGGTACACCAAATACAATGACGGATTTAATGCCAAGATCAACAAGTTCTTGGACTTCTTCTTTCACAAGATCCACCGAAATGTGATATACACCCGGCATTGAAGGCACTTCTTTCCGGACATTTTCTCCCTCTACAAAAAAGATCGGATAAATGAAATCAGATGGTCTTAAAAATGTTTCTCTGACTAGTTCTCTCATTCCTGCGCTTGTACGCAATCTACGGTGTCTATTAAATTTCATCATTGGTTCAACTTCCTTTCAGATAGACGGCACATCAAATCAAGCATCCCATCTACCGTATAAGTATCTGGGGTTTCAGACGAAATCCCGTATTGAATCAGTGCCTCTTTTGTAAGAGGACCTATCGTCACAAAACATGTGTCAGATGCAGCTAACCTAGATGCATCTGCTTCCATGGCATGCATAAATGAATGAACAGTGGATGAGCTCGTAAATGTAATAAAATCAAATGATTGCTCCATCATTGCCGATTTGAGGGCGGCAATTCCCTCCTCATCCTTGACTGTTTCATATAAAATCCATTCCTTTACTTCTATGCCAAGTGGAACGAGGGTTTGTTTCACCACATCTCGTGACAAGTGGCCTTTTGCTACAAATACACGCTCTCCCGGGAGCACATGGTCAAGTAAGGCATCTGCCAGCTCTTCCGCTATAAATCGTTCTGGGACCACATCAACCTTGAAGCCATGCTGCTCAAGATAGGCAGATGTTTTCTCACCTACAGCAGCCACTTTCAAGTGGGATAAGCTCTGATGTAAATGATGCTCCTCTATATAACTGAGAAAAAAAGACGCACCATTTACACTCGTGAAAACAAGCCAATGGCTTACTTCTAAGTCTTTTAAAAATGCCTTCGCTTTTTCTTGTGTGAGCGTAGGCTCAAACCTGATAAGAGAAGTTAAAACAGCATGGCCGTTCAGCGCTTCAATTTTCTGCTGAAACACACCCGCTTGACGTTCATTTCGAGTGACAAGCACCGTCTGCCCGTGAAGCGATTTGGCTATGGTCATTGGGAGGACAGATCCTTTTTCACCTTGTCGATCAAATCCTTTGCTCCCTTATCAGCCATCTGCTTCGCGCACGCTTTACCAATTGCTTCAGGGTCAGTGCCTGTTACGGTTTCTCGAAAAATCGTGTGCCCGTCAGCAGATGCCACAAGACCCGTCAGTTCAATTTCATCACGCTCATTCATTGTCGCGTAACCAGCGATCGGCACTTGGCAACTGCCATCCATTTGCTTGAGAAAGGCTCTTTCAGCGAGTACTGTTTTCTTCGTATATTCATTCGTAAATTGAGCAAGGAGCTGCAATAGCTCTTCATCATCTCCGCGGCATTCGATCGAGAGCGCGCCTTGTCCAACGGCGGGCAGGCAAGTATCTGGAGATAAAAATTCCGACACGACCTCTTTGCTCCATCCCATTCTGGACAGGCCGGCAGCAGCTAGAATAATGGCATCATATTCTTCATTTTTCAGCTTCTCAAGTCTTGTGTCAATGTTTCCTCGAATCCATTTAATTTCAAGATCTGGTCTCTCCTGAAGAAGCTGGGCACTACGCCGTAAGCTGCTCGTTCCCACAATGGCTCCCTTTGGCAGTTCATGAAGACGGAGATGATCCTTCGAAATAAGTGCGTCCCGCACATCTTCACGCTCAGGAATACAGCCAATGACTAAACCTTCCGGAAGAGCGGCCGGCATATCTTTCATGCTGTGCACCGCCATATCAATGTCATGATTCATCATTGCCTGTTCAATCTCTTTGACAAACAGTCCTTTTCCGCCAACCTTTGATAAGGTCACATCTAAAATTTGATCACCCTTCGTCACAATTTCTTTTATTTCGAAAGAATAAGAAGGGTTTAGTTCAGACAGCTTTTGAATGACCCATTTTGTTTGTGTAATTGCAAGCTTACTTCGTCTAGAACCTACTTTAATTGTACGCATTACGTCTTCCTCCCGACAATGCCCTTAAAACTCATCATTATTGAAACCAATGAAAGGTTGATAAGCTACCAAGCAGAAAATAATTGATCATCAGCACAAGAAATGAGGCGACATTCCAACGTGCCACAATTTTGCCCTGCATATTTCTCGCCAATCTGATATATAAATAAAAGCCGTATAAAAACAGCATAATAAACGAACCAAGTACCTTCGCATCTGTCCAGTACAACGTATCATACGAAATATATGCCCAAATAATGCCAAGAATTAAACTTAGCAAGAGCATTGGCACGCCAATAATATTTAACACGTAGGCCATATGATCAAGCTTTGATAAGTCTTCAATTCTCAGAAGCCATTTTCCCCACTTTTTCTTTTTCAGCAAACGATATTGAAAAAGATAGAGAAGTGAAAAAGCAAATGAAAGTGAAAAGGCACCATATGATAATATGGCCATCGTAATATGAATCACGAGCAGTTCACTCGTCAGCTTCCCCGCCAGTTCCGCCGAATGGAGATCAGATGGTGTAAAGGTATGAATCGCCATCATGGAAAAACCAATCACATTTGTAAAAAAGACAATAAATTCAACGCGCAATACTTTTGTGAGGACGAGTGAAAGTGTCACAAGCACCCACGTATAAAAATATAACCCCTCTGCTACATTCAACACAGGGAATCGGTCTGTTTCCACCATAATATAGAACATGTAGACTGTTTGCAGCAGCCAGACAATAGAAAGCAACCAGAAAGCCATTTTTCCAGCCTTCCGGTTGTGTTGAAGAAAATCTATGAAATAGAACAAGACACTTAGTGCATAGATCAAGATCGTCGCTTCGTTGAGTCTCGCTACAATGGATTCCATCATCGCTTAATCACTCACTGGCAACTGTAGCAAAGCCTTGTGCCATATTTGGTTTAAACAGCTGAAATGACCCTTGCTCTACCTGTACAGGTTCTACCTTTTGCTCTTCATCTTCAACCTGTAAATCAAAGATTTCTTTAAAGAGTAAAAGTTTTTCCTCTGCATTCGGCTCCCCGGCAATTTCCTTTGCCTTTAAGATAGGATCTTTCAGCATTTGATTGATGATGCTTTTCGTATGTTTATTTAACAGCTTCATTTCACGGTGCGTGAGGTTTGGAAGCTTTCGTTCAATGCTTTGCATCGTATCCGCTTGAATCGTGAGCGCCTTTTCTCTTAAAGCAGAAATGACAGGAACAACACCTAGCGTATTAAGCCATTGCTTAAATTCCACAATTTCTGCTTCAATGAGGAGTTCAACCTCCTCAGCCACTGCCCGACGCTCTTTTAAGTTGGCTGCCACAATGCCCTCAAGATCATCAATGTCATACAAAAAAGCATCTTCTACTTCAGAAATGGCTGGATCTAAATCGCGGGGTACTGCAATATCCACCATAAATAGGGGTCTGCCTTTCCGCTTTTTATTCGCACTTTCGACCATTTCTTTTGTAATGACAAATTGTTTAGCACCAGTCGAGCTAATGACAATGTCCGCATCAGATAATGTCTTTTCTAATTGGTTTAAGCTCTTAGGCTCTCCTGAAAAACGGCCGGCCAATTCTTTTGCCTTCTCATATGTTCGATTGATGACCGTCACCTGACCAATTCCTTGGCCTTGTAGGTTTTGTGCTGCCAGTTCACCCATTTTACCCGCACCAAGAATAAGGACATGCTTATCAGAAAGACGTCCAAAGATTTTTTTGGCAAGCTCAACAGCTGCATAGCTGACAGACACGGCATTAGACGCAATATCTGTTTCCGCATGAGAGCGTTTTGCAACGGTGACCGCCTGCTTAAATAAATAATTGAAAACGGTACCAATGGTCTTCTCCTCTTGAGATACTTTAAAGCTGGAGCGCACTTGACCGAGTATTTGTGTTTCACCAATCACCATGGAATCAAGTCCACAGGCAACACGGAATAAATGCTCAACCGCTCCATCGTTTTCATAAAACTTCAAATATGGAGAGACATCCTCTTTTTCTAAACCGAACCAATCTGCTAAAAATCTTTTTATATAAAACCGACCAGTATGAAGCTGATCTACAACTGCGTAGATCTCTGTTCGATTACATGTTGAGATGACGATATTCTCTAGAATGCTTTTTTCTTCTTTAAGCTTGGACATCGCTGTTCCGAGCTCGCTCGGTTCAAAGCTCAGCTGTTCCCGTATCTCAACAGGGGCTGTTTTATAATCTAAACCCACAACAAGAATATGCATAACTTCAGCTTGCACCCCCAACGCCCTATCTAATTTATAATAATTATAATATAGAATTTATTATTTATAATGATTATAACATATATTCATTTTTAACTGGATTAAAATTGTGAACAGATTTCAAAAATGTTGTGATATAGTAGAAAAATGTTCGACATCAATCATGCCATATCATTACTTCAAGCAATTTACCAGATTTGGCGTGTGCGGACAAATGATCTGCTTAAAAGAAGGTGACATCTTTGAAGAAGAAATCCATTTTGCTGCCGCTCACTTTGCTGGCTGTAGCGCTTTATGCCATTCTCTCAGGAGGTCAATTTGACATCTGGAAAGACCAGGAGAAATGGTATACACTTGTACTGTTTTTTGGCCTTGCTTTCTTATATCAAGGAAAGAAGGAGCAGGAAACTTCTCATGTGTTTATCGGTATGCTCATGACTGGCCTTTCGCTACACTTTATTCTTCAGCCGAAATTGGACCACTGGCCAGACACATTTACGATGATTGTGTTCATCGTTGGACTTGCGCTCTTTATGAAATCATCTCAGAAAAAGGAATATCGTATAGAAAGTGTTGCTTTAATCGGACTCGGTCTGTTCCTTTATTTCTTTCAACAAATTACAAAACAGCTTAGCTCACTCTCTATCCCTACTTCCGGCTTTGAATTGTACTGGCCCTATGTACTGATGGCAGTCAGTCTCCTCTTATTATTTTTAAAAAGGAAATAACTTATACAATAAAAAGGCATCTACTTATGGCAGATGCCTTCAGCGTGAAAACAAACCCTCGCATTCGGTGTCAGTTCTGCGTGCTGGTGCTCACAAAAATTCGCTCCGCTCCAGTACTCGGCCTTCCTAGACTTCAAGGGTTTTCATATCACGCTGTAAAGAAGACAAAGGGCTAAAATAATCCTATTTTAGCCCTTTGTCACAAATTTAAAGGCATCTGCTCATGGCAGATGCCTTTTCTTTTAGCTGTTAACCTTCGCAAGAATCGCATTCCAGGCTTCATCTTTTCCCTTCTTGGTTTCAGAAGAGAATAAGATTAATTCATCTGATGGGTCAATGTCGAGCGTCTGTTTGACGACTTTCGCATGTTTTTCCCATTTGCCTTTTGGAATTTTATCCGCCTTTGTTGCAATGACGATCACTGGAACTCCGTAATATTTAAGGAATTCATACATGTTCACATCTTCTGCAGATGGCTTATGACGCAGATCCACAATTTGGACGACTGCTTTTAATTCTTCGCGCATCGTAATATACGTTTCGATCATTCTACCCCAGGCTTCGCGCTCCGTTTTTGATACTTTGGCAAAGCCGTAGCCCGGAACGTCCACAAAATGGAGCAAATCATTAATAATGTAGAAATTAAGCGTCTGGGTCTTTCCTGGTTTAGAAGACGTACGTGCTAAATTTTTACGATTAATTAATGAGTTAATGAACGAGGACTTCCCAACATTTGATCGTCCAGCAAGAGCGATTTCCGGCAGTCCCCCGCTTGGATACTGCTCTGGTTTCACCGCACTAATGACGATATCTGATTTTGTTACTTTCATCTTCCCTCTCCTACTAACGCTTTCTCAAGCACCTCATCTAAATGCGAGACCGGAATAAAGGTTAGCCCTTGTCTCACACTTTCAGGAATATCATCAATATCCTTCTCGTTGTCCTTTGGAAGAATAATGGTTTTCAGTCCTGCGCGATGTGCGCCTAATGCTTTTTCTTTTAATCCGCCAATCGGAAGCACTCTTCCTCTTAACGTAATCTCTCCTGTCATGCCAACCTCTTTTGACACAGGACGTCCTGTAAGTGCTGATACAAGAGCCGTCGCAATGGTAATACCAGCTGATGGCCCGTCCTTTGGAACCGCACCCTCTGGAACATGGATATGAATATCGTGCTTTTCATTAAAATTAGGATCGATGTTCAGTTCATCTGCTTTCGAACGGATATAACTGAATGCCGCCTGCGCAGATTCTCTCATGACATCACCGAGCTTACCTGTTAACAAAAGCTTGCCTTTACCCGGCGAGAGTGATACCTCAATGGATAAGGTGTCTCCACCAACTGTGGTATACGCAAGTCCTGTGACAACGCCCACTTGATCTGTCGTTTCAGCCTGACCATAACGGTAAAGTCTTTTTCCGAGATATTCAGATAAATTCTTTTCCGTCACCGTGATGCGTTTACGGTCTTCAGCCACAATCGCTCTTGCCGCTTTTCGGCAAATCGCCGCAAGCTGACGCTCTAATCCGCGAACTCCTGCTTCTCTTGTGTAATAGCGAATCATATCGTAAATCGCTGCTTCACGAAGCTGTAAGTTCCCTTTTTTTAATCCGTGCTCCTTTAGCTGCTTCGGCAGAAGATGATCTTTCACAATCTCTGCTTTTTCAACCTCTGTATACCCTGCAATCGTGATAATCTCCATTCTATCACGAAGTGGGCCTGGAATGGTTGCTAAATTGTTGGCAGTGGCGATAAATAACACTTGAGACAAATCAAATGTCTCTTCAATATAGTGATCACTAAAGTTATGATTTTGCTCTGGATCTAACACTTCAAGCATAGCAGATGACGGGTCTCCTCTAAAGTCAGAGGACATCTTATCAATTTCATCTAAAAGGAACACCGGATTCATGGTGCCTGCCTTACTCATACCACGAATGATACGGCCTGGCATCGCACCCACATATGTTCTTCTATGGCCACGAATCTCAGATTCATCACGTACACCACCAAGAGAGATACGGATAAACTTTCGATCAAGTGACTTTGCAATGGATTTTGCAAGTGACGTTTTCCCTACTCCAGGAGGTCCTGCCAAGCAAAGAATTGGTCCTTTTAATGAATTTGTCAGCTTCTGAACAGCAAGATATTCAAGCACACGTTCTTTGACTTTTTCCAGCCCATGGTGCTCATCGTCTAAAATTTGGCTTGCAAGCTTTAAGTCTAGACGATCTTCTGTATAGATGCCCCACGGAAGATTGATCAGCCAATCAATATAATTTCGAATCACAGAGCTCTCGGCAGAGCTTGAAGGGATTTTTTCATAACGATTCAGCTCTTTTAACGCAGTCTCACGAACAGAATCCGGCATGCCGGACTCTTCGATTTTAGTCATTAATGTACTGACTTCCCCTGTTTTTCCTTCTTTGTCTCCAAGTTCTTTTTGAATGGCTTTCATTTGTTCACGCAAATAATATTCTTTTTGCGTTCGTTCCATTGAACGTTTGACGCGCTGCCCGATTTTCTTTTCAATCTCCAGTACTTCTTTTTCGTTGTGGATCAGGCTGATCACACGGTTCAGCCGTTTTTTGACATCTACTGTTTCCAGTACTTCTTGCTTGTCTTTTAATTTTAACGGCAGGTGAGAAGCGACGATATCTGCCATTCTTCCCGGTTCCTCAATATCCGTCACCGTTGCGTATGTTTCAGCTGAGATTTTTTTTGAAATTTTTATGTACTGATCAAAGTGATCTAACAAAGTGCGCATGAGTGCTTCTGCTTCTGCGTCCTTTAATTCTTCTTCTGCCAATTCTTTAATATCGACTGACGTATAGTCCTCTAGCTCCACATATGATTCGATCTGTGCTCGATTTAAGCCTTCAACGAGTACACGAATCGTTCCATTGGGCAGCTTCAGCATTTGTTTAATTTTTGTGTAGGTGCCGACTTTGAAAATTTCTTCTTCACCTGGTTCGTCTATTGAAATTTCCCGCTGTGTTGCTAGAAAAATCATATGATCGTTCATCATTGCCTGTTCTAATGCTTGAACAGACTTCTCGCGTCCAACGTCCAAATGCAAGACCATTGTTGGATAAACAAGCAAACCTCGCAATGGAAGGAGCGGAACATTCTTTTTGATTTCATCTGCCATGTTGATTGACACCTCCGTCACTAGTATGAATCATTATAATATACCTGTTTCAGTCTTGTACAATGTAAAAGACCTGAGAAATGATGATCTTATCGTAGTATACCCTTTCTTTTTACCTTGAAAAAGAAAAAAAGTTCTATTTCACTAAAAAATCCCCATATGTGATGGGGATTAAACAGATTTTCTTTTCATTTCGTCTTCTAGTCCATCTTTCTTCTCGTCTGGTGGATTCACCAAACACTGATCCAGCACCTCTTGGAAGTGCTTCACAGCCACAATGGTGACGCCTTCGATCTCTTTTAAGATCGACTGCTGGTTGTCATAAGGGATAATCACTGTTTTGGCACCAGCTTGCTTGGCTGCCTTAATCTTCGGTATGACACCACCGATCGGCTTCACCTGACCCTGCAATCCAATTTCACCCGTCATGGCGGTTAGATGATCGATCGGAATTTGATGAATGGCTGAGAAAATCGCGGTGGCCATCGCAATCCCAGCAGACGGCCCATCAATGGGAGCACCGCCTGGAAAATTAATATGGATATCATATTCATTTGTGCGTATGCCTAAGTTTCTAAGTACTGTTAATACATTTTCAACAGAGCCTTTGGCCATACTTTTTCGTCTGATGGATTTAGACTGGTTGCCAATGCTTTCCTCTTCTGCAATACCTGTAATGTTGATACTACCTTTTTCCAGCGCCTTACATATATTCACTTCAATCTCAAGCAGGGCGCCGCTATTTGGTCCATAAACGGCAAGGCCATTTACTACCCCCACTTTTGGCTTTTCCGGTACTTTTTGTTCATATCTTGGCGTCAGCTGGCTTGAATGAATGACCCATTCTACATCAGCTATCGTGATGTCTTTTCGGTTTTCAGTGATCGCCATACCAGCCGCAATCTGCACCATATTGACCGCTTCACGTCCATTTTTCACATAGGAGGTTAACAGGTTTAGCCCTTCATCACTTAATTCCTTTTGAATTTTTTGGACAGCCTTGGCAGCGACGATTTTCAGCTCATGCTGGTCAAGATCTTTAAAGAATATTTCCAAACATCTTGATCTAATCGCTGGCGGAATTTCGTCCGGCGTTCTTGTGGTGGCACCAATCAATCGAAAATCAGCCGGCAGCCCATTTTGAAAAATATCATGAATGTGATTTGGGATTTGGGTATTTTCTTCACTGTAGTAGGCACTGTCTAGAAACACTTTCCGATCCTCAAGCACTTTCAGCATTTTGTTCATTTGGATCGGGTGCAGCTCGCCAATTTCATCTATAAACAAAACCCCACCATGAGCATGCGTGACTGCTCCTTGTTTTGGCTGCGGAATGCCTGCCTGTCCCATTGCCCCTGCCCCTTGGTAAATCGGATCATGCACGGAACCAATTAAGGGGTCTGCAATGCCTCGTTCATCGAATCTTGCTGTTGTGGCATCAAGCTCTACAAACACTGCATCTTTCTTAAACGGAGAATCAGCGTGACGCTTTGCTTCTTCCATAACAAGACGAGCAGCGGCTGTTTTTCCAACACCCGGTGGTCCGTAGACAATGACATGCTGCGGGTTAGGTCCGCATAGTGCCGCTTTTAATGCACGAATGCCGTCTTCTTGTCCTACAATATCTTGAAACCCCTTTGGCCGGACTCTCTCTGATAAAGGTTCACTCAACTTGATCGATCGCATCTTTCTGAGTGCTTCCATTTCTTTTTTTGATTCTTTGTCTATCGTCACCTTTTGTGTGCGCTGATTTTTCAGTAAGTTCCAAAAGTACAGCCCGATGACGATACCGAAGAACAACTGTATGAATAGTACGATTCCTGTCCAGCTCAATCGGTGCTCCCTCCTTCATCTATCGTATGTATTGGTTTCTGTCTGCTAGTATTTCCTAGAGCTGGACGGAATAAACACGTCTTCCACGATAAATAAAAAACTCCTGAATCAAAAAGATTCAGGAGTGATCACTTCTCTTATGCAGATGTTTTTGTATCTTTATTAACGACTGTGCCGTCCTTTAACACAAGACGCGGCGGTTCACCGTCAGCAACCGTTTCACCAGTGATGACACATTTTTCAATATCATCACGAGATGGAAGGTCAAACATCACATCAAGCATGATGCCTTCAATGATGGAACGAAGACCACGAGCTCCTGTTTTACGCTCAATTGCTTTTTTCGCAATCTCGCTGAGAGCATCTTCTTCGAACTCAAGCTCCACATCGTCAAGCTCAAGCATTTTTGTATACTGCTTAACTAACGCATTTTTAGGCTTCGTCAAGATTTCAACAAGTGCTTTTTCATCTAATGGCTCTAAGCTTGCAATAACCGGTAGACGACCGATGAATTCTGGAATTAAACCGAAGCGAAGCAAGTCTTCCGGCAGTACTTTTGATAGAAGGACTTCTTTTTCAAGATCTTCGATTTTATTATCCGCACCGAATCCAATGACTTTTTGGCCTAGGCGGCGTTTGATGATTTGCTCAATGCCGTCAAAGGCTCCCCCACAAATGAAGAGGATATTTGTCGTATCAATTTGAATGAATTCTTGATGAGGATGCTTACGTCCACCTTGAGGCGGTACGCTAGCAACTGTTCCTTCAAGAATTTTCAAAAGGGCTTGCTGTACACCTTCCCCAGATACATCACGAGTGATAGAAGGGTTTTCTGATTTTCTTGCTACTTTATCGATCTCATCGATGTAGATAATGCCTTTTTCCGCTTTTTCTACATCATAATCCGCTGCTTGGATCAGCTTTAGTAAAATATTCTCTACGTCTTCACCAACATAACCTGCTTCAGTTAATGATGTTGCATCTGCAATTGCAAATGGAACATTTAAAATACGAGCAAGCGTTTGAGCAAGTAATGTTTTACCGCTCCCTGTTGGTCCAATCATAGAAATATTACTTTTCGAAAGCTCCACATCATCAATCTTGCTGTTGGAATTGATCCGTTTATAGTGGTTATAGACCGCTACAGCTAAGGATTTCTTCGCATTCTCTTGTCCGATGACATACTCATCAAGAATCTCCCGAATTTCATGAGGCTTCGGAACATCCTTGAATTCAACTTCTTCCTCAGTACCGAGCTCTTCTTCAACTATTTCCGTGCAAAGCTCGATACATTCATCACATATATATACGCCAGGTCCTGCGACCAGTTTACGCACTTGATCTTGCGTTTTTCCGCAAAACGAGCATTTTAATTGACCTTTTTCCTCGTTGAATTTAAACATTCTTTCACCCCTTATTCTTCTTCACTTGCCTGTAGCCAACAGTCAGCTACCTTTCTGGGTCCAGTATGTATGCATTTTACCATACTTTCCTAAAAGACGGTATTGATGTGTTTGTAACACTGCACATTGAGATATGTATGACAGAAAGATGCGACTTACACTATCGTTTCCAAAAGAAGCGATGATAAGTCAAAAATTGTACAAAACAAGGCACGAGTCACTCGCGCCCTGTTTTATTATTATGCACCATATTAACGGTTTTCTACAAGAAAATCAATTGCTTTGCGAACTTTTAGATCTTCTTTCATTGCTTCAGTAGATCCAATCGCTTGTTTGATATTTTCAACTGGCATGTTGTATGCTTCAGCCATTTTTGAAAGTTCTTCTTCCACTTCTTCGTCAGACACTTGTAAGTCTTCTGCAGCAGCAATTGCTTCAAGTGTTAGGTTAGATTTCACGCGTTTAGCAGCATCTTCTTTCATTTGCTCTTTAAGCGCATCTTCATCTTGACCAGAGAATTGGAAGTAAAGCTCAAGGTTCATCCCTTGCATTTGAAGACGTTGTTCGAATTCTTTCATCATGCGATCTAGCTCTGTGTCAACCATCGCTTGTGGAACGTCAACTTCCGCATTTTCAGAAGCTTTCGCTACTAGCTCTTCACGAAGTTTTCCTTCTGCTTCGTTTTCTTTTGCTTCTTCAAGACGTTTCTTTGTTTTTTCAGTTAATTCAGCAAGAGTTTCTACTTCTTCATCAACATCTTTAGCGAACTCATCGTCAAGTGCTGGAAGTTCTTTTGCTTTGATTTCATGAATTTTCACTTTGAATACAGCTGGTTTACCTGCAAGGTCTTCAGCATGGTATTCTTCTGGGAATGTCACTTCTACGTCTTTTTCAGCGCCAGCTTCAAGACCAACTAATTGCTCTTCGAAACCAGGGATGAATGAACCAGAACCTATTTCAAGAGAGTAGTTCTCAGCTTTTCCGCCTTCGAATGCTTCTCCATCAACGAATCCTTCGAAATCAAGAACAACTGTATCGCCGTTTTCGATTGCGCCTTCTTCTTTGACAACAAGCTCAGCTTGACGGTTTTGAAGTGCTTTTAGCTCTTCTTGTACATCTTCATCAGTGACAGTTGTATCGTCTTTTTCTACGTTAAGACCTTTGTAGTCACCAAGTTTTACTTCAGGCTTCACTGTTACTTTTGCAGTGAAGATTAAGCTTTCGCCTTTTTCGATTTTCTCAACATCGATTTCAGGGCGGTCAACTGGCTCGATACCAGCTTCGTCGATTGCTTTTGGATATTCAACTGGAAGAAGAATATCTAATGCATCTTGATAAAGAGATTCTACACCAAAACGTTGCTCGAAAAGACCACGTGGTACTTTCCCTTTACGGAATCCAGGGATAGATACTTGCTTGACAACTTTCTTAAATGCATCATCAAGTGCTTTGTTAAATGTTTCAGCGTCAACTTCTACAGTTAAGACACCTTCGTTACCTTCTTGTTTTTCCCATTTTACTGACATGTGTGTTTCCCTCCAAAAATCTATTCAGATTGTGCGTTGTTACATTCTAAAGCATCATAAAGACTTCGTCCAATCAAAAACCACGCACTCTGCTAAAGAAGCGGTATTATGTATACAACATTTGACTTGATTATACATATCGTCTTTCAACCGTTGGAATCTTACAACTGCACTATATATGCACAAATACAACCATTATATTATAACATAACAAGTCCGTCTTTCAACTAAATCGACAAATTACAAATAAGAAATTTCTTCAATATCTTTCAGCATTGTGCAAGCTTCTCTCAGCTCTCGTTCGTTAAAATCATACAATAGATGCAATTCTTCGAGGTCAATCTCAATCCCATGCATTTCATAGCCGACTTTATGAAGAGCCGCAGCCCAAAGATTCGGATCTGTGTATTTAGGAAGAAATGGATAAAGCACAAATAAGTGCCGGCGCCATAACTCTTCCACGCCTTGGTAAAGGGTTGGGTTCTCATTGCCGAGCGTATCATCCAGTATACGCAGTACTTGCTGAAGAAGCGGCATCTGCTCTGGCTTCACGGCCTCAGAAGGCACAAGCGTTAAAGAATCTCCGAATTTCGTCACATGAACCGGCTTTGCCACATCATGATCTGACAGAAGCTGCAAGATCAAGGATTTGACCAAAGGGTTTCCATCCGGTTTTTGTAAGATCGTATTTAATAGACCCATATGCGGTGTAATATTCCGGTCCTTCAATGAATGGATGAACTGTACCTGCTCTTCTGGCAGCTCCAGTATATCATCTATATTGATTTCACCGCTATCACTCTCGTCTTCGTCTAAGATCTCTTCAGGCGATTCAATCATCTTTCTGCTAAATTCGAGCAGCTTGTAAAAATGCTCCGCGCTTTCTGCTGGAAGGTGGTTCTCCTCAAGTACAGCCTCAATTGTCTGTTTGACTTCCTCGTATTCTTTCAGCTGAATTAAGATGGTCATATACACTTGAAGCACGGTGAAATAGTGACCATACCCTTCATTTAACATCTTTTCACAAACACGCTTTGCATCCTGCAGCTCACCCAGCTCTAGAAAACAAATCGCCATACCGAGGTGAATATCGGATTCTTCATCGTCATCATAAGATTTCGCTTCTGAAAATAACTGAAGCGCCTCTTGATACTGTTTATCTTTTAATGCTGCCATTCCTTTTTCAATCAGTCTTTCTTTCAGACCAGGAAACAAAATGACATTATCTTTCTTCTTGTCATGTTTCATGCTTACGTTCCTTTCGGGCGCATATTTTTTATCAGTTTACCAACGAAGGTTAGTAAACACAAGTAACGAGAGGTTTTCATGCAAAAAAGAAGCCGTCACACCTCGGGCGGACGGCTTCTCGTTGTTTATGCACGCAGCCAACTGCTGCGCTTTTCTTCAAATGCCTGAATGTCATCTTCTAATAATAATGTTAATGAGATCTCATCATAGCCATTCAGGAGCATTTCTCTCCAGTGAGGGTCTACTTCAAAAGGGGTTATATTCCCTTCATGGTCTTGAATCTGCTGTTTTTCTAGATCAACCGTCATCTCATACCCATTGTACTCATATGATGCTGCGAATGTTTTCCACACATCATAATCAAGACGAATCGGAAGCATCCCATTTTTAAAGCAGTTTTGATGAAAAATATCTGCAAATGATGGCGCAATGACAATTTTGAAACCGTAATCATCAAGTGCCCAAGGTGCATGTTCCCTAGATGATCCGCAGCCGAAGTTTTCTCCTGCGATCAAAATGGATGCTCCTTCATAAATTGGCTGATTCAGCTCAAAATCAGGATTTGGGCTGCCATCGGCTAAAAACCGCCAGTCAAAAAAGGCAAACCGGCCATATCCTGTTCGTTCTATTCTTTTCAAAAATTGCTTCGGAATAATTTGATCTGTATCTACATTTATACGGTTAAGCACAGCGGCTTTTCCTTTATGAGTGACTAAAGGCTCCATCTATGACAACTCCTTACACGACTGTTTTCTCTTGATTAAACTTCCTGACATCGACAAATCGGCCATGTATTGCAGCCATTGCAGCCATTGCCGGGCTGACAAGATGCGTTCTTGCACCCTTCCCTTGACGCCCCTCAAAGTTACGGTTTGACGTGGACGCGCAGCGTTCGCCTTCTGGCACCACATCATTATTCATACTGAGGCACATACTGCAGCCAGATTCTCTCCATTCAAAGCCTGCTTCAAGGAAAATTTCATGAAGACCTTCTTCTTCTGCTTGCAGTTTGACACTTTGAGAGCCAGGCACCACAATCGCTCTGACATGATCGGCTACTTTTTGCCCTTCAATCATAGAAGCTGCTTGGCGTAAATCAGTCATTCTTGAGTTCGTACATGAGCCGATAAAGACATGCTCGATCGTAATGTCTTCAATACGCTGATGCGGATGAACACCCATGTACTCGTAAGCTCGGAGCGCTTCTTTTTGATCATCTTCTTGTGCAAAATCCTCAGGCCCTGGGATCGATGCATCCACAGGCAACACCATTCCTGGGTTAATTCCCCACGTGACCATTGGTGAAATCTCATTTCCATCTAACACAATGGTTTTATCATAAGTTGCACCCGGATCTGTTCTAAGCTCTTTCCATTCTTCAATGGCTGCTTCGAAATCTTCGCCCTGCGGTGCATATTTGCGTCCGCGGCAATATTCAAACGTCACTTCGTCAGGTGCAATCAACCCTGCTCTTGCGCCTGCTTCAATCGACATATTACAAACGGTCATCCGCTCATCCATCGTCATGTTTCTGAATACTTCCCCAGTGTATTCAATGACATAACCTGAACCGAACTTCACGCCGTGTGCACCAATGACTGCTAAAATGACATCTTTGGCAGTTACCCCTTTTTGCAGCTTTCCGTCTACTCGAATTTCTAAAGTTTTCGGACGCTGCTGCCAAAGTGTTTGTGTGGAAAGCACATGTTCAACCTCACTTGTACCGATCCCAAAGGCAAGTGCCCCAAACGCGCCATGAGTTGATGTATGACTATCTCCACAAACGATTGTTTTCCCCGGAAGTGTCAAACCAAGCTCTGGTCCAACGACATGGACAATTCCTTGGTCTACACTGTGAAGGTCAGCTAGACGGACACCAAATTCAGCACAGTTGCGCTCTAGAGCACTCACCTGCTTTTTAGCAATCTCATCTTTGATCACAAATCGATTCACAGTCGGGATGTTGTGATCCATCGTCGCAAACGTGTTTTGAGGTCTTCTCACCTTGCGTCCTTTTTGTCTTAATCCTTCAAATGCTTGAGGCGATGTCACTTCATGCACCAAGTGCAGATCAATATACAAAAGGTCTGGTTTTCCCTCGCCGCTTTTGACAACATGCTGATCCCATATTTTTTCGATGATTGTTCGAGGCATAACCCTTTTCCTCCCTCTACCTAATTCAAAAAGATTTCTATTTATACAATTGTTTTCGCACGTTGTTTAAGTGCGTCTACAACTGCTGTGGTGATATCGTCAGTCGTTCGATATGTTCCCTCTTTTGCTGCTAAATCCTTTGTGCGTTTGCCAGAGGCAAGAACAGCTTCCACGGCTTCTTCTATTGCAGCCGCTTCATCTTCTAATGCAAAAGATGTTCTAAGCAAGCTTGCTGCTGACAAAATGGTTGCCAGAGGGTTTGCGACGTTTTGCCCCGCAATATCGGGTGCTGAACCATGAATCGGCTCATATAAATGGAGGCCTGTGCTTGACAGACTAGCAGATGGCAGCATACCGAGTGAACCAGTAATCATAGAAGCCTCGTCACTTAAAATGTCGCCAAACATATTCTCTGTCACAATGACATCAAATTGAGCGGGCTTATAAATCAGCTGCATGGCGGCATTATCAACAAGCATGTGCTCATATGCAACTTCTGGATATTGGGATGCAACTTCTTCTACCGCATCTCGCCATAGTTTACTAGAAGCAAGAACATTTGCTTTATCCACAGACGTGACCTTTTTTCTTCTAGTTAACGCCATGTCAAACGCTTCTTTTAAGACGCGGACAATCTCTTCCTTTGTATAAAGGAGTGTATCAACAGCAGCTTCTTTTCCTTCATCATCCGTATAGCGCTCGCTTGGTTCACCAAAATAGAGGCCTCCTGTTAATTCACGA
Source organism: Bacillus zhangzhouensis (assembly GCF_000715205.1). GTDB lineage: Bacteria > Bacillota > Bacilli > Bacillales > Bacillaceae > Bacillus > Bacillus zhangzhouensis. The sequence goes on along the minus strand of NZ_JOTP01000009.1, from coordinate 25,445 downwards.
ACGATGACGAAATCTACTCCGCTAATGTGATCTTGTTTTAACGGTGAAGCCTCGCTTAAGCTATCGAACACTTTGACAGGACGGATGTTTGCAAATAAGTCCAACTGTTTACGAATGGCGAGCAAGCCTTTTTCAGGGCGAAGTTCTGGCGGGTTTTGATCCCACTTTGGTCCACCAACTGCTCCTAATAAAATCGCATCTGCGCTTTTGCACAGATCTACTGTTTCCTTTGGGAGCGGGTTGTTTTTTTCATCTATCGCTATACCGCCAATGAGCGCAGTTTCGAATTCGAATTCGTGTTGAAATTGAGCCGCTGTTTCTTGCAAGACAGCGACTGCTGATGCTACGACTTCCGGTCCGATTCCATCGCCGGGCAAAAGTGCAATTTTCTTTTTCATGAGAACCTTCCTCCTTTCCTATGAGATCGCGTGATGTTTCTCAATTTCAATCAAATTTGATTTAAAGATTAAATGCCTGTTCACTGCATTGACGTACGCTTTAGCCGATGCTTCTAGCACATCTTGCGCCACACCGCGGCCTGCTGTTTCTTTTCCTTCTATTGAAACAGTGACATATACTTCTGCTAGCGCGTCTCTGCCTTTTCCATTTGATTGAATACGATAGTCTAGCAAATGAATTCTTTCCTCCATACAGCGCTCAAGCGTGTTGTACACAGCTTCTACACTACCTGCACCTGTAGCTGCTTCTTGAATCACTTCCTGCGTTTCCTGATTTTTAAGAGAAACCGTTGCTGTTGGCATTTGTTCTGTACCATAATGTACTTGAAGGCTTTCAAATTCGTAGCCAATTTTTCGGTCTGCTACTTTTTCTTCTAATATGATAGAAATCAAATCATCATCTGTGATTTCTTTCTTCTTCTCCGTCAAGTTCTTGAACGTTTCGAAGAACTTATTGATTTCTTCTTCCATTAGTTTAAAACCAAGTGTTTTCATGCGGTCTTTAAACGCATGTCTTCCGGAGTGTTTTCCAAGGACAAGCACATCTGTTGTCACGCCAACAAGCTCTGGAGAAATAATTTCATAGGTTGTTTTTTCTTTGAGGAAACCATCTTGGTGAATACCTGATTCATGTGCAAAAGCGTTGTTTCCAACGACTGCTTTATTGCGCGGTACAATCATACCCGAGTATTTGCTCACTACATCACTTGTACGCTTAATTTCATTCAATTGAATTGTTGATTCGACCTGATAAAAGTCTTTTCGAATATGAAGAGCCACTGCAATTTCTTCTAAAGCAGCATTCCCAGCTCGCTCTCCGATACCGTTGACTGCTGTTTCAATTTGATCTGCTCCATTTTCGATTGCTGCAAGTGAGTTTGCCACAGCCATGCCAAGGTCATCATGACAGTGTGCTGACAAATTCACGCGATCGATATTTGGAACGTGTTCCTTCATATATTTAAAGATATTTCCGTACTCTTTTGGCGCTAGGTACCCAACTGTATCAGGTAAGTTAATTACACTTGCCCCAGCGTCAATGACTTTCTCTACAATTTCCGCTAAGAAAGCAAGATCTGTACGGCACGCATCTTCTGCTGACCACTGGACAACCGGGAAGCGTTCTTTTGCGTATTTCACCATTGAGACAGCCTGTTCTACGACTTCCTCACGTGTTTTCTTTAGTTTATGCTTCAGGTGAATATCAGAAGTAGCAATAAAGACATGAATTCTTGGTTGAGCCCCATCTTTTAATGCTTCCCACGCAGCATCAATATCACCTTTCACACAACGTGCAAGCCCTGCAACTGAACAGTTTTTGATTGTTCTTGCAATCTCTTGTACGCCTAAGAAATCCCCTCGGGATGAAGCGGGAAAACCCGCTTCAATGATATTAACCCCAAGGCGCTCAAGCTGCTTTGCAATGATTAGCTTTTCTTGTGCATTTAAGTTCACTCCTGGTGATTGCTCTCCATCTCGAAGTGTTGTGTCAAAAAAATTAATTTTTCGCACCGACGCTCACCGCTTCCTTTTTCTTTCCTTGTTTGACGAAAGGCATCATTTCACGAAGCTTTCTTCCAACGATTTCAATTTGGTGCTCACTTTCACTTTCATTAATGGCATTGAAACGTGGACGATTCACTTGGTTTTCAACGATCCATTCTTTAGCAAATGTTCCATTTTGGATGTCGGTCAAGACTGCTTTCATTGATTCTTTTACTTTTGCATCAACAACGCGTGGTCCTGATACGAAGTCACCCCATTGTGCTGTATCAGAGATTGAATATCTCATGCCTTCTAGTCCTTCTTCATACATAAGGTCAACGATCAGTTTTAGTTCATGCAGACACTCGAAGTATGCAAGCTCTGGCTGATAACCAGCTTCTGTTAACGTTTCGAACCCTGCTTTCACTAGTGAAGTAAGACCTCCACAAAGGACTGCTTGCTCACCGAATAGGTCCGTTTCTGTTTCTTCTTTAAATGTTGTTTCAAGTACGCCTGCTCTTGCTCCGCCAATTGCTTTTGCATAAGCAAGTGCTTTGTCTTTCGCTTGACCAGATACATCTTGATAGATGGCAAATAGTGCAGGTACACCAGCGCCTTGCTCATATGTTCTTCTCACAAGATGCCCTGGACCTTTTGGTGCAACAAGATACACATCTACGTCACTTGGAGGAACAATTTGATGGAAATGGACGTTAAATCCGTGTGCGAATACAAGTGAGTTGCCAGCTTCTAATTGATCTTTGATTTCTTCGTCATATACTTTCTTTTGCTGTTCGTCTGGAAGTAATACCATCACCACATCTGCTTGTGCTGCTGCTTCTTTTACTGTGAAAACTTGATGGCCATCTTCTTGAGCTTTTGTATAAGAACCACCTTTTCTCACACCAACAATTACGTCTACGCCGCTTTCTTTTAAGTTCAGTGCGTGTGCATGACCTTGTGAACCGTAACCAATGATGGCAACCTTTTGACCATTTAATACGTTTTCTTGAATATCACCGTTATAATATACTTTTACCATTTGACTCTCTCCTTTTGTTTAGACAATTGAAATTGTTTTATTTGATTGCGGCTTTTGCTGATTATCTCTCGCAAAGGCCGTGGTGCCAGTTCTGGCGACTTCTTTAATGCCGTATGGCTTAAGTAATTCAATGAGTGCTTCAATTTTTGAAGACTCACCTGTCACCTGAATGACGACACTCTCTCTGCTCACATCTACAATAGAAGCTCTAAACGGTTCAATGACCCCTGTGATCTCCATTCTAGATGATGGTGCAGATACGACTTTTATCAAAGCCAGCTCTCGCTGAACGATTGATTGGTTTGTAATGTCTGTTACTTTGAGGACATCAATTTGTTTGTTGAGCTGTTTTGTCAGCTGTTCGATGTCTTTCTCTTGGTCTACATGGACGACGAACGTGATGCGTGATACATCTTGAATCTCAGAATGGCCGACCGTAATGCTTTCAATGTTGTAGTGTCTTTTTGTAAAAAGGCCTGTGATTCGGTTCAGTACGCCTGATCGATTTAATACAGTCAACACAATAATTCTTTTCAAGGTTTCACCCCCACCATCTCATGAAGTCCTTTCCCCGGTGCAACCATCGGGAATACTTTTTCATCTCTCGCTACATTGACATCGATGAAAACAGGTTCTCTAGAGGTTAGCGCTTCTTCAAGCTGCTTTTTCGCCTCTTCGTCTGATGAGATTCTGATTCCCTTAATGCCATAAGCTTCTGATAATTTGACGAAGTCCGGCTGCTCTGAAAATTTAGAATATGAGTAGCGTTCTTCGTAGAAAATCTCTTGCCATTGTCTTACCATTCCAAGGCTGTGATTATTGAGAACAATCACTTTGACTGGAAGGTTCAGCTCACGGATAACGGCAAGTTCTTGCAGGGTCATTTGGAAACCTCCGTCTCCTAAAATCGCCACAACCGTTGCCTCTTGATCAGCTAGCTGCGCGCCAATGGCTGCCGGTAATCCGAAGCCCATCGTGCCAAGTCCGCCAGATGTTACCCATTTATCTGCATTTTCAAATGGATAGAACTGAGCCGCCCACATTTGATGCTGACCGACATCAGTTGCCACAATGGCTTCACCTTTTGTGAATTGATGAATGTATTCAATCAGCTTTTGAGGCTTAAAGCCTTCTGCTTCGTTTTCGACGTACCAGAGTGGATATTCTGCCTTCCACTGATCTAATTGGTTTTTCCATTCGTCTGATTCCCCTTGCTTCCCGTCCTGCTTGATCAGCTCTTCAAGCACTAGCTTACTGTCTCCAACAACCGGGATATGGGTGTGAATGTTCTTGCCAATTTCTGCTGGGTCGATGTCAATATGAGCGACCTTCGCATGTTTGGCAAAATGATTGAGGTTGCCTGTTACCCTGTCATCAAATCTAGCTCCGATTGAAATGAGCAAGTCACATTGGTGAAGCGCCATGTTCGCCGCATATGTGCCGTGCATGCCAGCCATTCCTAGGAAAAGAGGATGCTTTGCCGGAAATCCGCCAAGACCAAGTAGTGTATGAGCGACCGGGATTTGCTGCTGCTCTACATACTGCCTTAATTCTTCCGACGCTTTGCCATGAAGAACGCCAGCTCCTGCTAGAATAACTGGTTTCTTTGCTCTGCTCACAGCTTCTACTAATTTGCGAATTTGCAAATAGTTCGGCTCGATTTTCGGCTGATAACCAGGTAAATCAATGGGCTGATCGTATTCAAACGTTCCTTCAATGCCCGCAACATCCTTTGGAATATCAATCAAGACTGGACCAGGTCTACCTGTTGTTGCGATGTGGAACGCCTCTTTAATGACACCCGGCAACTCTTCTGGACGTCTTACTTGGTAGCTGTGTTTTGTAATTGGCATTGTGATGCCGAGCACATCTGCTTCTTGGAAAGCATCCGATCCAATGACTGAGGTCGCCACCTGCCCTGTGAATACAACAAGAGGAAGTGAATCAATCATCGCATCTGCAATTCCTGTGACAAGGTTTGTCGCACCAGGACCTGACGTTGCAATGACAACACCCGGTTTACCAGATACTCTTGCGTACCCTTCTGCTGCGTGAATCGCTCCCTGCTCATGCCTTGGCAGGACATGAAATAAACCTGAATCGTAAATTTTATCGTAAATCGGTAAAACCGCTCCGCCAGGATAACCAAAAATGACTTCTACTTTTTCTCTTTTGAGTGCTTCAATTAACATGAGTGCACCGTTCATCGTTTGTGGTGCTTTTGATGTTTCCGTCTCCACTTGTACATTTGTCCCCATTTGATTTCCTCCTCTTTGTCTTGCTTCAGTCAAGTTCTTTCACCCTTTTCTATTCAAGATAGAGATTTGAGACCATATAAAAAAGCCTTCTCACCCCACAATGACACTACTTTTCACTAGGTCAAAGGGGCGAAAAAGCTTTGTTTTTCGCGGTACCACCCTTGTTCACGGCAAATCATTCTGCCGTCTCATGGACATCTTTCATCCATTTTGGTAACGAGTGAAGCAATGTCACTCGGTCTGCCCTACTATCATTTCAAGCAGACACTCAGAGGTGAGTTCACTTTAGAAAGTAACACCGGTTTCCAGCTAGCACCGGCTCTCTGTAGATACTGACTCTAAAGCTACTAGTCCTCTTCAACGTTTATCGATATCTATTTAGCTTGCGTGAATGTTTTCATCTGTAAAGATTACTTTTTCTCCTTCTTCAACCACTCGTTTACGGAATTGTTCAAGAAGTTTGTTTGTGTGTAACCCAGGTTTTCCTTCACCGATTGTTCGGCCGTCCACCTTTACAACGGCAATGACCTCGGCAGCGGTTCCTGTCAGAAAGACTTCTTCTGCTGTATACACATCATGTCTTGTGAATGGTTCTTCTTTCACCTCGTAGCCTAAGTCTTCTGCGATCTCCATGATGGCGTTTCGTGTGATGCCTTCAAGAGCGCCGATATAACCTGGCGGTGTATAAAGCTTGCCTTTTTTATAAATAAACACGTTGTCCGCAGAACCTTCTGCCACGTACCCTTGATCGTTCAGCATCAGCGCTTCACTCACACCGGCCATATGGGCTTCGATTCGGACAAGAATGTTATTCAAATAGTTTAATGATTTCACTTTTGGACTAAGTACATCTGGACGATTTCGCCTTGTCGGTACCGTCACAATATCAATACCTGTTTCATATAGGTGCTTTGGAAAGATGGCCAGCGGCTCTACAATGATCACTGTGTTGGCTCTCCCGCAGTTGTTAGGATCTAAACCAAGATCACCCGCACCTCTTGAGACGACAAGGCGGATATAGGCATCCTTTAGGCCGTTCCTTTCAACTGTATGAATCATTTTTTCAGTGAGTTCCTCAAGTGAATATGGAATGTTCAGCATAATGGATTTGGCGGAATCATACAGGCGATCTAAATGTTCTTTCATTCGAAAGATATTTCCGTTATACACGCGTATACCTTCGAAAACACCGTCACCATATAAGAAGCCATGATCATAAACTGAAATTTTCGCATCTTCTTTTTTCACGAGTTCATCGTTTAAAAAGATCCACTGTTCCTTTTGGTCTTCCATTTTCAGTGAGCACCCTCTCTTTCAAACAAAAAGTAGTTGAATTTTCAGACATTTTACATTGAAGTGTCTGACGCTTGTTCTCGGTGTTTGTTTAGCTTTTGTTGAACCCATCTTACGCCGCTTTCCATACAGTGTCAACAGCATTTTTAAAATTATTAGACAATTTAGACTAATCAAAATAAAATGTATACGCTTACACCTTTGCTAGACAAGGAATGAAAAAACTTAAAATTTTTTGTATTTTTTCTTCAATTTATTTACTTTACATGAACGGTTCTGATTTGAACAAACTTTTGTGATATTTTTTAACCATTCTTTTTGATGAACATCGTCAGATTTCATCACTTTCATTTTTTCCTTCGGCATGCCTTTCTAAAGCGTTTTCCTATGAATTTATGATAGAATGAGAGCATCTAATAGAAGGAGGGCAATACATGGCTAACATCAGAGGTTATATCGGAACGTATACAAAGGGAGACAGTAAAGGTATCTATTCCTTTACATTAAATACGGACAAGCAGCAGATTGAACAAGTAGAAGTCGCTGCTGAACTCGAAAATCCTACATATTTAACCGTGTCAGAGGATCAAAAATTTGTGTACGCTGTTGTGAAAAAAGGATCGCAGGGCGGTCTTGCTGCGTATCAAATTGATTCAACAACGGGAAAACTTAGTTTCATCAACCAAGAGCTTGCCGATGGCGCTTCTCCTTGTCACGTCAGCGTGGACAGTCAAACGAAAACAGCTTTTACAGCGAACTATCATAAAGGAACAGCAGAGATGTATGAAATCGATGCTGAAAATGGCTCAGTGATTAGCACGCTGTCACAAGCGCAGCACGAAGGAACTGGACCAAACGAAGACCGTCAGGAAAAACCGCACACCCACTTTATGGGTCTGACACCAGATGAACAATTTGCAGTGGCTGTTGACCTTGGTACAGATGGCATTTATACGTATAGGAAAGAAGGCGGCAAACTCGAGCTCGCTCATACATTTGAAACAAAACCAGGAAGTGGACCTCGTCATATCACATTCCATCCAACGAAACCTGTGGCATATGTGATGACAGAGCTAAGCTCAGAGGTGATTGTGCTTCGTTACTTTGAAGATGGTCATTTTGAAGAGATTCAAACCATTACGACCATTCCAAGCGACTTTACAGAGAACAATCAAGGCAGTGCCATTCATGTCTCTTCAGACGGTCAATTTGTTTATGCGGGAAATCGCGGGCATGACAGTATTGCAATTTTTAAAGCAGACGCTGAAGGCCAATTAAGTCTTGTCGAAATTGCTTCATCTGAAGGAAACTGGCCTAGGGATTTTGTGCTTGATCCAACAGAAGAATTCCTCGTCGGATCAAACCAAGAATCTAGCAACCTTGTATTATACAAACGCGACAAAGAAACAGGGCGACTCACTGTCTTACAATCAGACATCACCGTCCCTCATCCAGTTTGCGTGAAATTTTTAGGATAATGAAAAAAGCCTCCAAAAACGGAGGCTTTAGATTGTTGACAAATGGCTAAAATGACCTTTATTTTAGCCATTTGTCTTCTTTTCAGCGTGATAGAAAACCTTTGAAGTCTAGGAAGGACGAGTACCGGAGCGGAGCGAATTTGAGATTCGTGAGCACCGGCACGCAGGACTGACAACGAATGCGAGGGTTTGTCTACACGCTGAAGCCTCCAAAAATGGAGGCTTTTCTTTATGCTGACGGCATACCGCCATCCTCAAGCTTTTGATCTATTAAAGACGTATCGGTTTTTTCACCGAACCATTTTGCCAGCCTATCTTTTGCTTTTCCTTTCACATCATCATCAATGTACATCCCGACTTGAAGGAGAGCAAATGTCATCGCACCTAAATCATCTGTGTAGCCGACACCAATTAATGTATCAGGTATCAGGTCAATAGGAAGGATAAAGTATCCGAGCGCTCCAATGATAAGGGTCTTCGCTTTGACAGGTACTTCAGGTTTTTGCAATGTATAGTAAAGTAATAGCACAGCATAGACAAGAGAGACACCAGCTTTTTGTGCCGTCTTTTTTAACTTTTCCCAAAAGGCATGATCATTAAAATGCTTCTTCGAACGCTTTAATAGTTCTTTTTTCTCAGAACGGTTCATCATATCGCCTCCATATTCAGCATATCCCTTTCATCTTAGTTATACAAGATATCCGCCCATTCGACAAACAAAAAGCAGCAGAAAGCCGCGGCATTCTACTGCTCTTTGTAAAACTTTTCGATCGCCTTATCGATGTACACCCATCCTTTATATGACACATGAATCGTATCTTTAAAGAAATAGGGATCATACTCATGTGAAGTCAAATCTGCGACTTCATACCCGTTATCTCGAATTTGACGATTGACTTTTTCATAATACCCTGTACGTCCCTCTTTCGGGAAACCGGTGTAATCATACCATTTTCCGTTTACAGGGATCGTCACAAACAAAGGCTTCGCCCCTGCCTGTTTTAAAATATCCAGCATGAGCTGAAAATCTTTGTATTCTGGTGATTCCGCATAGGAGTTGTCTTCACGGGAATCCTTCATCTTTTTCATGATCGGTTTTAGCTTACGGTCAAACAGTTTCTGATTAATATAAAACGGGTTGTCCCCTGCTTTTTCCGCACCTAGTACGCTCGCTTCTTTTTCAAGCTCAATCCAAGTTTTTCCTTTGACTGAAGGAGATGGATGAAGCTTGCGCTCATGCCCCGATCCAATCGTATAGTACATGTCTTTCTTTTGAAGCATGCCATAATACATTTTCGCAATTGGAGATATCGCGCCAAAAGCAAATTTGTTCCCAGAAAGCTCTGCTTTAAAAAGCTCTGTGATGACCATGTCGTTCTTCACTGCTTTAAACGTCATGATTCTCTTCATCAGCTCTTTTTTCACAGCCGGATCAATTTCTTTATTGTAGGCTAGATTCAACGCTTGAAGCGCTGAATAGTTAGGAGCAAAGTGATTCTCGTCAGATCCCCATTTCACAAACCACTGGGGGGAGACGATAAATACAAGCTTTTTCCCTTTTAATTCATCCATATGCGCTGCGAAGTTCATCGCATGAATTAATGATTGCGATCCACCTTTTCCAACAAGATAAGGTGTAAACCCTTGAGGATTCTCATGAAAGAAATTCGAAGGGTGATATGGATCAAAACGTGATAGTTCAGAAGATCCATAGATTGGCAAATAGGTTGGATCTTTTAGCATTTCATCTTGTAAATAAAGCCCTTGAAACATCCCTGGATCTAATTCTGTGGCTGACTTTTGTAATTTGTCTTTTGGGATCAGATGTGAGAGCCATGCATTTGGTACAAGAAGAACACCAATGAATAGAACAGCCGCTAAAATAAGCGGCCCAAAAAAACGCTTTTTCATTACTTCATCTCTGCCAGCTGCTCAGCAATGTGATTCGGTGTATCCCACACATCACGATCGAACTCTGTAATCGGAACAGTAATTCCTAGTTGACTTTCAATCGCCATAAGCAGTTCTACTGTACCAAATGAATCAAGAAGACCTTCTTCAAAAATCGCAATCTCTGGATTTTCTTTCACAACGTCGTCCTGACAAACCTCTGCAATAATACCGTATACTTGATTTTTAAATTCCATAATTTTCTACTCCCTTAATCATTAATGATGAAATGGTTTTCCTGAAAAAATATAAAATCCGAAACAAATCACATGGAATGTAATAATGATCGACACAACCATTGTGACCTTATTATCCGGCCACCACTTGTGCTTTTTATTCCATTTCTCAAATAAATTGTAACCGGACATGACAACTGCATGGTATAGTCCGTAAATAATATATTGAAGGGCGAGTCCATGCCAAGCACCCATCAATAGAAAGAGGACAAAGTACCCAATATTCGATACGGCCATACGGTTCTTGATCCACTTCTTTTTTGTCATAAAGAACACAAATCTCATAAACACGTAGTCTCTGAACCAGAAGGACAAGGACATGTGCCAGCGATTCCAGAAGTCTTTAATGTTACGGCTAATAAACGGTTTATTAAAGTTTTCTGGTGATTTAATGCCCATGATATAACTCACACCCACAGCAAACGCGGTATAGCCAGCAAAGTCAAAGAACAAATACATGCTGTAGGCATACATATACGTTAACTGTTGAACAAAGTGGCTGCTGCTAATATGATGAATATTCATCAGAATATACGTGTGAATCAGATATCCAATAATGAACTTATATAAGAAGCCGATAAAAATTTTATGAATGCCGGCGTATAGAAGATCACTGTATGCCTCCTTTTCAGGCGGCGTATCCATATCCTTTTCAAAACGGCGGTAACGATCAATCGGACCTGATGAAATCGTCGGGAAAAAGACAATGAAATAGACCAGACGGTGAATCGGAATTTTCTTCTTAATCAAGCCGTCTCTTGTCTCGATAATTAACTGAACACCTTTAAATGTTAAGTACGAGATCCCCAAAAAGCTTAGCCAGTTCATTGGCGGCGGGTGATGCGGCTGATGAGTTAAAAAGAACGGTAAGATCTTTGATAGCACAAGCGGTAAAATAGATGCTACCACTGCTATATAGAATACAGATGCTTGATTCGCTTTCAGCCGGTACGCAAGGTACAAGCGGATGATCAGCACTTGCCACACTGTGAACAAGAAGAGCAGCAGCGCGCCATGTGCATCCTTTGAGAAAATAAGCGCGAGTGCCACAACCGTTGCAAACATGTTGTAGCCCTGCATTCTTTTGCCGCGAAGACCAAGAATGATCGTCGGCAAAAGAAGAATACCAATTAGAATGAAGAAAAAGAATGAACTAAACGGAATCATAGAAGAACCTCTTTCGCGATTCTCTTACGGTCAACCTTCCCGTTTGGCGTCATATACAGCTGCTCAAGATAGACAAACTTTCTTGGAATCATGTACGCAGGCAGTGAATCCGCCATTTCTTTTTTAATCGCACTTGTCAGCTGATATTCTTTTTCAAATGAATGCTCTGTTGGGACAATCGCTGCAATTAAATACTCCACATGACCGTTTGGCTGGAACGGCACAATCACACAAGCATTGACATAGGTTGTCTCGCTCACATGATATTCAATTTCTTCCAGCTCCATCCGATATCCATGCAGCTTAATTTGATAGTCCAGACGACCGTGACACGTAATCAAACCAGCCTGCGCCACACCTGCGTCACCTGTGCGGTAAGCAGGACGTCCTTCGTATTCAAAGAACACTTGATCCGTTAAGGCTTGTTCACCTAAGTAGCCTCTCGTGACGCTTGGTCCCACGATGACAATTTCCCCTTTTTCACCATCAGGAAGTGTCTTGCCTTCTTCGTCTAAGATGACGATATCTGTATCAGGTTTGGCATAGCCTACTGGTAAAGAATCGTGCTGATCAAGAATCGCCTGCGTGACTTCAATGGATGTGATCGCAACTGTTGCTTCAGTTGGACCATACGTATTAAAGACCTGCGCCTTTGGGAAACGCTCAAGGAGTGCACTTGCTACAGATACAGGAAGTGCCTCGCCGCAGAACAAGAAGACTTTCAGCTCTGGTAAAAGCTCTCCTGTAAAGGAAGGGTCCATTAAGCACATTTGCACAAAGGAAGGTGTTGATGTCCACACTTCAACGTCAGATTGACCAAGTGCTGCAAACATATCCTTCGGCTTATTGACGAGATCTTTCACTAAACAGTAAAGCGTGCCGCCTGATTGAAGCGCTGGATACAGATCCATTACTGATAAGTCAAAAGAAAATGGGGCTTGATTTAAGAACGTGCGTCCCTCGCCAATAGGAAAATCGCTGCACATCCACTTTGTAAAGCTTTCTAAATTGTTGGCTGTTACTTGAACGCCTTTAGGCTTCCCGGTACTGCCTGACGTATAAATGATATAAAAGACATCATCATTTTGAATCCACTGCGTGGATGGCGGTGCTTCTTTTTCAAGTGCTAAAAGCGCTGCTGCACTCTTCACCTGAATGTGTTCTTCTACATCTAAAACGGTCTGCTCATTTGCACTAATCAATAGACTGGCTTTTGAGCTTTCAATAATCGAGACGATACGCTCGACAGGTATTGAGACATCGACCGGAATATAAGGTCTTCCTGATTTCACACTTCCTAAGAAAGAAATCAGCATCTCTGGCTCCATATGACCGTATACAATGACAGGTGCACTGTCAGTTGCGACTGCCTCAATCGCACCAGCCATTTGGTCTGATAGACGCCAAAGCTCATCATATGTGATCGAAGCATCTTGAGAAACAAATGCTGGTTGTGTCGGTTTCGTTTGCTGGTATTCATGAATCGTGTGTAATAGTTTCATAGTTTAATCTCCAATTAAAAATCGTTGTAAATGAATGATCCCGTATTTGCTGTATGGAATCCGTAAATAAAGAACAATAATAGCAAAATAAGTAAGTAAAAGCTTGTATATCCTATCCATTTTACAGACTTATTTTCTGATAGCTTTTTGAATAGCATATTGATAACCTCTTTTCTTTTGACACTTATAAAGACGCACGGATCATCCAAAGGTTTCATATCAAAACATAAAAATTTTAAGAAATCATGAAAAAAAGATGTCGGAAATATGAACGTACCTCTAGGCAAAGCTGTCTTATTGTAACAAAGATTTAATGTATTTGAAATGAAATCTGAGCTTAAATTTGCCTTAAAATTGGTGAAAGCTGTCGAACAAACGCAAAAGCCACCTAGTTAGACTAGATGGCTTTGATGTTATTTACTTTTTATATTTATTCACTTCGAACATGAGAATGTTGTTGAATACCACATAATCCTTTTTACTTTCAAACGGACCTTTGTTGTTGTCATGCTCATCAATTTCATAAAACCCTGGACCTTCTCCGGCATCACGTTTTTTGTACCAAGAGAGGAAGGCGTTGACTTCTTTCATTGAAAGGTCATACTCTTTCTGTAAGCCATTGACCATTGTGATGATGAGAAGGGCGTCGCCATCTTCATCTGTTGCATCGTCTTTAGGCGGTGTGGTTGGTTCTGGGTCTTTGTCGCCTGGGGTTTCGGTGTTGTTTGGAAGTTCCAAATCTTTTAAAGAAATAGAAATAACCGATTTATAGTTTCTATCAGCAACATCTGTATAATTCAAGTTCTGATTATATTTGCGACCTCCTATTACATATAACATATCCCCTATAATAACTGATGAAGCACCCACACGAATATCATTGTTAGGTATAACTACTTTGACCATTTCTTCTTTTTCATCATTATAGACATATAATCTATTAGGTGAAATGGTAGGTAATATCATATTATCTTTATAAGTAACTCCAGTCAGATATACTTTTTTGAATCCTCCTTTTTTTGCGGACCAACTCTCATTAGCAGCATCAAATTCAAAAATTTCACCATTATTGTTTTCTCCAATAATATAGAACTTATCTTTCAAAACTAGACCAATTGCTCTTTGTGTTTTAAAAGATGGTGAAGCTTCCTTTTTCCATTTGTTTTCTGTTAGATCATAACTAAAAAATTCATTGCCACCTAATACATAAATTTTATTTCCGATAACACCAGCTTGAACATTATAAGCGCCTTTAGAAGGACTTTCAAAAGGAATATCAGTTAAAACTTCCCACTCGTCTTTTTTTGTATCGTATACTTCAAATTTATTGAATGAATTTTGGTGTTTTCCTGCTAGAACATAAATTTTAGACCCTACAACAACAGATGCTGCTCCTCCTCTTCCACTAGGTATATCTTTCATCTTCGTCCATTGATTAGTAGAAGGGTTATACTCTAATGTTTCGTTAAGAGCATTAAATCCTCCAATTACATATATTTTCCCATCAACTGCATTAGCTACAGCTCCAATTCTTGCTGTTGGCAAATCAGCTAATTGATTCCATTCATCCTTCGCCGCATGTACCAATTGAAATGACTGCGTGAATGATAGAATTACTAGTAATATCATGACGATCCATTTTTTCAAAAATAACACTCCCTTTTCATTATCTTACTTCTTCATTATCGGAGTGTTTTTTAATTTTTATAGAATAATTGATCTTTTTAAGAGAAATTAATAGTAAAAAAGCATCGAAAAAGCGACTTACTAAAGGAAGTCGCTTAAAATAATAAGTTCAATCAAAACTGCCTAAATCTATAATCTTAGAACAATAAAAAGAACTCATGGTTTCATGGGTTTCTCATTGGTCCATTATTAGAAAATCCGTCACAAGGCAAGCGGGCTCTCCATTTTCATCCAGCCCCCAAAAGCTTGGGTACATTCCGTCACCGAAGCCTGTTGTAAACATGGCAATGTCCACCTTGTTATGAAAACGGGTGACGAGCCAGTCCCATGTGTGCTTGTAGTTTTGTTCAAGCGCTTCTGCAAATTCCTCATAAAAATAGAAATCATTGTCCTCTTTATATCGCTTATCCTCATAAGCTTGTATATATAGTGCTGCCTCAGCATCCATGAAGCACCCCATACCTGTATTCACGCTGTAACCGTAGAACTCGTCCTCTTTCAAATGTTTGAGTTCCTGTCCTGCTCTTGTGGCAAGCTCCCATTCTATTGCTTGCTCGTTTGTGAACTTGATCATCGCATAGGCGACGCGTTCGTCACCGCTTTCCAACCGCTTAACCACAAGTAGAATCGGATACTTTCCTAGAGCAGCCTTCCTCGTAAACGATTGGTCTCCTTCAGAAACAAAAGGATCACAGGCAACGATTTGACCGCTCGTGATCTCGATATAGCCTAACTGTTTAACAAATAATTGATCACTCTCTTGACTGCTTGTTGTCTCTCCATTTCTATTAACAGGTGTGTTGGATTGATGTTGTACAAGTGATCATTCCTTTCATTGTTTTTCTGGGACGTTTGGGATTATGTACTTTTCCACCATAAAAAACAAGTAAACTGCGTATCTTCTCTATTTGCTACTAATGAAAACTTATTAAATACTGAATTAGAAGCTCAAGTAAAACAGGACGGACAGTTCACTTCTATGTACACTATACCTTCTTATGTAGTTGCATCAGCTGCCATCTATGGGATATTTCATATTACAAGATACTTAACCGCAACTTTGCAACTTGGACCTGCTGCTGCAGCGTTTGCTGAGATGGTATCTGGTTATGTCTCAGCTAAAGGTGAAATAAAATTAAAGTCAGTACAAAAATATAGATGGATTAAGAAGTACACTAAAGCTGAATATATGTTAACAATAAATACAAAACAACCTCTTAATGTGAGCACAATGCTATCGAGTACTTTTTGTGAAATGACCTTTTTCTTTTCATCTGCACGTACGTCCCAGGAGAGATTCGAACTCCCGACCGACGCCTTAGAAGGGCGTTGCTCTATCCAGCTGAGCTACTGGGACATGTTGTTATGTAGTGTGCTGTTGTGATGAACACCTCATCGACAAGTAGATACTAACATTGATAACGTTAAATAAATTTCAAAAAGCCCCTCCATATAGGAAGGGATTTTCTTTTACTTTTGTTTAACCTCAACATATTTTGTAGCAACTGTAATGTATGACTGTGATTTCAATTTATACATTTTTGATCCGTGATCATCCAAGAAAAGAATTCAGGGTTAAGGATGATCTTTGCGATACCAACTTTATTATTTATGGATATATAAACGTAAAAACACCCTGACTAATGTTAGGGTGTTTTTACATGTAAATCCTTATTCGTATTGAGCAGGAGCAATTTTGGCTACTTTCGCACCACAAGTTAGCATGAGTACGAACACAACGGTAGGATGAACTGCTACGCCCATAAGACTAATAGCGCCTGCTACCGCCACCCAATCTCCCTTGTCTATTGATTTTTGTAGATGCCTTAAAGAACCTTTAGCGATACCAACTGCATCTTCAATACATCGCGTAACAGTGTTGCTTTGAGTGACCACATCTTGATTCATGTATTTTGCAAAAGCGACCATTCCATCTTTCACTTCAGCCGAATAAGGTGCATTTGCAAGCTCTTTCTCATTAATGACGAAGCCTTTTTTATCAGAAACTATAATCTTTGTGAAGATGTATTCAACTTCTTTTAAAGACTTCTCAATTTGCTCTTCTGTCAAACCTTCTAATCCTGTGCTTTGTGTCTTTGCAGAAGCAGCTGGAGCAAAGGCAGTCACAGCTAGAACTAATGCTAACATTAAAAAAATCAAACTTTTCATATTAACTCCCCCTTTTAAAATTCATTATTTACTTTATCATACATTTTTTGGAAATAAAGGTTTTTGAGTGAGCGTTAAAGTCTTCTTGCAAAGATCGACATATTGCAACACATTAACCCCACATAAATAGTAGGAAGAATGATAGCGCCCAAGTAATTAAACCAAGCATGACAAAAAATTTAAGGAAACTCTCGTACTTTGTAAGAGGACGTTCCTTCTTTAATTTCGACAAGCGCCAATGAAGAGCATAACCAGAGAACACCAGAATTAATTGACCAATTCTTGATACTTCTTCTAATATATCTATACCATTCATTATAGTTCACCTCCCAATTCAGACAAAAATCAAACAGTCCACATGTTGACTTTTAATCACTATCCAACATGATTACAATTTATTATCGCAAATATCCTTTCACTTTCCAATATTTATGTAAAAATAAGCAATAAGAAGCATGACACATAATAGATGAAAACCTCCTTTCGCTACTTGTTTTTGCAATATACCAAAAATATACAGATGGACTTGTGGTAACTGAATAAAGACAAAAAAAGCCCCTCCAATTTTGGAAGGGCTTTTCACTTTACTTTTGTTTCACTTCAAGATATTTAGATGCAGCCGTTATATATAAACCTGATTTCAGTTTATACATTTTTGATCAGTTAACTGTCACGGTTTTATCAATCGTAAACGCTTCTTTATGCTAAAATTAACTAAAATACCTATACAATGGATCAATCAGGAGGTCATTAAGTGACACAGCAAATCAAGCCATCCAAAATATTATTCATTTCTTTACCCATCGCTATTATTGCCCTTGTGATGATCTTAAGAAAAATTGATACACCTGTAACAAATGTTTTATTTTATATTGTAGCTTTCGGTGCTATGAGTTTAGTTGTTTCAAGCTTAGTAAAAGACTACAGAAAAAAGAAAAATTGATCTCTCATTTAGGGAGATGTTGTTTAATCAACTCCCTGTCTGCTTTTGAGACCCACTGTTCTTTTGAATTCCTTGCTGTTATAAAATCAATTACCTTTAAATAAGCATTCTTACTTTGTTTAAAAAGTTTTATTTATTTAAGGAACGGAACTACCTAAAATAAATCCGCTCCCATCCCACTCCCAAAATACTAATTTGAAGTAAGTCTGAGCTTACGTTTCAATAAACAAAAAGCTTGAAACCCTTAATGAAAGGGTTTCAAGCTTTTTGATTAGTACGTCCCAGGAGAGATTCGAACTCCCGACCGACGCCTTAGAAGGGCGTTGCTCTATCCAGCTGAGCTACTGGGACATGTTGTTATGTAGTGTGCTGTTGTGATGAACACCTCATCGACAAGATTTATTATATTACTATTGTTCTTTAAAGTCAACGGTTTTTCGAAAGTTTTTTCATAAGGGGGCAAAATATGCCCCCTTATGAAATACCTTCCAATGTCACGGTGTTTTCGAGGTCTTGTATCGCTAGACCTTCGTCCGTGTAAAATTGTACGTTTGCTTCGCTTCCATCTAGGGTCAGTATAGCATAGCTGCGCTCTTTTCGCACTCTTGGCAGGTGCACGCTGCCTGGGTTAATGAGCAGCTTTCCTCTTAGCAGCTCACTGCCTGGGATGTGCGAGTGCCCAAAGCAGATAATGTCTGCGCCTAGCTCTTCTGCACGGTAGTAGACTTGAAGCAAGGATTGTTTGATGCCATGCAGATGTCCGTGAGTGAGAAATAGTTTTCCGCCACCATCCAGTGGGAGCAGGAGCTCTTCTTCAAAATCGCCCATAAAGTCACAATTTCCTTTGACGACTTTGTATCTTTCGAGTGCTGGGTGGTTCGTTTCGAGTTCTGAATCTCCGCAGTGAATCATCATGTCTACCTCAGCCGCATGTCGTTTGGCAATGGTTTGAAGCTCGTCTGTGAGTCCATGACTATCACTAATGATGAGTATCTTCATGGCTTCATTCCCCCTTATTCATTTGCGTCTAGCAGTGATGAAAGCTTTTGAAGCGCGACCGCTCGATGGCTGATCTTGTTTTTCTCCTTTGGTGATAACTCGGCCATCGTCTGGTCTTTGTCTTTGACGATGAAAATGGGGTCGTATCCGAAGCCGTTTTCGCCAATTGGTTCTTCTGCGATGAAGCCTTCTACTGATCCTTCTACCGTCTTTGTTTCTTTGCCCGGTATGCTGACAGCGAGGGCACATCTGAATCTGGCTGTGCGGTCTTCTTTTTCAATTCCTTTGAGCTCGCTCAGTACTTTTTCCACATTCTCGGCATCGTCTTTATGCTCACCAGCGTATCTCGCTGAATACACGCCAGGTTTTCCGCCCAGATAATCAATCGACAAACCGGAATCGTCTGCAATCACCATTTCACCTGCTTTGGCCTGAATCGCCTCGGCTTTGATGATCGCATTTTCTTCGAAGGTTTGTCCTGTTTCTTCAATCTCTTCAGTAAATCCAATGTCTGCTAGTGTTTTGACCATGAAACCTTTTGGCTCAAGAATGGCTTTGAATTCTTTCGCTTTGCCCGCATTATGCGTTGCGATGATGGCTGTTTTCATCCTGATCAAACCCTTCTCTTTATTCGATGACTTCTCCTGTCACTGCTTTTTGCTTTTCGATTAATTCTTTGATGCCCTTCTCGGCTAAATCAAGCAGTCCGTTTAGCTGCTCTCTTGAAAATGTGGCTTCTTCACCTGTGCCTTGAAGTTCAACAAAGCGTCCAGCGCCTGTCATGATGACATTCATATCCACTTCAGCTGAAGAATCTTCTTCATAATTTAAATCTAACAGAAGACCCTGCTTAGAATCAATTCCGACGGATATCGCCGCTAAATAATCAGTGATAGGGTTTTCTTTGATGACCCCTTCAGCTCGAAGCTTTTGAAGCGCGAGTGTCATGGCGACAAAAGCACCTGTAATGGATGCCGTCCGTGTTCCACCATCTGCTTGAATGACATCACAATCAATCCAAATGGTGCGTTCGCCAAGTTTTTCTAAGTCAACAACTGCGCGGAGTGCTCGTCCAATTAAACGCTGAATTTCCATTGTACGTCCTGTGACTTTTCCTTTAGAAGATTCTCTAATCGTTCTTTGCGCTGTTGCTCTTGGAAGCATGCTATATTCTGCTGTGATCCAGCCTTTTCCTTCTCCTCTTAAAAAAGGAGGTACGCGGTCTTCGATGGATGCGTTACAAATCACCTTCGTATTTCCCGCTGAGATTAAGACAGAGCCCTCTGGATGCGTGATGTAGCCTGCCTGTATTTCAATTTTTCTTAATTCGTCATATTGTCTTTCATCTAATCTCATGATTTACCTCCGTTACAATATACATTCCGCGCGGGTGCCAGCGGGGTTCTCCTACTAACTTTGACAACCTCGACCGGTTCTAATCGCTTGGAATAAAAAAGAGGCAGCGAATATGCATGCCTCTTTTTCTCCATTATATCAATGTGTGACGTTAAAAACTACCTGTATTCACTTGTTCTGGTCTTGAAACCGGCTTTGTGAGCTCTGCTCCTTTTTCATTCACAAGCTCTGCCTTTCCGTTTACCTTCACAGACACGCTTTTCACATCCGGCAGCTCTGTTAATGTGAGCACAATGCTATCGAGTACTTTTTGTGAAATGACCTTTTTCTTTTCATCTGCACTGCCAAAAATAGATTCGTTGAAATCAAGTGTCACATGACCGTCTTTTACTTTCGGGATATCATTTAGCTTCACATCTTGATCAAAGTCTGTGAGCAAATGGCTTGTTTTACTTGGTCCAGAGACGAGCTCATCAATGGCTGCTGTAATTGGATCATCCTCTTCCTTTGGCGCTCTTTTTGTGACCGGGACATAGTAGGTCTGTTCATCAGATTCAGATAAGTAGTAAACGGTCACTGGCTTTGTCGATGTCATATCAGCGGCAGCCTCGTGCTGAATATTAATGCCGTCCTCTCTGCTTAAATCATCTGAGATCGGGGTGCCGTTCACAGGCATTTCTTTTAATTCATGTCCATTCATTTTCAATTTGACTTTGGCTATTGAATCAAACTGAGTTAACGTCCAAGTGACAGATTGAAGGATGCGCTGTTCGTCTTCTTTTTTATAGTTTTTGAATTCATTTGAGAAATCAACAACGGCCGTGCCATCTTTGATATCGACAGATACGCTCGTGTCAGCCGGCAAAACAGCTCTAAATCCATTTGGCATCAGGTTGGAGATGGGTCCTCCATCCACGAGATATTCAAGCGTTTGTTTGGCACTTCCTTCGTTTTTCGGCAGCGGAATGGATTGAGAGACGACATAACCGTTTTTATCAATTAAATATAATTCTCTCATGACCGAATCTGCCTGCTTCTCTTCTTTTCCTCCTTTGGCAGTTTGTTTGTCTTCTTTATTTTCTTTCACATATGTGACGTTTTGTGGTGGATCAATCTCTGTTTTCGCTTGGTCTGTTTGAAACAATCCGCATCCTGATAAAAGCATGGCTGACGCAATACACGTAACAGCTGCTGTAGTTCCCTTTTTCAGCATACTTCACCCTCCTCTAGTAGTTTGTACTACTATGTATACGAGCTCCCTAAGAGGATTAGACCCTTTTCATAAAAAAATAACCCACTTCAAGTAGAAGCGGGTTATTGCTGATATACCTGTTCAAGCGACACGGTCTCGACCTTACCTGGCAGGTAGCCGAACCAGTCACGAGCAATGTTTTGAAAATTTTGCTGCTGCCCTGTTGTGTAAAATGTATGAACCGGTGATTCATCTGAATCGTTTAGCAGCCCTTTATAAGAAAGAATGGTACTTGCTTCTCTAGCTGTCTCATCACCTGATGAAATGATGCTCACATCACTACCCATAAAGCGCTGAATCGGCTCTTTTAAAATAGGATAGTGCGTGCAGCCAAGAATGAGCGTATCAATTCCTGTTTCTTTCATCGGTTCAAGAGAGGCTTTCACGACTTCATCTGCTGTCTGATCTAAAAACGAACCGCTTTCGACAAATGGGACAAGCATCGGGCAAGCCAGACCTCGAACCGTCAGACCTGCTTTTAAAGAAAGAAGTGCTTCTTTATAGGCCTCGCTTTTGATCGTATTGACTGTTCCGATGACACCAATATGCTGATTACTTGTCACCTTAATCGCTGTGCGAGCTCCGGGCTGAATCACACCAATGACCGGAATATCGAGCGTTGCTTTGATTTCATCAAGTGCAATGGCAGTGGCGGTATTGCATGCAATGACAAGCATTTTAATATGATGATGTCTCAATAAGTAATGCGCCATTTCCCATGTATATTGTAGAACCTCTTCTTCATCCCGAGGGCCATACGGACATCGTTTCGTATCGCCTACGTAAATGATGTTTTCTTTTGGTAGTTGCCTCATGATTTCCTTCGCAACGGTTAAACCGCCAACGCCGGAATCAATGACGCCAATTGGTTGATCCAACAAAATCGCCTCATTTTCTTTTCATTTGCTGCTGTAGTTTCGTTAAAGATTGGTTGAAAACGATGGCTTCTTCTTCTGAGAAAGCCCCTAGAAGTTCACTGACGTATTCTTGGCGTTTGACAATCACTTCTTGAATGATCCGCTCGCCTTCAGGCAATAAATGAATGCGAACCACGCGGCGGTCAGAAGGATCTTTCACTCGTTCGACAAGTTCACTTTTTTCCATTCTATCAATTAAATCGGTTGTCGTACTGCAAGCCAAATACATCTTTTGTGATAGCTCACCTATTGTCATATCACCGAATTCATAGAGCCACTGAAGCCCTACAAATTGAGGTGGTGTAATCGTATATTGATTCAGGATTTCTCTGCCTTTTTGCTTAATAATTGCAGCAATGTGGCGTAATGATTTTTCAATCTCTGCAACATGGTCGAACTCATTCGTTTCCATTTCATTGATACCTCACTATAGCATCTCACTTTGATTAAAACGTACATTCCTATTTTCCTCGTTTTTCAAAGAAAATGCAAGAAGAGACTCAAGGAAATCACATAGAAATAACCGGTTCCTCCCCGATGTGGAAGGAAAACCGGCTGACTTTAGAGCTCTAGCTCACCCATACGCAGAAGCTCGACTACGGCCTGGGAACGACCTTTAACTCCTAGCTTTTGCATGGCATTTGCTAAGCGTACCTTTTGCAAATCGTTATCCGTGCTGTCATTTGAATCTATAATAGATGTTTATTTTCCCATTTGGATCAATTACGATACGATCGATCAGCTTTTCAAACACATGTTTTAAATCTTTTTCTCTATCTTCAAGTTCTTGAATGACTGCTTTCATTTCGATGATTGAATTCTTCTCATTTTGTACATGTTGCAACGAAAATAAACTCTGTTCAAGATTTGTTATTTTGGCCTGAATGTCGTTCCGTTTACTTTGAAATTCGGCTTTTGTAATCATTTGATCTTCTAAGTACAGTTCTAACAATCTTTTGTTTTGTGTCTCTAAAGATTTCAATTCTGCCTTTATGGCTTTAATTTGTCTTTCCTTTTGCTCAAGAGCATTTTTCTTGAAGTCGTGTGAAATGCCCTCTGAAAATGTAATGAGATTTTCAACCACAAAATCTCGAAGTTCTTCATATTTGATCGGAACATGATTCACACATCCATCTTTCCCGGCCCTTCTGAAATTACTACATTTTAGGTATTTCCAATAAGTCCGCTCTCCATTTTTCTTGTCTCGATGAGTTTGGATGATCACCATTTTAGATCCACATTTCCCACAAATAATTAACTTTCTCAACTCATTCCAAGGTGTGAATTTTCTCTTTTTATTGACTGTTTGTTTATTGTTAGCTTTTTCCCAATCTTCTCTAGAAACAATTGGCGGGCAGAAATCTTCATAAACAGTCCATTTTTCAGGCGGATTTCTAATGAATTTCTTTCGTCCATCTACCTTTATCGTCGTATGTCTATTAGCAATGTGAACTCCACAATAGATAGGGTTTCTTAAAATTGTCTGTACCGTTGTGAGCTGCCAGTTACTTCTTTTCCTGGGCGGAGGTATTTCACCAGCTTTACACTTCTCCTGCAAAGCGTATGTAACTCTTTTCTGGCCTAATCCCTCGTTGTTATATAGGTGGAAGATCAATCTTATGACATCTGCTTCGTTTTCATTAATAACGAGGTATTTCCCCTCTTTCATATAACCATACGGCACTCTTCCAGAATGCTCTCCTCGTCTGGCCTTTGCTGCAAGTACCCCGCTTATGTTTACGGACATAGATTTAGGTAACTGCTCTGCGAAAAGGGCCGACATTTCAAATTTCATCGAAGCTTTGCTTTCGTACAGGCTATCATAATCTTCTTCTAGCGTCACGACACGAACACCGTTAGATACTAAAATCTCTCTAATATAGAGGGCATCTTTCAAATCCCTGGCAAGACGTGTAATGGATTTGAAAATAACCATTTTTATTTCTTTCTTTTCAGCCAATGAAAAAATGTATTTCATTGCTGCCCTATCTTCAAGGACGGTACCGCTGATCCCATCATCTAACAAAACAGAACGGTCATCCCATTCATAGTTATGTTGCTCGATCCAATATCGACAAACGTCAATTTGGTTTTCCTTAGAACTTATTTGCTCGTCGCGGTCTGTCGAAACCCTTGTATAGACCTTATAAGGGTAATCGTCATATTTGATGATTTCTTCAACTGATTCTTTTCGGAAATGCATATAACACACCCCAATTTTGAATTGTTCTTACTAAATTATAACATCCCGACCATCAATTCCGTAATATTCTTAATTTGGAAAAAACATTATTACCTCTCTTTCCAACTGAATAATATGGTAGACTCATTTGGAAAATATTTGTTTTGGAGGGTTTAAATTGAAACATATTTTGCTTTTTTTCATACTTATAATAAGTATTACTACATTAAGTGCATGTAGCAGTAGCACTACAACTTCAAAAGAAAAAGATTCTGAGACCATTGAGATTGAAGAAAATAATGAAACTGATGACGTTGATAATACAAAGAAAAACTTTAATTTCACAATTGATGAATTCGTGAGTGCATATAACGAAGTAGATTTATCTTTTGAAAATGAAAAAATTAACTTTGATGAAATTGGGGATTATAAACTCTCTGATGTAGCAGGAGGTCAAGTTTACACAAAAGATTTATTAATGCAACTTGACGACTTTGGCGGCACTTTTAACCTTCAAGCATGGCATGATTTAGATAAAAACTTCTTTCGCCTGAACATATTTACAACCGGATCAGGAAATATATCATCTGAACATGGAATGAGAAATACATTAGCTGTGCTTCATATACTAGGTATTGACTTTAAACACTTAAATGATTTTTTAAATAATGATAAAGAGTCACTTAGTATAATTGACGGCGATTACTCTGTTCAATTAACTAAAATTCCTGGCATTTCATTAATATTAAATATTGAACCTAAATAAATTCTTAGGTGTGGTATGTTTTTAAATTATTATATCCCCTGCAAATCCCCTTGAAGGGGATTTTGTTTACACTTATAATCGAACATACATTCTTTTTTATAGGAGGGTGCGCCGTGACGGATCTTGAAAGAAAGTTATACCGAATCATCTACAACATGAGTAGATTCAGAAAGAACCCTACGATGGAGGATCTGAAAAGGAAAACGGGCAAGGATGAGCCGACGATTCGTACAGCAGTGAAAAACCTTGTGACAAGAAATGAAATTGAATGGGATAAAGAGAAGAAGGAATGGCGATTTAAATAAA
>NZ_JOTP01000008.1 GCF_000715205.1 Bacillus zhangzhouensis | reverse complement strand
AGCCACAGGTGCAACAGGAGCAACCGGTCCAACAGGAGCCACAGGAGATACGGGAGCGACAGGAGCCACAGGAGCCACAGGAGCGACTGGTCCAACGGGTGCAACCGGAGCAACAGGAGCCACAGGTGCAACAGGAGCAACCGGAGCAACAGGAGCGACAGGAGCGACCGGTCCAACAGCTGCAACAGGAGATACGGGAGCGACCGGTCCAACGGGTGCAACAGGAGATACGGGAGCGACAGGAGCCACAGGAGCCACAGGAGCGACAGGAGCGACTGGTCCAACGGGGGCAACAGGAGCCACAGGAGCGACTGGTCCAACGGGTGCAACCGGAGCAACGGGAGCCACAGGTGCAACAGGAGCGACAGGATCGACTGGTCCAACGGGTGCAACAGGAGATACGGGAGCCACAGGAGCAACAGGAGCAACAGGAGCGACAGGAGCGACTGGTCCAACGGGGGCAACAGGAGCCACAGGAGCGACAGGAGCAACGGGAGCCACAGGTGCAACAGGAGCGACAGGATCGACTGGTCCAACGGGTGCAACAGGAGCCACAGGAGCGACAGGAGCAACGGGAGCCACAGGTGCAACAGGAGCCACAGGAGCGACAGGAGCGACTGGTCCAACGGGTGCAACAGGAGATACGGGAGCAACAGGAGCAACTGGTCCAACGGGTGCAACAGGAGATACGGGAGCGACAGGAGCCACAGGAGCGACTGATCCAACGGGTGCAACAGGAGATACGGGAGCGACAGGAGCGACTGGTCCAACGGGTGCAACAGGAGATACGGGAGCGACAGGAGCCACAGGAGCGACTGATCCAACGGGTGCAACAGGAGCCACAGGAGCAGGGCTAGCTGAATTTGCATATGTATACAATCTAAGTGCTGAAACAGTAGCTTTAGAAGCCCCAGTGATTTTTGACTCAACTGGAATTATTACTGCTGGTATTACGCATGCCCCTGGAACTTCTCAAATTATAGTCACTAATCCAGGAAACTACGAGGTTACTTTTTCAGTTTCTGGCGTCGAGCCAAATCAATTCACCTTATTTGTAAATGGAGGTCCTGTGACGAACACAGTTTATGGTTCAGGAGCTGGTACTCAACAGAATAACGGTCAGGCAATCCTTGCTCTAGCAGCGGGTGACACGCTTACTCTTGTAAACCATACTTCCGCAGCAGCAGTGACTCTTCAAACTTTAGCAGGAGGAACCCAAACAAACGTGAACGCTTCTATTATTATTAAAAAATTAGACTAACTTAAATGTGTAGAGATGCTTATAGAAGCCCTCAAAAGGAGCTTTTCATTTGAAGAACTTTTTCAGCCGCTTATTGGAAGCCTTGCCCGGTGCTCGTCTCGTGCATGATTTGTTTTCCAATATATGTTTTAAAGTCATTTGTTCATAGGAGAAAGCAAACAAAAAACCCTAGAAATCCTTGAATGATCAAGGACTCTAGGGTTTTTTTGTTCAAACTTTGCAGGGTAATGAAATTAACGAGAGTAGAATTCAACGATTAGTTGTTCGCTGATTTCAGGCGCTAATTCAGAACGCTCTGGAAGACGAGTGAAAGTACCTTCAAGCTTTTCAGCATCGAAAGAAAGGTATTCAGGAACGAAGTTGTTTACTTCAACTGATTCTTTCACAACTGTTAGGTTTTGAGATTTCTCACGAAGAGCAATCGTTTGACCTGGTTTTACAGAGAAAGATGGGATGTCTACACGGCTTCCATCAACAAGGATGTGACCATGGTTCACTAGCTGACGAGCTTGGCGACGAGTACGAGCAAGGCCAAGACGGTATACTAGGTTGTCAAGGCGAGTTTCAAGAAGGATCATGAAGTTTTCACCTTGTTTACCAGGAATTTTAGCAGCTCTGTCAAATAGTGTACGGAATTGACGTTCGTTGACACCGTACATGTGACGAAGCTTTTGCTTCTCCTGTAATTGTAAACCATATTCAGATAGTTTTTTGCGTTGTCCTGGACCATGTGGGCCTGGAGCGTAAGGGCGTTTTTCAAGTTCCTTACCTGTTCCGCTTAATGAAATGCCTAAACGGCGGGAAATCTTCCAACTTGGACCTGTATAGCGAGCCATAATGTGACTCCTCCTTATTGTTTTTATTTGTGAAAAATAAAAACCGTCTGTTCTTCCTCTTTTTCGTCATTATGTTTTCATGCATCCTCGCTCCAGCAGCAGGGAGTTACAAGATGCACCTCCAAATAGAAGGAACAAAATGATACAAAAAAGCCGAACAAAAAGGCTGCCATATTTCACACAAAGTCTATTATATGACGCTGAATATAAGAAGTCAACCTATTTAGAGGGAGAAGATCAGGCATGGCGACTGTTCCTACAGATGAGAAAAAGAAAAAAGCAGACAATCAGTCTGCTTTTTCGGGGCATCATTATGCATCGGTAGAGGCTGACAAAGCATTCTGCAGGACCTCTGTAAATTGAACTAAGTACGTCTCATCCACTTCACTAAAACGATCTTTTACTGGGCTGTCAATGTCGAGTACTCCAATGATTTGGCCATTCACCCTGAGCGGAATGACAATCTCAGATTGCGATGCAGCATCACATGCAATATGGCCAGGGAACGCATGAACATCTGCGATACGCTGCACATCACCTGATGCAAAGGCTGTACCGCATACGCCTTTTCCAGATGGGATGCGTACACATGCAGGCAGTCCGTTAAACGGTCCAAGCACAAGCTCGCCGTCTTTTGCCAAATAAAACCCTGCCCAGTTCACTTCAGGGAGTGAGTGATACAATAACGCCGCAGCATTTGCCAAATTGGCGATAAGATCAGGTTCACCATCTGTAATGGCTTCTACTTGTTTGACAAGCAATTGATAGTCTTTCGATGAGTCGCCAGACTGTTTTTCGACATGAAACATGAAAATCTCCTACTTTCTATCTCAAAAATACATAACTTGCGTCTCGCATGTGGGATTTGTCGAGCAAATGTAAAAGGAACTTCCGCCTTCAGCTTGAAGTATGTACATATGAAGAGGAGTGAGCGGATGAAAACATCAACAACAGTGCAAACAAAAGACCGTATTATTGATGCTGCCGTCAGACTTTTTAACCAAAAAGGATTTTCTGGAACCTCTGTCCGTGAGATTGCGAAGGAAGCAAATGTCAACGTTGCTCATATATCTTATTACTTTCAAGGAAAAGGAGGGCTGCTAGAGCAGCTCGTATCCGATTTTTATGAAGGCTACATTCACATGATTGAAACACAAGTTCATCACATGGAGACCCGTCACGCAAAAGAGTGTTTACTTCATGTAGTTTTTGATATTTTATCTTATCAACATGAACACCGTCAATTAACCCGTTTCGTTTATCGAGAGGTGACGATTGATTCGACGCTCATCAGAGAAATCATGTCAACGTATTTAACAAAGGAAAAATATTTGTTTCAGCTCATGATTGAAAAAGGAAAAAGAACCCATGTGATTTGTGAGCAGCTCTCACTCTCATCATTTATGATTCAGCTAAAATCACTTCTGATGATGCCATATTTGCAGCCACAATA
Source organism: Bacillus zhangzhouensis (assembly GCF_000715205.1). Lineage (GTDB taxonomy): Bacteria > Bacillota > Bacilli > Bacillales > Bacillaceae > Bacillus > Bacillus zhangzhouensis. Next base: position 134,254 of record NZ_JOTP01000008.1, on the reverse strand, counting down.
TTTAACAGAGGTGCTTTATTTGAACCCAAACGAACCGTACTTTTATCAGATGTACTTTAAGGAACTGAGCCGCTCGCTTCATCATTTGCTAGAACCCAAAGAGCCGAAATTAGATACTCATCTGAAACTCATGATGTCTTCAAATTGATCATAGGCATACCCGAGATCTTCCGCTTGATGGGCATCAGAGCCGAATATGAGCGGAATTTTTTTCTGTTTTGCAAGATCAATCATCCATTGATCTAAATAGATACTTCTGGCATATGTTTTACGAAGACCCGATGTATTAAAATCTAAAGACATACCTTTTTTTGCCGTTTCTTCAAGACAAAGGGCGACCCTTTGACAGAGTTCAGGCGACATCTCATATGGGAAAAGCTGTTTATATTTCTGGACAAGGGTGATATGACCGATTCTCTTTGGCTTATAGTCGCCTAAAGATGATAGAATAGAAGAATGAATTTGCTCATAGTAGCATTGATAGACCTGTTCGATGCTGCCATAGATGTTCAACAGCTGCTGGAAGGCATGTTCATCAAAATCAAGACAAATATATTCATCGCCAGCAGGAAGAAAGTGAACAGACAAAATGCCGTCATCTAGTTTGGGGCCGTAGCAGTCTAAAAAGGCACTTGTTTCCTCTTCATACTCTTTGATATAGTCAACCTCAAGCCCAGTTTTTACTATTAATTGTCCTTTGTACTCTAGTTTCAGCTGATCCAGCTTCGTTAAATATGCTTCAAGGTCTTGGAGCTTCATGGCACTATCCTGCTCAGGCGTTGGATCTCGAAACGAAGGAGGCAGCGGGGCATGCTCGGTAAAGGTGATGGAATCAAATCCCTTTTTTATGGCTTTTTCAATATAAGAATGAAAAGGATCCAGAGAGCCGTGCGGGCAAAACGGTGTATGTAGATGTGCATCTTGTTTCAGCATGTCGTCACCTCTTGTCGATATTTTGAAAAACGTGATGTTTATCAGCGAAAATAATGAAAAATCATGACCAAAAATGCTGGTTACATGGTATCATAATAACAATGAAAACGACAGCTTCCGCATACATAAAAGTAGGTCACATCGATACGTGTGATCAAATGATAGAAAGCGTTCAAACACTTTCTTGGAAAAACATACATAAAACCGTGAATGGATGGTATTGGAAAACATACGATCCTGCTATAAAAACAAATGCAAAGCGGACACGAAAGGGTTCTCAGGTCTACTCGGGACACATTTACCCTGACATCACTTAGATCACAACAAGGGGGCTCATTATGGAGTTAATCATCGGTTTAATTGTCATTTTGCTTGCTTTGTTTTCAGTCGGTTATTTTTTGCGAAAAAATATATATAAAGAGATTGACCGATTGGAAGCATGGAAAATTGAAATTTTAAACAGATCAATTGTAGAAGAAATTTCAAAAATCAAACATTTAAAAATGACCGGAGAAACAGAGCAATTTTTTGAAAGATGGCGTGCGGAGTGGGACGATATCGTCACAGCCCATCTTCCAAAGGTAGAGGAGCTATTATATGATGCAGAAGAGTATTCTGATAAATATCGATTCTCCAAAGCCAAGCAAGTTCTTGCACATATTGGGAATTTGCTGACTGCTGCTGATTCGAATATTGAAGACATTTTAAAAGAGATTGCAGACCTTGTGACAAGTGAAGAGCAAAACCGAAAAGACATTGAAAAGGTCAAAGAGCAATATCAAACGGTTCGAAAAAATCTGCTTGCGTACAGCCATTTATATGGCACCCTTTATGACAAAATGGAGCAGGACTTAGATGAGGCCTGGGAAGGAATCAAGCAGTATGAAGAAGAGACAGAAAACGGGAACTACATGAAAGCAAGAAAAATTTTGCTTGAGCAAGACCGCAGACTCGATCAGCTTCAAATGTATATTAATGATGTACCGAAGCTTATTGCGGACTGCAAACAAACCGTACCAGGTCAGCTGACTAAGCTGAAAGACGGTTATAAAGAAATGACAGACAAAGGCTACAAGCTAGAGCACATCCAGATGACAAAAGAGCTGGAGAACTTAAATAAACAGCTGACCCGTGCGGAGAAGCTGCTCATTGATGAACTCAACTTAGATGAGGCATCAAGCATCCTGCAAATGATCGACGACGCGATTCAGACGCTGTATGATCAGCTGGAAGCAGAAGTAGAAGCAGGCCAGGAAATCAAAAGCAAAATGCCTGAGCTCACGGAAGCATTTGAAAAGCTTGAACAAGATCACACGCAAACAAAGGCAGAGACGGCTCTTGTGAAAGAAAGCTATAAGCTGACAGCCGGAGAGCTTGATCAACAGAAAGCATTCGAAAAGCGCTTAGAAGAAATCGAAAAGCTCATGAAGCAAATACGCGAGAAGCTTGATCGTGATCATGTGGCGTATTCATTATTAATGGATGAAATCAATCAGCTGGAGACCTTTATCGAGGATGCAAAAGCATTGCATGAAACGTTTAAAGACCATCTTCAATCATTAAGAAAAGAAGAATTACAAGCGAGAGAAACACTGGCTGAACTCAAAACAATGCTCACAGATACAGTGCGCCAACTGCATAAAAGCAACATTCCAGGCGTACCCGCTGACATCAAAGACCGTGCTGAAAAAGCGCAGGAGATGATTCAGCAAGTTCACGAGCAGCTGGAGAATCTGCCTCTAAACATGCCGGCAGTGAATCAACAATTAAAAGAAGCCTCTGAAACAGTGAAGAGTGTCACTCATGAGACACAAGAGATGCTCAGTAAAGTGGATCAAATTGAACGGATCATTCAATATGGGAATCGTTTCAGAAGTCAAAATCATATCTTATCAGAGCAATTAAAAGAGGCAGAACGAAGATTTTATGCCTACGATTATAACGGTTCTTTTGATGTGGCAGCATCGGCTGTTGAAAAAGCATCACCTGGCTCCGTGCAGAAGCTTTTAGCTCAGCAAGAAAAAGAATATCAGCACCAATAAAAAAGCTGAGGTCCATTAACAGGACTTCAGCTTTTTTCATGCTATGATGCTTGTTTCTGACGTTCTTCTGAAGCAGAAGAAGTGAAAAGAGAGATCACGAATCCAATCACGACTCCAAGTATAGCAGGCACAATCCAGCCGATGCCAAGGTCATATAAAGGTAATATCGTGTGAAAGATATCCGTCACTGGACCAATCGGGAGTTTCGCTGCTGCTAAACCGTCAAACAAACTGACGCAGCCTGTTAAAATTAAAGAGAGTACATAAACAGGTCTTCTATGTCCAAGCCATTTATCTGCAAGTGATAGAACAATGATCACAATCGCTAGCGGGTAAATCGCAGTTAACACTGGTACAGAGAAAGCGATAATATGAGCAAGTCCAAAATTTGAAATGATAAAACTGAATAAAGTTACGAGTGTCACGACTGTTTTATAAGAAAGTTTAGGTAATAATTTCGAGAAATACTCCCCGCAGGATGTGACAAGACCAATACTTGTTGTTAAACACGCCACTGTAATTGCGGCACCTAACACAATATTTCCTAGACTGCCGAAAAGGAATTGAGAAGACTGAGCCAAGATTTTACTGCCATCTCCAACAAAACCAATTGCGTGTGTACTTGAAGCGCCTAAATAAGCAAGCGATAGATAAACAAAAGTTAATCCGCACGCTGCAATTAGACCAGCTTTGATACAAGCAGAAGCGAGTGCTTTCTTACTTGTCACACCGCGTCCTTTAATGGCGTTGATAACAACAACCCCAAACACAATAGAAGCAAGAGCGTCCATTGTTTTATAGCCCTCTAGAAATCCTTTAAAAAATGATCCGTTGCTATAGGATGCATCAGGATTGCCAATTACGCCCATCGGCGTCAAAATCGCTTTGACAATAATGATTAAAATAATCGTAAATTTAATTGGTGTTAACACTTTCCCTACACGATCCACAATTTTCGTTGGATTTAGAGCAAGGTAATACGTAATACCGAAAAAGGCAAGTGTGAATAAAAGAAGTGAGAGCCAAGCTGGTACACCCGCTAAAAAGGGTAATGCGCCAATCTCATATGAGACTGTTCCTGTACGAGGAATAGCGAAAAGCGGCCCAATGGATAAATATAAAATGACTGTAAAGGCTGTTCCAAAAACTGGGTGTGCTTTATCCGCAAGTCCCTTTGCGTCACGCCCTGTTAAAGCGATCGCTATAATCCCAAGAAGGGGTAAACCGACACCTGTTAATAAAAATCCGCCCATTGCTTTCCACACATTTTGCCCAGCATATTGCCCAAGTTCTGGTGGATAAATCATATTACCGGCGCCGAAGAATAGAGCAAATAGCATAAATCCTATAATAACCGTATCTTTCGTCGACAAAGTTGCCTTCATTGAATATAAAGCCTCCAATATTATGTTGAAATATTCTGTTAATTAGTTGCTAAAACCGTTCTGCATTAACATTCACTAATTATAAAGGATGTACGCCTGATGTCAACATGTGTTTTCGTACAAAAGTCATGAATTTTTCTATTTTAGTATATGGAGAACAATAAAAAAACATCCCCTGGTGAAGGGGATGTTGAAGATCATTATGAAGCGAGTTGTTTTGGTGGGCTGGTAAACATTGAAATGAGTACACCAATACATGCGCCAATAATCGCTGGAATAACCCAGCCAATACCTAAATTGTAAAATGGAATAAATGAACCTAAGATGTCAGGCAAACCACCGAGATTGATTTTAGCAGCCAATAAGCCGTCGATGATGGCAAAAAATCCAGTGAAGATCAGGGGTACGACATAAATGACTCGTCTACCGTTAATCCAGCGGTCAAGGAACGACATTAAAATAATAACAATTGCCAGTGGATATATCGCCACAAGTACAGGGACTGATAGAGAGATAATTTGTGCCAGTCCAAGGTTTGCAACGAATGTGCTAAATAAAGAAACAATGAGAATGACTGCACGATAAGAAAGTGATGGGAAAAGCTTTGAAAAATATTCGCCACAAGATGAGACAAGTCCAATACTTGTTGTTAGACAAGCGAATAAAATGGCTGCGCCAAGTACAATGTTACCTGCAGAACCGAATAAAAAGTTAGCAGATAGTGAAAGTAGTTTGCCACCTTCATTTGCCCCAACCATTCCGGTTGCATCGGGACTTGAAGCACCGACATAAGCAAGTGAGATATATACTAGTGCAAGTCCAGCTGCTGCAACAAGACCAGCTTTTATACATGCCGCCGCAAGAGATTTGCGCTCTGTGATGCCTCTTTCTTTAACAGCTGTCACAACAACGATTCCAAATACGAGAGAAGCGAGAGCATCCATTGTTTTATAGCCCTCTAAAAACCCAGTGAAGAGAGGGCTTGTTTCATAAGTTGCATCAGGCGCACCAATGATTCCCATCGGTGTAGCAATGGCTTTAAACACAATAATCGCAATGACCGTTAATAAGATTGGTGTCAACACTTTGCCGATTCGATCAACCAGTTTTGAAGGATTCAAAGCGAGCAAATATGTAATCGTGAAAAACACAAGGGTGAATAAGAATAACGGTATCCATGAAGAGGATTGTGCTTTTGACAGAAACGGTGCTAATCCAATCTCGTAAGAAACCGTACCTGTTCGAGGGATAGCAAAAAACGGTCCTATGGATAAATATAGAATGACAGTGAAAATGGTTCCAAAAATAGGATGAGCTTTATCCGCAAGCCCTTTTGCACCGGTACCTGTAAGGGCGATCGCAATAACCCCTAGAAGCGGCAGACCGACTCCTGTTAGTAAAAATCCACCGATAGCAAGCCATACATTCTCACCCGCATATTGTCCAAGGACTGGTGGGAAAATCATATTTCCTGCGCCAAAGAATAATGCAAAAAGCATTAAACCAATGGCTAATGTCTCTTTTATACTTAAACTATTTTTCAAAATAGTTCCTCCTCAATCAGTGTATTGTGCCAAATTTAAATATTCTGACAATTTAGGTGGTTATGTGACAATTGCACTATGGATGATATTATGAAAATAAAAAGTTGTCAACTGCCGTTTTCAGAAAATTCTCTGTCTGACATCAATATGGTAACATATAAATGCATTTATTTTTAAAGTTTTTTGTAAGGAGTCCAGGTATGATTTATCTTGATAATAGTGCAACAACAAAACCGTACCCTGAGGTTTTACAAGTATATCAACAAGTGAGTGAACGTTTTTTTGGAAATCCGTCCTCGCTTCATCAGCTCGGGATTGATGCAAGCAGGCTGCTAAGTGAAACGCGAAAACAAATGCTTCACTATACAGGCTTTAAACAATATGAGATTATTTTCACTTCTGGCGCAACAGAAGCGAATAACATCGCCATTAAAGGGGCTGCTCTCGCCAAGATGAATCGGGGCAAACACATTGTGACAACAACAATTGAGCATCCCTCTGTCATCGAATCGTTTGAACAGCTGAAAACTTTATTTGGCTTTGATATCTCTTATATTCAAGTAAATGAGCATGGCCATGTAGATTTAACTCAATTAAAAGAAGTACTTCGCCCTGATACAGTGCTTGTCAGTATGATGCATGTGAACAACGAAACAGGTGCCATCCAGCCAATTGAAGAAGCGGCTGGCATCATTCGTGAGCATGCAAAAGACGCACTCTTTCATGTCGACGGGGTGCAGGGCATTGGCAAGGTATCCCTCAATAAACACGTCGATGTTGATCTTTTGACGATGTCAGGTCACAAGATTCATGGCTTGAAAGGGACGGGTGCTCTCTTTTTAAAAAAAGGTACAGAGCTTGCACCTTTCATCACAGGAGGAGAGCAGGAATTTGGTCTCCGTTCAGGTACTGAAAACCCTGCTGGAGCTGTCAGCTTAGCAAAAGCCATGAAACAATCATTTGCACATGCTGAAAAGCATCATGATGAGATGCTGGCGCTGAAAACTCAGCTGCAAAAGAAGCTTGGAGAAATAGAAGGTGTTGTCCTCAACACACCGCTGACGCAAAGTGCGCCGCACATTGTGAATTTTTCAGTGCCAGGTATTCAAATCGAAGTCCTACTCCATATGCTAGAAAAAGAAGGCATTTACGTATCCACAACATCTGCCTGCTCAGCCAAGAAAAAAGAGCCAAGCCGTGTGCTGCTAGCTATGGGGAAAGCAGAAGAAGTGGCCAAAAGCAGTATGAGAATCAGTTTGACGTATGGACAAGGACCAGAGCTTACGAAGCGTATCATCACATCTATCGCACAAAGTGTAAAAAAACTAAAAGGAATGAGATAACAGCATGAAATATGATCACATTTTAGTCCGTTTTGGTGAGATCTCAACAAAAGGGAAAAATAGAAAGAAATTTATTGAAAAACTAAGACAGCATATTCGGTTCGTATTGAAAGATTTTGAAGCATTAAAGTACGCATCTGACAGAGACCGCATCACCATCATGCTGAACGGAGAAGACCCTGAACCGATTTCAGAGCACCTCAAAAGTGTATTTGGGATTCAGAGCTTTAGTCTTGCGGTAAAATGTGAAACGAATCTGGACGCAATCAAAGAAGCGGCGCTAACGGCAGTGCAGGAAGTGTACGAAAAAGGGAATACATTTAAAGTCTCAACGAAGCGCTCATACAAACAATTTGAGCTTGATTCAAATGAGATGAACCGCGAAATTGGCGGACATGTTCTTAAGAATACGGAAAACTTAACGGTTAATGTGAAACAGCCAGATGTTCATTTGCGAATTGAAATCAGAGAACATGCGACGTATATTACATTTAAAGATGTAAAGGGTGCAGGAGGTTTGCCAGTCGGTTCAAGCGGAAGAGCGATGCTCATGCTTTCAGGCGGCTTTGACAGCCCAGTTGCCGGCTATCAGGCCATGAAACGCGGAATTCAAATTGAAGCTGTTCATTTCTTTAGTCCCCCGTATACAAGTGAACGTGCCAAGCAAAAGGTCATTGATCTTGCAGAATGTTTAGCCGCATATGGAGGCGAAGTGAAGCTGCACATTGTTCCTTTCACCAAAATCCAAGAGTTAATTCACAAACAAGTACCTGAAAACTATACAATGACATCAACGAGAAGAATGATGCTGAAAATAGCAGATAAAATAAGAGCGAAGCGTGATGCACTTGCGATTATTACCGGTGAAAGCCTTGGCCAAGTCGCAAGCCAGACGCTTGAAAGTATGTATGCCATTAATCATGTCACAAATACGCCAATCATTCGCCCGCTGATTGCTGTTGATAAAAATGACATTATTGATGAAGCGAGACGAATTGGCACATATGATACAAGCATTCAGCCTTTTGAGGATTGCTGTACAATCTTTACGCCACCGTCGCCTAAAACGAAACCAAAGCTTGAAAAAGTAGAACGCTACGAAAGCTTTGCTGATTTCGAGCCAATGCTTGACGAGGCAGTTGAGCAAATCGAAACCATCATTGTCACAAATGAAAAGAAAGCGGCAGACGAATTCGCTGATTTATTTTAAAGAAAAAATTTCATAATAATTACCATAAAATTGATCGCATGAAGTCATGTGTTTCTACACATTCTATATTCACAAGGAGGTGAGAACACATGGCTCAACAAAATAGACAAAGCAGTTCTAATCAATTAGTCGTTCCAGGCGCTGCACAAGCGATCGACCAAATGAAGTATGAAATCGCTTCAGAATTTGGTGTAAACCTTGGACCAGAAACAACAGCTCGCGCTAACGGATCAGTTGGTGGAGAAATCACTAAACGTCTTGTATCTTACGCTCAACAACATATGGGTGGCGGATCTTTCTAAGACACACAATTGAAAAGCTATGGCTTATGAGCGGGATCATTCCCGCTCTTTTCTTTTTTTACATATAAATTGTTAGAATATTTTTGAAAAAGAGGACGAATGGAGAAAATTATGGCATAATACTAGGAGTAGGTCCTAATTCAAGCATTTTTCAGTTATGAATGTTAGAATAGGTAAATTGAAACATGAATGGTTTCATAGAAAGAGGCAAAAAGGAGCTGTACCATGAAAAGAGAAGACTTAATTGCACCAGAACAATATAACTTAGTCAGCGAGATTGAAGCATTCAGTCATAACCGCGAGAAAATGGCTCTGCACTGGCAGGACGGAAATGGCGGAGAAGCGCATGTGACTTATGCAGCATTAGTGGAAGATGCCAATAAAATCGGTCATGTGTTGTTAGATGCAGGCTTTAAAAAAGGCGATAAAATCATTGTGATGGTGCCACGCATGCTAGAGGCATACAGCATTTATTTGGCTATTTTGAAAACAGGGATGGTCGTCATTCCTTGTTCAGAAATGCTTCGTGCGAAGGACTTAGATTATCGAATTGAACATGCGGAAGCAAAGGGAGCGATTGTTTACGCGTCATTCATTCAATCGTTCGAGGGAACGAATCAGCCAAATGATTTTAAAACATTCTCGATTGGTGAAAACGATCATGGCTGGACAAACATTCTAGCGCAAAAGGATCAGCAATCAAGCGAGCTGCAAATGGCTCAAACAGAACGGACAGACATGGCGTTTTTATCCTATACATCAGGCACAACAGGTAACCCAAAAGGGGTTGTGCATACACACGGCTGGGCGTATGCACATTTACGGACAGCTGCTAAAGCATGGCTCGCTATTAATGAAGGAGATAAAGTATGGGCAACAGCAGGACCAGGCTGGCAAAAATGGGTGTGGAGTCCTCTCTTATCTGTTTTAGGAAGTGGAGCGGAAGGCTTTGTATACGGAGGAAAGTTTAATCCAAATACGTACTTAGAATTGCTTCAAAAAAATGAAATCAATGTCCTATGCTGTACACCAACAGAATATCGGTTTATGGCCAAAGTTGATGACTTGAGTCAGTACGAGCTGCCGAAGCTTCATAGTGCTGTTTCTGCGGGAGAGCCGCTGAACCGTGAAGTCATTGATACATTCAAAAACCATTTCGATATAGAAGTAAGAGATGGGTACGGCCAAACAGAAAGTACTCTGCTAGTAGGGGTCCTAAAAGGAATGGACATCAAGGCTGGCAGTATGGGAAAACCAACCCCTGGCAACGAAGTGGACATCATTGATGAGGACGGCAACGTATGCGCTCCAGGAGAAGTGGGTGATATTGCTGTTCATCTTGAAACGCCGGCTCTATTTAAGGAATACTATAAAGATGAAGAGCGTACAAAGGCGCAGCGCCGTGGAAAGTACTTTATCACGGGTGACCGTGCGAAAAAAGACGAAGATGGGTACTTCTGGTTTGAAAGCCGCAGAGATGACATCATTGTCAGCTCAGGCTATACCATTGGACCGTTTGAAGTGGAAGATGCACTGATCAAGCATCCAGCAGTGAAGGAATGTGCGGTTGTGGCGAGCCCAGATGAAATCAGAGGGTCCATCGTCAAAGCATACGTTGTCCTTCGTGATGGCACTGCGCAAAGTGATGAACTGATCAAAGAACTGCAAACACATGTAAAAAACACAACAGCACCGTACAAATACCCAAGAGAAATCGAATTCATTGACGAGCTGCCAAAAACACCGTCAGCGAAAATTCGTCGTGTAGAGCTGAGAGAAAGAGAGCTTGCACGAAAAGGATAATCAAGGATGAAACGACAAGCGTTGGATGAAAAGCATCCAGCGCTTTTTTTGTAGGACAAATCAAATTCGTAGAAAGCTTTCATATTGTTCTATGTTAAAATGTGTAGGAATTGCTTGAAAAAGGAGAATGATTGAAGATGTCCATTGCTATCATTCATGGAATTGTGCTTGCCTTTGGTCTTATATTACCTTTGGGAGCTCAAAATGTATTTGTATTTCAACAAGGGGCGCTTCAGCCTCGCTTGTATTGAGTATTACCTGTCGTCATCACAGCGGCTCTTTGTGATACACTTTTGATTGCTCTAGCAGTCATCGGTGTTTCGGTTGTGGTGTTAACCATTCCTATGCTCCAAATCGGTCTTTATATCATTGGGTTTTGTTTTTTACTTTATATGGGCTGATCGGTGTGGAACACAAGCTCAGCATCAGGTGATAAAAAGAAGACAGACATGATGCCTGCGAGAAAGCAAATCGTTTTTGCCTGTTCAGTTTCACTTTTAAACCCTCACGCGATTCTCGATACAATTGGTGTCATTGGAACGAATTCTCTCCAATATAGCGGTGCTGAAAAAATGGCGTTTACACTGGCCTGTATCATTGTCTCGTGGTTATGGTTTATCGGGCTTGCTCTTTTAGGGAAAATGTTAGGGAAGTTAGATACAAACGGCAAGTGGATGAATCGTATCAATAAAGCTTCGGCGATCATGATCTGGCTGGTCGCGTTATATATCGCGTATCAGCTTGTTGGTTAAAGGGTACATGGAGAATACATTAAAGAAGCGTTTGGGCGTAAAAAACTAGACGCTTTTTGTGCAATTTGGAAGTTTAGCAACCAATCCTTGCATGAGCGATACGCTCATGCTTTTTCATGTTCATTTTTTAAAAATCGTTTGATTTAATAGGCGGAGAGCTTGTACGATGTCATCCATTTGTTCTATGTCTGAGGGAGATAGGCTGCCAATTAGCATCGATTCAATATGCTGGAATGCTTCGTTCATACAGGCTCGGCCTTTTTCAGAAAGCATAATCACATGCTTTCGTTTGTCAGCTTGATCTTCTTGTCTATCGATGAATTGCTTTTCGTGAAGTTTCTTTAGTTCTCTGCTGACATTTGGTAGAGACATGTGATGACAATCAGCAATTTCACTAGGTGTAAGCGGCTCACTGACAGCTAGCTGCTCTAGAATCAAATATTGTAAGGTTGTTAATTCAGATGGTTTGACTTTGCTCATCAGGTCATGTTTTCGCTCAGAAAAAGTAGAAGCAAATGCTACGAACTCCTTGAAGAAATGTGGATTTTTCATGATTTTCACCTCCTACGTAACATACCAAATTTATTATCAAAAAACAATTATCATTTGACAACTATATAGATTAGGTATATTATTTTGTTATCAAATGATAACTAAAGGAGACAAAACATGAATGTACTCATTATTTATACTCACCCTCATCACAATAGTTTAAATGGTGCTTTTTTGAAAGAAATCGTCAAAGGTAGTGAAGAAAATCCAAAGGTTCATGAAGTGAGGATTATTGATTTATATCAAGAAGAATTTGATCCTGTTCTTATTTTTAATGAAGAGAAAAAAAGGCGTGATATGCATAAGGATCCTGACATTCAGGTGTATCAGGAAAAGATCAAATGGGCAGATAAAATCGTGTTTGTTTATCCGATTTGGTGGGGGCGGCCGCCAGCCATGCTGCTTGGCTTTATCGATCGCATGTTTGCTGCGAATTTCGCCTATCGTCAAACAGGCGGGCTGCTTCCAGAAGGGCTGTTAAAAGGAAAAAGCGCCGTTTGTGTATCGACTATGCAAGGGCCGACAAATTATCCATTCTTCTTTTTGCAAAATGCCCACAAGATATTAATGAAACGAGCACTTTTACAATATGTCGGGATCAAACCTGTGAAATTCTTTGAATTTGGCATGATGGAAAGTCCAAAAGGAAAACATGACGTCAAGTTAAACCGGATATACAACTATTTTCGAAAAATGAGCTCGTAAAACACCTGCTTGAGTCACTTTTCTTCTAATTTGATCCTATTATGTTTTAAAATGACAGAGAGGGTGGGATGACTCATCGTCGTCATTTGAAAAGGGGGATATAGATGAAGAAAACATTGTTTAAAGATGCAGCTCTTTTAACGCTTGATCCATCTTTAGGTTTTCTGGAAAAGGGAGATTTACTAATTGAAGGGGCGCACATTTTAGAAGTCGCACCTTCGATTGACGCAAGTGATGCAGACATTGTCGATGCATCCGATATGGTGATCATGCCAGGGCTTGTGGATACACATCGTCATGTGTGGCAGTCTGTCATCCGGGGTATAGGAACAGATTGGTCTTTACAGACGTATTTGAGCAAAATATATTATGGCAACTATGGAGCGATGAGACGTCCATCAGACGATCGAATTTCCAATTATTTAGGGGCATTAGAGGCTTTAGATGCAGGGGTGACCACGTTTTTAGACTGGACGATGATCAATTCAATGGATCATACAGATGAGCTCATAGGAGGATTAAAAGATGCGGGCATTCGGGCTGTTTTTGCTTTTGGTACATCTGGAGATGCTGAATATTGGGATAGGGGGAGTACACTCACCAATATGGAAGATGCAGCCCGCGTGAAAAAAACGTATTTCCAATCAACAGATCAGCTTTTGACGATGGGGCTTGCCATTCGTGGACCTGAGTTTTCCTCGTGGGAGACCTCAGTATTTGAAATTGAAACAGCCAGGTCTTTAGATGCATTATGTAGCATGCACATTGGTTTTGGGAATTGGGGAGCGGAGGATCGCTCGATTGAGCGGCTTCACAAAGCAGGGTTACTAGGACCGGATCTAAACATGGTGCATATCAATGCAATTGATGCGGATCAAATGAAAATGCTGTCTGGCAGTGGAAGCTCAATCTCTATTACACCTGAGATTGAGATGATGATGGGGCACGGTTATCCTGTAACAGGGCTTGCAATTGAGAATGGAGTACTTCCAACGCTTGGTGTAGATGTGGTAACAGCCACAGGCGGAGATTTGTTTGCTCAAATGAAATTCGGGCTTCAGGCAGAGCGGGCGATTCAAAATCAATCATTATTGATGGAGGGGACGATGCCAGGACCTGAACTTGGGCTCTCTGCTCATCAAATGCTTGAAGCTGCGACGATCAATGGGGCTCGTGCACTAAAGCTTGATGATAAAATTGGGTCACTCTCACCTGGGAAAGAAGCTGATTTCATCCTGATTGATCGGACAAGCATGAATCTTCTGCCGATGACAGATCCAGCTGGAGCGGTTGTCCAGACGGCACATCCTTCAAATGTTGATTCTGTCTATGTTGCTGGAAAAGCAGTGAAGCAAAACGGGAAGCTTGTCGGTGTGAACCTAGAAGAGGTGAAACAAAAAGCTTATGCGGCAAGAGACCATATTTTATCGCACAAGTTTGAATCAACACCATCGTAAATAAAGCACAATATCCCCATAGGCGAGGCCTATGGGGAATAGATTACAAGGATTCTTTAATGACTTTTTTATAATACTGGACTGATAGGAATCCGAAGACTGAATACAAAACGGTATAAATCGACATGACAATGAGCATTGGTGCCCACAGTTCACCGCCGAATAAAAACCAGCCTGACTGTACCGCAAAGTAGCTATGCAGCAATCCGGTGATGAGCGGAATACCAAAGTTAAATAGCTGTTTGAGTCGAATGCCTTTTAATAGATCTTTCTCAGTAAAACCAAGCTTACGTAAGATCGTGTACGAGCTTTGTTCCTCTTCACTTTCATTCATTTGTTTGAAGTATAAAATACAGCCTGATGTGACAAGGAAGCTTAGGCCTAAAAATCCGACGACAAACATCATCAGTCCTATTGTTTGCTTTTGCTGCTGAGTTGAAGCTAATCGAGACATGCTGTCATCACCCAGTTTTAAAGAAGTAAAGACGTCATTGGCTTGTTCAATATGTTTCTCATCTTTTACATTGATCGCAATATATTGGTTATTCTTAAGCTGAAGCTTAGGATCCTTGTTTTGGTCCAACTGCTCAAAGACGTTTTGACTAACAACGGCAACAGGCAGGCCGCCAGCAGTGAACCGGTAAGAGATTAAGTGATCCTTCTTCATATCAATGACTTTTAAATCGAGTGGTTTCTTTATCAGAAGTTTCACATCACCTGAGCTTTTAATCGGCATGAATTTTTTCAATAAATCATTGTAGCCGCTTAACATGACTTCGTTGTTCTCCACATGAATGCTTGGTACGTTCCTCTCACTGATCACAGGAAATGTCAAAACTCCTGGATTCTTATTCAAGCTTCTTAACTCCGTATCAATGATCTTCTTTGCATCAAAATCAGCTTGAATGACCTTGAATTGTGTTTCTTCATAAGCAATATGTTTGTCAGAAAGTGCACGAGTGAAGGTGGCTGCTTCCTTTTCAGAGCCCATGACGAAATGAGCTGGAATTTGTTGTTCAGCGGTTTTTTCTGCTGAGTAATAGGAAATGTAGCTAAGTGATAACAAACCGATCGCAAGTGCAGATACTGTAGTAATAATCGTTAAAAGCAGTGCATTTGATTTTAGTCTGAACATAATTGATGACAGAGACAGGACTTCATGAATGGCAAGGTAGCCATTCTTTCTCTTACGTACAATATTGGCTATGAACGAAACAGAGCCTTTATAAAAAAGAAAGGTACCAATAATGACAGAACCTAGAATATAAATCATGGCCAAAGATAACGAAAGCATTGACGTGTATGTGCCACTAAAAAGCTGAGAAGAAATGTAATAGCCTGAGCTGATTAAGACAATACCGAAAACCCCAATGATGATTTCAAATACTGATATTTTTTTGATACGTTGCTCTGTAGAAGACGTCGTTCTAAATAAAGATAGGATCGTTTGCTTTTTAATAAAACGTCTATTTCTCAGCATAATCAATACATAAATCAATAAAAAGACAATGATCGTTTGCAGAAGGGCCATGCCTGAAAAATGAAGGTTGGCGATGGCGTTAACGCCTGTCACTTTAAATAGCACCATCAGCATGAGCTTTGAACCGATAAATCCGGCGATTATGCCAAGAGCCATGGCGATCACGTATAGGATAAAGTTTTCTGCGTTGAGCAGTCTGGCAATTTTTTGTTTGGTCATCCCAATGAGCTGCAGCAGGCCAATTTCTTTCCCTCTGCGCTTAATGAAAATGCTGTTCGCATATAACAGGAAGATGCCGACGATGGCAATGAGCAGGATTGAAGCGGCTTTAATTGACGCACCGCCTTTAATAGACCCTTTCACATCATCAAGTGCCGGTGAATACTGCAAGGTGACAAAAGAAAAATAGAGCGCCACACTAAATACAAGAGCGAACACGTATAAGTAGTAATTCTTCAGATTTTTCTTCAGGTTCCGGAAGACGAGCTGATTAATGTTCATGCTTCACACCGCCTAAGACACCCTGGGTTTTCATAATATCTTCGAAAAACATCTTTCTCTCTAAAGCGCCTTTATTTAACTGTGTATAGATCTGTCCATCCTTGATAAAAATGACTCGTCTTGAATAGCTGGCGGCGACAGGATCATGTGTGACCATCACAATGGTCGCTTTTCGTTTTTGATTAAAATCTTGCAGCTTGTTGAGTAAATCAGATGCCGATTTGGAATCAAGTGCCCCAGTTGGTTCATCCGCGAAAATGAGACTAGGCTCATGAATGAAGGCACGAACTGCCGATGTCCGCTGCTTTTGTCCCCCAGACAGTTCATTCGGATATTTGTCTCTTAGTTCATAAATCCCCATATCCTCTGCTAGCTGTTGAAAACGTTCAAAAGCTTCTTTTTTAGGTGTTTTGGAGATTGATAATGGTAAAAGGATGTTCTCTTTGACCGTGAGCGTATCAAGTAAGTTATAATCCTGAAAGACAAAGCCAAGCTGCTTTTTTCTGAATTCAGCGAGCTGCTGATCTTTCATTTGAGTCATCTCAGCATCCGCGATCCGAATGGATCCGCTGGACACATGGTCGATAGATGACAATACGTTCAGAAGGGTTGTTTTCCCCGAGCCTGATGGCCCCATAATGCTGACAAATTCTCCAGCTTCTATGGTCAGATCAATGCCTTTGAGCACCTCTTGTTTATTGAATTTATTTCCGTAGCTTTTATATAGCTTGCGCGCTTCTAAAATGTTCATGTGTCGAACCCCTTTTTCTTTTTAATTGATAACTTTATTATAAAAAGAAGCCAGACCGACTTCCTTCGATTTGGCGAACAAAACAGACGAGCATGTGACATTATTGTCACATGCTTGTTTTTTAAAACCATTCACATGTTTTTATGTAGAATTCGCACCTATTATTTAGAAACTTTCCTTATCTTTTATAGAAAGCGGTGCTCTTTATCATTCATTTTATCTGTTTTTTGTTCTTATGTATCAATCTTCTTTGATTTTCTTGTCATCATGAATTCGGATGTATATTAAAAAATTCATGTGTTGAACCTTTACGTGGTATTTTTTTTCATGTATGCTATGCATATCAAATATATGCATAGTATATCTATGTATTAGGAGTGATTGTAAATGAAAGTGAGTAAAGAACTTCTAAAGGGAAGTACAGCTACACTTATTTTAAGCTTATTAAATGAAAAACCGATGTATGGATATGAAATGATTAAAGAATTGGAGGAGAAGTCCGAAGGTATTTTTAGCTTTAAAGAGGGAACGATCTATCCTATTTTGCACAATTTGGAGGGGAAAGAATTGATTGTCTCTTATTGGGGCGAAGGAAATGGCAACCGGAAAAGAAAGTATTACAAAATAAATGAACAGGGCAAAGCATTTATAGAGGAAAAGAAAGAAGAGTGGAACGTTTTCAAAGATGCAGTCGATGGCGTTCTGAACGGGGAGAAAATCGTATGGGATTAGAAAAAAAGTTCGAAAAGTATATAAAGGATGTATGTAAACGAATCAAAAATAAAGATGTACATTCGAGTATAAAGCTTGAGCTTAGTGATCATCTATATACGCTAAAAGAGGAAGCGATGAATACTGGGATGACTGAAGAAGAGGCAGTAGATCAAGCGCTGGATCAAATTGGAGATGCTGCCATTCTCGGAACGCAGCTCCATGAAACTCATAAAACCCAAATGGATCTTAAAACGATACTTGTTGTGTTAGCTACTTGTTCATTTGGGCTGCTTGCGATGTACTTTTTACAGTTTCATTCTAGTTTTACAAACCTTCAAGACATGAATATTTTTTATAAAAGTCTCGTTTTTTATCTATTTGGTCTTGTGCTTATGTTTGGTTTGTTTGCTTTCGATTATCGACGCTTATTGAAATACTCTTGGCATTTATACATAGGGACGCTCGGAACGCTTTTTCTTACGATGTTTTTTGGTATAAGAGTGAACGGTATTCTTTTTTTAAGAATAAGTGATGTATCAATCAATCTGACTGAGATTGTGCCGTTTCTGGTGGCTATTTCTTTAGCGGGTATTTTTCACTCTTGGAATTGGGGGAATGGTTTCAAATCTTGGCTCGGAGTAGGGATTATGGCTTTACCCATTCTTTTAATAAGTACGATTGGCTCGCTTCCTGCGACCATCATCTGTATCGTCATGTGCATAACGATTATGTATGTGTCTGGTGCAAGTTTGAGGCAAATGATTCCGCTGACAGCAGCAGGAGTTTTATATCTTATTGTAGAAATTTTTTCTCTTTTTCAAGCAGATAGGTACCCTTACTTTTACACAGTTCATGAATTTAGCTCAAACGGGCTTCACATCACTCCGTATGCACTGTCTGAGGTTCACACTGATTGGATGTTTACGTATATCATTTATTCATTTGGCTGGTTCGCAGGGTTGACTGCTTTCATGCTGTTTGTCATTTTTATATACAGAATATTTCATACAGCAAAACGAGTCCAATTGGCTTATGGGAAAATGGTCATGACAGGCTTTGCAGCTACGTTTGCAACAAAATTCATCTTGAGTATTTTCACAAACTTTGGATTTTTGCCTTTACCTGGAGTGTCCATGCCTTTCATGAGCTATGGGGGTTCACATATTCTTCTAGAAATGATGGCTGTTGGCCTGCTCTTGGGTATTTATAGAAGAAGACAGATGGGAGATGTTTTTCACCAAGAAGCGGGAAATATTTCTTAAGTAGATCACCCAATCTCTTCATGCCAGCTTTCAGTCTTTGATAAAGAGATTGGATGTGACCCGTCATGTGTTTACATGCTCGCAATACGAACAAAATCATTCTTTTTCGGAAAGATAAAGGTGAAGGTTGTACCTTGATCTATAGTGGAGTTGACCTCGATCGTGATATGAAGAGCGTCTGCTCCTTTTTTGGTTAAATAGAGCCCCATTCCCGTTGATGCGGTGTCATGATGATGTCTTGTTGAAGTAAAGCCCTTTTCGAATATACGAGACACGTCTCTTGGGTCAATTCCTCTGCCTTGATCTGTGATCGACAGTACCACTTGTTCATTCATTTGTCTGCTTTCGATGACAATATCAGACGAATGGCTGTACTTGACTGCGTTTGTCAGCACTTGTCTGATCATAAAGGATAACCATTTTGTATCACTTAATACGTCTCGTTCTTCAAGCGCCAGTTCAAAGCCAATTCCTTTTTGCATGCACCATGATTGGAGGGCTTTGATTTCTTTCGCTATGATGCTTTGCAGATCCAGCTTTTCAATAAATAAATCATTTTCGATATGACGTATTCTGCTTTGGTGCAGCTGGGCATCGAGTAATAAATGAATTCTAAGCCACTCGTACGTCATATTTGATTTCAGCGGCTGCTCTGTTAAGCGGTCAATCATTAAATGCATGGCCGTGAGCGGTGTTTTGACCTCATGTATCCATGAAAGCAGTTCATCTTTTTCTTCTTCAAGGGCGATTTTCTGCTCAGCCGCCATCTGCCTGTAGCGGTCGATTTGCTCTGACGTCGCATCATGTACGAGCTGTTCAAATGGGGAAGAGGGAGCGAGCGGCATTTGATGATCAATATTTTCGTCCCATTCTTTCAGCCTCTCATAATAAGCCGTTTCTTTTCGATAACGAAAAAAGAGAAAGACGATCATGAGTAACGTAGACAGTAACACGATATAAAAAAGAGAAGCCATTGGAATGGTCGTATCCAAATAAGCAACAAAAAGAATGAGAAGCTGCAAACTAAGAAAGAACAGAATCCAGCTTCTTCGTTCTTTTAAAAATGCTTGGAGCATCATTGATCATCCTTTTCCTTTGCAAGATAACCCTGACCTACTCTTGTTTCAATGAAGGTGCCAAGGGAGATCTCGTCTAGTTTTTTTCTTAGGCGATTGACGTTGACAGTCAGCGTATTATCACTCACAAACCGTTCGTCCTCCCATAACGCTTGTATGAGTGATTCCCGGCTGACGATATGATGTTTATGCTGAACCAATTCCTTGAGAATAAATAATTCATTTTTCGTTAATTCAACCTCACCATGTTCATTTGTCACGGTGTTTTTTTCTAGGTCAATGGTAGCGCCGCACCAAACCTTTAAGTTGACCGGCTCCGCATTATAATCATGTACGCGCCGAAGAACAGCACTGACTTTGGCGATAAGCACGTCAAAGTGAAAGGGCTTTTGCACAAAATCATCAGCACCGAGCTGCATCGACATGACCATATCAGCAGGGTGGTCTCGAGATGAGAGGAAGATGATCGGAACATTTGAATGATGGCGAATCATCCGGCACCAATGAAAGCCATCGTATTTCGGCAGCTGAATATCAATGATGACTAGATCAGGCTGAATGGAGGTGAATTCCTGCATGACCTGATGAAAATCGTGAATCCCATAGACCTCATAGGACCAGTTGACTAAACGTTCTTTGATTTCTTGGAAGAGGGTTGTATCGTCCTCAATCAGCAAAATTTTAAACAAAACCAGCACCACACTTTTTGAATTAGCTTGTATGTAATTGTAGCGGAAAAAAGGCGCTGCCGCTAGAAGTAGACAAGAAAAAAGCAAGGGAAGAGGTCCCTTGCTTCAGCTTATTTACCTAAAAAATGCTTTTTAAAGAATGATAGTTGATATTCAAGTGTGAGTGGATCATTAAAGTAAAATTCTTCAGCATTTGCTTCGAACACACGATGTTTTTTCACGGCAGGAATGGACTTGTAGATTTCACTGTTTTGATAGGAATTGTCCATTTCGCTGTTTTTGCTAATGATGATATAGTCTCCAGCAAATTCAGGGATGACCTCTTGCGAAACTGCATAGTAGCCAGCTTTTAATGCTTTTTCTTTCACTTTCTCAGGCATTTTCAGTTTCATTTCTTGATAGAGGATTTCTGTACCGCGACCCCATGCATCTCCAAACACATAAAGATCTTTTGTGCCGCTTTCAAACACAGAAACCGTCGCATCTTGACCGATTTTTGCTTTGATTTCTTTTCCAGCTTCAGCTGCGCGTTCTTTGAAATCTTTCACCCATGCTTTGGCTTCTTTTTCTTTGTTTAATACTTTTCCAATTTCAATGTGCTGTTGAAGGTAATCGACTTTGTTATACGTGAACAAGACTGTTGGTGCGATTTTTTTCAGTTTCTCTACATTTTTTGTATTGTTTAAGCCTATGATGACATCAGGCTTTAGCTTCATGATTTTTTCCACATTCTCATCCGATACTTCTTCCACATTTTTTAATTCCTTTTGGAAGCGTGGATTCTTTTTTGACCAAGAGTCAACGCCAACAAGGTTCACACCAAGTGACATGACATTGCCCGTGTAAGATCCGAGAACAACGACACGTTTTGGATGGGCTGGCAGCTTCACAGGGCCATTTTCAGATTGATATGTAATCTTGTCTGATGACGTTGATTGATTTCCTTTATTTGAGGAAGAGTTGCTGCTATTGCCACATGCGCTCAATACAAGTACAAAGATGAGCATCAGAGGGAACAATATTTTCTTCATGAATGTAGACTCCTTTGAAATCGGCACATATGCCGGATATTTGTTTGTATTAGTGATAATGATAATTATTATCACTCGGATATCATATCATAAGACTGCGGTCTGTTGTCAATTACATTTTGTCAGTTGCTGATAAAAAACAGAGGGAATTTTTTAGAAAGAAAAAAAGATCAAGGCACCGTATGACCTGATCTTTTTTTTATTTAAACCAGCCTTTTTCTTTAGAGCGTGTGATGGCCTCAATACGGTTTTTGACTTCTAGTTTATCTAAAATAATGGAAATGTAGTTACGGACAGTGCCGCTTTTAATGCTGAGTTCCTTTGCGATCTCTTTCGTGTTTTTGCCGTCTGCGACGAGTTCAAGGACGGATTTTTCTCGTTGGGTTAAAGGATTTTCGTCGCTATATAAGTCTTCCATCAATTCAGGGGCGTATACCTTTTTTCCTTTCATCACGCTGCGAATGGCACTTGCCAGATCTTCGCTTGGGCTGTCTTTCAGCATATAGCCGCTAACGCCAGCTTTCAACGCCCTTTGGAAATATCCAGAACGGGCAAAGGTCGTTAAAATGATGATTTTCACATCTGATTCCTTGAGTTCTTCGGCTGCATCCAGTCCAGATTTCCCTGGCATTTCAATATCCATTAAACAAATATCAACGGGGTGTTTTTTAGCAAAATCAATGGCGTCCTGGCCGTTTGTGCCTTTTCCAACAACCGTCATATCCTCTTCTAAATCAAGTAGTGAACCGAGTGCACCAAGCAGCATTTGCTGATCCTCTGCGATAAAAATGTTGATCATTTCATTCCCTCCTGTTCTTTTGCTGCTGAATCATTTGGAATGCTCATGATCAGCTTCGTCCCATCTTTTGTCTCAAGGTGAAGGCGTCCATTTGCAAATTCCAATCGTTCTCTAATCCCTAAAAGGCCATGTCCCTTCGTTTGAGAGGAGGGGGGATCTCCTTTAAATGTCCCATCATCTTCAACCGTGATGACTGCTTCTTTTGACTTTTGATGAATGGTTATTTTACAGACTGTGGCATCACTATGTTTGACGATATTGGTGACTGCTTCTTTGATACACATGCTCACAATGTTTTCGTTGAGAAGAGAGATGTGTTTCGGTGCTTCCTTTTCATCATAGATCAATTCTATCCCGGCCGCTTCGAGAATTTGCTCTATGTTCAACATTTCATCCTTGATCCGAATACCTTTCATGGAGGAAACAATTTTCCGCACTTCATTGAGAGACGTTCTGGCTGTTTGCTGGACGCTTTTCAGTTCGGCACGTGCCTGCTCTGGGTCTTTATAAACTAGTTTTCGGGCAAGATCACTCTTTAAACCGATGAGGGAAAGCTTTTGTCCAAGGGTATCATGCAGATCACGTGCAATGCGCTGCCTTTCTTCAATTTTTACAAGGTCAGCGATACGTTCATTGGCATCTTCTAATTTCTCTTCGAGCCGTTCACGTTCCTTCCTGCTTCGAATGCTGAGAGGGAGGAGAATGGCACTAATGAGTGTAATAAGAACCAAGGGAATTTGCGTGAGAAACCAGCCCTTTTTTAAGATCAGACTGAAGTTTACCGCAATGGCGGCGCTCCCGACATGAATATAGTATAAGATATAGAAAGGTACTTTTCTTTTAATATGCCCATTGAAATAGGCGATGCAAAAAGCGAAATAAATGTAGCTGTAGAGTATGACATAGCCAGTAGAAATCGCAATCAAGAGAAGGCCTAATACATATAAAGACCAGCCTTTTGCGATAAAGGCAAAACGATAGACAGCGAAAAAGACAACGTTCAAAATAATGCCGATCACAATGCCTAAAGTCGAAGGAGCCTTAATGATAAAATAAAAGGGAAGGATGAAAAAAATGGCCCATATATACGGGGATATCCCATGCAATTTTTGAATTTTAAGTTGTTTTTTCATCCGTGAATCACCTTTTCCATTTTTTCTTTCTTTTTCACTACTTTATCAAATTGAACACGTTATCGCATCCTGTAAATACCAACAAGCTCCTTCTATTGTAAGAAAGAGCTTGCGTCGTTTATGCATTCTTCTTGAGAATGTCTCCTTTGATGACAGGTGTACTTTTCGTCTGACGTGCTTCTTTAAAGGTAACGAATGCTTTCGTTTCTTCATCCCAAAGTCTAAATTTCATTGACTCGATGCTTGTTTTTAAAGTGATGGTTGGAACATTTTGAAGCGGCTCACTATGCTCATGAGCATGCTCCAAATGATAATTCGGTACCCTCGGACTTAAATGATGGACATGGTGATAACCGATATTGCCTGTTAACCATTGAAGGAGCTTTGGCAATTTGTAAAAAGAACTGCCTTCTACAGCTGCTTGCACATAATTCCAATTCTCATCTGCTTCAAAGTAAGAATCCTCAAACGTATGCTGCACATAAAACAGCCATACACCGATTGATCCAGAAATCAGAAAGATTGGACCTTGGACAAGTAACAAACCTTGCCAGCCAAAAAGGAGATAGGTCGCCCCTGCGAGCAAAACAATCGATATGTTTGTGAAATAGGTATTCCAGCGCTCTTTTTTACGAGCGTTTTTGACGTTGAAACGGTTTTGAAACAGGAAAACAAAGATCGGTCCTAAAATAAACATGACAAAAGGATTGCGATAAAATCTGTAGCGAAATTTCGTCCATGCAGATGCTTCTTGATATTCTTTGACTGTCAGGAGCCAAATGTCACCAGTACCTCGTTTGTCTAAATTACTGCTTGTGGCATGGTGAATCGAATGATCTCTTTGCCATTGAAGATAAGGGAAAAGGGTGAGTACACCTGTTATGAAACCAAACAGGTGATTCAGCGGTTTCTGTTTAAAAAAGGATTGGTGGCAGCAGTCGTGAAAAATAATAAAGACACGTACTAAAAAACCAGCTGCAATAACCGCAAAGAAGAGGGTTAAAAGGTAGGAGATGTTCAGGCTATAATAGGCAAGAAACCAAAGCCCCAAAAATGGAATAAATGTATTAAAGAGTTGCATGATACTTTTTTTTGAATCAGCACCAGAAAATTGACCTACTTGTTTTCTTAAAGTCGCTTGCTGCTGCGTGTTTGTTGAAGTTGTCATGAAAGTTCAAGTCCTTTCCGTTTCTTTCTACTTCAAAGTATAGAAGGAAAGGCGTCATGCTCATAGTAGCACCCATCATGTATTCAATATGACATTTGTCATGTTGATTGCAGGAAAGGCTGACGGTATCAAGGTTTGTAAGCTTATTTTATTTTAAATAAAAAAGTAAAGGCGATTAGCCTTCACTTTTTATGAACGTGCTTCATGAACTTTTAACTGCTTGCCTTTAATGGTTGTGTGGCGCATGGCATTCAGCACAAGAGGGCCTTTACCGTTTAAAATATCGACATATGTTTTTGTATCTTGAATGGTAATAATCCCAATGTCATCAAAGGCAACGCCTTCTATTTTGGCAATGGTCCCAACGAAATCAACAGCCCGCAGCTTCTTTTTCTTCCCGCCGTTAAAATAAAGCTTCATTATATCCTTTTCAACGCCTGCCTGTTTATTTTCCTTTTGAATCGGCGTTTCAATCTTTTCTTCAAAGCGTTCTACATGCTGCTCTGCGTCTTCCTTTGTTGGGTATGGCTGCGTCTTGAAATCAATACCTGCTTCCTGCTTTAATTCATCAATCAGAGGCTTTGCATTATTGGTCATAAACGCAATGGTTTTTCCGCTTTTCCCCGCTCTGCCTGTTCTTCCTGTTCGGTGAATATAGCGCTCTTTTTCATAGGGGAGGTCATAATGAATCACATGTGTCATATCACTGACATCAATGCCCCGGGCTGCTATATCGGTTGCGATCAAATAACGGAATTCGCCGTTTTTGAATTCATCCATAACAGCGAAGCGGTCTTCTTGTCTCATGCCTCCATGAATTTTGTCACAAGGCACATCCCATTCATCCAGCTTCATCGTGAGTTCATTCACTCGGTCCTGTGTATTACAGAAAATAATGCAGCTATCTGGATTTTCAATGACGATCGTACGCTGAAGAAGAGAGAATTTCGCTTCTTCTTCCGTTTCAATCACGGTGTGGGTGATTTGTGGTACAGACGTTTCCGCGCGTGCTATTTCAATTACTTTTGGTGATTGTAGAAACTGTTCACTTAATTTCTTCATCTCATCTGACATGGTCGCTGAAAAGAGCATTGACATGCGCTTTGGTGGCAGATACTGAATAATAGAAGAGACTTGATCAATAAATCCCATGTTCAGCATTTCATCCGCTTCATCTAACACGAAAAATTTAAGGTTTTCTAAGGAAAGAGTACCTTTCTCAAGGTGATCTAAGACTCGTCCTGGTGTTCCGCACACAATGTGGTTTTTTTGTGCAAGCTCTACTTTTTGAGCTTGGAAAGGGGCTTTTCCATAAATGGCTGCGGCTTTGATTCGTTTCAATCGTCCAAGGCTTGTGAGATCCTGTTTGACCTGCATGGCGAGTTCTCGCGTTGGAACGAGGATAAGGGCTTGAGGTTTATTTTCAGCCCAATCCACCATTTCACAAATCGGCAGACCGTAGGCTGCTGTCTTGCCGCTGCCTGTCTGAGATTTGACGATTAGATCCTGCTTTGAAAAAGCCACGGATAACGTTTCGTGCTGAACGGGTGTTGGTGTATGGAAGTGAAGCGCTTCTAACGCTTGTTTCAATTCATTGCTTAATGGATATTGATCAAAATGTTGTAATGGCATCGTGTTCTCCTTTTTCGTACATTCATACTTGTGACATCATACCATATCTTTTCAAAGACACCATGACCTTGAATGAAAAGACATAAAAAAAGCCCCATATAGGAGCTTTTTGATTAAAGGAATCTGCGTTTGACTTTTTCCCAGTATGAGTTGTCTTTTAATTTCACCGTTTTAATCACTTTTCCTGAAAGGCCGATGTCAATTTGTTTGACGTGTTTTGTGCCGAGCGCTTCATTATCTAGCCCGATAATTGGATGGTCGTTTCCGTCCTGCACGACCTTTAGCGTCAGCTTGCGGTCACTACTTAAAATGAAAGGAGCGCCAAGCGTACGGTACGAGTTGTTATTAAGCGATGCAAGCTCTGTCACTTGCATACAAGGGAGCATCGGATCAACCACGGCGCCGTTTACGGATTTATTGTAGGCCGTTGAGCCGGTTGGAGTGGAAATAATCATCCCGTCGCCTCTAAACGTTTCAAAGTGAAAATCATCTATATATACATCGATGACAAATGTTTTAATGATGCTAGAGCGGATCGACAGCTCGTTCAAGCAATGGAACTGGTTTGTACTGTCAACGCTTACATCGATGATCGGATATTTTCTCACTTCAATCTGTTCGGTGTTCATGGCATCAATCATTTTATCAAAATGTTCTATTGAAAAATCGCAGTATAAATGCGAATTCTCTGTTTTTGATACCCCTACATACAAGCAGTCATCACGGAAATTCGTTTTGCGGACTGCTTGAAGGAATGTGCCATCTCCGCCAATTGAAGCAATAATATGGGCATCTTCTGCACGCTTTACGACTTGAAAGCCTTGTTCAGTAGCGAGCTTCTCCAGAGAAGAAATGTGTCCATCCAATTCATGATCTTTTTTGTAAAAGAAAAATACATTGCGACGATTGTCTGTCATTGACGTTCTCCCCTTTGTTGTCAAAAATAGATTTCCAATATTAAAGGGCTTACATGTAAAACCCTTGCTCACATTTTACACTTTTTTCATATGAAAGTAAAAACATTAGAAAGACGCCAATTATGATAGGATTCGCTTTTTAGAAATGAGTCGATGTAAGTGATTTGAAATGGCTATCTTTGAGCATAATTGAATAGCTGTGTTCTAATGAAAGAATGGTTTGGGTGTTTTGTTGTGGTGAACCTCTAGACTATTAGGTGTAGGGAGAGGATAAAAAAACCAATTTCTCGTCATGAGCTTCTGATAGTAGACGATGTAAAGTTGATCGTCATTTAAGATAGGTGCTATCATATGTTGAAATGAAATGTAAAAAAACCACAATTCCTGTGAAACATTTCATGTGAATATTCGTATGAATGAAGTGAGACAAAAAAGGAGGAGAAAGAGATGAATGCGAAAAGATGGGTAGCCTTAATCATTGCACTCGGTGTTTTCGGATGTTCAATGGTGATCAGTGTCACGATGGCCTTGTTCGAAAACTTCAATGATAATAAAATGAGCTATCAATTCGGGGATGAAATAGAAGAGAAGGTACTAGAGGACGGAAGCGGTGCAGGTAAAATTGCTGTTCTTGAGATTAATGGAACCATTCAAGATAACGGGGGTGCATCAAGCCTTTTAGGCGGAGAAGCGTATGATCATCGTGCTTTCTTAAAAGAACTAGATAAAGCAAAAGAGGATGCCTCTGTAAAAGGTGTACTGCTGCGAGTGAACTCTCCTGGCGGTGGTGTCTATGAAAGTGCTGAAATACATAAAAAATTAGAAGAAGTGAAAAAAGCGAAGAAGCCGATTTACGTCTCCATGGGATCAATGGCAGCTTCTGGCGGTTATTATGTGTCGACACCAGCGAAGAAAATCTTTGCTTCACCTGAAACATTAACAGGTTCTCTAGGCGTGATCATGCAAAGTTTGAATTATTCAAAGCTGGCGGATAATTTAGGCATTAAATATGAAACGATTAAGAGCGGGAAATTCAAAGATATTATGTCTCCAAATCGTGATATGACAAAGGATGAGCGCGACATCATGCAAAGCATGGTCGACAACTCCTATGAAGGCTTTGTCAAAGTCATTTCTGAAGGACGCGGTATGTCTAAACAGGACGTCAAGAAAATTGCCGATGGCCGAGTATATGACGGAACACAGGCGAAGTCTAACGGGTTAGTGGATGAGCTTGGATACTATGAAGATGCACTAAAAGCGATGAAGAAAAATGAAAAAGGCTTAAAAGGGGCAAAAGTCATCAGCTATTCTCAAAGCTTTGGCTGGAACTCTCTCCTCAATATGAGTGCAAGCAAGCTCTTTAAAAGCGAAATTGATTTTCTGAATTTAAAAGAAACACTGGCTGGCTCAAACGGGTCTAAACCGATGTATCTCTATTCAAAATAAAGGAGGGATCATAGATGGATTCTACATTCGATGAAGTAAGCGAAAGCCGCAGCCAGCAGGAAGAATTGAAGCCCTCCTTTGCGAAGCGCGCTTCAATTGAAGCGCAGGCCTTTGCAGGTTTTTGGATTAGATTTTGGGCGTTTATCCTTGATTGGCTCGTCGTTTGGGGTGTTAACCATTTGACGGTTTCTCCAATCTTTAGTCTGTTTGGCTGGT
The DNA here is from genome assembly GCF_000715205.1 of Bacillus zhangzhouensis. Taxonomy (GTDB): domain Bacteria; phylum Bacillota; class Bacilli; order Bacillales; family Bacillaceae; genus Bacillus; species Bacillus zhangzhouensis. The sequence goes on along the minus strand of NZ_JOTP01000008.1, from coordinate 105,408 downwards.
CAAAAGGAGGCGGATGGTTTTCTCCATTTTCCGTCACAACGACGATTGTTTTCCTCCTTTATTTCGCCATCATGACGAAAATCTTTCATCAAACACTCGGCAAGATGGTGTTTGGGATCAAAGTGGTCTCCCTTCAGCCTGAGAAGCAACTGACATGGGATGTCATTTTCTTTAGAGAAATTGTGGGACGATATATTAATACGCTTTTTGTTCTCTATGCTGTTGTTGGGTTCTCACCGAAAAAGCAAGGGGTTCACGACTACTTTGCTGATACGGTGGTTGTCCATGAACATCTATATGAAAAAACAGAATCAAACATATAATTCAGAGAGAGTTTGGCCGGGTACCGGTCAAACTCTTTTTTGATGATTGGGTATAAAATCCAGAATGAGAGCCATAATCGTAGGGGAAGCATCATTTGTTACGGAGGAAGTGAGCACAGTGCTTTACGTTTGGATCGCAGCTTTTTTGTTTCTTGTGATCTTATTGGTCTTCATGAAAGTGACCATTTCATTGGAGTATTCACATGCAAATGACAATGACCACATTGCGCTGAAGGTCATTACCTTATATGGAATGGTGAGACTCAAAAAAGAGATTCCGATGGTGAGAGTGAATCCGGAAGATCAAACGATTGATATTCGTGAAAAGAAAATGGCTAGCTCCAAAACGCCTAGTCACGAAAAAGAATCCATGCATAAAAAAGTGGGAAAACGTGATGTGAAGGAAATCCTTCATCAAATGGAACGTATTACAAAAGAGATAGTCGATCTAAACCGGATCATACGCAAGTTCTTCATTCACATCAAAATTGTATCGTTTCACTGGTCGACATGGATCGGCTTTCATGACGCGGCTTTAACTGGTGTAGCCGCCGGCGGCGTGTGGTCAGTCAAAGGAGCACTGCTTGCTTTTATGCAGGAGCATCTCACCTTTAAGCATAAACCGGTATATGAAGTCATTCCTGCCTTTCAGCACAATGTGTCACAGACCCAATTTACATGTATAGCTTATTTTCGTATTGGACATGCTATGCTTGCAGCCATTCGATTACTTGTCCATTGGTTAAAAGGAAGAAAGGCGAGAAAAAGTGCCTCTCTTCAAGCAACGAAGAATGAATCATCTGTTTAAGGAGGAACCCGAAAATGGCAGATCATCCAATCCAAGGTCTGATGAAGACAGCGATGGAAAACTTAAAAGAAATGATAGATGTGAATACGATCATCGGCGATCCAGTCGAAACCCCTGACGGCAGTGTCATTCTCACTGTGTCAAAGGTCGGTTTTGGATTTGCAGCCGGCGGCAGTGAATTTAACGGGAATCAAAAGAAAGAAAAACGTTCTGATGAACAAGAACGAAAAGAACCGAGACTCCCATTTGGCGGCGGAAGCGGCGGCGGGGTATCCATTACACCAATAGCCTTCTTAATTGTGGGAACAAACGGAGTTCGAATGCTTCATTTGGATGAACATACACATCTGCTTGATAAAATATTGGATTCTGCTCCTCAAGCAATTGAACGTCTTCAGCACATGTTTAAGAAAGATGAACGGGAGCACCGCCACAAAGAACGAAAACTAGATGACATAGACCTTTAAAAAGTTAGCTGCGCTGCAGTTAACTTCAGCGTGTAGACAAACCCTCGCATTCGTTGTCAGTCCTGCGCGCCGGTGCTCACGAATGTCAAATTCGCTCCGCTCCGATGCTCGTCCTTCCTAGACTTCAAAGGTTTTCTATCACGCTGAAAAGAAGACAAAGGGCTAAAATAAAGATCATTTTAGCCCTTTGTCAACAATCTGAAGTTAGCTGCGCTGCAGCTAACTTTTTTTTCAAAATGGACGATTAGGCTTTGCAGTTTTTTGCTTTCTCTACTATGATAGAACCATACATTTGATAAGGGAGGAATTGTTTTGGCATCGATCACATTTAAAGGGAGTTCTGTCACGCTTGTAGGAAATGAAGTGAAAGTAGGCGAGCAGGCTCCTGATTTTACGGTATTAACGAACTCACTAGGGGAAGTTTCACTTTCAGATTTAACAGGAAAAGTGACGATCATCTCAGTGATTCCTTCTATTGATACAGGTGTGTGTGACGCACAAACAAGACGTTTCAATGAAGAGGCAGCCGGTTTAGGTCCGGTCAATATCTATACAATTAGTGCAGACCTTCCATTTGCACAAGCACGCTGGTGCGGGGCAAACGGAATTGAAAATGTCGAAACATTATCTGATCACAGAGATATGTCATTTGGTGAAGCATTCGGTGTATATATGAAAGAATTGCGTCTATTGGCGCGCGCAGTCTTCGTATTAGACCCGAGCGGAAAAGTGGTCTACACTGAATACGTAAGCGAAGCAACGAATCATCCAAATTATGAAAAAGCCATTGAAGCTGCAAAATCACTGTTATAAAAGCAGCATCGACAAGAGCTCCGGCTTCATACTGGGGCTCTTTTCAATGAGAACATATAGCTTTTAACAAAGCGAGGAGAGAAAAGCATTGCAGAAAGATCAAGTAAGTACGATTTTTGAGCTGCTCGATACAGCTTCTATTCGATTAAAAAAAGACCAAAGCATTTCCTATATTGAAGCATTGGCAGAAGCAGGAGAAGGCTTTTTCCAGGCAAATGATCGCAACGGTTTACTGAAGGACTTAATAGAGAAAGCCGATTTTGCCTCTTATGATCATGAGCAGATTCGTAAAGCGTTTCAGCTCGCCGTATTGAAAGGACAAAAGGATATTTCCCATCCAAACCGTCAAATGACGCCAGATACGATTGGACTGTTTGTCAGCTATTTGGTCAATAAATTTTTAGAAGGACAAAAAGAGCTTGTTGTCTTTGACCCAGCAGCGGGAACAGGAAACTTACTGCTTGCTGTCTTAAACAATCTCACTGCAGAAACAAAGCGCGGGTTTGCCTCTGAAATTGATGATGTGCTGATTAAAATTGCTTGGGCACAGGCGAATTTAGAAGAAAAAGAAGTGGAGCTTTTCCATCAGGACAGCCTTGATCCGCTGCTCATCTCACCGGCAGATGTCACGGTATGCAGCCTTCCAGTCGGCTATTACCCAAATGATGAGCGTGCAGCCGACTATGAATTAAAGGCAAAAGAAGGACATGCCTTTGCGCATTATTTATTCATTGAACAAAGCCTTCGTTACACGAAAGAAGGCGGCTTCCTATTCTTCATCATTCCAAACGATTTGTTTGAAGGAAAAGAAAGTGTGCAATTAAAGGATTTCATCAAAGATCATGCTTATATGAATGCTTTAATTCAGCTGCCAGTCTCCATGTTCAAAGACAAAAAGCACGCCAAAAGCTTATTTGTGATGCAAAAGAAAAAAGAGGGGCTGGAAGCACCAAAACGGATGCTGTTTGCCAATCTGCCATCTTTCTCACAGAAGGAAGCAATGGTTGGCGTAATGAGAAAATTAGATCAGTGGTTTATAGAAGAAAAAGAAACGAAAGAATAGCCAGAGTGATTTCTGGCTATTTTACTATTCAGAAAATATCGACTTATTGATGTAAGCGATAACAGTTCGATGGTGCACTTGAAATGCAAAGTTTTCAATGTTTAAATGAAAAAGTCAGATATTTTTCGGACTTATCGTTAAACTATAAAAGACCCATTCAAACAGGTTGAATATAGCACCGGAAAAAACGTGAAACCCTATATAACAACTGAGTAAAAGGAGCGACAAGAATGTCCAAAATTATTGCAATCAACGCAGGAAGCTCATCTCTTAAATTCCAATTGTTCAACATGCCAGAAGAAACCGTTTTAACGAAAGGTCTTGTTGAAAGAATCGGAATGGACAACAGTATCTTTACGATTTCTGTAGATGGAGAAAAGAAAACAGAAATCACGGATATTCCAGATCACGCAGTAGCGGTGAAAATGCTGCTTGAAAAACTAACTGAATTCAACATCATTAAAGACTTTAGTGAAATTGATGGCGTAGGACATCGTGTGGTTCACGGTGGAGAAAAGTTCAGCGACTCTGTTCTATTAACAGATGAAGTGATCAATGAGATTGATCAGCTTTCAGAGCTTGCACCACTGCACAACCCTGCAAACGTTGTAGGAATCAAAGCATTCAAACAAATTCTGCCTGACGTACCAGCGATTGCTGTGTTCGATACAGCGTTCCACCAAACAATGCCAGAGCAGTCTTACCTATACAGCCTTCCGTACGACTACTACAAAAACTTTGGTATTCGTAAATACGGATTCCACGGGACAAGCCATAAGTTCGTCACAGAGCGTGCATCAGAGCTATTAGGCCGTCCTCTTGAAGAGCTTCGTTTGATTTCTTGTCACCTTGGAAATGGTGCGAGTATCGCAGCAGTAGAAGGCGGAAAATCAATTGATACATCAATGGGCTTCACACCACTTGCTGGTGTTGCGATGGGTACACGTTCAGGTAACATTGACCCTGCCCTCATTCCATTTATTATGGAGAAAACAGGACATACTGCTGAAGAAGTTCTTTCTACTTTGAATAAGAAGAGTGGTCTTTTAGGTGTGTCTGGTCTTTCAAGTGACCTTCGTGATATCGAAGAAGCAACAGAAGAAGGAAACGACCGTGCAGAAGTAGCTCTTGATATTTTTGCTAGCCGTATTCATAAATACATCGGTTCTTATGCAGCGAGAATGAATGGCGTAGATGCGATCATCTTCACAGCTGGAATCGGCGAAAACAGTTCAGAAGTGAGAGCACGTGTCCTTCGTGGTCTAGAATTCATGGGCGTATATTGGGATCCATCTCTTAACAACATGAGAGGCGAAGAAGCATTCATCAGCTACCCGCACTCTCCTGTTAAAGTCATCGTGATTCCAACGAACGAAGAAGTGATGATTGCAAGAGACGTTATGCGCTTAGCGTAAATGATTGAGAAGCTCTTTTCCTTATGGGAAAAGAGCTTTTTTCTATTGAAAGCAGCATGCTATAATTTGTCCAATACGAAGCGAAAGGGAGCGTGCGTTAGATGAGCGTTACAGAACATAAACGTGAGGCGAAAGCGAGGCTTCATGTAAAAGTCATTACAGTCAGTGATACAAGGACGAAAGAAACGGATAAAAGCGGCCGTCTCATGATTGATTTGCTCAAAGAACAGGGACATCTCATTCTTGCATACGATATTGTAAAAGATGACATTGGAGCGATTCAAGACGCTGTGCTAGAAGGAACAAGTGAACCGAAGATTGATGCCGTCTTGTTAAATGGAGGGACAGGTATTGCCGTAAGGGATGTCACCATTGAATCCATCACCCCTCTTTTCTCAAAAGAGCTGCCTGGCTTTGGTGAAATCTTTCGCATGCTCAGCTATACAGAAGACATCGGTTCTGCTGCTATCTTGTCTAGAGCAACGGCTGGGGTCGTTAACCAAAAAGCGGTCTTTGCCACACCAGGCTCTACCGGAGCAGTTCGTTTAGCCATGACAAAACTCATTATTCCGGAGCTACCTCACGTCTTGCGTGAGCTTGAAAAGGATCAAAAATAGCCCAAAATGACTCTGCCAAGAAAATTTGGCAGAGTTTTTTTCATAAAGGGGTTGAAAAAACAATTTTTCCTTGTTACAGTGTATACATACTAAATGCATGTTTATAAATTAAAACTTATTTTTATGCAAAAAACATTCACAGAATCAAAACAAGTGAGAGGAGCTTTTCAATCATGTCACAAAATAAAAAAGTCGTATTAGCATATTCCGGAGGCCTTGATACCTCTGTTGCAGTTAAATGGTTACAAGAGCAAGGATACGAAGTCGTTGCTTGCTGCCTGGACGTAGGTGAAGGAAAGGACTTAGCATTCGTTCAGCAAAAAGCACTTCAAGTCGGAGCAGTTCAATCCTACATGATCGACGCAAAAGAAGAATTTGCTGAAGAATTTGCACTGACTGCATTACAAGCACACACAATGTATGAAGGAAAATACCCGCTTGTGTCTGCACTATCTCGTCCACTGATTGCAAAAAAATTAGTCGAAGTAGCAGAGGCAGAAAATGCAGTAGCAGTAGCTCACGGATGTACAGGAAAAGGGAACGACCAAGTTCGTTTTGAAGTATCCATTAAAGCATTGAATCCAGATCTAGAAGTTCTTGCACCAGTACGTGAATGGAAATGGTCTCGTGATGAAGAGATTGACTATGCACAAAAGCATGGTATTCCAATTCCAATTAACTTAGACAGCCCATATTCAATCGACCAAAACCTTTGGGGCAGAAGTAACGAATGCGGCATCTTAGAAGATCCTTGGGCTGCGCCGCCAGAAGGTGCGTACGATCTGACAAATCCACTTGAAAAAACACCTGACACACCTGAGATCATTGAAATCACGTTTGAAAAAGGAAAACCAACCGCGATTGACGGTATCCAGTATTCTTTATCTGATCTGATCCTTCATTTAAATGAAGTCGCTGGACACCATGGCGTTGGCAGAATCGATCACGTTGAAAACCGCCTTGTTGGGATCAAATCTCGTGAAGTGTACGAGTGCCCAGGTGCTATCACACTTTTAAAAGCGCATAAAGAGCTGGAAGACTTAACGCTTGTCAAAGAAGTCGCTCACTTTAAGCCAATCGTTGAACAAAAAATGGCTGAATTAATATACAACGGCTTATGGTTCTCACCACTTAAAGAAGCACTAGACGCATTCTTACAAGAAACACAAAAGAACGTAACAGGTGTTGTACGTGTGAAACTATTTAAAGGCCATGCGATTATAGAAGGACGTAAATCACCATATTCACTTTATGATGAAAATCTAGCGACTTACACAAAAGCAGATGAATTCGATCATGATGCAGCTGTAGGATTTATTAACCTTTGGGGTTTACCAACAAAAGTAAACAGTATCGTGAACAAAAAGGAGCAGGTTAAGGCATGAAAAAGCTTTGGGGAGGCCGATTTCAAAAAACACCAGAAAAATGGGTCGATGAGTTTGGTGCATCCATTCATTTCGACAAACAATTAGTCAAAGAAGATCTGACCGGCTCCCTTGCTCATGCAAGTATGCTGAATAAATGCGGTATCCTCCAAGATGAGGAGGCCGCTGCCATCAAAGATGGACTGAATACGCTCATGAAAAAGGCAGAGGCGGATGAACTGGATTTCTCAGTGGATTATGAGGACATTCATTTAAACCTTGAAAAAATGCTCATTGATGAGATTGGGCCGCTTGGCGGCAAATTGCACACAGCGAGAAGCCGGAATGATCAGGTCGCAACAGATATGCATTTATATTTGAATAACCAAGTAGAGCATATCATTGAGCTGATCTCTTCTTTTCAAAAGGTGCTTGTAGAGAAAGCAGAACAGCACGTTGAAACGATCTTTCCAGGATATACGCACTTACAGCGTGCACAGCCTATTTCCTTTGCCCATCATATGCTCGCTTACTTTTGGATGCTTGAGCGTGACAAAGCGCGCTTTCAAGATTCTTTGAAGCGGATTAACGTCTCTCCACTTGGATGCGGGGCGTTAGCAGGAACGACATTCCCAATTGATCGTGAATATACAGCAGAGCTGCTTGGCTTTGATCATATTTACGAGAACAGCCTTGATGGCGTGAGTGATCGTGACTTCATTTTAGAGTTCTTGTCTAATAGCAGCCTTGTCATGATGCACCTCTCGCGTCTTTGTGAGGAAATCATTTTATGGTGCTCTCAAGAATTCAAATTCATTGAACTTGATGACACATACGCAACAGGCAGTAGCATGATGCCGCAAAAGAAAAACCCGGATATGGCTGAATTGATCCGCGGGAAAACAGGCCGTGTGTACGGCAACCTGATGGGGCTTCTCACCATTATGAAAGGCTTGCCGCTTACGTATAACAAAGACCTGCAAGAAGATAAGGAAGGCATGTTTGATACAGTCAAAACCATCGCTGGTAGCCTGCAAATCTTCACAGGTATGATTCAAACGATGACAGTGAACGAAGATGTCATGAAAAAAGCAACAAAAGAAGACTTCTCAAATGCGACAGAAGTGGCAGACTACCTTGCCAAAAAAGGAATGCCATTCCGTGAAGCACACGAAATCGTTGGAAAGCTTGTGTATACGTGCATTCAAAAAGGCATCTATCTAAGTGACCTTCCTTTCGAAACATTCACAGAAGCAAGCGGTCTCTTTGAACAAGACATTTACACTGTTCTTGATCCGTATGTCGCTGTTGAAAAAAGAACAAGTGCAGGGGGAACTGGATTCAAACAAATCCAGCTTGCTTTAGAAAAGGCAAAATCCTGCCTAGCATAACTTACCAAAACCATTCGTATGATACGGATGGTTTTTTGCTGTTTTTCAAAAAGGAGATTTATCCTCCTTGGAGAACATGAAAGCATATGTTGTTTTAAGAAGTAGAAGGGGGATAGGGGATTGACGGTGAGACAAAAGCTAGAGACTTTGTTTGATCAACCCATCGTATCGATCAAAACGCTTGGTGAACAATATGACGGACGAACCAATGATGTATGGCTTGTCTCGTTACAGGATGAGACAGAATATGTTGTTCGGTCACGAAGAACGAACAGGAATGAAAGTGAATTTACGGCAGGGATCAGTTTGATTTATGGAGTCGATGCACATGCAGTTCAAGATCATATCGATCAAATCAATCGACGCCTGTCTCAAACGAAATCTTTTCACATTCCTGCCGTTATTCGCCAAGTGCAAATATCGGGAAGGAATTATACTGTGATGGAAAAAGTAGAGGGGACGTCAATCACAACTTTAAAGGGAAGAACACCAGCATTTTATGAGGATTACGGGAGAAAGCTGGCACGTTTCCATGCATACCAAACTCACTTTTTTGGTGCGGTATACGGTGGAAAGCGGCACGATTTGAAGAATTTTAATCAACAGTTAAAAAAGGCTGTTCACCATCTCACAAGTCACTATTATGTTAATCAGCCTGAAATTGTACGCTATGAGAAGATTGTACAACAAAAACTGGAAGAGCTCAGTCTGCCTGAATCATCCAGTCTCATATTAATTGATTTAGATGCGACTCAATACATCGAGAGAGATGGAAAAGTCATGTGTCTTGTTGATACGGAATATGTGGTGTTTGGACCGGCGGAATTTGATTTCATTGCATTAGAGTATCTTTTGACGAAAGAAGCGGCACATTTTGTTCAACGAGGCTATGAAGATATACGGCCGCTCCCCAAGCAGCTTCACGAGGTGCGGGAATGCTACCGTTTTGTTTCATTCCTCCTTGATATTCATGGCTCGTGGGATGTACAAAAGTGGATGAATCACCCTGTATTTTTCCATTCACAATATGAATAGCAGACAAAGGGTTCAGAAGTGCGTCCAGTGCTGGTTTATAGTAAAGTAAAGATAGTATGAGAAACACATGAACTTGCAACCTTTGCTTTAGGAGGAGATTGTGTGCGACACGCATTAATAACAGCGGGTTCTAAAGGACTTGGCAGGAAAGTCACCGAGTCTTTACTGAATATGGGGTATTCTGTGACAGTGAATTATCGAAGTGATGATGAAGCTGTCCGGCAGATGAAAGAAGAATTGCAGGAATACGAAGAAAAGCTTCAATTTGTCCAAGGTGATGTGACAAACAAAGAAGATTTAAAAAACATGGTGGAGCTGGCAGTTGAGCGATTTGGGCGGATTGATGCCTTGATCAATAATGCTGGACCTTATATTTTTGAACGAAAGAAACTCGCGGATTACTCCGAAGATGAATGGTATCAAATGATGGAAGGCAACCTATCCGCAGTGTTCCATTTGTTCCGAATGGTCATCCCCATGATGAGAAAACAAGGCTTTGGCCGCATTATCACGTACGGCTTCCAAGGGGCAGATCATGCACCAGGCTGGATGCACAGGTCAGCCTTCGGAGCGGCAAAAGTAGGTCTGGCGTCATTGACGAAAACCATTGCCATTGAAGAAGCTGAAAATGGCATCACGGCCAATATGGTTTGTCCAGGCAAAATCGTCGGAGACATGAAAGAATCCACGATCGAGGAAGCACGTCAGATCAGAGACGATGAAACACCAATAGGCCGGTCTGGTACCGGAGAGGATATAGGGCGCATCATCTCATTTTTATGTGATGATCGATCAGACCTCATTACAGGGACTGTCATTGAAGCGACAGGTGGACTTAACGTGATTCATAGGCATTAAGTTTTTTAGCTTTTTATACAGGGAATAGATGATATGAGATCAAAATTGAGAGGTGGATTACTACATGAAAGCTACATATCATGGACATTCAGTCGTACACATTGAAACAAACGGATATCATATTTGGATTGATCCATTTTTAAATGGGAATAAGCATACAGATATTAAACCACAGGATGTCAAAGCAGATGTGATTTTGCTCACTCACGGACATGGAGATCACGTCGGTGACACCATTGAAATCGCTAAAAACAATGACGCGATCGTTATCGCGCCATTCGAACTTGCCACTTATTTAAGCTGGCAAGGGGTGAAAACGCACCCGCTTTCTATTGGAGGCGGACGTGAGTTTGAATTTGGTAAAGTGAAGCTCACGCAAGCGTTCCACGGTTCAGCTGTCATTGATGAAGAGGCACAGACGATTACATATACTGGCATGCCATCAGGTATTTTATTTACCGCAGAGGGGAAAACAATTTATCATGCAGGAGACACTGCACTCTTTTCAGATATGAAGCTAATCGGTGAACTAAATCATATTGACCTTGCATTCCTTCCAATCGGTGATAACTTCACCATGGGTCCAGACGATGCAAGAATTGCAGCAGAATGGCTTCGTGCAAAGCAGGTCGTTCCGATTCACTACAGTACGTTCCCGCCAATTGAGCAAGATCCGCATGCATTTGCAGACAGCCTGCACGGCGGCGTAGGTCATGTGTTGGACAGCGGAGAGTCCATCGACATTTGATAAGCATGAACAAAAGCTGGCATACAAATGCTGGCTTTTTTGTTTGCCTGGATCGTACTGAAGTAAAAGACAAATTGCTATTAAAAGCCTCCTGCCTTTATAATGAAACATAGATGAAAACGCTGAAAACAAAAAGGGTGAACGGGATTGGCGACAAAGCATGAGCAAATTTTATCGTATATTGATTCATTAGATGTCGGAGAGAAAATTTCTGTCCGGCGCATAGCGAAAGAAATGAAAGTGAGTGAAGGCACCGCTTACAGGGCCATTAAAGATGCTGAAAATAAAGGATTCGTCAGTACCATTGAACGAGTCGGAACCATTCGAATTGAACAGAAGAAAAAAGAAAATATTGAAAAACTGACATATGCGGAAGTTGTCAATGTCATTGATGGACAGGTGCTTGGAGGACGAGCCGGCTTACATAAAACCTTAAACAAATTTGTCATCGGGGCGATGGAGCTGGATGCGATGATGCGATATACGGCAGCTGGAAACCTGTTGATCGTCGGAAACCGGATCAATGCCCACAGGCAAGCATTAGAGGCAGGAGCGGCTGTGCTGGTCACAGGCGGATTCTCAACAGATGAACAAATCATTCAGCTCGCAGATGAGCTTGAGCTGCCAATATTATCGACAAGCTACGATACATTTACTGTAGCGGCTCTCATTAACAGGGCTATTTATGACCAATTAATTAAAAAAGAGATTGTGCTTGTGGAAGATATTTTAACGCCGATTGAACGGACCGTATATTTATCACCAGAAGATAAACTTGAGAAATGGTATGAGAAGAATTACGAAACAGGGCACGGCCGTTTCCCGGTAGCAGATGATCAAATGAAGATTCACGGCATTCTCACCTCAAAGGATATTGCAGGTCATGACCGCTCTACACCGATTGAAAAGGTGATGACGAAAAATCCACTGACGGTCATTGGCAAAACATCTGTTGCCTCTGCTGCACAAATGATGGTGTGGGAAGGCATTGAGGTGCTGCCAGTTGTAGATGATCATGCGAAGCTGATTGGGATGATTAGCCGTCAGGATGTGCTCAAGGCGCTGCAAATGATCCAAAAGCAGCCGCAGGTCGGAGAAAAACTGGATGACGTTGTGTCGAGAGGATTTAAAGAGACCGATACAGAAAAACCGAAAGCAGATGCGGTTTATCAATATGAGGTCACACCACAAATGACAAACCAGCTTGGCAATATTTCATATGGTGTGTTTACACAAATTTTAATCGAATCAGCCAACCGCTTCTTGAAATCTCATAAAAAAGGCGAGCTGATTGTCGAAAGTCTCTCTGTCTATTTCTTAAAACCGGTTCAAATGGAATCTACGATACAGATCAAGCCGAATATTTTAGAAGTAGGGCGCAAGTTTGGAAAGCTGGAGGTTGAGGTGTACCACCAATCAAATATCGTAGGGAAAGCGATGCTGATGGTACAGCTGATGGAGAGAGGCTAAATGAGAAAAAAGGGCGAAATGACTTCGCCCTTCCCAGCATGTAGACAAACCCTCGCATCCGATATCAATCCTGTGCTCGTCTTTCCTAGACTTCAAGGGTTTTCTATCATACTGTAACCTCTTATTACGCGTGATCTTTTTCGCCTTCCTTTAAAAAGAGCGGAAGATAATGCTTGTAGGCTTTATACCCAGCCCACGTACTGCCGATACCGACTGCAACAAAAATAAACCCAATGACAAATGCGAGTGACGAGCGGTTTAAAAATAATTGATTCACACCGAAGAGCAGGACAAAGCATCCAAGTGCCATACTGGATTTGGCAGACCAGAATTTCTTCTCGACTGGCCGATTCGTACGGACATTCTTTGCTTTGTAGTATAAATAAAACATGGCAGAACAAATAATAAACACAATCAAAACAAGCATGTGCCAAGCCCCCATTGTAAGTGGTTACAACCCTATTTTAAACGTAAATAGGCTTGCTTACTAGAATAAATTGTCTATTCCTCACTTTTCCGTCAGGATAGATTATGATTTAATAATAAAAAGAGTATCGCATGAGAAGGAGTTTTTATGAAAAAAGAACTGATTAGAACCATATCATTATATGACACCATTATCATTCATAGACATGTAAGACCCGATCCTGACGCGTATGGATCGCAGTGCGGCCTTACGGAAATCTTGCGTGCCACGTATCCAGAAAAAAATATTTATGCGACTGGAACCCCGGAGCCATCCCTTTCATTTTTATATGAACTCGATGAGGTGCCGGACGAAGTGTATAAAGGTGCCCTTGTCATTGTCTGCGATACAGCCAATCAGGCAAGAATTGATGATCAGCGCTATTCTATGGGCGGTAAGCTGATGAAAATTGATCATCATCCAAATGAAGATCCTTATGGTGACTTGCTTTGGGTTGATACAGAGGCAAGCTCTGTGAGTGAGATGATTTATGAGCTGTATTTAGAGGGGAAAGAAGAAGGATATCAGCTGAATACAAAGGCGGCTGAACTGATTTATGCCGGCATTGTAGGAGACACAGGCCGCTTCCTTTTCCCAAACACTACGAAAAAGACACTCAAATATGCAGGGGAACTCATCGAATATCCGTTTTCATCATCAGACCTTTTCAATCAATTGTATGAGACGGATTTGAATGTCGTGAAATTAAATGGCTATATTTTTCAACATATCTCTTTGTCAGAGAATGGGGTAGCATCTGTTTTTATTAAGCGTGACATTTTGGAGTCGTTCCAAACAACGGCGCAGCAAGCCTCGCAGCTTGTTGGGACACTTGGAAATATTGCAGGAATTAAGGCTTGGGTCTTTTTTGTGGAAGAAAACGATCAGATTCGTGTCAGATTCCGCTCTAAAGGCGTCGTCATTAACACCATTGCTAAAAAATATCATGGCGGCGGTCACCCGCTTGCAGCCGGTGCGTCCATTTATGATTGGGCCGTGGCAGATGAGATTTTGCGTGATTTAGAAGAAGTATGTAAATCATCATCGTGAGAGAGGGAGGCTTCAAGTTCCCTCTCTCTTTTTTGATGTTGGAGAAAAGGGTTACTTAGATACAGGGATAAACCAGCAGCCGATGTCCGTTGAATCTTCATAGGCTTGGAGATTTTGATGTTTTAATTCTTTTTTAATTAAATGAGCCATCATTTCTGTCTCAGCATAAGCACACATGCCGTCTTTGATCCGGCTTGCTTTGTCTCGTGCCATTTGACGATAGCTATAAACCTCCATTGTCCTCACCTCTTTCTATTTAGGATATCGTTCTTCTTTTAGTGTATAAAAATGAAGAGTAAAAAGCGATCATTGAGGGCAGAAATTCATAAAAATTCCACATGATCATTTATTCAGCAAATGAAATACGCACTTCAAGTGAAAGTTTCGTATAAATCGTCAGCTCTGTCACTTTGGCGCGGTATGCCTTTTCCCGAATCATATATTCTTTATTTTCCACCGTTCGTTTTAATAATTCCTTTGTTTTATAGACACTTTCAATATCCTTTGTGATGACTTCTGAAATGTCCTCTTTGACCTGATCTTCAAACTTTAGCGTATCCGGCTCTGGGATTTTATATTGCTCACGATTCACGAGATGAACATCTATGCTTTGGATCAGCAGCCGCTGCTTATTATCCTCATTTAACTTATGCAAATCTTCCCGATAGAGTGTGATTTGTTCTTTCAGACTGTCCATATGGTGTTGCTGGCTTCTGAGCAGCGTCACCTGCTTTTCCTGAAAGGTTCCATATGTAAAGAGGAAAATCAGCCAGCTGATAATCGCGCCGAACATCATTCCAGCAAAAAAACGCTGCCAGCCTGGGCGTTTATACAGCTCCGGCACTCTCATGATGACACATGCTCCTGAGTGAGCCACGTAATAATGAGATATCCCGTTTGTGCACCGCCCATGGCAGAGATAATTAATAAGATTTGTTTGAAAATATCACGCGTGTTTCCTTCGAAAATGCCTCTTTCAAAGCTATAGACCGCATCAAATGTTCCACCGATTGCGGCGACAAGCGCCCAAATTTTTAAACGGTTGGCAAGACTTGAAATAATTGATAGAGGCGGCTGACCAGATAAATACGCACCTACACCGCCTATAATGGCACCACCTAAAATCACCCCAAGTGCGATAAAGTAACAGCTAATAAAGTTCGGAATAAAGGCTTCCTTCACATCCATTTTTTCCACCTCACTCTATTCAATATATGGTGTGCTCTGGACAAGTATGAACGGATGGAAAAGAAAGAACATTTGTTTCTCATCGCATCGCGTTTTATAATGAAAGAATGACTTTAGACGAAAGGAGTGGATTAAGCATGTCTTATGTTCATCTTCAGGTCCACAGTGGATACAGCTTGTTAAGCAGTGCAGCTAAAGTAAGGGAGCTCGTGCTGAAAGCAAAAGAACTTGGCTACAAAGCGCTCGCTCTGACCGATGACCATGTGATGTATGGAACGGTTGAATTTTATAAGGAATGTAAAAAACATGGCATCAAGCCGGTCATCGGTTTAACAGCTTCTGTCTTCATAGATGAACAAGAGACAGAGGCTTATCCCTTGGTACTCCTTGCAAAAAACAATGAAGGCTATCAAAATCTGATCAAAATTAGCAGTGTGCTGAAATCAAAATCAAAAGCTGGCCTGAAAGAAAAATGGCTGAAAAGTTATCATCATGGGCTTATTGCCATAACGCCAGGCACATCTGGCTATATTGAAACGCTGCTGAAGCATGATCAGTTAGAAGAAGCGCGCAATGCGGCAAGCCATTTGAAACGTATTTTTGGCGAGGGACATGTGTACATTGCGGTTCAGCCATTCCAGCAAGACGAGTCGCTTGCCGGAAAGCTGCGGGACGTCTCAAAAAGTGCGGATATTCCACTTGTCGCAACGGGGGATGTTCATTACATCAACCGAGAGGACAAAACGGCGTATACATGTTTAAAGGCCATAAAGGCGGGACAGCAGCTTTCAGATATAGAGGAAGACCGAGGAGAAAAGCATTTCAGATCCATCGAAGAAATGATGAATTGGTATGGGGATGATCCTGAACTGCTGACAAGAACAGTTGAGATCGCAGACCGCTGTGAAGTAGATTTAAATCTTGGACAGACAAAATTGCCATCCTATCCAACTCCTGATCAATCAACAGCCGATCAGTTTTTACGCAGAGTGTGCGCGGAAGGCATGAAACAAAGAAAGATCGCTTCAAATGAAACATATGCCAAAAGGCTTGAGTATGAGCTAAGCATTATCCAAAAAATGAATTTCAGTGACTATTTTCTTATTGTATGGGATTTTATGAAGTATGCGCATGACAACGGCATTGTCACAGGTCCAGGACGGGGATCAGCAGCAGGCTCACTTGTTGCCTATGTTCTGTTTATTACAGATGTCGATCCGATTCGTCACGGGCTTTTATTTGAGCGTTTTTTAAATCCTGAGCGTATTAGCATGCCGGATATTGATATTGATTTTCCTGACACGAGAAGAGATGAAATGATTTCTTATGTAAAAGACAAATACGGGGATATGCATGTGGCTCAAATTGTCACGTTTGGCACACTTGCCGCAAAGGCTGCCTTAAGGGATGTCGGACGTGTGATGGGGATTGACTCAAAGGCAGCGGACCGTCTTGCAAAGCTCGTCCCATCAAAGCCAGGGACGACGCTGAAAGAAGCGGTGGCCGCATCTCCTGAATTAAAAACGCTTCTCCAGCAATCTGAAGAGCTTCGAACGGTCTTCCAAACAGCTTTAAAGGTAGAAGGCTTGCCAAGACACACGTCGACACATGCAGCCGGCGTTGTGTTAAGCGAAGAGCCGCTGACGCAGGTCGTTCCGATCCAAGACGGCCATGATGGTGTGTATTTAACGCAGTATGCCATGAATTATTTAGAAGATCTCGGACTTTTAAAGATGGATTTCTTAGGATTAAGAAACTTAACGTTAATCGAATCCATTAAAAACCAGATTGAAAGACAGGAAAACGTCCACATTAACTTTAGTGACATTTCGTATCAAGACCCAAAAACGTTTGAATTGTTATCAGCGGGAGATACAACAGGGATTTTCCAGCTGGAATCACAGGGGATGCGCCAGGTGCTAAGACGGCTGAAACCTTCTAGTCTAGAAGACATCGTGGCAGTCAATGCCCTTTACCGGCCAGGTCCAATGGAGAATATCCCGCTCTTTATCGACCGAAAGCACGGCAGGGTCAAGGTCTCTTACCCGCATCCAGATTTGTATGACATTTTAAAGGACACATACGGGGTCATCGTGTACCAAGAACAAATCATGCTGATTGCAGCGAAGATGGCAGGCTTTCAGCTAGGAGAGGCTGATCTATTAAGAAGGGCCGTTTCAAAGAAGGATAAAAAGGTCCTTGATGAGCAGCGAAGCCATTTTGTTGAAGGATGCCTAAAAAAGGAGTATCCTGTTAACATTGCAAATGACGTTTATGACTTAATCGTCAAATTTGCAAACTATGGTTTTAATAGAAGCCATGCTGTTGCATATAGCATGATCGGCTTTCAGCTTGCTTATTTAAAAGCGCATTATCCGTTATATTTTATGTGCGGACTTTTAACTAGTGTGATTGGAAATGAAGACAAAGTCGCTCAATATTTCTATGAGGCAAAGGAAAAAGGGATCTCTGTGTTGAAGCCTTCTATTAATAAGAGTGAATTTCCATTTACGGTTGAAAAAGGGGAGATCCGCTACAGCTTAAGAGCGATCAAAAATGTCGGAGTGTCAGCTGTAAAGGATATATACAGAGCAAGACAGGAAAAGCCGTTTGAAGATTTATTTGATTTTTGCGCAAGGGTATCACCAAAGAGTGTAAACCGAAAAACGATTGAAGCGCTCATTTTCTCAGGGGCGATGGATGAGTTTTATCCAAATCGTGCTTCGCTTTTAGCATCTATAGATATTGCGTTAGACCACGTGTCATTTTTAACGCCTGAGGATCAGCTAGACTTTCTTGGGGATACAACCTTCTCCATTAAGCCAAAATATGCTGAGATAGACGAAATGCCGCTTGTCGACCTTTTGCAATTTGAAAAAGAGGCACTTGGGTTATATTTATCAAATCACCCAGTACAAGCGTATCGAGATCGCTTAAGAGAGAATGATGCAGTGGAAATCATCAGACTATCTTCCTATATAAAGCGAAAGATCTCAATGGGTGGCCTTTTGACAAAAGTGAAATCGATTCGGACAAAAAATGGACAATCGATGGCATTTGTTACATTTGGGGATGAAACGGGAGAAATGGAAGGTGTCGTCTTTCCAGAGCAATTTAGAAAGCTGTCCCCCTTACTTGAGGAGGGCGCCATGCTTTATGTTGAAGGCAGAATAGATGTCAGAAATGACAGCAGTCAAATCATCGTGCAAGAAGCAGTTCTACTTGAAGAGATGGGCACGAAAAGAAAAGAGTCTGTCTACATTCGGGTGAAAGAAGAAAACCATACGCAGGAGCTGCTTGAGCAAGTAAAACGAGTGATCTCTTTGCACAGCGGAGAAGCAGATGTCTACTTGTATTATGAAAAGCAAAAGAAGACGATGAGACTTCCAGATGCATACAAAGTTCATGCAGATCATGCCGTGATCTTCCAGTTAAAAGAGCTGCTCGGTGAACAAAACGTTGTGATTAAATGATGACAAATCGCTTGAATGTGTTTTACAAAATCATCTATTGTGTTATCATTTTAAAGATTCTGTGTATTTAAAACTGCCAGTATGTGCTTATCAACTTAGCAATTCATTAAATCATTTTCCACTTGAAGGAGTGTTCATCACATGTCATTAAGAGAAGAAGCATTACATATGCACAAAGAGAATCAAGGCAAACTCGAATCAAAATCAAAAGTACAAGTGAAAAATGCGAAAGACTTAAGCTTGGCTTACTCACCTGGTGTTGCAGAACCATGTAAAGAGATTTATGACGACACAAGCAAAGTGTATGATTATACAATGAAAGGCAATATGGTCGCTGTTGTCACAGACGGAAGCGCTGTTTTAGGGCTTGGAAATATCGGTGCGGAAGCATCTCTTCCAGTCATGGAAGGTAAAGCTGTATTATTCAAAAGCTTTGCAGGCGTAGATGCTTTCCCAATCGCACTTGCGACAAACGATGTAGACAAAATCGTTGAAACAGTGAAGCTTCTAGAGCCGACTTTTGGCGGTGTCAACCTGGAAGATATTGCAGCTCCTAACTGCTTCATCATTGAAGAGCGTTTGAAAAAAGAGACAAACATTCCAGTTTTCCACGATGATCAACATGGAACAGCGATTGTAACAGTAGCAGGACTTGTCAATGCCCTTAAACTGTCTGGAAAATCAATGTCTTCAATCAAAGTTGTTGCAAACGGCGCTGGCGCAGCGGGAATTGCGATTATCAAACTTCTCTATCATTTCGGTGTACGTGATATCATTATGTGTGATACAAAAGGCGCTATTTACGAAGGCCGTCCAAACGGTATGAATTCAGTGAAAAACGAAGTAGCTAAATTCACGAACCAAGACCGTAAAGAAGGTTCTTTAGAAGAAGTGATTGAAGGCGCAGATGTCTTCATCGGGGTATCAGCAGCAGGTGCTTTAACAAAAGAAATGGTTGGAAAAATGGCAAAAGATCCTGTGATCTTCGCAATGGCTAATCCAAATCCAGAGATCATGCCAGAAGATGCACATGCAGCAGGTGCAAGTGTTGTAGGAACTGGCCGTTCTGACTTCCCAAACCAAGTAAACAACGTACTTGCATTCCCGGGCATCTTCCGCGGAGCACTAGATGTGCGCGCAACACACATTAACGAAGAAATGAAAATTGCAGCTGTTGAAGCCATTGCTTCTCTTGTTTCAGATGAAGAATTGACAGCTGAATACGTTATTCCTGCACCATTTGATGCACGCGTAGCACCAGCAGTAGCAAAAGCGGTGGCAAAAGCAGCAATGGAAACCGGTGTTGCAAGAATCAAAGTCGACCCAGAAACTGTTGCAGAAAAAACAAGAAAATTAACGATTATCGGCGAATAATCAACTGAAAAGTGTGCACGTTCTTTCTGAAATTGGAGGAAAGGCGTGCACCATTTTCTCTCTGACGCGAAAATTTTTTCATCTGGAATGAGATTTTTTTTGTAGACGTTCACAATTCAAATATATCAACTGCTCAGCGCCCCAAACACATACTCATTTCTCATCAATTCCCCACTGAAAAAATGGAATGAAGGATGACAGCGTTTGACAAAAAAAGTACAATAGTTTCGGTACAGTTATGACATGTCCTATAATAGTGGATGTGCGTGTAAAGAAAAAACCCTTCAAAAAGGGAGGTAGTCATTTGTCAATCAAGAACATTTTCAGTAAAAAGAAAAAATATGCATCTGTACCCTCTGAACAGGCAAGTCAAGATGTGCCTGAAGGCATCATGACCAAATGTCCGCAATGTAAAAAAATAATGCTCACCAAAGAACTAGATAAAAACTTACGTGTTTGTATGAATTGTGGCAGACATTTGCAAATGAATGCAAAACAGCGTATTAAAAGCCTTGTAGACGAAGGAACATTTGAAGAATTTAACGGGCATCTCATTTCTACAAACCCGCTCGGTTTCCCAGGCTACGAAGAAAAGCTTGAGAAAGACAGAGAAAAAACATCTTTGAATGAAGCCATTGTCACAGGTAAAGGTGAAATTGAAGGCCAAAGTGCTGTGATTGCTGTCATGGATGCCACGTTCCGTATGGGCAGCATGGGAACGGTCGTTGGTGAAAAAATTACACTGGCTATCGAGAAAGCAAAAGCGGACAAGGTACCATTTATTATCTTTACTGCATCTGGCGGAGCGAGAATGCAAGAGGGAATTCTCAGTCTCATGCAGATGGCAAAAACAAGTGCAGCATTAAAGATGTTCAGTGAGGACCAAGGTTTGATTATCTCTGTGATGACCAATCCGACAACTGGCGGTGTATCAGCTAGTTTTGCGTCTCTCGGTGATTACAACTTTGCAGAACCAGGTGCATTAATTGGTTTTGCAGGCCGCAGAATCATTGAACAAACCATTCGTGAAGACTTGCCAGAGGACTTCCAAACGGCTGAATTTTTAATGAAGCATGGTCAATTGGATGCTGTCATTCACCGTGCAGAGATGAAAGAAAAACTGGGTCAAATCTTAGCATTACACAGCACAGGAGGTGAACGAGAGTGGCTGGAGAACTAGAATTTGAAAAACCTGTCATCGAACTTAGAGCGAAAATTGATGAATTGAAAAAGTTCACACAAAACTCAGAGATGGATTTAAGTGCGGAAATTGAGCGTCTTGAAACACGTCTGAGTAAGCTTGAAGCAGACATTTATACAAATTTAAAGCCGTGGGACAGAGTGCAAATTGCTCGTCATGCGATGCGTCCAACAACTCTCGATTACATTCAAGAGCTGTTTGACAACTTTTTTGAATGTCATGGTGATCGTTTCTATGGCGATGATGAAGCCATTGTTGGAGGAATCGCCACGTTTAAAGGGCTTCCTGTCACAGTCATTGGACATCAGCGCGGAAAAGACACAAAAGAAAACTTGCGCCGTAATTTCGGAATGCCTCATCCAGAAGGTTACCGTAAAGCGCTGCGCTTGATGAAACAAGCAGATAAATTTAATCGCCCCATCATTTGCTTTATTGATACAAAAGGAGCTTATCCTGGTAAAGCAGCTGAAGAACGCGGGCAAAGTGAAGCAATTGCGAAAAACCTATTCGAAATGGCAGGACTTCGTGTACCGGTTGTCTGCATTGTCATTGGAGAAGGCGGAAGTGGCGGAGCACTAGGCTTAGGCGTAGGAAACCACCTATTCATGCTAGAGAACTCAACGTATTCAGTGATTTCACCTGAAGGTGCAGCAGCACTGCTCTGGAAGGACTCATCACTTGCTAAAAAGGCTGCAGAAACAATGAAAATTACCGCTCCAGACCTAAAAGAATTAGATATTATAGATGATGTTATTAAAGAAGTGCAAGGTGGAGCACATCGAGACGTGAAACAACAAGCAGCCTACATGGATCAAACATTAAAACAGTCACTTACATCTTTGCTCAAATTATCGCCAGAAGAATTAGTCGAACAAAGATATCAAAAATACAAAGCAATTGGCAAAGTGTCGATTGAAAATCAATATATTGGGGTAAACTAAATAAACGTACAGCCTTTTTGGCTGGCGTTTATTTTTTTCATCTTTTTTCATGAAAACCTTCCTGATGTAAGCGCTATTTGAAAATAATTTTCTTTTGTTTTCATAAAATTTGAAACGTCTGAAAACCCTGACATGATAAGGTTTAGCGCGCTTAGACTTACAGGTTTTTGAGAGATGTGCTTTCATGACTTTCTTAACTTTTGTTTAAAAACGGTTTATTTAATTGTATAATAAGTACGGTTTTAGAAATTCGTATTGAAAACATCCGGTTTTGCTCATGATTGTTTTCAAGCAGTGGAAATGGTATGTTTAATTCATATATGGTCTCTGAGGTGAAAAAGATGAAGCGTATAGGAGTTTTAACGAGCGGTGGGGATTCCCCAGGAATGAATGCAGCTGTGCGCGCAGTTGTAAGAAAAGCAATTTACCATAATGTTGAAGTTTACGGTATTTATAATGGATATTCAGGTCTAATTAACGGTAAAATTGAGAAACTAGAAATAGGTTCAGTAGGCGATATTATTCATCGTGGAGGAACAAAACTTTACACGGCAAGATGCCCTGAATTCAAGACAGTTGAAGGTCGCGAAAAAGGGATTGAAAACTTAAAAAAATTCGGTATTGAAGGACTTGTTGTCATCGGTGGAGATGGCTCATTCATGGGAGCGAAGAAATTAACAGAGCTCGGTTTTCCATGTGTAGGTGTCCCTGGCACGATTGACAACGATATTCCAGGTACTGATTTCACTATTGGCTTTGACACAGCACTTAATACAGTCATTGATGCCATTGATAAAATTCGTGATACAGCCACATCTCATGAACGTACATACGTAGTGGAAGTAATGGGAAGACATGCTGGTGATATTGCTCTATGGTCAGGTCTTGCGGGCGGAGCCGAATCCATTTTGATTCCTGAAGCAGACTATGACATGGACGAAATTATTGCCAGATTGAGAAGAGGTCATGAGCGCGGCAAGAAGCACAGTATCATCATCGTAGCAGAAGGCGTAGGCAGCGGTGTTGAATTTGGTAAGCGAATTGAAGAGGAGACAAGCCTTGAAACACGTGTATCTGTCTTAGGACATATTCAGCGCGGAGGTTCTCCAAGTGCGTTTGACCGGGTGCTGGCAAGCCGTTTAGGAGCATATGCAGTAGAACTTCTTCTTGAAGGAAGAGGCGGACGCTGTGTGGGCATTCAAAGCAATGAACTCGTTCATCACGATATTTTAGACATCTTAGATAAAAAACATACAGTCGATCAAAATATGTACCGACTTTCACAAGAGCTCTCTATATAAAACGAGAAGACCTTAGGAGGAACAGTAATGAGAAAGACAAAAATCGTTTGTACAATCGGTCCAGCAAGTGAAAGCATTGAAACGCTGACTGAATTGATTGAAGCAGGAATGAATGTAGCCAGACTTAACTTCTCTCATGGAGATTTTGAAGAGCATGGTGCACGCATCGAAAACATTCGTAAAGCAGGTAAAACTTTAGGCAAGGACATTGCGATCCTTCTTGATACAAAAGGTCCAGAGATCCGTACACGTACAGTTGAAAACGGCTCGATTGAGCTAGTAGCTGGTTCTGATCTCATCGTGAGTATGGAAGACATTGTAGGGAATACGGAAAGAATTAGTGTGACATACGAAGATTTAATTCATGATATAGAAGTGGGCTCAACCATTCTATTAGATGATGGTCTCATTGGTTTAGAGGTCAAAGAACTCAACAAGGACCGCAAAGAAATCGTCACGAAAGTTATGAATACTGGCACGCTCAAAAACAAAAAAGGCGTAAACGTACCAGGTGTGAGTGTAAACCTGCCAGGTATTACAGAAAAAGATGCCAATGATATTCTGTTCGGAATTGAACAAGGCGTCGATTTCATCGCAGCTTCTTTTGTAAGACGAGCTTCTGATGTTCTTGAAATTCGTGAGCTTCTTGAGAAAAATAATGCGGCTGACATTCAAATCATTCCTAAGATTGAAAACCAAGAGGGCGTTGATAACATCGATGAGATCCTTGAGGTATCAGACGGTCTGATGGTTGCACGTGGAGACCTTGGTGTAGAGATCCCAGCAGAAGAAGTACCGCTTGTTCAAAAAATGCTGATCAAAAAATGTAACCGTTTAGGCAAGCCAGTCATCACAGCTACTCAAATGCTTGACAGCATGCAGCGTAACCCGCGTCCAACTCGTGCGGAAGCAAGTGACGTGGCAAATGCTATTTTTGACGGCACAGATGCGATTATGCTTTCTGGCGAAACAGCAGCAGGGACATACCCAGTTGAAGCTGTGCAAACGATGCATAACATTGCATCACGTTCAGAGGAAGCACTAAACTATAAAGCGATTCTTTCTCGCAGAAGCGAAGAAGTAGAAGTCAGTATTACAGATGCCATCGGTCAATCTGTTGCGCATACAGCCATGAAGCTTGATGTGGCAGCGATTGTGACACCTACTGAAAGTGGTCATACAGCGAGAATGATTTCAAAATATAGACCAAAAGCACCAATCGTAGCGGTAACAGCAAACGAATCAGTGGCTAGAAAGCTATCTCTTGTATTCGGCGTATTTGCTAAGAGTGGATCAAATACGAACTCTACAGATGAAATGCTTGAGAATGCAGTAGAGAAGTCAATTGAAACTGGCTATGTAAGACATGGCGACTTGATTGTGATTACAGCAGGTGTGCCAGTTGGTGAAGCAGGTACAACGAACTTAATGAAAGTATATGTTGTCGGTGACATCATTGCGAAGGGTCAAGGAATTGGCCGTAAATCTGCATTTGGACCGGTTGTCATTGCACAAAGCGGAAAAGAAGCAGACGAAAAAATGTACGATGGTGCAATTCTTGTAGCGAACTGCACAGACCGTGATATGATGGGCGCTTTAGAGAAAGCATCTGCTCTTATCACAGAAGAAGGCGGTTTAACAAGCCATGCAGCAGTCGTCGGACTCAGCCTTGGCATTCCAGTGATTGTTGGTCTTGACAGCGCAACAACACTTCTAAAAGAAGGCGAAGAGATTACAGTAGATCCAGCACGCGGAGCGATCTACAAAGGCCGTGCAAGCGTCCTTTAAATCACACACGAGGGGAGTTGTCTGACTCCTCTCTTTTTTTATGTTACACTAAAAAAAGTAAACAGCTTTCGATGAAAGATACCCCATGAGGTGATATGGTTGAAATATTTTCTACTATTATTGATTCTGTTCCCTGCAGTGGAAATTAGTTTGTTTTTAATCTCAAGTAAAATTATTGGCATTTTACCAACGATGCTCATCATCGTGCTCACGAGTGCACTAGGTGCTTATTTTGCGAGAAAGCAAGGAATTGAAGCATTTCAAAAAGTGCAGCGAGATTTACAATATGGCAAGATGCCAGGGTCAACCATTGTAGATGGCTTTTGCATTCTCATTGGCGGTTTGCTGCTGCTCATTCCAGGCTTTTTATCGGATCTCATTGGAGCCTTGCTGCTCATTCCGATGACGAGAAAACGAATCAAGCCGCTCTTTGAACGCTGGCTTAGAAACTTGTCAAACCGGAAACGCTATACCATTATTCGCTAAAGAGACCTTCAGATGAGGTCTCTTTTACTTTTGCATGCCATACCTAATGTACTGATAGATTTCCCTAAAAACACCTGCATTACGAAATGCCTGCCATACGACAAGAGAAGCAGGACCAAGGGCAAGTCCGAGAAAACCAAACCATTTTAAACCGACAAATAGCGCCACAAGGGTTGCTAAAGGATTAAGCCCAATGGATTTACTTAAGACTTTCGGCTCTGATACTTGTCTTTGAATTAACACGACAATATACAAAATGCCCAGTCCGATGGCAAGTGAAAGATTGCCTGTCATGGCGGAGTAAATAATCCAAGGGAGAAAAACAGTTCCGCTACCGATGTAAGGAAGTAAATCAACAAGCCCAATACATAATGCGATGACAAGGGCATGATCGACCTTTAAGATGATCAGCCCAATGAGCACGATGCCGATGGTCATGGCAACAAGCAGAAGCTGAGCTTTCATAAAGCCAGTAATCGCTTTTTTGATTTCAGATAAAATGGCGCGTGTATGCTGCATCCACTTTGCGGGAAAGATACGTGAACCATATTTTTTTAAAGTAAACCAATCTTTTGTGATAAAAAAAGTCGCGAGTGCGGAAAATAAAAGCGTTGCTGCTACATCAGGCAAAAGACCCAAAAAAGCTGGAATGAGTTCGAGTGTTTTTGAAAGAAAAGTCCCGATTTTCGCGGCTGCTTCGTCGCCAAGTGCTTGAATTTGTCCCAAAATCGATTCCTTTTGTCCTGCTTGAAGCGTATTAAATTGGGCAGTCAAATCATGATATAAAGGCAAAATTTTATTTGTGAAAAACTGTTCCACAATACTGATCATTTGATCAAGGTGACCAGGCAATACCTTTGCTAAATAAGCACTTCCTGAAATGATTTCCGCTACTAAAAGCGTCATTAAGCCGGCAGCAGCCACTAAAAAGAGCAATAGAACAATAACTACGACAAACCCTCTTGGCATCCCGGTGATCCCTTCTATTTTGCAGACGGCAGGATGAATCAAACAGGACACAACAAGTGCGATCCAAAAAGGATATAAAAACGGAAAAGACTGATATAAAAAGACAACCGCAAACACGGCAATGCTGATCATCATCAAACTTCGCAGAAAAATAGCCACATAGGTGTGATTCACAAAATCCCCTCCAAAAAACAAGCATGTCCGATACTTCATTTTATTCAAAAAGATTAGTAATATGAAAAGGTCGCAATAAAAAGAAAGGAAGGGGCGGCGTATGTTTACTCAAGCAAATTTATTTTTGGTTCTTTTACTCGTTATTGCACTTATTGCGAAGAACAATTCGTTAATTTTAGCGGTTTCTGTGCTGATTGGGATTAAGCTCATTGGCCTGGATCAAAAAATTTTCCCGGTTCTGCAATCTAAAGGCATCAATTGGGGGGTTACCGTCATTACAATTGCTGTGCTTGTGCCGATCGCAACAGGTGACATTGGATTTAAGCAGCTTGGAGAAGCGGTGAAATCTTCCTATGCTTGGATTGCACTTGGAGCGGGTATATTAGTAGCACTTATTGCAAAAAACGGCATTGTACTACTCGAAAATGATCCGCATATTACGGCAGCGCTTGTGTTCGGCACGATTTTGGCCGTCAGTTTATTTAAAGGTGTGGCTGTTGGCCCGCTGATCGGTGCAGGAATTGCCTATTTGGCGATGCAAGCTGTGAAATTTTTCAGCGGATGAAAAGAGAGTGGCTCATGCCACTTTCTTTTTTATTTTTTTCTTGCGTGAGCTTTTGCAATAAAACATAATTAAATATATTAAAAGAAGCAAAATCCCTTTATTCCATGCCCTACACGGAAGGCTGGAAAAAAATTTATCAAAAAAAATTATAGTTAAACATTTAACAAATGTCTGATTATTGTTTATAATGGGAATAGGCTTAATTTTGAACTCATTGATCACACAAGAGATATGAGGCTAAAAGCGCTCTAACCGTATAGGTAAATGTAAGCATTTTCTTTTCTGAACCTGCCACCATATTCGGATTGGATAGCGCTTTCAAAAAGCGAGAATTCTGCAACGAAGGGGAATCTTTTTAAAAAGGGGAGATTGAACATGACAGCAACAAGAGGTCTAGAAGGTATTGTGGCAACAACTTCATCCGTAAGCTCAATTATTGATGATACTCTTACTTACGTAGGGTACAATATCGATGATTTAACTGAAAAAGCTACATTCGAAGAAATTGTCTACCTGTTATGGCACTTAAAGCTGCCGAATGAGCAGGAGTTGAGTGAATTAAAACAGCAGCTCAATGAAAATGCTCACATTCCGCAAGAAATCATTGAGCACTTTAAATCTTATTCGCTGGATGGGGTTCATCCAATGTCTGCGATTCGTACAGCGGTATCCTTGCTAGGTTTACTCGATGACGAATCAGAGATTATGGACAAAGAAGCGAATTACAGAAAAGCCATTCGATTACAGGCGAAAATTTCTGGTCTTGTCGCTGCGTTCTCACGCATTCGAAAGGGGCTTGAGCCTGTACAGCCAAAAGAAGAATACAGCTATGCTGCGAACTTCTTGTATATGCTAAACGGCGAAGAACCATCTCCAGTAGAAATTGAGGCAATTGATAAGGCACTCATTCTACATGCAGATCATGAATTAAATGCGTCGACATTTACAGCACGTGTATGTGTTGCTACACTATCAGATATCTACTCTGGTGTAACAGCAGCCATCGGCGCGCTTAAAGGGCCGCTTCATGGAGGCGCCAATGAAGGTGTTATGAAGATGCTTTCAGAAATTGGCGAGGTCGAAAACGTAGATTCCTATATTCATGGTAAGCTAGAGAAGAAAGAAAAAATTATGGGCTTTGGCCACCGTGTATACCGCCAAGGTGACCCGCGTGCAAAGCATCTAAAAGAAATGAGCCAGCGTTTAACAAACCTCACTGGCGAGCCGAAATGGTATGAAATGTCTGTTCGCGCAGAGGAAATCGTGACATCAGAGAAAAATCTTCCACCGAATGTTGATTTTTATTCTGCATCTGTATATCACAGTCTTGGTATTGATCATGACTTGTTTACACCAATTTTCGTGATCAGCCGATTCTCTGGATGGATTGCTCACATTTTAGAGCAATATGACAACAACCGTCTTATCCGTCCAAGAGCTGACTACATTGGACCTGATCTTCAAACGTTTGTTCCGATCAGTGAAAGAGACTAATGTTTATAGAATAAGCGGAGGCTGATCCAAATAAACCAATCAGCCTCCACATCAACAAAAAACGAATCATGTGAAAAACTTCTTCGCTTGCAGACATCAAGCCAAGAAGTTTCAAATATTCACTACATAACCTGGGAGGTAATATCATTGTCACAAGGCGAAAAAATTACAGTTACTGGCGGCGTATTGAATGTACCAAATAATCCAATTATCCCGTTTATTGAAGGGGACGGAATCGGTCCTGACATTTGGAAAGCAGCATCAAGAGTTCTTGAAGCAGCTGTAGAAAAAGCATATAAAGGTGAAAAGCAAATCACTTGGAAAGAAGTATATGCAGGTGAAAAAGCTTACAATAAAACTGGAGAGTGGCTTCCTGAGCAAACGCTTGAAGACATTCGTGAATACTTAATTGCCATTAAAGGACCACTTACAACACCAATTGGTGGAGGAATCCGTTCATTAAACGTGGCACTTAGACAAGAGCTTGATTTATTCACATGCTTACGTCCAGTTCGCTGGTTCCAAGGCGTACCATCTCCTGTGAAACGTCCAGAAGACACAGACATGGTCATCTTCCGTGAGAACACTGAAGATATCTATGCAGGAATCGAGTATGCAAAAGGATCAGACGAAGTGAAGAAGTTAATCGACTTCTTGAAAAACGAATTAGGTGTGAACAAAATCCGTTTCCCAGAAACTTCAGGTATCGGGATCAAGCCAGTTTCTGAAGAAGGAACATCTCGTCTTGTCAGAGCAGCCATCCAATATGCAATTGACCAAGGCCGTAAATCTGTGACGCTTGTTCACAAAGGAAACATCATGAAATTTACAGAAGGTGCCTTCAAAAACTGGGGCTACGAAGTGGCTGAAAAAGAGTTTGGTGACAAAGTCTTTACATGGGCACAATATGATCGTATTGTAGAAAAAGATGGAAAAGATGCGGCAAACAAAGCGCAAAGTGAAGCAGAAGCTGCTGGCAAAATCATTGTCAAAGACAGCATTGCAGATATTTTCCTTCAACAAATCCTAACTCGTCCAGCTGAGTTTGATGTTGTTGCAACAATGAACTTGAATGGAGACTACATCTCTGATGCACTTGCAGCACAAGTTGGTGGAATTGGTATCGCACCAGGTGCGAACATCAACTACGAAACAGGACACGCTATTTTTGAAGCGACTCACGGAACAGCTCCGAAATATGCTGGTCTTGATAAAGTGAACCCATCTTCTGTTCTACTATCAGGCGTGCTTTTACTTGAGCACCTTGGCTGGCAGGAAGCAGCGGATCTAGTGATTCAATCTGTTGAAAAAACAATCGAATCAAAAGTCGTCACATACGATTTTGCTAGATTAATGGATGGCGCAACAGAAGTGAAATGTTCTGAGTTTGCTGACGAGCTCATCAAAAACTTGTCTTGATTCTTAAACTTTAAAGTTAAAGGGGAAAAAGGAAATGGCAAACAAGCGTAAAAAAGTATCTGTCATCGGTGCAGGCTTTACTGGAGCAACTACAGCATTTCTAACGGCTCAAAAAGAATTAGCGGATGTCGTATTAGTCGATATTCCTCAGCTTGAGAACCCAACAAAAGGGAAAGCACTTGATATGCTGGAAGCTAGCCCTGTTCAAGGCTTCGATGCGAACATTACAGGAACTTCTAACTACGAAGATACAGCCGGTTCAGATGTCGTGGTCATTACGGCAGGAATTGCAAGAAAGCCGGGAATGAGCCGTGACGACCTCGTGTCAACAAATGAAAAAATCATGCGCAGTGTGACACGCGAAATTGTTAAATATTCTCCAGAAGCGATCATTGTTGTCTTAACAAACCCTGTTGATGCAATGACATATGCAGTTTATAAAGAATCAGGATTACCAAAAGAAAAAGTCATTGGACAATCGGGCATTCTTGATACAGCACGTTTCCGTACGTTCGTTGCTCAAGAATTAAATCTATCTGTCAAAGATGTGACGGGCTTTGTACTTGGTGGACATGGCGATGACATGGTTCCGCTTGTTCGCTACTCTTATGCAGGTGGTATTCCGCTTGAAACATTGATTCCAAAAGATCGAATTGATGCGATTGTTGAAAGAACAAGAAAAGGCGGCGGCGAAATCGTCAACCTATTAGGTAACGGTAGTGCGTATTATGCTCCTGCTGCTTCACTAGTTGAAATGGTTGAGGCGATCTTAAAAGATCAGCGCCGCGTCATGCCAACGATTGCATACCTTGAAGGTGAATATGGCTACGAAGGCATTTACCTTGGTGTTCCAACAATCGTAGGTGGAAACGGCCTTGAGCAGATCATTGAGCTTGAGCTGACAGAAGAAGAAAGAAGTCAGCTTGACCGTTCTGTTGAATCTGTTAAGAACGTCATGAAAGTATTGTCTTAATATGAATCAAAAAGAAGGCTTCTCTTAATAGGGGGGCTTCTTTTTGTTTACAAAACAAAACTTGTCGAAATTTTAAATTGTCCTCTTGTTAAGCTTTCGTTAAAATGAAAGAGAAAGCATGACTTCTCGCTTTTCACATAAGATACAAAAAACCGGATGCTGGGGAAATCACTAATTGGAGGCACAACATGAATAAAAAAATATTAGTTGTGGATGATGAAGAATCGATTGTAACACTTCTAAGCTATAACCTTGAAAGGGCGGGCTATGATGTCGTCACAGCAAGAGATGGGGAAGAAGCGCTTGAGAAAGCAGCAAGTGAACAGCCTGATCTCATTGTATTAGATTTAATGCTTCCGAAGATGGACGGCATTGAAGTGTGCAAACAACTGAGAATTCAAAAAATGATGTTCCCTATTTTAATGCTGACAGCAAAGGACGATGAATTTGATAAGGTGCTCGGCCTTGAACTTGGAGCCGATGATTACATGACAAAGCCATTTAGTCCTAGAGAAGTTGGTGCTCGAGTAAAAGCCATTTTAAGACGAGCGCAGCAATCTCAGCCTGTCCCTTCACAAGAGGAGAAGGAAGAGATCATTGCGGACCAAATCAAAATTGGTGAACTCCGCATTTTACCTGAACATTACGAAGTCTATTTCCAAGAAGAACGTCTAGAGCTCACGCCAAAGGAATTTGAACTGCTGCTTTATTTGGCCAAGCATAAAGGCCGTGTTCTCACGCGTGATCTATTGTTAAGTGCCGTTTGGAATTATGACTTTGCAGGAGATACACGTATTGTGGATGTTCATATCAGCCACTTGCGAGACAAAATTGAAAAAAATACGAAAAAACCAACATATATTAAAACCATTCGCGGCTTAGGCTACAAATTGGAGGAGCCAAAGCCAAATGAGTAAAATTAGGACCCGCCTGTTTTCGGGGCTCATCTTTCTCCTTTTTATTGTGTTTGTTGCACTTGGCCTTTTCCTGGATCACATGTTTCATGTTTTCTATGAAACAAAATTAACGGAACGAATGGAAAAGGAATCAAGCTTTCTCCTTTCTTCAATGAATGGTGAGGATCTGAAGGCGAAGCAAAACAAGGAGATTCTCAAACAGGCAAAGCAGCATCTTGATATGAATGCGTCGATTGTGGACCTGAAGGGGAATATCATACATACAACGGGTCAAGCAGAACAAAGAGCCATCATCCAAAACACGCTGAAAAATGAACGCCTCCAAACAAAAGGAGCGGTCATTGATGATGAGAAGGATGCGCTATTTCATTATGCAGTCCCTATCATGAAACAAAACGAACCAGCGGGATATTTATTTCTCCATGCTTCATACCAGCCTTTAAATGAAATTGACGGCCAGCTGTGGCTTGCATTAGCCTTTTGTCTTGGCTCGGCTATCATTATCATCGTCTTCTTTGGCTACCGCATGTCGATGAAGTATGTGAAGCCGATTGATTATGCGACAAAGGTAGCCAAACAGCTTGAACGCGGGAACTATGATACCCATAACTATGAAGAGTTGATCATAGAAACAAGTGAGCTCAATACATCGATGAAGCGCCTGGCAGAAAGCCTTCAAGAAATGACAAGCGCTGGTGAAATGCAGCGAGATCGCCTGCAAACGGTCATTGAAAACATCGGAGCGGGCATTATTTTGATTGATAAAATGGGTTATATCAACCTGGTCAATCGAACTTTCCGCAAGCAATTTAAGGTGCAAAAACATATTTACATGCACAAGCTGTACCATGAAGCCTTCACACATGAAGAGATTATTGAGCTAATTGACGAAATTTTTATGACAGAAACCAAGGTGCGGAAGTTTTTACGTCTAGCCGTTGAGATCGAACGACGTTACTTCCAAGTCGATGGCGTCCCAATCTTAAGTACAGACGATGAATGGAAAGGGATTGTCCTTGTGTTCCATGATGTGACAGAAACAAAGCAGCTAGAACAGATGCGAAAAGATTTTGTCGCCAACGTCTCCCATGAATTAAAGACACCGATTACGTCGATTAAAGGGTTTTCCGAAACCCTTCTTGATGGAGCGATTGATGACAAAGAAGCGCTGACGGAATTCCTTTCGATCATCTTAAAAGAAAGTATCCGTTTAGAAACACTCATTCAAGACTTACTTGATCTGTCTAAAATTGAACAACAACAGTTTAAGCTGAACATACAAGAAGCCAATGCGACAGAAATCATTCAGGAGATTGAAGTGCTATTAAAACAAAAGGCCGCAGAGAAAGGCATTCAATTACTAGTGCGTGTCCCGAAAGAACCGGTCTATGTCATGGCTGACCCGCTGAGATTAAAGCAAATCTTTCTCAATCTCGTGAACAATGCGCTCACCTATACACCGGAGGGAGGAAGTGTCACAATCTCGGCAAGACCGCGGAAAGGCAGTTATGAATTTGATGTAGCAGATACAGGAATCGGCATGAAAAAAAGGGAGATTCCAAGAATATTTGAGAGATTTTATCGAATTGATAGAGATAGGAGTAGAAATTCAGGCGGTACAGGGCTTGGGCTTGCCATTGTCAAACACCTTGTCGAAGCGCATGAAGGGACGATTTCCGTCCACAGCAAACAAGGCAAAGGGACGACTTTTACGGTGAGTCTGAAATCGAAATAGAGAAAAAGGAAAGTCGCGTTAAAATTTACATGATCTTTACAATGAATTCATGTTTTGTTAATCAATCATTGGTAGGATGAATAGGAACCCCTTCATCCAAGGAGCCAATTTTGGAAGGACGAAAACACTTGTTGTTTTCGTCCCTTTTTTTATGCAGGCTCGTCTATTTTCTTTTCAAAATAAACTTTGATAAAATGAACATACAATGTGTGAAAGAGACGGCTGAGATGGCTCAGTCGATGGAGGATTAAAAACATGACAGACAAAAAGAAATTAGTACTAGTGGATGGAAACAGTCTCGCTTATCGAGCCTTTTTTGCTTTGCCGCTATTATCCAATGATAAAGGCGTACATACAAATGCCATTTATGGCTTTGCGATGATCCTAATGAAGATGCTGGAGGACGAGAAGCCAACCCATATGCTCGTCGCTTTTGATGCGGGGAAAACAACGTTCCGCCACGAGACATTTAAAGAATATAAAGGTGGAAGACAAAAAACGCCGCCAGAGCTATCAGAACAAATGCCGTTCATTCGTGAACTATTAGATGCCTATCACGTGAAAAGGTACGAGCTTCCTCAATATGAGGCAGATGATATTATCGGTACATTAGCTGTGGAGGCAGAAAAAGACGGCTTTGAAGTCAAAATCTTCTCAGGAGATAAAGATTTAACGCAGCTTTCAACTGATCATACGACGGTGGCTATTACGAAAAAAGGCATCACAGAAGTAGAATACTACACTCCGGCTCATATTGAAGAAAAATATGGCCTGCGCCCAGATCAAATCATCGATATGAAAGGGCTAATGGGAGATTCCTCAGATAATATCCCAGGGGTGCCTGGTGTGGGTGAAAAAACAGCGATTAAATTGTTAAAGCAGTTTGAAACGGTTGAAAACTTGCTTGAACATATTGACGAGGTCAGTGGCAAAAAGCTAAAAGAAAAGCTTGAAGAATATAAAGAACAAGCGGTGATGAGTAAAAAGCTGGCGACAATTCATATAGAAGCACCACTTGATGTGTCGAGCAAAGATCTCGCTTATAAAGGACCTCATATGGATCAAGTGATTTCCCTTTATAAAGAGCTAGGCTTTCAAACGCTGCTAGAGCGTCTAGGAGAAGCACCAGAAACAGAACAGGTCGAAG
Organism: Bacillus zhangzhouensis; assembly: GCF_000715205.1. Taxonomy (GTDB): domain Bacteria; phylum Bacillota; class Bacilli; order Bacillales; family Bacillaceae; genus Bacillus; species Bacillus zhangzhouensis. The sequence goes on along the minus strand of NZ_JOTP01000008.1, from coordinate 70,375 downwards.
TAGAAGCGTTAGAAGTGAAAAAGATGACAGATGTAACAGATGATATGCTGACAGATCATGCTGCGCTTGTGGTAGAACAGCTAGGAGATAATTATCACGAAGCGGAATTGATCGGTTTTGCAATCCATAATGAAAACGGTGCGTTTTTTATCACAAAAGAAAATGCACTTGCATCAGAAGCGTTTAAACAATGGGCACAGGATGAAACGAAGAAAAAATGGGTCTTTGATTCAAAAAGAGCAGTTGTCGCCCTCAGATGGCATGATGTTGATCTAAAAGGTGTCGATTACGATGTCTTGCTCGCTTCATATGTCGTCAACCCGCAGAAATCATACGAGGACGTAGCTAGTGTAGCAAAGGAGTATGGTCTGAATATTGCCCTTTCTGATGAAAAAGTGTACGGAAAAGGAGCAAAGCAGGCAATTCCACCTGAAGATGAGCTAAAAGATCATCTTGGACGGAAAGCAGCGGCGATCTCTGCCTTGCATGATCTAACACTTGAAGCGTTAGAAAAAAATGATCAGCATGAACTGTATGAAGATTTAGAGCTGCCGCTTGCGCTCATCTTGGGTGAAATGGAATCTCTTGGGGTAAAGGTGGATATTGAGCGCCTAGAGAAGATGCGTGAAGAATTGACGGAAAAGCTCAATGAATATGAAGAAACCATTCACCGCTTAGCGGGAGAAACGTTTAACATCAATTCTCCTAAACAGCTTGGTGTGATTTTATTTGAAAAATTAGGTCTGCCAATTATGAAGAAGACCAAAACAGGCTACTCCACGTCTGCGGATGTTCTTGAAAAACTTGAAGACAAGCACGAAATTATTCGGTCGATTCTGCATTACCGCCAAATTGGAAAGCTGCAATCTACCTATGTCGAAGGCTTAATGAAAGTAACGCGCAAGGATACCCATAAAGTTCATACAAGATTTAATCAGGCGCTCACGCAAACAGGAAGGCTAAGCTCAACGGATCCAAACCTTCAAAATATCCCGATTCGTTTAGAGGAAGGCCGGAAGATTCGTCAAGCGTTCGTTCCATCAAAAGAAGGGTGGCTCATGTTTGCAGCTGACTATTCTCAAATCGAGCTGCGTGTGCTTGCTCATATTTCTCAAGATGAGAACTTGATCGAAGCCTTTACGCAAGATATGGATATTCATACAAAAACAGCAATGGATGTGTTCCATGTATCAAAAGAAGAAGTAACTTCCTCTATGAGAAGACAGGCCAAGGCTGTGAACTTCGGAATCGTTTACGGAATTAGTGACTATGGACTTTCTCAAAACCTTGGGATTACAAGAAAAGAAGCAGCGGCATTTATTGAACGCTATTTAACAAGCTTTAAAGGCGTGAAAACATATATGGAAGAGATCGTGCAGGAAGCAAAACAAAAAGGCTACGTCACGACACTTCTTAAACGCAGACGATATATCCCGGATATCACAAGCCGTAATTTTAATATCAAAAGCTTTGCAGAAAGAACGGCGATGAACACACCGATTCAAGGCAGTGCCGCAGATATTATTAAAAAAGCAATGATTGATATGGCGCGAAAGCTAAAAGAAGAGAACTTGCAGGCAAATCTTTTATTGCAGGTACACGATGAACTGATCTTCGAAGCGCCGAAAGAAGAAATCGCCATACTAGAAAAAATTGTCCCTGAAGTCATGGAAAACGCACTTCAGCTTGATGTGCCGCTAAAAGTTGATTTTGCTTCAGGCCCATCTTGGTACGATGCAAAATAAATAGAGAGAGAAAAGGAGCGAGGAGCATGCCGGAATTACCAGAAGTCGAAACCGTCCGGCGCACTCTTAAGCGGTTAGTCAAAGGAAAAACGATTGAAACGGTCGATATCAAATGGCCAAACATCATCAAACGTCCTGGGGAACCGGAAGAGTTCGCAAGAAGGATGGTAGGAGAAACCATACAAACCATTGAAAGAAGAGGGAAGTTCTTACTCTTTCATTTAGACCACTACGTGATGGTCTCCCATTTAAGGATGGAAGGAAAATACCGCGTACATGAAGCAGATGAGCCTTATGATAAACACGTACACGTCGTCTTTACGTTTACAGATGGTACCGAGCTTCGGTACCATGATGTGCGTAAATTTGGCACAATGCATCTATTTCAGCCAGGTGAAGAGGAAAAAGAACTCCCGCTCTCACAGCTTGGATATGAACCTTTTTCTGAACAGTTCACTCCGGAGTATTTATGGGAGCAATTGAAAAAAACATCCCGCGTGGTCAAAACAGCGTTACTCGATCAAAAGATTGTCGTGGGACTTGGTAATATTTATGTGGATGAAGTCCTTTTTAAATCAGGGGTTCATCCAGAAACAAAAGCAAATCAGCTAAGCCTGGAATCTTCCAAAGTGCTTCACAAACATATTATTGACACTCTTCAAGTGGCGGTAGATGCGGGAGGAAGCACGATTCGTTCATATATTAATTCACAAGGAGATATTGGAACATTTCAATTGCAGCTTCTTGTATATGACCGGCGGGGAGAGCCTTGCCAAACATGCGGAAGTATCATTGAGAAAACGGTTGTTGGAGGGCGAGGTACTCATTTTTGTGTGACCTGCCAAAAACGTCCTCAATAAAGGTCAGCCATCAGCATGCTTCCTTTTTGCTATGCATACGATAAAAAACATTCATTTTTCAGCAAGGTGTAGACTGACACACAGCCCACCTGCTCTTCATATAGTGAAGAAGAGTCTTAGGACGGCCGCCCAGAGACTCTTGATCATCGTTGCATGAACAGAAAGGAAGAGTTCAGGTATGATTTCGTTTTCGCTTCTGTTTTTAGCTATTGCAGTCAGTATCGACAGCTTTTCTGTGGGCTTTACGTATGGTCTTCGCAAAATGAGGATTCCATTTAAAGCCATTGTCATAATTGCATGCTGTTCAGGGATTGTGCTGCTCATTTCCATGCTAATTGGCAGCCTGCTTACGACATTCCTCCCTGTCTCAGTGACAGATAAACTTGGTGGAGGTATTTTGATTGCCATTGGACTTTGGGTTTTGTATCAATTTTACAAACCAACGAAAGAGCGTGACTTGCTCCTTCATGAAAAAACGTTGCTTAATGTAGAAGTGCAATCTCTTGGGCTTGTCATCCAAATTTTGCGAAAGCCTACAAGTGCAGATATTGACCGATCTGGGACGATCAATGGAATGGAAGCAGTGCTTCTTGGGATTGCTTTATCCATCGATGCATTTGGTGCAGGGATTGGTGCAGCGATTCTAGGGTTTTCTCCAATTGTGATGAGTATCACGGTAGCAGTGATGAGTTCACTCTTTGTGTGTATCGGGCTGCGCTCCGGACATTACTTGGCAAATTGGCGCTGGATTGATAAGCTCGCATGCTTACCAGGGCTTTTGCTCATTTTAATTGGGGTTTGGAAGCTGTAAAGGAGGAAATCAATTGACGCTCGTCATTGGATTAACAGGCGGGATTGCTAGTGGAAAAAGCACAGTCTCGCAGATGATAAAAGAGCAGGGCATCCGGGTGGTGGATGCAGATGTCATCGCAAAAGAAGCCGTTGCTAAAGGAACACCAGCTCTTCGTCAAATCGTTCAAACTTTCGGTGAGGATGTCCTCCTGCCAAATGGAGAATTGAACCGGCAGCAGCTGGGAGCGCTCATTTTTTCTGAAGAAGAGAAAAGAAAGCAGCTCAATGCCATCGTTCATCCTGAGGTTAGAAAGGAAATGCTCAAGCAGCGAGATGAAGGGATCAATCACCAAGAAACATTCGTTGTGCTTGATATCCCGCTTTTATTCGAGAGTCAGCTGGAGAGTCTCGTCGACCGTATCATTGTCGTATATACAACGCCTGAATTGCAGCTATCGCGGCTCATGAGTCGAAACGACCTCAGCGAGGAAGAAGCGCTGAATCGTATTCATTCTCAGCAGCCTCTTGAGGAGAAATGTCAAAAAGCAGACCGCGTGATAGAAAACACAAAAGATCTCGCTTTTATGAGAAAACAATTGCAGAACATATTAAACGAATGGGAACATACAGATAAGTAAGAGTACATACACGTACTCTTCTTTTTTTATGCTTTTTTCTTATTTCCTTTGAAAAGAACAGCCCTTTTTAGAAAATATACGTTTATATACTGGCAATTACATTCTAATGTGATATACTAATTTCATAAATAAATTTATTGAGTATAACACATAATAGAGGAGTGACCTGTTCATGAAGGTAAAAGCAGCGATCAATGGGTTTGGCAGAATTGGACGCATGGTCTTCAGAAAAGCAATGCTTGACGATCAAATTCAAATTGTAGCGGTTAACGCAAGCTATCCTGCCGAAACGCTAGCACATTTAATTAAATATGATACAAATCATGGACGTTACGAATGCGATGTGACAGCAGAAGATGACGCTTTGATTGTGAATGGAAAAACAGTACTTTTGCTCAATAACAGAGACCCAAAGCAGCTTCCATGGGGAGAGCTTGGGATTGATATCGTCATAGAAGCAACGGGTAAATTTAATTCAAAAGATCAAGCGATGAGCCATATAGATGCCGGAGCGAAAAAAGTCGTTTTAACAGCTCCAGGTAAAAATGAAGACATTACGATTGTGATGGGTGTCAATGAGGATGATCTTGATCCTGAAAAGCACGTCATTATTTCAAACGCTTCTTGTACAACAAACTGCTTAGCTCCAGTTGTCAAGCTGTTAGATGATGAATTTGGCATCGACAATGGCTTAATGACAACGGTTCATGCTTATACAAATGATCAAAAAAATATCGACAACCCGCATAAGGATCTGCGCCGGGCAAGAGCGTGTGCCCAGTCCATCATTCCAACTACGACGGGTGCCGCTAAAGCGCTTTCTTTAGTGCTGCCTCATATGAAAGGGAAATTGCATGGGCTTGCGCTTCGCGTACCAGTCTCAAATGTGTCGATGGTTGATCTTGTGGTCGACTTGAAAAAAGATGTGACAGTAGAAGAGGTAAATGCTGCCTTCTCAAATGCATCAAAAACATCTCTTGCCGGCATTTTAGATTACACGGATGAACCGCTTGTCTCCACTGACTTTAACACAAATCCATATTCAGCTGTCGTTGATGGACTCACAACGATGGTGATGGAAGATAGAAAAGTAAAAGTCCTTGCATGGTATGACAATGAATGGGGCTATTCATGCAGAGTGGTGGATCTTGTGAAGTTTGTTGGCTCAAAGATGAAAGAGCTTTCTGCTGTTTGAAATGAAGAAGACGAACGTCCCTTTTCAAGAAATGAGAGAAAATCCCACTAAAAACACAGCTTGCAAAATGGGTCTAAACAAAGTATACTATTTTTCGTGAACTTCTTGTTCGCAGACTCATTCGGGTATACTTAAAGGGTTAGGACCTCTTAGGACTAACTTTCCCCCGTGGTATATGTCCGGTCCGGCTGCTTAGAACTTCACTCTTTCATTCTTGTTTAAAGGGGGGTCCATGATGGAAACAATCGGACGTCACGTTATCTCCGAGCTATGGGGATGCGACTGTGATAAACTGAACGACATGGATTTTATTGAAAAAACGTTTGTAAATGCAGCTTTGAAATCAGGAGCTGAGGTAAGAGAGGTTGCTTTTCACAAATTTGCACCTCAAGGAGTAAGTGGAGTTGTCATTATTTCTGAATCTCATCTGACAATTCACAGCTTTCCTGAACATGGTTATGCGAGCATAGATGTCTATACTTGCGGCGACCTAGATCCGAATATCGCAGCAGATCATATCGGAGATGAACTAGGTGCTGAAACAAGAGAGAACATCGAAATTCCTCGAGGCATGGGACCTGTACAAGTGAAACAGGCACAAGCCAAAGCACTGTAAACATAAAAAAGATTGCAATGGGAGCTGGCCAAAAGCATTGAATGCCTTTGTGTTATGCTCCTTTTTATATTTGTTTCATATACAACATCGAACATTCCCTAACTTGTCTTTACTTTTGTTCTAGGAAAACAAAGGTTTTTTTTATAAAATAAAGAAGAGGCTTAAAGGCAAAGGGGATATGTGTATGACTTTAGGACAAAAGTTCAAACGGTTGATTTCAAACTATACGGAAACATCTGACCATCATCCGGTGTCAGAGCTGAAAAGCCGTTACTACAAATCGACAAATGTACAAGTTTTTCAAGCGGTGGAAGCCCTTCTTTCAAACGATTTCTATCAAGTGACATCTGTTTCAGCAGAACGAGGTGAAATCAGCGCAAACATACGAATGCCGAAAAAAGCCTTTCTCGTGGCGACTGTCATTTCAATTCGTCCTTTTGAAACAGCTGTCGATTTTAACGTGACAACAGAAACGGCCCTGCCAACAGATTTTGGCTACAGTCAAAAGACCGTTTTGTCCCTTTATGAAGAACTAGACAAACAACTTCCAAGAATAGATCGGAGCTGATGAAATGAAATGTCCCACATGTCAGCACCTTGGCACAAGGGTGCTTGATTCAAGACCAGTAGATGAAGGGAAAGCCATCCGTCGTAGAAGAGAGTGCGAAAGCTGCCAATATCGCTTTACGACGTTTGAAAAATTAGAAGAATTACCGCTTATTGTAGTGAAAAAAGAAGGTATACGAGAAGAATTCAGCCGGGAAAAGATGCTGAGGGGACTCATCAAAGCGTGTGAAAAGCGTCCTGTCGCTTTAAAACAGCTGGAAGATGTCTGCTTTAACATCGAAAAAGAATTGCGTAATCAAGGCATGTCAGAAGTGAAAAGTGAGCTTGTCGGTGAAATGGTGATGGACGAGCTGGCGAAAATTGATGAAGTGTCTTACGTCAGGTTTGCTTCGGTTTACCGGCAGTTTAAAGACATCAATGTATTTATTGACGAATTAAAAGATTTATTAAAGAAAGAACGTTAAAAAAGAGCTGAAGATTCTTCATGCTCTTTTTCCTGCGTAAAGCGTAAAACGCAAAAAGAGTGTACAATGGAAACAATCGTATTCAGGGGAGGATCAGCATATGACAGAGCATTGGAAGGAAGTGCTAGCCGTCGATCCGTATGTCGTCAAAAGCGCTTCATTGCTCGGTGACATCGATAGACAGCTCATCACTCTTTTATATCAGCCGCTAATTGGCATGTCCGCTTTCAGCTTATACATGACGTTGTGGGGAGAGCTAGAACAAAATCGTATGTGGGGAAAGCCCGCACCTCATCGGCAGCTCATGGTCATGCTGCAAACGAATTTAAATGATATTTTTGAGGAACGTTTAAAACTTGAAGCGATCGGCTTACTCCGCACATATGAACAGGAAACGGAAGAGGGTAGACTGTTTACATATGAGCTCGTGCCGCCGCTAAGGCCTGATGAGTTTTTCCAAGACGGTATGCTGAATGTTCTTTTGTACCATCGTGTAGAAAAAGCAAAATATATGCAGCTTCGTGATTATTTCTCTTATCCAGGTGTCCCTGCAGAAGCGAAGAACATTTCACGTTCGTTTGAAGAAGTCTTTCACGTATTGCAACCAGGCGAACGCAAGATGACAGAAGAAATCAATCAGGCGTCATCGCTTGACCAGGGCTATGAATATGTGACGGTTGGATCTAGTCAGCCGGCGCCGCTCTCAGACGAATCTTTTGATTTTGATCTGTTGTTAGCGGGCATGTCTGACATGATGATTCCAAGAAAGGCTTTGACAAAGCAGGTGAAAGAGACGATTAAGAAGTTAGCTGTTGTATACGGCATCACCCCGCTGCAAATGCAAAATATTGTAGCTGGCGCCTGTGGCTCGGATCAAATGATCTCGACAGAAGAGCTAAGAAAAGCAGCAAGAGACTGGTATCAAATTGAATACAGAGGCGAACAGCCGAAACTGATTGATCAAAAACAGCCAAGACATTTACGTCACGATGCCTCAAAGCCGCCGACGGCAGATACACCTGATGCCAAATTGATTGAAAAGCTAGACCATATTTCGCCCAGGGAGCTTCTAAAAGATATGGCAGATGGCATTGAGCCAACGTATGCCGACTTAAGAATTGTCGAAGATATCATGCTCGAGCAGCAGCTAGAGCCAGGTGTCATGAATGTTCTGATCTACTATACATTGCTGAAAACAGATATGAAGCTGTCCAAAACGTATATGCAAAAAATCGCCGCCCATTGGGTGAGAAAGAAAATCAAAACCGTTGCGGCTGCGATGAAAATGGCCAAAGAAGAGAACAGGCAAATGACAGAATGGGCGCAGCAGAAAAAGCAGCGAAGCACATATGGATCAGGAAAAGTCGTCCGCGAGGAAAAACTGCCTGACTGGATGAAAGAAACTGAAACGAAAGATCAGCCGGCAAAAGAACAAGCGGACAATCTGTCTACAGAGGATCTTGAACGAGAAAAAGAAAAACTGTTAGATCAGTTTAAAAATATGAAAAAGTACAATGCACATTAATGTGAGGTGAGATGAAGATGAAACCGATTGGTCGTTCATTTGAACAGCTAAAGGGACGAGTAGATTTTCGCGTGAGATACAATCAGATCAAAGAAAGTGTGTTAGCTGATGAAGATGTAAAAGCCTTTTTAAAGGAGCATCAAGAAGAGATACAAGAAGACATGATTAATCGCAGCTTGAATCGGCTCTTTGAATATGTTCAGCAATCGAAGGGTTGCTCTTACTGCTTAGAGGAAGAGAACGTAAATGCCATTTTAGATGGGTATCATCCGAAGCTTGTGATCAAAGGTCAGAGTATTGATATTGAATATTCCCCTTGTCCAGTCAAGTTGCGCCTCGATAGACAGAAAAAACAGCAAGAGCTCATGAAAAGCATGTACATTCCGCAGAATGTTCTTCAAGCGACGTTCGCTGATCTGACCGTCACGGGAAGACAAGAAGTCATCCAAAAAGTAGGCCAATTCCTGCAAAGCTATGATGAGACTGGTAAAGGAAAAGGCTTGTATTTACACGGAAAGTTTGGGGTAGGCAAAACGTTTATTCTAGCAGCGATTGCGCAGCAGCTAGCGGAAAAAGAATACCCATCTCTCCTTGTATACGTGCCTGAATTTGTGAGAGAGCTAAAAAATTCGTTAGCCGATCATACACTGGAAGAGAAACTGAATATGGTCAAATCAACGCCTATCTTAATGCTTGATGATATTGGGGCAGAGTCGATGACAAGTTGGGTACGAGATGAACTGCTAGGAACGATCTTACAGTATCGTATGGCTGAACAGCTACCGACTTTCTTCTCTTCTAATTTCTCACCGAGTGAACTAAAGCATCACTTTACGTACTCGCAGCGCGGAGAAAAAGAAGAGGTCAAAGCAGCTCGTTTAATGGAACGGATTATCTATTTAGCAGAGCCAGTCATGCTTGAAGGAGAAAATCGCCGTCATTTATAAAAGCGTACGTCACATGAAGGAGGAGCGGATGAGATGAACAAAAGAAAATGGCTGCTTTTTCTCGTGATTGGCATTCTCGTTGCTACGCTATGGTGGCTGAATAAACATCATCTTCAGCTGGCGCCGAAAGATGTGAAGAATTGGATACTTCAATTTGGGATGCTGGCTCCCTTTGTTTTTCTTTTCTTATCACTTTTTCGTCCGTTTGTCCTTGTCCCGCTTACTGTATTCTCGCTAGCAGCAGGTTTGGCATTCGGCAGTGTCCTTGGGACCATTTATGCCCTCGTCGGTGCTACAGCTGGCGCAACAGGCTCTTTTTGGCTTACTTCAACCTTCCGTTCAAAGAAGAATGAAACGAATGCAAGCAGCCGGAAGCTGAAAGCGGTGACGTCCCGGATTCAGGAGCATGGGTTTCTTTATATTTTGTTATTGCGTATTGCGCCTATTCATTTTGATTTTGTCAGCTATGCGGCAGCAGCCTCACATGCTCAATATCGTGCATTTGCGGCGGCGACCTTTATAGGCTTAATACCGGGTACGGTTGCGTTAAATGTCCTCGGGTCAAGCTTTGTTAGCGGCAATTATGCCGCCTTAGCAATTGTTTGTTTGATATATTTGATCTTTATCTCAGTTCCACTGATTTTAAAAAGAAAGATGCCTGATTTATTTTAGGCGTCTATTTTTTATGTTCTCCCCATATATATGTAACAGATGTCGTTAGGGGGGACAAACATGCTTGAAATAATCTTTGAAGATGAATATGATACCGCCGCTTTTTTACATCTTGCTGAACACTTGGACAGTCGGCATCACATGTCAATTCAACAAGGGAAAGACCGACTTCTCATAGAGGCGAAGGAATCAGATGAATCACTTGAGCACTTCGTGCGGCCATTACTGGTTCACTTTTTTTTGGAATGCAAAGAAAATGAGCGCATGCGCAGCATCCTTGAAAACACATACTTATTTAAAGATCCTGAAGAGCAGCACCAAATTCTTTCAATCGCCCATAGCATCATGAAAGGGGATATAGATGATATTCCCGGGATTCATCAAGATCCACCAAGAGAAGCCCTGTTAAAAAAGGAGCTTGAGACGATCTCTTTACAGCAAGGTATTTTTTCAATTGGTTCATTTATGACATTTAGGCTATCAGAGTATGATCGAAGGCTGAAGAATTATGTTGAAGTGTCCATTGAAGAATACAAAATGGAACAAGAATATCAAAACTTTATTCAATCACTTCGAGACTATGTGATGGCAAGAAAGCCCAAGCTTGAAAAAGTACATGTTGTGCATCAGGATCGCCTGGTGATTTGGGAATTTCGCTACGCTTCTGAGCGTGATCAAAAACAATACATAGACAGACAGTTTGTAAGAGAGCATCCAATGTATATTGATTCGCAGCTGATTGCACCGCTTGTTTCCATTGCTCCGCAAAAGATTGACCTGTTTACAAATGACACAGGTCACTCGATGGTGCAAACCATTCAAAATATTTTTCAAGAAAGGGTCGAGGTGTTCCCACCTCATTCGTTTAATGAACAAAATGTTCAATTTGTTCATGATCATTTGGAAAAGAAAAGTGAAAAGCTTTCTTGATTTTCACGAAAAAACGTTTTATAATACGGTGTAACTTCATACAGAGACCGTATTGATAAGGACATGAACAAATGAACACCCGCTTAAAGAGAGGGAAGCCGCGGCTGAAAGCTTCCTAGCAGAGGACCATTTGCTTTACCACCTTTGAACATCAGCTGTGAACTTGTTTAGTAATAGCTGACGGGAATTCCCGTTATCGAACCACAAGCCGTATTTGCTTATGAAAAAGCAAGCTGCAAATACGGGAAAAAGGGTGGAACCACGATTCCGTTTATTCAACCTCGTCCCTTTCCAGGGGGCGGGGTTTTTATATTGCCAAAAAAAGGAGTGACCAGAGATGTCAGAACAAATTCAACTTACATTTCCAGATGGAGCAGTCAAGGAGTTTGACAAAACAGCAACAACAGAAGACATCGCGGCATCAATTAGCCCGGGCCTAAAGAAAAAAGCACTTGCCGGTAAATTGAACGGCAAAGAAATAGATCTGCGTACGCCGCTATTAGAAAGTGGAACAATCGAGATCATCACAGATAAAAGTGATGAAGCACTCGATATTATGCGCCACAGCACAGCGCATTTACTAGCGCAGGCGATTAAACGTATTTATGGAAAAGAGCATCACGTCCAGTTTGGCGTAGGTCCTGTGATCGAAAATGGGTTCTACTACGATGTTGACATCGATGTTGCCATTACACCTGAAGACTTATCAAAGATTGAAAAAGAAATGAAAAAAATCATTAACAGTAATCTGCCGATTGAGCGCATTGAAGTATCAAGAGAAGAAGCGAAAAAACGCTTTGAAGCGATTGGTGATGAATTGAAGCTTGAGCTATTAGAGGCGATTCCAGAAGGCGAAGCTGTCACGATTTATGAGCAGGGTGAATTCTTTGACCTGTGCCGCGGGATTCACTTGCCGTCTACAGGGAAAATCAAAGAGTTCAAGCTGTTAAGCCTTGCAGGTGCATACTGGAGAGGCGACAGCAACAATCAAATGCTTCAGCGTATTTATGGGACTGCTTTCTTCAATAAAGAAGATTTAAACGAACACTTACGCCTGCTTGAAGAAGCAAAAGAACGCGATCACCGTAAACTTGGAAAAGAGCTGAAACTGTTTGCCAACTCTCAAAAGGTTGGTCAAGGTCTTCCGCTTTGGCTGCCAAAAGGGGCAACGATCCGCCGCGTGATTGAGCGTTACATTGTCGATAAAGAAGTGCGTCTTGGTTATGAGCATGTGTATACACCAGTTCTTGCGAATGTAGAATTGTATAAAACATCAGGCCACTGGGCGCATTATCAAGAAGATATGTTCCCAGTGATGGAAATGGACAACGAAGATCTTGTCCTTCGTCCAATGAACTGTCCGCACCATATGATGATTTACAAAAATGAACCGCATAGCTATCGTGAATTGCCAATTCGTATTGCAGAGCTTGGTACAATGCATCGCTATGAAATGTCGGGTGCCTTATCTGGCCTGCAACGTGTTCGCGGCATGACATTAAACGATGCACATATCTTTGTTCGTCCAGATCAAATCAAAGACGAGTTCATTCGTACAGTTCGCTTAATTGAAGAAGTGTACCAAGACTTCGGATTAAATGACTACACATTCCGACTATCTTACCGTGATCCAGAGGATACAGAGAAGTATTTCGACGATGATGCGATGTGGAATAAAGCACAGTCGATGCTGAAAGATGCAATGGACGAGCTTGGTCATGACTACTATGAAGCAGAAGGCGAAGCGGCATTTTATGGACCGAAGCTTGACGTACAAGTGAAGACAGCTCTTGGAAAAGAAGAGACGCTGTCCACTGTGCAGCTTGACTTCTTACTTCCAGAGCGCTTCGATCTCACATATATCGGAGAAGATGGAAAGCACCATCGTCCAGTCGTTATTCATAGAGGGGTCGTCTCTACAATGGAGCGCTTCGTTGCCTTCTTAATTGAAGAATACAAAGGAGCCCTTCCAACATGGCTGGCACCTGTACAATTCCAAATCATCCCGGTTTCACCATCTGTTCATCTAGACTATGCGAAAAAAGTGCAAGAACGCTTGCAGCTTGAAGGCTTACGTGTAGAGCTTGATAGCCGTGATGAGAAAATTGGGTACAAAATTAGAGAAGCGCAAATGCAAAAGATTCCGTACATGCTAGTCGTTGGGGATCAAGAAGCAGAAAATGGCGCTGTTAATGTAAGAAAATACGGTGAACAAGATTCAGAAACAATGGATCTTGAAGCTTTTGTGAAACATGCAGTAGCAGAAGCGAAAAAATAATTATTTTATTTAAGCAGCCAGTGATCTCACCCTTGAGATCACTGGCTTTTTCTTTAGGGAAAAAATTCTCCACTGGTGATCCCATTTCTTGAATGATACGTTTAGATAGTACGAAAGTATGGGTAAGTATGTACTATTAGTTAGAGACAAATTGGGGGAATGAAAAGCGATGATTCAAACAACAAACACTGTATCATCACAAGTATTGGAGCAATCAGCTGTTCTTCGTGCATTGGAGGACTCACTTGCAATGATTGAATTTGATGTCACAGGTGAAGTGCTGTGGGTCAACGAAATTTTTGCAAAAGCTATGAGATATTCTAAGGAAGAGATGGTCGGTCTAAAGCATAGACAGTTTTGCCCACCGCATATTGCAGAACACGCCAGCTATCAAATGTTTTGGAAGCGTTTGAAGGAGGGGCAAATCTTTCAGGAAAAAGTGCAGCGGATCACCAAGTACGGTGACAGCTTATGGCTTGAAGCGACGTATACACCTGTTCGTAATGAAGAGGGGAACGTAGTGGCTGTCGTGAAAGTGGCAACAGATATTACAGAGAGAGAAAATACAATGAAGCAGGTCGTAGAAGATTTGAAGGTGATGTCTGCAAAATTAATGGAACGAGCAGAAATTGGCATTCAGCATAGTCAAAGTGTCAATGCATCCTTTGACCATATCGCCAATGAAACAGATCAAAACATGAGCTTACTAGAGGGGTTATCAGAGCAGGTAGAGTCCATCAGCTCAATTGCTACGACCATTAACAGCATTGCCTCACAAACGCAGCTGCTCGCATTAAATGCGGCGATAGAAGCTGCACATGCGGGTTCCTATGGAAATGGTTTTAGTGTCGTAGCGACAGAAATTCGAAAGCTTGCGACAGATTCAAAACAAGCGATCGTAAAGGTGGATCAATATGTGAAGGCGATTCATGCAGAAGTAGAAAAGGTCAGCAGCGGAACGAGCCGGGCGAAGACAAGTGTGTTTTCAAACCGGGATCTTGTGAAGCAGGCAAGCGAAGAATTCATCAATGTGGGAGAAGCTGCCCGCAGCTTAGACAGGCAAGCGCAAAGCCTAGCAGCAATTGTTTAGCTGAGGATACAAAAACACCCTATCTCGAAAGGAGAAGGGTGTTTTCTCTTTGGTTCTACTTTAATATATCAAACAATTCATGTAAGTCTTTGATTTCATAATCTGGTGTCACATCTGTTTCATTTTTCTTGCCATGGCGATTAATCCAAACGGTTTGGATGCCAACGCGAGATGCCCCGAGAATATCTGTTTTAGGATTATCTCCAACCATGATGACATCGTCTTTTGTTACGTTTAATAGCTGGAGGCAGTGCTCAAAGATGCCAGGGTCAGGCTTGCCTTTCCCGTAATCTCCTGAAATCACAATCTCATGAAAATAAGGCGCAAGCTCCGGTACACCTGCAAGCTTTTCCTTTTGAAGACTAGGGTCTCCGTTTGTTAAAAGGAGTAATTCGTAGCTGCCTTTCAGGCGGTCTAAAACAGGATACGTTTCTTCATAGACATACGGGCGTTTTCTGCGTTCTGCTGCAAAAAAATCAGCCAAGTATTGTCCAAATGCCTCATCGTCAATTCCCGCTGTCTTTAAGCCGTTTGTCCAAGCGTTTTTTCGATACTCTGGTGCAAGAGCGTTCAGCTTTTGAAAGCCTTCGCTAATCGGTTCACTAAAATTTGACCACAGTCCTTCGAAAGGATTAATTCCGATCATGACAGTATAGTCATATGTTTCATAAGAAGAGTACAGCTTTCTTGCTTCTTCACGTACAATCTGTTCAAATGCTTCTGGATCAAGTCCATATTTCTTTTCTGCTTCCCGGCATGTTTCCTGAAAAGTTGTGTGAATGCTTTTTTCATCCCAAAGCAAAGTATCATCTAAATCGAAAAATACGGCTTTCATGATCTTCTCCCTTGTTATGTATGTAGTTACCTTCAATTGCATCTGACAGGCTCATGTTCATTTTACAATAGAAGGTGAAGGCAATAAAGAAAAGATTTGAGAGATCTTTGATCATTGACCGCACATGATAGAATAGAAAGACAATAGATATCACATACATCAATTGAGGTGGCCAGTTTGCTTCATTTAATTATTATGATGATCGAGCGTGTGGGGATCATCGTTATTTTAGGGTTCGTGCTTGCCCATGTGAAGGGCTTTCGCAATCTGTTGCTTTACAACCAAGGATTTCGGAAAAAGGCAACCCTTGTCTTTGTTTTTGCTTCTTTTAGTATGATCAGCAATTACACAGGGATCGAAATCCAGCAGCAGATGATCATGAATCATGAGTTTTCATATCATCTTGGCTCGTCAAGCTCTATCGCCAATACAAGAATCATGGGGATTGAAATGGGCGGCTTGATAGGGGGGCCTTTTGTTGGCATTGGTGCAGGGCTTTTAGCTGGGATCCATCGCTATTCACTAGGAGGGAGCACGGCGCTTAGCTGTGCGATTTCTTCGATTTTAGCCGGTGTGATTGCAGGCTATGTCGGCAGCAGATTTAAGCGGAAGAATCGAATGGTGACACCTCGCCAAGCAGCATTGTTTGGTGTTGCGATGGAATCATTACAGATGATCATTATTCTTTTGTTTGCCAAGCCATTTGCTGATGCTTGGGGGCTTGTGAGCATTATTGCGCTGCCGATGATCTTTGTGAATGGAATCGGAAGCTTTATCTTTTTATCTATTTTGCAGTCAGTGATTCGACAAGAAGAGCAGGCTAAGGCGATGCAGACACATCGTGTATTTTCTATCGCAGATCAAACGCTTCCTTTTTTCCGGCAAGGATTAAATGAACAGTCCTGTAAAAGTGTGGCGGAGATCATTCATCGATTAACAGAAACAGATGCCGTCTCCTTAACAGATACAGAAAAGATTTTAGCACATGTCGGAGATGGAACGGATCATCATATTCCATCTAAAAGCCTGATTACAGGGCTGTCTAAGCAAGTATTGATGAGTGGAAAGATTATGAAGGCGCATTCGAAAGACGAAATTAATTGTTCAGTCGCCCATTGCCCTCTTGAAGCGGCGATTGTGCTCCCACTCACGTCAAATGCTCAAACGATCGGAACGTTAAAAATGTATTTCAATTCGCCGGTCGGATTAAGCAGGGTGGAAGAGGAGCTTGCAGAAGGTTTAGCGATGCTGTTTTCCACACAGCTTGAGCTTGGGGAGGCAGAGACCCAGAGCCGTCTGTTAAAAGATGCAGAGATCAAAGCACTTCAAGCACAGGTAAATCCACACTTTTTATTTAACGCCATTAATACAATCTCTGTTTTATGCAGAACCAATGTGGAGATGGCAAGAAAGCTGCTATTGCAGCTGAGTATTTATTTTCGTTCAAACTTGCAAGGCGCCCGCCAGCTGCTGATCCCAATGCATAAAGAGATTCAGCATGTAGAGGCTTATTTGTCACTTGAACAAGCAAGGTTTCCAAATAAGTACCATGTGACCTTTCAAATTGAAAAAGAGCTGGAGCAGGTGATGATCCCGCCCTTTGTGCTTCAAGTCCTTGTTGAAAATGCGGTGAGACATGCTTTTCCTAAACATCAAACGAATTGTGAAGTCATCGTATCCGCTTTGATGAAAAAGGGGCATGTATATGTGAAAGTAACAGATAATGGACAGGGGATTGAGGATGACAAGATGGCTCAGCTATTAAAGGCGCCTGTAGAATCAAAAGAAGGAACGGGTACGGCACTTTATAATTTAGACCAGCGATTAAGAGGGATTTTTGGCAGACAAGCCGCTTTAACCATTCATAGTGACAAAGGCACTGACATCTCATTTCACATTCCAATGGACTATGTAAAAAAGGATGATTCTCGTTGATGAAGGTATTAATCGTAGATGATGAAGTTTTAGCAAGAGACGAATTAAAATACTTATTACGAAGAACGAAAGAGGATGTTCAAATAGAGGAAGCAGAAAATATAGAATCTGCTTTTGACCGGATGGTAGATCATAAGCCTGATTTGCTTTTTTTAGATATCGACTTATCTGGTGAGAACGGATTTGATGTAGCAAAGCGGCTCAACCGGATGTCTGATCCGCCAGCGATTGTATTTGCTACAGCCTTTGATCAATATGCGCTGAAGGCGTTTGAGGTGAGTGCGCTTGATTACTTAACAAAGCCATTTGATGAAGAGCGGCTTCAGCAAACCATCAAAAAGTTTAAAAAGTGGAAATCCGTTGAGACACAAGAGCACCAGCTATCAGAAGAGAAGCTTCCCCACCAGCAAAAATTAGCCATCTCAGTCGATGACTCCATTGTCATCCTGCAAGTCGAAGAGATTATGTATGTAGGGCTCAGTGAGGGAAAAAAAGTTGTGAAAACAAAGGATCACATGTATGAAGTAACCGAACCGCTTGTAGTGATTGAAAAGAAGCTGCCTGAAGCTTACTTTATGAGGGTCCATCGAAGCTATATTGTCAACACATCTCATATGAAAGAAGTACAGCCGTGGTTTAATTCGACGTATAATCTTCATATGACAGACGGGTCTATCATTCCTGTCAGCCGCACATATGCGAAAGAACTAAAGAAGTCGCTCCTGCTAGAGTAGGACGGCTTTTTTTGTTTGTATTTCAATACTCGTTTTTTGCATTTCAGTCATTGAATCCGGTGAGTTTCATTGTAAACGCTTCATTCATTTATTTCATGCCATATACTGTGGGCAGTCGAAGAAAGAGGTGAAAGGGCATGAGTGCCACAAAAGTATATGGATTTCTATCTCAAGCATTTATCTTTGCAACCGTAATGTTCGTTTCTAATCTCATTTCAATGTATTTACCGATTCCGATGCCCGCATCCGTTATTGGATTGGTTCTATTATTTGTTTTATTAACAACAAAAATCGTGAAACTTGAGCAGGTGGAGCAATTAGGCACATCCTTGACAGGACTCATTAGCTTTCTATTTGTTCCCTCTGGTATCTCGGTCATTCAATCACTTGGTGTCATGCAAGAAGTAGGCGTGCAAGTAGTGGGTGTAATTATCATTGCAACCATTATGTTACTTGCAACGACAGGGCTATTTTCACAGCTTCTAATGCAATTATCAGAAAGACCGCAGAAACGTAAAGAGACACAGGAGACCAAATCGACTCCTTCTCATTCAAATAAACCAGCTTCAAGTACGCATTAAAGGAGAGGTATAAGATGGGTACAAGTACTATGAGTCCGTATTTTGGAATTGTCGTCTCATTAGTCGCCTTTGGGATCGGCACATTCTTATTTAAAAAGTCTAAAGGTTTCTTCTTATTCACCCCACTTTTTGTTGCCATGGTGTTAGGCATTTTGTTTTTGAAAATTGGTGGCTTTTCCTATGAAGACTATAATGAGGGTGGCCGGATCATTAAGTTTTTCTTAGAGCCTGCGACAATTGCTTTTGCTATCCCGCTTTATAAGCAAAGAGCGCTCCTTAAGAAATATTGGTGGCAAATTTTATCCGCTATTTTTGTAGGTTCACTCTGTTCCATTACGATTGTGTATGTCGTAGCAAAAGGGATTCATCTTGATGCCGCTGTCATGAAAAGCATGCTTCCACAGGCAGCAACGACAGCGATTGCCCTTCCGATTGCCAAGGATATTGGCGGAATCGCGGATATTACAGCCTTTGCGGTCATATTTAACGCAGTGATTGTCTATGCGCTTGGTGCCTTCTTCTTGAAAATGTTTCGAATTAAAAATCCAGTGGCAAAAGGTCTTGCACTTGGCACATCAGGACATGCGCTTGGCGTTTCTGTTGGGATTGAGATGGGAGAAGTAGAAGCGGCAATGGCTAGTATCGCCGTTGTGGTCGTAGGGGTTGTGACCGTCATCGTCATCCCAATCTTTATGCAATTCATTCTTTGATGACGTGATTGTTTGAAAAAGTCTTGCCCTAATCGTTTCATCATGCTAAAATGAAAAAGTTGTTTCAAGAGTTCGGTTACTTGACGGACAAATGAAAATTGTGTAGAATAGTTAACGAATTGAATAGATATCACAAGCAGAAGCACCCGCTTCTCACCTGATTGACACATGTTTGTAGTTGACAGGTTGACCGTACATTTATTTTTTCATGCAAATGTTCGTAGTGTGGGTGTTTTATATGCCCACACTTTTTGTTTGCCTGTAAAACATACAACGAAATGGTCAAAATGAATTGTGAACTCAATTCAAAATCTCATGGAGGTGGCTCACTATTAGCAAAGATCAATTAGTTAATGAAGGTATTCGTGCGCGTGAAGTTCGTTTAATCGGACAAAATGGCGATCAGCTTGGGATTAAATCCCGACAGGAAGCTCTGGAGATAGCTGCTAAAGCCAATCTTGACCTTGTGTTAGTTGCTGCAAATGCAAAACCACCTGTTTGCCGAATCATGGACTACGGTAAGTTCCGATTCGAACAGCAGAAGAAGGATAAAGAGGCACGTAAGAATCAAAAAATCATTAGCTTAAAAGAAGTTCGGTTGAGCCCGACAATCGATGAACATGATTTTAACACGAAGCTCCGTAATGCAATCAAATTCCTTGAAAAGGGAGATAAAGTGAAAGCTTCTATCCGCTTTAAAGGCCGTGCGATTACGCATAAAGAAATCGGACAGCGCGTGTTAGACCGTTTCTCTGAAGCTTGCGCTGAAGTAGCAACAGTAGAAACAAAACCTAAGATGGACGGACGCAGCATGTTCCTTATGCTTGCACCAAAAGTCGAAAAGTAAAGTAACAGAGGGAGGAAATATCCAATGCCAAAAATGAAAACTCACCGCGGATCTGCTAAACGTTTCAAAAAAACAGGTTCTGGTAAACTTAAACGTTCTCATGCGTATACAAGTCACTTGTTCGCTAACAAATCTACTAAGCAAAAACGTAAATTGCGTAAGAGCGCAATCGTAAGTGCTGGAGATTTCAAACGTATCAAACAACAACTTGCAAACATTAAGTAATTTGGAATAGGAATCATAGGAGGGAATTACAATGCCAAGAGTAAAAGGCGGAACTGTGTCGCGTCAGCGTCGTAAAAAGGTTCTTAAATTAGCAAAAGGTTATTTCGGTTCAAAACATAGATTATACAAAGTAGCAAACCAACAGGTCATGAAATCTGGAAACTACGCTTTCCGTGACCGTCGTCAGAAAAAACGTGACTTCCGTAAACTATGGATCACTCGTATCAATGCTGCAGCTCGTATGAACGGTCTTTCTTACAGCCGTTTAATGCATGGCTTAAAGCTTTCTGGTATCGAAGTAAACCGCAAAATGCTTGCTGACCTTGCTGTGAATGACCTAAGCGCATTCAATCAGCTTGCTGATGCTGCAAAAGCACAACTAGACAAGTAAGTCATATAAAAGATCATTCCGTCGAGGGGTGATCTTTTTTTCTCATCATGTGAGGTGAAAAGAATGAACATCGGTCTGATCCTGCTGCTCATCTTAGTGAATGGCTATGGTTTTTTTCTTATGGGAGAGGATAAACGCCGGGCTAAAGCGCATAAATGGAGAATTTCAGAGGCGCATCTATGGAGTGCTGCGGTGCTTTTTGGCGCTGCTGGATCATTTCTTGGGATGCAGTATTTCCGGCATAAAACAAAACATACTGCCTTTCAAATTGGTATGCCTGCTTTAATTGTTTTACAGTTGCTCATATTAGGATATGTCCATCTCATCTAAAAAGGGAGCAGACGCCATCATGACGGCGTGCCTGCTCCTTTTTTTTGTTTGATTTTTTTGATGGGCTGATCCCAATCGATTTTTGTTTGAGGATACCGTTCGATGATGTTTTCCTCAAGCTTTTTAAAGTCTTCTAATGTAAATTCATTTAGCTTTTCAGGTGACTCCGTCCAAACGTAAATGGAGTGGACAAACAGAGGATGATCCTTAGAAGGAACATGCTTTTCTCCTTCAAACAAGACACCTTTATAGACGAAATTAAAATTTTTGCGCGCATTTTGCTGTTCGTCCATAAAATAAAAGCCTTCTTTTAATTGCGCTTGTTTCAGCTTTCTTCTCGGATTTGAGAAGAATTTTACCGCCATGTAGAAAATGTAGACAAGCAGTGCAACAAGAGCGAGTCTAATGAGGATTACAAACATGACAGGATGCACCTCCAATACCGTTATCTGATGTACTACGAATGAAAAGGCCAAAAGGTTTCAACTTTTTTTAAAAAAATATTTCGTTAAACGAAAAAATATTCATAAAAAGATCGTATTGAACGAAAGAGGTTTTGTATAATAAGAATGCACCATGAAGATAAAGGAGGATAAACGGAATGACAAAACTAGATCAAACATTAACTATGCTGAAAGACCTAACGGATGCAAAAGGGATTCCAGGTAATGAACGTGATGTCAAAAAAGTCATGCAGACATACATAGAATCATATGCAGATGAAGTCTCGACAGACCGCCTTGGCAGCTTGATCGCTAAGAAGGAAGGAAACGCAAATGGCCCTAAAATTATGCTGGCCGGTCACTTAGATGAAGTAGGATTCATGGTGACAAAAATTGATGACAAAGGCTATATTCGTTTTCAAACGGTCGGTGGCTGGTGGTCGCAGGTCATGCTGGCACAGCGTGTGACCATTGTGACGAAAAAAGGGGAAATCACAGGTGTGATAGGCTCTAAACCACCACACATCTTATCGCCAGAAGCCCGCAAAAAAACAATTGAAATCACAGATATGTTTATTGATATTGGAGCTTCAAGCAAAGAACAGGCGATGGAGTGGGGCGTGCTGCCTGGAGATCAAATTGTTCCTTACTTTGAGTTTACGGTCATGAATGATGAAAAAATGCTTCTGGCAAAAGCATGGGACAACCGTATCGGCTGTGCAGTGGCGATTGATGTCATGAAGAATTTACATGATGCTCAGCATGAAAATATCGCTTACAGTGTCGCAACTGTTCAAGAGGAAGTAGGCTTACGTGGAGCCAAAACAGCAGCTGCCACGATCCAGCCTGATATTGGATTTGCCATTGATGTCGGTGTAGCAGGAGATACGCCAGGCATCACTGAAAAAGAAGCAACAAGCAAACTTGGCAAAGGACCAACAATCGTTGTATTTGATGCTTCTATGGTTTCTCATAAAGGACTTCGCGATTTTGTTGTCCAGACAGCGGATGAATTGAACATCCCTTATCAATATGATTCAGTGCCTGGCGGGGGTACAGATGCTGGTGGTATCCATTTAACAGGTCATGGTGTTCCATCTCTATCAATCGGGATACCAAGTAGATATATTCATACCCATGCAGCGATGATTCATCGGGATGATTATGAAAATGCAGTGAAGCTTTTAACAGAAGTGATCAAAAGACTCGATCAAAAAACTGTCGAGCAGATTACGTACGGTTCTTAATAGGAAGGCCTTTCCTCAGCATTGGGGAAAGGCTTTTTTTGTTCCATGGAATTTCCCAGGAAATGAACCTCGTTGTTCAAGCAGCGTCAAAAGAACTGTTTTTGACAAATGAAGAGACATTTTTCTAGTGAATAAGGCACATGTGATCCAGCCTTTATTTTTGTAAGATGAAATCAATAAAAAGGACAGAGCCTAGAGACTGCCCTGCCAAAAGAGAGTTTATGGAAATAGGTGAAGCTAACTTAAGAATAAACATATTATTCATATTTGTCAACTTGGTTTTAAAAGAAAGAAAAATCAATCAATTTATGTTATATTTGTAACAAATTGTTTATGCGAAGGGGATGGTTAAATGAATGCGGTTACAATTGTCATAGGATCGATGTGTATTTTAGCGATTGCGTATCGTCTTTATGGCACATTTATGATGGTCAAGGTATTAAAAGTCACAGATGATCATCCTACACCGGCTCACACACTAGAGGATGGGAAAGATTATGTGCCGACAAATAAATGGGTCACATTTGGACATCATTTTGCTGCGATTGCAGCTGCTGGCCCACTAGTTGGTCCAATTTTAGCCGCACAATTTGGGTATTTACCTGGTCTCCTTTGGCTTTTAATTGGAGCGGTGATTGGCGGAGCTGTACATGATCTTGTCGTGTTATTTGCTTCGATGCGAAAAAAGGGAAAATCATTATCAGAGGTAGCGAAGGAAGAACTAGGACCTGTTGCAGGATTTTGTACTGGGCTTGCCATGCTGTTTATCATTACGATCACAATGGCAGGACTGTCTATGGTTGTGCTTCATGCTTTAGAACGAAATCCTTGGGGGACATTTGCAGTCGGAATCACCATTCCAATTGCGATGGGGGTCGGTCTTTATTATAAAAAGACAGGCAATTTAAAGCTGGCCACATCTGCGGGGTTTATGTTACTGATGATTGGTGTATTCCTTGGACCAAATATTCAAGGAACGGCACTTGGTCATTTTTTAACACTTGATACAAAAACGCTGGCTCTCGCCTTGCCGATTTATGCATTCTTTGCTGCGGCTCTGCCAGTTTGGCTGCTATTGGCACCAAGAGACTACTTAAGTAGTTTTATGAAAATTGGTGTTTTCATCGCTCTGATTGCTGGGATCTTTGTGGTGAATCCGTCCATTCAATTTCCGGCGTTTACAGAGTTTGTGAATGGAGGAGGGCCTGTTTTAGCTGGTCCTGTCTGGCCCTTTATTTCAATTACAATTGCTTGCGGTGCCATATCCGGTTTCCACGCATTTGTTGGCTCAGGAACAACGCCAAAGATGCTGGATCGCTGGAGTGATATGAAGCCTGTAGCGTTTGGTGCAATGCTAGTGGAATGCTTGGTTGGGATCATGGCGTTAATTGCCGCCACAGCTCTTCATCCAGGAGATTATTTTGCGATTAACAGTACACCAGAAGTGTTCCGAACGCTCGGTATGAGTGTCGAGAACCTTCCGCAGCTTAGTAAGGAAATTGGTCTTGATTTAGAGGGGAGAACGGGTGGAGCCGTTACATTAGCAGTGGGGATGGCGTATATCTTTACGGGGATTCCATTCTTTAGCCATTTGGCGTCTTATTTCTTTCAATTCGTCATCATGTTTGAAGCGGTCTTTATTTTAACAGCTATTGATGCTGGAACGCGTGTGGCGCGATATTTGATTCAAGACTTCTTTGGAGAAGCGTATAAACCGCTTAAACGAAATGACTGGGTACCTGGGTCTGTGTTTGCAAGTGCGCTTGCCTGTTTTATGTGGGGATACTTGCTTTACTCTGGAGACATTGGGTCCATTTGGGCGCTGTTTGGGGTTTCAAACCAATTAATGGCCTCGGTAGGCTTAATCATTGGTGCAACTGTTGTGTTAAAAATTGCAGATAAAAGGCGATATATGCTGACTTGTTTAATTCCGCTCGCTTACTTATATGTCACCGTGAATTATGCGGGCTACTGGATGGTGGTCAATGTATACCTGAATCCTGAGGCGTCTGGCTACAGTGTGCTTAATGCGGTCTTGTCGATCATTATGCTGATCTTGGGATTTGTGATTATTGTGTTTGCTATTAAAAAATGGGTCGAGATCTGGCGTGATCCAGCGCTTCGGATGGAGACACCTATCACTGGATAAACGAACAAAAGCCGGTTTGCTGTCATACATAAGCAAACCGGCTTCTTTTTATTGTTGCTGCTGAGGCTTTAAGCCCTGCTCTAATGTTTCAAGAATTTCATTTTTTTCGTTTTCTGATGCTTCTTGCCATAACACCTCGAACAACACGCCAAGGCCTGGCAGCATTTTTTCCTCGCCGCTTTGAATCGCATCTAAAATCGTATGTTCAAGCTGCTCTTGATTATGTCCAGTGATGTTTTGAATGACTGCGCCTCTTAAATTAAAATCCATTGTCCACACTCCTTTTTTTGATGGTAATAGCCCTATTCTGTCTCAAAGACAGGTTTATTATGTAGTGTGCATGAGATATAATAAATTCATGATATTTAAAGGAGTTAAAATCGCTTGAAATATATAGAATCAGCTAAAAACGCAAGTATTAAACAATGGAAAAAGCTGCATACAAAAAAAGAACGAACGAAAACGGGGCTATTTCTCGTTGAGGGGAAACATTTAGTAGAAGAAGCATTAAAGAGCGGGATTGTGAAGGAGTTAATGGTCACATCACCTGACATGCTTCCGTCTGACATCAAGCCTGACATGGGGCTCTATGAACTGAGTGAAGAGGCTTTTTCTGCAATGACAGAAACCGAAACGCCTCAGCACATCGCAGCGGTTTGTACACTTCCTGTATTTGAAGAAAAGAAGTATGAGCGAATTTTACTTTTAGATGCCGTGCAGGACCCGGGAAATTTGGGCACTCTTATTCGGACAGCAGATGCCGCTGGTCTGGATGCTGTGATTTTAGGTGAGGGGACCGTCGATGCTTTTAACGGAAAAACGCTCCGTTCAGCACAGGGCTCTCATTTCCATCTGCCCATCTTAAAGCAAACACTTCAACAGGCGATTTCAGCATTCAAGGAGCAAGGCATACCCGTATACGGAAGTGCCTTAAAGGATGCGAAAGAGTATAGAAGCGTAACGGCAGAAGGCCCGTTTGCATTGATTGTAGGAAACGAAGGAGCAGGGATTGATCCAGACATTCTGCAAATGACAGACCAGAATTTATATGTTCCAATGTATGGAAAAGCAGAATCATTAAATGTTGCTGTTGCAGCAGCGGTTCTTGTCTATCATTTGCGCGGATAGTGTTGCATCATGCGCTCATTTTCACTATAATGAAACTAATATTTTAAAAACCATGATAGAGGAAGATTGTTTCAATGAGCGGCCTTATAGGGAGAATGCATCGTAGACTGAAAGTGCATTTAAGGAATGCTGAAACAGGAATTCACCTCTGGAGTTGTCACCGGGACCGCAAGCTTTGCGTAAAGGTGAACCGGATTCGTTTGATTCCGTTATGTCAATGAAGCTTATTCGCACATGTGTGCTTAACAAGGGTGGTACCGCGACCACAACTCGTCCCTTCTTTTTTTGAGGGGCGGGTTTTTTTATTGTCTTCAAACGATCAAACAGCCGTTTATCCAGACGGTTTTGTATATCAAAAGGAGGATTACACTCATGCAAGAAACGTTAAAACAGCTTGAAACAGAGGCGATAGCGAAGGTAGAAGCAGCTAGCTCGCTCAAAGAGGTCAATGACATTCGTGTACAATATTTAGGAAAAAAAGGGCCGATTACAGAAGTCCTTCGCGGAATGGGCAAGCTCTCCGCTGAAGAAAGACCAAAAATGGGTGCGCTCGCAAACGAAGTGAGAGAGCAGATTGCTAATGCCATTGCAGAAAAAAATGAACAGCTGGAAGCAGAAGAAGTGAAGAAGAAACTGGCTTCTCAAACCATTGATGTCACATTGCCAGCAAGTCCAATTAAAATTGGGGCAAGACACCCATTAACGATTGTTGTAGAAGATATTGAAGATTTATTTATTGGAATGGGCTATACCGTTGAGGAAGGTCCTGAGGTGGAAACGGATTACTATAACTTTGAAGCGTTAAATCTTCCAAAAGAGCATCCAGCACGTGATATGCAGGATAGCTTCTATATTACCGAAGATACATTGATGAGAACACAAACGTCACCAGTTCAAGCGCGTACACTTGAGAAATATAAAGGCCAAGGCCCTGTGAAGATCATCTGCCCTGGTAAGGTATATAGACGTGACAGCGATGACGCAACCCATTCACATCAATTCATGCAGATTGAAGGACTTGTGGTAGATCACAATATTAGCATGAGTGATCTAAAAGGAACGCTAGAGACGGTCGCAAGAAAAATGTTTGGTGAAGATCGTGAAATTAGACTGCGTCCAAGCTTTTTCCCATTCACAGAACCATCAGTAGAAGTAGATGTGTCTTGCTTTAAATGCGGCGGGAAAGGCTGTTCTGTATGTAAAGGAACAGGCTGGATTGAGATTTTAGGTGCAGGAATGGTTCACCCAAATGTACTGAAAATGAGCGGATTTGATCCAGATACTTACCAAGGCTTTGCTTTTGGAATGGGCGTTGAACGTATTGCGATGCTGAAATACGGCATTGATGATATCCGCCATTTCTACACAAACGATATTAGATTCACAAAGCAATTCAAGCAGGACTAAGAGGAGGAAATCAGCATGTTTGTTTCATATAAATGGTTAGAAGACTATGTCGATTTAGAAGGCATTCAGCCAGATGAATTAGCAGAAAAAATCACAAGAAGCGGTATTGAAGTGGAAGCCGTTGAGTATAAAGGTGAAGGCATCAAAGGTGTTGTCGTTGGACATGTCATTGAGCGTGAGCAGCACCCGAATGCAGATAAATTAAACAAATGTCTTGTTGATATCGGAGAAGACGCACCTGTGCAAATTATTTGTGGGGCTCCGAATGTGGAGAAAGGACAGCATGTCGCAGTCGCAACAGTTGGAGCAGTCCTTCCAGGGAATTTTAAAATTAAAAAAGCAAAACTGCGCGGCGAAGAGTCTCATGGCATGATTTGTTCTCTGCAAGAATTAGGAGTAGAGAGTAAACTCGTACCAAAGGAATATGCAGAAGGTATCTTTGTTTTTTCGAATGATGTAAAACCAGGAGATAATGCACTTCAGGCGCTTCAGTTAGATGATGCGGTACTAGAGCTCGGCTTAACACCAAACCGTGCCGATGCCCTCAATATGTTAGGTGTGGCTTATGAAGTTGCAGCCATTTTAGGAAAAGAAGTCAAACTTCCTGATACAACACATGAATCGTCTTCGGAGAAAGCGGCAGACTACATTTCGGTCAAAATTGAGGATCAAGAAGCGAACCCTCTTTACGCAGCCAAGATCATTAAAGGTGTAAAAGTTGGGCCTGCACCGCTTTGGATGCAAACAAGATTGATGAATGCAGGCATCCGCCCAATCAATAACGTCGTGGATATTACGAATTTTGTGCTGCTTGAATACGGTCAGCCGCTTCATGCATTTGATTATGACCGCTTTGGTTCAAAGCAGGTGGTCGTACGGAAAGCGGCTGAAAACGAAATGATTCAAACACTGGATGATCAAGAGCGCACATTGTCATCAAAGCATCTGGTCATTACAAATGGTACGAAAGCACACGCTGTAGCAGGAGTTATGGGTGGTCTTGAATCAGAGGTGCGTGATGAAACGACTACAATTCTTTTAGAAGCGGCATATTTTAACGGTCAAACAGTTCGTCAAGCATCTAGAGACTTAGGGCTTCGCAGTGAATCAAGCACACGATTTGAAAAAGGACTCGATCCGCAGCGTGTGAAACCAGCAGCAGAAAGAGCAGCGCAATTGATCAGCGTCTATGCAGGCGGTGAAGTGCTAAGCGGCATTGTTGAGGAAAATCATATTGAAGCAAGTATGAATGTCATCCATGTATCAACTGAGCGTGTAAACAAAGTACTCGGAATGAGTATTTCAAAAGAAGATATGATTCATATTTTCAATAAACTAGGCTTTACAGTGGGTCAATCAAATGACGTTCTCGTCGTGACAGTTCCTTCTCGCAGAATGGATATTACGATTGAAGAAGACCTCATTGAAGAAGTAGCGAGATTATACGGCTATGATAATATTCCTTCTACACTGCCTGCGACAGCTGGTACAGTTGGCGGTCTCACGCCATACCAAGTGAAACGTAGAAAGGTGAGACGTTTCTTAGAGGGTGCAGGGCTTTCTCAAGCGATTACGTATTCATTGACGAATCAGCATAAGTCCACAGCCTTTGCATTGCATCCGGCTTATAAAACGAGACTTTCACTGCCGATGAGTGAGGAACGCAGTGTGCTAAGACAAAGTCTATTGCCAAACTTACTTGATTCTGTTGCGTATAACTTGGCAAGACAGGCTGATTCCTTTGGATTTTATGAAACGGGTTCTGTTTTCTTAGCAGAAGCTGAAGGTGCAAAGCCGGTGGAGAAAGAGCATGTGGCTGGTGCACTGACAGGCTTATGGCATAAAAACCTTTGGCAGGGCGAGAAAAAAGCCGTTGATTTTTATGTAGCGAAGGGAATTGCAGAAGGTCTGTTTGAAAAGCTTGGTGTATCAGAGCAAATCACATATGTTCAAGCAGAGCGTGAAGGTCTTCACCCAGGACGTACAGCAGATGTTCACTTAAATGGAAAGGTGATTGGCTTTGTTGCCGCACTTCATCCAGTCATTGAAAAGGAATTAGATTTAAAAGAAACATATGTATTCGAATTTGATTTAACAGATGTGATGACATCTGAAACAGAGGATATGAAATATACAGCGATTCCGAGATTCCCTGCTGTGACAAGAGATATTGCGCTTGTTGTAGATCAGCATATTTCAAGCGGACAGCTGGAGCGAGTCATCTATGAAGCAGGTGGCCGTTTATTGACAGACCTTTCCGTTTTTGACGTGTATGAGGGTGAACATATGGAAGAAGGCAAGAAATCTGTTGCGTTCTCTCTCCAATATTTAAACCCGGAACAAACGTTGACAGAGGAAGAAGTTACGGCTGTTCATACAAACGTATTGAAGGCATTAGAAGATACGTATCAAGCCGTCTTGCGCGGATAAAGAAAAGAGCTATGGCCTAAAAAGGCTATAGCTCTTTTTTGATTATAACCATTTTTTCGCTTTTTGAGTGTTGGCAAAATGCAGCTTTGTAAATTGGCGTAAAGCGTCTTCGCCGTGCAGCTTGATGAGCTTTGCGGCTGCCTTGTCAACATGAGGACCGGCTCCTTTTGGAATGTCAAAGCCAGCTGCTTTTGATAATTTATCCATCTCAATTAAAAAGGCGTACCTTGCGATAATGGAAGCCGCAGCAACTGACAAGTGGATGCCTTCCGCTTTTGTACTAAAGTACGTACGCTCTCGGATGATCTTTTTTCCTGCAAGGTGCTTGAAATAAATACCGGGTTCTGCAAATTGGTCAATGAGAATCGCTTCTGGCTGTTTCCCATCCAGTTTCTCTAACACAGAGGTGATCACTTGATTATGAAGCAGTGCCTTCATTTTCCCTTGGCTCATGCCCTTTTCCTGCATGGTATTGTACTTTTCATTACGGAGCACGAGAAGGCTGAATGGAATGGTTTTGATGAGATCTTTGGCAATGTTGATAATCTGCGGATCCTTTAGTCCTTTTGAGTCTTTAACCCCAAGCTCTTTCATCAGAGTAAGCTTGCTGGAATCAACGTAGGCCGCACAGACCGTCATCGGTCCAAAATAATCACCTGTACCCACCTCATCTGAACCGATAACCGACATGGAAGCAATGCCAGACGGCGGGCTGTATTTTGTGACAGCAGGTGCTTTTTTACTTTTTGTATCAGCTGCTTTTATATGGCTGAACTGACTTGCTTCAGCTTCTGCCTTTTGTCCTTGGAACAGCACTTTTCCAGATTGATATGCTGTAATCGTACAGCCAGGAACCTTTGCTTGAAACAGAGCGCCTGGCGGCAAAGTGTCAGTTAAATGTTGAGCATATACGCTCTTCATCTTCTTCATGTCTTCTGATGTTGCTTTTAAGACGGATTGGGGCACAGTGGATAACTCCTTTTTACCTTGATATCATTGATTTCTAAAGTGTACCATAACAGGGAAGGGCTCGTCTTTCCATTCAATGTCTAAACATGTTATGATAGAGACTAGGATTCTCGTGGAATGGAGGAGAAACGTTGTCTGACGGCGGTAAAACGAAAACAACAGTTGAAATTTATGGACAGTCCTATACGATCATCGGTCAAGAAACAAAGATGCATATGCGACATGTTGCTTCAATTGTTGATGATAAAATGAGAGAAATAAATGAAAAAAACCCATACCTTGATATAAACAGATTAGCTGTACTGACAGCAGTCAATGTCGTCCACGACTACTTGAAATTAAAAGAGCAATACGAAAAACTAGAGGTTCAACTTAAAGAAAAGGAATGAAATTACCGTGATCGATATCATCATTTTGTTTTTGCTTCTTATGGGAACGCTTGTCGGTCTAAAACGCGGGTTTATTCTTCAATTTATTAAATTGATTAGCTTTGTTGTTTCTATTTTAGTGGCTTCCATGTTTTATCAGTCACTTGCACCACAGCTTACGTGGATTCCAGCACCTAATTTCAGTGGTGGTCAAGCGCAGCTTGCTTTCTTTAGTGGGAATCTAGAAACAGCTTATTATAATACCATTGCGTTTATCATTCTGTTTATCTTGACCAAAATCCTGCTCGCCATTATTGGCGGATTGCTCACAACCATTGCAAGTATACCTGTAATTAAACAGGTCAACAAACTGCTTGGCGGTGTTTTAGGATTTCTCGAAACATATCTATTTGTGTTTATTCTATTGTTTGTCGCTGCATTACTTCCAGTGGATGCGCTGCAAACAATGCTGAGCAAATCAATGTTAGCAGAAGTGATCGTAGGCAACACCCCTTATCTGTCCAGTCTTGTCAAAGACCTATGGACGACGTATGGAGTTTAAAAACTTCTCCTTTCTTGGAGAAGTTTTTTCTCATTCCATGACAGAAAGTTGTAGGATGAAGGAAAAGTTTGTATATTTATAAAGGAAGATGCCAAAGCGGCTGGAGGATGAGAGATGAATAAAAAAGATATTATCAAACTTCTTGAAACAATTGCTGTATATATGGAGCTAAAAGGAGATAATCCTTTTAAAATATCTGCCTTTCGTAAAGCAGCAGCGGCACTTGAACAAGATGACCGCAGCCTTTCTCAAATAGATGATCTATTAGCATTACCCGGCATTGGGAAAGGGACCTTTGCTGTCATCACAGAGTATATCGAAAAAGGACAATCAGAAACACTCGAACAATTAAAAAAGGAAGTGCCTGAAGGACTTGTCCCGCTCTTGAAATTGCCAGGATTAGGCGGGAAGAAAATTGCTAAGCTTTACCAAGAACTTGGTGTAAGCGATGCACAGTCTCTAAAAGAAGCGTGTGAAGCTGAGAAAGTTCAAGCGCTCGCTGGCTTCGGCAAAAAAACAGAAGAAAAAATTCTTGCAGCCCTTGAGGAAGCGGGAAAGCAGCCTGAACGACTGCCAATTGGCTTTGCATTAGATGTCGCAGAGCGGATTGATCATGCGCTGGAACAGATGGAGGGAATCATCCGTTTTTCAAGAGCTGGCAGTTTAAGACGTGCACGTGAAACGGTCAAAGATTTAGATTATATCATTGCAACAGATCAACCAGAACAGGTCAGAGAGCAGCTCGTTGCACTTGATGATGTAAAAGACATCATTGCAAGCGGAGATACGAAGGTATCTGTGATACTTGCGCTTGATTTTGAGATCAGTGTGGACTTCCGTCTTGTCACAATAGAGCAATTTGCTACAACGCTGCATCATTTCACTGGCTCAAAAGATCATAATATTAGAATGCGGCAGCTTGCGAAGGAACGCGGGGAGCGTATTAGTGAGTATGGTGTTGAAACGATTGAAACAGGCGAAGTGAAAACGTTCAAAGACGAAAGTGCTTTTTATGCCCATTTTCAACTTCCGCTCATTCCGCCAGAAATTCGTGAAACCGGAGCAGAGATTGATACGTATAAAGAAAGTATGCAATTTGTAGAATTGAATGATATCAAAGGCGACCTTCATATGCACTCGACATGGAGTGACGGAGCATTCTCTATTCGTGAAATGGCAGAGGCATGTATCGCAAAAGGCTATGAATATATGGCCCTCACAGACCATTCTCAATACTTAAAAGTGGCAAACGGCTTAACAAAAGAACGGTTGCGTCTGCAAGCAAAAGAAATTGACAAGCTCAACCAGGAATTCGAGCATTTTCACATTTTCAAAGGGGTCGAAATGGACATTCTGCCGGATGGATCGTTAGATTATGATGATGACTTTTTAGCAGACATGGATTTTGTAATTGCCTCTATCCATTCTAGCTTCTCTCAGCCTGAGGAAGTCATCATGAAGCGGCTTGAAAACGCCTTGCAAAATCAACATGTGGATTTAATTGCACATCCAACAGGCCGTTTGATCGGGAGACGCGACGGCTATGCCTTAAATATTGATCAGCTCATAGAGCTTGCGAAGAAAACGGGGACTGCACTAGAGCTTAACAGCAACCCATCAAGACTTGATTTGAAAACAGAGCATTTAATGAAAGCAAACGAAGCGGGAGTGAACATCATCATCAACACAGATGCGCACAACATCGCCATGTTGGATCATATGGAAGTCGGTGTAACAGCTGCAAGAAAAGGCTGGACACCAAAAGCAAATGTCGTGAATACTTTTTCTCTTAACGAGATGAAAAAGTTTTTAACGCGTGACAGGTAGTCGTTAGGAGGCTGTACAATGCTGCAACAAAAAGTGTTAGCATCATTAGAATTTCATAAAGTAAAAGAAAAAGTGATGTCCTATACCGCATCCACTTTAGGAAAAGAAAGAGCGCAGGATTTAACGCCGCTCACGGATATAGAAACCATTCAGCATTTGCTGGAAGAGGTAGCAGAAGCACAAGATGTGATCCGTTTAAAGGGGTCTGCGCCGTTTGGCGGGTTAACGGATATTAGACGCGCAGTCAAACGGGCAGAAATCGGCAGTACATTAAATCCTTCTGAGCTGATGGAAATTGCAGGACTATTGTATGCTGTGAAGAATATGAAGCACTTTCTCACGTCCATGTATGAAGATGGTGTAGACATACCACGCCTTCATACATATGCAGAAACGCTTATTTTACTTCCAGAAGTCAGAAAAGAAATCGAGAGTTGTATTGGTGATAATGGAGAAGTGCTTGATCATGCAACTCCTGCACTTCGTTCGTTACGCATCCAATTACGCTCACTAGAATCAAAAGTACGTGATAAATTAGAATCGATGATTCGTTCACAATCTGCTTCAAAAATGCTTTCAGACACGATTGTGACCATTCGTAATGATCGTTTTGTGATTCCGGTGAAACAAGAGTACCGCTCGAACTATGGTGGAATTGTTCACGATCAGTCTTCTTCCGGGGCAACACTTTTTATTGAGCCTCAAGTGGTTGTTGATCTAAATAACACCTTGCAGCAAACTCGTTTAAAAGAAAAGCAAGAAGTCGAAAAGATCCTGCAAATGCTGACAGAGAGCGTGTCAGAGCATATTCACGAACTGATTCATAATGTAAAGGAACTTCAGACGTTAGACTTTATCTTTGCCAAAGCCAAATATGCAAAGACAGAAAAAGCAACAAAGCCTTCTGTAAACGATCAAGGAGAAATTTATTTAAAACGAGCAAGGCATCCCCTGTTGCCTCGGGATCAGGTCGTGGCAAATGACATTGAGCTTGGTAAGGATTTTTCAACGATCGTGATCACTGGACCAAATACAGGTGGTAAGACAGTCACCTTAAAAACACTAGGGCTGCTGACACTCATGACGCAAGCGGGTCTTCATATTCCAGTTGAAGAAGGATCGGAAGTGGCTGTATTCGACCAAGTGTTTGCTGATATTGGAGACGAACAGTCCATTGAACAAAGCTTGAGTACGTTCTCATCACATATGGTCAATATTGTGGATATTTTAAAGAATTTAACCTCGAATTCACTTGTGTTATTTGATGAATTAGGGGCAGGCACAGACCCTGCTGAAGGTGCAGCACTTGCGATGAGTATCTTAGATGAAGTTCATCAAACAAATGCGCGCGTCATCGCAACGACTCACTATCCTGAGCTCAAGGCATACGGGTATAACCGAGAAGGTGTCACAAATGCGAGCGTAGAGTTTGATATTGAAACCTTATCCCCAACGTATCGTTTGCTCATCGGTGTACCTGGACGAAGTAATGCGTTTGAAATTTCCAAACGTCTTGGTTTGCCTGACCATCTGATTGACCGGGCAAAAGCGGATATGCATGCAGAGCATAATGAAGTAGACCAAATGATTGCTTCATTAGAAGACAGTAAGAAACACGCAGAAGAAGAACTGCATGAGACAGAAGCCTATAGAAAAGAAGCTGAGAAGCTTCATAAGGAACTACAAAGACAAATTCTGGAATGGAATGAGCGAAAAGACAAGCTATTTGAAGAGGCCGAACAAAAAGCGAAAGAAAAAATCGAACAAGCAGCCAAAGAAGCAGAAGACATCATTCAAGAGCTGCGGTCCATTAAAAGTGAGCATCGCTCGTTCAAAGAACATGAACTCATCGATGCGAAAAAGCGTCTTGAAGAAGCTGTTCCTGAGTTTGACCGGAAGAAAAAACCAGAGCCAGCGAAAAAAGCAGAAAGACAACTAAAACCAGGCGATGAAGTCAAAGTGCTCACATTCGGACAAAAAGGAACACTGCTCGAACAAACGGGTGACAAAGAATGGGGTGTCCAAATGGGCATTCTGAAAATGAAAGTAAATGAAAAAGACATGGAATTTATCAAATCAGCACCCGAATTTAAGCAAGAGAAAGCCATTACGGCGGTCAAAGGGAAAGATTATCATGTATCGCTTGAGCTTGATTTAAGAGGAGAGCGTTATGAGAATGCTTTAAGCAGGGTCGAGAAATATTTAGATGATGCTGTATTAGCTGGCTATCCGCGCGTGTCGATTATCCATGGGAAAGGAACTGGTGCCCTAAGAAAAGGGGTCCAGGAATTATTAAAACAGCACAGAAGTGTGAAAAATGCTCGTTTTGGAGAACAGGGCGAGGGAGGATCAGGTGTCACCATCGTCGAATTAAAGTAAAAAGGAGAAAACGCATGAAAGCCTTTTGGGAAAATGAACTTGTGGAAATCGCCGCTTATTACAGCGTGGCCGTCCTATGTCTTGTCTTATTTCTAACCATTTTTGAACTCGTGACCTCCTATAAAAACTGGGAAGAGATCCAGCGGGGGAACTTAGCGGTTGCCATGGCAACCGGCGGGAAGATCTTTGGGATTGCGAATGTGTTTCAGCATTCCATCGCACAGCACAACTCCCTTCTTCAAATGGTTGGATGGGGCGTATATGGCTTTGTGATGCTGCTTGTCAGCTATTTTATTTTTGAATTTTTAACACCAAGATTTAAAGTAGACAAAGAGATTGAGAATGATAATAGAGCGGTCGGGTTTATTTCACTCATTATTTCAGTTGGGCTGTCTTACGTAGTAGCAGCCGGCATTTAAGGAGACGACATGGAAAAGCTAGCAAAAGTATTAATCGTAGTTGCCTGCACTTTTGCGGTCATTGGCGCCGTTTACATGTTCCTGTGAAATGAAGAATACAATATTAGAAAGCTGTCAGGGAACCCCTTGACAGCTTTTATCTCATCAAAGGCGGCGAATCATGATGAAGCAAATTCAGCAAAAAGACGAACTGATGAAGCGAATTGGTACTTTTCTCCAAAAGACATCACTTCCTCGAGACATATATGAACCGTATATCGCACGTCCATTTCAAACGACTGGGTTTTTTGATGATTTGAGTCCTTATATCGAGATCGTTCAAAATGGCTATATCCTCATTCAATATGAACGAGGAGTGCAAGTGCTTCATAAAAGAACAACAGAGGCGGATGAAGTTATTTACTGGATTTTAGAAGATACCATCTTTCTCACTGTTTACCTAGACATGATGAAAAAGTATCAAGTCGACAACATTCATACACATTTACCTAGTGACCCTAGTATCCATAAACAGATCGTAGACAGAGTCAATGAGTCGTTCCGTGCGATCGGAGGATTATATGAAAAGTGGCATCACGAAGGAAAAAGAGCAACTATAGAAACACAGGCGAAAAAATGAAGGTGTGTAATTGAACCAAGCTCTATTTGAAAAAAGCAAACTGCCTTAAGGAAAAGTTTGTTATAATACAATAGTACGAAAGTTCAGGAAGGAGGGTTTTTATGCAGTCA
Source organism: Bacillus zhangzhouensis (assembly GCF_000715205.1). Lineage (GTDB taxonomy): Bacteria > Bacillota > Bacilli > Bacillales > Bacillaceae > Bacillus > Bacillus zhangzhouensis. Next base: position 33,411 of record NZ_JOTP01000008.1, on the reverse strand, counting down.
GATAAACGATGGCTTCTGCATTACCCGAATCAAATTCCCCACGAACTCACCATCCCAAATGAAACGTTACAATCTTACTTATTCAGCTCCGCAGAGGCAGCACCTGAGCATACAGCCATTCATTTTTTAGGAAAAAATATCACCTATGAACAGTTACAAGAAGACGCACTTAAACTAGCCAATCATCTGATGAAAATTGGCGTAAAAAAAGGCGACCGAGTAGCTATTATGCTACCAAACTGTCCTCAATCGGTCATTTCTTATTATGCTGTTTTGATCGCAGGCGGCATTGTTGTTCAAACGAACCCGCTTTATACAGAGAAAGAACTCGAGTATCAAATGGAGGACAGCGGCTCCAAAGTGCTAATCACACTCGATCTATTGTATCCAAAGGCCTATAAAATGAAAGCGCTGACAAGTATGGAGCACTTGATCATCACCAAACTACAAGATTATTTGCCATTCCCGAAAAACATTCTGTTCCCCATTGTCCAAAGAAGAAAAAACAAAATGGTCATCCAAGTCGAGAAAAGTGATACCATTCATCACTTCTCGCAGGTGATGAAAGAATCGTCAGGAGAACAGATTCCACAGCGAGCCTTTCAACCGAAAGAGGATGTCGCTGTTTTGCAGTATACAGGCGGAACGACCGGTTTACCAAAAGGGGTCATGCTCACACATGAAAATATATTAGCCAATACAGAAATGTGTGCATCCTGGATGTATAAAACGAACCGCGGAAAAGAACGGATTCTAGGCATCATTCCGTTTTTTCATGTGTACGGAATGACCACCGTATTGAACCTTGCAGTCAAAGAAGGTCATCAAATGATTCTTCTTCCTCGTTTTGATGTGGCTGATACCCTCAAAACCATTGAAAAACAGAAGCCGACGTTGTTTCCAGGAGCACCAACGATGTATATCGCCTTGCTGCATCACCCGAATATTGAAACGTATGACCTGTCGTCCATTAAGGCTTGTTTAAGCGGCTCTGCCGCTCTTCCTGTTGAAGTCAAACAAAGCTTTGAAAAATTAACAGGAGGACGGTTAGTGGAGGGATATGGTCTTTCAGAAACCTCACCAGTTACCCATGCCAACTTCTTATGGGGAGCGAATAAAACTGGCAGTATTGGCTGTCCTTGGCCCAATACAGATGCTGGCATTTATTGCGAGGAAACTGGGGGACTCAAAGAGCCATATGAGCATGGAGAAATTATTGTCAAAGGGCCGCAAATCATGAAAGGGTACTGGAATCAGCCAGAGGAGACAGCGGCTGTGTTACGAGATGACTGGTTTTTCACCGGAGATATTGGGTATATGGATGAAGACGGTTTCTTCTATATAGTAGACCGGAAAAAAGATGTCATCATCGCGAGCGGCTATAATATTTATCCAAGAGAGGTCGAAGAAGCCCTTTATGAGCATGAGCTTGTACAAGAAGTCGTCGTGGCAGGTATTCCAGATCCGTACAGGGGAGAAACAGTGAAAGCATTTGTTGTCCCGAAAAAGGATGCCTATTTAACAGAGGATGAGCTCGATCGTTTTGTCAGAACGAGAATTGCCTCATTTAAAGTGCCGCGTGTCTATGAATTTAAAGAGTCACTGCCTAAAACGGCCGTAGGGAAAATCTTGCGCAGAGTGTTAATTGAAGAAGAAAAAAGAAAGCAATCATCTTCTTCTGAAGCGCCTGTTGACCAATCTAAAAAATAACCTGTATCATCCGGTCTATTGGCCGGATGATTTGAATTGTGACTGTCTGCTCTGGTATGCTAAAGGTTGAAAAGAAAGTAGAAGGGCACTTGACAAATCACTCGTTTCTTTTTAACATGAAGATATGAATGAATGCTCATTCAATTCAGAAAGGGACGAAGCACATTGAAGCAGAAAAGACCGAAGTACATGCAAATTATTGATGCAGCAGTTGTGGTGATTGCAGAGAACGGCTATCATCAATCACAAGTTTCAAAGATTGCCAAACAAGCAGGGGTAGCAGACGGAACGATTTATCTCTATTTTAAAAACAAAGAGGATATTCTGATCTCATTATTCAAAGAAAAAATGGGACAATTCATCGAACGGATGGAAACAGATATTCAAAAGAAACCGTCTGCCAAAGAAAAACTTCTTCTACTGATTCAGGAACACTTTCGCCTGCTTTCGCAAGATCATCATTTGGCCCTTGTGACGCAGCTTGAACTCAGACAGTCAAACCTTGAACTGCGGCAAAAAATCAATGAGGTGCTGAAAGGGTATTTAAATATGCTTGACTCGATTTTAACAGAGGGAAAGCAAACGGGAGAATTCAGACAAGATCTAGATGTCCGCTTAGCGAGACAAATGGTATTTGGGACGATTGATGAAACCGCTACAACATGGGTCATGAATGATCAAAAGTATGATCTGACTGCACTTGCAGAAAACGTACATGATCTTCTCTTAAACGGAATACATCAATCTTAAAGACAATTGAAAAAGGATGATTGACATGGAAAAGATACTCAGCTTACACCAAGAAGAACAAATAGCGCTCATCACGATTCAACATCCACCTGCAAACGCCTTATCTTCTCAACTGCTCACTGAGCTCAATGACATGTTTGACCAGCTCGAACAAAACGAAGAAGTGAGAGCCATTGTGATCCATGGAGAAGGCAGATTTTTTTCAGCAGGTGCCGATATTAAAGAATTTACGACCTTGCAGAAAGAGTCTGATTATGCGAGTCTTGCAGACCGAGGACAGCAAGTGTTTGAACGAATTGAACAATGTCCAAAACCAGTCATTGCCTCCATTCACGGAGCAGCATTAGGCGGCGGTCTTGAGCTGGCGATGTCCTGTGATATTCGAATCGCAACAAAAGATGCGAAGCTTGGGCTGCCGGAACTAAACCTTGGCATCATTCCAGGATTCGGCGGAACGCAGCGCCTGCCTCGGTATGTTGGGTCTGCTAAAGCACTTGAAATGATGGGAACAGCTGAGCCGATTACAGGTGAAGAAGCACTTGCCTGCGGGCTTGTTTCAAAGCTGGCAGAAACAGAGGAAGAAGCGCTGAATGCAGCCAAAACACTAGCGGCGAAATTTGCAGCGAAAAGCCCTAAAACGCTCGAGTATGTGCTTGAGTTATTGAATGCGTCAAAAGTGTACTCATATGATGGTGGAATGAAGCTGGAAGCCAAAAAGTTTGGTGAGGTATTCCAATCAAATGACGCCAAAGAAGGCATCCAAGCCTTTATCGAAAAGCGCAAACCGAATTTTAAAGGGGAATAAGGGATTAGTACGACACAAGGGGGAGAAATGAATGAATATATTTGTTTTGATGAAGCGTACGTTTGACACGGAAGAGAAGATTTCCATTCAGTCTGGTGCAATTCAAGAAGATGGGGCAGAGTTCATTATTAATCCTTATGACGAGTACGCAATAGAAGAAGCGATTCAGCTTCGGGATGAGCACGGGGGAGAAGTGACTGTCGTGACAGTTGGCAGTGAGGATGCGGAGAAACAGCTAAGAACAGCACTTGCTATGGGCTGCGACCAAGCTGTTTTATTAAATGTTGAAGATGACTTGGAGGAGTGGGATCAATATTCCGCTTCTACCATTCTATATCACTATTTCAAGGATAAAGAGGCTTCCTTGATCTTAGCAGGAAATGTGGCGATTGACGGCGGGTCTGGACAAGTTGCCCCGCGCCTTGCTGAATTACTTGGATTTTCATATGTCACAACGATTACAAGCATTCAAATTGATGGCGATTCTGCTTCAATTGAACGGGATGCAGAGGGTGACGTGGAAGTGATTTCCGCCGAGCTCCCGCTGGTCGTCACAGCGCAGCAAGGTCTTAATGAGCCTCGTTATCCATCATTACCAGGCATTATGAAGGCAAAGAAAAAGCCTTTAGAAGAATTAGAACTAGATGATTTAGATCTCGATGAAGACGATGTGCCATATAAAATCAAAACGATTGAACGTTTCTTACCGGAGAAAAAAGAGGGTGGCAAGGTGCTGAGCGGTGAGCTTCAGGATCAAGTCAAAGAACTGACAGATCTACTAAGAAATGAAGCAAAAGTCATCTAAACATCCACTTTACGATATCACGAGAACAAGGGGGAGCTTAAAAGATGAGTAAAAAAGTTGTTGTACTTGGAGAAAGTCGTGACGGTAAATTAAGAAATGTGACATTTGAAGCAATTGCTGCCGCTCATCAAGTGGCTGATGGCGGTGAGGTCATTGGCGTGTTAATAGGGGATCACGTCAAAGAAAAAGCAGATGAACTGCTTTACTATGGAGCGGATCATGTCATGATTGTGGAGCATCCGCACCTTTCATATTATACATCTGATGGTTTTGCGCAGGCGCTTCAAGCCATATTAGATCAGGTCAATCCGGATGCAGTGCTCTTTGGCCATACGTCTATTGGAAAAGACTTGTCACCAAAAATAGCAGCACGCCTGCAGACAGGATTGATTTCAGACGCGATCGATGTAAGCGTTACCGGAGAACATCTCGTTTTCACTAGACCGATTTACTCTGGAAAAGCCTTCGAAAAAGTCATCTCGACGGATCGTCTACTTTTGGCCACCATTCGACCAAACAACGTGGCACCGCTTGAGCGGGATGCGTCACGAGGCGGAGAAGTCACTCCAATTTCTGTCGATATTCAGAACCTGCGAACGATCGTGAAGGAAGTCATTAAAAAAACGTCAGAAGGTGTAGACTTATCCGAAGCAAAAATCATTGTCGCTGGAGGGCGAGGGGTCAAGAGCAAAGAAGGCTTTGAACCGCTGAAAGAACTCGCCCAAACGCTGGGCGCAGCAGTCGGTGCCTCGCGTGGAGCTTGCGATGCAGATTACTGTGATTATGCCCTGCAAATTGGTCAAACTGGTAAGGTCGTCACACCTGATCTTTATATTGCCTGCGGGATTTCAGGCGCGATTCAGCATTTAGCCGGAATGTCTAACAGTAAAGTCATTGTTGCGATTAACAAAGATCCAGAAGCTGAGATCTTCAAAATCGCCGATTACGGAATCGTTGGTGACTTGTTCGAAGTGGTCCCGCTTTTGAATGAAGAGTTAAAAAAGATGAATATCCACTCGTAACGCTCATACACTCAGAATGCCTAGGTATTCTGGGTTTTTTTGTATGTCATTATGAAACAAAGGAGCGGTTGACAAGTGAAGGGGACAGTAAAAGTCAATGACGTGATCGGACGCATTTCAAAACACATCTATGGACACTTTCAAGAGCACTTAGGAAGAGGGATTTATGACGGGATTTGGGTAGGAGAAGACTCATCAATTGAACATATTGAAGGGATTCGAACCGATGTGCTAAAGGCGCTTCAAGCATTACATATCCCGGTGCTTAGGTGGCCGGGCGGCTGTTTTGCAGACGAGTATCATTGGGCAAATGGCGTTGGTGATCTGAGTGAACGAAAGCCCATGGTGAACACTCATTGGGGAGGTACCGTTGAATCAAATGCGTTTGGTACACATGAATTTATGCGATTGTGTGAGTTACTTGAATGTGAGCCTTATATTTGCGGCAATGTTGGAAGCGGGACTGTTCAAGAATTAGCGGAATGGGTAGAATACATTACATTTCCTAAGGGGACTCCTATGTCCGATTGGCGTATTCAAAATGGAAAAAAAGAGCCTTGGAAGCTGACTTATGTTGGCGTAGGCAATGAAAGCTGGGGATGCGGCGGGAATATGACGCCTGAATACTATGCAGACCTATATAAACGCTACCAAACGTATGTGAGAGAGTTTGCTGGTAACCGTATTTACAAAATCGCTTGCGGCGCGAACTCAAATGACGTGAATTGGACAAAAGTATTAATGGAACGGGCTGCACCATGGATGGATGGGCTCAGTTTGCATTACTATACCGTTCCTGGTACATGGGAGAAGAAAGGGTCTGCGACTGATTTTAATGAGGATGAATGGTTTACAACGTTGAAAAAGGCCTATGAGATGGAGCGTCTTGTCATGGATCATGGGATGGTCATGGATCGCTATGATCCAGACAAGCGAATTGGGATGATTATTGATGAATGGGGGACATGGTATGACCCAGAGCCAGGGACAAATCCAGGGTTTTTATATCAGCAAAACACACTGAGAGACGCCCTTGTCTGTGCCCTGCATTTTCATATATTTCACCGTCATTGCCAGCGGATTCACATGGCGAATATTGCCCAAACGGTCAATGTCCTGCAAGCGATGGTGTTAACGAAGGACGAAAAGATGATTCTGACCCCTACCTATCATGTATTTCACATGTTTCAAGTGCATCAAGAGGAAGAAGCACTTGAAGTGGAGTTTAATTCACCACCGTATGAACACCGAGGTGAAAGAATTCCTCAGGTCAGTGTGTCAGCCTCGCGTTCATCTGACAAGATGCATATTAGTTTTTGTCATCTGAATCCATATGAAAAAGCAGAGGTATCCCTTGCAATAGAGGGGATTGATCCACAAACCACTGCCACTGGCCGCGTGCTGACAGCTGATCGGATGAATGCGCACAATACATTTGATGATCCTCATTCCGTTCAGCCTGCGGATTTCCATCAATTCACGGCAAAATCCGGCGAATTAACCATAGATCTCCCGCCTATGTCGGTTGTGATGATGACTGTCGATCTGACTTGATCGCATATTTCGATGTTTGATGAGAAGAATGTTGGGGCATCATACATTGTAAATGAAGCGGAAAGGGAGTTATGTCATATGCTTAGAACCATTCTGATGATCATCGGTGCGATTGTTGTTATTGGTGCGATTATACGGTTTGTTTTTTAATTCATTTCATAAAAAAAGATTCGTAAGCATTTCATTCGCAAGTCACATTGGTAGATGCTATACTAAAAATCATAATTTACATTGGAGGAATGAATAATGGCAATCGTAAAAGCTACTGACGCAACATTTTCACAAGAAACTGCAGAAGGTGTTGTTCTTGCAGACTTTTGGGCACCATGGTGCGGACCTTGTAAAATGATTGCTCCAGTTCTTGAAGAACTTGATCAAGAAATGGGCGATAAAATGAAAATTGTAAAAGTTGATGTAGACGATAACCAAGAAACTGCTGGTAAATACGGCGTGATGAGTATCCCAACACTTCTTGTTTTAAAAGACGGTGAAGTCGTAGAAACGTCTGTTGGTTTCAAACCAAAAGAAGCACTAGCTGAGCTTGTCAACAAACATCTATAAATCCATCTATGCCAATGAGGCATGACCACTGAAGCGGTTCTCGTATAGACGAGAGCCGCTTTTCTTTCAACATGGTATAAAACAAATGTTCGTGATACACTAGAAGGAGTGAAAGAGGAAAACAAGGACGGATGAAAATATGAACAAACTGATCAAAGAAAAGCTGTCAGTCCTGCCTGATCGACCAGGCTGTTACTTAATGAAAGATAGACAAAATACGGTCATCTACGTGGGGAAGGCAAAGGTTTTAAAAAATAGAGTACGCTCTTATTTCACTGGATCTCATGATGCCAAAACGCAGCGGCTTGTCAGTGAAATTGAGGACTTTGAATACATTGTGACCTCATCTAATATTGAGGCACTGATTTTAGAGCTGAATTTAATTAAAAAGTATGACCCAAAATACAATGTCATGCTCAAGGATGACAAGACGTATCCCTTTATTAAAATTACGAATGAACGGCACCCTAAGCTGATCGTTACCCGCAATGTGAAAAAGGATAAAGGGAGATACTTCGGTCCATATCCGAACGTACAAGCAGCAAGAGAAACCAAAAAGCTGCTTGACCGCTTATATCCACTAAGAAAATGTGCGACACTCCCTGATCGTGTCTGTCTTTATTATCATCTTGGTCAATGTCTCGCGCCATGTGTGTATGACATTTCTGAAGAAACGAATAAACAGCTCGTGGATGAAATCACCAGGTTTCTAAATGGAGGGCACCAGCAAATCAAAAAAGAACTAACCGAAAAGATGCAGGAAGCGGCCGAACAATTAGAGTTTGAGCGGGCAAAAGAACTGAGAGATCAAATCGCTTACATCGACTCAACGATGGAAAAGCAGAAAATGACAATGAGTGATTTATCAGATCGAGATGTATTTGCGTATGCCTATGATAAGGGCTGGATGTGTGTCCAAGTCTTTTTCATCAGACAGGGGAAATTGATTGAACGTGATGTCAGCCTGTTTCCTATGTATCAAGACCCTGAGGAAGAATTCCTCACATTTTTAGGGCAATTTTATGAAAAGAACAACCACTTCCTGCCGAAGGAAATTTTAGTGCCAGACAGTGTAGATCAAGAGATGATCGAGCAATTGCTTGAGACGAACGTTCACCAGCCGAAAAAAGGAAAGAAAAAGGATTTGCTTTTACTTGCACACCAAAACGCCAAAATCGCTCTGAAAGAAAAATTCTCGCTCATTGAGCGCGATGAAGAAAGGACGATTGGAGCGGTGAAGCAGCTAGGGGATGCACTTAATATTTATATGCCATACCGGATCGAGGCATTTGATAACTCAAATATTCAAGGAGCGGACCCTGTTTCCGCCATGGTTGTCTTTCAGGATGGGAAGCCATATAAAAAGGAATACCGGAAATACAAAATCAAAACTGTCGCAGGGCCAGATGATTATGCATCCATGCGCGAAGTCATCAGAAGACGATATACACGCGTGTTAAAGGATGAGCTGCCGCTGCCAGATTTAATTTTAATTGACGGAGGAAAAGGCCAAATCAACGCAGCCATAGACGTGCTTGAAAATGAATTGAATCTGTCTGTTCCAGTGGCAGGTCTTGTGAAAGATGAAAAACACCGGACATCGAATCTCATGATGGGTGATACACTTGAAATTGTTGCGCTGGAGCGTAACAGTCAAGCCTTTTATTTATTGCAGCGTATTCAAGATGAAGTGCACCGGTTTGCCATTAGCTTTCACCGGCAGCTACGCGGAAAAAATGCATTCCAGTCTATTTTAGATGATGTACCAGGCATTGGAGAAAAGCGTAAAAAACAGCTCCTCAAACATTTTGGCTCTGTGAAAAAGATGAAAGAAGCCTCTGTCCAAGATTTTCAGGAGGCTGGCATTCCGAAACAAACGGCCGAACTTTTAATGGAGGCATTAAAAAAATAGATTGTACTTTTTCCAAAAGTCTGTTAAGATGTGACTAATTTAATAAATGAACGTGTTGTTTGTTGAGGATAGAGGTGCGAACTTCAAGAGTAGGCCTTCAGAGATCGATGGGATCTAGGAAGAGGGCTGAAAGGGGAGCGTCGCCGAAGTGAATAAAATCCACTCATTTTATTCGCTGGCTGTACATTGAAGAAATGTAGGGCTGTCAAGAATTTATTTCTTGGAGGGCTATCTCATTGTTTGCATCTTTTGATGATTTCAAAGCAATGGGAGATTTGTTCTCTCATTGCTTTTTTTATTTGCAGTGAGTGGGCAGTCTCCAAAGCCGCTTCTTGCTCTTCTCTCACACGTGATCTTTTGAAAAAGGGTGGTAGACATGGGACTAATCGTACAAAAATTTGGCGGAACATCCGTTGGATCGACAGAAAAAATTCGCAAAGCCGCAGAGAGAGTCATCACTGAACGTAAGGCAGGTCATGATGTGGTCGTGGTTGTGTCGGCGATGGGCAAATCAACTGATGTTTTAGTAGACCTTGCCAAAGAACTCACAGATGATCCAAGCAATAGAGAAATGGATATGCTGCTAACAACTGGGGAGCAAGTGACCATTTCATTATTAGCGATGGCGCTGCAAGCAAAAGGCTATGATGCCATTTCCTTTACAGGCTGGCAGGCTGGTATGAAAACAGAGCAGGTGCACGGAAATGCAAGAATCGTGGAAATCGATGAATCAAGAATCAAAGAGGAACTAAGTGCGGGAAAAGTCGTTGTGGTAGCAGGCTTCCAAGGAATTGCAGATGACCTACATATCACAACACTTGGACGCGGTGGATCAGATACGACGGCTGTAGCACTTGCTGCTGCATTAAAAGCCGACAAATGTGATATATACACAGATGTACCAGGTGTGTTTACGACAGATCCGCGTTATGTACCGTCCGCGCGAAAACTTGCAGGAATTTCATACGATGAGATGCTCGAGCTGGCCAATTTAGGGGCAGGCGTTTTGCATCCGAGAGCCGTCGAGTTTGCGAAAAATTATCAAGTCCCACTAGAAGTCCGTTCTAGTATTATAAATGAATCGGGTACGTTAATTGAGGAGGAATCATCCATGGAACAAAATTTAGTCGTAAGAGGAATTGCATTTGAAGATCAGATGACACGCGTGACGGTGTGCGGCCTTTCAAGCGGTTTAACAACATTGTCGACCATTTTTACGACGCTTGCTAAGCAAAATATCAATGTTGATATCATCATTCAGTCCGTCACAAGCACAAATCAGACTTCCATCTCTTTCTCTGTGAAAACGGATGATTTGTCCAAAACAGTTGAAGTGCTAGAAGAATATAAAGGGGCGCTCGGCTATGAGCAGATTGAGACAGAAAGCAAATTAGCCAAAGTATCCATCGTTGGCTCTGGTATGGTTTCAAACCCAGGCGTCGCTGCTGAAATGTTCGCCGTTTTAGCTCAAAAAGACATTCAAGTAAAAATGGTTAGTACGTCTGAGATCAAAGTCTCAACAGTGGTTAGCCGTGATGATATGGTCAAAGCGGTGGAAGCCCTGCATGATGCATTTGATTTATCGAAAGTGAGCGCAGCTGCTCATTCTTAAAAAATAAAAAGAGGTGTATCTCATGAAAGAGTGCATCTCTTTTTTATATTTGTACCGGGTACATATCAAGAATGGAACATGTGCATAAACCTATTCACTAAGTATGCTATGATAGAAGGAGACATATAAAAAAAGGCGTGACCGGTAGTCCTCGCCTTTCAGAAGCAGTGTTAGCTAGGGTCTCTTAAATCCCATTTAACGGTTAAAATGACTTTATCAGCACGCTTTTTCACTTGCTCATAGGATTCAGCAACATGCTCATTGAGAAGCTGAATCTGTTCAGCAATAAAACCTGCCTCCATTTGAAAGCATGGCTCTTTTTGATAGGTGAGTCGATTCGATACAAGAGGACCTTCGAGCTCAAACTCAATTTCCTGTTTTTTAGAATGGACCATCGTAAGAGTCCCCCATCCGGCATCATGGAAAAATTCGGGGATTTTCTCCCATGACTCTTGAGGGAATTTACGAGCAAGCAGCTTACCCGCAAAATACATCATAGATGAATGATCCTGACCAAGAATGTCAGGCAGCAGAACTTCGCGTATCAGCTCGTAGGCAAATCCATTGACTTCAATTTCTTTTAGCTGTTCTAAGTTAGATTCAAATTTATTCATTGTACGGCTCCCCTCTTTCAACAATTTATTATAGCTTATGTGGGCATATGATGACAGAGTTTTCCCTGAAGTCTAAGAAATTCTTATTGTAATAAAACGAATTTTGATTTAAAACTTTTAAATTTCGGAAAATTTTAATTTATGTACGCGGTTTCTTGACGCTTATTTGACATAGGAGTAAAATGAAATTGTCAATAAATTTGAATAAAGTGCTTACATTTGAAAGAAGCGGGGGTAAGACAAATTTCAAGCAATTGCACTTTTTACTAGGGGGTAAAGTAATGTCGGGGAACAAAGAATTTTTTTATCGGAGATTGCATTCTTTGCTTGGCGTCATTCCGGTCGGTCTATTTTTAGTACAGCACTTAGTGATTAACCACTTTGCGACGAATGGACCAGAGGCGTTTAACAAAGCTGCACACTTTATGGAACAGCTTCCATTCAGGTATGCACTTGAGCTGTTCGTGATTTTCTTACCACTGATCTATCATGCTGTTTATGGGGTGTACATAGCCTTTACGGCACAAAACAACACGTCTCGCTTCAGTTACTTAAGAAACTGGTTGTTCAGACTGCAAAGGGTTACTGGTATCATCACATTGATTTTTATCACTTGGCACGTATGGGAAACACGAATTCAAGCGCAGCTTGGAGCGGAAGTAAACTATGACATGATGGCGAATATTTTAAGCTCTCCATTTATGCTAGGTTTCTATATTGTCGGCGTTTTATCTACTATTTTCCACTTTGCTAATGGCTTGTGGTCATTTGCTGTCAGCTGGGGAATTACCGTTTCACCACGCTCACAAAGAATCTCCACATATGTGACATTAGGTATATTTATAGCGCTTTCATATGTAGGGCTAAGAGCAATTTTCGCTTTTGTTTAAGAGGAAATAGATTAGTAGAAGAGGGAGAGGGGCTACAATGAGTAATTCTAGCATCATCGTTGTCGGAGGCGGCTTAGCTGGTCTCATGGCAACTATAAAAGCAGCAGAAGCGGGAACAGCTGTTAAACTATTTTCAATCGTACCTGTAAAACGTTCGCATTCAGTATGTGCACAGGGCGGAATCAACGGAGCGGTGAATACAAAAGGTGAAGGGGATTCACCTTATGAGCATTTTGATGACACGGTATATGGCGGAGATTTCTTAGCCAACCAGCCGCCAGTAAAGGCAATGTGTGAAGCAGCGCCGTCCATTATCCACTTACTTGATCGTATGGGTGTTATGTTTAACAGAACACCAGAGGGATTACTGGACTTCCGCCGCTTCGGGGGAACACAGCACCACCGTACAGCATTTGCTGGTGCCACAACGGGTCAGCAGCTATTATACGCACTGGATGAGCAGGTTCGCCGCTATGAAGTAGCAGGGCTTGTCACGAAATATGAAGGCTGGGAATTCCTTGGCGCTGTTTTAGATGACGAGGAAGTATGCCGAGGCATTGTGGCGCAGAACTTGACGACAATGGAAATTGAATCCTTCCGTTCAGATGCAGTGATCATGGCAACAGGCGGTCCTGGAATCGTGTTCGGTAAATCAACGAACTCCATGATCAATACTGGATCAGCTGCATCAATCGTTTATCAGCAAGGTGCTCATTATGCAAATGGAGAATTCATTCAAATTCACCCAACAGCGATCCCAGGAGATGACAAGCTTCGTCTCATGAGTGAATCGGCTCGTGGTGAAGGCGGACGTGTTTGGACATATAAAGACGGGAAGCCTTGGTACTTCCTTGAAGAAAAATACCCAGCATACGGGAACCTTGTACCGCGTGACATTGCAACGCGTGAAATCTTCGACGTATGTGTTGAGCAAAAGCTTGGCATCAACGGAGAGAACATGGTATACCTTGATCTTTCTCACAAAGATCCAAAAGAGCTTGATATTAAGCTTGGTGGAATCATTGAAATCTATGAAAAATTCATGGGGGATGACCCGCGTAAGCTTCCGATGAAAATTTTCCCTGCTGTTCATTACTCAATGGGCGGACTATGGGTCGATTATGATCAAATGACAAATATTAAAGGCTTGTTCGCTGCCGGAGAATGTGATTACTCTATGCATGGCGGAAACAGACTTGGAGCGAACTCATTGCTTTCTGCAATTTACGGCGGAATGGTCGCAGGACCAAATGCTGTGAAATACATTAACGGTCTTGAAAAGTCAGCAGAAGACCTTTCTTCTGCAACATTTGACAGCGCCGTGAAGAAAGAGCAGGAGAAATGGGACAACATCCTTAGCATGGATGGAACAGAAAATGCGTACGTGCTTCATAAAGAGCTTGGAGAATGGATGACGGATAACGTGACAGTGGTTCGTTACAATGACAAACTCTTAAAAACAGATCAGAAGATTGAAGAACTGATGGAGCGCTATAAGCATATCAACATCAACGATACAGCATCATGGAGCAACCAAGGCGCTGCCTTCACGCGTCAGCTTGACAACATGCTTCAGCTGGCAAGAGTCATTACGATCGGGGCATACAACCGGAATGAAAGCCGAGGCGCACACTATAAACCGGAATTCCCAGAAAGACACGATGAAGAATTCCTGAAAACAACGATGGCTACGTTCAAAGGGAAAAATCAGAAGCCTGCATTCCACTATGAGGACGTCGATGTATCGTTAATTGCACCTCGTAAACGAGATTACTCGAAGAAAAAGGTGGAGAAATAAGATGAGTGAAAAAAACACGATTCAATTCATTATCACACGTCAAGATACAGCAGATGGAAAGTCTTATGATGAGGAATTCGAAATCCCTTACCGTCCGAATATGAACGTCATTTCCGCACTCATGGAAATTAGACGTAACCCAGTCAATAAACAAGGTGAAAAAACAACGGCCATCAACTGGGATATGAACTGTCTTGAAGAGGTGTGTGGAGCTTGTTCCATGGTCATTAATGGAACACCGCGCCAGTCGTGTACAGCCTTGATTGACAAGTTAGAGCAGCCGATCCGTCTCCAGCCGATGAAGACATTCCCGGTTGTGAGAGACTTGCAGGTTGATAGAAGCCGCATGTTTAATTCCTTGAAAAAAGTCAAAGCATGGGTGCCGATCGATGGCACATATGACCTTGGGCCTGGACCAAGAATGCCTGAGAAGAAGCGTCAATGGGCGTATGAGCTGTCTAAATGTATGACATGTGGTGTCTGCCTTGAAGCTTGTCCAAACGTGAACGATAAGTCTTCCTTTATGGGCCCTGCACCGCTTTCACAAGTTCGTTTATTTAACGCACATCCGACAGGTGCGATGAATAAGTCTGACCGTCTAGAAGAAATTATGGGTGATGGCGGTCTAGCGAACTGCGGGAACTCCCAAAACTGTGTGCAGGCTTGTCCGAAAGGAATCCCGCTGACAACGTCAATTGCAGCACTAAACCGAGATACAACCTTACAAGCTTTCCGTAACTTCTTCGGAAGCGATCACGCAGAATAACATCACATTCAGTCCTCTTTGCCAATCATGATGAGTGTTTAAAGAGGCTGGATGCAACACATAACAAACGCCTCTTCCATACGGGAGAGGCGTTTGTTTGCGAATAAGGAGTAGATCAAATGAGACTGCCGTCATATATTGAAGAACCCTTTGAACAATGGAGAGCATCCTTTCGATTTTATGTAGAAACGACTGTCCGTTTTTCAGAAACAGATATGTTTGGCCACATGAACAATGTCACCCCTTTTGTGTATTTCGAAGAGGCGCGGATTGCCTTTTTTCAAAAAACAGGGCTTGTTGATAAACGAATGAAACGCGCGCGAGAGACCATCACGGTCGTTGCAAACCTGCAATGTGATTACATCAAACAAGTGGAGATCGGTGAGAGGCTTCGTGTGTATGTAAAGCCTGAAAAAGTTGGATCAAGCTCCCTCATCCTTCATTACCTAGGAGAAAATGAACAGCAGGAACCATGCTTTACAGGCTCTGTGACCATGGTGCAAATTAGTAAAGACACAGGCGCATCTGTCCCATTTACAGAAGAAGAAAAAGAGACATTTCAGGCTCAGCGAAATTAACGGTTGATCAAACGTGTATGCTTCGTTTTGTTATAATAAAAAAATCATATCAAGAAGAAACAAAAGGAGAACACATGAAGATTTTTCAATATGACACCATTGATAGTACAAATAATGAAGCGAAAAGGCTTATTCAACAAGGAGAAGTCCCTTCATTTGCCGTCTATGCCCGGCAGCAGACAGCAGGAAGAGGGAGGCTCGGCAGACCGTGGGAAACGCCTACAGGGAATGTTGCGGTGACCATGACGGTCATGCCACCAGAAAATCTCTCCACCCAATCAACGATTGCCCCGGTGACGGCACTAGCGATCTATGATGTACTCAAACCACTCATGAGAGCTGAGGATCAGCTGGCGATCAAATGGCCAAATGATATTCTCATTAATGAAGCAAAAGTATCCGGCACATTGATTGAAGCGGACCGCAGCGCCATCTATATCGGTGTTGGCATCAATGTAGAGACAAAGCCGGAACATGTCCCGTACAAAACCATTTGCTTATCAGAGCTTGCAGAGGTGAAAGCAGATCAGCTTGTGAAAGAACTGGCAGTGGCTTTTGAAAAATACTATACACGCTGGCAGAATGAAGGATTTGAAGCACTCACTGCCCTTTACAACAAACGGTTATTTCGTCTGAATCAACCGCTTCGTATCTCGTTAGATCGTGAAAAACAAACATGGCAGGAAGGTATTTGCTGCGGGGTCAACCGCCATGGTCATCTGCAACTAAAAGATGAGCAAGGGCATATAAAAGCCCATTCTGCCGGAGATATTGATGCACCGCCCCAGCATTAAAAAAAGCAGACGATGTTCTCGTCTGCTTTAGGCTTCTCTTTTAATGTGTGGCTGAACCATATAGTCTTGTTTCGTAAAGACGACCCCGTCCAGAATTTCTCTTGCGGTTCGAATGACCTTGACTCTGTTTTGAGACATGTCAATTTCAGTTTGCATAATACCAGCAGGATGCCCAATTCGAAGCGTTTCATTTTGACCGTGATAAATCTGTGCAGGAAGCGTTTGTTCCATAAAGCAGCTGGCTGACACGCAGACAGACCCGGTAATGGCAAGTGCTTGGTGCGGTCTTTGCATCGATAGCATACGAACGATGATGTCCATATCTGCTGCTCTTCTCAAGATTCCATTTGTGTCTACATAATCAGCTGGCTCACTAATAATCGCAAGCTTTGGAACAGCTGGAGACTGTAATGTCGCCATTTCCTTTGGAGCGAAGTGACACATTTCAGCAGCAATGGAACGAATCTCCTCCATATCATTCAGTAATGCTTCAGTAAACTCCTCAGGCAATTCTGTTCCTTTTAAATGAATATCCTTCGCGCGGATAAAGGCAATCGGGTTTGCGATGTCAACGATCGAGATGGGAATCTCTCCGAACTTTGTCTGAATCATATCAATGCGGTTCCCAGTCGGAAAGGTTTTACCTGTGACAGCGCCCTCAGGCTTCTCAAAGGATAAATAAATGGGAGAACCTGTCCCTTTTACTCCTGGAATTTCTGCATGTCCTTCAAATTTAACCTCACCATTTTCAACTTCTACCTCTGCCACAATGATTTTATTCGTGTTGGTATTGAGAATACGTACAGTCGTGATAGGCTCAATCGCTTGAACAAACCCTTTAATGATGGCATATGGGCCTACAGCTGATGAGATATTCCCGCAGTTTCCTTTAAAGTCGACATATCTTTCATTAATGCTGACTTGTGCAAATGTATAGTTTACATCAGCATCTGGACGAGTGGCTTTGTCAATAATCGCCACCTTGCTTGTTAAAGAATTACCTCCGCCGATTCCATCAACCTGCAGCCGGTCAGGACTGCCCATAATGTCTAAAAGAAATGCCTCGAGCTCATCGTGTTCATAGGGTGCATCTTTTGCTTGAATGAATACCCCTTTGCTTGTACCGCCTCGCATGATTGTGATTGGAACTTTTCTCATTGCTCTCACCCTCAATTTTTTAATTAACTGTTTATCTAACCAAAATGGTAAAGTATAATAAGAAATAAGTTAAATACATTATTTTAAAAGGAATCGATAAAAAAATTTTATAATTAGTAAAAAAGGAGGGCAAACAATGGATGAAAAGGATTGGCGGTTTCTAAAGGTACTTTATGAAGAAAAGAACATCACAAAGGCGGCAGAAAAATTATTTGTCTCGCAGCCTGCCTTAAGCTATCGATTGAAACAGCTTGAAGAGGAGTTTGATATGAAGCTTTTCTTCAAAAGAAAACGAGGGATTGAATTTACGTCAGAGGGCGAGTACTTGGCTGAATACGCAAATGACATGCTCAAACAGCTCCAGCAAACGAAAGATGGCATGCTCAATATGCAAGAAAAGGTCAAAGGAACGATCCGGTTAGGGGTCTCAAGTAATTTTGCCCAGTATAAACTGCCAGAAATTTTAAGAGAATTTTCTAAGCAGTATCCACATGTTCAATTTATGGTGAACACGGGCTGGAGCACAAAAGTTATGGATTTGTTAGGAACATCCAGTGTGCACTTAGGGATTTTAAGAGGTGATTACGACTGGAATGGAGAGCGGTTTTTGCTCGATAAAGAGCGGCTTTGTATCATTTCAAAATCAGAAATACAGCTAAAGGATCTCCCGAAGCTGCCGCTCATTGATTATCATACGGACAGTTCATTAAAACGATTGATTAACAGATGGTGGCAGGAAACGTTCTCAATGCCGCCGCTTGTGACAATGGAGACAGACCGTCAGGATACATCGAAAGAGATGGTGAAGCATGGACTGGGCTATGCCATTGTCCCGGAAATTTGTCTCAGACCAAGTGATGAGTTATTTGTAAAAGGGCTTTCGTATAAAGATGGACAGCCTGTTTTAAGAGATACATGGCTTATGTACCAGCCAGACTCCCTTCATTTATCTGTTGTGAAAGCATTCATTGAGTTTTTAAGAAGCCAGCAAGGCTGATTATAAAAAAAAATTATTGAATAAACGAAAAAATCAATATTTTCATTATAAAAAAAGCTATTATATCCTTGAAATAGAAAGCGCTAACATTCAGATCACAAGTGCAAAGGGGCGCTTGTTGATCGTGTAAAGAAGAGGATGGAGGGATATAAAGTGCTAGCTATTTTAGGGATCTTGATGGTCTTAACATTTACATTTCTCATTATGACAAAACGTATGCATCCGGTGGTAGCTCTAACCGTTGTACCTATCATATTTGCATTGATCGGGGGCTTTAACAGCGGATTAGGGGACATGATGCTTGATGGACTCAAAACGGTTGCACCATCAGCTGCTTTATTGTTATTTGCGATTTTGTTCTTCGGTGTCATGCTGGATGCGGGATTATTTGATCCTCTGATTAAACTCATTCTACGTATTGTGAAAGGTGATCCTGTCAAAATTGCTTTTGGGGTAGCGATTTTGTCTATGCTTGTTGCATTAGATGGTGATGGGACCACAACGTACATGATTACAGTATCAGCTATGTTGCCACTTTTCTTAAGAATTGGGATGAACCCCCTGATTTTAGGAACGATCTCATTATTATCATTAGGAATTATGAGCGGTATGACGCCTTGGGGTGGTCCAGCTACTCGTGCAATCGCTGCGCTTGGATTAGATGCCGCTGAATTTTTTATTCCATTACTCCCGACGATGTTAGGGGGCGCTCTTTTTATACTTTTTACTGCATATGTACTTGGGAAAAAAGAACGGAAGCGAATTGGTATTGCTGAGATTCAGCACAAAGAAGAGGTATCCATCTCTCCTGAATTAGCTGCGTCAATTGAGGATGGCGTTGAGGATATGAAGAGACCAAATCTGATTTGGGTCAACTTTTTCCTGACGATTGCTGTCATGGCCACGCTTGTCTTAGATATCGTACCGATTCCTGTCCTCTTTTTAATTGGATTCGTCATCGCTCTCATGATCAACTATCCAAAGGTTGAAGACCAGCGCGAGAGAATTTTATCGCATGCTGGGAATGCATTAACGGTTATTACGCTTGTATTTGCAGCAGGGATTTTCACAGGAATCTTTTCGGGAACAAAAATGGTGGAGGCGATTGCCAATTTAGTGATTTACTTAATTCCGGATTCCTACAGCTCATTTTTCCCGCTAATTGTCGCTTTGACGAGTATGCCATTTACATTTGTTCTTTCAAATGATGCTTATTATTTCGGGGTGCTGCCAATCTTGGCTGAAGCCGGCGCAGCTTATGGGATTGATCCGGTGGAGATTGCGCGCGCCTCTATTATCGGACAGCCTGTCCATTTACTAAGTCCTCTTGTGGCCTCAACCTTACTTCTTGTCAGTATGCTGAACAAAGATATTGGTGATTTGCAAAAATACGCACTGTTATGGACGGTGTTAACCGCCCTGTTTACAACACTCATTGCGCTTTTAACAGGAGCCATTTCTATATTTTAAATGCTTGTTTAACAAAGGACGATGTCTCAGGTAGTAGACTCGTCCTTAGTTGTGCGGTTTGAAGGGGAGGAAATTGGACGCTGATCTGTGGGAATTCTTGATTTTAACGTCACCTACCTCTCGTACGCGGCATATGATATCTCGACTATACAGAATCCCATTCTATAGAGACTAGAGCTCTCACCTTAGCAAGGAGGGTTACAATACTTGAAGGAGAAAGAGTTTCAATCCAAGCCGCTATTAACCAAAAGAGAAAGAGAAGTATTTGAATTGCTCGTCCAAGATAAAACAACAAAAGAAATTGCAAGCGAGCTATTTATTAGCGAAAAGACTGTTCGAAATCATATTTCGAATGCTAAGCATACCTTTTGCAAACGAACAATAATTCCTCGAATAAGTGTAGAAACAAAGTGCTTAGAGGAAGGGGAAAGAAATAGGAGTGGAAAAAAAGAAGCTTAAAATCAATCGTCATTCGATGAAATATTGCTTGTGAAGAATTTGACCTTAGAGGCTCTATACTTTTTTAATGCATCAAGCATGAAATTTCGTTCATCATCTGTTAATGGGTTTCCATCATCATCTATAATGTTAATATTTTTGATTGTATCAAGAGTCAGTTCATTCACATAAACTTGATTCGTCTCTACATCTTTGCCTTTGTTATCAATATATCTAGGATCGGTAATAAAAAAGCTGAGATCCACATTGAAAAAATCGGAAAGTTTCATCATGGCTTCCAAAGACGGACCTTTAATCTTACCGGTTTCAAGCTTTGATAAATACCCATTACTCAAACCAACTTCTTCAGCGAGACGTCTTATTGATAGTTTAGGTTTTTGCTTGTTTCTTAGTCTGTTTAAGTTTATTCCGATTATTTCGTTTTTTTTATAATCCATTAGATAAAGACACCTCAATTTAATAACACTTAATCAATAACAATAATTATATCATGTTGGAAATTACTTGCTAATAATCCTACTCATATTTACAAATAAAGCTCGCAGCATATAACTCCTCCAAAAGTTATATGTTAATATAAACCTTAAAAGGATTATAATTGAATTAACAGAAAAGGATTGTTTTTAATTTTAGATTAAAAATTCATACTTATTCGACATTTTGTGACAGCATTTTCGACTTTAGAGTGCTAAATTGATTTTGAAAGGTGAGCATATGCACAGTACAGTTAAAAATGATGATATAAGAGACGTTCTGAAAAAACACCTGGATAAAATGGAGAAATCCCAAAATAGTATCGCCAAAGCGATCGGGATTACAAAAGGTTATATGAGTAAATTTTTTTCGGGAAAAGAAATAGCTTTTTGGATGGTCATAGAAACAGTAAGGGAAATTTCACCTAGTGAAGAAAAACAATTGATGAAAGAATACTCTAAAAGTGGCTTCGATAAGAAATACATTTATAGCGCTTTGGAATATTATTACACCAATCAGATGTTTAATGAAATAAGATATATTATTGATAATTATTCTTCTGTAGCACCAGACGCTTGTAATGCTTACCGCTTTGCTTTGAACTTTAGAGAATCATTTAAACCGCTTGAACACCAAAGAGCATTAAACAATCTTAAAGCAAAAACTATAGAAGGTAAAACATTACTTGAAATATTTGAATCATATGTCTATTACAATATCGGGAAGTACGATTTAAGTTTGTATTCAATTGATAGAGCCAAGGAATTTTTAAAAGGAATTAATGATCCATTTCTAAAGAAGAGCTTTAAAGCGAGAATTGATGAAATTCTTGCAAACACGTACCTGAAACAAGAAAATAATATTGAAAAAGCAAGAGATTCTGCAATGTCTTTAATGAAAACAGGTATTAGCAAAAGCCATGTCATGACCGCAACATATTTACTTGGCCTATCCTATTTTTTTGAGTCGTATAAGAAATCACTAAATTACTACAAGCAACTTTTGAAATTATATGAAGAGTTTCCAGAGAGAGAAGAAGAAGTTATCCAAAATAAAGAAGAGATTGCTATTCTTCAATATTACTGGTGTAAAAAAATTGATGAAGATTATAATGTTACACATTTCACACAGCTTCTAAGTGAAGGCAGTTCACTTAATCTGTATTACTTAGATAAATCCTTACGCCCCTATGCATATTTATTTGATGGAATTAGAGAGGTAAGGACAGATAAAATTTTATTATGTTTACACTTTTTCTCTGAACAGCGTGATTACTTTAGAGCTAATATCCCGAAAATCCAGTTGAAAAAAATGGATTTAGATCTTACACTTTAAAGGTCAAGGGAGGTGAAAGTATGAAAGTATTAACTAGCTTATTTATAATAACAATTTTTCTATTACCAGCCGGAGTGAAGGGCGCTGATATGACGAGTGAAAAAGAAATGATTTTTCAAACAAAAGAAGTAAGAGTAGGGATGTAAAAAAAGACGTTACCAGAAATGGTATCGTCTTTCGTGTTTTAAAGAGGTGTTTCCTGTTTTGGGAAAACAACAAAACAGGAAACACTAGTTAAATTAGGGGGAAAGTATATTGTCTAGTTACGAACAACTTATTGAAAAAATAGAGAGAGAAATATCTAAAATAAAGAAACTTGAAGAAGAAAGCAAAAAAAAATAAATTATTCTTTTCCTTTTAAATAATTTTCTCTTAATTCTCTTAGTTCCTTTAGGCGATCAATTACATAATTAATTTCTTCTTTTGTGATTTTAGAGCCGTTATCATGAACAATGTTTAATTTTTCAAGGTCATTTATATTAATATGTTTGCTTGAGATTAATTCGTTCTCTTTTTCAGTAAAGCTATTTATGCTTTCTTCATCAAAAAATAAATATGAACTATGTACATCAAAATAATCTGCTATTTTATTTATAACTTTAACGGAGGGAATTTGTGAGTTATTCTCAATTCTAGATAAATAGCTTTGAGATATACCAATTTCCTTAGCTGCATCTTCTACAGTTTTCTTCTTTTTTAAACGTAGACGCTTTACAGCAAAACCGATTTTTCTATTCTCCATTTTAAAACCACCTTTGATCGTAACAGTTTAACCAAAATTACATAATAATTATAGCATACTGACTTTCCAGACGGGAATATTTCTTTTGGAAAAGACTTGCCATTAATATTCCTGTGTGGTATATTCATTCCTGACAGGAATATCAGGAGGTGCTGTGTGATTGATCTTAATGAACTAGCTAAAATGTTGAAAATGAAAAGAAAAGAGAGTGGTCTTTCTCAAGAAGAATTCGCAGAAGAGATGGGGTTTACGGGTTCTTATATATCGAGACTAGAAAACGGAAAAATTTCTCCTACTTTTAAAAGCTTAGAGAGAATTTCAGAACAAGTTGGCATAAAAGCCAAGCTTTTTTTTGGATAATTTAATACCTGTCAGGAATGATGGTTGGAGTTTTAATATTCAAATTTGATGGGTAGTCCTACTGTCCACATTGCATAATATGTTTCGAGGTGATCTTTATGGCTAAGAAAAAGAAAAAGAGAAAAAGCAATTTGTTTCTTGGAGAAGTATTCTTTGGCACAGAAGACAGGGAAAAACTTTTTACCGAGGCTGTGGCGCCTTATTACACACCAGTAAAAAAAGAAAAGAACAAAAAAACTAAAGAGGCTTGAAACTTTTGTTTCACCTTTTTTTAGAGGACAAGCTTTAATAAGAAAAACTATTCATGAAAAACGTTAGGAGGCTTTTAAAGATGGGGGAAGTCAAATGGGTGAAACTAAGCACCCAGATGTTCGATGATGAAAAAATCAAACTCATTGAACAAATGCCTGAATCTGACACTCTGTTGATTATATGGGTTAAGTTACTTGCTCAAGCAGGAAAAACTAACGCATCTGGTTTTATTTATCTAAGCGAAAACGTGCCTTACACAGACGAAATGCTAGCGCATATCTTTGGAAGACCATTAGGAGTTGTTCGTATGGCTTTAGACACATTCAGGAAATTCGGCATGATAGAAATCAATGAACAGAATTATATCAGTATATGTAATTGGGAGAAGCATCAGAATTTGGATGCTCTCGAAAAGATCAGGGAGCAGAACCGATTGAGAAAGCAAAAGCAACGCAAAAAACAGAGCCTTCCACAACCTGAAAATGACATGTCACGTGACGTCACGATCAACGTCACACCAAGTCACGCAACAGATATAGATAAAGAATTAGATAAAGATAAAGAATTAAAAGATATATTGTCGGGCAACCCGACTGTTAATCCTGAAACTCAAGAATCTGAAATTCCATTCAAACTGATTGTTGATCTTTTGAACAAAGTAACAGGGAAATCTTTCAGACATTCGTCTACTGCTACACAAAGATTAATAAAAGCACGCTGGAATGACGGATTCAGATTTGAAGACTTTAAAACTGTGATCCTGACAAAAGCTAATCAATGGCTTAAAGACGAAAAAATGAATAAATACCTGCAGCCAACTACATTGTTTGGAACCAAGTTTGAAGGATATCTGAATGAAGGTGCGGGGGTGATAAAACGTGCAGAGCATCAAATCAGTGGCAGCGGGACCCTTAAACGCAAGAATGACCTTCCATTCTGATTTTTGTGAGAAACACACATACACCAGAGGTAACAAGGATGTCGTAAAGCCTGTTCGTATGATGATCCTAAATGGCAATGTGGTCTGTCCACGGTGTGAACTGGAGGCAGATGAAAAAAAGCTTCAAAGAGACTTAGAGAGTCAGATAGAGTTCAGTCAGCGAACAAAGAATTTCAACACGCTTGAAAAGAGAAGCATCTTCCGAGACAGAACCATTGCACAAGCGACGTTTGATAATTACAAAGTGGCCGAGCCTGAGGAAACGGCAAATAAGCGCCGCATGATGGAAATGGTTGGTTATTTAAAACAAGGCGAAGTATTCAACATTTTTCTTCAAGGTCATCCAGGTGTAGGGAAAAGTCATCTAGCTTATGCAGCACTTAAAGCACTCAATGTACCGCCTGACCCTGACAACCCCGAAGATATGGGGAAATCATGCTTATTTGTAAACCTTGCTGATGCTGCCTTTGCCATTCAAGACTCTTTCCACAACAAAGAAAGTAAATTCACCCAAGGTTATGTAACAGGTCTTATAGGTGATGTGGATTATCTTGTGGTTGATGACATAGGGGCTGAAACGGGATCTGAACACTCAAAGAGTGAGGCCACCAACTTTATACACAAGATACTTTATGCAGTCACATCAGCTAGACAGGATAAAGCAACGATTTACACATCCAATTTAACTGGAGACAAATTAAAACAAATGTACGACACAAAACTTGTATCACGAATGACAAAAAGGTCTAAATACATTTTGTTTAAAGAAACCTTTGATAAGCGTGACGAAGAATTGCCCTTTTAGGAGGGAAACCATGACCGTCAGTAACCCAACAGCATCCGAACTTGCTAGTTTAATAGCCCAATTGGATGCAAATTTAAAAAACTATGAAAAACACAAGGAGGAACGATCATGAAAAAAGGTGGTAGAAAGACTAACAGAGCAGAAAGGAATATTCTGGTGATAAATGGGTTGAACCCACGTTATTGGCTCGTAGAAAGGAATCTGACAACTTCTATGCATATTGTGCATAAAGAGGTCGGTCGCAGAAAGGAAATTGCAAAGTGAGTGCTACTAGAATCATTTTAGAAGATTTCAATTTTGAATGGACGATCGTAGGTCTTAAACGGTTTTTGGATTACTGGTACGAAGGCAGGTCTTTGAGTGAAATGGCCGAGCTGTTTCGCAGGCCAGAAGAAGAAGTGTTAATGCTGATGATTGATTTTTCAAAAAGAGGAAAGATCAAGGAGCGACCGAACGGTGTCGGCGCAAACGAGCCTATGTATATCAAAAAAAGCGCAATGAGCTACAAAAAAAGAGATCTACGCAAGCTGTTTGAACAACAACCGGTTTACTACGCTTGTCCGCACAGTGATTTCATATGGGATGAGAAAGACATCATTTTATTTAGACAAATGTGGCAGGACCAGGAACCGATCAGACACATCGCAAATCGTTTGGCCCGCAATGTCGATGACATCCTGTTGCTTATAATTGACCAAGCAGAATTAGGCAAAATCGAACCACGTAAAGGCGGCGCGCTAGGAAAGGAGTACAAGCATGAAAAGAAAAAGCATCCTGTTGCCATTTGAAAAAGCGACAGTACGCCAGCTGGAAGTCATCGCGCGATATGAAGATTGTCCAAAACGGATCAAGACAGCAGCCGTGCGCCACCTCAAACAGAGGGGAGGCATTAAGTGATGACAGTTGCAGAGAGAGAATTTTTGATCGAGTGGTTGAATCTTACAAACGGGGCTTATGGGCGGGAATATTGCGAGAAACTGACTGACGACGAGCTAGAAAGAATCTATAATCTCAACGTTCCTCAAAGGGATGAATAAAAGGAGGTGAACACATTGGAAACAGTAGCGAATCCATACAAAGCAGGTCCAGTACGTGCATGGGTTATGTCAGAGGATGAACTAGCAGCTTATAGGCAGCAGCACCCACCAAAACCATATAAAAAGAGACTCAAACGTAAAGACTGGCGTTGGAAGCGCACAGATAAATCCGTCGAGTCTCAGTGGTAAGAATTCACATCAGTTCAATGTGAGTAATTAAACTTAGGAACCTTAATTATATCACATGGAGTGATCAAAGTGAACGAACCGCAGACGATTTCATTAGCAAAAAATGAACTATTTACAACCTCAGTCGAACAAGGAAAAGTCCAAGTGGTCGTGCTGGACGGCATCAACAATATAGCCTATTGCATCAATGCGCCAGAGCATGGTCACACGATTATCGAAACGATTAAAGGAAGTTTTGACCGAGTTAGATTTGATTACAGCCATAAAATTAAAAAATAGCAGGGGTTCGTCCCCTGCGGGGGGAGGAATTGCGATGTTATCAAAAGATCAAGTAAACGTTGAGGACCTTTTGCATGAGGTCGAACGTTTGAAAAGAGAAATAGATAAAAAGAATCAGCAGATCAACGGATTCTCAAAGCTTTTCTTAAACGAACTGAATTGGGAGCAGCGACATTTCGAAAGAACTAAAGATGAGTTTCACAGAGGCGGGGTAGCAGCCATGAAAAACATCGAGAAGCAATATGAATTTGCTTTTATGAAGCGATTGGACGGTGGAAAAATATGAGCCTACCAAAACATGTCGAGCTTTCACAGGCAGTCAAAGCTTGCAAACATCAAGCCATCACGATTCAGGATGCTGCTGTCCATCTTAAAGTGCCAGAAAATGTTGTGCCGATGCTGGTCCGCAAAAACGATGATCTGATCATAGAGGGTAACGTGGTCATGGCGAAGCGCGAGTCAAACGGGCCTGTCATCTTCACCTTGATTGGTTTCATGGCGATTATAACGATCGCTGGATTACTAGGAAATTAAATAGGGGGTGCCGTATGGACCTTAACCAGATACTTCAAGGTGATTGCATAAACGTTGTTCAGTCGCTGCCACCGGATACAATTCAAACCGTGATCACAAGCCCGCCTTATTGGGGGTTAAGAGACTACGGAATGACTGAGCAAATCGGTTTAGAAGAAACCGTTCAAGAATACATTCAAAAAATCGTTTCTTTATTCAGAGAGATTAAGAGAGTTTTAAAGGATGATGGCACTGTCTGGCTGAATCTAGGCGACGCTTATGCTGGAAGCGGCCGCGGAAGAATTGCAAACGGCCGTACTCATCCAGGTACTGAACATAAACAATCTATTGGTCAAAGAAGCGGCGTTATAAATTTTTCGAACAAAATAGCGGGATTAAAACCAAAAGATTTAATAGGCTTGCCATGGCGTGTGGCTTTCGCTCTCCAAGAAGACGGTTGGTACTTGCGGAAAGATATTGTTTGGAACAAACCCAATGCCATGCGGAGAGTGTGAGGGATAGGCCGACAAGCTCACATGAATATATTTTTCTTCTCTCAAAATCACAAAAGTATTATTACGATCATGAAGCAATTAAAGAAGAAGCTGCTTATAAACCGTTTCCGGATCCACCAAGAGGATCAAAAGGCGCATTCGGAATGGAACAACTAGGGAGAAGAGAAGACAAGCCCCGTGGTTCATTCAAAGGGAAGTATGGTGACTTAGCATTCAGAGCTATCAGAAATAAGCGGAATAAGCGTTCTGTTTGGACTGTTGCAACCAAGCCAACCAAAGACGCTCACTTTGCAACGTATCCAGTGGAGCTGATAGAGCCGTGTGTATTAGCTGGCTGCCCTGTTGATGGCATTGTATTGGATCCATTCATGGGATCAGGAACAACGGGCATAGCGGCACTCAAGCATAGTAGAAATTTCATCGGAATTGAATTGAACCCTGAATATATAAAGATCGCAAACAAACGCTTAAACGGCGTGCAAATTGAACTGTTGCATCACCTATAAACAGCCTAGCGGCTTAGGAGGAAAAAATAATGAACCTTGAAAAAAATATTAAAGATGTTATTGCACAACAATTAGAAAATGGAATCGTTGAAAATCTGATCGCAGAGCAATTGAAACAAGGCGTTTCAAAAGCGCTTGAAGACCTGTTTGCTTCATATGGTGGAGAAGCAAGAAAAGTCATTGAAAACAAGTTGAAAAGTGTCATTGTGCCATACCTTGAAACTTACGATTACTCAGAATACATCACCAAACTAGATCATGTGCTAGTCGAAACGATAAAAGAAGCTTCATTTGATAACCGCAAACTGCTTGATAACTTCAAGAATTTAATGATCGAAGAAAAAGAAAAAACAATGAAGCTATCCGATCTTTTTGAGAAATGGAAGGAGTATGTAGCGAAGAAAGTAGAAACTGACGGCCTTGAAATTGAATTTGATGATGGACCAGAGTATGAGGCGGTTGAAGTTAGTGTTCAAGTTGAACGTAATGAGGACAGATCATGGAGTAGTTTTGAATACGCCACAATATTTTTTGAATGTGAGCGTGACGAAGATTTGAATTATGAGATACCAATTTCTCTCTATAAAAGAGATAAGGAATGGGATATTAACTATCGAACAAGTAATGAATTGAAATCTCTTAAATATCTAAACGAATTTGAAATCTTGCTAATGAGATTAAGTCAAAACGGTGTGAAGCTCGACCTTGATATTGAGTGGGAAGAGGATGAAGTGACACCAGATGAAGAGCCGGAAGCGACTTTCAGTTAGGAGAAAATATATGAAGCTCAATAAAAAGCAACAGCGGCAAATAATTGATCGAATGAACGACTTTGGAGAAAGAGGCGTGAAATCGGATGGAGCGGATAAAGAAGCAGTTGCCGGCATGGCTACTCTTCTTTGGATGCTACAAGTCTTAAACGTTGATATGGAATCACTAAAGGAGGAAGCACGATGAACGAAAGCAACCCGATTATCTATTCAGTAATAGAGAAATTGCATATGCAGCAGGAAAAGGGCCTGAAAAAGTACGGGGTTGAGGTTGACACCTCTTCCCACGACTTAAAAGGATGGTTGCGACATGCGCAGGAAGAAGCAATTGATTTTGCGACATACCTTGAAACGGCCATTCAGTTGCTGGAAGAACAGGTTAAAAGCAAAAAAGAAGAAATGAAGTTTTATGAGACGCACGAGCCTTATTATGCATTAATCAAAGCGCGCAATATCGAACGTGCAATGGAGATTTACAATAATGACGTTGCAGATGACGGAGACGAATTGAAAATTTCCGAAGTCACTCAAACCTATGCAGCAATCAGACACAGTCGAACAGTTGGTGAGGATGGAAAATTGTTATCGGTTAAAGAAGTGCTTGAGGATATGACTAGCGATAATGAAATGGTTTTGGGAAGAGACGGTAACTTGATATGAGAAAGGAAAATGACAATATGAAATACGCCATTCCTTATGATCATCTTGAGGAAGAGCTTGTGACAGAAGGTACGATGTACACACTTGAACTTAGTAAGTTACTCTTTCATTTTAAAAAAGTTAAAGAAAGTGCGAATAAGTATAGATTGGAATTGTCGGATGAAGACTTTAAACGCTTTTTTAGACTCCATGTATCTGGAGTAGATATAGATTGGATAATGCATATAATATCCACTTATGAAAAATCGTTCACAGACACACTGGTTCAATACATTACTGGATGACTTAGGAAGGGGAATGAAGATGAAAAAACTACTAATCACACTCACTATTATTATTGCGGCGGTGCTTTATGCGCCGTCTGCTGCGGCAGTAACGAGCGGATATAAAACAATCGGAGGGCATACAATCAGCGTATCAACGGATGCCAATTCCTATACGCCGAAAGCCAAAAGTATTGATGTCACAGCTCGAAAAACGGGAAATGAAACGGTCTATTATCGTTTCACCCTTCAAAAGAAGGTGAGCGGCAAATGGAAAGATCAGCGGTTTAGTCTAGTTGGGTCATTTAAGAACGCCACACCAGCAAAGGAATTTTACACAGTCAATCACACTGCTGGCACGCACCGAATTAAGATGACAATCTATAAATATAAAAATTGGACAGGCGTCAAAGGCCATATCTATACGCCGTCATTCGAGGTGCGGAAATGACAATCAAATTATCAAACCTATCTGACGGTGTGAAAGTGATTCATGAGGATGGTTTTCCGACACATACAGTTGGTGAAATGAAGGAGAATATCAAAGATTATGGGCTTCAATATCATGATGACACATATTTCTTATTACCGGATAATAACAATCCAGACGACATGTTTGGTGATGAAATTGATATTGATGTTTTCCCAGACCACTTTGAAGGTTTTATAGCGTTTAGCAGATCAGAACTAGCGACCATTAAGGATAACATTCTCTTTGCAGAAATGAACGGGCATGATTTAAATAAAATCGAAAAAAGGGTCTTAGCAAAGGTTGAAGCTGCTATGTATCCACAAACGGAGGTAGCGGAATGAAAAAAGAAAAATACAGCCACTTAAAGAGTATAGGAGACCATTACTTGAGCGACAGCATTATTGATGCGCCGTACATGCCATCAAAAATGAATTACGAGGTTCACCCTATCACAAAATCCATTGAGATTATTGTGAGAATGGATGATGAGGATGGCGCTTTTGCTTTTATTGCTGGTAAAGATCATATTCCTTTCTTAGAACAAATGTTGATTGATCTCAAAGAGGTAACTAAATAAGTCCAAGACGGAGAGCCTGCGGACACTGATCAACACCTTTTACGGGTGCTGGTTGGTGTCCGTTTTTTATTTGTCGGAAAGGAGCGGACATGAAGAAGGAAAAGCCCAAAAAGAACACGCAGAAGCTCACTGACAGAGATTTAAGAGAGTTGATGGGGCAAAACATGCAGCGTTTAAAAAGAGCCAAAGGCGGGGCAATGCGAAGAAAATAAAAGGAGTGATTGGGATGACTAATAAAAATGATAAGAATCCAAACGAACAAACAGATCAAATGAATTTAGATATCCCTCAAATCGACGAGGAAAAAACAAGATTCAAAATGGAAAGAATGATGGATAAATATAAATTGCTTAGGCTGCAAACGCCAGAAGACTTCCTCCCAAAAATCACAACAACATATACCATTACACCGCCGAGTTTTTCCAATCAGTTTCATTCATCGACCGAGGATGCAGCACTTAAAAAAATGGATTGGGAGATTGAACGGGAAAAATATATGAAGCGAATCGAAAGGGGCATTAATCGTCTTACGCAAAAAGAGCGGCGCATATTAGTTATGCTCTATATGCAGGATGAAGAAATGTTTGATTACGAAATTTACGCGGAAATGGGTCTCAGCCAGCGGAACTATTACCGATTCAAAAATAAAGCCTTTTACCGTTTAGCCTTCGCACTTAGAGAAGAAGTGTACAAGGGGGGCAAGTCATGAATTTTGTTCAGCCGATAAGGGACCTTGATCAGATCCATTATATAAAGAAATATCTTGGAGAGCGGAACAAAAGGAACTTGCTGCTTTTTGTGGCCGGAATCAATCTAGGCTTGCGTATATCCGATCTGCTGGAATTGAGAGTGAAGGATGTAAGAAAGCAATATGTGTCGCTGAGAGAACAAAAAACAGGTAAAGAAAAAAGAATCAAAATAAACAAGACGCTTCGAAAAGCTATAGATCAATATATCAAAGACAAAGATGATCAAGAGTATCTTTTTAAGAGTAGAGAAGGACTCAACAAACCAATCAGCCGCAGCAGTGCATATATCATTATGAGAGAGGCAGCGGACTATGTCGGGCTTGATAGTATCGGTACTCATACGCTCAGAAAAACATTTGGCTACTGGAACTATAAAAAACATAAAGACGTTGCCTTGTTACAAGAAATATTTAACCATTCAAGTCCTGACATTACATTGAGATACATTGGAATTACACAAGACGCTATGGACAAAGCAATGGACGATTTCGGCTTATAGACTCATCTGTTGAAATGGCAGGTGGGTCTTTTTTTTGTTCTTTTTCGTCAACTAACCATAATGAGAAAATGTCCAACTCATTTTAAGGAAATGGCTGAAAAGCAAGAGGGGCAAAGGATACAGAGGTTTATCCAGTTGGACAGACTAATAGATATGGTGAATTGGTGGATTGTGTGGATAATAGTATATATAACATAAGAGAAGGAAGGATTATTATGAATGACATGGAGTATGGTTATTGGGAAGGTGTTAGAAATATCGAAAATGAGAAATATGAATGTGGCTACTGTAATGCCTTAGTGGCCCCTAGAGAAGCATATTTATCAAAAGAATTTTTACTGACTCAAGGGGGATTGGGCGCCTTTATATTAATATGTCCTGGTTGTCAAAGTCCTACTTATATCAGCAGAAACCAAATACAATACCCTGTAAAAAA
This sequence comes from Bacillus zhangzhouensis, assembly GCF_000715205.1. GTDB lineage: Bacteria > Bacillota > Bacilli > Bacillales > Bacillaceae > Bacillus > Bacillus zhangzhouensis. Next base: position 783 of record NZ_JOTP01000008.1, on the reverse strand, counting down.
TATTATGAAAGATATAAAGCATCTTCCAGATGATGTGCAAGATTTGTATAAGGAAGTCTGTGATTCATTTTCAGTCCATGCATATACAGGCGCAAGTATTTTGGCTAGAAAAATGATTATGAATATAGCGATGGAAAAACAAGCTGAAAAAAACAAAAAGTTTGTAGAGTATGTGGAGTTTTTAGTGAAAGAGGCTGTTGTACCAAAAAGTACAAAAAAATGGCTGGATTTGATTAGAAAGAATGGGAACGAAGCTGCTCACGAAACGCAAAAATCATCAGCTGAAGAAACTGAGAAAATAATTAACTTCTTAGAAATATTGTTGAGATCAGTTTATGAATTTGAGGGTGAGATATAAATATTTCTTAATGGCACACTTTTGGCAGGATCTTGGCAAAGCATTTTGTCTGAGAGCGGTTATGATGGTATTAGGTGATAAATTGAGAGCGGCTTCCATTGCGGAGGTCGCTTTTTTATATGGAGGTGTTATCTGTGGTAGAACTCTTAATCTTAAATGGCTGTTCAAAACGACGTACAAGGACTTTCATCGTAGGAGTAAATACAAGGCATGCAAGAGCGCTATGGCAAGATTTGAAAAAGAAATTCCCACAATATAAATACCCGCGCTATGTTTCTAGGGATGCTGCAATGCTAGATGGGGTGAATCCTAGCGAAACAATTTTAATTTTGTTGCCGGGCTATTCTCGAAATCCAATAATCAACTGCTATGAATTTCAGTGGTTGAAGGAAAATGCAATTGAAGTAATTCATATCAATGAGGAG
>NZ_JOTP01000007.1 GCF_000715205.1 Bacillus zhangzhouensis | reverse complement strand
GCAGAAGGTCGCCGCTTTTTGATGAGGTGCTCCATGTGCCTGTGCCTCAATCAGGGCATGAACGGTTTGATCTGATGGCACGTCGAGGACAGGCCCTGACCATTCGCCGAGCAATTCTCGCTGCTCTTGCGGTGATAATAATTGCATTTGATCTAACGATTGATCTGGCGCTGACACCATTTGTTCAATCAGATAAAGGAAATACTCCTTCCACTTCTCAATTGACGACTGATGAAAGATAGAAGAATTAAAATCAAACACAAGCTCAATCTGATCAGCAGATTCGTTTCCAGTTAAGGTCAAATCAAATTTAGCGATATTCTCTTCAAATGGTTGCGGAACAATATGAAGTCCAGCCATCGACAAGTCACGGATATCCGCATTTTCCATTGAGAACACCACATCAAAGATTGGATGACGGCTTGTGTCTCGAACCGTTTGCACTTGGTCCACCAATTCTTCAAATGGATACAGTTGATGTTCGTTTGCCTCTAACACGAGCTGATGAACATTTATCGCAAATTCAGCAAATGTCTGATGTCCTGCTGGCTTCGTTCTAAGTGCCAGCGTATTCACAAACATGCCGATCACAGATTGAATATCAGGATGGGTTCTGCCCACAATCGGAGAACCGATCATGATATCTTCTTGTCTCGAAAGCTTGCTTAAAAGGGTACTGTAGCAAGCTAGCAGGACCGTATAAGTCGTACTGTTGAGTGACCTGACCAACTCATCCAATTGTGCTTTAAGCGGACCATCGATCGTGAATGCGATGCGACCTCCTGCGAATGTCTGCACTTTTGGCCTTGGCAGGTCTTCAGGCAATGCCAGTACAGGCAGTTCTCCGTGTAATTGCTCCAGCCAAAATGCCTCTTCAGCATCCTTTTGTGCAACGGATTCCTCACTTTTTGACCAAACCGCATAATCCTTGTATTGAACAGGTAAGTCCTCTAGTTTGTCTCCTCGATACAAGATCGAAAGCTCATCAATTAAAATACCGACAGACGCACCATCTGAAATGATGTGGTGCATATCAATCAGTAAATAGTGTACATTTACGGAAACAGACACAAGACCCACTCTGAGTAGAGGTGCTCTTCCTAAATCAAACGGACGGATAAAATCATTCATCAATTCTTGAATATCTCGACCGTTCCCTTCGATTCTTTCAATATCCAAAAAGACATTTTCTTCAATTCGCTGAACAGGTTCATCCTGAACAAAATCAAAGCTCGTTCGGAAAGCCTCATGACGATGAACAAGCTGTTCAATGGCTTTTTCAAATCGTTTTTCATCAAATACGCCTTCAAGCTTTAAGACAGCTGGCATATGATAGCTTTGCTCAGCATTAGTCATTTTCTCCAGAACGTACAGTCTTTTCTGAGCAGACGTCACTGGATAATAGGCTGCCTCTTCCGCTTTCTCCACTCGCTGGATCTCCGTTAGATCCGCTTGATCAACCGCAAGAGCAAATGCCTCTAATGTTGGGGATTCAAATAAAGACTTCAAGGTGAGCTCCACCTGCATCTCTTCGTACAGCCTGTTCAGCATTTTCATGCCGCGCAACGAATGGCCCCCGCACTCAAAGAAATGATCGTGCCTGCCGATTCGCGGCACTTCAAGTACTTCCTCCCAAATGTGTGCCAACGTACGCTCTGTCTCCGATTGAGGAAGGACGTATTCATTTGCTGCCTGCTCACTTAGATCAGGCACCGGTAAAGCCCGTCTATCTACCTTGCCGTTACCCGTCAGCGGAAGCTCGTCTAATTGCATGAAGAATGCTGGCATCATATATACAGGTAATTCACGTCCTACTTGATCACGTAAATCAGCTAATGAGACAGAACCTTCTGCTGTGAAATACGCACATAATGTATCATTCGATGCTGCAATTACGACGGCTTCCTTCAGTTGCGGATGTCGCAGCAGCTGATGTTCAATTTCTCCAAGTTCAATTCGCTGTCCTCGAATCTTGACTTGATGATCGATCCGTCCAATGAATTCAATATCTCCATTTGACAGCCAACGTGCAAGATCACCCGTTTTATACATGTTCTCACCAGGGCGGAAATGATTCTCTACAAACTTTTCGCTTGTGAGTTCTGGCTGCCCATAATATCCTTTCACCAGTCCATCACCAGCAACACACAGCTCTCCTGCAACACCCGGCGGCTGCACATGACCAAATTCATCAACAATATAAATGGCTGTTTGGCTCACTGGCTTTCCGATTGGAATGGATAACGCCTGATCATCGATGTAATCCACAGGATAATACGTGGTGAAAATCGTGCTTTCAGACGGTCCATACATATGAACAAGCTTGTCCTCCCCAACCGTTTCAAGCGCTGACACGACATGAGGTACAGAAGCTCGCTCTCCGCCAAACAGAACTTTTCTTACATTCTTCAGGCTGTCTTTTTTCATATCAATGAGTAAGTGAAAAAGAGCTGTCGTGATCATTAAAATGCTCACTTTTTCTTTCTCGATCGCTCCAGAAAGCTTATTCATGTTTAAAATGGTGTCTTTGGGCAGAACAATAAGCTTTGCTCCGTTTAATAAAGAACCAAACACATCAAACATAAAGGCATCAAATACATAGTTTGAGAGGCTCATCACCGTGTCTTCATGATAAATGGTGAGATAATTCGATTGCTTCACCGTTCTCAAAATGTTCCGGTGTGTCACCATATTTCCTTTAGGCTTGCCAGTTGTACCAGATGTATAGGTCAAATTCGCCAAGTCCTCAGGTGAAATACGTGCATCTATATTGCTAGCTGATTGCTGATCAATAGTCTGATCTTCTGTTTCTATGATTGTTCCCTCAAAAGCAGTGAGCACCGAGCGATGACGCAGCACATAATGTGTCAGTAAAAATTGTGCATCGCTATCTGTCAAAAAGTGCTTTACGCGCTCATCAGGGAAATCGGGATCGATTGGTACATAGACACCGCCCGCCTTTAGTACAGCCAGAACAGACAACACCATCTCATTGGATCGTTCAAAGAATAAGGCCGCTTTCATTCCTTTTTCAAAACCATTTTCACGCAAATAATGAGCCAGCTGGTTCACTCGGTCATTCAGTTCTTGATAAGAAAGAACCACATCTTTACATTGCAATGCAGACTTTTGACCGTATTGCTGCACCTGTGCTTCAAATTGCGTCACAATAGTTTCATCCGCCGGATAAGGCGTAGGTAATGGGTTCCACATATTCAATTGAGCTTCCGCCTCTTGTTCAGACAGTAAACGATAGGAATGAATAGCTTCCTCCGGCGTTTTGACCATCTGTTCCAGAAGATAAACATAATGCTTGAGCATCTGCTCTGCTGTACTACGTTTAAATAATGCCGTACTGTAATCAAGAACGAAGGATAAACCATGACCCGACTCCATCGCTTGCAGTGTTAAATCAAATTTAGCAATGTGGAAATTGGTTTCTTCGACTTCGACTTGCATCTCTCCAATATACTGGGCTGTTGAATGATCCGGCGTCAGCGTAAAGACGGTATCGAACAACGGATGGCGGCTAAAATCTCTTTGCACATTCAGCTTTTCAAGCAACCTCTCAAATGGATATTGCTGATGCTCAAATGCCCGCATCGTCTTTTCCTTTACCTGCTCAATCAACTCCGCCATTGTTCTGTTCGGATCAACCTCTGACCGCAAAGCAAGCGTCTGGACAAACATGCCGATCATGTCATTCAGATCTGCATGCACACGTCCTGCTGTTGGTGTCCCGACCACAAATTCCTTTTGACCTGTGTATTTCGCAAGCAATGTATAGTAAGCAGAAAGCAGAACCGTATACAGTGTCGTGTGATGATTCGCTGCAAGCTCATGTAATTGATCTTTTAACGCTTCATCTATTTCTTTGATCACACGATCCCCTGCGAAGGATTGAACAGCTGGACGCTGATCATCTGTTAGCAGCTGTAAAGCAGGAATATCTCCCGAAAATTCTTGCAGCCAGAATGCCTCTTCTTTTTGAAAACCTTGGTGTTCTTGCCAAACAGCATAATCTTGATATTGAAGCTTAAGTGGCGCTTTCACCGATCCCTCATAAGCATCTGACAGCTCACGCAGCAGCAAATCGATCGAAAGACCATCCGAAATCAGGTGATGCATATCGAAAAAGAGCAGATGCTCCTGATCGTGTATTGACTGCAAGCCAATACGAAGAAGTGGTGCACACTCAAGATCAAAAGGTCTAACAAATTGCTGCATGTTCTCTTCCATCGTGCCGCCTGTCAGTTGCTCCATTTGAAATGGCACTGATGGAGCTATCCGCTGACGAGGGACACCTTTGATTGTATGAAAAGAAGTGCGCAGCATATCATGACGTGTGATCAGTCTTTCAAAGGCTTCAGTCAGCTTTTCTCGTTGCAGTGTTCCTTTTAACCTCACAACAGCTGGCATATGATATGCGTTGCTCTGCTCCAATTGACTCACCATATAGACGCGCTGCTGTGGAGGTGACAATGGATAATCGGCTGCAATCGGTGCTTTCGGTATGACCATTTGAGCAGATTTTTCCGCTTGCTCAATATAGGCAGCCAATGCGGCAATCGTTTGCTGTTCAAATAAAACAGACAACGGCACCTCTACTTGAAAAGCTCGCTGAATATGTGTGAGTACTGTCATCGCTTTGAGCGAATGCCCGCCTTGATCGAAGAATGAATCATATACACCGATCTTCTCTTGATCAAGAACTTCTTCCCACAAGCGAACAAGCTTCGTCTCCACATCGTTTCTAGGCGCTACATAAACAGCACTGCCAGCCTTGTCCCCTTTTAATGCGGCGAGTGCACGCCGGTCGACTTTTCCGCTTACTGTGAGTGGAAATACATCGAGTTCTTTAAAATAGAGAGGCATCATGTAAGCAGGAAGCTGCTGTTTGATAGCAGCTTGCAGTGTGTCCACTGACACACCTTCTTGATGGACCTGGTAATAAGCGCTTAACGCCTTTTCACCATCCGCCTCATCAACCACAAGTACGACAGCCTGATCGACTCCCTCTACCTGCTCCATCACCGCTTCAATTTCGCCTGTTTCTATGCGGTAACCCCTTATTTTCACTTGATCATCCATTCTGCCAAGATAATCAATCGTGCCATCTGGAAGCCATCTGACTAAATCCCCTGTTCGATACATTCGATCATGTGGAGAAAACGGGTCTGCTGTAAATACCTGCTCCGTCAATTCAGGTTGATTCACATAGCCTCGTCCAACACCTATCCCCGCAATGCATAGCTCTCCAGCAGCCCCCTTCACCTGTAATTGATTATGTTCATTTAAAATATAAATACGGTGATGACCAAGTGGCTTTCCAATTGAGACATAACGCTGTTCGGATAGTTCCCGCAGTTCATTGAGATCTAGGCGATGAACCGCCGCATCCACACACGTCTCTGTCGGACCATACACATTCCATAGAGCAAAGTCAGGCTGACTCATACGAACAGCTTCGATCAGAGACTGCGCCGCTTTCGCAGGCAATGCTTCTCCTCCAATCAACATGTGAGTCAATGACAGCCCACTCAAATCCGCTGCAAGTAAAAGCTGCACATGTGCCGGTGTTCCATCCACTGCTTCAATTTGATGTTTTTGATAATAAGCCGCTAACTGCACACCATTTCTCGTCGTTTCTCTTGGGACAATATGAAGCGTATGCCCAAATAAAAGGGCTGCAAAGATTTGTTTCACCGATGCATCAAAATGGAATGGTGCAAGAAGCGCCATTTGAAGCTCACTAGCACCCTGATACATTTCATGATGCAAAGCATGGACCAAATGATGCAGCTGAAGATGCTCGATCATGACGCCCTTCGGCTTTCCCGTCGTACCCGATGTATAAATCATATAAGCCAAATCCTCGGGTGCTATCTGATCTACGAGCTCAGGCAGCAAGCCATCATCTAATAAAATATGCTGCTGCACGATCATTTTCTCCGAGAGGACTGGGTACTGCTGAGCTAACAATTCCTCTGTTAACACAATGGAAGCACCTGAATCCTCCACAATAAATTGAATACGCTCCTCAGGTAATGCCGGATCAATCGGTACATACGCCCCGCCAGCCTTTAATATGCCGAAGATCGCCACCATGGCATCTACCGTTCGATCCATTAAAACAGCAACAGGTACATCACGCGAAATACCTTTCATTTGTAAAAATCGTGCAAGCTTTTCTGCCTTTTGAGACAGCTCACCATAAGTAAATGTTCCATTTTCCGCTACAACGGCAACCCGCTCTGCATACTTGTTTGCCGATTCATCAAATAACTGATGAACCGGTTTCGCTGCTGGTAGTTCAAACGATTCTCCCTCAGATAATTGCAGCAGCTCCTTTTGCTCACCTGCTGAAAGTAAAGGCAATGTCCCGATCAGCTGATCAGGCTGAGAAACCGCCGCTTCCAGCAAGATCGTGAACCGATCAAACATCTTACTCATATCTTTTTCACTGAATAAATCTGTACGGTAATCCAAATCAATGGTCAATGTATCTGTATCCCAGCGGTCTTTCACATGAATTGAAATATCATTCATTCCGCTCCCACTAAAAATCGGTTCAGTAATGAAAGACAGATTCTCTTTTTTCTGCCACTGCATGACCTGATATTCTAAAGAAATATCAAAAAGGCGCCCTGTAAACCCTTCTCTTTCTCGCAAATCATTCATAAGCAGATTGTAAGGATACTTTTGGTGACGCAATATCTTCATTTGATCCGCCATGACCTGTTTCACAAAATCAAGAAAGGTTTGTGACCCATGAACAGATGCGCGCATTGGGATCGTGGAGACAAACATACCAATCATCTTTTTTTCTTTGGCATTCGTCCGGTTGCCCATAAAGGTTCCAAGGACCACGTCCTCCATGCCGCTAAATCGATGTAAATATATATAAACAGTGGACATAAACATAGAAAGCATACTGACTTTCTGTTCTTCACAAAAGACACGAAGCTTCTCCTTCAAAGAATCTGGAATATCCCCTGAAAATCGCTCCGCATGTAAACCTATCTCGTATCCCTTATGCGGTTTTAAAGAAGCGAAATCTGGAATATGATCAAATTGCCCGTTCCAAAAAGCTTGGTCTTTTTGAAAACGTTTAGAAGATTCATAGGCTTGCTCATTCATCATGTGATCAACGAAGGAAATCTCCTCAACTGGCGAGATGTCTCCCCCGTGCAGCATGTCATGGTATAAGTCGATGATGCGATTTCCCATCAAGATAATAGAAATACCATCTGCCACAATATGATGCGCTTTACAGAACAGCCAGCACTCTTGATCACTGATTTGAAAGACCGTAAATTCAATCAAGGGGCTGTCAATCAACGGCATCGGCTCACGAATTTGCTCGTTCGCCCAAGCCCTCACATCCTCTTCACTCCAGCCTTTCACCAGGCGAATCGGCTGCTTCTCATATGGTTTGATATATTGAACAGGCTCCCCCTGTTCATTTCGATACACAAGCCTCAAACGAAGAGAGTCAGTTTGGCGAATGTACTCTTGAAGAACGTCAACGACCAAAGAGGGATTCAGACCTGATACCGATCTCAATCTGGCGAATCCACCCAAATTAGAAATACTTGTACCTGGATAAAATCTTTCCGTGTAGAATACTCTCTTTTGCGCATGTGTTAAGGGGTAATAAACTGTATTCATTCTTATCCTCCGCCTCTTCTATGTTTTCTCCACCAACATGAAACCTTGCACCCTCTATATCAAAAGAACCAAGTCTATTTCATTAAAATAGACGGAATAACGGAAAAGGAGCCCACCCCGAATAAAACGGAGAGACTCCCATTTTGATTCGGTAGCCTGCCGACCTTAGCAAAAAAACAACTTTTACCTTAGGACATGGCTTTGCGTCTCTATGTTTCCATAGATTTGCCTTTTTCTTCTTTTCTTTTAGATATTTTCTATTTACGTCCACTTTATATGAAATTATTGTTTTTTTCACCGAAAAATGGGTGTAAAGATTCATGCGTTATGCCGAAGGGATCACATCATAATTTACGATATTTACCGAAAATAACTAATAATAGTTGCGTATCACCGAAAATAATCGACTAAATACCGCAAAAATTTCATGTTTTCCCTTAAATTTTGCAAATATAACCGAAAATGTAGGAGAGAGGTCTCCTTTCGTTTCTCGCAATTTCTTAAATCTTAAGAACTATATTCCCTGAAACTCCGAAAATTTTTACCATAAAAACAATACAAAAAGAGCTGCCATTTCAAATGACAGCTCCTTGTTTCTTCATTATATTTACATCACCTTAGACAGACCAATCGTTTTCTCAATAATGAGCAACGCAATGATAGAAATGATAATAAATATGACAGATATCGCATTGACACTTGGATCAAAGGTTTGCTCAATGTAATTAAACGTCCTCACTGGAATCGTAATGGTTTGGGGAGAGGAGACGAACAAACTGATCGATATTTCCCCAAATGACGTCACAGCTGAAAACACTCCGCCTGCAATGATCCCTGGCTTAATCAAAGGCAGCGTCACTCGAAAGAATGTACGAATGGGTCCTGCGCCAAGATTCATTGAAGCTAGCTCAAGTCGTGGATCAAGATTCGAGACACTGACGCCTACCGTTCGAACCACATATGGAAAACCAATGATGACGTGACCAATGACTAGCGCCCACAAAGAACCTGTAAAGCCCATAGCTGTAAACAAATAAAGCATTGCAATCCCTAACACCACCTGAGGAATCATGAGAGGTGAAAGAATAAAGGCTTGGATGGCCTCTTTTCCCTTAAAGGAAAGCCTCGCTAAAGCATACGAAGCCATTGTTCCTAAAAGAACAGTAAGAGGCGTCACGATAAGTAGCAGAATGACACTGATACGCAGAGATTCCATCCATTCTGGATTTGACACCACCTCATGAAACCAACGAACGGAGAACGATGTCGGTGGGAATTCAGGAAATGCATTCGGGCTAAAAGCAGAAAGAACAATGACAAGAACAGGTATGGTTAAAAAGAGATAAACCAATGAGCCAGCAGTCCAAATCAGGATCGAAAGCAAGCGGTCACCAATTGACTTTTTACGCATGCATCCTCGCCTCCCAACGCTTCAATAGATAGCTTAGTAGACTGACCACCACAAGCACACACACCAACAAAGTAAACGACATGGCAGCAGCAAGAGGCAAGTTATAGACCTGCATGACTTGCTGATAAATAGACAGCGGCAATAGCGGCTGCATCCTTCCGCCGACTAAAAGCGGGGTGATATAGCTGCCTGCTGCTAGTGAGAAGACAATAATCGCTCCAGTGATCATGCCTGGAATGGTAAGTGGTAGAGTCACATGAAAAAAGGTTCGAATACGGCCAGCTCCAAGGCTCATAGAAGCCAGTCTTAAATGACGATCCATATCGGTCAAGCTTGTTGCGATAGGAAGCACTGCAAAAGGCAGCATGACCTGAACATAAGCAATAATCACCGCATTCATATTCCAGAGCATAGATAGCGGCTTCTCAATCACATGTAAATCTAATAACATGCCATTAATCAGACCATTTTGCGAGAGAAGAACGATCCATGCAAACGTCCGAATAACAACACTTGTCAAAAGCGGCGATACAAGTAAGATATAGAAAAATGCCCGTAGCCGTCGGTTAGGTGCCTTGACAAGTAAGTACGCTGCGGGATATGCCATCAATAAACAAATCACCGTTGTCTGCAAGGCCACCCACACTGTACTTCCGATCGCCTTCACATATGCATCTGTCGTGAACACATGAATATATTGAGAAAAGCTGTATGTTTGTAATGTATTCATCATCGAATCAACATCACGAAAACTGAGGACGAACATCATCACAAGTGGAGCCAGAAGAAATACAACAAGAAACAAACAGGCTGGCAGCAGCATAAACCAATGAAATCGTTGATTCTTTTTTTTGATTCGCATCACGTATGCACCTTCGAATCTAAGAAAACGACATCTTCAGGCTGCCAATTGATATGGACAGTTTCTCCAACCTCCGGCAACTGTGGAAATGCTGCATCTGATGCATGTACTATGATTTCACCTTTATCAAGCCCCACGACCAAACGTAATGAGTGCCCGATATAACTGACATCTGCTAAAACACCTGTGACATGGTTTGGCTGAAATTCCTCTTTGACAGAAGATATGCTGATTCTCTCAGGACGCAGCATGAGTAGATACTTCTCTCTCTTTCTTTTATGCCCTGCAGGCTTCAGCTGAACATGCTGTCCGTTTGACTGGGTTAAATGCGGAACAGTGAATGTGGAACCAGCTTCATCATACACTGCCTCAAATAGATTGACCTGTCCGATAAATTCAGCGACAAATCGATTGTTTGGCTGACGATACACTTCTAAAGGCGTCCCAATCTGCTGGATTCTTCCCTCTCCTAAAATCCCAATCCGGTCAGATAGACTTAAGGCTTCTTCCTGATCATGTGTCACGAGAATGGTCGTAATCCCGACATTCCTTTGAATATTTCGAAGCTCAGTCTGCATATTTTTTCTTAGTTTTGCATCTAGGTTGCTGAGAGGTTCATCAAGAAGAAGAACAGACGGCTGAATCGCAAGCGCCCTAGCAATGGCTACCCGCTGCTGCTGACCACCGCTCAATTGGTGCGGCATACGTTTCGCATATTCCTCCAATTGAACAAGAGATAAACTCTCCATGACCTTTTGTTTGATTTCTGCCTTCTTTTTCTTTTGAACCTTCAACCCGTACGCCACATTATCAAATACGGTGAGATGAGGGAAAAGCGCATAGCTTTGAAAGACCATACCCGTTTTTCTTTGATAAGGCGGTAAAGCTGTCACATCCTGATCGCCAATATAGACGACTCCTTTTGTCGGTTCTAAAAAACCGCCAATGATGTTTAATAACGTTGATTTTCCGCAGCCACTAGGGCCAAGAAGGGAGAAAAACTCTCCCTCATGCACCGTAAGACTGACATCATCAAGAGCAATCTGCTCACCGAAATGCTGGCTGATGTGTTCTAAATGGATTCCACTCATGCGATCACCTATTTTCCTCCGCCTAATACTTCGTTCCATCGATTTGTCCAATTACCAAGCTCCGAAGTCGCTGTTTCGTAATCTACCCAAGTCAGCTTGCTATAATAATTCTCTCCAACCTTCACTTTCCCCTTAATCTTGTCACCGTATTTCACATCAGAATTCGACATCCCATAATATGATTTTTCAGAGAAAGCCTCCTGAGCTTCTTTTCCGCTTAAATAGTTTAATAGTTTGTAAGCAGCTTCTTCATGCTGACTTCCTTTCGTTAAAGCCCAGCTCGCAACAGCTGCAACAGCGCCTTCCTTCGGATATGAGAAACCAATATCCATCCCTTCTTCTTCAAGGGCAAATGATCGGCCATCCCAATATGGAACTGCCGCAACGTCACCACGTTCTAACAAGGTTTGAATAGACCCTGGGTTATCGGGAAAAGCAGCTACATGCCCTTTTAATTGTGCTAGGCTTTTAAATGCTTTGTCGATATCCTTAGGATTCGATTCTGTTCCCCCTTGAGCGTGGACAAGTGCAGAGAAAAATTGCAAGCCGGCTGAATAGGTCGGAGAAGAAATAGCCACCTTCCCTTTAAGCTGACTGCTCCAAAGGTCTGTCCAGCTGTTTGGCTCCTGCTTGACAAGGTCTTTTCTATAAGCAATTCCTAGCTGCCCCATACTAAAGCCTGCTGCATATTGTTTTCCGTCAACAGTGAGCTTCTTTTGAACAGAACGATAAAGTTTTTTCACATTCGGTGCTTGATCTTCGTCAATAGGATTAAGTACGTTTGCTGCAATGCCTCTTTGAATCGTATCAGGCTGTAAAATCAGCAAATCATACGGTGGGTTTTTACCATTTGATGCTTTTAATTTCGTAAACCATTCAGAATCCGCCCCAGAGACGGTTTGAACTTTTATTCCCGTATCTTTTTCAAACTTTTCAAGGATTGGCTTAATATTCTTTTCCCAATCGCCGCCGTATACGCCAACGATGACAGTCTGCTGTTTGCTTTGATCCTGTCCATTTCCACCGCAAGCAGTCAGCAATAGAACCATTGATAGGATGCCTGCAAAAATAGTGATTAATCTTCTTTTCATGATTCATTTCCCCCTTTTTGTTCATTCATTTGACGAAGTGCTTGAATAACATCTGTCTTTGTTAACGGTCCATTTCTATGACTGAAATGGGTATGAACCGCATGTTTATAGTGCGAACGTTCATTAGCTGGGTATGAACGCAGCTGAATAGCAAGTTCGCTGCTTGCTTCGTCCGTCCATACTTTCTCATAAGCTGCTCTTTGTTCTCCAAAATCCCACACGACGTCAGTATCATCATCAATCTTTTCGCGAAGCCACTTGCTCTGCTCTTCGTCAATTTTCCATTCATTTTGGTCTCGATAGACTTTGACACCATATTGTTCCAGCGCTCGTTCTTCACTTAAAAGACCTGCTTCCACTTCCTGAAGGACTTTTTCTTTCTTTCTAGCAAATGGGTTCCCCCAGCCTCCTCCACTTGGTGAAACCAATTGAACAATATCGCCTTTTTCAAGACGCAGGACATCTATTTTTGGCTGGTCTTGTTTTTCCCCATTTGCTGTGATCAGCTTTACCTCACCAACAGCTCCCGCTCGGCCGCCCATTAATCCCCAAGGTTGAAACTTCATCCGCTCCATTCCTCGTGCTGTCACCATGGATTCAGGCTTGATCATCTCAAATTCCAAACCGATCGCATGCCCGCCTCTATTTTCTCCCGCTCCACCTGTGTTCGGCAGAAGCTCATATCGGTGAACATGAACATCAATATGCTGTTCCAAGCTCTCAATCGGTGTATTCTTTAAAAAGCCTGATGAATGATCAATACCATCCACTCCATCAGCACCTTTTTGAGCACCACCGCCTCCACCTAATGGTTCGACAACTGACATCTTCCTGCCTCCTGTTTGATCATCAGGAACAGAAAGAACAACAATGGCAGATTGACCAGCACCTGCTGCAGGTACTGCTTCAGGTAATAGTTTACCAATGGCGCCTAACACGACATTGTAAAGCCTCATCGTAATCGAATGCCGAATACCGACAGAAGCTGGATATTCTGGATGTACAAGCGTTCCTTTAGGAGAAATCACTTCGATTGGATATGTAATCCCACCATTGATCGGTATAAAAGGATCTTTACTAATGATGTAATTAATCAATCCTTGATATAGGAAGGAATGCTTCTGACCATTGGTGACAAGGTTAAAGGCCGTTTTTACTTGCGGGTCACACTCAGAAAAATCGAGCGTCAGCTTATTTCCTTTGACCGTTAACGTGATTTTCAATCGGATAGGCACGTCTGAGATCATATCATCATCCAAATAATCAGCGAATTCGCTCGTTCCATCAGGAATAGCTTCAATGACCTTTCCTGCACGATCCTCGGCTTGCTTCAGCAGGTCAATCATTCCTTGTTTCACTTCGTTTTTCCCAAATTTCTCGATCATTTCTTTTAACCGAATATCCGCTGTATTTACTGCGGCAATCATCGCATTGATATCCCCATCATTTAAATGACTGGTTCGACTGTTGGCTCTTAAAAAGGTACGAACGACCTGATTCTCTTTTCCACCTTCATAAATTTTCACTGGCGGTATTCTTAATCCTTCTTGATGAACATCCGTCGCAGTCGGTGAAATACTCGAAGGCACAAGTCCGCCCACATCACTTACATGAACAAAAGACCAGGCATAGCTTACAATTTCTCCATCTACAAAAATAGGTTTAATGATATGGATATCTGGCAGATGAGTCGCTAAACCATCTGTTGTATAGGGGTCATTTGTGATGATAATATCTCCTGGCTGCATCGGTCCGCTTTCTTCAATCGCTTTTTTTAGACTCAGCCCTAGAAAGATCGTCACACCGACTGTCTTCGGATAAACAAAGAAATCACCAGAAGGCGTGGCTAATGCTGTCGCAAAATCAGCAGATTCTTTTACGAAGGTCGTAAATGACGTCCGCTCAATGACATGCCCCATGCCTGATGCAATCGCATTAAAATAACTGCGCATCATCTCAAGCTTTGCTGGATCAGTTCTCATGTAAAGCCGCCTCCCTTGAAATCACTAAGTTTCCTGATGGATCAATACTGCCTAACCAGTTTGGTAGGATCAATGTTGTCGTATCATCCTGCTCAATAATGGCGGGTCCTTTTACGACAGAACCTACTGACAGAGTATCTCGGTTATAAACAGATGCTTCGTACTCTTTTTCTTCTATAAAGATACGTCTACATTCATGTGGCTCCAAAGACTGTCCGCTGCTTTCATGAACAGGAGAGAAAGGCAGCGGCGGCGTCTCGCCTATGACTCGAACTCGTAAATGCGTAAATTCAATGTTCGCCTGATCGTCTCTATGTCCATATTGACGCTTATGCAGTTTGTGAAATGCTTCAGTGAGTTGATCGATGTCTTGTTCTTGCCTCAGCCAATCAGCTGATAATGGCAATTCAATCTCAAATGCCTGCCCTTGGTAGCGTGCGTCCGCTAATAATAGAATAGATGTCTGGTTGATATGTTGAATGTTTTGCTGACTGAACCAATCAGTTGCTTTACGTGAAAGCATCTCATAATCTTGTTTTAATTGATCTATCGTATAGTCTTGTAAACATATTTTTTTAGACAACACCGCATCATGAATAAAATCAGCTGTGAGAGCACCTAACGCACATAATGTGCCAGGACTTGGAGGAACGACCACATTTTTTGCATGAATTTCTCTTGCAAGGAAATTTGCCACAACAGGTCCTGCGCCGCCAAACGCTAGCAAACTAAAATCTCTCGGGTCAAACCCTTGCTGCTCCATGACATTGCTTAATTCCGTGTACATATTGGCTACAGCTACTTGAATCAGCTGGTCAGCCGCCTGTTCAACCGTTTTATGAAGCTGATCTGCAATTGGCTGAAAAGCCATTTTCGCTGCAGACAGCTGCAATTGTAAATGTCCGCCGGCAAAACGTTCTTGATTGAGATAACCGCATATGAGAAACGCATCGGTTAAAGCTGCTTTCTCTCCCTTTCCATACGAAGCTGGACCCGGCTGCGAGCCAACGGATTCCGGTCCTGCTTTTAAAAGTCCGCCCTGATCAATCCACGCTACAGAACCTCCACCTGCTCCTATTGAATACATCGCAACAGATGGAAGAATGATAGGAAAACCTGAAAGCTGATTTGATTGGGCCATTGTAGGCTGCCCATTTTGAATGATCGAGATATCCGCACTTGTACCCCCAACATCAAAAGTGATCAGATTGGATTCGTTCGCAGATGCTGCGATTCTTGCTGCACCAATGACACCAGCTGCCGGACCAGAAAAAAGGGTTTTAACGGGTGAGGTTGCTGCACTTTCTGCATCCATCAACCCACCATTTGATTGCGTAATGTATGGAGAAGTTGGTACACCTTCTTCTTTCAAGCGGCTTTTCAATGTTTGTAAATACTGTTTCACCTTTGGTTGAATGTACAAATTGACAACCGACATCACTGTACGCTCGTATTCCCTCATTTGAGGCCATAATTCAGATGAAGTAAGGACTTCTAACTGCGGGTAATGATGGTTGATATAGGATTTTGCTTGTAATTCATGAACTGGATTTTGATAACTATGTAAAAAAGAAATGACAATACCTGCTAGCTTTTTGGATATGACCTGCTGGACAGCATCATCTAATTGCTGCAGATGGAGAGGTTTTTTTATCGTACCATCGTGTATCAACCTTTCAGAGATTGGATATACATGCTTTCGTGGTATCAATGGTTCTGGCAAACGAGAATTGAAGTCATAAGGAATGGGTAATCGTAAACGTTGTAGTGACAAAATATCTTGAAAACCTTCCGTCACAAAAAGAGCTAGATCTGCTCCTTTTCGCTGCAATAATGTATTAAGACCGATTGTCATTCCGTGTACGAGATATTGGATTTTGGATAAATCAACACCTCTCTCTTTTAGAAGATTTAGCCCATTGATAATCCCCTGGGCTGGGTCATCAGTCACTGTGGGTGTTTTGAGTTCGGTCAGCTCCCCTGTTGCTTCATTCATGAGCGATAAATCAGTAAATGTTCCGCCTATGTCTATTCCGAGCCGATAAGAGACATCCGCCATTTGTACTTCCCTCCCGCAATGTAAATGGAATCATATTTTGATAAATTACGACATTTTTTGATATTTGACTCCATATTATTAAAGCAGATCGGTCTAGTCAATTTTATTTTTTTAAAATTTCTGTATGTTAAAATCTTGAAATTAGCCCAAAAAGCAGTGATAAAGCCGTTTTGCATAAGCAGAATCATTTTATGAGCAGCAAAATTAAAATTTTTATGATTTTCTACAAATATGAAACAAGAAAAAACGATTAAAAAGCGTTTTTAGAACTTTAAAAGACGTTTTTTCAAAACCAGGAGAAATTGGTAAGTAATTCTGCTATACTTCTGTTTACAAAATAAGAAAGAGAGCTAGCATCTATGAAACTTCTTAAAACCATTCTCTTGCTTTTATTGATTGTCATTGGTGTAGCAACAGGCTATATCCAGCTGGAGCAAAGTAAACAAGAGACGACGAATTCATCTTACGATAAAACCATTCACTTTCCATCAGATCGTTATCCAGAAACAGCGAAGCACATTGAAGAGGCAATTGATGAAGGTCAATCCTCCATTTGTACGATTGATCGTAAAAATAGCGATGAGCAGAGAGACCGATCACTTCGTGGCATCCCAACAAAGCGCGGATATGATCGGGACGAATGGCCGATGGCGATGTGTAAAGAAGGAGGCACAGGAGCTTCTGTTAAATATGTACGTCCTTCAGATAACAGGGGAGCAGGCTCTTGGGTAAGTCATCAATTATCGGATGATCCTGATGGCACAAGAATTCAATTTATCATTGATTAGTCCCTTTCATCTTTTCTACATTAAAAAAAGTTTCACGTAACTGTATACAGGTATTTTAAACATTTTTTTCATGCCGATAATCCTTAAGGAGGGATACCCTACCTTATACCTAAAGGAGTCAAAAAGCATGAAGAAAAAGGGAAAACTGAGGCTTGGTGCCAAAATAATGGTGATCTTTTTAAGTGTCCTCATCGTATTTTCAGCGGTTGTTGGTTATGTGGTGAATCGCGAAATGACAGAGAACATCAAACAAATGGCCACCGAAAAAGCAAAAGGTGATTTAAAACTAGGATACGCCTACCTAAATGAAAAGGTTGCTGGCTCATGGCAGATTAAAGAGGACAAGCTATACAAAGGCGATACCCAAATCAATGATCATGACACATTGGTTGATCAATTAGCCAATTACACTGGAGATACAATCACGATTTTTCAAGGAAATACCCGTGTCGCCACGAATGTCATGGTAAATGGGAAACGAGCTGTGGGTACAGAAGTCTCACCTGAAGTAAAGGCCACTGTTTTAGATAAAGGAGAAAATTATTACGGAACAGCAAATGTTGCCGGGAAAGACTATCAAACGGCGTATATGCCCATCAAAGATGAAGCAGGCGAAACGATTGGTATTTTTTATACCGGTGCAAATCAAAGCATGATTTCACAAATGCTTCAGTCATTCTATATTCAATTTGTCATTGTCCTGCTGTTAAGTCTCATCGTTTCTGTTATCATAATTTCTATTTTCACAAAACGGATTCAGACACGCCTCAAGCACATGGCTTCTGCTATTAAGAGTGCAGGCGAAGGAAATTTGACAATCAATGTGACAGATCACGCAGGCGATGAACTTTCTGAACTGGCAGGTCATTTTAATAAGATGCGGGAAAAATTAAATCAAACCATTTTAAATGTCATGAATACGTCTGATTTAGTAGCCACCTCCTCTGAGCAGCTATCAGCTAGCGCAGAAGAAACGAGTGCAGCATCAGAAAAAATCACTCACACCATCCAGGAAGTTGCTCAGTCGTCAGAACAGCAATCGGATCAAATGACAGCAAGCGAACACACGATGATTCAAGTATCCAATGAGCTGACAAACATCACTAACAACGCGGGACAGATGGCAGCAAGAAGTCAATTCGCACAAGAAATGGCCCAAAAAGGTGTACAGAATATTGGAGAAGTGAACTCACAAATGACGTCTATTGCAAAATCAATTGAAGAGAATGGTACAGCGATTCAAGCACTGGAAACACGTTCAGTCGAAATTGATCATATTTCCAAAGTCATTACAGACATCGCCAACCAAACGAATCTTCTTGCTCTTAATGCAGCAATAGAGGCAGCACGAGCAGGTGAACATGGTAAAGGGTTTGCCGTTGTCGCAGACGAAGTGAGAAAGCTCGCTGAAGAATCTCAAGCATCATCAAACATGATTTCTCACCTCATTTCTGAAATACAAAAAGAGATGACTCATTCGACGAGTGCAATAAAACGAGTAAAAGAGGAAGCCGCTCAAGGGGCTGTTCTCATTTCTCATACAGAGGAATCATTTATTGATATCCAGCAGGCAATGAGAGAAATGGCAGATGGCATTAATCATTTATCAAGTGCATCACAAAAAATTGCAGCTTATACAAACGATGCGAAACAATCCTTTGCCTCAATCACAGAAGGCGTTAAACTGACAAGTGAACATTCACAGCAAGTAGCCGGTTTAACAGAAGAACAATTTGCTGCAATGGAAGAAGTAACAGCTTCCTCAGAAGCTCTTGCCCATTTAGCAGGAGACTTAAAAGAAATGGTCTCACAATTTCGCATCTAGATCCCTCAAACAGTAGCGCAAGACGGCGACAATCGTCTTGCTGCCTAACATTCCCTTTTTCACGTAAATCCATTAATAAAGGAGTTTTTTATATGAATGACTTAAATCAAACCCATTCCTTATCGATCTCCTATCACCAAATCACCGTATACGCTGGAAGCGATACACCCCCTGTGATTGATTGGACAGATGATGACATTCTTCAAGGATTCGCAACTGGAGATCAGGGTGTTTCTTTTGAAGGCGTGAACAATGGACAGGCTTTTGTGATCGTGACATTAAATGAAAATGAGCCGCCAGCATCCGTTGATAGAGTCATAACGGTGCCATTTACACATTCAAGCGATCAAGTTCATATCACAAGCGTCATGGCACAGGTTCTGTCTTTCTCCATTCCAAAAGGAGACTATCAGCTCACCTGCTACACCTCACATCAACCTGATCAAGATCTCTATTATTTTGATTTCCAAACTGTGTAGATCACGACTGGTCGTACTGTTCAAGCCACTTTTCCGCAAAGTCTACCGATTCTCTCACCGGTAATAAATACGAATTGGCAAGCCCGATTTGACCGCGATAATGGGTATATCCTGAATGTAAAAAATCACGACCAATCTGTTCAAATAGTTCTTCTCTAGTAATGATATCCTGATACTCTTTCCATACCCGCCATCCATTTTCTAAAATAGGGGCACCTCGCGTCATGAGGTCTTGCTGAGAGATTCTATATTCAGCTAAGTGGAAAGCTGTATGACTCTCAAATGACGTACCAATCAGCAGCACTTGAGCATCAAGATCGTACATGCGCCCAAGAGGCGAATTTTCTCCTAAACCATAAGAAAGCGCATGGTGTTTCAGAATTTCATGTTTCCTTTTCCCCCAAGCTGTGAATGAAAAATTAGGATGATTGCTTCTCGACACGCCTGGGTACTTCCAAAACGTTTCCGCTACCTTTCCCATTGCTGTTGGCGTCGTGTAAACCGGATCAAATGCAGGCATCGTCTCTTTGATCGATTTCCACCATGAATAGGGAACGGGCGGATCAATCCAATCGGCGGGGTCAGAAAGTTCTAGCGTTTGTGCCGGCATAACCAGTGTTCCCTCTTCTGTTAGGGTTTCCATTAATGCTTGTATGACGGCTACAGCGCCTCCATTCACCCAGCCGATAGATGATAAAGATGAGTGAACACATAAAATCATGCCTTTTTTCACACCAAGTTGAACCAAGTCTGCTTTGATTCTTTCCTTTGTCATCGGTTCAGCTTGATTTTCGATTAATTTTTGCATTATTGATTTCCTCCTGCGGCTCTTCTATTACTGATGGATGAGACGTTTAACCGCAATAGACAATTTATAATTTGCGTAATTTGTCAGCTCCGTTAAAAACTGATCAAGCTCATCATGACTGGAGAAATGTCCTTCGGCCATATAACAGCCCTCTCCACTTATTTTAAATAGATTCTTGATTTCTTCCTTTTGATGAAGAAACGACAGCAGTGGTTCATGATGAAGGCTTCGGGTATAGAGCTGCATAAATGTTTGGATGGTCTTCTGAGTCCGCCAATCTATCGAAATGGTATATGCTTCAATCACACCATCTTCTTCTAGCTTTAACACACGATTTGCAACCGCTTGACCGGTTAAATGAACTTTTTCACCTAGTGCTTTCATGGTTAATCGACTGTTCTTTGAGAGTTCTTTTAAAATGTCCATATCTGTTTGATCTAGCATTGGCTCACCTCTTTCAAAAATCAAGTCCTTCCGCTGAAAGACTTTCATGTTCCTCTGTCACATGAAGCTCTTTTAATATACTGTAAACTTAATCAGAAAAAAAGGAGGCCTTTTTGATGAAAATAACACTCATTCGCAATGCTACTTTATACCTTCACTATGGTCAGTCAACTTTCTTAATTGATCCCTTTTTAGGAGCAAAAGGAACATATCCACCGTTCCCTCATACAGCGAATCAACATTTGAATAACCCCATTGTCGATCTGCCTGTAAACATTGATTTAGACAAGATGTTACAGCCGGATGCTGTCCTGCTCACTCATTTACACGTGGATCACTTTGACGATGAGGCGAAAAGGGCATTAGCTCAAGATCAACCAATATATACTCAATCGGAAAAGGATCGTAAAGAAGTCAAAGAAGCTGGCTTCCAGCATGTCACATGCATTGAAGATGAAATGGATATTTGCGGTGTTCATATTAGACGTACAGGCGGGCAGCATGGAACAGGAGAAACCGCAAAACGGATGGGACAGGTCAGCGGTTTTGTTTTCTCTCATCCTGATGAACCTACCCTTTATATTGCGGGTGATACCATTTGGTGTGATGAGCCGAAGGAGGTTGTGGCTACATGCAAGCCAGATGTCATTGTGGTCAATAGTGGGGCTGCTCAATTTTTAGAAGGCGATCCGATTACAATGACCAAGGAAGAGATTTTAGACATTCACCGCTCTCAACCAAATGCTCAAATAATCGCTTGTCATCTTGAAGCTGTGAATCATTGCTTGTTAACAAGAGCTACATTGGAAGCTTACATTCAAGAGCATCATGCAGATCAAGCTATTTTTGTCCCTAAAGACGGTGAGACTCTCACCTTCAGATAGGATCGATAAACAAGATAAAACCGGCACCTCTTTGCCGGTTTCATCATTATGGTCGATGGTGCTGTGGTTTTTTCAGTAGTGGAACAAATCCGTTATTTTTTAAGTGATTGTAATGTTCATCCATTCGTTTCGTGATGTGTGCGCCTTGTTCCTTTGTTAACACACCATACTGAACGTATTTCTCAATGACTTCTTTTCGTTTAGAAAGAATTTGCTGCTCCAGCAATTCGATTTGTTTTTGTTGTTCTGTCGTTAATTTTACTTGATGCGTCACTGGACGCTTTTCCATTTGTGGTGTTTCTCCATGGGCCGTTTCCATATGAAAACCAAATAACAGCATCATTGTTAATAAGATCAAGCCACTTATTTTTTTCATCTCTTTTGTTCCCTCCTTTATTCGAATTTATTTTGTACGCCCTTTCCTTTTTTATACATTCTTTCACACGTCAAATTGCACATAATATTCTTACTTTTTCGCTTTTCGTCTGAAAACGTTGTCCTAACAGAAAAAGCGTGCTATGTTTTGTTTTGTATAAAAAATAGAGGAGGATTCTTAAATGAGTCGTTTTTATCATAGAAAATCTATATGGGCGATGCTTGTTGTGTCTGCTTTCATGCTTGTCATGTCTGCTTGCAGTCAATCAGGCTCATCTCAGTCTGGAGAATCAAAGTGGGATCAGATTCAAAAGAAAGGGAAAATCGTGGTTGCTACTTCAGGCACCCTTTATCCTACGTCTTACCATGATACATCTAACGGCAAGGATCAGTTGACTGGCTATGAAGTTGAAGTCGTCAAAGAAGCTTTTAAACGCCTTGACGTGAAAGTGGAATTTAAAGAAATGGGCTATGATGGGATGCTGAGCGCCATTAATTCTGGTCAAGTGGATGCCGCTGCAAACGATATCGACATCACAGATGACCGGAAGGATAAGTTTGCATTTTCAACTCCTTATAAATATTCCTACGGAACGGCTATCGTACGGAAAGATGATTTGTCTGGCATTAAAACTTTAAAAGATTTAAAAGGCAAGAAAGCAGCAGGTGCTGCAACGACCATTTACATGGATGTCGCCCGTAAGTACGGTGCAAAGGAAGTCATTTATGATAATGCCACAAACGAGCAATACTTAAAGGATGTCGCAAACGGCCGAACAGATGTCATTTTAAATGATTATTACTTGCAAACACTGGCTCTTGCTGCATTTCCTAAATTAAATATTACGATACACCCTGACTTGAAATACATGCCGAATGAACAAGGTTTTGTGATGAAGAAAGACAACACAGAGCTTCAAAAAGAATTGAATCGTGTCATAAACGACATGAAAAAAGACGGAACCATGAAAAAGATTTCTGAGAAATTCTTTAATCATGCAGACGTCTCAAAGAAAATTGATGCTGATGTCGAAGATGTCGACATTTCCAAATAAGGAGCCGCAATCGTGGGAGATATTCATTTAGAATATATATTTAATCCTGCACTGGCAAAGGCGTCGTTTCCGTTTGTCATGAAAGGCATCTGGCTGACGCTGCTCATATCCTTTGTGAGCATGTTTTTTGGCACGATTCTTGGCTTTTTTATTGCCCTTGCCAGAATGGCGAATACATGGGTTCTTCAGCTACCTGCACGGCTGTATATCTCATTCATGCGAGGCGTTCCCATTCTGGTGATTTTGTTTATTCTTTATTTCGGATTCCCTTATATCGGCATTGAGTTTACAGCTGTCACTGCTGCCATTATTGGGTTCACCTTCAATAGTGCTGCTTATATTGCAGAAATCAACCGAGCGGCCCTCTCCTCTGTTCCTAGTGGTCAGGTGGAAGCTGCTAAATCACTAGGTCTCAGCTATTGGCAAACCATGCGTGGGGTCATTTTGCCTCAATCCGTTCGCATTGCACTGCCACCATTGACCAATGTCATGCTCGATTTGATCAAAGCCTCCTCACTGGCAGCAATGATTACTGTGCCAGAGCTTTTCCAGCAAGCAAAAATTGTTGGCGGACGAGAATTCGATTATATGACCATGTATATTTTGGTCGCATTGATTTACTGGGGTATTTGCAGTGTGGTCTCATTGCTGCAAGACCATCTGGAAAAACGCTATGCGAAATATCTGTAACAAAAAAGAGCAGATCCAATCGATCTGCTCTTTTTTTATATTCAGCGTAGATAAGATCTGCACCTTCTCTTTAATGGATCAGCCATAACCACACATATAGCCCCAATAAAGTAAGGATCAATGTTGGGATGGTCAGAATGATTCCAGCTTTCATATATGCGCCCCAAGAGATATGGACGCCTTTTTTCTTCAAGACATGAAGCCACAGCAATGTCGCCAATGAGCCGATTGGGGTCATTTTTGGACCAAGGTTTGAGCCGATGACATTGGCATAAATCAGTCCGTCTCTCATGACGCCTGCTGTATCTGTGTGACCAATGGCAATTGCATCAATTAAAACGGTTGGAAGGTTGTTCATCACAGAAGATAGCACTGCGGCAAGCACTCCCATAAACATCGTTCCTGCAAGCAAACCATGCGATGCCCCTTGTTCAATCCAAGCGGCCAATATCTCTGTAAGACCGACATTCTTCAGTCCATATACGACGACATACATGCCGATAGAGAAAAATACAATGGACCACGGTGCTTCTTTGATCACTCGTTTTGTCGCCACTTGCGGACTTCTTTTCGCCAGCCACAAGAAAGCAAGGGCAATGCCTCCTACAATGATTGACACGGGAATCCCAATCAGTTCCCCGGCAAAATAACCAACAAGCAGACAGCCGAGCACATACCAAGACAAGCGGAACATGCGAACATCTCGAATCGCAGATGCTGGTTCCTTCGCCTGTGACAGATCGTATGTTTTTGGGATAAGCTTTCTATAAAACACATAAAGAACAAGCATGCTCGCTCCAAGCGACACAAGGTTTGGCACAAACATGTTCGCTGTATATTCGAGAAAGCCAATATGAAAATAGTCGGCTGATACAATATTGACGAGGTTGCTAATGACAAATGGCAAGGAGGTGGTATCTGCAATAAAGCCGCTTGCCATCACAAATGGCAGTACCATACGCTCATCCAGTTTCAACGCTCTCACCACAGATAAGACAATAGGGGTTAAAATAAGTGCCGCTCCATCGTTGGCAAAAAAAGCTGCCACCACAGCGCCAAGCAATGTTAAATAAATAAACATGCGGACACCGTTCCCTCTTGCGGCTTTTGCCATATGCAGTGCAGCCCATTCAAAAAACCCGATCTCATCTAAAATTAACGAAATGATAATAATGCCAATAAATGCAAAGGTGGCGTTCCATACAATTTGCGTGACTTCCCACACGTCGCTCAGATGAACGACACCAAAGGCAAGAGCCAGAATGGCTCCACCACATGCTGACCATCCAATGGTTAAACGTCCTGGCTGCCAAATGACAAGGACGAGGGTCATGATGAAAATCAAAATGGCCAAGGTGATTGATCCCAAAGGGTGGCCCCCCTTTCGCTTTTCTCATAAAATCTTTATCTATCATACAACGAAACGCAGCAGTTGTATGCCATTTTCGCATAAAAATCCGCAGGTCTCCCTGTGCACCTGCGGCTTCCATGATTATTGATCTTTTTTCATCAGCATCAATTCAATAAATAACTCACATCGCTGACTAAAATGACTCAAATCAATCGAGGTCATATCAAAGATTTGTTTCATTCGATAGTTTAATGTATTTTGATGAATAAACAACTGCTCCGCAGCTGGCTTTAGCTTGCAATTATTCAATAAGTAGACCTCAAGGGTTTTTAAAAAAGAGGTTTGGCTATCGCGGTCTTTTTCCTTCAAACGTAACAAATCTGGATTGAAGTCATTTTTCTTTTTTTGATGACTGTAAATCGAGTCTAAGAAACGGAAGACCCCCAGATTCTCGTAATCATAGGGAATCAGTTCCTGTCCCCCCACAATTTTCACAGCCTTCACGACCTCTATCGCTTCAAATCGACTTGTGCTCATTTTCATGACATCGCGATACTCTCTTCCCATCCCAATATACAAAGGGGATGGATGTGAATGCGTTTTCGATTGCAGATGAGCGATAACATCCGCGGCGGTCGCTTTCGGTGAGTGCCGGTCTGATAGACTGCCTAATATGACGACGATGTCTGCTTGAACAGAATAGACATGGTTCACCTTATCCTCTAGCTGCAAATATGTTCTAATGACATCCTTTACATCTTCCGCCGTTTCACTTTTGTTATCGGCAGCGTGAACAACCATGACGGTAAAGACAGCCGGGAGGGGAATGCTTAAGTTCTCAGCCTCCCATTTCAGCTCTTCTTCTGTATAAAAATGATCATCCATGACCTTTTTGAAAAATTCCTCAATTTTGCCTTCCTTTTTCTCCAGCTGTTTTTTATTTTTATAAATAACTTTTCCAACCTGAAAGGAAGCTTCGTGCAAAAATTGCAGCTCCTCCTGGGAGAGGGAATCCTCAATGTCCTGCACCCAAATAAAGCCCACAACCTCTTGTTTATGCTTTGCGCTCACAGCCACCCGGCGATTAAACCCAAGCTCCTCATGACCACTCACATAAAAAGGGTTAGAATCTGCGAGAAGCCGCTCGATCACCCCTGTTTTTTTTAACCAATCGACCACAGACCCTGGGCATTCCTTTGAGAAAATCGTTTGCTGATTGACTGGGTCAAACTGCTGAATGCTGTAAGAATTATAAGCAATCAGCTGACATTCTGTGCTTTCTAAAATGACTGGTTTTTTTAAATAACCGCTAATAAATGCTATTAATTTATCGACATCAAAAAATGTATGAAGCTTTTCTAATATCTCTTCCATCCCGATTGCTCCCTGAATAAGTGATACATTTATCATACTGCTTTCCAGTCAGATTTGTATAGAAACAAGTCGCAGACAAGCAAAAAAAGCATGAACCTGCCTGCACAGGTCCATGCTTTTCCATATTAAAACATTTCACTAATCGTTTTTGCCTGCATATGCAGTGCTAGGTAATCTGGACCGCCTGCTTTTGAATCCGTTCCTGACATTTTGAATCCGCCGAATGGATGGTATCCAACGATGGCTCCTGTGCAGTTACGGTTAAAGTAAAGGTTCCCCACATGGAACTCCTGCTTCGCACGGTTGATGTGATCACGATTATTGGTAATAACCGCACCTGTTAATCCGTATTCTGTGTTATTGGCTACTTCAAGTGCCTCATCAAAGCTAGAGACTTTCGAGAAGGCCAAGACTGGTCCAAAGATTTCTTCTTGCATCAAGCGGGACGTTGGCTCAAGATCTGCAAAAATGGTTGGGTGGATGAAGTATCCTTCCGAATCATCGCTCGTTCCGCCAGTAACTAGGCGTCCTTCCTGCTTGCCAACCTCGATATAGTCCGTAATCTTGTCAAAGGAAGCCTGATCAATGACAGGTCCCATGTAGACATCAGCAGATAGAGGATTGGCTGTTGTTTTCGTTTCTGTGATTTCCTTCACTCGCTCGATCACTTGATCATACAGCTTCTCGTGGACGACAGCGCGAGATCCAGCCGAACATTTCTGTCCTGAAAAACCGAAGGCTGATGTAAAAATGGCGTTAGCTGCTAGTTCAACATCTGCATCCTCATCTACAACAACTGTATCCTTACCGCCCATTTCAGCAATGACACGTTTTAAATGCTGCTGTCCTGGCTGTACTTTTGCCGCACGTTCAAAGATACGTGTCCCTACCTCTCTTGAACCAGTGAATGTAATGAGGCTTGTTTTCGGATGATCCACTAAGTAATCTCCCACCTCTGCACCGCTGCCTGGTACAAAGTTGACAACACCCTTCGGAAGACCTGCTTGTTCAAGCTCTTCCACAAAGCGTGCAGCGATGACAGGAGTAGCACTTGCAGGTTTTAAGACGACTGTATTCCCCGTTACGATTGGAGCTACTGTTGTTCCTGCCATGATCGCAAACAAGAAGTTCCACGGCGGAATGACGAGCGTCACGCCAGTTGGTGTGTACACGTATTGATTTCTTTCGCCCTCGCGGCTGTTCACTGGTTTGCCTTTCGCCAGCTCCAGCATTTGGCGGGCATAATACTCTAGGAAGTCGATCGCTTCTGCTGTATCTGCATCTGCTTCATTCCAAGGCTTTCCTGCTTCTTTTACAAGAAGTGCTGAATACTCATGCTTTTTACGGCGAATACTTGCCGCAGCACGGAATATGACGCCTGCTCTTTCTTCTGGAGAGGTATAGCGCCATGTTTCAAATGCTTTTGCCGCAGCTTGAACCGCTTGTTCCGCCTCTTCCTTCCCCGCTTTTGACACAGTTCCAACGACTTCATCCTTTTTCGCTGGATTGATCGAGACAATCTGGTCTTTTGTTTCGATTCTTTCTCCGTTAATCACTAGCGGATAGGTTTGACCCAGAGATTCAGTTACTTTTGCTAACGCTTGTTCAAACGCTTGACGGTTTTCTTCCTGGCTAAAATCCGTGAATGGTTCATGTTTATAAGGTGTTGTCATCTTTGTCACGCTCCCGTTTCAAATTATTTTCTCGTCATCCCTTTTAAAGCAAATGCAATGTTTGCCGGCCGTTCTGCAAGACGTCTCATGTAGTAGCCATACCACTCTCGTCCATACGGGGTATAGACCCTCATTTGATAGCCTTCTTTCACAAGCGCCTGCTGCGTTTCTGATCTCATGCCATACAGCATTTGAAATTCGAATTGACTTGTCTGTATGTTGTGTTTTTTCACAATATGTTTCGTGAACTCGATCATTTGATCGTCGTGAGTCGCAATGGCTGTATAATTCCCTGTGAGTAATTGCTTTTCGATCAGCTTTTGATAATTCTGATCGACGTCTTTTTTGTTTGGATACGCCACCTCGGCGGATTCCTTATAGGCACCCTTTACAAGTCTTAAAAATGGCTGTAACTCATTTAGGTCATCAAGATCCTTTTCTGTTCTGTACAAATACGCCTGCAAGACCGTACTGACATACTCATATTGAGATTTCATCTCTTTAAATATGTCCAGCGTTTTTTGACAGCGCTGTTCATCCTCCATATCGATTGTTACCATGATACGGTGTTTCTCTGCCGTATCTAAAATGCTTTTCATATTGCGATACACAAGGTCATCGTCAATATCCAAGCCAAGTGACGTCATTTTGAGTGATACGTGGGAATTGAGTTTCGCCTCTGCAATTCGCTGAATGGTTTGAATACATTCATTCGTCCGCTCATTTGCAATCTCTGCCTTTGTGACAAACTCACCAAGGTGATCGACCGTTACAGCCATACCTTGTTCATTTAATCGTTTGATGACAGGAATAGCGCTTTCAAAATCCTTCCCACCGATGATTTTCTTTGATGCAACAGCACTTCCCCAATTACGAGCAATATGGTTCAAGAGACTGCTCTTTGACAAAAACAAGAAGAAATTTCTTGTGACCGACTCCATAAAGGGCACCTCCCACTCTTTGTAAGCTATGTCTTTATTGTAAGGCTCATGAGCTGTCCGCTACAATATTTGAAGATGACAAAAATTCTGACTTTTTTTGTGGTTTTATCACAATAAGAGATCAAAAAGAGCCAGCCGCTAATCGGCTGGCTCTTGATCACTTACGCCCATACCTCATCAAGGGTAGACTGCAGTAGCTCATTTAATTCTTCAGTTAGATTGTCTTTCGGCTGATTGTAGCTTTTCACCAATTCATGAAAGTGAGCCAGCCCTTTGTCGATAAATGGATGGACATGCGCAAGACGGTTCTCTACATCTATCTCTACACCGTCCATTTTGCGTTTGAGCAGTTCATGAATTTCAGTTAAAAGCGGTCCATCCTCCACAAGCTCTTTCAGCAATTCATGAAAATCCATCGGCGGAACCGTCCGGTAGCGTTCAATCCACTGACAGGCAAGCAGCGGACGAAGTACATAAAAATACTTCTTGATTCGGACTTGCTCTCCTCGTAAATATTGACTCTCATTCCGCTTCGCCATATTGAGATAGTGATACATCAAAGCTGCAGGATAAAAGGCTCGATCCTTTAAGTTTCTTAGCTGCTTTGCCAACGAGAAGGATTCAGCATAGATGATGTCAGAAGACAGCCATTCCATGATGGACGGATTCGACTTATTGAATAAGCGCAGCGCCTTTCTAAGCTCCCAGCCGCTTATATCAAGCATGTCATCAATCGGCCGTTCAATGACATCACGATGCTCTTCCATCGCCCAATACCATTCCTTCCGAGGAACGTATAAAAAACGAACATCATAATCACTATCAGTCGAAGGAAATCCCCATGCCCTGCTGCCTGATTCGACTGCGAGGCAAATCTTTACGTCATACGTTTCTTCGATGATTTTCAGCTCTTCCTTAATTCTCTCTCTCAAGCGTCCACCAACTCTTTCTATAGAATTCTGCATGACTTCTTCACGTTTTGGGAAAATACGAATAAGACATATAAAAAAAGGAGTTGGACCTGATGTCTATATCTCGCATCATGAAATGGATCACCGGAATTTTTGAAGCTTGTCTTGCCATCCCTGTGATTGGAGGATTATTTGTTATCAGCAATGGTTATTCACCGCTCATGGTCATGCTTATTCTGCATATTATCACACTCGTCTTATCGAAGCGAGACCAAGGACCAATGATTGGAAGTATCATCGGAATTGTCACATCATGCCTCGCCTGGATTCCGATACTCGGATTCATCCTTCATATCATCACAGCTCTTGCCCTCATTATCACGGCGTTAGTGCCTGATGAGAAAACGAGACAGAATACGAGTTATTAAAAAAGAGGCCCTCCTAGAGCGGCCTCTTTTTTCTTTTATTTGAGCAAATGCTTTTGTAAGAAGGCGAGCTTCTCTGTTTGAAAAGCCGGGATATATTCGTGTCCAAAATAGCGATACACCTTCAAGTCTTTATCTGTTTCTAAATGGTTGTATGCCGCAAACACAGTAGATGGCGGGGTTATTTTGTCAATCAGACCGATCGCCATCAATGTTGGCTGTTTCACCCATCCAGCTAAATTGATTAAATCAAAATAGCTTAATGTCTCAAATGCCTTTTCCTCCGCTTCCGGATCACTATTTCTCCGAAAGTACGAATTGATTTCTAAATAAGGCTGCTCCAATGCCACATCCACTGCACGCTCGAAGTTTGATAAGTAAGGATAATCTGCTGCTACGACCTTCGGAATGTCTGAAAGGGCTGCAGCGGCTACCGCTAATGCACCTCCCTGACTTCCTCCAATCACGCCGATTCGGTGTTCATCTACTTCGGGGAAGGATTGAACCACTTCGAGTGCACGAACGGCATCTAAATAAACGCCGCGATAATAGTAAGTCTCCTTGGATAAAATGCCTTTTGTCATCCATCCCAAAGCGTGACCGCCTGGTGTCACTGCCTGATCTTCACTGCCGCCTTGACCGCGGACGAGCATACCAAATGTTGCATAGCCATGCAGCGCCCAGTTGACGATGTCGTGAATGCCGCCATCATAGCTGGCATTATAGCCATGAAAACGAACGAGCGCTGGATGCGGACCTGATTGATCTGGTACCGCGTACCAGCCTTCAATTCGAGAATGTCCAAAGCTTTGATACGTCAGGCGGTACACCTTGACCCCTTTCACTGGATAGTCATAAGCTTCAAGCGCTGGATCTGCCTCCACTTGACGCAGTTCTTCGAGCGATGCCTTCCAAAAGTCTGAGAAATCAGGACGTGCTGTTTTCTTTGGTTTATATTCTTTTAGCTCTTCTAGTGATAAATCGAACAATTGCATAACCTACTATTCCCCTTTGTTTTATTAGTTATATGTATCATAACACTCATTTCTCGATCGAGAAAGTCATTTAACAAAACCTTCTGACATTTCTATTGGCAAAGATGATGGAAACCTTTATGATAAAGAAACTGGCCATGAAGACTAGATGTTCTCAGGCAGAATCATTCTATACATATATTCATGAAGATGATCGATCGTTCATGAATTTTCACATGACATATAGCGAAAAAAGGAGGAACCCCTATGAAAATCGCCCTTATCCAAATGGATGTACAAATTGGAGAACCTAAAGTGAACTTTCAAAAAGCAGAAGCGTTTTTAGAAGAAGCGGTCCGCGAGCAGCCTGACCTGATCATTTTACCCGAAATGTGGAATACCGGATATGCGCTAGAACAGGCAGATCAGCTTGCCGATGTAAACGGAGAACGTACAAAACAGCTCTTCTCTTCCTTTGCCCGCAAACACCAAGTGTATCTCATCGCAGGAAGTATATTGAATAAGCGTACAGAAAATAAAGACACCACTAATACAATGTATGTGTTTAACCGTCAAGGTGAGCTTGTATTAGATTATAATAAAATTCATTTATTCCGCTTAATGGATGAGCACAACTATTTAACCGCTGGTGATCAGCTTGGTTTATTTGACTATGGTGAAGATGTGAAGATCGGCGCAATGATCTGCTATGATCTCCGCTTCCCGCAGCTTTCCAGAACACTTGTGAACAAAGGTGCGAAAGTGCTCGTCAATACCGCCCAATGGCCGTCAGCAAGAGTGGACCATTGGCGCAGCCTGCTCATCGCAAGAGCGATCGAAAACCAATCATTTATGATTGCTGTCAACCGGACGGGCACAAGCAGGGACACTGAATTCCCTGGACATTCCATGGTGATTGACCCACTCGGCCGTATCCTGCTTGAAACAAGCCATGACGAAGACATTTATTATGCAGAAATTGAGCTTGAGCTAGTGGATGAAGTGAGACAACAAATTCCTGTCATGACAGATCAGCGTCTGGACTTATATTAAAAAACGAAATCTTCGTGTTTCATTAAACGTTTGTTTAACCCTTTTCTATATAGAAAAAAGTCTACCATTGAGTAGACTTTTTATTTCGAGTATAAATCCCAGCCGTGTCCACAATATAATTAGTCCTTTATGAAGGGCATATATTTCACGACACACTTCAATCAAGCCTCGGCTTTTATCACATGCATGAATTACGGTGCAATGTCCTCTAATACTTTCTCTCGCGTTTCTATCATTTTAAAAGCAAGGATCGCCCCAATCACGGTAACACTTGCAAAGAGAATGAAAATGGTTGAAACACCACTCACCTCTAAAATAAAACCAATCATAATTGGAGCTATCGCTGAAGCTAATCTTAGCCAAGCTGTTGCAAATGCTGTTCCAATAACCCTCATACGTGTTGGATAAATTTCAGGTGTATATAAATATAGAAGAACTGTAATTGTCCCCATCATACCGTACGCAGCAGAGCCTAAAAAAATAACACTTTCTGGGGAACTTGCTCCGTTAATCCATAAAGCAGTTAATAAAGCACCTGTTATCATAAAAGCAATGGTTGCCCAACGCTTTCGTCCCACCTTATCGATTAAAAATGCACATGCAAATACCCCAATTGTTTGTAAAATGTTTGTTATCGATGCAGCTCTAAGCGAGTCCTCAACTGGCAAATGATACACTGTATTATAAAGACTCGGCAACCAGTTATTTAAACCATTTGACACAAAGTAGGCAGAAAACCATAATCCCCATACGATCAATGTTCGCCTACGGTAAAAAGTTGAAAATAGTTCTTTCCAGTCACCTTTTGCATTACTACTAGATACTTTCATCTGAACAGGCACTCGTTTATCGGTACTTGCTTCAATTTCTTCAATAATTCTTTCTGCGTCATCTAACCTACCTTTTGATATAAGCCAACGTGGGGATTCACGCAGCATGAAAAAAAATACAAAAACGATTAATCCTCCAATGCCTCCAATTAAAAACATCCATTTCCACCCAAAGCTAGGCACGATAAATGCGCCAATTTGAGCTGAGATCATTAATCCTAATGGAAAAATCATCTCATAAAGCATAAAGAATCTACCTCTTCCTTGCGCCCGAGACAACTCATTGATATATGATGCTGCCACGGGTACTTCTCCTCCTACCCCAATCCCTTGTATAAAACGAAAAATAAAAAGAGCCATAAAATTCCCAGAAAAAACGCAGGCGATACTCATGATTGACATGAGGAACACCGTCCACTTTGCACTAAATACTCGACCATACTTTTCAGCTAACCACCCAAAGAAAATGGCACCAATCGCTTGTCCTATATAACCAGCTCCAATAAGAAGACCAATTTGAGCAGGTGATAGATTCCATAGTCCGATCAGAACCGGGAGAACAAACGCTAAAGACAGGGCATCAAAAGCATCAAAAAAAGTGGCAGATCCCATAATGATACGAGGCTTTAAATGCCATCGAGAAAAAGGAACACTCTCCATCCTAGTCAATAATTGTGACGCTCTATCACCAGCTTCTCTATCTTGAGATACGATATTTTCATTGAATTCTGATGTCATTTTATCTCCTCCTTAATATAGAGGAAATGATGCAAAAGTACATACTGAAGCACGCCTCTAAGAAAACGCTTACATTAAATTGCAAAGTAAACTTTAGAGGTGATCATTTGAGTTTTCAGCATTTATCTTTTCATTTTTGGCGTACCTGTAGTGCCTCGATCTACATAGTGCATAGGAAAGATGTATTCCTTCTTCTCTAACTCCTTCTCTTCCAACAACTGTGTCAGTATAGATACTGCTTTTCTCCCCATCCCAATTAAATCTACATGAACAGAAGATAAAGAAGGCGTAAGAAAACTTGAAATAGGCACATCATCGGCACCAACGACAGACAAATCATGAGGTATCGACACATTTGCGTTATCTGCAGCTTTCATGACCCCCATCGCCAAAAAATCCGAAGAGCAAACAACTCCAGTCATGTGTTGGTTTCCTTTTAAGAATTCAGAAACCACTTCTACTACTTTTCCCCCATCAAATTCATCCAACTCAAATACAAGTTCCTTAGAAAATGGTATTCCTAAATATTTAAGTGTGCTTTCATATCCTTTGTAATACCTAACACTATGCATCGAACTCATTGGACCATTGACAAGCCCAATGGTTCGATGGCCTTTATTAAATAAGGCTGTCACTGATTGACGTACCCCTTCTTCATCATCTGGTCTCACACATGGGAAGGGAGAATCCTCCAGGTAACTTCCGACTACAATAATAGGAATTGCTAAACTTTTTAGCCAATCCATGCTTAATTCTTCATTTCTCGGTGAAAATAGAATAGCTCCATCCACAGCCTGCGTTTCAAGCAACCGTTGTTGTTGTACAGACGTAAATGACATCAACAAATTGAATTCCGTTTGATCTATTTCTTTCGCTATACCATCTAAAATCGTTGAAAAAAACGGATTATTCAAAATATATGAACCACGAGGGACCACTACAGCGATATTCCCAGTTTTTCGTTTGACGAGTCCTCTCGCTCCTAAATTAGGACGATAGCCTAATTCATCGATAACTTGCCTTATTCTTTCAGCCGTTTTTGCACCTACTCCAGGTTTACCACTCAACACTCGAGAAACAGAGGCTATGGATACACCTGCTTTTAATGCTACATCTTTAATACTTACTGCCACATTTCATACCTCCGGGAGTCTGTTGTTTTATTCTTTATTATAACCTGACTCACCTTCATCATGAAATCAATGGATTCACTCTTCACTTGTTTTTATTTAATGATATTTTCCTTGAGCAAACCCACTCTTTGTAAGCCTTGGCGAATCTCATCTTTCTCCTCATTAGTGAGAGGTAATACTGGCTTTCTAGCTAGTGAACTACTTATCAAGCCTCGCTGGAACATAGCTTCCTTCATCCGCAAATGAGATGTAGATGAAGGTTCATCCATTTTATATACAGCATGCTTTAGTTCAAATATTCTATCGTATACTTTATTAGCGGCTACTAGATCTTGTTCTTTTACACATTTGACAAGTTCAGCAATTAAATCAGGCACAAAACAACCAAAACCAACGAGCGCTCCATCAATACCTTGAATTAACGTAGGCAATAAATATTCATCGTGGCACGTAAGCAATGATACATCGGGCGCATGCTTTTTCAATGCCCGAACGTCCACTTCGTACTGAGCCATATCTCTTTGACCGATTTTAAATGATACGACATTTGGAATTTTTGACATTTCTAGTAATTGGCTGGTTGTATAAGAGGTTTTTGTCCATGTTGGATATTGATGTACGATGATTGAAATACCAATCGCTTCTGCAACGTCTCTAAAGAATTGAACAGGTGACTCAGGTTGCATACCGAATCTAAGCCATGAATGTGGCGGCATGAGAAGTATACCTTCTCCTCCAGCCTCTTCAACAGCTTTTGCATGTTGAATCGCTTCAATTGTCCCTTCAGCAGAAACACCAGAGATGACAGGAATTTCCCCTTTTAATTCGTCAGCTGCGATACGCACAGCCTCAGCTCGTTCATGAGGAAGTAATGTCATAATTTCTCCAGTATGTCCATTTACAACAATCCCATTAATGCCTTCGTGTCCTGCTACCCAACGGACAAGCTCACGAAATGCAGGTTCATCAATTGAATAATCTTCTTTAAAAGGGATCAATACAGCCGGGAATACACCACTCCATTTTTCTTTCTGTTTCATAAACAAATTCCTCCTCGCCTAATTTAAGTAAACGTTTACGGTAAGCGTTTACGTTAATAATCATAGAATGTTATTGTTGAAGATGTCAACAATATTTTTTATAAAATTAAAATAATTCAAAAAACTATTAGTGGAATTTAGATACTATTTTATTTTTCTAAAAAAAGAAATTAGGGATATATTTCGTTTATCACATCAACAAAAAAACCTCATCATCATTAGCTGGTTGGAATATGATCACTGCTTTTTTCAAAAGGTTATCTTCCGAATAATGGATAAAAACATTTTTATTGTTAAAACATAATCATATCTACAGAAAAAAGCCCCTTCATTTCTGAAAAGGCAACTTTTCTCTTCTTTTTCTCATCTGTCATCAAACATGGAAGAAACAAAATGCGTTTTTCAATCTCTTCTGCCTCGTGATCTAAAACGGGTTTTCTTTCTAAGTCATCATCAATTTCATTGTACATCATGCCAAATTCTATTTTATCGGTTTCCTGAGATAGTCATCAAGGAGTGATGAAACGTTTGTTTAACACCACTCATGATCTAATAGAAAAAAGTCCACCCTAAACGGTAGACTTTTTATTTCGAGTATAAATCCCAGCCAAGCTTGAGTGTGTCCACAATATAATTGGCAACTTCCTCAGCCTCTAGATGATCTGTTTCGACTCTTGAGTTATGAAGGGCATAAATTTCCCGACGTTCTTCAAACAGCTCTTTCATTTCATCAATCGTTCGATTATGGAGAACAGGGCGGTTTTCGATTAAAATATCAAGCCGCTGTTTCCAATTCTCCCAAGACAGATCGAGGAACAGAACCGTACAATGCTTCAAGCAGGCGCGTTTGATTTCTTCCTGTTTGAACGCACCGCCTCCAAGAGACACGATCTTCAGCTGTGTATGTTCACATAAATCGACGATATAATCCTTTTCAGCCTGCCTGAAGAAAGCTTCTCCTTTTTGCTGAAACATTTCTGGAATCGTCATGTTGTACTTTTTCTCAATCTCCTGATCCACATCAATAAAATCTCTATATAACTTTTTGGCGACAAGCTGCCCAATGGTTGTTTTACCAACGCCCATAAAGCCAATAAGGACAATATTTCGCTGTCTCACAGGGATCTCTCTATTGTTTTTCATGTTCGTGACACGTCCTCCTTACGATAAGGAATGCTACATAATGTTTCTATTATATGATAAATGGGCTGCGAAAAGATAGGCATTCTTAAAAATTGTGTTTGACGACGTAACCGAGCTGTTCGGAGAGCTTTTGTGCGCGCTCCTTCACTTTTTGCTGCAACTGAGGAATGACTTCTTCAGTAAATCTATGAGTTGGACCAGATATGGATAAACATGCCTGCACCTCGCCATGAATGTTAAAGATCGGCGCTGCCACTGCCGCGGATCCGACCTCCCGTTCATCAATACTGCAAGCAGTATACGTCTTAAGAATATGTGCACATTCCTTTTGCCAGTCATCTTTCTTCACGTTTTCAGCCTCAGACATGAATACTTTTTGTTGAAATTCTTCGCTTTGGAAGGCAAGTAAAACCTTTCCCCCAGCCCCTGCATATAATGGCAGCTTCTCACCGATCTTGACAAGATGTCGAATAGATTGAAGTCCTTCAGCTTGTTCAATACAAACCCGGCTTGTATGATCTAGCACATACAGATTGACGGTTTCCTTTGTTTCATCACGAAGGTTGTACATAAGCGGCTTTGCCAGTTCCCTCAATTTGATGGATTTCCCAGCAATGTAACCGAGCAGATAAAGCCTTTGACCGAGTCGATATTTGAGTGTATCTTGATTCTTCTCCACAAAATGATTCATTTCAAGTGCCTTGAGCAGTCTCGTCGTGGTGGACATTGCTAAATTCATTTCCTTTGAAATGTCCGTTAGCGTCAACTCTTGCCGTTCTTCGCTAAAACAATGAAGAATATCCAAAGCCCGCTGAACGGTACGCAGACCCGATTCTTCTTTTGACTTTTTATCAGCCATGTTCACTTTCTCCTTTTCCCTTTGATTTCTTATCGACATGAACAGCCAACTTTGCTATAATCCATTTTAAATGTTCCATTAGAAGAAAACAAATTCCATTAGACGGAATCAAAATAATCAATGTTGTTTGTCGGAGGAGATGTTCTGATGTACGTGATGATTTATACGCTTCTGATTAGTTTTTACATCGTCAATCAACTATTTCCTGCTCCCATTCTCTCCTATTTTGTTGGTTTACTAGCTGTCGCTTCGCTTACCATCTCTCTCAAGAAGGCCAATGGGCTTTATTTGAAAACAGGCGTTGTTTTTCTTTCAGTTGGTTTGATGTTATTCTTTTTGTCTGGTCAGCCTTTGCACACTTTTTTTCTCCATTTTCATTCCATGCTAGGCTTACTAGCTCTGTTTTTCATGCTGCCTTTTATTCATTCTCTCATACATGTTGGACACTTTGATACACAATTAAATAAGCTGCTCACCTTACATACGACTAATACAAAACAGCTCTATCGAAAGAGCTCATTTGTGACGCATGTCCTTGGAATGTTTTTAAATATCGCCACCATTCCCTTACTATATACATCTTTAAAACCTTCACTGGACTCCCTTAAAGAACATGTCAGACAGCGACTCTATACGCGCAATCTCTTAAGGTCCTATGCGCTTTGCCTAAGCTGGAGCCCTGTTGAAGTGCTGGTGAGTGTGACCATTGATGCTACCAAGCTGAAATATTATCAAATTGCACCTGTTACCTTTTGTTTAATGCTGATTGTATTGATGACGGATTGGATCCTATTTTCTCGCCAGAGCAAGCGATTACCAGATATCATCGAGTTAGAGAATACAAGCACCAATCCGAAGAGAATTAAGCGAAAAACCCTTCAGCTTGCTTTGATGCTGCTGAGTTTTATCACAGTTGTCTCGCTAGTTGATGTATGGGTTGGAAAAGGTTATTTATTCGCCGTTGTGTTAGCAATTATTCCATTTGCTCTACTATTCTCGTCTACCATAAAAAAACGAAAACAATATGTCGCTGTGTCCGTTCCTCATTGGAAGGAGCGCACGAGTCAACTCTCCAATTATATGTGTCTATTTTTAAGTGCCGGTTTCTTTGTCGATATGCTGCTCGTTACTAACAGTCTAAAGCCTGTTCAAACATTTATTGTCAGTATATCAGACCATGCGATATGGGTTTATTGTGTCATTGGCTTGTATTTTCTGATCACTGCTCTTTGCGGCTTCCATCCACTTGTCTCGCTTGCTCTGTTAGTGAGCATGTTGACGCCTGTCATTCATGAGCTGCCTGCACTTCCAATAGCGATCATGCTCATTACAGCTGGAACATCGACTGTCATGTTTAGTCCATTTAATGTTTCCGTCTCACTATTAGCAGATTTGATGAAGGTCAATCCTTACCGTATCACTCGCTGGAATATATGGTTTGCTGGCTTTTACATCAGTATGGGAATCATATGTGCAACGGTTATCACCGTCATCTTTTATTCATAATAAAAAGAGCTCATCATCTTGGGATGAGCTCCCAGATTGTTGACAAAGGGCTAAAATGATCTTTATTTTAGCCCTTTGTCTTCTTTTTTTAAGCGTGATATGAAAACCCTTGACGTCTAGGTAGGACGAGTACCGGAGAGCAGACCTGACAACGAATGCGAAGGTTTGTCTATACGCTGAGAGCTCATCACTGAGATGAGCTCTCTTTCACTCTATGGTTTTAATTGGATGCGTTCAATTTTACCTACGATGAATATGTAGGATAACGCCCCGCCTAATGCGACAAGGCTGACAAATAAAATACCTCCGTTATACGAGCCTGTCACGGATACGATCAAACCGATGATCAGCGGTGTGATGATCCCAGATAAATTAGCAAAAAAGTTAAACACACCGCCAGCAAGGCCTACCATCTCTTTCGGCGCTACCTCAGACAGCATGGTCCATGAGATATTTGACAGCCCTTGTGCGAAGGAAGCAATGGACAAAATGGTCAGTACAAGCGGAATACTTGTCGTGAAATTCGCTAACACGATGGTACTTGTCAGGAGCAAACCAACAACGACAGGCAGCTTCCTTGCCACATTGACAGACACACCCTTTTTGAGCAGCCAATCGGACACATAACCGCCAATCAGCACTCCAAAGAATGCCGCAATGTATGGAAGAGAAGCTGCAAAACCTACCTTTAGAAACGCCATATTTTTCGCCTCAGCTAAATAAGTAGGAAACCATGTTAAAAAGAAAAAGAGTGTGGACGCCACAGAAAATTGACCAATATAGAGCCCAATCAATTTGCGATATTTTAAAAGGGCGGCAAAGTCTGCCCATTTCAATTTCTCCTGCGAGGCCACTGTCAGCCCTTCCCCTTGACGAATCAACTCTAGCTCATCTTCATTGACTTTCGGATGTTCTTTCGGTTCGTGATAATACTTATACCAAAAAAAAGCAAATATAATACCGAGCGCACCTGCAGTGATAAATACAGTTCTCCAATCGAAAGTGGTCATGATCCAAAAAAGAAGAGGAGTTGCAAAAGCTAGGCCAACATATTCTCCAGCAGTGTAAACGCCTGTAGCAAAAGCCCGCTCTCTTCTAGGGAACCACGTTGTCACAATGCGGTTGTTGGCAGGGAATGCTGGAGATTCTGTAATTCCAATAAACAAACGGCAGCCGAATAAAAAAGCAAAGCTGTTTGCGAACGCCTGTAAACCAGTGAAAATAGACCAAGTAATGAGTGAAATACCATACGTAACCTTTGATCCGAATTTATCAAGAATAAATCCGCCTGGTATTTGCATGGCTGTATACGTCCAGCTAAACGCCGAAAAAATCAGGCCTAATAATGCAGGATTTAATTGCAGGGAAGATTGAATAGCTGGTGCAACAATTGACACACTGGCTCTATCAATATAATTAATGGCAGTAATAAAAAACAACAGAATCAATATACCAAAACGGGCTTTCGTTGGTTTCATATAAGTGGGCTGCAGTTCATTCCCCTTCAGTTCTGAATGCACTTTCATAACCATCCTCCTTTGTTTCCGCACCGTGCGGGTCGGTTGAGCGTCCTTAAATAACCCCTTTGTCTTCTAACTGCTTGCACTCTTCTTCTGTCAGTCCGAGCATGTTCGTTAAAATCTCATAATTATGTTCACCTAAATCAGGCGCAATATGGCGGATACTCCCTGGTGTTTTTTCAAACTTCGGAATGATGCCAGGGACTTTCACTTTTCCAAGACGAGGATGATGAACCTCGACGATATTCTCTCGTGCTTTGAATTGCGGATGTTCAAAGATATCCCGAATGCTGAGGATTGGACTCACAGGTACGCCGTGAGTATCTAAAATGTCCAATACTTCATCCCTTGATTTGGATGCAATCCACTGAGAGACGATGGTATCCATTTCGTCGTTATGCTTCAGCCTAGCTGCATTCACCGAGAATTTTTCGTTTTCTAGTAAATCTAATCGATTCATTGCCTCTGCCAATCGATTAAAGGTCGAATCTGTACTCGTCACAAGGACTAGATAATGTCCATCCTTTGTTTCGTAAGTGCCAGCAGGACTCGAATGACCGCTTAGCCCCGGTGAACGCTCGCGTACCTTACCAAGCTTGTCATATTCTGCAACCAAAAACTCCAGCATACGAAACACAGATTCATAGAGTGCTAGATCCACCATTTGCCCCGTACCTTCTGGATGTGTGTC
Source organism: Bacillus zhangzhouensis (assembly GCF_000715205.1). Taxonomy (GTDB): domain Bacteria; phylum Bacillota; class Bacilli; order Bacillales; family Bacillaceae; genus Bacillus; species Bacillus zhangzhouensis. Next base: position 105,465 of record NZ_JOTP01000007.1, on the reverse strand, counting down.
CCGATAATACATGGCTGTCACAGCAGCAAACGCCACATAGATGCCCGCAATATAATCTGTCAGTGAAAAGGACGGACTGACTGGATGACGATCTGGAAACCCTTGAAGATACGTAAAGCCACTAAACGCCGTCGCAGGGGTTCCAAACCCCGCCTTGTCCTTAAACGGACCTGTCTGCCCATAGCCCGATACACGAATCATAATTAAACGAGGGTTGATTTCCTTTAATACATCGTACCCAACGTCCCATTTCTCAAGTGTTCCTGGACGAAAATTCTCAATAATTAAATCGACCTGTCCTGCAAGCTTTTTAAAAATGTCTTTCGCTTCTTCTTTGTGAAGATCAAGTGTGAGGGATTTTTTGTTCCTTGAGAGCCCTGACCATCTTAGCGGTTCACCATCCGCAAAAGGACCAACATGCCGCAGCGTATCCCCTTTTCCAGGAATTTCGACCTTGATGACTTCCGCACCAAAATCCCCTAGAAGAACTGCGCCATAGGGTGCAGCTATCATCGTAGAGACGTCTAATATTTTGATTCCTTCAAGCGGCGTATTCTTATTCATTGCAAGACTTCCTTTCATTCATGTGATAAAGGGCTAAAATGATTCCCGTTTTAGCCCTTTGTCTTCTTTCATTGGGACGTCAAACTCCTTGAATTGAGCTTTTTTGCCCAAGATATACAGCGGGTGATTCTTAATCCTTCGGCAGCTGTCCTTGTGGTGTATACAGCCAAATGAGCCATAAAGGTTCGTCCCCTGTATTCACATGCTGATGCGAGACACCATCTGGAATAAACATAAAGTCATTTTGTTTAAAGGACTGTCTTTCTCCATCACAAATGACCTCGCCAGATCCCCTAATCACATAATCAAACTCCTCTGAACCTGGGTGATTGTGAACAGAGCTTGCTTCCCCCGGCTCAAAAATGGTGAGACCTGCCATCATATGCTCCGATCCAACCGTATCTGGTGTAATGGTTTGAAATACTTTTCGAACCATTTGCTCTTCAGGATGATCTAAACCTAACCATAATGGATGCCCATCTTTAAACGGATTCAATACTTTAATTTTCATTGATAATTCCTCCTATTTTTTAATTCACACTGACATGTGAGCGTTTTGTATTTGGTGAATAAATATCATTAATATTCCAGTGACCATCGGTAGGCACAGGATCATTTTTCATTGCCACATCTATCACACACGGCTCTTGAGATGAGATCGCTTCGGCTAATGCCTCTTTGAATTCAGCAGCTCGGGTGATTTTTATCCCTTTCATTCCATAACCTCTAGCAATGGCGGCGAAGTCAGGAGAATAGCTCTCACCATCTTTTCTAAAGACCGTGCCATACGTCGTCTCATAATGTGCCATTTGTAAGCCAGCAATCGTCCCAAACGCACTGTTATTCATCACAATCCACACGACAGGTATGTTTTCTTCCACGGCTGTTGCCAGAACAGATGGGTTTTGACCAAACCCGCCATCTCCAACAAGTGACACAACGACACGATCAGGCTGTGCAACCTTTGCTCCAAGTGCTGCGGGTGCTCCGAATCCCATCGTCGCAAACCCACCTGGTGTTAATATCGTACCTGGTGTATACACAGGGAATTGCTGTCCTACTCCATTTTTATTCCAGCCAACATCGGTTGTAATAAAAGCATCTGCAGGCAATACTTCACGTACTTCCTGCAAAATACGCTGCGGCTTCATCGGGAAGGATTCATCTTGAATATTCGTCAAATTGCTCTCGCGAAATTCCTCACGATATGCAGCAATGTCTTTTTTCAATTCAGGTCGATCCAAACCTTCTGGCAGTCTTTCTCTCGCCACACGGTTCAGCACGGTTAACGCCTGCTTTAGATCAGCTACAGCTCCAATTTCTACTGGATAGTTCCGTCCAATTTCATTCGGGTCAATGTCGATATGGATCAGCTTGGTTGTTGAGAAGTTAAATGTATATTCCGATTCCCAAGAACTTGCATCCGCTTCAGCAAAACGTGTTCCTAAGGCGACAATGTAGTCCGCCTCTTTACACTGATCGTTGATGAACTTTGTGCCCCAAAATCCGGTCATTCCAAGGGTCATTGAGTGATCATCCGGCATCGCTCCTTTCCCCATTAAGGAATGGGCAACAGGGATACTGAGATGCTCAGAGAATGCCTTTAATTCCTCTGCGGCATCGGCTAGTAAAATGCCTCCTCCTACATATAAAAGTGGTTTTTCAGCCTGTAGTAATCGGTCCATGATACGATTTGCCGTATGATCATCAATAGATGGTTTCTCTATTGTGTGTGTATGATGTTCAATCTGTTTAAATAGAGATACATCTAAATCCTTTGAAAACACATCCATCGGAACTGAAATGAGTACTGGTCCAGGACGACCGCTTTCGGCTAACTGAAATGCTTTTGACAAAATCTCTGGGAATAACTCTGGAATGTCGACACGCCATGCTCTTTTCACAAACGGTCGATAAATTTCATATTGAGAAGCATCGGAATGAAGATTAATTTCTTGGTGTGGGTGCTTTCCGTAGTAATGACTTGGGACATCTCCTGCAATAACAACCATTGGAATGGAATCAAGTGCTGCATTCGCCACTCCTGTTGCCGCATTCGTTAGTCCCGGTCCTAAGTGACTGAGAACAACAGATGTCTGTTTCTTCGCTCTTGCATATCCATCTGCCGCGTGTGCAGCAATCTGTTCATGTCTCACATTCACAAATTTGATACTGCTTTTTTCAAGCGCTGATAGAAAAGCAATATTCGTATGACCACAGAGGCCAAAAATATGCTCGACTCCCCGGCTTTCTAAATACTGAATGACCTGTGATGATATATTCTTTTTCATATTTCTCTCCTCTCTTGGTGCCGCTATGACTCTAATACTCACTCATTCTTTGAAAACACAACAGATAAAACGGTATTCAACTCTTGTATTGCGACTTGACCAGGGGCTGAGCTTTCCTTCCCCACGGCAAAGGTCATCACTGACCCAAAAAGTCCGCCAATCATTCTTGTAAAAGTTCCATACTCTCCCATTGCCATTGAGATGAGAGGCACCTTCAATTGATTTTTGGCATTATTGGTTGCAAAGAGCAGCTTTAATGCATCCTCATATGAATGCGGCATCACAGCTATCTTTGCAATGTCAGCGCCAACCGATTCCGCATTAGCGAATATTTGCTCGAGACGAGTGATTTCAGGCGTACTGTCAAAATCATGATAAGAGACAATCAAGGTCACCCCATTCTTTTTGGCCGCTTGACTGACTTTCTGCATATATGTCACATCATGCATCAATTCATAATCAATGGCCTCCACAAGCTGAGTGGCACATATCGTTTCAAGCAGCGTCACCTTTTCTTCCGCTGAAAGCGATATTGCTTCGCCACCTTCCTTTTCAGAACGAATGGTGAACAAAATTGGAATTCCCTGTGCCTTGTCTTTCAGCCAATGAAGGGTCTCTAATACTTGTTCCTTATCATGGAGGTTCGTAAAAAAGTCCGCCCGCCACTCAATCACATCTGGTCTCTTCTCGGCTAACACCTCTAGTTCATGAAGCAGTTCTTCCTTTGTTTGCCCTATTAATGGAGTACAAACCATCGGCCGACCACCTGCCTGCACGACTTTCAGCTTGTGCTGAAATGCATTTCCATCCATACCTGCTTCCCCCTTATATACCTTCTGGAAGGACGACCATTTTGGTTTCCGTCATCTCTTCAATGGCGAAACGTGGACCTTCTCTTCCAATACCACTTCGCTTAATACCGCCATATGGCCAGTGATCCAATCTGAAATTCGATGTCCCATTGATGATCACGCCCCCAGTTTCAAGCTCTTTCGCTGCGTGTAACGCCACATCCAGCTGGCTCGTAAAGATTCCGGCTTGCAAACCGTAGCGACTATCATTTGCTTCTTTGATCGCTTCATTTAAATCTTCATAAGGAAGGATGCTGACAACTGGACCAAATACTTCCTCACACACGACTTTGGCCTGTTTCGGTGGGTTTAGCAAAATGGTTGGTCTAACGCTTGCTCCATTTCTTTGTCCTCCAGAAATGATGCTAGCGCCCATTTTCTCTGCTTCTTGTATCCAAACTTCTACACGTTTTGCTGCCTGTTCATCAACCATACAGCCGATATCACTTTCACTGGACAGTGGATCTCCAACGATAAGCTGATCCACTTTTGCTTTTAGTGTCTCAGTAAATGTTTCCAGGATTTCCTTGTGGACATAAATTCGTTGAACGGAAATACAACTTTGACCAGAATTACTGAAACCCGTTTTTGCGCAAAGGGATGCAGCTTTTTCAATATCCGCATCATGATGGACAATAGTAGCTCCATTTCCACCAAGCTCTAGTAGTACCTTTTTCAATCCAGCGGAATTAGAAATATGTTCCCCGCCGACTGCGCCTCCGGTAAAAGAAACAAGATTTGTTCTTTCATCCGTCACTAATTGTCTTCCGGCATCTACTCCACCGATAATGAGCTGCACGCTTTTTTCAGGGAATCCCGCTTCAAGCAGCAGTTTGACAAATGCTGTGGCAACCGCTGATGTTTGCGGAGCCGGTTTTAAAATAATGGCATTCCCTGCTGCAAAAGCAGGACCAATTTTGTGACAAATGAGATTGAGTGGTGCATTAAAAGGGGTAATGGCTAACACCACACCAACTGGCACTTTAAATGTCATCGCCATTGCTCCTTGTCCGCGAGATGATACATGACCAGGAATGGTCTCCCCTATTAATCGATTGGCTTCTTCGGCTGATTGCACTAACGTTTCAATAGATCGCGAGACTTCATCTCGTGTGTTTTTAAGCGGCTTTCCTAATTCTAAAGAAATGAGTTTCGCAAAATATTCTTTTTGATCTTCTAGCAATGTAGCTGCTTTTTTCAAAAGAGTCGAACGCTCTAACGCTGACATACCCACTAGTTGTTTTTTGATTTGCTGTGCAACAGTCAGTGCGTGTTCTATATCTTCTGTTGACGCTAAATAAGATGTGCCGATTGTCTTTCTAGAGTAAGGATTGATGATGTCCTCTTTTTCACGGTTTGCTTCAAGCCAATCTCCATCCACATATGACAACGCTTTCAATTCGCTCAAATTGTCTCACCCTCCTTCAAATGACGCGTTCCATGCCCAACGTAACGAACCAGTTTTTCTTCATTTGGACAAGGTCCTTTTACAAGGGCTCCCTTTGTTAGCTCCTCGTATGCGTGCGCCACAATGCCCATTCCTCTTGATAAGGAAAAGATGCCTTTTGCTGCTTCAGCCGGGATGTTTAATTCACATTGAATCGCAGCTGATACGCCATCTATGTTCATCGTTATTTTTTTCCCTTTTCGGTTTTCAAGTTCGTGCCTGATTGCCTCCGCTAACCGCAAGTAAATCCCACTAATATGACCGTGCTCGACATATGACTGACTCAATTCATATAAACGTCTCACCCGCGGATCATCATCATGCAGCTGATGGCCGATACCTGGTATCTTGGCTTTACGGGCTAACCAATCCTGACACACTTGCTTTGCCGCATATTTTACATCTTTGTTTTCATCGTAGATTAATTTTGCCTCGTACAGCATACGCATCGCCTTTTCGCCGGCACCGCCGTGAATATCACCTAATAGATTCATCCCTGTCGCTACAGAGGAATTAAATGAAATGCCACAAGTAACGGCCATTCTTGCTGCAGCAATAGATGGTGCTCTTGGTCCATGGTCTGCACCTGCGACAAGAACACTCTCAAAAAGGGCAGCTTTGGAATCATCTAGCAATTCTCCGACAAGCAATAAATAAAGCATCTGTGGATATGACAATTCGCCAATGAGCTCTTCAATTGGATACCCTCGTAGCTCAATTGAGTTTTTCTGAATATCACTAATCTCTGTCTCCCACCAAGCGCCCCCTTCTTTGTATATTTCCAGTGCACTGCGATTTTTCATTGTGTGACTCATTCCTTTAGCTTATTTTTGGAGATGAAGCTCCTCTTATTCCGTCTAGTGGAATCTGATTTCACTTTTTGGAATGTGATTTCATTGTAAGCGCATTCGTTTTTGCCGTCAATCTTTTTTCTGAAAATACAGTCATTTGGTGATAAATTAAGTGAATCGAACTAATCATTTCACCATCTTATCCAAAAATCCACCCTTTATTTAGTAAAACAGACGTAAGTAGATCGTTCTACTAATTTAATGAAACATGTTCTGCTTATTCTGTCAAATTTACTGAAACTAAAAAACCTCTCCATCACAGGAGAGGTTCAGATTAATGACAAAGGGCTAAAATGATGTTTATTTTAGCCCTTTGTCTTCTTTTCAGCGTGATTGAAAACCTTTGAAGTCTAGGAAGGACGAGCACCGGAGCGGAGCGAATTTGACATTCGTGAGCACCGGCGCGCAGGACTGACACCGAATGCGAGGGTTTGTCTACACGCTGAAACCTCTCCGTCACAGGAGAGGTTTCAGGCATTTTCTTATTTCCACCAGTCATCAAACATTGAAGCTGGTACTTGGCGTTTATGTTCTGATTGAACATAGCGTTTTTCAATTGCTTCAGCAGCGTGATCTGAAACTGGTTTTCCTTCTAAGTAATCATCAATTTCATTGTACGTAATACCGAGTTCTGTTTCATCCGTTTGCTGAGGCTTGTCATCCAGCAGATCGGCTGTTGGTTTCTTTAAGTACAAGCGTTCTGGCGCTTGAAGAGCTTCTAACAGCGTCCGTCCTTGGCGTTTCGTCAGACCTGTGAGCGGCAGAACATCTGCACCACCATCTCCATACTTCGTGAAGAAACCAGTCACTGCTTCAGCCGCATGATCTGTACCGAGGACAAGTAACCCTTCCTCTCCACCGATGGCATACTGTGCGATCATTCTCATGCGTGCTTTGACATTCCCTTTATTAAAGTCAGACAGCGGCTTGTTTGTTTCCTTTTGATACTGATCACTGAATGCAGTCACCGCAGGCGCAATATCATATTTCCACGACTTGTCCGGCTGTATAAATGATAGAGCCAGCTGAGCATCGTCTTCATCCTGCTGCACGCCATGCGGGAGACGAACCGCAATAAAGACAGCATCTTCTTTTCCTTCTTGACGCAGCTCAGATGCAGCCAGCTGAGCGAGACGACCAGCAAGCGTTGAATCCTGTCCGCCGCTAATGCCGAGGACGAAGCCTTTTGCGCCGGTTTTTTTCAAGTAATCCTTTAAAAATCCAACCCGTTTTTCGATCTCCTGCTTTGGGTCAATTGAGGGCTGCACATGCAACTCTTGGCTGATCTTTTTCTGCAAACTCATACACTTTTCCTCCTAAGCATCCTCTACATGAAGAGAACAGGTTTTACTCTCAATTTAATTGGTTTGACAACGATTTTAGAGTCTTCATTATAGCATGTTTTCATGAAGGATATTTTATTAGACGTTCCCCTTTTTCATAAATGATCAAACATTCACAAACGAAAGAGACCAAGGTCTTTTTTGACTGGCCTTTCATTTTCAATCAATTTCTACCCGTATGGATGTACAGCTTGCACCATTGCACTTTCCTATATCTGCTGGACATGCGGACACTGCCACAATGAGATCCATTTCTGCTCGGAGTCGAATGTAATCACCGGAGAGTGATTTTGGCAGTTCTACAGACAGCTTTCCTTTTTCATCAATGACTGTATTCATAAAGACATTAAAAGGATAGTACATATCTTCTTTCGGGATACCAAATGGCTCAAAGGCTGTACGAAGATTATCGTAGCATGTATGCATGACCTCTAAGTGTGTCCGGCCATATAAGAGCTGATACATTTCTTGCCGGCACGCAGGCATGTATAAATCATGGCATTCTACTGTATCTTCAATGACCGTAAACATCGGTTTATATAAATTAGAATAGAGCTTATCGCCTTTTTTCACTTTGGAAGAGAACAGGCTGTCCATTGTAGCGCCTTGATCAAATTTTTCATAAAAATCCTTTTCATGATAAGCCATCACATCTGCTACTTGCTGACCTTCGACATCGACTACTCGCATACATTGGCCTTTTCCTAAACGAAAGCCGTGTCCATCCTTTGGTAAAATCACATATTCTGCGTTCATCACATGCACTCCTTTCCATGACAGTATGCCCAAAACATCCCTTTGATCATGTATAAAAAAAAGAGGCGGTCACAAGCTAATGTCATTGAAATAGAAAGGTGTTGCACTTGCATTGAAAGAAGAACAATCTTTATCTTGGTGGCAGCTTTCTCTCATCGGAGTCGGCTGTACAATTGGCACTGGGTTCTTCCTTGGTTCCAGCATCGCCATTACAAAGTCCGGTTATTCCGTCTGCATTTCTTTTTTGCTTGCTGCAGTCGGCACATATCTCGTCTTTAAACATTTGGCTGCGATGACAGCCGAAAATCCTGATAAAGGGTCGTTTTGTTCTTATGCTCGTAAAGCATATGGACGCTGGGCAGGTTTTAGCAATGGCTGGGTGTATTGGTTTGCAGAAATGCTGATTACAGGGAGTCAGCTGACAGCGATTTCTCTTTTTACCCGTCACTGGTTTCCATCCGTTCCGCTTTGGGTGTTTTCGGCGATTTATTCCGCTCTCGCCCTGCTCGTGATTATCATTGGGCTTTCTTCTTTTCAAAAGACTGAAAATGTCCTTGCGGTGCTGAAGACCGGAGCGATTCTGCTGTTTATGATCCTTGCCGTCCTTGTTTTATGCGGTATTCTCACAGATCATAAACCGGCCCTCCATCTGCCAAACAAAGATCACGAATGGATGCCGCTTGGTCCGCTTGGTCTCTGGAATGGATTGATTTATGCGTTTTATGCATTTGGGGGAATTGAAGTCATGGGTCTGATGGCGGTTCATTTAAAGGACCCGAAGGGTGCTGCAAAGTCTGGACGAGTCATGCTGATCATTCTAGCGGTCATTTATATCGTCTCAATCGGACTTGCTCTCTTGCTTGTCCCAGTGACAGCCTTTAACGAGAACAGCAGTCCATTTATTACATCTTTAGAACCGTTCCATTTGTCGATCTTTCTTCATATCTTTAATGGCATTTTCATTATTGCCGGTTTTTCTACATTGGTTGCCTCTCTCTATGCGGTCACGACGCTACTTGGCACGATGTCGGAGCATCAAGATGCACCTGCTTGTTTTAAACAAAAAGACCCAGCTCATGTCAGATGGTCTTCGATTATCTTAACTGCTGCTGGATTAATTGTCTCGATTTTGCTTGCACTCTTTTTGTCCAAACACATCTATGAGCATCTCACAACAGCAGCCGGTCTTACCCTTCTGTACACATGGGTGTTCATCCTGTTCTCAAGTAAAAAGCTATCAAAGCCATCCACTCGCCAAACGTGCGAAATGATTCTTGCGCTGCTCTTAATTGGAGCCGCCGTTTCAGGCACATTGACAGAGGCAAGCGGACGACCAGGCTTTTTTATCAGTATTGGGATCATTGCAGTGATTGCCATCATGGTGCTATTTATGAAGAAAAAATGGAAACAGGATCAGACCGCATCATAATTTCATCATGTTTTTTAAAGCAGTAAATGGACATTTGGCGGAGTCGGGTTTCTCCGCCTCATCATCTGAGAGGAAATATTGCTTCCACTCTAAATTTTTCTGATCCCCGTACCATTTTAACGCAGGGTGTACGTCTACTTGATCATACGCCTTGAGCCGCTTACGAACAAGTTTGCTCATTTTTTGTCCAAATGTGGTCGAACCATTCATCTTCTCAAACACCCACCTTGGCTGAAACGCCATCATGACATAAGGGAAGTGACGGCTTTTTCTGAGCTTGTGAGCAGGTGTCGCGCATAAAATAAAATAAGGCTCCCCATGAAAGCAAAACTCCCATTCATGATGTTCAGGATCTGCCGGAATGTCATCAGGCCATTTCATTTCATCTTTTTGATGTAATCGTTGAACGAGCGACCAAAACTGATCCTCAAACTCTTCAATCGAACTTTCTTCCAAGTCCTGAGGCGTTTCAAAAAAGCAGATGAATGAAGCATATTGACCGGTTTGTCTTGAACAGCTTTGATAAGCCCTTAACAGCTCTGCAAGCTCATTGACTGCTTCTTCTCCCCTCGGGTCACCGACAAAACCATAACGTAAATGATCAAGGAAAAATCCTTGTCTTCCTGGTACACAAGGGAATGTATCTGCCTCATCTCCGACCATCTCTCCAAATTGTGTGAAAGCGTCCTGCTTCCATTCTTCTAGTGATCGTAGATTTTGATCAAGGCAACTTTTTGCATACAGCTGGGCCATTTCCTTCCACCTCGTTTTAAGCTTCTTTTTCATAGCCTATGAGGAAGAAGAACTCTGGTGACTGTCCTTCAACGACTTTCCTTGCGTATGACAAGATGGGGATTTCCATTCAAATTGAGCAGGTATTTGTTTCTTTTATTCTATGGTGGACGATCAGATTTCAAATATTATTGCTTTTTTAATATGGTTAACATTTTTGTATAAATATAATTATAAAAATAAATTTTATATCTACTTGTATTCAAAACGGTAATTCTCCAATATTCTAATGGACAGAAATCTCACTCAATTTTAATACATTGATATTAAACAAAGAAGGATGAAATTTTAAGATATTTAGATATCAAAATGATGTTACCTTAAAATTCTCTTAAAACCATTGATACTTGTCCCATTTTTAGTTATCCTTAATTTTGCAATTTAAGAAAAAGGAGGTAAGAATATTATGTTTATTTCTTTAAGAATAGAGAATCCCACGTCCAAAAAATAAGAGCTGTAAGAAAGCTAAAAAGATACACTTTAAAACTAATAAAAACAACAAGACCATAATCAATATATAAAGCTAGTATTGAACAAACAATAAAAGCTAAAACAAAATAAATAATTAAGTGAAGCAAATTAAACTTTTGAGGGTTTCGATGTAAGAAGAATTGTATTGGTGTAGCAAAAACGACGTACGCAAAAAAAATAAAAATACTTGTCACTTCAAAGTTTCCTAAACTAATATTTGTTGGGTTAAATATAAGAATATAAGAAAAAGTAGCTGTTATAACAGAGAGTATCATCATACAAATATACTTAAAAATAGGCTTGAAAATTCGCATTGAAACTACCCCTTTTCATTTAATTTATTTACGAACGGAGGATCCTAAAATTGAAAAGAAAATTTATTTTATTATTATTTATGATATTTTTATACCTGTCAATCCCAACCAATACATCTCATGCTAAAGGTATTTCGAGTTTAGAAAAAACTGTATCGAACGGCCAAGTGACTCTAAAATTAAATGAACCTGGTGATACATATAAATTTATTAAGAATGGACAATTAGTTTATAAAGGCCCTTCTAACACTTTTAAAAGTGATATCTCCAACATTGGAGATAAATATAAAATTGGAATTTATCAGAAAAATAAATTAAAAAAGGTTATTACTCTCAACGTAATGAACGACAAACAGGAAAAGAAAATTCAATTAGCTTCAGTAAAGAACAATGAAGATTCATATGCTGAAAAGCTAATGGACGATAAAATTAAAAATAGTCATATAAATGTTGAAGCAACTGCTGATAACGTAAAGTTATCTTGGAATCACCTTCCTGACGAGGATGGAATATTTGAAATATACAGGGACTACAAAAAAATTGGGGAAACAACAAATTTAAGCTTCATAGATGGTAATGTGACAAGCGGGAAAAGGTATAACTATTCAATAAATGTTAGCGTAAAACCATCAAAAGAACAGCAAAAGGAATTTTTGAAAAGAATTAATAAGATAAAATCAGTTACAACTCTATCTAGTAAAGCAAAAGAAGAACTCATGGATATTGAAGGTTCACTCTCAACAATAGTAGATATACCTAAAAACGAAGAAGGCTATTTAAACTCTAAAAAATCAGTATTAAATGAACTAATTGCTGATAAAAAATCTGAAATATCTACACTTGCAAAATTACCAAAAGATAATATGTACAATTTTTCTTATAGAACTTTTATTCCTTTCAAATCCGTAGCTGACCCTAAACCTGAATTTAAGAAAACATTTTTAAAAGGTGATAATAGAGGGTTTTCAGCCACGTCTAATAAGTTTAGGACTGAGTCAAGCGTTAACGCCCAATTCACTGGACCAACCAACATTAATATGTTTAAAACTGTATCACCATCATTAAGGTGCAAAGACGCAGCATGTACAAAGGTATTAGCTAAAAAAACAGCAAGCAGTTCAGGGATAAAACTATATATCGATAGCAAACAAAAAAGTTTTCTTCAATGGACTGTTGTACATTCTGTTGGTATACCATTTGGATCTTACTATCCTAAAATTGATTACAGCTATAATGTTGGAATGACTAAAGGAATGGCATATATTTCTGGAAAACATGATAAAGCTCCAAATCACGAGTTTTATATAAGCACGCCCAAATCTTCTACAAGTACCACAATCTATAAATACGCTGTAAAGTCAAAAAATGATTTTCAGGAATTATGGTTTCTAAAAGCTAAAAAATCTTGGAAAGTGGAGCTTTTTTAATCTATTAACAACACGAAAAGCCCTGTACACAAAACAGGGCTTTTCGTGTTCCAATCTTTTAAGTAAAAAATTAATTTTAAACTATGACCTTCAGAAAGTAATTCTGCATAAGACTACCCAATCAACGCCATAATCCCTTGATACCCAAAATAGGCGCCGAAACCAAGTAAAGAAAGACCTGCCAGAACGGATAAGCCGTGCAAAATCCGTTCATTTAAATACCGTCTAAACGTACTGGCGAGCAGCGCCATACAGAAATCCCATAAGAGCATGCCGATGAAAATAGCGATGCTGTACATCAGCATTTGGGAAGCCCCATACTTTTCGATCGTATTGGCCAAAATACTGCCATAGATTCCAAGCCAAAATAAAATACTGAGCGGATTGGAAAGAGAAATGAAAAACCCTGTCATGAACGAATGTCCGACCGATGTGTTTCCTCCGTCCTTTTTCGGGCTCTCCTGCAAATTGATTTTACGAAGGCTTTCAATACCGGTATAGGTCAGAACGAAAAAGCCGAACAGCCACAAAAAAGTTTTCACAAGAGGTGCGGTCAAAAGCTGGGCGACACCAAAATATATGAGGACCATATAGACAATATCCGCAGCCATAGCCCCCACACCAAAAATCCATGCGTGCCAAAACCCACTTTTTATCCCTCTGTCGATCTGGGCTGCATTGACTGGCCCAACAGGCGCTGAAAGTGACAACCCTAAAAAGATATAACCAAAAAACACCGCCACATAGACGTCCTCCTTTTGATGCTGACTTGTACATGTTATTCAAACCTTCTGTGTTTTAGTACAAGTCCTTTGTCATCTTTTCAGTTGGACTTTTAAAAAAAAGGACGATCAAATTGGATAAGCTGCTTACCGATCTGCTTTCAGCGCTGACTGCTGCGGAAGAGCCGTTTCTTTTTTTCTGGAGCGATTCATTTGAATCGCAGCTGCAAACAGAAGAACGGCTAAGAAGGCGAAAACAAAGATGGCACTTGTCGCTCCTGCCCATTCAAGACTAAATCCAATGAAAAAGGACAAGCAGGCTCCACCTAAACTCGCAGCAGCAATAAAATAACTCGTTGCTTCGTCGATAGCATTTTCAATCATTAATGCAGAGGCAGTCAGCGCGATTGGAAACATGCCAGCTGCGCACAAACCAATGAAAAAGATGAGAATCAGCTGTGCGGCTATGTGGGTTGTCAGTGCAAATACAACGAGCAGCAGGATCATGAGAGCCGCACTTAGCTTTAAAAAACGCAGCGGCTGCAGCTGATCTGCTTTTCTCGCGATCACGGTTCTGCCGATGACAATCGCCGTCCAAAAAGTGGAGACAGCAAAGAGACCCCAATTGTCTCCCCCTTTTTCCAGCATGATCGACGGCAAAAAGTTCGCAAAGTTCGTTTCAATTCCTGCGTAGAAAAAAGCAAAGCATATCATGAGCACGACAATCATTCGATTGCTGCGATCAACAAGTAAAGACGGTTTCTTCTTCTCTTGAGAAGGAGCAGCCATCTGCCCACGAGGCAATTTACTCATAAAGACAAGCCAGAGCATGAGGAAAAATGTCAGCGCACCCACCTGGAATAAAAACACATAATGCCACGTCTGTTCTGTGACGGTCAGCAGAATCAAAAGAGGGAATAGCAGTGCACCTAATCCAAAAAAGACTTCCATGATGCTAATTCGCTTTGCACTGTTTGCCATTGAAATCACATACGCCCCCGCTGTTGTCTCAAGACTGCCCGCACCGCTCCCAAGAAAAAAACCTGCCAGCACAAGCGTCGTCCAGCCTGGCACCAAAAGCCCAAGGAGAAGTGAACCGATCATGAGCAGCAGTCCCATGGTCAAAACAGCGCCATAGCCTTTTTTTCTCACAAGAATGGGGGATAAAAGAACACCTGTCAAAAAACCAATAAACTGAAAAAAGATTAAAGAAGATAATTCCCCGGGACCCTTATCATAACTAGACAGCAAATAAGGAGTTAAGCTTCCAAAAAACACATGAATGGTCCCAATAAAAAAATAAAAGACACAGCCAAAATAAAACACCTTTTTCATCTTTTCACTTCCTCTAAAAAGGAGCGGAGTTGAAATTCTCCGCTCCACCTCTTTAATATGCCTGGGCAGAGACGACAGCCTCTTCCCTCTCGAAGCATGTATTTAACGCAGCCTGCGCGCGAAACCCATCTTCAAAATCAGCCACCTTCATATGAGATGGGTATGGATCTGTATTCACCCAATGCATTAGTTGATCACGAAACGTATCGGACCATCCATAAAATTCATTTGGCGGATCAGTCAGCAGGGTTTGCGGCATTTGATGACGTTCTACACTTAAGCCATCAGTGATCTCATATTCGTTTTTCATGTTCGTATGGTATTTGAATACCTTGTCATGGCCAATCACTTCTACACTAAATCCGCATTCCTCAGGCTGCGAGCTTTTGGACGTCACCAAATGAAAGAACACTTGATTCTCCATTTGCCCAAAAATTTCGGTATGATCATCCACCTCTACCTTTTTCTCTTCTTTTTCCTTTACATGTGTCAGCATCTTCGTGTTAAGAGATTCTTTTTTCATTCCACTGCCAAATAAGTACCACAGCATATCAAACAAATGAATGCCAAGATCCCCTAGTGCACCGCTTGTTCGAAGACTCTCGCCGCTGTCTCTCCATGAAAATGTCTTTCTTCTGAGGGCACTATTTTTCTTAAAATGAGTTCTAACCGTTAAAATTCGGCCCAATTCACCATTGGCAATCAAGTTCTTCAAAATATTCACAAAGGATAAGTAACGATAGTTAAAGCCCATACCGGCCTGAACCTGGAACTGTTTGGCTGTCTCCACCATTTCCTTCGCTTCTTTCAACGAGACAGCCATCGGTTTTTCACATAAAATCGGCTGTCCCGCTCTTAGCGCCTGAAGGGCATGGTCCTTGTGACAAAAGTTAGGGGAAGCAATAATCAACCCATCAGATGCATCGGCTAGCGTATCGATACTTGAATACACCCGTCCGCCGTACTGTTTAATGAATCCCTGTGCTACTGATTCGTGCAAATCATAGACGCCGGATAATTCTGCACCTTTGATCGTTGATAAAGCTCTTGCATGTGCTTTTGCAATATTCCCTGCTCCAACAATTCCAATTTTCTTCATGAATGTGCCTCCTCATGTTTATACATCACTGTTTTCAGTGTTTCGTAGATTCCTTTTGCATACCCATGATGACAAATTTGGTGATGGTGCCGTTTGGCCTCGGCCGTCGCATTTTGGACGAGAAACCCGTGCGTGACGGATTGAAGCATACGCAAATCGTTCCCACTATCACCAAAGGCAAAGCCTTGGTCTATTGATAGATCATATTGACTCAGCATAAAGCGGACAATTTCATCCTTCCCTGTCCCGACTGGTAAAAAGTCGACATCATAGCAATCCGCAGGATCTCCTGCGAGCGGGTTGCATTTGTTGATATTTACCGCCACACCCCGCTCTTTGGCAAGTGTTTGTATGAACGAGAGATGATGAAGATCTGTCCGTTCATCCTGCTCCTGATAATAGAAATTTTTCTTATATCCTGAGCTGCCCAGCTGTGTTTGCGGCCTGAGGGTAATCCCCTTTTCACGTACGGTTTGCAGGATATCTTCGATTTTTTCATCTGAAAAGCCCTGCGCATCCAGCCGTTTCATCCATTCCGCATCTGGCTGTCCAAAATGAGCATCCGACGTATATACAATCTCAGTCCCTAAGTTCGACGCAATGAAATGCGGAAATTGACTGAAGCCACCTTTTTCCATTTTGCTCGTGACAGAATCGAGACTGCTCCCCGTCACCCAGCCCAGTATGAGCTGTCCTGCTTCGCTCTTTTCTGCCACAAATGCTTCCAGCTGCTTTACATCCTCTCTCTGCTTCTCTGTCATTCCGTGAGAATAATAGGTTTCATCAAAGTCACAGAAGACGATCCACTGCGGGTTTTCCGGCTGATTCAGCAGCTTTTTACTGAAAGGAAGATTTGATAACATGATGGACCCCCTCGATGACTTTCTCCTGATCTTGCAGCGGCATTCCCGGGTAAAGCGGCAAATGGAGCAACTGCTGTGCTGCTTTTTCCGTATGCGGAAGCGTCGTTTGTTTATATTTTTGGGAGACAAGATTTGTTTGATGCTGATGCGATAGAATTGGGTAATAGACATCAGTCTCAATGCCAAGCTCTAGCAATTGCTCCGCCAGCTCATCTCGATCTCCTTTGATCACCCTGATAGGAAATAGGTGCCATACATGATCATCTGTCAGCTTCGGAAGCTTGATGGTTCCTTCATCCTCAAGCGTTTGTAGCTGATCAATGTATCGCTTTGCTAAGTAAAAACGCTTAAAGTTTTGCAAACTTAAATACTTCATCCGTTCTAGTCCGATCGCTGCCTGCAAGTTATCAATCTTGGAATTAAAGCCGTAGTCACTGCGTTTGACATTTTTCTTTCCTACTTCAAACCCATGATAGCTGATCTCCATGCATTTTTCGGCTAAGGCTTCATCATTTGTGGCAATGGCTCCTGCCTTTCCGCAGACTCCAAGGTTTTTGTATGGGTTAAAGCTGAGAACAAGTCCATCTCCAAATGCCCCAAGGCCGCTGCTGCCAATCGCCTGACAGCCATCTTCAATGATTTTTAGACCATGCTGCTTCGCAATCGCCGAAATGGCCTCCATATCCGCTTGCTTTCCATATAAATGAACCGGCAGAATGCATACCGTCTTATCCGTGATATGCTTCTCTATTTCACTCGGTGCCAGGCAGTAGGTGTCTGGGTCAATATCGGCATAGACTGGAACAGCCCCAATAGCAAGCACTGCATTTTCTGTTGCAGCAAAGCTATTGGCTGGCAGAATGACCTCGTCTCCTGGATGGACGCCTGCTGATATGAGGCTGATCATGAGGGCATCTGTCCCACTTGATGTGGCAATGACATATTTTTTCCCTAAATACTCAGCGAGCGCTTTTTCAAAACGTGGAATATATGGCCCTGAAGTAAAACGGCCAGAATTCAATACTTCTTTCAGTACCTGCATAATATCATCGATCTCATCCTCTGAAATCAGTTTATCAACTGGCAGGAACGGTATCTTTTTTTCCTTATTTTGTTTATAATGGAAGAGAATTTTTTCCAAACCTGTGTGCTCAATATCTTGTTCAAGGAACGTCACCAGCTTTTCATTCGCTAGATGCTTTTCTACTGAATCAGACTTTACTTGAACACCTTGATTGATCATATCCAGCAAAGGTAGATAATCCTTGCTTTTACCTGATACCTTCGTCAATATTTGCATTCCATTCCCTCCAATTAATCAATTCCATTTGTTAATATTTAACTTGTTTCACATTGTAAATGATGTTATCGATTTCAGAACAATAACTTTGTGTAAAGGATTTGTTAATATGTGTACAATTTATGAAATTGCCAAGCGCTGCGGGGTTTCAACCACCACTGTTTCCAGGGTGCTGAATCATCATCCATATGTGTCAGAGGAAAAGCGTCAGCACATTTTACAGGTGATGAAGGAAATGGAGTATACACCGAGTTCAGCGGCTCGCACCCTTCGTTCACATCAGACAAAGACCATTGCTGTGTCTGTCCCGGCTGTGGACCATCCTTTTTTTGCACAATTGATTAAAGGCATTTCAAAGGAAGCACTGGATCAAGGGTATAAAGCTATCGTGCTCCAGACGTTTTACCAAGAATCACTAGAGCTTGAAGGGCTTCAATTATTAAAAAGAAAAGAAGTAGATGGCGTCATATTGGGGGCATTAGAAAATAAGTGGGAAAAGATCGAGCCATTTTTATCAAACGGCCCCATTGTCATGGCAAATGAATATCATCAAACAGCAGACATCCCGATTATTGGATACGATGAGCGCGAAGCCGCCTATAAGGCTGTTGATTATTTGATTCGGTCAGGGCGTAAATCGATTGGATTTTGCTTTGATACAGAAAGTAGTGAGGCACAGAAACAAAGAAGAAAGGGCTATC
Organism: Bacillus zhangzhouensis; assembly: GCF_000715205.1. GTDB lineage: Bacteria > Bacillota > Bacilli > Bacillales > Bacillaceae > Bacillus > Bacillus zhangzhouensis. Next base: position 86,909 of record NZ_JOTP01000007.1, on the reverse strand, counting down.
TGGATGCGCTTTCTGCTCACGGTTTGCCGCTAAATGAAGATTGGCTGTTTGGGGAGGCCTTTACCATTGAAGACGGCTTTCGCTTAATGGATTTGATCCATGGCATGCCGGATACACCTGATGCCATTTTTACCGGCAATGATCAAGTCGCAGCAGGACTCATTAAACGGGCCATTTCATATGGTTATCAAATCCCCGAGGATCTAGCGGTTATCGGCTATGACAACCAAGACATTTGCGAGGTGACGGCTCCAACGATCACCACCATTGACATCCCGATCGTAGAACTTGGTCAGCGGTCTGTGCAGCAAATGATTCAGCTTCTGCAAGACCAAAAACCATTACAGCGTGATCATATCCAACTGCCTACTCGGCTCGTGACAAGAGAATCTACATAAACAAAATAAGACTGAGAGCCATCTCAGTCTTTTTTAAAACCTATCTATGAACCTATACAAATTGAGCAAGAATGAATGTCCATATACACACGATGGCAAGCAAGATGAAGCTGTACTTCACTGTCTTTTTGAATAGCTCAGATTCTTTACCTGTTTCTCCAACGGCTGCTGTAGCGATGGCGATTGATTGTGGAGAAATTAACTTCGCCATGACACCACCGGTCGTATTCGCCCCGATTAACAAACCTGCCTGTGATCCGATTTGAGAAGCAGTGACCGCTTGAAGGTTACCGAATAATGCATTGTTACTCACGACAGACCCCGTAATAAACACGCCGATCCAGCCAAGCACCGGGCTGACAAGCGGGAACAAATCGCCTGTTTTGGCAAGCGCAAGACCAATTGCAGAGCTAAGTCCGGCAAAGTTTGCCAAGTTGGCAAAGCCCATGACAAAACAAATGGTGAGAACAGGTACCCACAGCTCCTTCACCGCTGCTTTTAAACAGGCAGCGCCTTCTGTTAACCTAATATGTCTGCTAAACAATCCTGTCAGCATGACCGCAATTAAAATAGCAGTACCTGTTGCACTAATGACATCTATTTTAAAGATCGCATCAATGGGTGTTTCTGTTTGTGCAATTGGTGGTAATTTCACAATTTGCTGATGTAGAAACGGCATTTTCACTAAAATCGTCGTCCAGTTGAGTGGTCCTCCTACAGCAAACAATGCTTTAAATGCTGGCAGACTCCATACAGTAATAACGGCAGTTAAAATATAGAACGGAGACCATGCTTTCAGGATTTCAACTCCGCGATACGTTTGTTTTTGTTCAATGGCTGGCGCTCCTTCTTCACGATAAATGTGTTTTGGCTGCCATTTCCGAAGAAATAAAGCCAAAATTCCCATACTTGCTAAGGCTGAAATAATGTTGGCAAGCTCAGGGCCCATCGTCACCATCGTCACAGCTTGCAAAATCGCATAGCTTCCACTGACAACAAGCAAGGCTGGCAGCGTTTCTTTGATCCCTTTGAAGCCGTCTACAATCAGAATGAGTAGAAACGGGATACAGAAAGAAATAAATGGGATCGTATACACAAGGGTTTGAGATAAAGCGAGCGGCGTCATATTGCCCATTTGCGCCCCTGTAATGACTGGGATGCCCACTGCACCAAACGCGCCAGACGCAGCATTGGCAATTAAACAGAGCATTGCGGCTTTCAGTGGTTTAAATCCAAGCTCTGTTAAAAGGGCGGCACTGATCGCAATCGGTACCCCAAACCCAGCTGCTCCCTCTAAAAATGCGTTAAAACTAAAACCAATTAATAAGAGCTGAAGACGTTGATCTTGAGAGATTCCAGCAATACTAGAACGAATGACATCAAATTTCCCAGATTTCACAGCAATTTTATAGAGCCATACGGCCATGATGACGATATATCCAATCGGCCAAAGCCCATTAGATATACCGAGCAGTACAGCAGATAGTGCCTTCTCAATTGGCATATGAAAGAAGAAAACAGCTGTCACAAAACTGACGATTAAGGTAAAACAAGCGGCTAAAACACCTTTTAACTTAAATACAGTTAAAGCAAGTAGGAAAAACAAGATTGGAAGCATTGCGACCAATGCACTCACGAATTCATTACCAAACGGATCATATATTTGCTGCCACATAGTGATTCATCCTTTTCTGCTCAGATAGGTTGCCTTTGATTGATTAAAAATGAGGAGCCAAAATCTCTTTTAACACATTCACACTGTGTGCGAACTTTTCTTTTTCCGTCTCGTTCAGTGCAAGCTCCATAATTTCTGTTGCACCATTTCTGTTCACAAGGGCAGGTACACCAATGTAGACATCTTCTGCTCCATACTCTCCATCTAAATAAGTGCTGACAGTCAAAATGCTGTTTTCATTGTGCAAGATCGCTCTTGTGATGCGGGCTAAACTCATCGCGACGCCGTAGTAAGTGGCACCTTTTTTCTCAATGATTTGATAAGCGGCGTGACGCACATTTTCCATGATTTCATCCAAATCTTCTTGTTTGTATTGATCATTTCTCTTCATTAATTCTGTAATCGGTACACTCCCGATATTCGCATGACTCCAAACAGCAAGCTCTGTATCACCATGCTCTCCAATGATGTACGCATGCACGTTGTGTGCCGCTGCTTCAAAATACTCACTTAGCATGTATCTAAATCTTGCGGTATCAAGAGTGGTCCCACTACCAATCACTCGTTCTTTTGGAAGTCCACTGAATTTCCAAGTTGCATATGTCAAAATATCAACAGGGTTTGTGGCAACTAAGAAAATGCCATCGAATCCGCTTTTCATCACATTGTCTACAATGCCTTTAAAGATATTTAAATTTTTCTCAACAAGATCAAGTCTTGTTTCACCTGGTTTTTGGTTCGCTCCAGCACAGATACACACAATATCTGCATCCTGACAATCCTCATAATCTCCAAACCACGTATTCACAGGATGCGGGGCAAATGCTTTCCCGTGGTTTAAATCCATTACGTCACCCATTGCTTTGTCTTGATTCAGATCAATCACAACCAATTCATCTGTGATCGCTTGATTTATTAATGTAAAGGCATAACTACTGCCGACGAAACCTGCTCCAATAAGTGCTACTTTGTTTACTTTTTCGTTTGTCATTTATCTCATCCTCCTAAGTAAAACTAGGTTGCTTTTTGTTTGTGAAGTATTTCACATTCTTATTGTGCAATACTTCACAAACTTTTGCAAGGGGGTTGCTTTAAAAAAATATGTAGCGAATTTGTGAACACACTTATTGTGGTTTCAAACCGCTGTCTCCATACATATTTCCATAAGAAAAAAGCTGCCAAACTCTCTTCGGCAGCGTGATACATATTTAATAAGGTCCCCAGTTGATCATTACTCCGATACAGATAAACACAAGACCGATGACAAACCAAATGAGCGCAAGCGGCACCATAAAACGCAGCCACTTCACATAAGGAATACCACTTGCAGCAAGCACAGCCATCAACACACCTGAAGTAGGATTGATACAGTTGACTACTCCTTCACCGAGCATGACCGCTTCTACAGCTACTTGTCTAGTGATGCCCATTAAATCAGCCAGCGGCGCAAGAATCGGAATAAAGACAACAGCTTCTCCGGACCCTGATGAAATCAAAAAATGAAGAAGCGCACTTGCAATATACATCCCGATCGCACCAGCAATTGGACTAAATCCTGTTAGCATACTCGCCAAACCATTGACCACTGTATCAAGCAATTTACCGTTTTCTAGAATGACTGAAATGCAGCGCGCCATCCCGACAATAAGTGCACCGTATACAAGGCTTTGACAGCCAACAATAAACGTTTTCGCAATATCATTGGCTGCTAATCCGCCGAGCAGTCCAGCAGCGATCGCCATAAAAATAAACACACCCGCCATTTCCTTATCGGTCCAGCCAAGCTGAAGCGCGCCATATAAAAAGCCTCCAAGCGACAAACCACACACCACTAAAATCAGCTTATGTCTGCTGGTAAAGGCAGGCTTGTCCACTGATTCCGCTTCAGCTCCTCCAAGCCCCTTAGCAGGAAACCACTCACCCCCAAGAAGGCTTCCCTTTTCTTTATTCTTCAGGCGTCTTGTATATAAGTAGATGTACACAATACTAGAAATAAGAAAGCAAAGATAAATAATGACACGAAGGCCAATACCAGAAAAGATCGGCAGTTCTGCAATCGTTTGAGACAAACCTAATGGAGATGGGGATAAAATCGTTGCGTTAAATCCGGCATAACAGCCGATGTAAATGACCGCCGCTCCCGCCACAGCGTCCCACTTCAAGGACCGTGCCACAATGATGCCGATCGGAATAAAGCCAATGACAGAGTTCACGACAATTCCGGTCGTCCCAAGCACCGAAAATAGTCCTCCAACAATACAAATGAACAATAATTGCTTCGTTTGAAAACGGCTGATGACATGGTGAATCATCCCGTTAATTGCACCTGTCTTCTCCAAGATTGCAATGGTTCCGCCAGTAAATAAAATCAGAAAAATAATAGAAGATGACCCCACCATTCCTTCTTGAATGGCCGTGAAAAAGCCAACCGCACTCACTGGTGATTGATCAATGCGGTGATAGCTGCCAGGAACGGCTGTTGTGATCTCCCCAGATGTCTTTCGGTCAAACTCTCCCGCTGGTACAAAATATGTTGCAATGGTACAAATTAGTGCAATCATAAATAAGAGCACATAGGCATCCGGCATTTGAAGTGTTCGTTTTTGTTTCTTAGGTGCTGATACTGTCGCTGTTTTCATCAGTCAAAACCCCTTTGTCCCGATCGAAATTTCACTTAATATTCTGAATAATCAAATGATGTGTTATATTATAAACACTGATGATATTTAAGATCAATATTATTTCACTAAAAGAATGTTTTGGCAGATTAGCTGTCAACAAGGAGGCTTCGCATGACAACTTTGACAAACGAAATGAAACAAACCGTGACAGACATCTTTGAACACCTGCATGCCCACCCAGAAATAAGCTGGGAAGAGACGAATACAACTGCTTATATCGAAGACATATTAAAGAAAATGGGCTGCAAGACACGAACATTTGAAGACTGTACAGGGGTGATCGGTGAAATTGGAGAAGGCGTACCAGTGGTCGCTGTGAGAGCCGATATTGACGCACTTTGGCAGGAAGTAGATGGTGAGTTTCAAGCCAATCATTCATGTGGCCACGATGCGCACATGACGATGGCGCTCGGCACCTTCATGGCATTAAAGGAAAAAGAACGACCGAACGGCACGATCCGGTTCATTTTTCAGCCAGCTGAAGAAAGAGGCGGCGGCGCTCTGAAGATGATTGAAAAAGGTGTGTTAGCAGATGTCGATTACTTATACGGAGTGCACGTGCGCCCAATTCAAGAAACATTAAACGGACGCTGCGCTCCAGCGATTTTACACGGGTCCAGTAATCATTACATCGGGACAATTATTGGAGAGGAAGCGCACGGTGCACGCCCACACCTCGGTATCAACGTCATTGAAGTCGCTGCTACCCTCGTGCAAAGACTAGCGCATATACATGTCGATCCAAGAGTAGCACATTCTGTGAAAATGACCAATTTGAATGCAGGCGGCGGCAGCTCGAACATCATACCTGGAAAGGCTTCTTTTACATTAGATGTGCGGGCACAAACAAACGAAGTGATGGATGAACTAGAAAAGGAAATTGAAAGAGCATGTCATTCTGTAGCGGACGCCTTTGGCGCTTCTATTACACTTTCAACAGATCATCGTTTGCCTGCTGCGACATTAAATGAGGATGCCGTCCTGATCATGTCTGATGCGATTGAACACGTTTTAGGCAAAGAACATCTCGATCCACCGATCGTGACAACAGGCGGAGAAGATTTTCACTTTTATGCAGCAGAAGTCCCGCATATCAAATCCACGATGCTCGGATTAGGCTGTGATTTAAAGCCAGGGCTTCATCATCCTTATATGACATTCGATCGCTCTGCTATCTTTACCGGCATTGAGATTTTGACTGAGGCTGTATACAAAACGCTTCAGCAGCATTCATCGTAAAATAAAAAAGCCACCCGTCTTTTCTTAAAGCGGGTGGTTTATTTGATCACGATCATTTAAGCATTCAAATCTGTCATCGCTGGGACGTTGATTTCTTTCACACAGGATACCCTTGATAAATGAATCACGCATCTCGCAAGCTCTACAATATCTTGTACAGGTATTCTCGTTTCATCATATAGGGTGATGGCTTTTTCCGCTCCATCTTCATATGGGACTTCCGCCGCCAGCTCTCCTGGATTGATACAGGTGACGGATATTTTATCCTTTCTCACATGCTCTCTAAGTGCATTCACGATCCCACGCAATCCAAATTTAGACGCTACAAAGGAAACCTGTGGTAGGTTCGTATGGTCGAGTCCCGCAGTCGAGCCAATCACGATGATTTTTCCATTCTCAGATTTCCTTACATGCGGAAGCAATGCTTGGATGTATGTAATGGTTGAGGTAACATTCACATTGATTAAATGAGCGATATCCTCTGGCTGGTCCTGATCGAAAGAATAATCGTCTTCAAAGCCTCGTTTCTCCCATAAACCCACGTTATAAATCAGTACATCAATGGTCTTGTTCTCCAATGCTTCGAGCATAAAAGGGATATGTGTTTGGCTTAATAAATCGATTTTCAGCCACATTCTATGTACTCCGTCATCTATATTCAAACTGCTTGGTTCACTTCGCGACACAATCCAAACTGTATCTCCACTTGAAGGAAGACCTTTCACAAAAGCATCCCCTAATCCTTGACTTGCACCGAATATGATATAGTTTTTACTCATTATTAGCTCCTCCTTCTATGGCTCACGAGCTTCCAGTCGTACAACAGCTCAGCTGTAAGCGTTTTATACCTATATCATACAAGTTCTAAGACACAGTTGCCCCTTTTATGCCTGTCTTCACTTCCTCATAGCATGACTACCTGATTTCTTTTAATTCTGCTGGTAACTCACGCGCCTCTACAAAGCATTTGATCATTTCAGTAAAGAGGTCTTTCCTTTCAAAAGTAAACGTATGTCCAATGTCTGGAACGATGAATCCTGCTGCCTTTGGATGTGCATTCGTTATTTTTTTCGCTGACCGTTTCATGATGCCTCTTTCTTTTTCTCCCACTGTCACAAGAATCCGTGCTTTCGCTTGCTGAAACGTGTCTGGGAGCTTGTAATGAAGGTTTTCTTGAAACATTGTATGAAGGGTTCCCTTTTGCAAATGTTTCGAATCAGCCGCATAATGTTCCAGTACATGAGTTGGAATTCCCATCTTTTCAGCTTGGAGCTGGATAAACCAATCTTTCTTTAATAACGGGTACGTAAGAGGTAAAATGGGCTTCACCATCAAATAGAGCCACGGCAATGGCATCACAAGGGCGCTATTGATCACTGCTATGTCTACGATGTCTGGCTCTCTCGATAACACATCAACGGCAATCTGTGCACCTAGAGAGAATCCAACGAGAATGACTGTACGGCCGTGCGCATGCTCCTCAATCCATGAGATGATCTCACGGGCGCTTTCTCTCATAGAAAACGACTGTTCATTTGCTCTTGTCCCGTGACCGATGAGATCAGGGGTATAGCAATCATATCCTTCTTTAAATGCTTCGATCTGTTCCTGCCACATCCAGCTGCTTACTCCTCCGCCATGCAGGAAAATCATGATTGGCTTATCCATCATCGACAACTCTTCCACCATCCTTATGTATAAAAAAAAGCAGCCGCTTTTTGAGCAGACTGCTTTTTCCATATGCTCCCTTCTATTATAAGGGAACGATCACATCATTGGCTATTTTTTCAAATCCTCAATGGAATTCACGTTCTTCATATAAGTCGGAACAACTAGACCCATTCGAAGACCCTTCATGCTTGTACCGAGATCATCATATTTTCCTTTAAACTTCGCTGCATACGTTTTATGCGTATTTGGCAGCCAAGCAGATAATGATGCATCAGCACTTCCAGTTGCAATTGCTGTCCACATTGGACCTGCTTCAACCTGAGTCAAGGTCACTTTAAAACCAAGTTCACGCAATACTTCTGCTGCAACATTGGTACTTGCAATCTCACTATCCCACGCAACGTAGGCAAGATTGACCTTGTCACCATTTGACTTTTTCACGCCTTTTGTCCATTTAGCCACTTGATCTTTATGCTTTTTCACATATTTAAGGGCAGCATCCTTTGGTTTGGTACCATCTTGGATATCAATCATGACTTCGCCCATGTCATCTTGAGACCATTTAAACTGACTAAGCATTTTGGCAGCTTCCGGCTGATCCTTTGCAAATCCTTTACGTGAAATGGTATGAATTTCTTCCGCTTCACCGTAAGATTTCTTTGGATCATCTAAATATTTTAAATCATAGCGGGTAAACATCCAGTGAGGATTCCAGCCAGTAATGATGATTGGCTTTTTACGATCATAAGATTTCTTCAACGTCGCTGTCATGGCTGCACTTGATGCAGACACAACCGTCCAATCCTCTAAGCCGTAATCCTTTTTCGCTTGATCCGTTAGAGCCATAATACCTGAACCCGGATCAATCCCGATAATGGTTTTATTGACCTGCTGTGCTGCACTCGAATTTGAATCTGATTGTGCACCACAAGCGGCTAGTAAAAAGACGAGCAGGGCGGTCATCCCAATGTAGAGAGACTTTTTCCACATTAAGCATTCCCCCTGGTTTTTTTCGTTTTAATGTTTTGTGTAATACGATCCAGTGTAATTGCAACAATGACAATGGCGATACCAGCCTCAAAACCAATACCTGTTTTCAGCTGTGTCACAGCACTGTATACTTCAGAACCAAGTCCTGGCGCACCTACCATTGCCGCAATAACGACCATTGATAGGGCAAGCATGATACTTTGGTTAATCCCTGCTAGGATGGTTTTTGTTGCAAGCGGAAGCTGAACTTTGAATAAACGCTGGAATGTCGTTGAACCAAACGCTTCTGTCGCTTCAATTAAATCTGCTGGTACTTGTTTAATTCCAAGAATCGTCATACGAATCGTTGGCGGCATGGAGAAAATAACCGATGCCACAACCCCAGGAACAACTCCAATGTTAAAGAAGAAGATCGCTGGTAATAGATAGACGAACGCAGGCATTGTCTGCATTAAATCTAAAATAGGTGTCACAACTTTACGCACAGTTTCCTTCTGTGATGCCCAAATACCGATCGGAACCCCGATCACGATGGAAATGGCCACAGCTGTCAGAACGAGTGCAAGAGTTTGAAGCATTGGCTGCCAGTAGCCTAAGTAGTCGATCAGCAAAAATCCAATAAGTGTGAAAAGAGCAACTCCTCTTGTGCTGATCCACCAAGCAATTCCGGCAAAGATAAGTGTTAAAATAATGGATGGAATCACGCCAAGTACTGCGACAATCCCATTAACCGTTCCTGCTAATCCATTTGTGATCCCATCAAAGAAACCACCAAAGGTTAATGTTAACCAGTCAACAAATCGATCGATATAATCCGCGAACGGAATTCTAGGTAAATCACTCATACTAAACATCTTATTCTACCTCCTGTGCAGAAGGCTCTTGTGCTTTGGTTTCTTCTGGGTTGTCAGACATGTTGATATACTCATCATTACCTGATAATGCACCAATCAATGCACCTCTGACCACAATACCCTTCATTCTGTTTTTCTCATCTACAACTGCAATTGGAATGTTTGCCGCATCAGACACCGCATCAAAGATCTCTGTCAAATACGTCGATTCCAATACCGTCGTGAATTCTTTATCAAGAACCGTTTCAAGTGACGCGCCCGCTTCTGCCGCTTTTTTCGCTGCTTGTGCAGAAATGACACCTAATAAATGCTTTTTCTTATCCACTGCATAGATAGACGAAATTCCAAGGTTCTTCATGAGCGTGAGCGCAACACGTGCCCCTTTGTCGATCTGAACTGTTTCTGCACGTTTCATAATATGACCAGCGGTTAATACTTTAGAAAGATCCACATCTTCAACGAAACGTTCAACATATTCGTTAGAAGGGGTCATCAAAATCTCTTCTGGTGTCCCAATTTGAACAATATTTCCATCCTTCATGAGAACAATGCGATCGCCAATGCGAAGCGCTTCATCTAGATCATGGGTAATGAAAATAATCGTTTTTCCTACAGACGTATGAAGCTCAAGCAATTCGTCCTGCATATCTTTACGAATTAATGGATCTAGTGCACTGAATGCTTCATCCATTAATAAAATGTCAGGGTCATTTGCTAGTGCACGTGCCAATCCAACACGCTGCTGCATCCCACCACTTAATTGATTTGGGTACTGCTCTTCAAAGCCTTCAAGTCCAACAAGCTTTAAAGATTCAAGCGCTTTAGATCGGCGCTCTTCTTTCTCTACACCTTGCAATTCAAGTCCGTACTCTGTGTTCTCAAGAATTGTACGATGCGGGAACAATGCGAAGTTTTGGAAGACCATGCTGATCTTTTTCCGTCTCACTTCACGCAATTGATCCTTTGACATATTTGTTATCATATCCCCATCAATATATATTTCTCCGGAGGTTGGTTCGATTAACCTATTTAGCAGCCTCACAAGTGTGGACTTTCCGCTCCCTGATAGCCCCATGATGACAAATATCTCGCCGTCATAAACATCAAAATTTGCTCGATTGACACCAACAGTTGCGCCGGTCTCCTTAAGGATATCTCTTTTTGTTTTCCCTTTTTCAAGCATTTGAGATGCTTTTTTAGCATTTTTACCGAAAATTTTAGATACATTATTTATCTTGATTTTGATATTTCTCTCTTCAGAATTCATATTTTCCCTCCAAATTAGCATCTTTATAACCGTAACATAAGCGTTATGATGCGAACAATCTTTAGAATTCGCTTATTTCCGCACAATATGTATGAATTCCATATAGAGGTCTGGTGATTAGAGTTTATACGCCGTATTACTCTTAAATCCTATAGAATGCTTCATAAACTACATATTTTACGGGGTATTTTCTCTCATCAGACAATATTTTACTGGAAATTCCTAATTATGCTAAAAAATAAGTCGAATGCTCATGACACCGGACTTTTTCATTCATGGGTGAACCATTCCTCTGAACAGGATTTACCCGAAAATGGTCACGTAAAAACCTTTTCTCTCAAATTTTAATCAAATGAATAAAAAACTGCCTGCAACTTTTGTTACAGACAGCTTATTTTTTTAGGACTCTAGGGCAGCCCGCTTAATATTATCTTGAAGCTCAAGCATACGTTTTGTTCCATCTTCGCGTAATCGTTTGTTTTCCTCTTCGATCTGCTTCGTCTCTTTCATCCCTTGTACAATCGTATTAAAGGAGGATTCGATCGTTTCAATGTCGATACTTGGACGTCCGGATAACTTGGCAATCTCAACACTTTGACTAGAGATATTTTCAGCATTTCGCTTCAGCATTTCATTTGTTCTTCTGTCCAGCTCACTCATTGAATCAGCCACAAGCTTTTGTCTCTTCGCTGTGACAGCTTGAATGATTCCATTTTTGAATATTGGAATGGTGATGATGAAGGCAGAGTTGATTTTTCCGATCAATTTCGTATTACCACGCTGCAGTAAACGGATTTGCGGTGCCGTTTGGAGAGCCACCATCCGTGCCATATCAAGGTCATATACACGCTCTTCAAGCGCTTGAATACCATTACGAAGCGTATCCAGCTCCATTTGTGCCAGCTGGTTTCCACTAGCCGCTTTTTCTTCATAAGAAGGAACCAATTGCTTTAGTTCTTCGATTTTCATTTGACCTGCTACGACATACTTTTCAAGCTCCATATAGTATTGAATGTTATGCTCGTACATTTCTTCAAGCGTCACAGTCGATTTGGTCATTTCGTCTTTATATTTACTGATTTCCACATTGATTTTTTCAATTTCTGCACCGAGAGTTTGATATTTACTGAAAATCTTTTCAATCATGCCGCCGCCACGCTTAAAGATTTTTGACAATAAACCACCCTTTGGTTCATCAAAATCATTTTTATCAAAACGATCCATAATCTTTCCAAGCTGCGTAAGCATCGTCCCTGAGTCTGTAACGCTTGTTGAACGCATCATGGAAAGGATACGGTCAGAGAACTTAGAGATTTCGACAGCAGGCTGCTTTCCGTATTCAAGCAGCTCCAGCTGATTTTTCGCATCAATCTGTCTCGCAATGTTCTGTACTTCTGGTTCATTTCGAAGCTGAACGCGAATGTCGTCTGCCTTCTCAATGTTGATTTCCTCTTTATCAATTGAAATGATGTCATTTCCGTTTGTATTTGTCATAAGCTTTGATCTCCTTATCGGTTTTTAATGGATTGAAATAACTTTCTGACGATGGACGGCTCTTTAAACTCTTGGTTCATGACCATTTCATCGAGCCAATGTATATCAAATAATTGGTCATCTATATACCGCTCTATACACTGATATCCCGCCGAATGATACACGAAGAGATCCACACCCATTTCATTCAGAAAAATCAGGGCAGCCGCATCAGAACGAGTCAGCTCACCATTGTATTCCGTATGGTATAAAATCACTTTCGGTACGGTTTGTGCATAATCAAAGGTTTGAATGAGTTCAATGAGATCCTGGCTAATATGCAGAACCTGCTTGAATAAATAAATACGAACATCTAATTCGGTCTCTTGGCCTTCTTTTAATAGCTTCGGATGCTGACAGATTCGAGATATCGCCTCTGCCATCGCACGCTGTGTGCCCTCATATAAATGAGAAAACTGCCACACATTGCTTTTCATTAGTAATTCAGGATCAATCTCTCCCGCAGGAGAAAGTGCATGCTGATAATGAAATTGATAATTCGAAGACACTTCTTTCGTAAAAGGGAAATGGCGAATGATCTTTGTCTCTTTCCCCTCCATTAATGTGTGGATACGATCCCAGTATTCACGCTTGTCTCGCGTGACCCCCATCATTTTCGCAAAAAGATTCGGAATCTGTATCGTGTCCCGGTCTGCTTTGAAATTAGGGCGGATAAAAGATCGTTCCTTTGCAATTAAAAACAGCTCGTCATACGTTGTCTTTAACGTAATGGAATGAGGTGTATGATCTCTGAATTGCCACGGCTTATACAGCATTGAATCTTCTGTGTAAAGCACCTCTTCAAGCTCTCTTGTTGAGCGGTACGCCACCGTGGATTTCCTCTCAGGCTTTTCAGTAGGGAACGGTTCAAGCTTTGAAGTCCCCGGATACTGATCAATAAAAGTCAGCTTTTCTTCTGGATCTAATTCGCGGAACGGATCCTTGCCTTCTGGATGAAATAACACAACATCACAGCCAATCAGCATGACATAATAAAGAAAATAAAGCTGACTTTTATTCGCCTCTCCATACCAAATGACTGCCGGCATTTTTTCTTCTACATTTACTTCCTTCAGCCATGGTCCTAGATGGTTATTTGAAAACTTCACCACATCTAGTAGGACGCGGCGAAAATCGGGATGCTGAAATCCGCCCTCATGTAGCTGTTTGAAATGCTCAAACACCTTGATCAAAGAAAGGCGGATATGCCGGTTCATCACAGGATTTGGATGGCGTACAATCAGCTGTTCGCCATCTAAAAAAGCCACAAAGCGATTCACGGACAATCCCTTTTCTTCTTGGTTAATTAAATGAATCCGTTGGAGAGCTTGAAAATGCTCCGGCTCAATATGGCGATTGAGTGTTTCACTTAAAATATGCATGCCATCTGTTTCAAATAATTCATGTAAATAAATAAAATAATCGGTTGCATCATGCGGAGTTCCAAGGACCCGGGCGGCGAGACGCGGCAAGGATAACGTATGCTCGTCCTTTATATAGCCATCTCGTTCAGGGAGCGGCTTTTTCAGCACGTTTTTCCAGGCTTCCTGATCCGCCCGTGTATGGGTAACATTGATTTCTTTATAACTCACGCCGCTCCTTCCTTTCTCCTAGATTTTCTCGAATGCTACTACTATCATATCATTCAGCCTTCTACTTCTGCTATCGAATCGAAGGCTTTTTTGCAGTGTTCATCAGCTCGATGACACAAGCGGTGATTTCATCTGCCGCAGCCATGCCAGATGCTGCCGTCGGCTCAAGTGATGGGTCAAAGTCGAGAACTTCCCCATGCCTTGGGGCAAAGCCCGTATCCGCCTGACGTATGAGATCTGCATCTAACAGGGAATCGCCCGCACCATATACGTATTCAAGCGGAAGCCTTTCCTTTAGAAAAGCAACAGCAGCCCACTTATTGAGCGGCTGTGGAATAAAATAAAGCTTCCGGCCCTGAAGTGAAACCTGCCAGCCTCTCTCCTCGCCCCACAGCTTCAATTCAGCAAGCGGAATGTGAGAAAGATACTCGTCTTTCATGATCAAATAAAGAAATCTTCCTTCCGCTGTCCGGGTGCGCTTGACCCATGCCGCAACCGGAAGTTCAGAGATGGCTCGCAGCATATCTCTAACTGGCATACACTCTCTGAGTCTCTCATCTACAATCGCCTGCCAATCCTCAAGCGGCTTACCGTGATGGAGGATGCAGCCGCCATTTGTCGTGACGGCATACTCCGGTTTGAGCTCTTGTTGAAAGAAGGTGATCCGTTCATATTGTGCAGTCGTTCTTGTCGTCACTGGGATGAACCAGCCTGTTTGATGAATCCTCTGTAAGGAATTCTTCGTTTCAACAGACATATAGGAAAGCGGCCGTTCATCTAGCACCTCAACTAAATCATATGATCCCTCATACGTATACTGCTCAAGCATTCGATGTGAGTATATCAGCGTCCGGTCTAAATCACTGGCAAACGCAAATGTTTTCATGACGATTGCTCCATTGGGCGAATTAATCCGCAGCACGTGTAAGACATATTCGCATATTCAATGACTGGAACGCCTCTGTCCTCTGCCAAAAGCAAAATATGCTTCAGCTTCTCCTGAGACCCAGGCTGAATCAGGATTTTCCAAGGGATTCTTCTGAGCAGCACACGAGTCGTCTCACCAACACCTGGCTTAATCAAATGTGTATTTTCAATTCCGAATTCCTGACCGATTGCTTCAATAGATGTCATCCCCCGCCAGTCAGCAGGCGCCCCCTGCGCGAGAATAGTCTCTGCTTTTTCTTTTACATTTGGTCCGAGACAAGAAAATGCTTCTTCAATCGTATCCACATACAGATTGGACACGTCCTCATCCAGCAGCTCTTCGTAATATTTGGCTCCATGGAAATCATCGGCATGAATCCAGCGGTTGTTTAATACCGTTCGACTAACAAGTCCTGACACCGTCGAATTCAGGCAAGCACTCGGAATGAGGAAATCCTCTCTTGTGCCGTATACATTTGTACAATAGCCAGGGTCAGCCAGTACAGCCAGCTCACTAGAAAGACGAATCCCATATTTATTTTCAAAATCAATCACAGCTTTTTGAAGCTCTTTGGAAATAGCACCTTTTCCAGTCCAGCCATCAATAAAGGCAACCTCAAAGCCTGGATGTTCTTTGAGCATATAATGCAGCGCATTCTCGTCTATTCCTCGGTCTCGAATAATAGAGATGCTGTAATGAGGCAGATCGAGACCATACGTCTTGCGAATATATCGTTTGATAAGCACCCCGATCGGTGTACCAGCCCGCGCCAAGCTGCAAAGCACGGTGTGGAAGCCTCGCTTTTTCACAATTTGTTCTGCCACAACGGCTACTGCTTCCGCTACCTTATGCTTACTTTCTTCAAGAGATTGATAGAATAAGGTCATATATGATGCCGTCGGCTTATATTCAATTGGCAGCATTTCTGAATAATGCGCACCGCTCTGAATAGAACGTTCTCGCTCCTCAGTACTTTTCTCCATTTCAATTGATGATAAGTCCTTGAGTAAGAAGGTTACATCCTGCTCTGGATAGCTCCCCATTTTTGTATACACATTAGCCATTCACCTTCACCTCGTCTGATAAAGTCACAATATGCACATGCTTTACATGCCGCTCGGCAAATAAGTGAACAAGCGGAAGCAATGCCTCCTGAGAGACCTTTTTCTCGAAAAAGAGAAATACATCATCGTATTGATCTTTTGGTATGTTGTACACGTAGTGCTGAATTCGAGCATCCTCTGGACTCACAAAGGCAAACCCATTCTGAACAGCGTATCCATCCCTTTCGACCGGATGGATCGGGCTTCTCGTCGTTGAATGATAGAGAACGCCTTCCCCCATATGTGCGGCCAGTCTCATCGGCACATACATCAGCTCACCTGTTCCTAAACAGAGTGTCTGTTTCCCTTTTCGCTCCTGCTTTAGTTTCAGCCCAGCCTCAGCAGCTGCTTGGTCGATGGCTGCCGTATCCGCTGCGGTTAAACCAAAACGACCTGTTTCATGTATATATGGCGTATGACCAGCCAAATTTGTTGCATGAGAAAGTGAATAAGGAACTTGCCTAAAGAAGGATTGAAGGGAATGAAAAGAGAGATCTGGTCTATTCTCTTGTTCAGTGATTTCATATGAATAAGCAGGCTCATCTAGTGTTTTGCCCCGAAAAACCATCTGCCCTCTTAATAAAGACAATGCTGTGATGTGAATACCAAGCTCTTCTTGAAGCTGACGCATGGCTTCCTCGTGCTCCTCTGTCCGCCAATCCAAAATGGAAAGAATGGTATAAGAATTCCGCGGGTACTTTGCATGAAGGTCCCGAATGATGTTGATATTTGTGCGGCCTGTCGTGACTTCATCATCCACTAACACAATGGGGCGGTCTGTACGAAGTAATGCTTCGTCGGCATAACAAAGCTGATCCGTTGCATGCGAATGCTCTTCTTCAAATACCAATGCAGGATCAAGATCTAGCAGCTGTTCACGTGTCGTATGAATGTAAGATGCTCCTTCTATCACGTCAAACACACCATGACCAAGTGCTGTTGCCGTTTCAGCAAAACCGATCACGATAGGCTGTTTGCCTACCGAAAGCTTCTCTTTTTTAAGCGCTTCATAGGCTTCGGTTAACGTCGTGTGATCCTCTGTCTTGAGTGCCTCTACTAGACGGTCTTGAAGCAGGGGCGTCTTGCCCGTTTGCTCTTTTGCATAAGCCATTGCCAAAAGACCCGAGACAAGGAGCGGTTTCACTGGATGAACGGGAATATGTTTACCGAGCACCTTACTAACAAATAAAAAGGCTCGTTTTTTATTCACCCTTGCCGCCATCTCAAAAAGATGCTCTTTTTCAAGCTGAAGCACACCTTCTTTGAGGTCAAGGTCAACCTCCATATGTTCCAAGATGTTCAGCGTATGCTGCTTCTGCTTCTGTGAGTATGTCGATATAGCTTCTATTTTCATGAAACACCCCGTAAATATCTGACTTAATTAAAATGTGCTCTGCCCATCGATAATGGGGCTTCGTTTCATTCATCTTATTAGAGAATGCACTCTTCATCACGCCAACTGTACCATCTGCATGTTCCAAAATGCTTAATGCATCCATATACTCTTCCTTTGTCACAACGTACATGCTTTGAACTGGCTTTAGATGTGTTGGATGAATCACTGTCTTTCCATGTATGCCGTTTGCTACATCCAGCCTTGTCTCCTTGAGTAAGCCTTGTACATGATCAAACTCAGATGAAAAAGACTCGACGCCCTTAGAAAGCGCACGGATGAATGGCTTCTGTTCTTTTCGTACCGGGCCAAAATGTTCCCATACAGCACCAGATACCACAAAAGAACGGCCAAAATAATTGATGATGTCTGTGATCAAATCAGCAATGAGCCTGATCTCATAGATAGTGGTCTCGCGATCACGGCGAATGCCATATAACCCACAAAGATCTGTTGCCCCAATGCGAATATTCAAAATATAATCCTCGTCATTCAGCATGATCTGCTTTAACTCAGACAACACCGCATATCTTGTTTCTTTTTCTAATAAATCGGGTGTTTCCAAAATGGGCATTCCATAAAGTTTCATTTTCGTTTGTGCCGAAGCCCGTTTCAGGCTGTCCAAATATTCCTTTGCATTATGAACGGAACACTTCGGGAACACAAAACCCGTAAGTAAATGAAGAGATGAACCGAGCAAGTCTGCCATTTTGAGCAGCTGCTTCGGCGAACGAACCCGAATAAATAAAAGCGGCAAATGTTCAGCCGTTTCAGGACAATGAGTTAATTTCTCCTTGAGACTGGCCAATTGTGCCACTACATTGCGTTCGGCCATGTCCACTTCTTGATCACCGATGGCATCCTCTAAACAAAACACAACAGAGCAAAGCGCTTCATATTTCTGCGAAAGCAGCATGTCTGCTACATCCTGTCTTGTCGCAGGCATATACAAAGTAGCACCTAGTGCATGCGCAAGTACATGCTTTGGCGTCAATGAATGAATCGCCGCCGGCCGCTTCAAAAAAATATCGTGCTGCCTCGCCTCTGATAAAAACCGAAAATATCGCATGCTGTGCCACCTCCTGTTGTTAGAGAAAATTGAGCAAATGACTTGATGATTCAAAAAAGGATGGAGCCGCTAGTCAACTCCATTCCTTTTTTGGTCCTATTCTTCTTTTGAAGCCGCAGCTTCGTTTGTCACATCTTGATGTTTCTTCTTATTGATTTTATGAACAATAAACGTTCCGATAAAGGCTAAGATGATAATCGCAAAGAATAC
Source organism: Bacillus zhangzhouensis (assembly GCF_000715205.1). GTDB lineage: Bacteria > Bacillota > Bacilli > Bacillales > Bacillaceae > Bacillus > Bacillus zhangzhouensis. The sequence continues at coordinate 68,306 of NZ_JOTP01000007.1, read as the reverse complement.
GAGATGCGGGATTTCAATATGAGCAGCACTCAATGCCATTTTGGCTGCGATAATCCCAATGAGAATAAACGCTGTATTCTCAAGCTCTGGTATACGGTCAATGAGAACAAGGAATAACTGTGCTACTGTACGCATCATCAGAATGCCAAGCATTCCGCCTAATAGAAGAATCCATACTTCCTCAGATACAGCGAATGCAGCAAGAATACTGTCAACCGAGAACGCAAGGTCCATAATTTCTACAGAAATAACGGTTGCCCAGAAGACACCAAATACACGTATCATCCAGCCTTCTTTTTTCAATTCCTTCGCTTCGTCATCTCCATCACCTAACCAGAAGTGCTTAATGACAAGCCATGCTAAGTATGCAGCTCCTAGAACCTTAATCCACCAGAACTTAATGAGCAGCATCCCTACGCCAATGAATAGAAAACGGAAGAAATAAGCGCCAATTAATCCGTAGGTTAATGCCTTTTTACGCTGCTTTTCTGGTAAATGTTTCACCATGACAGCTAGTACAAGTGCGTTATCTGCTGATAACAATCCCTCAAGCACAACTAGGGTCCCTATGAGCCCCCAAGAGACAGGGTCTGATAATACCTCTGCCCACATATGCCAATCAAAAAACGAGGCATACGTGTCCAACATATGTTTCAAAATGTCCAACTGGTTTTCCTCCTATAAGTGTAGAAGCATCAGCAGGCTTTCGCCTGCTGCTATTCTTGATCGCTGTTTCTTTCTCACTTTGGAAAAGGCCCTCATATGAGTCATTGGCAGCGCCTCTCGAATTGATTTGTTTCTCTTTTTTACACTTCTAACCCATAATTTTGACAAAGAGCTGCAAGTCCGCCAGAGAATCCGCTTCCGATTGCGTTAAACTTCCAATCGCTTTCGTGTCGGTACAATTCACACACCACGACAGCCGTTTCAATTGAGAAGTCTTCCCCTAAATCAAAGCGAATCAATTCTTCCCCGCCCTCTTCATTTACAACACGAACAAATGCATTCGAGACTTGTCCAAAATTCTGGCTGCGCGTCTCTGCATCATGGATCGTAACTGTAATTCCGATACGATCAATGTTAGCAGGAATTTTTGAGAAATCAACGAGAATTTGCTCGTCATCTCCATCTCCTTCACCCGTTCGGTTATCACCTGTATGAGTGACACTGCCGCTCGGATGCTGAAGATTATTATAGAACACAAAGTCTGTATCTTGCTGACAACGATTGTTTGCATCCACTAAGAAAGCCGAAGCGTCCAAATCAAATTCGGCTCCGCCAGAATATTTATTCGTATCCCAGCCAAGTCCGATCATTACTTTTGTCAGCCCTGGGTTGGTTTTTGTTAAATCGACACGTTGTCCTTTTGAAAGCTGAATCGCCATATTCGTTTCTCTCCTGTCTTTAAAAATATGAAAACTAGTCGTTACCCAATATCTAAGCCAAAGTCCGTTGCAATACGTGCAAGCCCGCCTTGATAGCCTGATCCGACAGCTGAGAACTTCCATTCCCCGCCATGACGGTATAATTCACCTACAATTATCGCTGTTTCTATTGAGAAGTCCTCTGCCAAATCATAACGAATGAGCTCTTCATTTGATGCCGCATTTAAAATACGTACATATGCGTTAGACACTTGTCCGAAATTTTGACTGCGTGCTTCTGCATCATGAATCGTAATGACAAATGAAATCTTCTCAATACTCGCTGGCACAGCTGAAAGGTCGACATTGACCTGCTCGTCATCTCCGTCTCCTTCACCAGTGCGGTTATCGCCTGTATGTACGACACTCCCGCCTCCACCAGTTGTTTGATTGTAAAAGACAAAGTCAGATGGGGAGCTCGCTTTACCTGCCGCATCTAAAAGGAATACACTTGCGTCTAGATCAAAGTCTTGTCCGCCGTCATACTTATTTACGTCCCAGCCAAGACCTACTACCACTTTTGTTAAACCTGGATTCGTTTTTGTTAAATCAATTTTTTGACCTTTCGCTAAAGAAATTCCCACTAGGAACCTCTCCCTTCTGGTTAAATGTAGTTTCTCGTAATATCGGCTAGCTTCGCATCATTTGTACCATTTCCAACAGCCGCAAACTTCCAATCATTCTCGTGACGATAAAGCTCTCCGACGATTAATGATGTTTTTCCTGCATACTCATCTTTTAAATTATATTTCACTAATTCTTGATTGTTTGAACGATCAACGATTCGAATGTAAGCATTCTGAATCATACCAAAGTGCTGGTTTCTTCTAAGGGCATCATAGATGTTCACCACAAACACCAATTTATTCACATTGCCTGGCACCTTGCTTAAGTTGACGAGGACTTGTTCGTCATCTCCGTCTCCTTCTCCTGTCAGGTTGTCACCTGTATGCTCGACACTGCCGCATTTGCTTTTCAAGTTGCCAAAATAAATCAAATCTTTATTTTCAACAAACTTATCATTTTTCAGCATGAGCACTGAAGCGTCACAATCAATATCAGCGCCGCCTCCTCCGCCAAACAGCTTTCCTAAAAAACCGCCGCCTTGTGATACAGGGTCCCAGCCAAGTCCAACAAGAATATTCGTTAGTCCTGCTTTCCCTTTTGTTAAATCAATACGTTGACCTTTTTCTAATGTAATCGCCAAATCAATCACTCCTCCAGCATAATAAAAATCTATTTATTAAGCGATGGACCCTATTAAAATCATCATACATGAAAATTCGACAAAATTCATGAAATGACATTGGAGCCTCTTACTCTTTTTTCTATTTACTAGTATATACGATCTATGTTCATGATAGGTTTCAACAACATAATATTTTTTTAAAGAAATATCCATGTCGTAAACGAAGTGTTTCATGTGAAACATTGTCGAATGCTTCCGGTAAATAGTCTTTACTGTTGAACGGAGTGTGGGCAAGGTTTCATATGTTGATATAGAAAATATCCTTGCATTCGTTTGGAGGATAAACCCTTTCGTTTCCTTCCATCCATGTATTTCTTTATACTTGTGAATAGAGAACATTCAACGTGTTGATGAAAGGATGTTGATGATGCCATCACTTCATATATTAGATCAAGTCGCCATTCCTAAGGGTCAGACAGCGCAGGAGACATTGCTTCACACAACGCAGCTGGCTCAGCTTGCAGAAGCACTTGGGTATGAGCGCTATTGGTTCGCTGAACACCACAGCACAAGAGGGCTCGCTAGTACGGCGCCTGAAATATTAATGGCTCATATTGCAGCTCATACATCAACCTTGCGTACCGGGTCTGGCGGCATTTTACTTCCTCAGTACAGTCCTTTTAAAGTAGCAGAGGTCACGCGGCAGCTTGAAGCTCTTTATCCTGGACGGATTGAGATCGGTGTCGGCAAATCTCCAGGCGGGATTGAAAGGACGAGACTCGCTTTGACGGACGGCGTGAATAAAGATCTGTCTCAGTTTGACCGCCAGCTGAGGGATCTTCTTTTTTACTTATCAGACAGTCTGCCTTCCGGTCATCCGCATGCAGGGGTGAAAGCGTCTCCGCTTGTTGATTCTCATCCGCCAGTTTGGCTGCTTGGACTAGGAGAAAATAGTGCCAAGCAGGCAGCAACGCTTGGCATCAACTATATTTTTGGCCACTTTATTCACCCTGCACGCGGCAAGCAGGCTTTTGAGACGTATCGGTCACACTTTTCTCCGTCTGTTTTTTCCCGCCAGCCACAATCTATGTTTGCTGTCTTTGTGATCTGTGGTGAAACAGATGAGGCGGCTGACCGGATCGCCAGCAGTACAGATTTATGGCTGCTTCGTGTTGAAAAGGGACTAGATAGCCGCGTTCCTTCTTTAGAAGAAGCAACTGAATATCACTACACCGCACAGGAAAAGAAAAAAGTGTTACAAAACCGCCAGCGAATGATTGTTGGCTCGAAGCAAACCGTGAAAGATCAATTACAGATCTTGATGGATCGCTATCAAACGGATGACATCATGATTCTGAACAATTCATTTGATCCACTAGAAAAACAGCGTTCCTTCAAACGAATAGCAGAACTATTTTGAAGCCAATCCTCTTGGCTTCTTTTTACATTGTCATAAAAAATGGGAAATGTAACATAGAGATGTCAAAATCCTTCCGTCTGTCATCTGATCGCAAATGTGTCTTCTAATCGTTAGCGAACTGTAAACGCATGAAAGGTGTACCTTTTATATAGTAGAGGTACATATTGAATGAACGGTTTACGATGCTGAGAAGGAAGGAGATGATAGGCAATGAAAAATAGACTCGATTGGGTAGATGCGGCAAAGGGAATCGGCATTCTGCTGGTGGTCATGGCACATGTACCCATTCCAGATTCGTTAAAACAATTCATTTACTCTTTTCATATGCCACTTTTCTTTTTACTATCAGGCATGATGTTTCGATCATCCTCACGCCCTGCTATGTCATTTATTCAAAAGAAAGCCAAAAGCTTACTCTTGCCCTATCTGTATTTCTCCATCATTACGTATGTTTTCTGGTTCTCCGTTACCCGTTTTTTCGCATTCAAAGGGCAAACGGATATTGATCCCTTCGTTCCATTTACAGGTATTTTTATATCCAATGCAGATGAAGCAAGGCTGACACATAACCCAGCGATCTGGTTTTTAACGACGCTCTTTTTAGTGGAAATCTTCTTTTTCTTTATGCACCGCCTGACAAAAGGAAAACCCACCGCCTTGATCTTCCTGACTGTTCTTTGCGGAGGTGCTGGATATGCTTCTACGTTGCTTTTAGATCAAAGTCTTCCTTGGAATGCCAATGTTGCCTTGACGGCTGTTGTGTTTTATTCAATTGGATTTTTGGCAAAGCAATGGTTTGTGGAATTAAAAACAGATCCAACTCTTCTGTTATGTACAGGTCTGCTTGTGCTGACGGCTTATATGCAAAGCTTTAATTCACGGATCGATATGCGTGTGAACGACTATGGCGATCTATTTATTTTCTATGTATGTGCACTGCTCGGTTCAGCTGCTGTTATTTATTTAAGCTTTAAATTGAAAACATCCCCTATTTTGACGTATCTCGGACGAAATTCCATTGTCATTCTCGTCTTGCAGTTTGCCGGCATCGATATCATGAAAGCATTTGTTTATTATGGACTTGGCATCAATATTGCTGATACAGCGCAGCTCTCTTGGACACTGTTTTATACGATCGGCACATTGCTGCTCATGGTGCCATGCATCTCCTTCCTAAGCAAGTATCCTATACTGCTCGGCAAACCAGCCAAAGCAGCACACCGCTACGAACAAAAAACATCCGCCGGCTAATCGGGCGGATGTTTTTCTATTAATCATTCATTTGAGAAGGATAAAGCGTCATTCCTCCATCTACAAACAATGTGGTGCCTGTGATATAGGCAGCTTCTTTGGATACGAGGAATGCAGCGGCGGACCCAATCTCCTTCGGATCACCAAAGGCTCTCATCGGAATCTTCTCGAGCTGCTTTTGTTTTTTCTGTTCATCCTGCAAATCATCATTCGATTCGGTTGCCATTGTACCTGGCGCAATCGCATTGACCCGAATGCCCGCTTCAGCATAATCAAGAGCCAGCGTCTTCGTCATCATATTCATTCCGCCTTTTGAAGTGGAATAATGAACATTGAACGGGCGCGGAATCTCCTGGTGTACACTTGATATATTTAAAATCGATCCTTTGATGTCATGCTCCATCATATAGGCGATTGCAGCCTTTGCCCCTAAAAAAGCACCTGTGATATTCACATCAATGACTTTTTGCCATTGGTCCAGCGTCATCTCATGCGGCATCGTTTCTTCGCCATTAAAGCCTGAATTGTTGACGAACACATCCACTGCACTGAAATGTTCCAATGCCGTATCCATTATGGCTTGAATCCCTTCCTCTTTGGAGACATCAGCATGTACTTTCACCGCTTGACCTCCGTGCTGCTGAATGGCTTGTACCGTTTCTTCAGCACCATCTTCATCACCTTTATAGTTCACAACCACATTCATTTGCTCCTGACCAAACCGCAAGGCAATCGCTTGTCCAATTCCTTTAGAAGAACCTGTGACAATGGCTGTTTTTCCTTTTAAATCTTGATACATCTTCATTCCCTCCAATCACGTGCTTCATCTTGTTGATACACAATGGTTACCCATTTTGAAAAAAAGAAAAACACAATCCCCTCTATTCGTTCCGAGAGGATTGTGCTGTTAAACAATCTAAAAAGTGTTATAGACATTTTCACACGTTTCAGCTGTAGGCTGATAAAAACAATGCGACTTATACCTTGCCACAAACGGCTGATTGTACCAAGTGGGTGGACAATTTCCAGGCGGTTTAAAATACCAAAGGCTGAATTTTGCAGGCCAAAATCGTTCTCCGTTAATGTTCCTCCGTGCAAGTGTTTTTTCAGTTTCTCGTGCACGTTGATAAAAGTAACCATGTGTGACCGCTTCGAATGCATGCTCCTGATAAATCATTTGTGGAATCGTACGCAGCCCTTTAAAGTCAGAGCAGTTGGCACGTAAACGATTGATGCCGACATTTCCTACGAGCAGCATCCCTTGCTTCCCTTCGCCTTCTGCTTCCGCTCTCAGCAGTCTGGCCATTAAATCGATATCAGAGCTTGTCGCTCTTACCACTGCCATACATCCACCTCCTTCTCATTTCTCTTTTATTTTATGTGGCGTTTCTGTGTAGATGACTGCCATTTTGACATGAAAAAGCACGTTCAGTGTCGACAGCCTGTCTAAACATCTCAAAATTTCGCTGGACATGTGTCTATCTGTCAACAACACACAAACCAAGTAATCATACACATAGCAGGAAAAAATATTCATTACCATAGACTCATTTACAAGTCATAAAAATCCTTCTAATTGCTACACCTTCTTCAAAAACAGTCATTTGAACCTATTCAATAATCCGACTCAAAACCTTAAAATATAAAATGTTGAGTTTTTACAGGAGATATCAAACGATAAAATACACATTTCTCCTCTCAACTTAGTGTCATTTTTACTACTTGAAGCTCATCATCCTCCGAAACGCACTGAGGTATTGACAGTACTTTCGCTTCATTCTACAGTAAAAAACATACAGTATTTTTCTTTTTGTGCAAAAAGAATGATATGAACTACAGCTTTTCAATGAAATTCATCATAAACCCGAGGAGGAAATCATGTCATGTTTAAAAAGAAATTATCCCTGTTTCTTCTAATGTTGTGTGTAACTGTTATCGCTGCTGCTTGTAGTGGTGGAAAAGACAAAACAGCTGCGAAAGAAAACGATACAAAAAAATCCCTTGATGCAGCAGAGGTAAAGGTAGAAAGTGCTGAGTACACATTACCACCTCAATACGATACATCTGTACAGGATGATCAGTATGTACTAAAAGTGAACGTATCTGTAAAAAACATCAGCAAAGAACCTCTCAATGTTGATAAAAGCAACTTTACGCTTTACCAAGATGACGCACAGGTGTCTACGATTTCTCCAGATGACTACAACGAAGTATTATCTTCAAGCTCTCTAAATGCAGACAAAGTATCAAAAGGCGGTCTTTTCTATGTTGTTGATAAAGATAAAGACTATCAGCTTGTTTACACAGAGCCAGGCAGTGGATCGAAAAAAGATGACAAAACACTAGAGTTCGATATTAAAGGAAAAGACTTAATGAAAAAGGCAGATACGCTTCAAGCATCTGCAAAAGCTCTTTCTTCTTATATTGATGTCATGATTTTTGGTAAGAAAAACGAAGATTTCGAAAAATTAACTGGCGATAACAAATCAACAGTTGTGAACGAATTTGATAAATCATTCAAACAAGGCTATATCTCTTCCTCAGGTATTTCTTCTAGCTCAGCGAAGGACGAAAACCTTGATAAGCTTCTAAAAGCTGTGAAAGAAACATTAGCTGAAAAATCAAAAGTATCAACAAAAACAAAATCCATCAGTGGTGATAAAGCAGTCGTGACTGTAACCCTCACACCGATTGATGCAAGCCCACTTGTCGATCGTTTGAAAGAGAAAGCAACTGAGTTCTACAGCAAAAACCGTACAGCGTCTTACGATGATGCACAAAAATATTTACTTTCTATCTATCCAGAAGAGTTTAAAAAATTAGGACCATCATCTTCTGAAGAAACAGTAGAAGTCAACATGAAGAAAAATGATATCGACCAATGGAAACTTGATTTGAACGATTACAAAACAAGCTCATTAGTTGAGAAATTCATCAAGAACTAACAAAAAAACCCCGTTCCCCGGGGGTTTTTTGTTATGATTTATCATTTGGTTTGGCGAACGTAAACCCCCTCTATCATAAAAAAACAGAATATAGTCAAGTTATCTTACCCTTGACAACATTTCTTTCTATAATCAGTGTTCCATTTCTTTAGCTTGATCACTATGAGATATTCAATCCTGATTATTCTTTTTTGTACTTAAGATGTTTTTCTGCTTATTTGTGTTAAAGATGAAATATAAACTCAAAGTAAAAAAATGTACTCCTCATTCTTTATTTCTATTGAACTATATTATAAATCTAGCTTCTTTCCTAACTCATTATAAAAGTAAACCATCATTTTCATTCACCAACTCTTATTTTCTATTTAAGTTATTCCTTAATAAAACTCTTCGAAATATAAATAATTCCATTTTTATAAAATATTCAAAAAAAGGTTCTATATGCTCAGTTTAAGGTGATTTTAAACTTTTTATCATTGTGATTATGCTAGAATTAGTAACCACTTCAAAGAGAAAATTTACCATAAAATTAAATCATTTTTTAAGGTAATCGCTAGGATGAAGTCAAAAAAGGATATTTGGTCTATTTCTTCTAATCAGGCAAAAGGTGTTGCAGCTGGAGCTAATCGAAATGATAAACCAATAAATGAAGTAGATAAATACGATGGTAAGCCCAAGAAAGGCTATTATTATCACTGGCATCCCTATAAAAGGACTCCAAAAGCTCATGCTTTCTACGGAGGGCCTGTTAAATAGTTAATAGAGGTGAATAATGTATAATTACGAAAAGCTATACAAACAGTATTTATATAAAAAAGATCAATTGATTTTTACTAAAGAACAAGTCGTTGAGATGATAACGTCTAAATTTAAAGCTAGAGAATTTTCAAAAACAAAGATTTTAGATTTAGTGAATGATGATCACTTTGAATATACTAAGATATATAAATGTTTTGTCATTGATGATCCGAGTCTATTGATTCAATTGTTTTCAAATGAGGAAAAAAAGAATCATCGTGAAGAAATACTTGATAATCGCGAACATCCCTTAAATCCCAAGAGAGTCAAAGAATGGGAGTATAATCACTTATTGCTTGATGAACAAGAAGGTAGAAGAATTGATATCATTTTAGAAAGTAAAGATGGGTTATATATTTCAGAATCTCAAGTAAGAGCTAGTTGCGAAAAGCTTGATAGGTATATAAATGCTTTAATTGTAGGTGCAATTATTGAAAATGGGTTAGAAGAATATCCAGTTGATATTCATGACGAGTATTTTCAATTTTATTTAGAGAACTTGGATCAATTCGGTTTCTTAAACTGAAAAATACAGTGATCGGCATTCACCTGAAAACGCCCTCTATCATAGAGGGCGTTTCTTTATTTGGCAAGCATCCATTTCTCTTTCATAAACAAACTTCTCACGATGACAAACAAGATGACGACTGCGAGAGCCGAGGAACCGAGTGTCAAGGTGATGGACATTGGATCGATGATACCAAACATCAATTGTTTACACAGTGCGTGAATATTAAGGAATGGGATCGCAAAGTAATACGTATCTAGCTGCGTAGCACCCGCTCTCATGGTAAAGAACATTGGGATGACACCTAGTGTAATGATCATGGACATGTACGACTGCGCTTCTTTGACTGAGCCAGAAATCACGCTGAGCAGCAATTCAATCATGGATACCATGAAGGAAAAGATGATTAACGCCGCAAACATGACGGCGATAATGCTCCACATTTGATCACCAAAGTTTAGAGCCTGCTTCAGTTTCTCTGTAAAGAGCAGCGTGGATAAAAGCAGCATGCCGATCGCCACAATTCCGCTTAAAATACCGAACATGGAGACAGCAAGCCATTTTCCGATGAGAATCTGGAGTCTGCTGGCAGGTGTCAGGAACAACGCTTCAATGGATTTCCGGTCTTTTTCACCCGCTACAATATCAAGCGCAGCTGGCAAAGCGCCAGAGATGACGGAAGTTACCAAAATCATCGGAAGGAGAATCGACAAAAGCATAGCGGTCATTCCATTTTCCCCTTCTTCGCCTTCTTCTACATCAACGGACTGTACCTCAAACGGATGAATCACGGACGTGTTGATCTGATCGTTTGCTAAACGCTTTTCCACCACTTGGTTTTGATACTGCTCCAGCAATGATTGCAGCATTTGAACCGTTATGACCGAATCATCGTCCGTTGTATGCCCATGGATTTTAATTGCAAATGACTTTTGATGCTGAAGCATGTCGTCCGCATCTTTCGGCATTTCTAGGTATGCATTTGCCTGACCATCCTTGACGGCTTGCTGCGGGTCATCAAATGTTTCAAGATTGATGTTTTTGACCTCTTTGATCATTTGATTCATGTCGGATGGAAGCTTTTCATTGACTGCGACCGTATAGGTTTCATCCCCTGGATCTGCGATCATACTTTCATAAAAGAACACCAGCCCAAGCATCGTCAAAAGAGGAATCAGCACTGTTAAGAGTAACGTTTTCCGGTCCCTTAGCGCATCTGTCATTTCTTTTAAAAATACGGTTTTCCACATTATGAAATCCCCCTTGCGAGCTTCGACATAAAGATATAATTCAAGTCTTCACTTTGTTCCTGTGCATATAATTCTGGGAGTGTGCCTTTGTACACAAGCTCTCCTTGATGAATCATCATCACACTGTCACAAAGCAGGCTGACTTCTTCCATGATGTGGCTTGAAAATAGGATGGTTTTATTTTGCTGTTTGAGCTGATGAATAAAATCTCTGAAAATATTACTCGACGTGATATCTAGGCCTGTTGTTGGTTCATCAAATAAGATAATGTCAGGATCATGAATCAATGTTCTGGCAATCGCCACCTTTTGTTTCATCCCCCGTGAGAAGCCTTTCACCTTGCGATCCATATATTGTCTCATCCCAAAGCGCTTGGCTAAATCCTCTATTCTTGCTTTGATTTCATGCTGATCTAAGCCATATAATTTGCCAAAGTATTCAAGATTTTCTCGAGCCGTCAAACGGTCATAAAGCCCCGTCTCTCCGCCAAACAAGACACCAATTCGCTTTTTCACTTCTGTTGCTTCTTTCACTGTATCAAAGCCCGCTACATTAACTGTTCCATGAGTAGGCTCCAATAAAGTCGCCACCGCACGCAATAATGTGGTTTTTCCTGCACCATTTTCTCCTAGGATGCCAACCACTTCCCCTTCTTTCACAGAGAACGTCATATGTTTCATTGCTTTCACGACTTTTTTCTTATCTTTAAACCAGCAGCTGCAATCACTGAGAGTAATCATTTGGTTCGCCCCTTTCGACTTCCTAAGTCTATGATAGAAAAAATAACGCTTGCCTGACATAAAAATGTCGCGAAACGTCCTTTTTCTGTCTTGAAATGATCTATTTTAAAAAAACAAATGGTAAAATAGACAAATAATAAGAAGAGTCATAGGTGATTTTTATGATAAAAGTAGGTCTCGTTGATGATTACCGAGTAGATTTAGAAAAACTGCACGCCATTGTAGGCAGAATGGAGGCTGTTGACATTGTCTTTGTCACGCAGTCAGCAGAGGATGCCTATGAGAAGGTCAAACAAGGAGACATTGATCTGTTGTTTGCAGACATTGAAATGCCCGGAATGTCAGGTTATGAACTAGCGGACCTCATTCACTCTCACGCACTGAATGTCGATGTTGTATTTGTGACAGGAAACAGCGGATATGCTGTCCATGCGTTTGATTTGAATGTACATGATTATATTATGAAGCCCTACCATGCCGATCGAATCGCCAAATCCTTAGAGCGCTACATGTCAACCAAGCAGGAGAAAAGCATTCACGGACGGCTTCTCATCAAGCAACAGTCAGATATCCATGTGCTACAGAAGAAGGATGTCATTTTTGTTGAACGAACCGGCCGTTCAACGACCATTGTCACAACAACAGGAGATATCCAAACATACCAGACATTAAACGAGTTAAAGGGCGATTTAGCTGAGAAGGATTTTATCCGCTCCCACCGCTCGTTTATCATCAATATTCATTACATTAAAAACTTTTCGGCGTATGCCAAAAATTCATTTATCGTGTCTTTTGAAGGCACTGATAAAAAAGCCATGATGACCAAGCAGCAATTAGAATACTTTAAGAAATACTACTTTTAAGGAGAACGAACGTGAACGCTTTCTATCTTGGATTCCGCATATATGCTCTCATATGGCTAGGTCTTTCGTTTCGAGCAACTGCTGAAGCTTTTCTTCCGTTGACGTCTGTTGTTTTGTGGCTCCTCACTTTTTGTGTCATTTGTCTTTATACATTCTTCATTTACAAAAGGTTTTGGCCTAGTATCAGTGGATACGTGATATTAGGCGCTTTTGTGCTGATCACATGCGCAGGGCTTTCGCTTTTTCTCCCTCAAGGGAACGGGCTGGGCCATCTTTTGGCTTTCATGATCATGATCACAGCAGATCTCCTTTCATTGAAGATGATGCAGACGGAGCACCGGTTAAACGGGCGGCTTCAAGAGCTGACAAACGCAGAATCAAGAACCAATGAATTGCTGCTTGAGCTGCGCAGTAAACATCATGAAACAGCCAGACATTTAAATGCCTTTTCCACGTCGAACGACGAGCATGAGATCAAGGATTTGATTCAGCAATACGTGAAACATTTCCCTTGGATCAAAGGGGAAAACGCTTATCTAGCCTCAACCCTTCATCCCTTTTTCCAGCGGGCTGAAAAAGAGGACATTGCACTTTCACTAGATCTTCAAGCACCCTTTTCATCGCTTCCCTTTTCAAAGGCGGATCAGGTTAGTTTTACTGGCAACCTGCTTGACAATGCCCTTGATGCAGCAATTGAAGCGAAGCAAGCCGGGAAAGAGGCCAGCATCTCGGTTACGACCTCTATTCGAAGCGGGCTATTTTTAATCCATTGTGAAAACAGCACAAAAGGAATGGAGAAACACCTATTAGATCATTTGTTCAAAACCTTTGGCCGTTCCACAAAAGGCGGCGAGCATCAAGGAATGGGGACTTATATTATCCATCAGCTTGTTGGAAAAGCAGACGGTATGCTTGATTTCACTTACCGTTCTCCAAACTTTCGGCTCGTGATCAAAATCCCTCTCACGGGTGACATAAAAAAATAAGGTGCAGCTGAGCACCTTATTTTTTTATATATTAAGAGAAGATCTGGTCGATTTGGTTGATTTCCTCTTCTGTTAATTGAACATCGTTTGTTTTTAGATTTTGCAAGACTTGCTCTGCTCGTTTTGCACCAGGAATAATGGCATCAATGCCGTCCTGCGCTAAAAGCCATGCCAGTGCGACGTGTGCCGTTTCTGCATTCTTCGATTGGGCAATGGCCTTCAGCTTGTCTACTTTTTCGAGATTTTGAAGGAACGCATCGCCTTGGAAAAGCGGGTCCTTTGCTCGAATATCATCAAATGTCGCATCCTTTGTAAATTTCCCAGTCAACAAGCCTGATGCTAATGGGAAATAAGGAATAAAGGAAATACCATGCTCAACGCAGTATGGAAGAAGATCCTGCTCCGCCTGACGTTTCAGCAGAGAATACTCCGACTGAAGCACGTCTAAGTAACCATCTCGATTAAAGGCTTGAAGCTGTTCAAAATCAAGATTTGATGCACCAATGGCCTTGATTTTCCCTTCGTCCTTCAATTCCTTTAATGTGCCTGCTACTTCTTCCAGCGGCGTGCGCCCATCTGGAAAATGCATATAGTACAAATCAATATAATCTGTTTGCAGTCGCTTCAGGCTATTTTCGACCTGCTCTCTTAAGAAATCACGACTATTATCGAGTTCAATTTGCCCGTTTACTTCTTTATGAGCTCCTTTTGTCGCAAGGACAAGCTCATCTCTACCGCCTCTTTTGGCAATGATCTCACCGATCAATTCTTCTGAACGGCCCAGCCCATAAATAAAGGCAGAATCTAAGAAATTGACACCTTGATCAAGAGCCGTTTCCACAAGCTCCCGTCCAGCATCTTCACTCAGATTCGGGAATAAATTATGCCCACCTACCGCATTCGTACCAAGCCCTATCGGATTCACCTGTAAATTAGTTCGTCCAAGCGTTACCTTTTTCAAAAGCTCATCTCCCTTATCTGCTTAATCATCCTTATTTTCCCACGAATCATTTTCAAAATTCAAGTATACTGCTCTCTTAAGAGGTGGACGCTGCGAAATAGATGGTGCGAATGATAAATTCATTTAAGCTGTCTTCCAAATTAGATTCTTGCGACGTATTCAACACCTTCATTTCAAGATTTTCATAAAAAAACATCTAAAACCCATGATAAGTCGATAAATTAATTCTTATTAACCGGTATATTATGCTCACGAAATTCCTTTTTTTATAGGTATTTGTGTAAAAATCTATCAAAGATAGGGACTAAAACCTATTCCGTATCCTGAATGAATTTCGATAGAATGAATAGTGCAAATCGTCATTAGGAGATTTTCCCCTTTAACACCCGAATATACCATTCTATCTGTTTCTTTTTTCTTAGTCAGATAGCGGGAATAAAATGACGAAAGAAAAGCAAAGGAGCATCAACTGTGAATCTTAAAAAAATAAGTGCATTCCTCATGATTTCATTCGTGATGATCATCTCTGCAGCCTGCCAGAGCTCAGCAAAATCAACCGATGCTGATCAAAAATCAACGAAAACAGCAGAGGTAAAAGTCAATAGCTATGAATATACGTTACCAGAAGACTCAACAACTACCTTACGAGACAATGAAATGGTGTTAAAAGTCAACCTAACGATCACAAACAAAGGTGACAAAGCCCTTTCATTATATCACTCTGACTTCTCCCTTTATCAGGACGATGCCAAAGTATCTGATTTGAAATTCTACGGCAGTAAAGACCGCCTTGACCTTGGTTCATTGAACAAAGGAAAGTCACTATCAGGTGCGCTTTATTTCCTAGTGGACAAAGGTAAAAAATATCAGTTCGTCTACCACGACAGCATCAAGAAAAACAGTGATTCTATCGAAATTGAACTTGATGGCAAAAAGATACTCGATACAGCGAAAAAACTGGATAACCCAGCAAAAGCGCTATCCGCTTATACCGACATTATTGTCTTTGACAAAAAGAACGATCAATTCTCAGAATTAACGGGCGACAACCAATCAGATGTCGTCAATAAATATCATGAAATGTTTGTGAAAGATTTCAAGAGAAGTGCAGGAATTTATGGAAATGAAGTCAGTGACCGTGATATTCTTTCCATGTACAAACGCATTCAAAACACGATGAAGGATAAAGCCAAAGTTGAAACAAGTGTGAAAACCATCTCAGATGACGAAGCTAAGGTTGTCGCACAAGTAACAGGCATTGATGCGTCTAACTTAAAAGACAAGCTAGACAAGCAAAGAGATGAGTTTTACAACGGCAAAATCCGCTCTAAAGAAGAATTGTATAAGAAAAGCTTAAGCATGTACGCATCTGAATTCGAAAAGCTTCCTCCAGTCTCCAGCCCAGCTGAATATGAAGTGAAAATGAAACGTAATGGGGATGGTCAGTGGAAAATTGACCTCAACGATTATAATACAGCGCAGTACATGAGCGGCTTTATTAAAACGAGATAATAAGAAACAAAAAAGACGCTGGCCCCTTGAAGGTGCCGCGTCTTTTTTCATTACGTTATACAGTCGCCTCTTGCTCTTCTTTGACCGCTTTTTCGATATCTTTAAAACGGCTCGATACAGTAGACGCACTGATGCCATACTTTTTCGCTACTTGTGCTTGAGAAAGTGGAGCATCACTTGCAAGTGAATGAATGTAGTATTCGATTCCCGCAGCAAACGACGCTGCTTTACGGATTACAGGTGATTTCTGATCACAATAGGCTTTCCAAACTGTTAAAGCGCCATCTGTCAGGCTTTGATCACCGTGCTCCTTCATCCCGTCTTCAATCAGCTTGGCTGTCTCCAGCTGAACGTCATTTGCCCAGTCCATACGATCTGCTGATAGGCCTGTGCCGCCTACCGTTTGAGCAGGTGCTTCTGTTTCTTCTACCTCTTGCTTTGCAAACATGCACTTCAGCACTTCTGGGAATGATTCTCTCATAAATGTGCTGCGTGCTCCTCCATTTGCTTCATATGCTTCAACGAGCTGGCGAACCTGAAGAAGAAGGGTATCTGTAAACTCTTTCGCAAACATCGTATATTGAATGAAAAACTCTGCTTTTTCTTCAAACTGAACAGGGAAACCAAGCACGAGACTCCCCTTCTCTGGCAGCACTGTTTGATCCGGTTTTACATCAACTTCAACCTTCTCCGATGTCACCATATTCTCAAAGTAAAGAGACTCGCCTGCTTTTTCATTTAATAAAAGCAATGATGGTTCCATGTCTGTCCAAGATTGAACCACTTGTTTTGTTTTCGGACGGGTAATATCCTCTGCTTTCTTTGTCAGGAATTCATGGAAGATGGTTTCTTTCTTATCAGTTAATGGGCGGAAGAAGATGCCCCATACACTCAAATGAAAGACTGAGATTTGTTGCGTTTCTTTATCCATATCCGCAAGAAATGTAAACTCATTAATGAATTGATTGATCGCTCTCTGATGCTTAGAGAAAGCATAATTCATTAAATCCTTTTGAACTTGTACAGCTTCCTTAAACACAAGCTCAGACGTTTGTTCTCCGCCTGACTTTTGGCCACAGCAATGTTTATATTTTTTTCCGCTTCCGCAAGGGCAGAGCGCATTTCGTTTAATTTTTCCCAAAATAAAACCTCCGACATTCTAGTCTAACCTCACTATTTTAACAAACGATCGCACAGGAGGGTTTTATTTTCAAGAAAAAAGAAAAATCAGAATGATCAGATAAATAACAAAGACACCTGACTAGCACGACGGATCATAGAAAAAGGCTCCCTTTCTCTGTTTATTTTCTCCAATCATTCCAACAGATTTTTCTTAGCTCATTCCTTCGAATAACTGCTTTGCTTCGAAATAAAAGATTTGAACGAACTTCTTCGTATTGACTCTGCCCGTCGATCCTGCGGGCGAAGATGTCTTCTGCATTTCTTTCATCCTTTGGCTGACATCGGTAAAATCAAAAAACTTCGACGCATAGTGCTCAAACTTAGGATTTGAGAAATCTGTTAATCCTAATGAGGCAAAATGATTCAAGGAATGATGAATGGCTCGTCTAATTCGCTGTTCTGCTGCTTTTACTTCCCGCATCACTTCCACATCGGTCGCACCATGATTCAGCTTTCTCTCCGCCGTTTTGATAAATAACTGCTTTAGTGGAGGGAAATTGACCTCATGAGAATTGGCTGTCTGTGTTTCATGTAAGTAGATCAGTATCTCTATTAGATCCTTAGAGCCGCTCTCTCCGACAATTCCTAATTCAGATAGGAGAAATTCTCCTGCCTCTTTCATCGTTCTTCGCTTCGCCCCAGTGCCCGCATCACGAGAAATCACGGGCTCTAATGGCAGCACATGGCGAAGGGAAGCTTGAATATCGTAAATCGATTTTTCCAGCTTGATGCGCTCTATGACTTTTCGAATGACACTGACGATCTCAATTCGATTGACGGGTTTATGAATATAATATTCAATCCCCAGTTCATAGGCTTCTGCCATCATTTCTTTCGCCTCTACTTGAGAAATCATGATGACCTTGCCTTTGAATTCAGGGTGAATATGACGAATGGTTTGAATGCCATCTCTAGCAGGCATTAATAGATCAATCAGAAGGATGTCTACTTTTTTTAGGTTCAATGAATGGGCTTCTAATCCAATTCCGTCATCAGCTTCATCCACGACCTCTCCCAAATCCTCATCCTCAATGATTTGACCTAAAATCGAGCGTATTGCACGATCATCATCTGCAATGAAAAATCGCATACACTCACCCTCTCTGTATTAAATTTTGTATAGGAAGGACAAGCTGAAAAGCTGTACCTTTTGTTTCTTTTTGTTCGATCTGGATTTGACCGCCAAGCTCTTGAACCAGCTCTCTCACATAGGATAAGCCAATCCCAGTAGACGGTGTACCAAATGCATCAAATTTTGAAGTGTAGCCTGGATCAAATACAACCTCTTTCAATTTTTCAGGAATACCCGGTCCATCATCTTCAATCCGAATCTCTATTTTATCATGACTGCCTTTTAATACGAGTGAGATCGTTCCGTTATCTTCTATTGCTTCAACTGCATTTGCCATTAAATTATTAATCAAAGATAAGAAAATGAACACATGATAATCATGCAAATGAATACCTCGTATATCAGATGTAAAGGAGATGTTTTTCTCTAGAGATAGGGCGTATTTTTCTTGAATGCGGATGACAATGCGAACAAGCTCTTCGGCTCTCATATAGTCTTGCATATTTTCCTTTGTAATCAGCTTTGAAAGCCCAGCATAAATACGCTGATTGTCCTTTTTCACCTCATGGATTTCTCCTGCAAGCTTCAACAGCTCCTGACTCACTTTCTTCCCTGCTTCGTGGTCATGCAGTAGACGGTAAAGCCGATATGATTCTTGCGTAATATGCTCTGTATGTTTTAACGTTTTCTTTAAGTGAACCGTTTCCTCATATAAATTCGAAATGACCATCATCATATGCTCATTTTGTTTCATGATTTGTTTCTCTCTTGATTGTGCCTCATACAGCCTCATCATATTAAAAAAGCTGATCACCACAAAGCTGTGAGCAAACGCAATGAGGAACATATCACTCAGCTTTGATAAGGTCATCGTTGTATCGAACACTAGAAATTGTACAAACAGCTCGACAAAATCAGCAAGTAGTTCGATCATGAGACCGATGATCCCAATGAAAATAGAGCGCTGCTTAAAACGCCCTGTACGGACGGCAAAAAACAGAAAAGCATAAGTGAAATAGAAAAAGAAACTTGGGAATTGCTGATAAAACGACGCAGCCAAATCAGCATTCTGCTGAATCAGATCTAAGCCTACTCGAAAAAGCACAATGGCTGCGCCTGTTAAAAATCCCGGCAGCAGTGGTCTAGATTTTCTTAAGAGTAATAAACAAAAGAAAAACGCAGGTGCTCCAAAACTGATGCGAAATGTCTCGTTCACAGGATAAAACTTCAGCTCTCCTGCAAGCGGCACAATCACCACCATAAAAATTAAAATGAATGCGTCTTTTTTGACAAGCTGGTTTAAACTCAAATGACTGACATCCCTTCCCCTGTTTGCATAGCCACAGTATACAAGGAGACTCTTTTCTTCACAATGTGCAAAAAAATAATTTTCGCTACTCCTTTCATCTCCAAAATCCTTTTTTATGACTATTCTCCGAGGCAGCAAGGTGACCTTTCAGCTATTCTGCATTTTGGAGATTGTCTACAATAATGGGAATTGTTTAGACAATGATCGACAGACTGATTTTTATTTGTAAATTTTTCTGTAGATTTACGTCAGATTGTGTAGTTTCCAAGATAAATTGAATGAACAATTTTAGTGAAACTATATGTAAGCGTTTTCTGAATTTTCACTAAAAGCCCTTTTTGTTTTATCGCCGCCAAAGCCTTCATTTGAACATATATTTAGGTGTAAAGGAGTGGTACAAGCAGCGCATGACAAGTTCTTTGAAGATGTGTAACATGTTTTCGTGCCTATTTGATCGCATTTTTTGTCATCCGCCAATTCAATAGGGTACTTTTTGATTTTTGATTGGAGGAATCGTATGAAAACAGCAATTTCTAATAATACACAACACGCATGCCAATCTTCTGTTGATCAATGGGCAGAAGAAATACGACCATATTACAAAAACGGTCAGAATGCTGGCTACATCCCAGCACTCGGAAAAGTGAATTCCTCTCAGCTTGGTATCAGCGTGATAGGCCCAGATGGATCATCTGTACGATATGGTGATTGGGACGTTCCCTTTACCCTACAAAGTATCTCAAAAGTCATCAGCTTTATAGCTGCCTGTTTAGGAAGAGGCGTACCTTACGTCTTGGATCGGGTAGATGTAGAGCCAACTGGTGATGCATTTAATTCCATCTACCGCCTTGAGATGCATAAACCAGGGAAGCCCTTTAATCCAATGATTAATGCTGGAGCTATTACCGTCTCCTCCATCCTTCCAGGAAATACTTCTACAGAAAAGCTAGCATATATTTTCGATTTAATCGAAAACTTAATAGGTAAGCGCCCTTCTGTTAATGAAGAGGTTTATCAATCAGAATGGGCAACTGCCCATCGAAACCGGGCACTTGCTTATTATTTGAAAGAAACCAATTACTTAGAATCAGATGTCGAGGACACGTTAGAAGTGTATTTAAAGCAATGTTCCATTGAGGTCACAACAGAGGACATCGCCTTGATTGGACTGATTATATCAAGTGATGGCTACCATCCCTTTAAACAAGTCCAAGTCATCCCAAAAGATATCGCAAGACTAACAAAAGCATTGATGCTGACATGCGGCATGTATAATGCCTCTGGTAATTTTGCTGCTTTCGTAGGCGTTCCAGCTAAAAGTGGTGTGTCTGGAGGAATTATGGCTTGCGTTCCGCCAAGCGCAAGAAGAGAATTCCCGTTTCAGACAGGCTGTGGAATCGGCATTTACGGTCCAGCCATTGACGATTGCGGAAATAGCATTACCGGTGTCATGATGCTGAAAAAGCTTGCCAAAGAGTGGGATCTCAGTATTTTTTAAAAAGAACAGTGATGAATTCGAAGAGGTGATGTTATGAACGAAAAAGTTTTGGTATCTTATTTAACACATACAAATGATTTTATTTGGACTTATATTGTGATTGCTCTATTACTTGGAGTTGGGGTCTACTTCACATATAGAACACGCTTCCTGCAAGTGAGAATGATAAAAGAAATGCTGCGTGTCCTAAGAGAAGGAAGAAAAGAAAAAGAGGGCATTTCACCGTTCCAAGCATTCGCCATCAGTATGGCGGCACGTGTAGGAACAGGGAATATCACAGGGATTGCCATCGCAATTGCGATTGGAGGTCCTGGGGCCATTTTTTGGATGTGGATCGTAGCGATTATCGGTTCTGCCTCAAGCTTTGTCGAAAGTACACTGGCTCAGGTGTATAAAGTAAAAGATAAATCAGGATTCCGCGGTGGACCTGCTTATTACATGGAAAAAGGATTAAACAAGCGCTGGATGGGGGTTTTATTTGCCATCCTGATTACGATTTCTTTCGGAATTGTCTTTAACGCGGTTCAATCCAATACAATCACAGTCGCTTTTAAAAGCTCCTTTGGTCTAGACCGTTTAACAGTCGGCATTGTTATGGCCGTTATTTTTGCAGCGATTATTTTCAAGGGAATCCAAGCGATTGCAAAGGCATCTGAATATATCGTCGTTGTGCTTGCTGTTGCTTACATCGGAATTGCTTTCTTTGTCATTATCACAAATATCACAGAACTTCCTGGTGTCATTAGTACAATTGTGCAACATGCCTTCGGATTTGAACAATTCGCTGGAGGTACACTAGGTGGGGCATTATTACAAGGGATTAAACGCGGTCTCTTCTCAAACGAAGCTGGTATGGGTAGTGCACCTAACGCAGCAGCAACTGCAGTGACAAGCCATCCTGTTAAACAAGGGTTAATCCAAGCGTTCGGCGTGTTAACAGATACATTAATTATTTGTACAAGTACAGCCTTTATTGTTCTGTTCTCTGATGCGTATAAAACAACAAACCTGCAAGGAATTGAATTAACACAGGCTTCACTAAGCCAGCACATGGGACCATGGGCCTCCGGATTCCTTGCGATCATGATTTTTCTATTCGCTTTTAGTACATTAATCGGTAACTATTACTATGGTGAAACGAACATTGAATTCCTGGGAGCGAACAAAATTTGGCTTAACATCTATCGAATTGCCGTTATTGGAATGGTCCTTTTCGGTGCTGTTGCCACTGTTCCTGTCGTTTGGGGTTTAGCCGACCTATTCATGGGACTCATGGTCATCGTCAACCTGATTGCCATTACCATGCTGTCTAAGGTCGCCTTTGCAGCATTGAAGGATTATACGAGACAGAAAAAAGAAGGCAAAGATCCTATCTTCTATAAAAATGCCGTTCCAAACAATGAGAAAATTGAATGCTGGGACGACGAACCTGCTTCTTTGAAAAAGAATCAAATCGGGTAAATAAAAAAAGCTCTGGTCTTCTGATCAGAGCTTTTTCCTTTATTTCAAAAATTCGAGTATGAGTTTGTTGACGACATTTGGTTTTTCATGATTGATCCAATGAGAAGCATCATCGACAAAAATCAGCTGTCCGTTTGGACAAATCTTAATCGATTCCTTCGCCAGCTTTCTGCTTAGAAACTTGTCCTCCATCCCCCAGATCATGCGAACAGGAACGAGAATGCGTTTTGAAATCGGTTTTTCAAAGCCGCCTTTTTTGATAGCCCTGTACCAATTCAGCATGGACGTTATGGCTCCTGGCTGCGTCCAAGCCAGCTTGTAGCTTGAGACATCCTCCTTGGTGAACAAGTGTGGTCTAGCAGTCAGCCCAATCGCTTCATCCAGCCTTTGAAATTGATTTTCTTGAAGTGCTGCCTCTGGTACATTTGGAAGCTGAAAGAAAGCAATATAGGAGCTCTTCTTCCACTGTGTCGGATAAAACGGGAGAACCTTCATCATCACTCGCGGATGCGGCATATTAACAATGATTAATTTCTCTACATATTGAGAACGTGTGGATGCCAAATGCCACGCAACCGCTCCTCCCCAATCATGTCCGCCGACAATCGCCTTTTGATTCGGACTCAGCGTCTTAATCAAGCCCACGATATCATCTCTCAGTTTGTCCAATACATATGAATCGACTCCTTCTGGCTTGTCGCTTAGATGGTAGCCTCTTTGATCAGGAACGACAACACGATAGCCTGCCTCTGCCAGGGGAATGATTTGATTTTTCCAGCCGTACCAAAACTCAGGAAACCCGTGCAGCAGCACAAACAGCGGGCCATTCTCAGGTCCAGCTATTGCTGTATGGAGCTTTATTCCATTTGTTTGGATAAATTGAAACTGAATTTGTTCCATTCCTTTGCCACCCTTCTCCTTGTCCTTTTATTCTTCCAACATAGCATATTTTCCATTTTTCAGAAAATAAAAACACTCGTCAAAAAACCTTCACCATCGTGAAGGTCTTTATCTATTTCATATAATTCAAAACCCAGATCAACCCATTTTTCCGGTCTTGTACTTGTCCGTGGAGTGCGCCAAAGAACGTATCCTGTAATTCTACCAGTACATCCCCGTCAGCTTCGAGCGCTTCATACACGGCCTTTAGTTCTTCTTCATTGTCAAACTGCATAATCAATCTGAGATTCTCCGGCTTTGGTGTGCGGCCAAACGTATCTGAAAAGTGGAGCAGTGATTTTCCAAGGTGCAATTCAGCATGTAACACACGGTCTTGTTGTTCATTTAAAATATGAATATCTCCGCCAAAAATACCTTGATAATATTGAAGAGATTCTTTCACATCTTCTACTACAATATAAGGACTAACGCTGATCATATCCCTCATCCTCCTCTTGTTCCGTCCAGCTTCTCTTTTATAGCTTATCCCAAATCGTAAGAAAAAAGGCACAAATCGTCAACGGATTTGCACCTTTTTCTCATAAAGATTTCGCTAATTCACTGTGTTTGTTTGAATACGCTGCGTACATGACGACACCGATTAACAGCCAAACCCCGAAGTAAAGCCATGTCCGGCCCGGTAAGTTGAGCATGAGGAACAAGCAGCAGCCCATTGATATGATTGGCAAGACCGGTACAAAAGGAACCCGGAATCCCCTTTCAAGCTGCTGATGCGTCTTTCTTAAAATGAGCACAGATAAGCTCACCATCGCAAACGTCAATAAAGCACCGATATTCGCTAAGTTGGACAGATCCTTCAAATCAATAAACCCTGAAATAACAGCTGTCATTCCGCCAATCATCCATATGCTTGCAACAGGTGTATCGTTCTTGTTTGTTTTCGAAAACACTTTAGGCAAGAGCCCGTCTCGACCCATCGCATAGGCAATTCGAGTTGCCGCATAATTATTGGCGAAAATCACAGCCATCAATCCAATGACAGCACCGACAGAAATAATACCAGCCACGCTATTTTGATGCACACTTTGCAGCACATAGGACATGGCCTCTGTCACATTCAGCTTTGTATAGTGCACCATACCTGTCATGACCAAACAAACGACAATATAAATGACCGTACAAATCAGTAATGAACCAATAATACCAATTGGCAGGTTGCGCTGTGGATTTTTCACCTCTTCTGCAGAAGCCGAAATCGCGTCAAATCCTAAAAAGGCAAAAAACACAGCGGCTGCACCGGCAATGACACCTTCCGTGCCAAACGGCATGAACGGCTGCCAATTGGTTGGCTGTACATAAAAGCCACCTACTACAATGAAAAGAACAATAATGCCAAGCTTTACAAATACCATGATATTATTGAATTTTTTACTTTCCTTCGTTCCTCTAGATAAGATCCACGCAATCAGTAAAGCAATGATAATCGCTGGCAGATTCATGTATCCGCCTTGTTCTGGCCCCGCTAAGAATTGATGGGGGATAGAGATTCCAAACCCCTCCAGCAGGCTGTTGAAATAACTAGACCAGCCACTGGCCACAGCCGAAGCAGTCAGCATATAAACGGACAATAGGGTCCAGCCCATCAAATGGCCCACGAGCTCACCCATCGTTGTATATGAATAAATGTACGCACTGCCGAATACAGGAAGCGCTGAAGCCATTTCTGCATAACAAAGTGCTGCTAAACTGCACACAATCGCTGCGATCGCAAAGGAGAAAATGACAGCCGGTCCTGCATCCTTAGCCGCTGTAATTCCCGTTAACACCATGACCCCTGTGCCGATCACAGCCCCTATACCAAGAAGCGTTAGATCAAGCCCGCCCAGCGTTTTCTTTACCTTTTGCTGCCTACTCTGTTCTAACAAATCGTGAATTTGTTTCTTACGAAGAATTTGTCGCAAACCCTTTCCCTCCAAAACGTTAGAAAAACAAAAAATCATTCAAATTTCATTATAGCAGAATAGGTCCTACGCATTCACAACCAATTCACGTAAATCTTTCTTCATAATTTTACCAAGCTTGTTTTTTGGCAGTTCCTCCGTGAAATGAATGGACGGAACCTTGTAATCCGCCAAACGCTCCTGGCAATAGTTCACAACATCTTCTTCGCAAAAATCGATGGATTCATCTTTTACAATATACGCACTTGGCACTTCACCATATAAATCGTCTGGTACACCAATAACCGCTGATTCAATGACACCTGGAATTTGATCAATGACTTCTTCCACTTGGTCAGGATAAATATTATCCCCGCCGTACAAAATGACATCTTTGTATCTGCCTGTGATATAAAGAAAACCTTCTTCATCTAGATAGCCTGCGTCTCCCATATGGAACCAGCCATCTTTTAGTACCTTCTCAGTAGCGTCAGGCTGATGGTAGTAGCCGAGGAAGTAAAATGGGCTTCTCATGACAACTTCGCCTATTTCTCCAGCTGGCAGTGTCTCCTCTGTTTCAGGATGAACGATTTTTACTTCTACATCCGCATCGACTTTACCGGCAGATCCCATTTTATCTTCGCCCATCGCAGGATGCCATGCACTGACAACCCACGCTTCAGTACTTCCGTAGCCATGCATCATTTGAATGCCCACTTCTTTGTAGTCCTTAATCAAACGTACTGGCACCTTCGTACCACCCGAAATCGCAATTTCAAAGGATGAAAGATCATACGAACCGCATTTCATCTCTTCTAGCATGTACGTATAAGCTGATGGGAAGGCCATCATAAACGTAATTCTTTCTTTTTCAATTGTTTCTAAAATACGTTTCGGCGTTGCATCATGTAAAAAGACAAGGGTATACCCTTCAATGGCAGCTGCGATGAGGTGATTGATCGAGCTCATATGATACAGAGGGTGACTCGCTAAATATCGTTTTCCTTTTAGGTCAAATCCTCGATTCCCACGTCTTGTTAAAAATTGATAGATTCGCCCATGTCCGACCATACAGCCTTTTGGATTGCCCGTTGTCCCAGAGGTGAATAAAATCATCGCTAGATCCTTTTCTGATACCTCTTCAGCAAGGTTACTTCCATCATTTGATGCCAAAATGTCTTCAAACAGCTGTGTTGTTTTCGCATTGACACCTGATTCCACCATCAGGCAATCTTCTAAAGACACATTCACAGCGGCAATGATGTCACGGAATTCTCGGTCAAAAAATAAAGCCTTTGGCTCTGCTTTTTTCAAAATGCCTTCCAGCTCAAAAGAAGTAAGCTGCCAGCTAAGTGGAACTGCAACTGCACCCGCTTTGATGGCTGCCAGCATAATCGTTGAAAAGTGATGATGGTTTTGACAAATAAAGCAAACGCGGTCGCCTTTTCGAATCCCCTTACGATGTAAGTAATGAGCGAGCTGGTCAATGCGTTTTGCATATTCTTCAAATGTATAAGACACACCTCCGCCAGTTACCGCTTCAATTTGTGAAGAGCGTTCCATTCTGTCGTTTAGCAATGCCTGTAAAGTATTCAATATCTTCATCTCCAAACGTTTAATTTCCAATAGCCAATTTCCAGCGAATTGGATTGGCAGATTTTATCTCAATCACATTCTAAAATAAAAACAGATGAAAGTAAAATCATTTCATTTTGGAATTATTCTTTTTATTAATTGATAATATAGGTAATTTTATAGCCGTCTTCCATTTTGGTTTAAATGATGATGATTATTATGATAAGATAGACCTAGTAATTGATCGGAAAATGCGAATGCAATAGGAAAAGAGGTATGGAGAATGCAACATTTCGAGCTAGAGGCAAGTTTGTTAGACCATGCACTGACAAAGTATTTAAAGGCGACGAAACGAATAGATGAAGAGAACATTCCGAAAAACGTCACGAATATCAAAGGGTTTATTTTACGCATCATCTATCGCCATCAATCATGTACTGTGAAAAATATTCTACAGGAAGTTTCATTATCTCCCTCTGCGACAACAACCGCTCTCAATCACTTAGAAGATGAAGGGCTGATTATCCGCTCTCGAAATAACAATGACCGCCGTACTGTATGGATTACCCTTTCTGAATCGGGTGAACAAATAGCAAAACAAATGATCGACAATCGCCAATTGCTTGTCAATCAACTGTTCAACCATTTATCTGAGGACGACAAAAAAACATTTTTTGAATTAATCAAAAAAATGATGGACGAGCAAACATTAAAGGCTTAGGAGAACTCCTAAGCCTTGCTTGATCGATTGCGGTTGCTCCGACATCCCATCACTCCTCATGACTAATTGACTATTTCGTGAGCACCAGCGCGCAGGATTGACACCGAATGCGAGGGTTTGTCTTCACGCTGGGCTTAGGAGAACTCCTAAGCCTTCTTTTTATGGCTTTAAGATGACCTTTATACAATCATCCTGTTTTTCGTTAAATATTTGGTAAGCATGTGCGGCATCATCTAATGGCAATTGGTGTGTGATGATCGCTTTAGGATCAATTTCACCCGTTGTCACTTTTTGATAAAGCTTTGACATGTACCCTCTTGCCGGGGCCTGCCCCATTTTCAGCGTGACGTTTCTTGCGAAAAAAGCGCCTAATGGAAACATATTGTACAGCCCCCCGTATACACCAGTCAGCTGAACCGTTCCACATTTTCGAACAGCTTTTGTAGCAATTTGAATCGGTCCAATCGTCCCGCCTAGCAGCTTGAGTTTCTGCTCAATTTTTTCAAGCGGCGACTTCTTCCCGTCCATTCCGACACAATCAATCACGACGTCCGCTCCGCCCTTGGTGAGCTCCTTTAATGTTTCTCCCATGTCGGGATCTTCTGTAAAATCAAATACTTCTACTCCACTCATCCGTTTTGCATGCCGCAGGCGGTAATCAATATAATCGACGGCAATCACCCGCGCGGCACCTTTTTGCCAAGCAAATTGCTGTGCCATTAACCCAACAGGCCCGCAGCCTAGCACGATGACCGTATCGCCCTTTTTCACTCCTGCGTGCTCCACGCTCCAATAGGCAGTTGGCAGGACATCTGATAAAAACAATAATTGTTCATCCTCTAACTCACAATCATCCGGCACCTTAAACGGGGTATAGTTTCCAAAGGGCACGCGTAAATATTCAGCCTGTCCTCCGGGATAATTCCCGAATTTCTCACTATACCCAAAAAGTCCGCCCGAATCATAATGCGGGTTTGAGTGGTCGCATTGGCTTTCTAAGTGATGATGGCAATACTGGCATTGACCACATGCAACCGTAAACGGAATGACAACACGATCTCCCTTTTTTACCGCTGTGACATCCGGCCCGACTTCCTCCACAATTCCCATCGGCTCGTGCCCAATCACATAGCCGATAGGAAGCGGGAAATTCCCTTGATACAAATGTAAATCTGATCCACAAATCGCTGTTGATGTAATCCGAACGATGACATCTTCACGATCTTGAATAGACGGCGCATCCACTTTCTTTACTGCAATGCGATTTTTCCCTTGGTAGGTAACAGCTCTCACATACATTTCCTCCTTTAACTCGAGTCATCTTTACTTAGCTTCACCTTGAATGGATGATGGTTCATTCATGGGATTAGGATTATATGATACGAAGGAGAAAATCAAAAAAGCCCATCGATATATTCGACAGACTTTTGGATGCTGTATGTGTAACGCGTTACACAATTATTCTTTTTCGACAAAAACCAAATCATACTGAGCTGATGTCTCCCGATCAATCATCAGGTTCCCTTCATGAATAAAATAAGGACACATACATGGACTTTGTGATTCTTCAAACTGTTCATATACTTGCTCAATATCTCCTGGAAGCAGCAAAGTCAAAAATTTATTTGAATGAGACACTAATTCATAAGAGTGGATGGTATCAGGTGGTATATAGGCAAAGTCACCCGGCATTAGGCAAATATCCTCCCCGTTTAAATGAAGGTTCATTTTCCCTTCAACACAATAGAGGGCTTCTGTATGTACTTGATGATAATGCGGAGGAAAATATTTTCCCTTCGTCCCTTCAATCACTAAATGACTGAATCCGCCTCCTGTTGTTTCAGTTGTCGCAATCAGCTCATGAAGCTGACCATCAATGATGTATTGCTTCCCTTCACCAGCCTCTAACACATAAGGCTGCACCGAATGAGGGAGCTGACTATGAAATAACACTGAGGGCTTGGTTGTGCTGGATAGCTCTCTGATGCCATGCATCAGCATGATATCGCTTTCTTTTTCAACTTGTTGAAAGCAGTCTGCATCAAAAATAAGATCGGTCATCGGCCATTTATTCTGAAAGAGCCTCTTCCCAATTTGCTGATAGATATCTGTCATTTGTCCGCCCAATGTATACGAAATAAACCTTGTTTTGTGACTATGCATTCTGTAGCCATGAATTGTTTTAGGCGGAATATGAATATAATCGCACGCTGTCACCATATATTTTTTACCGTCCAGCATCACTTCAAGCTTACCTTCGAGCACAAAGATGGTTTCAAACAATGTCTCATGACAATGCAGTGGAAAATAAGCTCCTTTCCCACCTGTGATTAAGACAAGCTCAAACAGTTTATTCGTTTGATTTGCTTCTGCCAGCACATGAACAAGCTGATTCTCCATACCATACAGCTTTCCCGAACCAGACACGGTATAAAAAGGGGTACCCTCGGATTGCTTGATCGATTGCGGTTGCTCCGACATCCCATCACTCCTCATGACTAATTGACTATCTTTATTATATAGACCAATTGATATAATAGATAGACAATATGCGAGAGATTTTACTCCTCTCGCATAAATAAATGTCTAAGGTAACATTTTACGTGTTCTAAAGGTGTCGTTTGCTTGAGTGCAGTGGTCATCGATAGACCTCCGATCACCATTGAATGAAGGAGAGAAGCGAGCTCATCGGCTTTGTTTTCTTCATAACCGCTGTTCATCAGCTTTTCTTTCACAAGCTCTTGCCAGCGGATCATTTCTTGTTTGCAAGCATCATGTAGCTTTATATGCTCTGGTTTTGACTCTGCCGCCAGCAAGACAATCGGAATCCCTCTTTCACTTTCTTGCTCCATAAATCCCTGAATGATATTTGTCATAAAACGATCGATGGCGATATATGGGTCATCCGAATAGGCAAAGCTTTCTTCAATTCGATTGATGACCTTTTGACTAATATATTCAACAGCTGCTATGGCTAGCTCTTCTTTTCCATTTGGAAAGTAATAATAAAGAGACCCTTTAGGCGTGCCGCTCTCTCTAATGATTTGATTCAATCCTGTCGCATGATACCCCTGTTTACGCAAAAGAAGTGCGGCCGTTTGAATGATTTTGTCCTTCGTACTCACGTGTGACACTCCTTTCCCTCCATAGACCAAAGTCGATTTCAACGTGTTATTCATTTAATTGATTTGTCCCTTTCCAAATCGAGGATACCTCCATTTCCGCTGCAAGCCTGAGCAGCCAGTCCTCCTTTCCTTTAGGCGCTGTCACCTGTACACCTAAAGGCATGCCCGCCCCAGTGAGATGAACAGGAACACTCATAGAAGGCTGACCTGTTAAGTTGGCAAGCTGTGTAAATGGTGTGTAGGTTAGACTCTTTAGAAACATGTCATAAATGAGATCCTGCTGCGCTTTCATTGAAAGGGATGACACACGTAAAAGTGTGGCTATTTCCTGATCTGAATGCATAAGCTCACCAATCTTTGGAGCCGAATAGGCAGTAGCTGGTGTCACATAGAGATCGTAGGTTTGATGAAATGCGGCCATTTGTGCAGCAGCCATATCCCACGCATCAAGACTCTCTGTATAGGCGGCAGCCGTCACATTCTTTCCAGCCTCCGCCAGCACCCATGCCACGATGTCTGTTTCCTCTGGTTTCACTGGACGCCCTAGTGAACGAGCCAAGGAAGTGAATAATGCCGACATTTCTCCGCTGTTCATGACGTAATATTGCTGCATCAGATGAATACCATCGATTGACGGTTTCGCCTCCTCTAGTTGGTGCCCTTGTTCACTCAGCCATTTCACCGTTTGCCGTACCGCTTGCTTCGCTTCCTCACTGACCTTCGTGCCAACAGGAGATTCTACGCTGTAAGCAATTCGCATTGAAGAGGTACGTTTCACTATATCCTCTTGGTAGCTGCCGTCGTATAACGGGGTTTGGAAAGCTGCTTCTGGTTGAATGATCTGAAGCAGATCAAGAAGAGCTGCACTGTCTCGAACTGTTTTTGTGAGTGTAAAGTCAATGGAAGCCCCTTGCCACTGCCTTCCTGCACCCGGGCCTACTGGCGTTCTACCTCGTGTTGGCTTGAGTCCAAACAAACCTGTAAAGGATGCCGGGATACGAATGGACCCTCCACCATCACTTGCTCCACCCGCAGGAACAATACCGCTTGCAACAGCCGCAGCCGTCCCGCCGCTTGAACCGCCCGGTGAATGCGCGGCATTCCAAGGATTCCTCGTTGGACCATGTAAAGCGGGTTCTGTCACATTCCTCAAACCGAATTCCGGTGTGTTTGTATGACCGATCATGAGAAGCCCCGCCTGCTTCAATTGATGGACAAAGTGGGAATCCGTTTTCGCCTTTACATCCTTTAACAGCATCGCACCTGCTGTCAGCGGTTCATTTTCCAGCCCTTGCGATATATTTTTCAGTACGAACGGAACTCCCGCAAACGGCTGATTTGCATCTAATTGCTTGATGTCTTTTAACACTTGATCCTGCCTTGTCTGAATCACCGCATTTAGTTCTGGATTGACCTCCTCCAATCTAGCAAATGCGGCCTGTACAAGCTCCTCAGGCGTTACCTGCTTTTTCTTTACAAGTGCTGCCAGACCAGTCGCATCATACGTCATATACTCTTTTACGTTCATCGGCATGTCCTTCTTTCTCTTATTATGATCTCTCTCTATTGTCTACTAGAATTGTATGAATTTCAATTTCAGGCTACCTGCAAAAAAACTTTCTGACAAGACTATGATTCTTCTAACCATCCATCTAATTTCTCCGATATAATAAAGAAAAAAAGACGGAGGTCATCTCGTATGCAAGGAGCCATTGCCTTGAAAAAGAAAATATTCGTGGTCATCGCGTTTCTTCTTGCTTTGACAACTGCTTTGCCCTTCCATTCGCAGGCAGCTGCACCGCCAAAAGAAACTGATGTCATCATCGTCTATAAAAACCAAAAAGGAAAGCAAACAGCTATTGAGGAAAGTGAAAAAGTGAACGCACAGTACATACATCTTCCCGCTGTCGCTGTGACAGCAGATGAACAAGCTGTCACCTCTCTCAAAAAAGACCCAAACATCGCTTATGTCTCAAAGAATGCGAGAGTCAAACTAGCTTCTTCTGCCGTGAAAAAAGCCGCTTCTATTACTGGTCAGGATGAATTGGTACAAAAATCTTACAACCTGCAAAAACTCAATGTGAAGCAAGCGATCAAAGAAGGCGTTACTGGGAAAAATGTGAAAGTAGCCGTTTTAGATACTGGCATTTTCCCACATGAGGATTTAAAGGTAGCCGGTGGTAAATCATTCGTGAATTACACGTCCTCTTACAAAGATGATGAAGGGCATGGAACGCATGTCGCCGGCACGATAGGTGCGCTCAATAACGATTATGGCATAGTCGGCGTCGCTTCTGGTGTGAAGCTGTATGCTGTGAAAGTGTTAGATAAAAAAGGAGAAGGCGACTTATACAGTCTGCTTCGAGGCATCGATTGGGCGATTAGCAATAAGATGGACATGATCAATCTGAGTCTAGGCTTTGAAGATAATATTCCAATTTTGCGTTCAGCTGTAGATGAAGCATACAAAAAAGGACTGCTGGTGGTCGCTGCAAGCGGAAATGATGGGAAGAAGAATCATATTAGCTACCCTGCGGCATACAATAGCGTCATTGCTGTCTCCGCAACAACTCCCAAAGACAAACTCGCGTCTATCTCCAATACAGGGAAAGGGATCGAATTTTCTGCCCCTGGCGAGAACGTCATCAGTACTTATTTGAAAAATGAATATTGGTATGCAACGGGTACATCACAAGCTGCACCGCACGTCACAGGAATGCTTGCGCTGTTAAAACAGCTTCATCCGAAGAAAACAAATGCACAGCTTCGCACCTTATTGCGCAGCTATACAGTGGATCTTGGCGCGAAAGGAAAGGATCCACAATTCGGCTATGGCCGCGTGCAATATATTCCGCAATCAACCTTTTTAAAGGCTGCGACCAGCTCTGTCAAAAAAGCCGAAACATCTAAAAAGCAGGCAGATGTCGATCAAGCCAAAACGAAAATCGACCGCCTCACTGCAAATAAACAAAAAACAGCACTCACAGAACGGGTGAAAAAAGTACAAGCAAACATTGATATCCGTTCCGCACGTGCAAAGGTCAAAACAGCCGAAAAAAACAAAACGCAAGGCACCATTAAAAGTGCCCAAACGGCCATTCACAAACTGAGCAAAGGCAAAGAAAAAACAAGCCTGCAAAGCCGGCTTGACAAGGTGAAAAAGCAAGTCGCCTATCAAAAGAAAGTGACAGACGCTAAACAAAAGGTAAAAAAAGCGGAAGCCAAACGAACAAAGAAAACAAAAGCATCAGCTCAAACTGCTGTCAAACAACTAAAAGCATCCAAAACGAAAACAGATTTACAAAAACGATTAAATCGAATAAAAGTCTGACAGAAAAAATGATTCCTCGTATAAAGGAATCATTTTTTTCTATTTCAGAATTGGCTCAAACAAAGTGTGATGGTATCTTCCTTCTGCATCTGACCTCACTTGATCGAGTATGCGTTCTAATGAATCGATCACATCCTCTAATGCTCGACGCACCGAACCATGTTCAAAAGTCGTTAAACTCTCCGGCAGTTCATCTTCATCTAAAACAAAGAAAGCACCATTCGGAAGAACGAGAAGATCAATGATTAAATCTTCAAAAATGACCTTCTGATCCTCGAACCATGTATTCCTGACCATATTAAAATAAGAACCAAGTTCATTCCCTTGATGATCTCTCCAGAAATATACATTGTACGGCCGATTCTTCCAATAATATGCGGTCGTATAGCTGCCTTTTGGAATCGTTACAGCACCATCACCTGCAATCATCGTAAACGTCTTTTCAATCTTGTGAAACAACACAACCTGCTCCTCCTGCGCGTTTAACAGCTGGCAAGTATGTTCCACAACCTCTCCATCGTATCTCATTTTTCTCTCGATCACTTCACCCCAAGAATCTGCATGTAGCGGAAACAATATGTCACAACTCCTTTTGCATCTGCTTTCTCTTATTCCAGTATACACCGATTTTCTTTGAAGAAATAAAGGGGCATGTTCGGTCTACTCTCCTGAGGTTTTTCATTTCTTGCGCTGCAATTGTGGGTGTAGTACTTAAAAAAGAAAGAGCCGTCCATGGGGACGTGCTCTTCCTTTTCTTGTGCGGTATGTTATGAACCAGCTGGCTGTTCTTTTTTAATCACATACTGATAGCTCTTCACATGCGTCCCATTTTGATTCACAAATTCTTTATCAAGTGCACGCTCAAAACCCATTCTTTCATATAGACGAATGGCGGCCTGCATTTTATCAGATGTATGAAGATACAGGACATTCTCGCCCCATGATTGCGTCAGATCAATACTTTTACGTAACAATGACTCTGCAATTCCTTTTCCCCGGACATCAGGATCTACTCCTAAAAACCGGACAATGGCTGATGTAATGCCCATTTCAGGTTTATCATACGCTTGTTCAGATGACCGGAACATTTGAAGCGTCCCTACCACCTTGCCCTCAAGCTCAGCCACAAGCATGAGCTCCATGTTCGGATTATCTACAGCTGCTCGCAGTGCTGCAGAATAATTTTGCCAGCCTTCCTCTGTAAATTGAGGTTCATACTGTTCGTATGATTTGATCAGCACGTGTCTGATGGCCTCATGATCTTCTTTGACTGCTTGACGAATCATCAGCTCTTGCTGCTTCATGTCAGCACCTCCTGTTGTCTATTGATGGATATACGTATCATGCAATCACTGCATGCCGATGATCTTATTCTTTTCTCTACTCATTCAATGTAAAGAGTCTCATTCGAAAGATCAATCATTTTGCATGAAATTAGTTTTGAAATTTTTTGATTGAAAAGAAACGCTTAATTCATTATGCTGATTTGAGGAAGTATACAAGGAGTGTTGTCATCATATGAGTTCTTTATCCTATCCCCAAGAATCGAAAAAAAATCGATTTCTCCTTGCCGCGCTGCTTGGTTCTTTAACAGCTCTTGCACCGCTGGCAATGGATATGTATTTACCTGCTTTGCCTAATATCGCCCGTGATTTTGAAGCAAGCACGGCGCTGTCTCAGTTAAGTCTTATGGCTTGTTTGATTGGACTGGCGCTTGGACAGCTGATTGCAGGCCCGATCAGTGATACGATCGGCAGAAGAAAGCCGTTGATGATTGGCTTGATCATCTTTATAGCCGCATCACTTTTATGTACAGTGGTCACATCGATTTGGACGTTCATTCTCTTAAGACTGATTCAAGGACTCGCTGGTTCAGCAGGCATTGTGATTGCACGAGCCATCGTACGAGATCATTATGAAGGGTCAGAGATGACGAAATTCTTTGCACTGCTGATGTTAGTCAACGGGGTTGCTCCGGCAGCGGCACCTATCGTGGGCGGACAGATTTTACGCTTCACAACATGGCAGGGTGTGTTTGTTCTACTAGGAATCCTTGGGGCATTGATGCTCCTAAGGTCGATGTTTTCATTAAAGGAAAGCTTGCCTGTGGAACGCAGACAAACTGGAGGCTTTCAACAAATTCTAGGCGCAATGAAAATTCTGGCCAGTGATCGCCTCTTTGTTGGGTATGCCCTCTCACAAGGTCTTGTGTTCGCAGCGATGTTTGCCTACATCTCTGGTTCTCCATTTGTGCTGCAGGGTATTTTCAACCTTTCTCCGCAAGGCTTCAGCGCTGCATTTGCGGTCAATAGTCTTGGCATCATTACGGCTGGACAAGTATTTGCTCGAGTCGCTGTGAAAATTGGCGAGGAGAAAGTCCTTCGCATTGGTTTACTGACAGCTGCCCTAGGCGGTGTCACACTATTTATCATGATCTCCATTGATGCAGGATTGTATGGCATTCTCATTCCATTATTTTTTGTGGTCTCAAGCGTTGGGATTGTCGGTACCTCTGCGCCGTCTCTAGCAATGCAGCAGCACGGAGCGCATGCAGGGAGTGCGGCTGCGCTGATCGGTGTTGCGCAAATGCTGCTCGGCGCATGTATGACACCTCTTGTCGGACTAGCTGGAAGCCAGACCGCCTTTCCAATGGGCCTGATTATTATGCTTTGTGATCTAGGCGCGCTTTGCTGTTATTTCTTCTTTGTGGCCAGAGCAAAAAAAAGACCCGCATAAGCGGGTTTTTTCATGTCATCATCGCGTGCTACCAATTGATGGTGCGGAACACGTTGTTCTCATTTTTTGTGTGATATACTTCTGGGTCAAAACCGGATAGCCCAAACCCAATCGCCGTTACAATGCACCCGGCAACGGTGAAGATCATGCCCCATTTAAAGCATTGCTTTTTGAATTCATTCACGTTCATATTCTCACGACCTTCTTTCTAAACATTCCCATGAATGCCTTAGTGGTTTGAACAGTCATTTGCACAAATAGCTTTGTCAAATACACCGTCGCAATGCCGCATAATAATCCAACACCTAATAGAAGAATACCAACACCAACCTGCGTCACCACCACATGCAAACCGTCCTGAAAGATAAATGGAGAACCAATGATGCTCCAAACACCTCCGAGCAGACCAGTCAACGTCAATGCACCTGTCACGAGCGGAATGCACCAAATGACCATATACACAGAAAGAATCAGCAGAATGACTGTTGCTAGAATACTGCCCCATAACGGAAAGCCTAAAATGAGAATGGAGAGCCTTGTGGCTTTTTCTCCAAACGTTGGCACCTGAGCGGTTTTCATTCCTTGTTCCTTCATAATCCCTTCAGCGATGATTGCAGGCTGCCCGACTTGATGAACCGCTTCCTGTTCACTGTAGCCATCCTCCTGATAATCCTCGATCATTTCATCGTAATATTCGATAAACCGGTCACTTTCTTTTTCGCCCAGACGATGCAGATGCTTCTCTAAGCTGCTTAGAAACTCTATTTTATTCATTGCCCTGTCCTCCAGAAATAAAGTCGTAAATCGCCATCACCTGATCCCATTCCTCTAAAAATTGCGTCATATGCTCCTGGCCGCTTTTTGTCATCCGATAGTACTTTCTTAATCGACTGTTATGTTCCTGGGAATAGGTCTCTACATAATTGTTTTGCTCTAGCCGCTTTAATATCGGATATAATGTTGATTCTGAAATCTCAATACAATGGGACATATCTTTAATGATTTGATAACCATAGGAATCGCCTTTCTTTAATACCGCCAGCACACAAAATTCCAGTAATCCTTTTTTTAATTGTGCATTCATGTTTACAACTCCTAACCATTCATACTATACAATACATAGTATAATGTGACAAGAGGTATATAGAGTGTTAGAACACAAAAAAAGACCCAAAAAGGGTCTTTTTGCGCTTTTATATATTCACAAATCCTTCTCCAAACACATCACGCACGTCATGGACGACAACGAATGCGTCCCTATCAATTTTCTTGATAATTTTCTTTAAGCGCATGAGCTCTTGCTTTTGAATGACTGCGTATAGAATTTCCTTCGATTCCTTTGAATAATGACCGCGTCCATTTAAAATCGTCACACCCCGGTCAAGGGTGTGATTGATTTCTTCGGCAATATCATCTTTACATGAAGAAATAATCGTGACCGCCTTTTTCGTGTTGAGTCCTTCTATGACGAAGTCCATCACCTTTGTGGCGACGTAAAGCATCACAATGGTAAACATTAATTTTTCCGCACCAATAATGAAGTAGGAAGCAAATACGACGATCAGATCAAAGAACAAGATGGCATAGCTCACGTTCCAGTCTAAATACTTGTTGGCAATTCTTCCGAGAATGGCCGACCCCGCCGTTGTACCGCCTGCTCTTAACACAAGACCAATTCCAATACCGATGATAATTCCTGCGAAAATCGCCCCAATAATCAATTCATGTACATTCACGACCCATGTTGTGGTCAGGTGTAGAAATAGGGAGTTACTTGCGACGGCAACCACAGTATATATCGTCGTCTTCTTGTCCAAATATTTATACCCCACCAGCAATAAGATGGCATTAAACACAAGATTTGTCAGCCATGGTGCGATCTCAAACAAATAATAAAAAATGATGGACAGCCCCGTTACACCGCCTTCACCAAATTCAAGCGGAATGACAAACATGTTCACAGCTGCGGCAAATAAAAAAGAACCAATGAGAATCATCGCAATGTCTTTTACACATTTTTTCAATTTTTTCTTTCCTCCTTTTTTAAGCATATAAAAAACCCTCTTTCTGCACGAAAGAAGACAGTCGTTGGACAAAATAAAATCAAAAGACAGCGCCTTTTGATGATGCTTTCTGAAATGAACCTTTCCATAATATATATCTCTTTTTAGAGGCTGTCAATGACTTGGTTTTCTATTATTTTGACTGCATGTTTATGCACGGAAACCCGCATGTTTTCAGGGTTTTTCCGCCAGCTTATGCTTTTTCCTCTCCTTGACAAAAACACTTTAGTCATTTAAACTACTGCCTCATATCATACCCATTATTTCCGATCTAAAAAGGAGGCTGTTCTATTCCGATGAACCCCATTCAAAGCCGTTTACAGGCTCACGCACCTTTGATTTTAGACGGTGCACTTGCAACGGAGCTTGAACGAAAGGGCTGTGACTTAAACGACAGTTTATGGTCAGCCAAAATACTCATTGAACAGCCAGAATTGATTCAGCAAGTACACTTGGACTACTTCCAAGCAGGTGCTGACTGTGCAACAACTGCCAGCTACCAAACAACGATAGATGGCTTCGCTGGAAAAGGCTATACAAAAGAAGAAGCAATTGAACTCATGAAACGATCTGTCACTTTAGCGAAAGAAGCACGTGATCTTTTTTGGCAGGATGATACGCGTCATGAAGGGCGAACAAAACCCTTTGTCGCTGGATCTGTAGGACCATTCGGCGCTTATTTGTCTGATGGTTCAGAATATAAGGGAAATTACGGACTCTCAGAGCAGGCACTCATTGATTTTCACAGACCAAGAATTCAGGCATTAGTCGAGGCTGGTGCAGATATGCTTGCGTGTGAAACAATTCCTTGTCTGGTTGAAGCAACGGCCATCGCAAAGCTGCTGCGGGATGAATTCAGCGGTGTATATGCTTGGATCACGTTTAGCGCAAAGGATGACCTGCACATTAGTGAAGGTGATTTGCTGAGAGAATGTGTACAAACACTTGAGCCGTATGAAGAAATTGCTGCTGTTGGCGTGAACTGTACTCCGCCGCAATTCATCTCTTCTCTCATTCAAGAGATGAAAAAGGGGACGAGCAAACCGATTGTGGTGTATCCAAACTCAGGTGAATTATATGATCCTGAAGAAAAGGTATGGAGCGGAGATACGTCTCACCATACCTTTGGTGAATGTGCACATCAATGGTTCAAAGACGGCGCGCGCATCATCGGCGGCTGCTGCCGGACGACACCAGAAGATATTACTGACATCCTCAAACGGACAACATCGTAGCATCATGAATCAACACACATACTTCTAAGCAAAAAGGGCGGGAAGACATGGAACAAGCAAAAGATCAGTCACAGCAATATCAACGAAAAATGACGAGCCGGCACCTGTTCATGCTTTCGCTAGGCGGCGTCATTGGAACAGGGCTCTTTTTAAGCTCTGGGTATACCATTAGTCAGGCCGGGCCTGCGGGAACGATTCTTGCCTATCTATTCGGGGCATTAATTGTGTACCTCGTGATGCTCTGTTTAGGTGAGCTGTCTGTTGCAATGCCGGTTACAGGCGCTTTTCATACATATGCAACAAAATACATTGGTCCTGGCACTGGCTATACGGTCGCTTGGCTTTACTGGCTGACGTGGACAGTGGCACTTGGTTCGGAATTTACAGCGGCAGGACTTTTAATGCAGCGCTGGTTTCCAGACACATCGGTTTGGATGTGGAGTGGCGTGTTTGCTCTTCTCATCTTTTTACTCAATGCATTTACAGTCAAGTTCTTTGCAGAATCAGAGTTTTGGTTTTCTAGTATTAAAGTGATGGCGATCATTCTCTTTATTATTCTTGGCGGAGCTGCGATGTTTGGCTTGATTCCATTAAAAGGCGGTGAGGCCGCTCCGCTCTTTTCTAACTTTACTGGAGAAGGCGGACTTTTCCCAAACGGCTTTTTACCGATTTTAATGACCATGCTTGCCGTCAATTTTGCTTTTTCGGGTACTGAATTAATTGGCATTGCTGCGGGTGAAAGCGTCAATCCAAATGAGACCATCCCGCGGGCGATTCGAACGACCGTGCTGCGTCTTGTCCTGTTTTTCGTCGGAACGATCATTGTTTTAGCCGGCTTGATTCCTGTGGAAGAAGCCGGGGTGATCAAAAGTCCATTTGTGGTGGTTTTTGATCGGATCGGTATTCCTTATGCTGCAGATTTCATGAATTTTGTCATTTTGACGGCGATCTTATCAGCTGCCAACTCGGGGCTATATGCGTCATCTCGGATGCTCTGGTCGCTTTCTGAGGAACGGACACTGCCTAAGAAACTGGCGAAGTTGACGTCAAAAGGAATTCCATTGAATGCACTCATTTTAAGTATGATCGGCGGTATCCTCTCTTTGCTATCGAGTGTCATCGCACCAGAAACGGTGTATCTTGTTCTTGTTTCGATCTCTGGACTGGCCGTTGTTGTGGTCTGGATGGGGATTGCTGCCTCGCAGTTCATGTTTCGGAAAAGATTTTTGCAGGATGGTGGGCAGCTCCATGATTTATCCTTTCGAACCCCGCTCTATCCAGTGGTTCCGATTGCTGCCTTCTTCCTGTGCCTTGCATCTGTGATCGGCATTGCCTTTGATCCAAATCAGCGAATTGCCCTCATCTGCGGCATTCCTTTCATCGCACTCTGCTATGCTGCATATTATGTGACAGCTTGGATTCAGAAGAAACGAGAAGAACCTGGTGTCTAACATCAGGTTCTTTGTTTTGTTTTAAAAACAGCCTGACAAAAAAGGATATCGCTAGAAAAAGAAGCACAGTTTGGTATATGATAGGAATCTATGATTTTCAGGATGAACCAAGGGAGTTGTCGCTGATATGGAAATGACCATTACAAGAGCATTAAGTGAACTGAAAATGTTAGATAAGAGAATCAACCGAACCGTTGATGAAGCCGTACTTGGTGGATTGATGATCGGGAAACATATACAGCATGGATTTCAGAATCAAGAAGAGATTGAAAAAAAGGCGAAAGCAGATGACCAATCGATTCAAGCTTTAATCAAACGGCGAAATGCCATTAAATCAGCCATTGTCGTGTCAAATGCTACGACAACGATTGATGTAGCGGGTGTCAGCATGACGGTGGCAGAAGCCATTGAACGCAAGACGTCCATAGATTACGATATTCGTTATTTACGTAAATTGAAAAAGGTGTACAAAGAACTAGTCGACAAAGCAGAACAAACCAATGAAGACGTAAAAAAGAGACTGGATCAGCATTTAGAAACCTTGTTTGGTAAAGACGGAAAAACACAAGCGGCTGCCAACCAAGAGATCGTCAAGTCTTTCCTAGCTGAAAATGAGGCAACGATCATTGATCCGCTTCGTCTTCGTGTGAAGATTGATCAGCTTTCGAAAGAGATTGAGGATTTTCAAATGGAAGTTGATTTTTCCTTGTCTGAAAGCAATACACTGACGAAAATACAGATCGATTAATGGATTTTGTTAGTGAGCCGAAAATCGATAGAACTAAACACCTCTGAGGGAAAGGTCATTCCCTCCTCATCTGATGATCATCTTAGGATGATCCTTGATAAAAGTTCAAAGCTGAGCGTTCAAGGATCAAAGCTCAAGTGTCAAAGTTCTTATCCATCAAAGCTCAGGATTAAAAGCTAAAAGCTCGATCGAATCTGGGAATAACGGCTGATGAGTGTTTGTTTATCGACTCTTTCGGTTGCCGCCCAGCAGGCTTGCTAACAAAAAGAAAAGGATGTCAGTTGTTGACATCCTTTTTTCTATGAAAACGACAGAGCTTTCGCCAAGTCGCCTCTTCCAGCAGATTAGTAACGTGATGTATATGCCAAATGATACACACTTGTGACATTTGAAGATAGCGTGATGTCGTTTGAAGTGAAGGTCACTGGAACGATATCGTAATAATGTGTAGACCAGCCAGCATTATTGTATGTACGGTAGCCTGCACCTGAAGGTACTTGAATCGTCAGTGAAAATTGTCCATTCTCGTCCGTTGTGCCTGTCGCTGTTTGAGCCAATGATTTGATCGCTGCTTCAAAATAAAGCTGGATTGACTGATTGGGCATAAGGTTTCCGTTTGTATCTTTTAGTGTCCCTTTAAAAGTAGCTGGATAATACGACCCCACTCTATATTTACTGCCAGCACCGTAATTAACCATACCACCGTCTGCTGCTGTGACACTTGTTACTTGTACAGATGCTGGTACTGCTCCTGTTTCCTCTGCATGTGCAAAGGCTGGGAATACGAGAAGCAATGATAGAAAGAAAGCAAACATCATTTTTTTCATCGATAAATCCTCCTTTTTTTTCCTGTTATATTACTATCGACAGTAATTGGCATTTTTCCAGTAACAAACAAAAAACTTCCCTTTTAGAAAGGGAAGCTCTAAGACTATTTTTTCACGACAACTTTCACCGCTTTACTTTCTCTTTTTCTCACATCTGAAGCGGTCACATACAAGACCGTTTTGGCCTTTTGCGGCTTGATTTGGGCAGTAAATGCGCCCTTACTATTGGTTTTCACCGTTTTGATGACTTTTTTTGATTTGTTTTTTACTTTAATGGTCAAGCCTGCACCCGCAGTCCCTTTGACCGTTTTACTTTTGACCGTTACTTTGCCCACCTTCGGCTTAGCTGGCGCTTTGCCCTTTTTCACGACTGTTTTGAGAGAAGTAGCGGCCTTTCCTTTTGAAACCTTGATGTGCAGTACTTTGTTTTTGTTCTGATGCTTGATCTTCACACTAAAGGTTCCCTTTTTGCTTGCTGTACCTTTTCCGAGTAATGTCTTGCCTCTATACACTGAAACGATGGCGCCTGCTTTCGCTTTTCCTGTCACCTTTTGATGCTGATCCTCTACTTTGTTGACAGATGCATTCAGTTCAACAGCACTTAATGCGGCAAATGCATTCAGTCTGCCATGTCCTGTCATCCAATCGATACCAGGAATTTTTGGATCGACAATTGGTTCTTCGTTTTCGTCATAGAAAACGTCATCTTTTCCATCAACAGATGTAAAGGAAATATCATCTGCTGTACTTTGCAAAATAGTTCTCACTTGATTTGGCTTCAAGGATGGATTTTTAGAAAGCAATAATCCGGCTGCCGCTGCAACATATGGTGTAGCCATTGATGTCCCGCTAAGGTAGGAGACATTCCCATCAGGCATTAAGCTTGGAATATCAGAACCTGGTGCAGACATGCTCAGTCCTTTGCCGTAGCTTGAGAATTCAGCGGCAATATCCATACGGTTGCTTGCGCCAATCGCCATTGCGTATTTTGAAGTCGCAGGATAGCCCATTTCTGGAATGCCATCATTTCCACTCGCCACGACCACTAGTACATTTTTTTGTGCAGCGTAGTTCATCGCATATTCAATCACCCTGCTGTAGTAGCCGCCAAGACTCATGTTGATGACCTTTGCCCCTTTGTCCACTGCATGCTTGATTCCAAGTGCAATATGCTCTGTATCTCCAAAGCCATAGGCATCCAGCACCTTAACCGGGATGATGCCCGTGTGTTGGTTGAGACCTGCCATTGAGTAATGATTATCGGATTTTGCGGCAATGATGCCTGCCACATGCGTACCGTGTCCATTGTCATCTATCGCATCTTTGTTTCGTCCAATGAGATTCGCACCTAAGTCTGTACGAACAGTCCCGCTTAAATCCGTCAAACGACTGTCTACACCTGTATCCACAACAGCAATTAATGTTTGCTTCATTTTGCTTGTGCCAATCAGTGTATTCATTTGTTCAAACTTGACGTCAGCGCCTTTTTTCCCGCTGTTTTGCGCACTGTTTTTCAGCGGCCATTGGTAACCATACTGCGCGTCATTGCTAAACGCGCGATAGGTTTGAACAGGCTCTGCAAATTCAACATTTGGCATGCTGGACAGCTTTCTTGCCGTGCTCTTGATGACAGCTTTACCTGCTTTTAGTGTCTTTCCAGCTGATTCTTGCCCTGCTGGCACATCATAGACATACATTCCTT
The DNA here is from genome assembly GCF_000715205.1 of Bacillus zhangzhouensis. GTDB lineage: Bacteria > Bacillota > Bacilli > Bacillales > Bacillaceae > Bacillus > Bacillus zhangzhouensis. The sequence goes on along the minus strand of NZ_JOTP01000007.1, from coordinate 23,583 downwards.
TGAATAAAGGACTTACTGTCTGCGATGTCACACGGTTTTCTTGGATGCCATAGCTTTTCATCTTCTTTTTCGTTGATTGAAGCGTTTGGCCATCCTTTAATTTAAAAATGATTTTGTTTGTTTTAACCTTTTCTTCTTTTACAAGCTTTTGCTTTTCTAGTACATATCCGACCGATTTTCCTTCAAGCTGATCGATTCCAATTTTTTGACTCACTGCTTCTAATTCCTTCTTTAAATATGCCGGACTTGCCTCTTTGAGCATATCCAATAGGGAGCGAATCGCCTGTTGTTCTTTCTTTGTCACGATATGGCCACTGAATGCACCATTTTTCTCTACATCACTTAGCAATGATTTTAATGTAAGTAGATGATTGTATACCTTTTGCTGCTCTTTTTGATGTTTGATGAGCTTCGATTTGAGAAACGGCTTTGTCTTTTGAAGCAAACGAGCGAGCTTCTGACCATCTGCTGTTTCATTGAAACGTTTATCTTCGATTGTGCGAATGGATTGAAGAATTTCACGTCCGTACTTTTTCTCAATGATAATGATTTCAGGCTCATCTTCTTCAGGGAAAATCGGTTCAGAAGGCGGAAGTTTGGCTCCTTTATACCCGATTGTATATGCCGCATCCTCTTCCTCATCGCGGCTGTCTTCCTCTGACCCTAAATAGAGCACTTTCACATAATAAGGACCTGACCATGCATGCGGGAAGTTTATCTCTGTCTCTCCGCTTGCTGTATCCACACGATATCTTGAATAAGTGTCATCCTTCATCGCTCTGCCCTTACTTGGATAGACCGATATAGACAACATTTGTTTACTTTTTACAGAAATTTGCATATGCGTATGTTTTGCCACCTCTTGTGTAGATGGCGTGATTTGGTACCATGACTCTTCCTTTTCATTCTGTAATGCACCTGAGATGACTTCACCATTTTTCAACCCAATGGCTTCATTGACATTTGTTCCTTTACTGGCAGCTGCTGCCTCGTAGCCAGGTAATGCCGCCATACATAGCATGATCGCCATGAGTACGATCACACAGGATTTGACCTGCTTTTTGAACATGAAAAGACCCCCTTATCTTTTACAATACCTTGGAAGAATATCACAGAAAGACAGTTAGTAGAATCTGTTTTTTACATAATTAAACTCGTTTTAAGCTAGGATTTGAGATATCTAGGCAGCAAGACTGATTGACTCATAAACTTTTTGCCATTTCAAACGGAAAATGATGCTATTTAACCATGTCGAAAAGTACATTACAATCAACTTGTAAGCGCTTAATAAACAAGAGAGAAGGGATCAGCTTGTTCCAAAAAGATCATGTTTTTACACAAGTAAACGGTCAATCAAAGAATGAGATTTTACAATACATTTCCGAGAAAGCTGAAGACCTTCATATTACAAACGATCAGTCGGGGTTATTAGCAGATTTGTTGAAACGCGAAGACGAAGTCTCAACAGGGCTTCAGCAAGGCTTTGCCATTCCTCATACAAAAAGCTCCACTGTACAAACGGCTTCACTTCTCTTTTTAGAACTTGAACAGCCCATTGAATGGGGAAGCTTCGACGATTTACCAACAAGCTATTTATTTACACTGCTGGTTCCACTAGAAGAGGCAAATGTCACGCATCTGAAACTACTATCAGGCATTGCCACTAGCTTAATGGAACCTGCTTTCATCGAAAAGATTCAACCCGGTCAAACAGCTGATTATTATTACGAAGTCATTGAACAACAATTGAAAGAGGGGATTACACAATGAAAATTGTCGGTGTCACTTCATGCCCAGCAGGGTTAGCTCATACACCAATGGCAGCAAAAGCATTAGAGAATGCGGGTAAACAGCTCGGACACGAGATCAAAATCGAACAGCAAGGAATTATGGGACAGGTGAACGGCATTACACCAGAGGAAGCAAAGCAGGCAGATCTTTGTATCATTGCCTCAAATCAGCATATTAACGATGCAGAACGCTTCTCAGGCATTCCCACTGTACGTGTCGAGATCGGACGCGCCTTAAAAAATGCCGAGCAAATCATCACAAAAGCCGTAGCACTTGTTGAAAAGAAAAAATCTGAATCTCAATAAACGTGAGCAATGCCATATAGAAAGGAGCAAAGCAAAATGAAAGCAAAATTAAAAGTCATTGAAGGCCATCTCATGACCGGTATTTCTTATATTCTTCCTGTCATCATCGGCGCTTCACTTATCGTTGGTTTAGCCAAACTAGTCGGGTTAGGATTTGGTGTTTCAGATTTAAACGCCTATAAAGACGCTGGCGGTATTCTACACGGTGCCTATTTAATGGAGCAGGTTGGTTGGACAGGTATTGGCTTAATGAATGTACTGCTCGCTGGATTTATCGCCTATTCTATTGCGGATAAGTCAGGCCTTGCGGCTGGATTTATCGGTGGAGCCCTTGCCAGCTCAACGAATGCTGGATTTATCGGTGCCGTCATTGCAGGGTTCTTCGCAGGATATGTCGCCCTTCTTGTGAAAAGAAAAATTCAAATTCAAGGCTCCGCAGCCGGACTTGTTCCTCTGCTCATCCTACCGCTCATTACCGTTGGCTTAACCGGACTTCTCATGTCCGTTCTGCTAGGCGGGCCATTAGGCGCTTTGAACACGGCATTAATTGAATGGATCAAAGGCATGGTTGCTGATGGAACAAGCACACTCGCGCTCGCTTTGATTTTAGGCGCGATGATTGGATTCGACCTTGGCGGACCGGTGAATAAATCCGCTTGGATGGCGGGTAACGCGCTCTTCCTATCAGGTGTTTACCTCCCTGCCATTCTCGTCAATATTGCGATTGTCATTCCGCCGCTTGGATACGGACTTGCGACATTGATTCGAAAACGTAACTTCTCCCCAACCTTTAGAGAAGCCGGACGAGGCGGCCTTGTCATGGGGATTATCGGTATTACAGAAGGAGCAATTCCTTTTACCCTCGTCAATCCTTTGAAATTGATTCCACTGAATGTCGTCGCTTGTGCCGCTGGAAGTGGGGTTGCTGCATTATTAGGTGTTCATGACATCATGCCGCCAATTGGTGGACTATATGGCTTCTTCTCAGTTGGAAACTGGTGGGCTTATTTAATCGGTGCCCTTACTGGCGCACTCGTCATCGGTATTGGTGCCAACCTGCTTGTGAATTTCTCTGAGAAAAAAGAGCCTCAAAAGCCAGAACATGATCAGAAGCAGAAAGAAGAAGACGATTTTGACCTTGTGCTAGAAGGATAATTTGAACAAAGAAAGGTGTCGTTGATCAATGACTGTCAATGTACATGTGATTCCACATACTCACTGGGACCGGGAATGGTATTTCACCACCTCCCGCTCCCGTATCTACTTAATGAAAAGCGTAATGGACATTTTAGACACCCTTGAAACAGATGAAAGGTTCCATTACTTCATGCTCGATGCCCAAGCATCCTTATTGGATGATTACCTCAAATGGCGTCCAGAGGATGAAAATCGAATCAAAAAGCTCGTCACAGCCAAACGCCTCATCATCGGTCCATGGTATACACAAACCGATCAGCTCGTTATTTCAGGTGAATCGATTGTAAGGAACCTGCAATATGGAATCGAGCGTTGTCAGCAATTCGGCCATGTGATGAAAGTCGGTTATGTCCCTGACTCCTTCGGTCAATCCGCACAAATGCCACAAATTTATCAAGGCTTTGGCATTGTAGATACAGCATTTTGGCGCGGCGTTTCTGATCATATGACGAATCATACAGAATTCAATTGGCGTGGCGCTGACGGCAGTGAAGTATTTGCTGTGAATCTGCCATTTGGCTACTACTACGGTGGAAATATCCCTGAGAAGGATGAGGACTTACAGGCCTTTCTGTCTGAAAAAATCGGTGCGCTGCAAGCAAAAGCCACAACGAAAAATGTCTATTTTCCAAATGGCTTTGACCAGGCACCTATCCGCAAAAACCTGCCTGACTTATTAGAAAAAGCCAATGAACTTGACGAGCATCACTATCAAATCAGCAGTCTAGAAGATTACATTGCAGCGGTGAAAAAAGAGCGGACATCTTTTGATACATTACAAGGAGAGCTCATTCATGCGAAGCATATGCGGATTCATAAATCTATTTTTTCAACACGAGCGGATTTAAAAATCTTAAACAATCAAATTGAAAACTATCTCGTCAATGTGATGGAGCCGATCCTAACGATCAGCTATTCACTCGGGCACGATTATCCGCATGACACCGTTCGCGATATTTGGTACCTCATGTTTGAAAATGCAGCGCATGACAGCATTGGCGGCTGTAATAGTGACACGACGAATCAAGACGTCTTCTTCCGCTATAAGCAGGCAAAAGAAATCGCCGAAAACCTTGTGGACTTACACATGCGTCTCATCGCTATTCGCCTGCAAACAGAGCAAGAAATCACGTTCACTTTATTTAATACATTGCCTTCAAAGCGTTCTGAAGTCATTGAAGTCGAAACCTTTATTACGGAACGTCCTTTTACGTTAAAAGACGCAAACGGAAGAACTCTTCACTACACGGTGAAAAGCAAAACGGATGTTACTGATTATGTCTTGGCACAGCAAATTTCTCTTAACCCAAGCAAAGAGGTGTACATGCCAAAACAAGTATGGAAAGCTGTTTTGCTCATTGAAGCAAACGACTTACCATCAGTTGGTTATACACAAGTCAGCATGGTTTTTGATGAATCAAGTGAATCCGTTTGGGAACAAGCAGAAGGCCGAGTGATTGAAAATGCATATTATCGAATTTCTGCAAATGATAATGGATCACTCGAGATCACAGATAAGCAAACAGGTCAAACCTTCTCTGAGCAAATGATCTTTGAAGACAATGGAGACGATGGGGATTCCTACAACTATTCACCACCGCGCGAGGATCTGTATGTGTCGTCTAAAGATATTTCATCTGCGGATATCACAGTGTCTAAAAGCAGGTTACAGGAGGAGCTTACCATCCAGCTTCATCTCACTGTCCCATATGACCTAGAGGAACGATCGGAGCAAAAGGTCACGACTTCCCTCCCGATCACAGCGAAGGTGGCTTTAAATAAAGATGAGTCTGTCATCCGTTTTCATGTGGATGTCGACAATCATGCATTAGACCATCGTCTGCGGGTACTCTTTGATACAGGTATCGCGTCAAAAGTATCACTGAGTGATCAGCAGTTTGGCACAATCGAACGTCCAACAGAGCTCTCGCAAGAGCTTGAATGGTGGAGCAATGAGCATTGGGAAGAAAAACCGATCACCATTGAACCGATGCAATCATTTGTCGCACTTCGCGATGAAGCATACGGTGTCACTCTTTTGACCGACTGCGTGAGAGAATACCAAATCACAGGCGAAGGCTACACAACGATTGCTTATACCCTCTTCCGCTGTTTCGGAAAGATGGGGAAAGAAAATCTTCTTTACCGTCCAGGCCGGGCATCTGGGGAAAAAATCGTTGAGACACCTGACGCTCAGCTTCAAGGCGCGCTATCATTCTCATTTGGCATGCTCTATAGCCAAGAAGCGGTAAGTGAAGGACACTTAGCGCAGCTTGCCAAGCGGTATACCACTCCAGTTCAATGCTATGAACGAGCAGACTTTTTAAACGGTCGTTTAATTTTCTCTTTCCGAGATGAAGAAGAAGACTTACAATCTACTTATAGCCTGCTTGACATTGAGACAGACGGAGCCATTCTAAGCGCCTTGAAAAAGGAAGAGCACGGAACAGGTATTGTCATCCGTCTCTTCAATCCATATTTAACGCGTCAAACAGCCGCTTCAATCAATAGTTCATCTCTACAACACGGAGAAACAGCGAATTTAGGCGAAACACCTGAAGGACATATACTCAAAGCACAACATGGATCATTACAGATTGAACCGCTCACACCTTGTCAGGTACAAACCTACATTGTAAAGAAAAAATGAACATGTAGGGGCGGGATCCATTTGGATTCCGTCCCTCTTTAATGGAGGGCATTGATCATGCGAATTGGAGGCATCGAAGCAGGCGGTACAAAATTTGTCTGCGGTTACGGAACAACAGACGGAACGATTGAACACATGACTTCCTTTGCAACAGGGAATCCAGATGAAACATGCCAAAAAGTGATCGATTATTTTACAGAGCACCCAGTCGATGCGCTTGGAATTGGGGCATTCGGGCCGGTCGATGTGAAGGAACACAGCCCAAGCTATGGGACGATTTTAGACACACCGAAAACAGCCTGGCGCCAATTTCCATTACTCTCTACCTTAAAACAAGCGCTCGGGCTCCCTATGAAGCTTGATACTGATGTGAACTGTGCAGCGCTCGGGGAAGCCCGCTTTTCGACTGAAGCAGAAAATCCTGCTTCTTTGGTTTACATCACCGTTGGAACTGGAATAGGTGGTGGTGCATATATTGAAAATCGCCTCATTCATGGATTGCTACATCCAGAAATGGGCCATATTACAGTCCAACGCCATCCTCATGATACCTATGGGGGCTGCTGCCCTATTCACCATGATTGTTTAGAGGGGCTGGCATCTGGACCTGCCATAGAAGGACGCTATCATACATTGGCACAAATGCTGCCAGAGGACCATCCAGCCTGGTCATTGCATGCCTACTATCTCGGGCAAATGGCGGCAAATTTATTACTCACCCTTTCACCAGAGCGCATCATTTTCGGCGGAGGTGTGATGAAACAGCCAGCTATGCTGCCGCTCATCCATGAAGAAACAGACAAGCGGCTTCGCGGATACCTGCAACTACCAAAACCATTAAATGAAATCGTCACAAAGCCTTCCTTTGACGGATTATCTGGTTTAATGGGAGCGATTGCCCTTGGAGCCGACGCCTTACAGGCGCAAGGAGCGGCGCAATGATGATGACGGCAGATACTCGAACCTATCAGCTCATTCAGCGGCTATTCGAAACAAAAGGGTTCGTGAAGCTGGAGGAGCTAACTGCCTCTTTTCGCTTATCTGACCGCTCCATCCGCAATTTAATTAAAGAAGCAAATGAGCTATTAAAGGAAGCCGGGGCCATCATTAAGACCATCCGCGGAAGGGGCTACACTCTCTTAACGAGTGACCAAGACGCTTTCCTGCTTTGGCTTCATCAACAGAAGCTTCCTGCCCGCTCTCTCGTACCCGTCATGCCAGAAGAGCGTGTACGATTTATCATGAGAAAACTATTGCTTCAATCTGACTACTTAAAAATTGATCAACTGGCTGAAGAGCTGTTTATCAGCCGCATGACTGTCAGCAGTGATTTAAAAAAAGGACGAGAACTATTAGCCCGTTACGGCATGACCCTTGTATCAAAGCCTGGCTTTGGCTTAAAGATTGAGGGAGACGAATTGCAAAAAAGAACGTGCTATGCAGACTTGCTGCTTGAGGAAGAGCCTGCGCTATCAAATATCACCGAGCGGGAGCAGCTTCATTTTCCTGATATTTCTCTTGAAACCATTCGATCCATTGTGCTGACGAATCTGTATCAGGAATCATTACTCATTAAAGACATTGCCCTAAAAAATTTAGTCATTCATTTAGCCATTGCGATTCAGCAAACACGAAAAGAACAGAGAATATCCGCCAGCACCGAACGCACACAAAGGTCGCCAGTGTTAACGAAAATTGCCAAAAAAATCACTCAGCAAGTCAGCGACACTTTTTATGTTACCTTGTCAGAGGATGAAACAGATTACTTAGTGATGCATCTCTTGGCGAATCAAACGTGGAAAGAAGCCGACCAGCATCAAACGACAGAGGAAGTACGGCAGGCGGTCACGGTATTTCTCAAGCATATTGAAAAGACAAGCGGACATCGTTTTGCTGATGATGACATCCTGCGGCAAGACTTGATGCTTCATATGAAGCCATTATTAAATCGAATCCAATACGGCGTGTCCTTACAAAACCCGCTTTTGCATGAGATCAAAACGTCTTATCCTTACCCATTTGACTTGGCTGTCAGCGGACTGAATGCTTTACAGCTGGTGCGTACACCAAATGAAGACGAGGCCGCATATGTTGCCTTGCATATCGCTGCTTCATTTGAAAGAAGCCAGCTCGACACCTCGCAAAAAAAGAAAGCCATTATCGTGTGTGGGTCTGGATTAGGGACAGCAAGACTGCTTGAAATTAAGTTAAAGGCTGCCTTTCAGCATGAACTTGAGATTGTCGAGCTCTATTCTTATCAAGATTATGCATTTAGCACCTCTTTGCCCTGTGATGTCATCATCACAACCGTCCCACTAGCATCAAAGGGAAAACCGATTATTCAGGTCAATGCCTTTTTTGAACATCATGATGTACAGCGCGTAAGTGAGGTCATTCATTTATTAAATGGACACGGGACACCCTCAAAGGAACTAATGGCGTTTTTTCAAGAACGATTGACTTTAATGAATGCTGACCTATCCAGCAAGGATGAAGTATTAGACACACTATGCAGCCGTTTAGAGGCGCATCAGCTAGTATCGCCTTCTTTTCGATCCTCGGTGCTTGAGCGGGAGCAAATGTCGTCTACCTATCTTGGCAAAGGGATTGCGATGCCGCACCCTCTCATCACCAATGAAGGCACCTCCTGCGTAGCCATCGCACGCCTGAAACAGCCGATTGACTGGCAGGGAGATCAAGTATCACTTATTTTCTTATTAGCCATTCATAAAGATGACGCTGCCTGCATGAACCAATTCTTTGAACAGGCCGTCGATTTACTAGACAATCCAGACCGCATTCACTCACTCAAGAAAGCAAAAACATTCGATGACCTGATGGATGCGTTATTTCAATAAATAGAACAAAAGGCCGCCTCATGAACTGGGCGGCCTTCGTCTTATTTAAAATATAGATCATCAATCGTAGATGACATTTTTTCCTTCTTCACTTAATTTTTTTAAGGAGCTCAGCATATGATTGATTTCTTCATCGGAATGTCTTTCCCATGAACCTAATTCTGCGACTATTTTCAACGGAGATTTCGATCGATAAGAACGTGTTGGGTTGCCCGGAAATCTTTTGTCAGTTACATTCGGATCATTTTCAAACTCGCCTAACGGTTCTACAATATAAATTCTTTCTTTCGCATCAGACCTCGCTAATTCAGCCCCCCATTTGGCCGCGTTTAATGTTCCGGTAAAATAGATATGGTTCGATTTTTTATCCTGATAATTGGATAAGTACAGCGGTTCAAGCAGATCTCCAATCTTCAATTCTGCTTTCGTCCCATGAAAAAACGGCCCAGGATCTAAGACATCTTTCTTGTCGTTCATACAGCCACATCCCTTATCGTTTTTGACTTGCGTATAACAGTATAAGGGCTGTTTTGGATGGAAAACAGTCTATAAATCATATTGGATTCGGGTTATAATGATAGTAGAGAGTAAGATGTGATCGGAAACTCCAGCAATAACACCTACTGCTACCCTAACCCATTTAAGCCATAAAGTAAGAGGATAAAGGCTTCCTGCTAATATTTAAAAATAAGCTTTTTTAATTCCCCTGCATGTTTGTAGAATAGTTCTCCATTTCTCAGCCTGTGTGTTAACATCCCAATTAAGAGAACGATTTCATTTTTGTTGGATTCAAAATATCCAAACACTTTAAATGACCAACTTTATTCAAATCTACCTTTTGCATTTCTTTCTCCATTCCCTTACTCTATTTCAGCACATGATCATTTCTCAATGTTAAACTCAACTACAATCCGTTAAAAAATCTATCAACAAATCAATACATTTGATGATCGCATAATTGCGTTTTTTAGGAGGGGTTTTATTTGTTTTTTGTAGGTATGGCAATTTTTATTGTGGTGTGTATTTCCGGATCGATGATAGAAAAAAGTTTAAAATCAATCGAGAAACAAAATGATATTATCATAGAAATATTAAAAGAAATGAACAATAAAAACTGATTGGAGAATTTCAGTAAATATCTTTTGTACCAACCGATAAATACATTAAATTCTTTAAATGTATTTATTTTCAAATTTCAGGAGGAACTTTTCATTATGGGTCGAATTTATTCCATTGTTAGCAAAAATTAATTAGGGAGTGATTGATTATGTCTATTAAGAAAGTACTAATTACCGCTTCATTGGCTTTGTCGTTACTTGGAAGTTCTATACCTGCTTTCGCTACTAGTCCAGTTACTACAAGTTCTAAACAAAATGTACAAATAACCGATGATGCCTCTACTAAGGCGAGTTTCACAAGATATATTTATGGTCAAGATTTTGATGCATTCCCAACTTCATTTACGGAAAACAATTTACTATGGATTCTTCAGCAAAGAGTAGATATGGGAGATGGATGGTGGCGTGCTGAATATAAAGCCACATTTTAAACAACTGTTACTTGAAGGACTCACTGATCATACATGATTAGTGAGTTTCTTATTGGACGTTACTTTTTTCTTTAAGCTCCTTATTTGATAATATCTGCATTAAAAGGGGCGCGTTTAATGAAAGTTGTCTGTTACCTCTTTAAGTTTTCTTCTTTATGTGTAGCCACGGTTTTCTTAACCTTCCGTTCACTCTCTTTGCTACTAAGGCGTACTAAAACATTTATATATTCTATTAGATTTTAAAAATAAGAAAAACAAAAAGCTAACCCGAAAGAGTCAGCTCCATCTGTTGAATTTATTATTCTTCATGGCTTATAAAACAAATTTTTAATTTCGATCTACAACCTCCCCAAGGCGTCTGCATGTGTTATAAGCAGTGCTCTATGCGCATATTTTCCTTTCTTTTTATTTTAAAAAGAAGGTGAATTCATAAAAAAGGAAATTTCTCATTGATTCCAACAAGTACAAAAACAAGAATACCTTCTACAGCTGACAGAGTCACAATCACTCCATGGTTCATTGGGTATTCCTTCGCAATTAATTTCTGACCTATATAGTTTAAAGCATAAAAAAGGAAGAACAATAAGAAGAACATAAAAAGGATCGTCATCATATAATCAGCCTCCTTTCTTATAATGGATTATTAACCAATTTTTACAATATATCATTAGACTATCATTTTAGAACAACTCGAACAATATGATCTTGCCAATAAAGTGAACGAACAAAAAAAGCCAACCACCCGCATAAGGTGATTGGCTTTTTCATTTTTTACTTCCCGATGTTCTCTCCATTTTGCTGAATCAAGGTTTCGTACCAATAAGAGCTCTTTTTACGAATTCGTTTGAGGTCTTTTAGGTCAAATTCGTCACGGTTGACGTAGATGAAACCGTAGCGCTTGGAGCATCCTTGGTGTGTGCTGATTAGGTCAATGGCTGACCATGGGCAGTATCCGAACACCTCGACACCGTCAGTGATCGCCCATCTGATTTGTTCGATATGTTTCTCTAAATAATCAATTCGATAATCGTCCTGAATGGATCCGTCTTCTTCTAATTGATCAAAGGCACCCAGCCCGTTTTCAGTGATAATGAGCGGCAGCTGATAGCGGTCGTAAATCTCGCGCATCGTTGAACGGAAGCCGACAGGATCAATCTCCCAACCAAATGCATTTTTACTTAAGTATGGGTTATTGCCGCCTTTGTATACGCCATCTTCACCGGATTTCAAATGCTGATCTCCGCCGCGTGCAAACTCGTCATTGCCATCTCCTTTACTTGCTTCAACCGTTTGAGAAGTGTAGTAGTTAAAGGCAATGAAGTCTGGCTTCGCACTTTTTAAAATATCCATATCTCCCTCTTCAATAACAGGAAGAATGTCTTTTTCTTTCATGTACGCCCAAGCAAGGTTGTTATAACGGCCGAAGACTGCCATATCAAGATAAAGCCAGTTCCGGATCGCATTGTAATTTGCCGCAGCAAGTACATCCTCAGGCTTTGGAGATGCCGGATAAATGAGCGCGATATTTGGCGCTGGTCCAATTTTCGCCTCAGGCAGCATTTGATGACAAAGCGTCATGGCTTTCGCTTGCGCTACGAGCATATGGTGGTTTTGCTGATACAGTTCTTTTTTCGGATTTTCTAAATTTGGGTCAAGTGTACCGAGCGCCGATCCATGTAAAATCATCATGTTTTGTTCATTGATGGTCAGCCAATATTTTACCTTTTGACCATACTCCTGAAACAGAACCTCTGCATAGCGTTCAAACGCATCTACTGTCGCACGATTCGACCATCCGCCCTTCACTTGAAGCGCATGAGGCAGATCAAAATGATACATCGTCACGATCGGCTCAATGTCATAACGGCGTAATTCGTCAATGAGAGAATGATAGAAATCAATGCCCTTTTGATTAATCTCCCCATCTCCGTCTGGCATGATGCGTGTCCACGCAATGGAAAAGCGATAAGCCTTCAAGCCCATTTCTGCAAACAGCTTCACATCCTCTTTATATCGGTGATAGTGATCACTGGCTACCTTAAAATCGGTTGTTCCTTCAGGGTAACTTTCTCTCATGTCAATGACAGAAGGTCCCTTTCCATCCTCGTTCCATGCACCTTCTACTTGATAGGCGGAAGTAGATCCGCCCCAGAAAAAGTCTTTTGGAAATGGTGCTAGTGTTGAATATCTCATGATTTCTTCCTCCTCTTTATTAAACTAAGTGTAAAAATGATTGTCCTGGTGTGACTTGTTTTTCTTCTGTTTCAATCATATCGCTAAATTCACCGGAATTGGTAATAATCACTGGTGTTGTGACTGACAGACCGGCTGCTTGAATCGCCTCAATATCAAACTCAGCAAGCAGTTCACCTTCCGTAATGGTTTGTCCCTGCACAACCTTCGGGGTGAAATGCTGACCACCTAATTGCACCGTATCGAGTCCAATGTGAATGAGTACTTCTGCTCCGCTTTCAGAGGTGAGACCGTACGCATGACCTGTTGGGAACACCGTTGTCACAACCCCTGATACTGGTGCAAACAGCTTGCCTTCTGCTGGAATGATGGCTGCACCCTTTCCTAGTGCACCAGATGAAAATGCCTTATCTTGCACTTCCTCCAGCTTGATGACCTCGCCCTTTAAAGGACTTTTCACATGAGCTGCTTTGACACCATGTTCATGTTCGGCCTTTGGCGCAGTACTCGTCACAGGCGTCTCATCTTCATCAACAGGATCTTTAAATCCAATTAAATATGTTAAGACGATGGATAGGACGAACGAGACCGAAATTCCGATTAAGAAACCTGTAAATCCTTGGCCATAGAAAATCGGAAGTGTCAGTAAACTCGGAAGTCCTGACGCAATGGCCACACTCTGTGAATAACCGATAATCGCACCGCCGACCCCGGCAGAGATAACCGCTGCAATAAATGGTTTTTTCAAACGAAGCGTAACCCCGTATACAGCAGGCTCTGTAATCCCAAACACAGCAGAAACCGCTGTCGATCCAGCCAATGATTTCAGTTTTTTATTCTTTGTTTTCAGCATAACACCAATTGACGCACCGGCTTGAGAGAACACAGCTGGCGCAGTGGCCGGCTTGATATGATCCTTTCCATGGACCGCAATATTATTTAAAATGACTGGCACAAGTCCCCAATGGATGCCGAAGATCACAAGAACCTGCCATGCCATCGCAATTAAAGCACCTGCAAGTGTAGGGCTAAAGGAGAATACTTTTAGTAAGACGGCTGCTATGCCGTTTCCTGCATACACACCAAATGGTCCAAACACAATGAGTGTCAGCGGAACAACCGTGACGAGTAAAATGAGTGGTGTGATAAAGTTTTTGACACTCTCATGAATGACTTTGTTAAAGAAACGTTCTATATATCCCATGACAAACACTGCCAAAATAATTGGGATGACCGTTGATGTATAAGACATTAAGACAACCGGAATGCCAAAGAAGGTAACATCTCCGCCGCCTTTTGTCAGCTCTTGAATGGTTGGGTAGATCAGTGCACCTGCAATCGTCACAGCAACAAACGGATTCGCTTTAAACTTCCTAGCAGAAGTGAATGCGAGCAGTAGTGGCAGGAAGTAGAACAAGCTGTCTGACGCAGCAAATAAAATTTGATACGACGTATCTTCAGGAGATAACCATTTCGCATTGATACAAATGCCCAAAAGACCTTTTAAAATACCGGCACCCGCCATCACACCGAGAAGTGGTGTGAAAATGCCTGAAACAATGTCGACGAATTTTCCAAAAAGGCTTGTACTCTCTTCACTCGATCTGGCAGATGAAGAAGCTGAATCCTCTAATAAATTCGTAAACTCCCCAATCTCTCTATATACCTCTGGTACGGTATTGCCAATGACCACTTGGAATTGGCCGCCGCTTTCCATGACCGTCACGACACCATTTAATTTTTCAATGGCTGCTTTATCTGCTTTTGACCTGTCATTTAATGTGAAACGAAGTCTTGTGGCGCAATGGACCAATGAATGAACATTTTCCTCTGTGCCAATGTGTTTGATAATGTCTTCTGCTAATTGACGATAACTCATACAAAAACCCCCTTTTTTTGAAAAAAATACGTTTTTGGGCAAAATAAAAACCTAAACGGGCACCAAAAATAGTCGCAACTTGCCATTGCGCTTTTTCAGTGAACGTTTAGGTTTTGCCTGCCGAACAGTCACAATCCTCTAAGACGATCATTGTGAAACCGTATTCTTTTATGTTTATGAGCAAATAGTACCACTCACCTTTTCTCATGTCAACGCTTTCTTTGAAAATCTATCTTTATTTCTCTCGTTTGATGAGTCGATTCAAATGAATTGAGAGGTACAGCATTTCCTCTGATGTCAGATCTCGATGATACGTTTGATAGACATATTCTGCGATTTTCTTTGCACATTCGTATGCCTTTGGATATTTCACTTTGATCAACTGGTATAAGTCCTGGTCTTCGCTGACAAGTAATGTTTCGTTGATCAGACGCTGTACGAAAAAGCGCAAATGCGTGAGAAAACGGTAAAAGTTGAGTGAGTCTTCATCAAACTCCATGTTGAGATGATATTTCACAATGGTGAGAATGGCATTGACTTCTTTTGTGATATTGACCGTCGTATTCATATCTTCATTGAGCTCTGCATTAATGATATGCATGGCAATAAAGCCCGCTTCATCCTCAGGCAGTTCAATATGGAGACGCTCTTCAATCATCTCAAGACAATCCTTCGCCACGAGAAATTCATCTTTGTATAAGCGTTTAATCTCCCAAATGAGCGAATTCTCAATCAGGTGATTTTTCTTTAATCGTTCGATAGCGTAATGAATATGGTCTGCGAGTGATACATGCAGACTTTCGTTTAATCTTCGGTTCAGCTTTGTATGTGCATATTGAATCATTTCCTCGGTCACCTTGACCACATCATACGGAACCTCTTGCAGTAGCATTTTCATCCGCTCGTGAACGGAATGATCCTCTAGGCGAAAGACTTTATCAATTAACGCTTCATCCACCGGGTCCCCGGGACGTCTTTGAAAAGCAATGCCTCTGCCCATGACGACAATTTCTTTTCCGTGTTCATCTATCACACTAATGACATTATTGTTTAGAACCTTTTGAATCTGTATCTCCAAACACCTCCGTCTATGACCCACAATCTTCACTCAAAATATCTCTCATCTTAACACAACTGTCAAATCACTTGGTGTTTTTATCTGACTTTTGCAATAGATTTCATAAATATTTCTACTTCTTCATTGCTGGTCTGATCCTCCATCAGCCTGCATACAATACCCCAAGGAGGAGACCGTCTATGAAGAATTTTTTCTGGTCAGCATCTTTTTTATTCATGCTCATCTTCACCCTCGTTTTTCTAGGAATAGTTTATTGGCTTAGCGGACAAGGCTTGAATCAGCTATGGAGATATGTGCTCATCTCACTGGTCACAGCGGCTGTTTTACACGGTGTCACCACTTGGCTAAAGCGGCATGTGATGCATAGCTCATCAAAATAAAAAAGGCTGCCCGCAATGTTCAGGCAGCCGTTCCTTTATTCTTTTGATGATGCTGCTTCTTTCTGAGAAGTACGCAGTTCATCATTGATTTTTCTCGCGTCTTCTAAAAACTCTGTTTCAAATCCGCTTTTGAGTGCCCACATATAAAATAGCAAGGCAACGACCGCTATGAGTGCCATATCCCAGCCATAATGAATCACATTGTAGCCCCCGAATTTGTCACTGCCAAGACAGGAAATGGTCATCATCACAAGTAAATACACAACCATCCAAGCACCGGCCTTAAAGTTGCGGCCAAAGCCCTTCCACTTCACTTTTGCTTGATAGTAAAAATAGATGGGAAGACCAATGAGAATAATGAACAGCACCTGACCTGTTAACGGCCATCTCGCCCAATACATCGTCAATGATGCAAACACAAAGCCTAGAGGAGCAATAATGCTGAGCCCTTTAATTCGCAATGGACGATATAAATCCGCCCCTGTCTTTCTCAGCGTCATGACAGTAACTGGTCCTGTCAGATAAGAAATAAGTGTCGCGACAGAGATGATTTCAGCAAGTACACCCCAGCCTCTAAATAAAAACAGAAAGATAAACGATACGCCTAAGTTAAAAAACATCGCTTGGCGAGGCACGCCGTAAATAGGGTGCAGACGGCCAAGCACACTTGGCATGTATTTGTTTTTTTCCATTCCATAAATCATACGAGACGTCGTCGCGGTATACGTAATGCCTGTTCCAGAAGGTGACACAAATGCATCCGCATATAAAATCAGGACAAGCCAGTTAATCCCAAGCGCAATGGCAAGGTCAGCAAATGGTGAGTTAAAATTCAAATGCCCCCACCCATTCACAATCATGGATGGATCGACCGCCCCAATAAAGGCGATTTGCAAAAGCACATAGATGACAGTTGCAATCAAAATCGACCCTACAATCGCAATTGGAATCGAGCGGCCTGGATTTTTTGCCTCACCAGCCATATTAATCGGGCTTTGGAAGCCATTGAAGGCAAACACAATCCCTGATGTCGCAACAGCTGTCAGCACACTGGCCCAGCCGTTTGGGGCAATACTTGTTCCAGAAGTGAAATTCTCACTATGAAAACCTACGAATAAGAGCGCACCAATTGTTAATCCTGGAATGATAATTTTAAACACTGTAATAAATGTATTGGCTTTTGAAAATAACCCAACTGTCCAATAATTGAGCAGAAAGTAAATCACAAGAAGCACACTAGCGACCATGAGCCCTTCTGTCGTCAAAACTCCTTTTGTGACCAAGTGACTTGTCCACTTTGCCCACTCCCAAGGCCATGAGCTCATGTACTGGACGGAAGCAACCGCCTCAACAGGAATAACAGAGACAATCGCGATCCAGTTCGCCCATGCTGCGATAAACCCGATAAAAGAACCGTGTGAATATTGCGTATATTTAACCATTCCGCCTGCCTCTGGAAACATTGATCCGAGTTCACTATAAGACAAAGCGATAAATAAAATCACAACCATCCCAATCAACCAGGACAAAATAGCAGCAGGACCGGCGATTTGGGCGGCACGCCAAGCACCGAAGAGCCATCCTGAACCAATGATTGAGCCAAGACCTACCATCATTAAAGCGAAAGTTCCCATCCTACGATGCAAATGATTCATGTTCATAACACCTTTCGATTAAAATACAGAGCATGTGTCGAGCAAGCGTCTTTCTTTCATAGCCGTTCCCTTTTCATTCAATTGGAAAATATTTTCTAAAATGAACCTTTATCCTTGTTCATTTTTTCGCCTGTTATATTATCTCTCAATTCTTCATTTTCTGAAATAGTCGAACATGCTCATTTCAACAGAGAGCGCTTTTTCAACGGTTCAATCTATTAGACTGATTAACTACCTTTACCCTTATTTTGAAAAAAACAAAACAAAAAAGAAAGAGGTAATGACTTCCTCTTCCTTATGAACAACTATCCCGCAAAGAAAAAAGGATAAAGGGGGTTCCCTCTATCCTTGTGAAATCGCTTGTTCTTTTTCAATCACAGCTAGTCTTTCTTGTACTTCTTCTTCAGACAGATTGTGCTGCTTCACATAAAGATTACGTTCGCTTGTACGACATTCATGGCTGCAGCTGCGCATATACTTATGCTCACTTTCTTCAGTTGCAATGATTTTGCGGTTACATGCAGGGTTCGCACAGTTTACATAACGCTCGCAAGGCTCACCGGTGAAGAAATCTTTTCCGACAACCACGTGCTCTGTTTGATTGACTGGCACAGTTAGACGGTTATCGAACACATAACATTGACCGTCCCATAGCTTACCTTGGACTTCCGGGTCTTTTCCGTAAGTGACAATCCCGCCGTCAAGCTGAGATACATCTTCGAAGCCTTCACGCTTTAACCAGCCTGAGAATTTCTCACAGCGGACGCCGCCTGTGCAATAAGTCAGGATTTTTTTCCCTTCAAGAATCTCCTTGTTGTCACGAATCCACTCAGGCAATTCACGGAATGTCTCAATATCAGGACGAACCGCACCTCTGAAGTGACCAACATCAAATTCATAATCATTACGCGCATCAATGACCACTGTATCAGGTGATTGCATTTGCTCGTAAAATTCAACCGGGCTGAGATGTTTACCTGTTAGTTCTAACGGATTCACGTCATCTTCAAGGCTTAGATTCACCAATTCATTACGATGGCGGACGTGCATTTTCTTGAACGCATGACCATCTGCTTCGTCAATTTTAATCGGCATAGACGCAAAGCGTGGATCTTCTTTTAACGCTTGCATGTACTTGTCCGTTTGCTCAATGGTTCCTGAAACTGTTCCGTTTATACCTTCTGATGAAACAAGAATACGGCCTAACAAACCAAGCTCCTTACAGAATGCTAGGTGCTCTGCTGTAAACGTTTCTGGGTCCTCGATGGGGACATATTGATAGTAAAGTAATACACGATATTGTTTTTCCATATATATAAACACCTCTTAAATTTAATGAGAACATACCGTTCTTTATCATACAGGAAATACATACCTAAAGGCAATGACAGCGGCTTAATTCCATAAAACGGAAGGGTCTATCTACTCATTTTGTCTGATAATTTGACAGAACTTTCTGTAAAGTGAGATGATTTATAGACTATATGATTTTGTAAAGGAGCAGAACTCAATGATCCAACCAGAAGATATCGTCAGAAGCGGTCCCAACCAATTTATTTCTCAAAAGGGAATTTATCATGAACTAGATTCACTTGTTTCTTCCTTTCAATCACCCGCTGTAGTGACTGGATATCATTCATTTCATGCTTTTTCACAGTACACAAAGCTCCCATCCCATTGGCCAGTTGTCCAGCACAAAGGATACAGTTCACCAAATGCGATCACAGGAATTGCAGAAGAACTAAAAGGAACCGATGTGATCATAGGGATCGGGGGCGGCACTATTTTAGACACCGCCAAATCGGTTGCTGATGCTCTTCAAATTGAAGTGATCATGGTTCCAACGATTCCAGGTACATGTGCTGCGTCTACACCGCTCAGCGTCATTTATGATGACAAAGGGAATTTCATGAGAGTCGATTATCATAAGCGATCTAGCTATCTCACCTTAATTGATCATACCTTTTTGCTTACATCTCCACTTTCCTACCTTCAGAGCGGAATTGGTGATACGCTGGCGAAATGGTACGAAGCGGAAGCCATTATTCGAAATGCAAAAGATTCCTTGCCGCTCATGGTACATGCTGCACTAAAACAAGCTGTATACGTTCGAGATATTCTTCTTTCTCATAGTGAAGAAGCTGTCCAAAACTTGAAAACAGGTCAGCTTTCGCAAGCATTTGCGGATGTCACAGATACGATTATTACATTAGCCGGCACGGTCGGAGGCTATGGGGGACGCTATGGAAGAATGGCAGGAGCTCATGCCATCCATAATGGATTGACGTTTATTGAAGAAACACATCATGTGTTACATGGTCAAAAAGTTGCCTATGGCATTCTCGTTCAGCTTGCTGCAGAAAACCGAATGACAGAAGTAGATAAATTACTAGAGCTTTATCAAACATTTGGATTACCTAGAAATATGCATGAGCTTGGCATCAAGACTGATCTAAACGAAGCCGCAAAAACGGTGGCGAGCCATGCTGCACGCACAGATGAAACCTTTTGTTTGATGGGTGACTATTCCAAAGAGCAAATTGTCGCCGCCATTCAAATCATTGAGACGTTTCAGTCTAAAAAGACCGTCTGAACATGCTGGCAAACAAAAAAGCACAGGCATCGCAGCCTGTGCTTTTCTTCATGTTAAAAATCAAAGTTATCTGGGTCTGGACCCGTCCGCTCGTCTTCATTTAACTGATCGATGACACCCATCTCATGTGTGGATAGCTCAAAATCAAATACTTGTGTGTTTTCAATGATTCGACTCTTCGTCACAGACTTCGGGATGGTAATAATGCCATGCTGCAAGTCCCAGCGAAGAATCACTTGGGCCACTGATTTGTCATGTTTTTTCGCAATATCCTGAAGAACCGGATGGTTAAGAAGCTTCCCGCTGCCTAATGGCGACCACGCTTCTACATGAATGCCTTTCGCTTTGCAGTAGTCTCGTAAAGGCTCCTGCGTCAGCTTTGGATGAAGCTCAATTTGATTGACCATCGGCACGACTTCTGCACCTTCTAATAAATCCTCTAGATGATGCTGATGGAAATTACACACCCCGATTGCTCGAACGCGTCCATCCTTATACAGCTTCTCTAGCGCTTTCCATGTCTCTTTATATTTGCCTTCAACCGGCCAATGAATTAAATAAAGATCTAATACATCCAGTCCCAGCTTGTTCATACTTGTTTCAAAGGCTTCGAGTGTTGACTCATAGCCTTGATCACGATTCCAAACTTTTGTCGTAATGAACAGATCATCGCGAGAGATGCCTGATTGCTGAATGGCTTTGCCTACCCCTTCTTCATTTTGATAAGCCGCTGCTGTATCAATGCTTCGGTAGCCCGCTTCAAGAGCGTGTTTGACTGCATTTACAGCCTCATCCCCATCTTTTACTTGCCATACACCAAAGCCTAGCTTCGGCATTTTTACTCCGTTTGCTAATGTGACTGTATCTTTTAATCCACTCATCAAACAAACCTCCGCTTCATTTTTACTTACCAAGCACTATACCCGAATTTTTTATTTAACATGCATGAAGTTCGATCATTCAGAGACCGACTGGTGTTATTTAATATATTTTCCTATATCGAGTTGGTTGGCATCAACGATTTGATATTCGCTGGTTCGATCTTTCGTTTTAGAAAAATCATATGTCTCTAAAAAGCTTTGATCGTAAAAAGTTAGACCATATGTTTCCTTCTCATTCTCGTAGACTCTGATCCAATAAGATTCTTTGGAGGCTATTTTAACTTCATTCGTTTTCTTTAATTTCATACCTGAAAATTCCTTCAGAAGCTTTTGAATATCCTCTTTCTTTTCAAGCACAACACGCTCATTATCATGCTCAATTTGAATCGAAGTCACCTTGTTTTTGTCAATCGAGACCACATCATCAAAAGAGCCTGTTTTCGCATTGATCATAAAATAAATGCCAATGCCAATTAAAATAACAACAACTACACCAATGATCCACTTTTTCAACCTAACTCCTCCTTCTATTCACGTCACACCTATAGAAACAACGAAGTCCATTCATCCTCCTCAGAGAACACCTGAATCCCATGCTGTTTCAGCAAAGCTGACGTCACACCATCTCCAGCCTTCGTCTGACCGTTAAAATCACCCCGATAAATCATCTGGCTGCCGCAAGAAGGGCTGTACTCTTTTAACACAACCGCTGTCGCTTCAAGAGACTGAACCTGTTCAAGCGTAGCTTGTGCACCTTTTACATACATCTCTGTCACATCAGTTCCATGCACATCGACAACAGAGGCAATGCCCTGTAATACATCATATCCATCGCCGCCAATAATTTCTGCTGGAGGCCTTGGCGTGGAGAAGCCGCCTAGCAGCTCGGGACAGACCGTGACCGCCTTACCTTCCTGAACAAGCTCCTCGATTCGCTGATCTAATCGGTGACTGCCATTATAACGAACCTTCAATCCAGCAAGACAAGCGCTGACAACAATCACGTATGTTCCTCATTTCTATGGATTGAGTGTTTTTTGCTGACCGAAAAATAGATACATAATGGCAAACAGAATATCGTGTACCCCAAAAAAGGCAGAGCACAATACAAAGCAGCCGCCCAAATCGGCTCTTCAACTCCTGTAATGCCAAAAAAATAAACAAATAATAGCAAACTGACAAACAATCCAACGAATGGCATGATGAACACGTACTTTTTAAAATTTCCTATCATTTCTTTCTCCAATGAGGCTCCCTCCTTTTGATCATGATCAAGAATAACGTCAATATATGTTAATTTTACCATATATAAAAAACCGAAATCATCTAGTTTGTATGATGATTTCGGTCTTTTTTTATCTATATCTTTTCCTTCCACGCCTTTAAGAAGCGTTCAATCACTTGTAATTCATCTTCATTAAATTGATGTAGGAATTCTAAATAGGATGTGACTGCTTTTTCATGAAGTTCATCATGTAGCGCCGCCAATTGCGTGCCTTCCTCTGTCAGTGAATAATAGACAGATTTCTTATCACCTTGCCGGTGGCAATAGTCCACCATGCCTTTTTCGATTAGTTTTTTCACAGCCTTTGTAATGGCTGGTTTTGATAGTTTCAGTTGTTGAGAAAGAAATGTATTATTTGATTCGTTTGGATTGGCTTGAATCATCGATAAAATGTGAAGCTGTGTGAGTGTCCAATCTTGCTTGAGTGTATCAGTCGTGGTAATCAGTGGATCTGTTGGATCGTTTCGTCTCTTTTCCCTATGCATAATCAGATCTTGAATCGCTTTTAAGACAATCTGCTCGTTTGTTTCCATCTGAACCTCCACTCTTAACTGGTTAATAAAATGGTACTAATAATCAAGAGAGGAGTCAAAAGAAATGTGAATATGAGAAAAAGAACAGGCCATCGGACCCGATAAGTGTATGAACTTTTCTACTAGATTACACGATATGAAACTGCATGTTTTCTTTTTAGCAAAGGAGTTGCAGAGATACCTCCTCTTTTGCTCTCAAATTAATGATGAAGACCTATCGCTTGAAAATGAATGTACATTCATTCATTCCTTTGGTACATTTAAAAAAAGGAGCTGAAGGAAAGATGATTCAACCAGGTGATCAGTTTCAAACAAGCAGAACCTATACACACGAAGACGTGATTCAATTCGGAGAAATGACAGGTGATCTCGGCAAACACCATACCGAGCTTGATGACCAGGGGCGGCGAATGGTTCACGGCTTTCTCACGGCAAGTCTGGCCACTAAGCTAGGTGGTCAGTTTCATTTTATTGGTCAAGACGTGACCTGTACCTTCTTCCGCCCCGTTTACACGGGAGATACCATTACTTGTCAGATGACCGTCACCAAAGTGGAATCCCTTGAACAATATGATCGTGTGCATCTTTTTTCTCGCTATATCAACCAGCATGGAGAAGAAGTAATTACTGGGAAAAGTGAAGGTGTGATTTTGAAATAGAATCGAACATAAAAAAAGCTCCCTAATCATAGGCAGCTATAGACTGTTGACAAAGGACTAAAATGATCTTTATTTTAGCCCTTTGTCTTCTTTTCAG
>NZ_JOTP01000006.1 GCF_000715205.1 Bacillus zhangzhouensis | reverse complement strand
GGTAGCTCGTCGGGCTCATAACCCGAAGGTCGCAGGTTCAAATCCTGCCCCCGCAACCAAATTATTTTATATACCAATAGGGAGTACTCATTGAGTGCAACCAAAATGGTCCGGTAGTTCAGTTGGTTAGAATGCCTGCCTGTCACGCAGGAGGTCGCGGGTTCGAGTCCCGTCCGGACCGCCATTTTTATGACTTGTAAACGAAAACGTATAGTTTCGTTTTTTTTTATGTCTTTTTCTTTCAACAAGTAACCATGATGCGATGAAATAACTTGCATTTGGCTACACTATATGTGAAAAGAAAAGATAGATCATTTCAGCACAGCCTGGTTTTTTCATACCAGGCTTTCTTTATATCATTTTTAGTTGGAACTGAGACTCATATTCGCTACACTAATACTAACTGTGTCTGACATCATGTCTACTCAATCAATTGATTGCATGAAGGGGTTGTCTTTTTATGGATGAATTTGATCTTATTCACCGAATAACACCAAAAGAAACACATCAGCGTTCTTTGGTCATGGGCATCGGTGATGATGCAAGTGTTTATCAACCTCATTCACATTGTGAAGAGGTCGTTTGTGTTGATACAATGGTAGAGCATGTTCATTTTCGTTTTGATTTTTCCACGCCCTTTGAGGTTGGCTTTAAAGCACTGGCGGTCAACATCAGTGATATCGCCGCAATGGGAGGAACCCCAAAGTATTATCTTGTATCGATTGCGATTCCGCCACATGGTGATGAGACGATCGTCACAGCTCTTTACGAGGGAATGAAAGCGTTGGCTGACACCTATCATATGGATTTGATTGGTGGGGATACGGTAGCCATCCGCAGTGACTTTGTCATTACAGTGACGGTCATTGGTGAGGTTCCAAAAGGAAAAGCTTGTTACCGTCACAGTGCTCAAGCAGGAGATATTGTATTTGTTACAGGTGAGCTCGGTTCATCAGCTGCTGGATTATCACTCTTAATGAACGAAGTAGAATCTGCAAAGGCAGTCGATTCTGATTTTTTTCTTGAGCGTCACAAAATGCCTCAGCCTCACATTGCTGCTGGATACATATGCTCAAGCTTCCCACGGGTGACCTTGAATGATGTGAGTGATGGATTAGCAAGTGAGCTGAATGAGATAGCCGAAGCGAGCCGTGTGACGATAGAGATTGAAGCTGACAAGCTCCCAAAACATCCAGATTTACCGATGTTACGCAAAGACTGGCTTGAATGGGTGTTGTTTGGTGGAGAAGACTTTGTGTTAACTGGCACGATTCCAGAGGCTGATTGGGAAAGCTTTGAAATACAATGTAAAAAAGAAGACATTCAGATCACACGCATTGGACAAGTTAAAGGTGATCAAGCAGCCAGCGTTATCTTAAAAGACAATGATCAACAAACAGTGTTAATGAAAAAAGGATATAATCATTTTAAGAAATGAGGTGACATCAACTGTGAAATTAACATGGACGACAAAAGGTGCGGATGAGACGAAACGAATTGCCGCTGCTTTGGCCAAACTTGTGAAGCCAGGCGATGTATTGACATTAGAAGGAGATTTAGGCGCTGGCAAAACCACTTTTTCAAAAGGTTTTGCGGAAGGCTTAGGTATTACCCGTATCGTCAACAGCCCCACTTTTACCATTATTAAAGAATATACTGATGGCAGACTGCCACTTTATCATATGGACGTGTACCGCATGGAAGGTGCAGAGGAAGATATCGGACTCGAAGAATATTTTGAGGGCGAAGGTGTATGCTTGGTTGAATGGGCACATCTCATTGAACCGCAATTGCCTTCATCGTATTTAAAAATTGACATGCTGAGAACAGAACGTGAAGAAGAACGTCATCTCACGTTTGATGCAAAAGGGGAGCACTACGAGGCCCTTTGTAAGGAGATGAAAGAATTTGACCATACTGGCGCTTGATACGTCAAACCATACATTAGGAATTGCTCTTGTAAGAGATAACACAGTAATTGGCGAGAGCATCACGTACTTAAAAAAGAACCATTCCGTCCGAGCGATGCCGACTGTTGAAGCACTGATGAAAGAATGTGGTGTAGCGCCAAGCGAACTAAGCAAAATCGTTGTAGCAAAAGGACCTGGTTCCTACACTGGCGTCAGAATCGGTGTGACCATTGCAAAAACACTGGCGTGGACGCTGTCTATCTCGATATCGGCTGTTTCGAGTTTAGAAACACTCGCGGCAAATGGTCAATATTTTAATGGATGGATCTCGCCACTATTTGATGCGAGAAGAGGACAAGTTTATACTGGGCTATATATGTTTGAAGAAGGAAAGATTAAAGAGATCAAACCAGACCAAAATATCTTGCTCACGGATTGGCTTCAAGAGCTGAAGCAGGCAGAAAAGCCTGTCTTATTTCTTGGACATGATGTGCATCTTCATCAAGAGAGCATTCGCTCCATTTTAGGAGAGACTGCTGCTGTGGCAGAGGGGGCATTTCATAATCCAAGACCTTCAGCGCTTGCGTTTTTAGGAGCAGATCGTCCTGCTGAAGATGTCCACCAGCTTGTCCCTAACTATATTCGTTTGGCAGAAGCGGAAGTGAAATGGCTTGAAGGACAAAAATAATCTCAACACAGTAGAGATTCGAAAAATGACAGTAGAGGACATTCCAGAGGTGTATACGATTGAAGTGCATTCGTTTACAGCACCTTGGAAAAAAGAATCGTTTGTCTATGAGATTCTCCATAACCAATACAGTCATTATTTCCTCATTGAAGAAGCTAAGCAGCCTGTTGGGTATTGCGGGGTCTGGATTGTCATGGACGATGCACAAATTACGAACATTGCGATTCTCCCTGAGCATAGAGGGAAGGGCTACGGGGAAGCATTGCTTCGATATGTCATGGAATTTTGCAAAGAAAAAAAGACAGATCATCTTTCTTTAGAGGTGCGGGTTTCTAATACACCGGCACAATCCCTTTATGAAAAGCTTGGTTTCAGACCAGCTTCTATTCGAAAGAATTATTATACAGATAATGGGGAAGATGCATTAGTCATGTGGGTGAATATAAATGAGTGAACAAACAGATCGATTCATATTAGGTATAGAAACAAGCTGTGACGAAACAGCTGCGTCCATTGTGAAAAATGGGAAAGAAATCGTAGCGAATGTTGTGGCCTCGCAAATAGAAAGTCATAAACGATTTGGCGGTGTTGTACCAGAAATTGCTTCAAGGCATCACGTGGAGCAAGTGACCATCGTATTAGAAGAAGTGATGGCACAGGCCAATATGAGCTTTAAGGATTTAGATGCTATTGCTGTCACAGAAGGACCGGGCTTAGTCGGTGCTCTTCTGATCGGTGTCAATGCAGCAAAGGCACTGAGCTTTGCTCATCAAATTCCTCTCGTTGGTGTTCATCATATTGCTGGACATATTTATGCAAACCAGCTTGTTGATGAATTGCAGTTCCCATGTTTAGCTCTTGTTGTCTCTGGCGGACATACTGAGCTTGTTCTAATGAAAGAGCATGGGTCCTTTGAGGTCATCGGTGAAACATTAGATGATGCGGCTGGAGAAGCCTATGACAAAGTGGCTCGGACGATGGGTCTTCCGTATCCAGGTGGACCTCATATTGATCGATTAGCACATGAAGGAGAGCCAACGATTAAGCTTCCTCGCGCATGGCTTGAAGAAGGGTCCTATCATTTTAGTTTCAGTGGTTTAAAATCAGCTGTGATCAACACATTACACAATGCATCCCAAAAGAGAGAAACGATTGCTCCAGAGAATTTGGCGGCAAGTTTTCAAGAAAGCGTCATTGAGGTGCTTGTTGGAAAGACATTAAAAGCGGCTGAGGCGTATGGGGTGAAGCAGGTTGTTCTAGCTGGAGGAGTCGCTGCCAATAAAGGACTGAGAGAAGCCCTAACGTCAGCATTTACGAAGCTGCCAGAAGTAAATGTCACCATTCCGCCATTGTCTCTTTGCACAGACAATGCAGCCATGATTGCTGCTGCGGGTACCATTGCGTTTGAAAAAGGAATAAGAGGCGATATGGCAATGAACGGTCAGCCTGGATTACCGCTTGTCTCATATGAATGAAAACTCCTGTGGATAGACAGGGTTTTTTTTTATTTGGAATGAAAGCGATTTATTCACATGTAAACGTTATATATCCACAATTGTTAGAAAATTTCGTTTTAAAATGAAGGGAATGTGTATAAATGTGAGTTTTTCTGTGGATATGTGATTAAAATCTTGTGGATAAGTCCGAAGTGTTTAATAATAATAAAGAAGTTATTGTGGATATCATTGTGGGTAATAAAGCTTCACTGAAAGAAAAAGAGCACCCGTTAGGGCACTCTTTAAGATTCTGATAGGTCTTCCCACTCTGCAAAAAGTGATTCAAGCTCTTGATTAAGCGCATCATTTTCTGTTTGAATGGCTTGGACCTTCTCGTGATCTTGGAAAATAGCAGGATCACATAAAAGCTGTTCATTTTCACCGAGCTTCTCTTCGATGACGGCGATCCGCTCTTCAATTTCTTCGATTCTGCGTTGCTTTTGTCTTTCTTTCTTTTTCAGTTCTTTTTCTTCCGCATAGGAAAGCTTGGCTGTTTCTACTGGTTTTTCTGCGTGCTTTTTAGACGGCTCGTGATCTTTGAGCGCTTCAAGCTCTAATTGTTCGTTTTTCTTTTCAAGGTAATAGTCATAGTCACCAAGATATTCTTTTGTTTCTGCTCGCGACAGCTCGAACACTTTTGTTGCCAGACGGTTGATAAAATAACGATCATGCGAAACAAATAAGATGGTTCCTGGATAATCAATTAGCGCATTCTCTAAAATTTCCTTACTATCTAAGTCCAGATGGTTAGTAGGTTCATCGAGAATGAGGAAATTGGCTTTTTGCAGCATCAGCTTCGCCAGTGCAAGACGCGCTTTTTCTCCACCACTTAGTGCATGAACGGGCTTTAAGACGTCATCACCGGAGAAAAGGAAGTTTCCTAAACATGTCCGGATTTCTTTTTCATTCATATGAGGATAATCATCCCAAAGCTCATTTAACACTTTCTTGGAGGATGTCAGTTTGGCTTGTTCCTGATCATAGTAGCCGATCGTGACATGAGATCCAAAATTGATGTTGCCTTTTACAGGCGTTAATGTATTCGTTAAGGTTTTTAAGAGCGTTGATTTCCCGATCCCGTTCGGACCAATGAGTGCCACGCTATCCTCACGTTTGATATGAAACGAAAGGGAGGATAGGAGCGGTGTTTTTTCATCATAACTAATATCAAGGTTATGCACCTTCAGCACATCATTGCCGCTCTGTCTCGTAATATCAAAATGAAAGCTTGCGGATTTCTCATCACCTAATGGCTTATCTAAACGATCCATCCGTTCCAGCTGCTTCCGTCTGCTCTGAGCGCGCTTTGTGGTCGAGGCTCTTGCTAGGTTGCGATCCACGAAATCCTGAAGCTTCGAGATTTCTTCTTGCTGCTTTTCATAGAGCTTCATATCTCGTTCTAGCTGCTCTGCTTTCAGCTCAAGATACTTACTATAGTTCCCTGCAAACTTTTTCATCGCTGTTCTTGAGACTTCATAGACATGATTGACGACTTTGTCTAAGAAGTAGCGGTCATGGGAAACGATAAGAATAGCTCCTGTATAATTTTGCAAATACTGCTCAAGCCATGATAAGGTATCAATATCTAAATGGTTGGTCGGCTCATCCAGAATTAAGAGTTCTGGTTTCATTAATAAGAGCTTTCCAAGTGCTAGACGGGTTTTCTGGCCGCCGCTTAATGATTGGACGGTAGCCTCATCTTCAAAATGACTAAAGCCGAGACCATGAAGGATGGAACGGACATCTGCTTCATATTGATAGCCACCTTGATCTTTAAATTCCTGCTGCAGCCTGTCATAGGTTTTCATCAGGGAATCCAGCTCTGAACCTGTGGAAGAAGCCATTTTTTCCTCAATGGTTCTCATCTCTTGTTCCATCCCTTTTAAATGATCAAAAACCGATAATAATTCGTCTTTTAATGTACGTGTAGACGTCACATCGGTGTGCTGTGCTAAATAGCCGATTGATAGGTCTTTCGGTTTGATGATCTCACCTTGTTCGTAAGACATTTGACCGGCAATAATTTTTAAAAGCGTGGATTTGCCTGCGCCGTTACGACCAACAATGGCAATACGATCCTTTGCTTTGACTTCCAATTTTATATTCGTTAAAACGGTATCAGCGCCAAACGATTTGGACAGCTGATTCACTTGTAGAATCATCATGTAACTTCACCTCTGCTATAATATGTTAAGTGTAGCTTATCAGCAGTAAACCGGCAAATCTTACATACAATCACAACGGTCAAATGAAAGACAGATAGGAAAAAATAGTGTATGATTTGAGTGAGGGAGCGTTGAAAGATGAGTCAATTTAGCCACTTTAACGAACAAGGAAGAGCAAAGATGGTCGACATTAGTGACAAATCGTCTACAGTGAGAACCGCCGTTGCTGCTTCAAGCATTCGTATGATAAAAGAAGTGTTTCATAAAATACAACAGCATGAAATTGGAAAAGGGGATGTGCTGTCTGTCGCACAGGTTGCTGGCATTATGGCAGCAAAGCAAACGTCCAACATCATTCCAATGTGTCATCCGCTCGCACTAAAAGGCGTGGATATCTCCTTTGATTGGGAGGAAGACGGAAATGCGCACATTCTGAACATACAAGTACAGGTCAAAACAAAAGGAAGTACGGGTGTGGAGATGGAAGCGCTCACTTCTGCTTCAGTATGTGCACTGACCGTTTACGACATGTGTAAAGCGATCGATAAAGGCATGATCATCGGTCCCACCTATCTCGTTGAAAAGACAGGCGGGAAAAACGGTGATTTTCACAGAGCATCTGATATTTAAGTTGGAGGATCTTATATGAATATAGACCAGTCAAAAATTCCACAAGCGACAGCCAAACGTTTGCCGCTTTACTACCGTTTTTTAAAAAATCTGCATGCATCAGGAAAACAAAGGGTGTCATCGGCAGAGCTTAGTGATGCAGTTAAAGTGGATTCTGCCACCATTCGCCGAGATTTTTCGTATTTTGGTGCACTAGGGAAGAAAGGGTATGGCTATAATGTCGATTATCTCTTGACCTTCTTTAGAAAGACTCTTGACCAAGATGAAATGACCAATGTGATGCTCATCGGTGTCGGGAATTTAGGAACGGCTTTTTTACACTATAATTTCATAAAAAATAATAATACAAAAATTTCAATGGCTTTTGACGTCAATGAGAGTAAAATAGGAAGTGAGATAGGCGGCGTGCCTGTCTATGATTTGGATAAGCTTGAAGAGCATGTTCAAGAGGTAGGAGATATTCCTGTTGCGATTTTGACAGTACCTGCCGTAGCAGCTCAGTCCATTACAGATCGTTTGATTGCCCTTGGCATCAAAGGAATCCTTAACTTTACGCCGGCTCGATTGAATGTGCCGGAACACATTCGAATTCATCATATAGATTTGGCGGTTGAACTTCAGTCTCTTGTGTATTTCTTAAAGCATTACTCTGTTACGCAGGAGGATTGATGAAACGGGGTAAAGGGGGTGGAGCAAATGGGTCCGATCGGTCCTGGAAGTTTGGTTCTGATTGCGATTGTTGCGCTCATTATTTTTGGGCCGAAAAAGCTTCCTGAATTAGGAAGAGCAGCAGGAGATACATTACGTGAATTCAAAAATGCCACAAAAGGTTTAGCTGATGATCAGGAAGAAAAAAAGAAAAAAGAAGATCAGTAGAATAGGATGAGCTTCATGAATGTCAAAGATATGCCGCTTATGGAGCATATTGTGGAACTGCGAAAACGTTTAGTGATCATTGCGATGTTTTTTGTCACCTTTATGGTGGCAGGTTTTTTTCTCGCTAAGCCGGTCATTGTGTATTTGCAAAATACCGATGAAGCGGCAACACTGACACTGAACGCGTTTAAGCTCACAGACCCACTGTACGTGTTTATGCAGTTCGCATTTGTCATTGCTTTGGTTTTGACGTGTCCCGTTATTTTATATCAGCTTTGGGCGTTTGTGAGTCCTGGCTTATATGAAAAAGAAAGAAAGGTGACACTTGCTTACATTCCGATTGCACTGCTTTTATTTTTGAGCGGTGTGGCTTTCTCTTATTTTATTTTGTTTCCGTTTGTCGTCGATTTTATGATACGAATGTCGAATGATTTAAATGTAGAGCAAGTGATTGGGATTCATGAGTATTTTACATTTCTGATGCAGTTAACACTTCCATTTGGATTTTTGTTTCAGATGCCTGTCGTGTTGATGTTTCTCACAAGACTTGGCATCATTACACCAATGTTTTTATCGAAAATACGGAAGTATGCCTATTTTGTCCTCCTTGTCATTGCCGCACTCATTACACCGCCAGAGCTTGTTTCTCACCTCATGGTTACCTTGCCAATGCTCGTTTTGTATGAAGTGAGTATTGTCATTTCAAGAGTAACCTATCGCAAAATGCAGCAAACTGAGGAGAAAGAAAGTCATTATGTCTCATAAAAAAGCATCGTGATCTAATATGTGATCACGATGCTTTTTCTATTGTTTTAAAAATTGATTGATGGCATGGAAGAGGTGCTGGTAATATGCAGGCTCATGCGGGACAAAGTCGTGTACATCTACTTCTCTGCTTTCCTCACGTTGTTCTCCGGCTGCATTCATCTCAAAGCCCTCTACCTGAATCCTTTCACATAGCCCTGTTAACAGCTGCTGTGCATCGATGAATCTCGTTCTGTAAAGACCAGCGACTTCTTCTTTCTGTAATTGAACGTTCATAGGTTCTCCTTGATTTACATAAAGGTACACGTGGCAGAACTCACGGTCGATGAACGGAGGCAGATGAATTTCATCTTGTATGATTCCTGTATAGGTAAGATCCTTAAAAGGGATGGAAAGACCAAGCTCTTCTTCTATCTCTCTTAAACCATCAGAAGGCTGTTCAACTGCGAGAAGATGGCCCGCTGCTGTAATATCAAACAGAGAAGGAAAATCCTTTTTTGCAGGACTTCTTAGCTGAAAATAGAGATAGACTGTGCCATGTTCTCGTTTGAGAAGCCAGAAATGAAATGTTTCATGCCAAAGACCTTGGGCATGGACATCTGAACGGGTGGCAACTCCAATCGTTTCATGCTGATCGTTCATGATGCTTAGTTTTTCATGTTCCATGAAGACATGTCCTCCATAAAAAAACCATTTTCCAAACGCGGAAAATGGTTTTTGATTTATTTTTGCTGTTGTTTTTTGAGTTTGACAGAGAAAGCAAACATTTTAAACGCGATATTGATATTATAGGCCGCAAACACCATCAGCAAAATGCTGTAAAATGACCACATGTCACCTGGGTTTTGGATGGCCATATAGGTGAAAGCCACACCTACGGCAAAATAAATGATGCCCCATACAACAGGGTTTCTCATGAGAAAAAGCCTCCAATAATCATTTGCATTGTTTGAGATTGTTCTTCAATCATTTTTCTTACTGGCTCAATCTGCACAAGAATAACGAGCGAGTTCATGAGCATATGAGCACCGATTGGAACAATGATTCGTTTTGTTTTCGCATATAAAAAGGCAAAGGTAAAGCCCATTGCGGTATAGAGAAAGAAGTGGGGGAAATCAGAGTGTGCAGCAGCGAAAAATACTGAACTCACAAGTGCTCCAATAAAAAAATTCGTTCTTTCATAAATCACACTAAAAATGATTTTTCGGAAAATAATTTCTTCAAGTATCGGTCCAATTAGTGAAATAATGATAACAAGAAAAGGAAAAGCATCCATAATAGATAAAATATTTTGCGTGTTTTCTGACTCACGGCCAATGCCGAATGCATATTGTTCAATCACGCCTGCAATCGATTGCGTG
The DNA here is from genome assembly GCF_000715205.1 of Bacillus zhangzhouensis. Taxonomy (GTDB): domain Bacteria; phylum Bacillota; class Bacilli; order Bacillales; family Bacillaceae; genus Bacillus; species Bacillus zhangzhouensis. The sequence goes on along the minus strand of NZ_JOTP01000006.1, from coordinate 189,547 downwards.
AAAAGGGAAAGGAAGAAACCGCCAATGATCCAAGCGATAGCAGAACCGATGGAAACCGATGCTTCATTCCGAAGTGAAGCTTTTGGTACGGTTCTAAGGATGAGCAGAATAATGATCAATCCGATACAGAAGCTGATGATTGTCCACGTTCCAGATAATTTTGCAAGCTCTGCTTGTGTCATCGGTGTTTGAATGAATCCTAACCATTTCATAATGAGCACATAAGGAATCGCAGAAACCTGCACCAATATATACGTTAAGATGATGTACCAATATTGTTTTTTCAAGTAACGAAAACCCCTTTACTAAAAGAACTAGATTTATTGTAACACAAGTCTTCTTTTTCGTTGAAAAGGAAAGAATCTGTGATGGGAAAAGATCGTGAAAGCGTAAAAATTTTTAAAGGTTTTTACTTGAAATTGCAGAAGAGATTCTTTATTATAATAAATGTGTTAGCACTCGTTGGTGATGAGTGCTAAAAAAGACTACATATAAAAATTGAGGAGGTTGTTTCTTATGTTAAAGCCATTAGGCGATCGCGTAATCATTGAACTCGTTGAATCTGAGGAAAAAACCGCTAGCGGTATTGTCTTACCGGATTCTGCAAAAGAAAAACCACAAGAAGGTAAAATTGTTGCAGCAGGTTCAGGTCGTGTACTTGAAAGTGGTGAGCGCGTTGCGTTAGAAGTCAATACAGGCGACCGCATTATCTTCTCAAAATATGCAGGCACTGAAGTGAAATATGAGGGAAAAGAATATTTAATCCTTCGTGAAAGCGACATTTTAGCTGTTATTGGTTAATCACATAAAAAATATTGAGATACATTTCTAAAAAGACTGAGGAGGTTTTGTTATTATGGCAAAAGATATTAAGTTCAGTGAAGAAGCACGCCGTGCGATGTTACGTGGTGTAGATGCACTTGCAGATGCTGTAAAAGTAACTTTAGGACCTAAAGGACGTAACGTGGTTCTTGAGAAAAAATTCGGTTCTCCACTTATCACAAATGACGGTGTAACAATTGCAAAAGAAATCGAATTAGAAGATGCATTTGAAAACATGGGTGCAAAACTTGTGGCAGAAGTTGCAAGTAAAACAAACGATGTAGCTGGTGACGGTACTACTACTGCAACGGTTCTAGCTCAAGCAATGATCCGTGAAGGTCTGAAAAACGTAACAGCTGGTGCAAACCCTGTTGGCGTTCGTAAAGGGATCGAAGAAGCAGTGAAAGTAGCACTTGAAGGCTTGCACGAGATTTCTAAACCAATCGAAGGCAAAGAATCAATTGCTCAAGTTGCGTCAATTTCTGCAGCAGATGAAGAAGTAGGAAGCCTGATCGCTGAAGCAATGGAGCGTGTAGGTAACGACGGTGTTATTACAATTGAAGAATCTAAAGGATTCACGACTGAGCTTGAAGTGGTTGAAGGGATGCAATTTGACCGCGGATACGCTTCACCATACATGGTGACGGATTCTGATAAGATGGAAGCGGTTCTTGAAAATCCTTACATCTTAATCACTGATAAAAAAATCACAAACATTCAAGAAATCCTTCCTGTACTTGAGCAAGTTGTACAACAAGGAAAACCATTGTTGATCATTGCAGAAGATGTAGAAGGCGAAGCACTTGCAACACTTGTTGTAAACAAACTTCGTGGAACATTCAACGCAGTGGCAGTAAAAGCACCTGGATTCGGTGATCGTCGTAAAGCAATGCTTGAAGACATCTCTGTTCTAACTGGCGGAGAGTTAATCACAGAAGACCTAGGACTTGACCTGAAATCAACTGAAATCGGTCAGCTTGGCCGCGCGTCTAAAGTCGTTGTGACAAAAGAAAACACAACTATCGTAGAAGGTTCAGGAGATTCTGCTCAAATTGCAGCACGTGTCAACCAAATCCGTGCGCAAGTTGAAGAAACAACTTCTGAATTCGATAAAGAAAAATTACAAGAACGTCTTGCAAAACTAGCTGGTGGCGTCGCTGTCATCAAAGTTGGTGCTGCAACTGAAACAGAACTAAAAGAGCGTAAGCTACGCATCGAGGATGCACTTAACTCAACTCGTGCAGCAGTTGAAGAAGGTATCGTATCTGGTGGTGGTACAGCACTTGTGAATGTATACAAAAAAGTCGCTTCAATCGAAGCTGATGGTGACGTTCAAACAGGTGTGAACATCGTTCTACGTTCTCTTGAAGAGCCAATCCGTCAAATCGCTCACAACGCAGGTCTTGAAGGATCCGTCATCGTTGAGCGCTTGAAAAACGAAGAAATTGGCGTAGGCTTCAACGCAGCAACAAACGAATGGGTAAACATGATCGAAAAAGGAATCGTCGACCCAACAAAAGTAACTCGCTCTGCACTTCAAAACGCAGCTTCTGTTGCAGCAATGCTTCTAACAACTGAAGCAGTCGTTGCTGACAAACCAGAAGAAGGCGGCTCAGGCGGCGGAATGCCGGATATGGGCGGCATGGGCGGTATGGGTGGAATGATGTAACACCCCCCGAAAACCCCTTGAAATATAGGGGTTTTTGTTATGGGTTTTTTTAATTGGTCACTTACGACCAATTTGAATTCTAATAAATGATGGAAAAAATATAAGAACAAATGAAATCCAAACCTTCACCGCTTTTCATTCGTTAAAATAAGAGACAGTTATTTCATGGAGTTTTTACCAATAATAATAGAAATGATATATGTAAACAGAAAAGCGGTGATGTTATGAGCTTGACTACTTGGGTGGCGATTATTTTAGTGCTAGTCATCGTGTTAGGATTGTTTGGATCAAAAAAGCGTGAGAAATAAGGTTGAAACCCACTTCCAGATAGGTAGTGGGTTTTTTGTTGCAAGTACAACATTAATCAGCTATACTAATTTTAATAATTTATTGCAAATGCAACAAAAAGGAGTCGTGATAAATGAGAGAGATTTTACGGGAGATTGGAGTCATTGCTCGGGCGCTTGATTCCATTAGTAATATTGAATTTAAAGAGTACGATTTAACGAAGGGGCAGTATTTGTATCTTGTGCGTATTTGTGAGAAGCCGGGCATCATTCAGGAAAAGCTAGCGGAAATGATCAAGGTGGATCGAACAACGGCTGCCCGTGCTATCAAAAAACTAGAGCTTCATGGTTTTATTGAGAAGAAAGATGACCATGTGAATAAAAAAATCAAAAAGCTGTTTCCAACCGATAAAGGGAAAGCCGTATATCCACTGATCAAACGAGAAAATGATTACTCGAATCAAGTAGCGCTGGATGGATTTTCTGAAGAGGAAGCAGAACAGATTTATGAGTATCTCCTCAGGGTGAGACAAAATATCGAAAAAGATTGGGATTATGTGAAAAAAGGTAATAAGAGACGCTACTAAATGATAAGGAGTGATAACTTCAATGACCGTTACTTTTATTCCGTGTAATGATCAGCATGTAAAAGAGCTGCAAAAAGTCGGCAGCGACACGTTTAAAGAAACCTTTCAGGATCCAAACGAAGCTGAACATATCGATGCTTACGTAAAGACAGCCTTTCATCCGAACCAGTTGTTAAAAGAATTACATCATCCATTTTCACAGTTCTATTTTGTTCAAGTGAATGGCGAAGTTGCTGGTTATTTGAAGGTCAATATGGAGGATGCGCAGTCAGAAGAGATGGGAAGTGAAGCGTTAGAGATTGAAAGAATTTATATCAAGCAGTCCTTTCAAAAACAAGGATTAGGCCGATATTTAATCAATCAAGCCTTTGAGATCGCGAAGAAATATCATAAACGTGATGTTTGGCTTGGGGTGTGGGAGCACAACAAAGCGGCCATCGCATTTTATCAAAAGCTTGGGTTTGTTCAAACAGGGGTGCACGCCTTCCTTTTGGGAGACGAAGAACAATTGAACTTTATTATGACCAAAACACTTAGCTGATCAAAAAGGGGGGAAGGGAACATGCATATTCCATCATTTTTTCAAGTGAAAGATATGGAGAAAATCAAATCATTTATTCAAGCCCATTCATTTGCAACAGTTGTGACCACAACGGATGAAAAGCCCATTGCGACACATATCCCAGTGAGTTTTCATCAAATTGAGGATTCGTATGTGATCACAGGTCATATGGCTATTGGAAATCCTCAGTTGAAAACGTTTGAAGAAAATGAGAAGGTGCTCGTGATTTTTCAAGGGCTGCATGCTTACATATCATCTTCATGGTATGAAAAAGAAGCCGTACCGACGTGGAATTATCAAGCTGTACATGTATATGGAAAAGCCGTGCTGCTAGAAAAAACGGAACTGATGAAAGAATTAACAACAATGCTGGAAACATACGAAAGCCACAGAGAAAAGCCGGTGTTATGGCATACGTTGTCTGATGAACTATTAGAGAAGCAAATGAAAGGCATTGTAGGCTTTAAAATCATCATTGATGAAGTTCAGGCTGCTTTTAAACTAAGCCAAAATCGCCATGAAAGGGATTATGCTCACATTATTGAACAGCTGGAAGCAGAAGGTGAAGTGGAATTAGCTGATGTGATGAAAAAGAGATTAGAGGATGTATGAGAAAAGCACTCTAATTTAGTTCTTCTTTTTCTTTTATGAAATGCTGAAAGAGAACGGTTACTCATAAACAAAACCACTTTCTTCAAGGAAAGTGGTTTTTAGTGGTGATAAGCGGGTGGCAAATAAAAAAAGCCCTTATCATTCAAGGGCATAAATAAAACGTTTATTTTATTTTTACTGTGAATGTCACGTCTTTACTATTCATGTAATCGTCAGTTGTGACATTTCCAAATTTTAGCTTTAATTCTTTGATGTTTTTAATGTTGATCTCTTTGCCTTTAGGAGCTAGGAATTGAATGACACCATCTTGTTTAACGCCACCTTCAACTTCTCCACCAATATCACCATCAGTCATAAACAGATTCGCATCTAACTGCATGCTTCCAGCTACAGCTTTACCTTGGTCTGGATAGAAATTTAGGACTTTATCAGTCGTATTTTCGATGTTCATTCCTACATTGATTCTATCTTTCATAATTTTAATTTCGCCAAGATTTACTTTCATTCCTTGAGCATTTGTTTTGTGTTTGCTCGCATTAATTTTCTTTGAACCATCATCTTTTTTGTTTTTTGATTGTGCTTTTGTACTTGTAGATTCTTTTTCTTTAGATGCACCAGTAGACACATCTTCTGTTGAGCCGCAAGCAGCAAGTGTAAATGTTAGCCCTAAAGCTAGAAATAAAGCATAGAATTTTTTCAAAATGAAAATCCCCTTAAATTAATTTATATAAGCACCTTTCATGTGAAGGGCTTATACATTGTCTGTGACTATTATAATAGGATAAATGTACTTATTAATCAACATAAAATGATAAAAATAGAAAATAATTGTTTATTGGAGTTTTTCTTTCATAAACCAGTTAGCTTAAAATTACATAAAATCCACGTCTGATCTCTTAAAACCAACTTGAATTTCCTTATAATAGAATTACTATAAGAGATTGGGAGTGATTGAGATGGATGGTTCATCAATCAAGACGGTAAATAGAGAAGATCAACATGAATTCTTGTTTCTGAATATATCTTCAAATACAATTGGTGCTCTTTCGAAAGAATCTGCTGAGAAGATTTTAAAGATAAAGGACACCAATGAAATTCATCAACTGATGTATGTACCTATTGAAAATCTTGGTGACCTCAAGTGGCTTATTCAATCTTTGCATAAAGCCATCATGGAAGAAAAAGATGTTCGTGTCGTTCTTGAATTGGTTGACCTACTTTATTTTTTTGTTGTTCCATTTTATAAAGAAAAGTTGATGAGCCATGAGGGTCTGTCACAGCTGATGAACGATATGTTATTTATCCTAGATCTTTGGACAGATCAAGAGATAATAGAGCTAGTTGATGCCATTCAATTTGAATTAAAAAGAGTAGAGAAAAAAGGCTTGTAGAGCGATCTCTACAAGCTTCCCTCGTTATTCTGATTGACCACAGGGTCTTTTCTAAACAAGCCCATACAGCCTGCGATAATGATTAATACAGCTGGAAGGATAAAGAACATAGAAATAGAAATGATTCCACCAACAGCAGATACTAACAATAAAATCCCGCCAAGCTTTGCTTTTTTCTTTACGATGACAGATGCGACAATGGCAAGAATAGAGAAAAGCATTGCTGCCCAGCCTAATCCTGTAATTTCGCTGGTGCCTGAATCGCTAAACGCCGCATCGATTCCCCCGAAAGCAAGAGCGAACATTGCGCCGAAAAATCCAAAAATACCTCCAATTAAACCTAAAACAAATTCCGTCGTTCTTTTCATTATACTTTCCTCCGATATGTAATTAAGAATTATTGGTACTTATGAACCAATACAATCTTACTCATCGGCATTCTTTTCATGATGTTAATAGTTTTGTAAAAAAAAACAAGAAAATCCATAAAGAATTTCCTTGTCCATTTACTGGGCTCTTTCCCAGGTGATTTTTGTTTCATTTGTTGTTTTCGTTCCCCTTGCCAGCACCTTACCGTTTTCTTGTTTCACGGTGATGTTTAGGTCATAGAAGGAATAAAGGGCGCCAAGGCTGTCATTTTCCGGTTTATGCAGGTTGTTTTCTTTTTCAGTCGCTGCCCCAATGGCCAGCGTCTTGGCAAAGTTTAAACCGATGACTTCAGCGTAATCACTATTTGTATCAGAGGAAGCTGTCACGTTTAAAGAAATAACTTTTTTCTTTTGATCAACGATGATCGCTGTGTCTTTTACGAGCTTAGACTGCTCCATCACCTCTTTTGTTTCATTTTGAATGCGTTCATTGATCGTTGGAAGTGCCTTCGTTTCTGTTTTTTGTTCGTTTGTCGTATTTGAGCAAGCTGCTAGCATGAAGAGACTTGCAACTAGACTCATGAAAACAAGTAGACTTTTTTTCACGTTCGTTCTCCTTTTTTCTTCGAAGTATGTATGCTTATGTTACCACGAATCCTTGTTTTGATTAAAAGAGAAGTGTTGATAAGCTGTGAACAATAAAAAGCACCCAAAACTGGGCGCTTTTTTCTTATTGTGCTGAAAGGCTTGTACTAAGTGGAATAGAAGAATGTACCGTGAATTTAGGAGACGGCGCACCTGATTCTAGATTTTTACGCAACAGCGATGATTTGATGGTCCCATCCCATTTTTTATAGACGCTTCCTGATATATCTGCACGAAGCTGTACATTTGAGAAGCTTGCTTGTGTGTAGCTGTTTGCCCCATTATCCTGAACACCGTGTACCATTTTGACAACATCAAAGTTTTTCAGACGGCTAGGGTTGAAAACAGGCTGCTTGTAGCGCAATTTCCCATTGACATATAGTGACACCGTGCCATCACCATTGTTGATGAGCTTTAAGTTGACACGTGCGCCATCCTTAATGCTCGTATCGTATTCACTGTTCCAGTATTGACTGCCGCCTTGTGAGCCGCTGCCAAGAAAGACCTTATAGCCAGAAGACGTTTTTGAAATACCGCTCTCTACAACGGCAGAGCCAAGACCGAGATACCAGTCAGCATATCCATTTTTAATCGTTGCTGTTTTCGGAAGCACAATATCAGCAGAGATACCTGACCATTTGGCTTCATCCGTTTGTGTCACAATCGCACCGTGACGGGGACCAGCTGCTGAGGCAGGTAGACTTGAAAGCATCAAAACGAAGGCCAAACTCACACTCAAAACAATGAACCACTTTTTCATAAAAATTCCTCCTTATATTGGATTCACTTTTATTATATAAAATGAAAGAGAGGGGCTACTTACATTGTTCTGGCTGATTTTGGTATTTTTTGTGAACAAAATCGGTCATAAAAAAGTGGTCAACTTGTATTCGAATTGTAATGTGACTGTAAAATAACTGGGGGCATCTTCATGTATAATAAGTGCAGAAACCAAATACGGAGGATTTTTTAATGAATAAAAAGCTTATCGCGACAATCGTAACAGTAGCTAGTTTATTTTTAGCGTTTAGTTTCTCACATGGAGCAAGTGCAAAAAAAGTAAGCGGCAATATTACTTGGTATAATGGTGTCGGTAAAAAAGGCGCAGATGGAAAAAAACTCGGTCATTGGGATGCAGCAACTAAAATGGGATTTGACGTACCGAAAAAAGGTACAAAACTAAGAGTGACAACAAAAGCGAAACCACATAAAGTGATTACAGTATATAAATATGATGTTGGTAGAATGCCAAACGCTGTATTAGACGTAAGTCCGAAAGCATTCAAAGCACTTGGGTATAAAACAAGTAAAGGTGTCGTAAAAGGGCATTACACTTATTAATACATAGGCATGCAAAGAAGCGGGAAAAGTTCATTTTCTGGCTTCTTTTCTTGTAGAGAGGGTCTAAAAGACAATGAAAAAATCAACATGGTGGATCATCACGGTCATTGGAGTCGCAGTGATTGCGGCAGTCGTTTTCTTCATGATGAAGCCGGCTCAAGAGGCGAAACATGTGGGAAAAGTCAAAACGAATCAAGATGCAAAAGACGAATTGCTTGTTTCATTTACAGATCAGCAGTTAAACAATACATATTACCTGCACGATCGGGCGCTTCATACGGAAAAGCTGACAGCGTATCCTTCGATTGCTTATGATTCTACGAAACAGCTTTTATATTACACGTATACGGATGAAGACACGCAAAAAGTGAGTATTCGGGAATTGAATGTGAAAAATGATCAAGAAAAAACGCTGTTTACTAGTGACGATTCAATCGACAGTATGAGGCTGTCTGGTAACGGAAATCAGTTATATCTAAGGTATAACAAGGATTCTGGGGAACAATTTTTTGTCGCTTCTTTTGATTTGAAAAAACACAAAGTGAAGATGTTGTATCCAGAGAAAAGCAAGGATGATACGGTGAGTTCTTTTGCCTATGATCCGACTTCAAACCTTTTGGCCGTCCAGCATTATTCATTAAAAGAGGATTATCAGAAGACCGATGAAGCGAATGAAAAAGGGACGGATCCTGAACCAACGACCATGAAGATCACCCTTCAAACAGGTCAGAAGGGGAATCGTATTGCACGTATCTCACAAACGATCAATGATATTTCATTTTCACCAGATCACAAGACATTGATTTATACAGAAGTGAAGGTTCGAAACGAAAAAGAAGTATCTTCTATTAAGATGCTTGATGTAGAAACGGGGAAAACGACGACACTCGTTAAAAACAACCAGAATGTTCATATTTTAAGTGCTGCACAGCCGCAATTTTCTACGGATGGGACATCTGTTTATTTCTTAGGTGTTGCAAAGAACGCAAAGGAATTAAAGGATGACACCGGAAGAAAGGCGAAGGTAAGGACCATTTTTGAATATGATATCAAGAAGAAAACAGTAGAAGCCGCTTGGGAGAAGGATGGCGGAATCATTAACAATTTCACTGTCAATCGATAAACGATGCGTTCAGTTATTTTATATAACTGGACGTTTTTTTATTTTGTCATTTGATATACCGGGGAAATAGGTGAGTTCATGAAATGAAAGTCGTTTTTTAGAAAGAAAAAAGAGGAGCATTTTCGTATTTTGCTGGTGTGACAGAGGAGAAGAAAGAGAGTAAAATGAATGGAAATAAAAAAACGAGAGGACAGATGGCTTCTCGTTTGATCTTATTTATTTGGTGTTTTCGTCTAGTAAGTTTTGAAAAATAAATAGGGCATTAATGGAATGAGGAAATCCAGCAACCTTTGTACAGTGCTTAATAATCTCCATGACCTCTATGACAGAGAGACCGATATGTAATGCTTGTTTAAAATGAGCCTTTAGCTCTTCATCACAATCGCCTTTTGTGATGAGGGCAGATAATGTGCTAATTGCCTTCTGTTTATCATCTAATATGAAGTGGTTGAATTCTTTTTGTTCACCGAGTTCAATTGTTAGTTGTTCAATGTTTGTCCGAATGCTCTCATTTTCATGAATTGAAAGCTTCTCCATGTTACCTGCCACTGTTTCTTGTTTGATCTGGCAAGTCTCTTTTTCTTCATTCAAATTGAACTCCTCCGTTTTTTATCGCAATTTTCCATTTGTTTGTTTAATGTTCCTTATGTGCCTTTTGATAGATGTAATGGGTATATAGTAGTACTATCGGCTTGCTGCGTCAACTTTTTAAGTGTTGCATGTACAAATAAATGCCAATTCACGCGATACATTGTTCTATTTTCTAATGAATCAATGAAAAGGAAATAAAGGGCTAATGTAACAATGTCCGTTAGCCCTTCGCGATCATCTACTTAATGCATATTTCTACGCATGTGAAGGAAGAATGGTTTCATTTTTACCGAATGATATCCATCGGCCGCATCATGTCATAATCTTCGTGCTCTAAAATATGACAATGCCACACATACCGTCCGCTGTATGGGACAAAGCGTGCGATGATTCGAATGACTTCACCGGCATGCGCCTGAATGGTGTCCTTGTAGCCTTGTTCATGTAAAGGAGGTGCTTCATTTGGTCCTGTATACACGATTTCTCCAGTCGACTGATAGATTTCTGTATCAAATGGTCTTCTGTCTATCACCCTGAATTGAACAAGGTGTAAATGAATGGGGTGTGTACCCCTTGTTGGGTTGACGATGGACCAAATCTCTACACTGCCAAGTCGAGGATTTTCCGTGACGGGATCATTCCAAAATTGATTATCTAGTAATAAAATAGGACGGCCATATTTATCCTGCGTGCCGCTAAGTGTGAGCGTACGCTCTTTATCAGCTCGACTTGGCCGAAGCGGTGGCAGCGGTTTGAAGATTGGACGTAATGATTTAGGTGCTCTCCCTTTTAGCGGACGTGTGACTTTAAACTGCATAATGTTCGCATCTGTTTCTGGATTCACTTCTTGGCCGCAGCCTGCTTTATTTTTTAGAATAATTGTTTTGTTTTCATAAGCTGAAAAGTCGATAATGACATCGAAACGTTCAGCAGGTGCAATGCTAAAGGACTTGTGATGAACAGGTCTTGGCAAAAAGCCGCCATCAGATCCAATTTGCAAGATCGTGGCATCGTTGTCTAGATGCAGCTCGTAAGTTCTTGTATTGGACGCATTTAACATGCGAAAACGGTATTTTCGCGGCTCTACTTCTAAATAAGGCCATACTTTTCCATTAACCAGTATCGTTTCCCCGCAAAAAAAGGGGACGATGGAAGGGTCTGGAATGTCACTGTCTTCCGGCGTGTTGTTTGGTCTGCTTGGATAAAATAGTGCGCCATCCTCCTGAAACGTACGGTCCATGATCATTAAAGGAATATCATACTCATTTTTCGGTAATTCTAACGACTTTTCAAACGCATCTGAGATCAAGTAAAACCCAGCTAAGCCGGCGTATACATTTAATCGCGTCAATGCCATTGCATGATCGTGATACCACAATGTGCAGGCTTGCTGATGATTCGGGTATTCGTAAATCTCCCGTTCAAAGAAGGGACCTGTCGCTTCAAAGTCTCGTGAAAACCAAGCTTCTGGATAACCGTCACTGCTTGCTGGTGTGACCCCGCCATGTAAATGAACGACGGTTTTGACTTCTGGTTCGTCATGATGGCCTTCGTGAATGGTGTGATCGACCGGCAGAAAATGCTTAAGCGGCAATTTATTCATCCATTTTACTTTAACCTTTTCATTTCGATTTGCTTTAATGGTTGGACCAGGCAAACTGCCATTATAGGTCCATAGCTTAGTTGGGGGCAGGTCTCTATGAACTTTTAAGAACACTTCCTCCATAGCGATTTCATAATATGTTTGTCTTGGGTTCTTTTTGACGGGCTCCGCTACTTCTGGAATGGGCAGCTCGTCGACAAATTTTTCTAGGTTCATGTTCACTAATCCTCACTTCAAATTCAATTTGATACATTATAAGTGCGGACATCAAAATAGGTGAATAAAATAAAAAAAACCGCTTTTCAGCGGGAGAATTAAGGGTGTTTATTTTCAAGCGCCGCATTTGCAGGCACTTTTTTATTCGGTTTAAAGATAAAATAAGCGGCTAGCACACCAAAGGTAATGATACTTGTCAAAATGAGCTGTGGTCTCATCGATTCGATAAACAGCATAGAAGCCAAAATTGCGCAAATAACCAAAATGGTAAAGTACGTGAGGTATGGGAACAGCCACATTTTGATTTTGAGTTGTTCTGGATTTTCTTTTTCGATTTTACGACGCATTCTTAATTGCGAAACGGCAATGACCAAGTAGACAAGAAGTGCAATGGCACCAGATGCATTGACTAAGAACAAAAAGATGGTTTCAGGATAAAAGTAGTTCATCATGACGGCAATATAAGAAAAGAAGGTCCCTGCGACTGTAGCCGCTATAGGAACACCACGCTTGCTGATTTTCATAAAGCGTTTCGGCGCTTCGCCTCTTTCCGCTAATGAATAAAGCATTCTGGACGTTGTGTACAAGCCGGAGTTTAAACAAGAAAGAACGGCTGTTAAGACAATGACGTTCATGACCTGAGCGGCTGATGGGACGCCGATGTATTCTAACACAGCAACGAATGGGCTTGTTAAAATACTCGCTGAATCCCATGGAAGCAAGGTGACAACGACAGCGATCGATCCGACATAGAAGATAATAATACGCCATACAACAGAGCGAGTAGCCGTTGTAACAGATTTGACAGGGTCAGCTGATTCGCCGGCCGCAATTGCCACAATTTCAGTTCCCATGAAGGAAAAGATGACGACGACGATCCCGAGTAAAACAGAGCTGAATCCGTTGGGAAGAAAACCGCCGTTCCCCGTTAAATTCGCAAGACCTACAGTATGATGACCGCCAAAACCAAAGATGAATGCAAAACCAATGAGTAGAAAGAGAATAATGCTGACGACTTTAATTAATGAAAACCAATATTCAAATTCGCCAAAAGATTTAACAGAAAAGATATTTGTCAATGTTAAGAGGATTGTGAGGATTAGACTTGTGAGCCAAACAGGTGCATCTCCATACCAGTATTGAATAATGGCAGCACCGGCAATCGCCTCGATGGCGATGACGATCACCCAGAAGAACCAGTAAAGCCAGCCGATTGTAAAGCCAGCCCATGGGCCGATGGCGTCGCTTGCATATTGTGAGAAAGAACCGCTTGTCGGATAGGCACACGCCATTTCTCCAAGCATTCTCATAATAAAGATGACCAGAAGTCCGGCAAATGAATAGGAAAGAATGGATCCAGGCCCTGCAGAATGAATGACAGCGCCGCTACCAACAAATAGCCCTGCCCCAATGACCCCGGCAATGGAGATCATTGAAATATGTCTTGTCTTAAGGTTTTTTTGAAGACCGTTTGTCATGTTGGACATTTCTTTACCTCCAAACACTTCTCTTTCGTAGAGAATTTGTTTTTAGAATATTTTAAATTTTATCACACTGAATTGTCATTCAGCATTGGACAGGTTATCAAACTGACATTTCAAACCTCTTAACATGATGTTAAAAAGTATAAAGGATTTGAGAGATTATGTTCCCTCTTTTTCCTCAGTTCATTCTTAAAAATAGCAGAAGAAAGTGGGGAAAAAAGTTGCGTCTTAAAATAAAAATATTCTGATAATTTTAAAGGGAAGTAATGTTGCTCATATGCAAATTTCGGAACGGAAAAGAAAAATGTTGATGGGAGTAGGTTTTGAGGTCGATTGACCTTATAAAAATAAGTTTACTTAGGTCAACACATTTCTATGTATCCTATTTTGCTGACGCAAGCGAATCATGTTGCTGTAGACCCACATGGGCTTTGCTTTGTAAGATAAATAATAGAAAAGTTATGTGTGAGGAGGCTCTGTTCGACATGGAGCGCTATAACGAATTAAGACAAGGTGAAACAGGAGCTTGGGTCAGCATCATTGCCTATGTGATCTTATCTGCAGTTAAACTCATCATTGGATATGTGTTTCATTCAGAAGCTCTCTCGGCAGATGGATTGAATAATACGACCGATATTATTGCATCTCTTGCCGTGCTTGTTGGGCTGCGTATTTCTCAGAAGCCGCCTGATGAAGATCATCCATACGGGCATTTTAGAGCTGAAAATATTGCGTCACTTGTGGCTTCCTTTATTATGATGCTTGTTGGGCTTCAGGTGCTGCTGAGTGCAGGCCAGTCGCTTTTCTCATCTAAGCATCAAACGCCTGATATGATCGCGGCTTGGACGGCAGCGGGAAGTGCTGTTGTGATGTACGGTGTGTATATATACAACCGCAATCTGTCCAAACGAATCAATAGCCAGGCACTTCATGCGGCAGCTGCTGATAATAAATCAGATGCGTATGTGAGCATCGGGACATTTATAGGGATCATCGCCTCCCAATTTCAGCTGGCATGGATTGATACGCTTGCTGCGTTTGTCATTGGCTTAATTATTTGTAAAACGGCTTGGGAAATTTTCAGAGATGCCTCTCATTCGTTAACTGACGGTTTTCATATAAAAGATATGTCAAAATATAAAGAGACCATTGAAGAGACACCAGGAGTGGGCGATTTGAAAGATATTAAGGCCCGTTATCTTGGAAGCACGGTCCATGTGGACGTAGTAGTTGAGGTAGAGCCGCATTTGAACATTGCAGAAAGTCATGAGATTGCAGATGAAATCGAACGTAGAATGAAAAAAGAACATGATATTTTACATTCTCATGTTCATATGGAGCCAGCAAGTGCGCCTAAAGAAGAGAAGAAGTCTTTTCCATCGTGAGAAGGCTTCTTTTCTTTTTCTGACGTGCTGATGTTTTATGCAAACGCGCGTTGTATGGTAAAGTTAGACTATATGAAAATTGACGGAAACGTGATAGGAGGATCAGGATGGCATTTGATGAACCAATGCATTCAGATTTACAAAAAATCGTAGATAACATCAATAAAGTCATGGTTGGGAAAAAAGACATTGCGATATTAAGCCTTGTTGCGATTTTGGCGAAGGGACATGTGTTATTAGAGGATGTGCCTGGCGTTGGGAAGACGATGATGGTTCGTGCTTTGGCAAAATCAATTGGCTGTGAGTTTAAGCGAATCCAATTCACTCCTGACCTTTTGCCTTCAGATGTGACAGGTGTGTCGATTTATAATAAAAAGACAAATGAATTTGAATTTAGGCAAGGACCGATTATGGGGCAGATTATTTTGGCGGATGAGATCAACCGGACCTCTCCTAAAACACAATCAGCACTGCTTGAAGCGATGGAGGAGGGCAGTGTCACGGTGGACGGAGACACAATGCCGCTTGCGGATCCTTTCTTTGTCATGGCCACGCAAAACCCGGTGGAATATGAAGGAACCTATCCACTGCCAGAAGCGCAAATGGACCGGTTTTTATTCAAGCTGCAGATGGGGTATCCGACCATGCTGGAGGAGCTAGAAGTGCTCAACTTGCAGGAGAAGCAATCTCCGATCGATACGCTCCAGGCTGTGATGGCGAAGGAGCATATCCATGCTTTGCAGCAAGCCGTTCAGAAAGTGCATGTCGATGCATCTATTAAAGAATATATTGTGGAACTCGCCCAAGCGACACGTCATCACCCATCTGTTTATTTAGGCGTTAGTCCAAGGGGATCGATTGCACTTATGAAAGCGGCTCAGGCGTATGCGCTTTTGAATCAGCGGGATTATGTGATTCCAGATGATGTACAGTATTTAGCGCCTTATACATTGCCGCATCGAATGATTTTGACGTCAGAAGCGACGTATGAAGGGAAGAAGGCGGAGACACTGCTGCGACAGCTGCTTGAGCAAATTGGCGTACCAGTTCAAAAGTCGATGACTCAATGAAGCCACAAGACCGTTTAGCTGTTTCATTATGGTTACGTGTGATGATGCTCATCATTCTTACTGCGGCAGCCTTTTGCTATGCCATGTTTCAGGGCGGCTTTGTGAGCTTGTTCCTTTTTTATGCATTTTTACCATATGCTTTGTATGCTTTGATGTTTGCGCTCGTTCCGCTTCGGGCGACGGCCAAAAGGACATTGCAGCACACCCGGTTGAAGGCAGGGGATATGCTGTCTGTTGATCTTGAAATCAAGCGGACAAACCCATTTCCATATGTTTACGTCATTATCGAGGATGATCCGCCGGACACCTTCCACTTGCAGGAACAGATTGAAATGAAGCAAATGCTGTTTCCATGGTTTCGGAAGATGTGGCGCTTTTCTTATCAATTGAATGATATTGCGCGGGGTGAGCACCATTTGACAGCGGTCCGAATCAAAACGGGTGATATGTTTGGTTTTGTTGAAAAAGAAGTGATCATTCCGTTAGAAAAAAAGCTCCTTGTTTATCCAAAGATGCTGGATCTCCCGGTTGAGTCTGCTGATTCAGTGAATGAAAACGGAGGCAAAGCGGTTCACTCGTGGTTAAATGAACCGACCAATGTCACAACAGGTGTGCGGGAATACCAGCAAGGAGACCGTTTTGCTTGGGTGGACTGGAAGACGACGGCCAGAAGAGGCCAGCTGATGACGAAGGAGTTTGAACAGAATCAGACAAAGGACCTTGTCGTGTTTGCTGATTTTACAGATGAAGTCGTTTTTGAGACGGTGGTGTCTATTGCAGCATCTGTTCTCCAAACGGCTGTGAAAAAAGGGGTGCCGGCAGGTCTTGTTCCTCTTGGAGATCAGCATGCATTTCGAGTCGATCAAGGAGAACTTCATTTACAGGACATGCTTTATTATTTAACAAGGGTGCAGTATCAGCCTTCTCGCGCACCAGAATATAAGCCGTTAGCAGCGAGTGAGTATCTGCATTCAGGGAAATATGTCATCACGGGTCAGCTGCAGGAGGAGCTTGCTGCCAGTCTTCTTGGGAATCGAAACAAAAAGAACATCACCGTTCTTTTAGTGAAGAGAGCCGTTGACCGATTGACGACAAAAGAAAAACTGCTTGTAGACCGGCTCAAGGCTTCTGGAATACGCACCACCATTTTATTTGAAGAAGAGCTGCACGAAAGAACTGTGAGGTGATAAACATTTATGCTGCATACGCATCAGCGGCAAAGCCGTTTTGAGTTGTTCATCTATTATGCTGTAGCATTTCTGCTGCTATGGGAGTGGCTTCGTCCGCTTCAAGATTTTACAGAGACGAGTCATACGTCTTATTTCATCATTTTTATAGGGCTTACCTGTTTGTTTACATTCTTTCGTCTAAAGTGGTATGTGACGTTTCCGATTTGTGCTGGATTGATCTTGCTTGCCTTATATTTGATCTTTTATCAATCAGAGCCAGGCTATCCGGCTGCTTTGTTTGCCGATATCAAAGACAATATCACGTTAATGAGCACAGGAATGTGGAGTGACATGTATCCGTCTTTCCGCACATTGTTGTTTTATATTTTGCTTTGGCTGCTTGTCTATTTGCTTCATTATTGGGTGGTCTATCAGCAGCGTATCTTTTTCTTTTTACTCATGACGATTGTGTATGTCACGATACTTGATACGTTTACGCCATATGATGCGACCTTTGCGATCGTTCGTATTATGGTGTTTGGCTTTTGTTTGCTTGGGTTGCTGTATTTCGATCGACTTCGTTCGGCTGAAGGTGTGCGGGTGTCACAGAAAGCGCGTCTACAGTGGTTTTTGCCGATGATGGTGCTTGTCCTCATATCAGCGTCGCTCGGTGCTTCTTTGCCAAAGTCTGATCCGAAATGGCCTGATCCTGTCCCGTTTTTTAAGGCGGTCACGAATCAAGATGGCACTACCGGGCAGAATAAGGTGGGATATAGTACAGACGATTCAACGCTTGGCGGGCCGTTTAGTGAGGACCGTACACCGGTGTTTAAATGGAGCGGAAAGGAGCCGTCTTATTTTCGTGTAGAAACAAAAAGTATTTACACGGGAAAAGGCTGGGAGGATGCTTCAAATGATACAAAGCCTACTCGGTTAAAGGACGACGATGTGCCGAACCAGTGGTTTACGGATCGCGTGAAGACAGAGGAGCATGAGACGAGAGTCGATATGGAATCGGACTATCGATTTAATCATGCCGTCTATCCGATTGGGACGATTTCATTGACACCAATGGAAAACATCCCGCTTCAAATGATGGGGAAAACGGAGAAAATTGTACCGTCTAATCAAAACCCGCCCAAGAATTTAGGGAACTATCAAATCAGCTTCTTATCACCTACATTTATCCTTGAAGATTTACAGAGGATCAAAGTGCCTTCAAAACAACAGGTAAATCAACAAGTGGGACGTGAATATTTACAGCTCCCATCCTCATTGCCAGAGCGTGTGAAAACATTGGCAAACAGTTTAACGGAAACGAAGGATAATATGTATGATAAAGCCAAAGCGATTGAGGATTATTTAGGATCTGCGAAGTTTTCATATGAAACGCAAAATGTCGCAGTCCCTGGGCGTAACGAAGATTATGTGGATCAATTTTTATTTGATACGATGATTGGCTACTGTGATAATTTTTCATCCTCTATGATTGTGATGCTTCGTTCGATCGGTATTCCGGCGAGATGGGTGAAAGGGTATACGTCTGGTCAGTTATATGAAACACAAATGGATGGAAACAATGTGTATGAAGTGACCAATAACAATGCACATTCATGGGTAGAGGTCTATTTTCCAAACAGAGGCTGGGTGACCTTTGAACCGACAAAAGGGTTCACGAACCCAGAGACATTTACGAATGAAGCCGTTTCTAGCGATCAAACGGATGATCAAAAGGAAGAAGAAGATCAGTCTAGTGCTGATGCAAGCGAAGATCAGCCGCAAGACCAGCCGCAGTCGCAGGAGACAGAGCAGCCGGCAAAACCAAAGGAACAAACAGCTCAAACAAAGCCAAGTATGGTGCATGTTGGTTCGATCTTGGGGTATGTGGCAGGTGCTGTTGCCCTTCTCGGTTTGATCAGCTGGATGCTTTATCGATTCAGGGCAAGATGGCTACCATTCTTCATTGTACGAAAGGTGAAACGCCTGCCTGACGAGGAAGCATTCTTCTATGCGTATGCCGCCTTATTAAAGCAGCTGAAGCGCAGAGGGATCGAGAAGAAGCCAGGCATGACATTGAGAGAATTCGCTTCTGTCATAGATGGAAAGAATGAAGATCAACAGATGTCAGAGCTGACACAGCTCTATGAGCGGGCACTCTATCGACGAGAGGATGCGTCGACGCTTTGGAAGCAATCCGCAAAGTTATGGGAAAATTTAATAAACAGGAGATAGTCTTGACCGCGTACCTTCCTGTTGTTAGAATAGGTGAATATTAAAACCTTCTAAAATACATGAAATTGAAGCGTTCGGATGTGAGTCTGGGCGCTTCAAAAGCGTGAATTCACACTGAGAGCAGGTTTTCTCCTCTCATTTTTTCTGTGCGTTTATAAAATTAAATTGGACATAGAGGTGACACCATGACAAATTTAGTAAATGAAATGATTTTGGTTCTCGATTTCGGCAGTCAGTACAACCAGCTGATCACACGTCGTATTCGTGAATTTGGTGTGTACAGTGAGCTTCATCCGCACACTTTAACTGCTGAAGAAATTAAAGAAATAGCGCCTAAAGGAATCATCCTTTCTGGTGGACCAAATAGTGTATACGATGAAGGATCTTTCCGCTGTGACGAAAAGATTTTTGATCTAGGCATCCCGGTTCTAGGCATTTGCTACGGCATGCAGCTCATGACTCACTATTTAGGCGGGAAAGTAGAAGCCGCAAGCCAGCGTGAATATGGGAAAGCGGATATCCACATTAACGGAACACCTGCTTTATTCAAAGACCTTCCAAATGAGCAAGTCGTTTGGATGAGCCATGGTGACCTTGTTGTCGAAGTGCCAGAAGGCTTTACAGTCGATGCAACAAGTGCACATTGTCCAAACTCAGCGATGAGCTTTGCTGAGAAGAATTTCTATGGCGTTCAATTCCACCCAGAGGTTCGTCACTCTGAGTACGGCAACGACCTATTGAAAAACTTTGTCTTTGGTGTGTGTGATTGTGAAGGCAAATGGTCAATGGAGAACTTCATTGAAATCGAAATGCAGAAAATCCGTCAAACAGTAGGCGACAAACAAGTATTGTGCGCACTAAGCGGCGGTGTTGATTCATCTGTTGTGGCGGTGTTAATCCACAAAGCGATCGGTGATCAGCTAACATGTATTTTCGTTGACCACGGTCTTCTTCGCAAAGGCGAAGCAGAAGGGGTTATGAAAACATTTAGCGAAGGTTTCAACATGAACGTCATTAAAGTAGATGCGAAAGATCGTTTCTTAAACAAGCTAAAAGGTGTGTCTGATCCTGAGCAAAAACGTAAAATCATCGGTAACGAATTCATTTATGTATTCGATGATGAATCGGACAAGCTAAAAGGAATTGACTACTTAGCACAAGGAACACTTTACACAGATATCATTGAGAGCGGAACAGCAACAGCACAAACAATCAAATCTCACCACAACGTAGGCGGTCTTCCAGAAGACATGCAGTTCGAATTGATTGAGCCGCTCAATACCCTATTCAAGGATGAAGTCCGTGCCCTAGGATCAGAGCTGGGTATTCCTGATGACATCGTCTGGAGACAGCCATTCCCAGGTCCAGGACTAGGTATCCGTGTACTAGGTGAAATTTCTGAAGAAAAATTAGAAATCGTCCGTGAATCTGACGCCATTCTACGCGAAGAAATTGCCAACTTCGGCCTTGAGCGCGACATTTGGCAATACTTCACGGTTCTCCCAGACATCCGCAGCGTAGGTGTTATGGGTGACGCAAGAACATATGACTACACAATCGGTATCCGTGCTGTGACGTCTATTGACGGTATGACGAGTGACTGGGCAAGAATCCCTTGGGATGTGCTTGAAAAGATCTCAACTCGTATCGTGAATGAAGTGAAGCATATTAACCGCGTGGTGTATGATATTACGAGTAAGCCGCCTGCTACGATTGAGTGGGAATAAAGGATTTATTTGATTAGGTGAGAAAATCCTGATTTATAGGGTTTATTTAGAGCAATAGACCCTATAATTAGGCTTAAATAAAATCAATCCCCCCCACTGTTCCCCCCAGTTTGTTATATACCTAAAGAATTCAGTTTATTAGTTTATTTCTAATATTGATGTGAAATGGGGTGCAAGTTATGGAAAAGAAGTTTAGTTTCTATCTTACTTTCCAAACTGCTGAACGTTTAGAAGAAATGCAAAAACGCATTTTGGAGAAAGAAGGAAGAGTAACGAAAGCCTACATCGTCAACACTGCAATTAATGAATATTATGAAAAACATTTTAAAAAAGATAATGAAGAATCGTGAAGGCCTGTCTAACTGATGGGTCTTTTTTTTGTTTTAATATTTGACTCCTTATTGACTCCGTAGATATTCCTGTGGTATATTCATCCTGTTGACTCCTAACAGAATATATACGGAGTTAAAAATTGAAAGGAGGAGATAATTTGAAAAAGAAATTTAGTTTGTACCTTACCGACTTCACTGCTAAACGTTTAGAAAGAATACGGCAAAATTTCTGTGATAACAAAGGGAGAGTGACAAAAGCATTTATTGTTAATGTGGCTGTCAACGAATATTTCGAAAAAAATTTCAAATAAGTTTTTCTAGCACATGTATGTTGATATGAGGAAAAGGGAGGTCCCACAATGTTTGGAGAAGATATCAAAAATTTAACTGTTGAAGAACAGGAAGAGGTTTTAGAATATTTAGATGAATATTTTGAGTCTGTAGCGATTGGAAACGGGGATTATTATATTGGTCCAAATGGAGAAATTATTATTGAGTAATTTAATTAGAAATGGGGAGACTTGTATGTCATCAAAAAAAGATAAATTTCAAAGATTATGTAATAAAAGATTAGACACAGCATTAATCAAATTAGATTTAATAGCAAACCTTTCAACAAATCGTTATGAATGTAATGAAGATGATGTAAAGAATATACTCGTTTCTCTAAAAAGCAAAATCATTCATATAGAAGAACTGTTTGATAAGCGTATTCTTCTAAATTCTAAAAAGATTAATAAGTGAAGAAGCAATATTCGTTTGAAAAAGAAATTAATTGGCGGGAATTCATTTCCCGTCAAAAAGTAGTCTACCAAAATAAATATATCCATTATATTGAATAACGTTTTTGGATAATTATTTTCAATGGGACATCAATTTAAAAAGGAAGAGATTACAATTAAAAATAAAATTAAAGTGATAAACAAATTCATCTTTGAAGTAGCTATGATTCTTCTACCTTTTTCGATTGTTTATTTGGTAATGGGGAATTGGCTGTCCGGTATTACGGATTTTGGTAGATCTTATGTGTTCCCATCTGATGTAACTGATTTTCGTGAGGTTTATGGGACAAAAGTAAAGTATGGCTGGATAGAGTTTGATACCTTTGGTCAAGGTTTTAAAAATTACAGTTTTGATGTTTCCTATGTATTTTGGGGCGGATTAATATCTGTAATTCTTCTAGTTTTAGTTGGCAAGCTAATTCATGTGGGCCTTGTAAAATCATTAGTGAATCGAGTAAATATAAAAAATAGAACTTGAAAGGGCGTTAGTAATCCGTGAAGCTAGAGGCACTAAAGAATATCCTTAGTAGAAGGCAGAGTGAATGGCATCATGTTGTTTTTCCGCGCAGGAAAATGAATTTATTAAAATATCTCCTTGGAGTATTCATATTTGTGCTGACAGCTTTCTGTGGAATGGTGTCTAATGCTATTCCTCCACTAATAATTAATATTCCTGTGGTGTATCGCTCAGTCAGTTTTAATGGTTTCGTTAATCTAATCATCATCATTTTTTGGGCGATATCCATTTATAAAAGTATAAGGCTCTACTTTAACATTGTTAAGAATCCTAAATCATGGATTGCGAACAATTTAGCTTATATGATTGATACTTTGAAATTATATGACGAAGAAAACTTTGAATCTATTAAAAACGATAAAGTTGTTAGGGAAAAGCGTATTGTCAGAGTAATTCGCATTCAATATAGGGAAACAAGTAAGCATGTAGTCGTAAGGATTTTACGTGACGGTGATAGGTTTACAAAAGAAGCCACTAAACTTGGAGAGAATTTAGAAGCTGCTTTAGGCTTGGAGCTAGACTCTACCAATAAGACAGTGGATTATGCTGAATATGTATTTTTAAAGCACAAAGATGAACGTATAGATTTAAATTCTACTGTAACTAACGTAAATGATTCAGATGAAATCAAAATAACTGGCAACATATCTTATGAGCTTCATAAGGTTCCCCATTCTCTCATTGTAGGAGGCACTGGATCGGGCAAGTCTTTCTTTATATTAGGTAAAATTGTTAACTATCTGAAGTTAACTCCGCAAGCTGATTTGCGAATTATAGATCCTAAAAAAGCCGATTTGAGTCTGTTAAGATTTGTTACTGGATTTGAAAATAAAGTTGCAACAGATGCTAACCAAATATGTCGAATTCTTAGGGAAACTGTCGAGTTGATGGAACGAAGATATACGGAGTATTTTAATGATATATCAGCTTTCGGAAAAACGTATCGAGACTTCAATTTGCCTATTGTTATTGTGATATTTGATGAATTTTCAGCTTTTATGCATTCAGTGGATAAGAAAATTGCTAAAGAAGCATTAGATTATGTATTTACTCTAGTAATGAAAGGTAGACAAGCAGGAGTAATGATCGAGATCCTTATGCAACGTCCATCGGCAGATGATCTACCTACAAATATAAGGGCACAAATGGGGTTTAAAGCTGGGTTAGGTGCTATGGATTCCATTGGTTATAATATGATATTTGATACGAAAAACGTTGAATATAAGACTGTCACAGAAAAAGGTGGAGGTTACATACAACTAGATGGTAAACACACTTCTCCAGTTTATTTCGAAACGCCATATATAGACAAAGATTTTGATTTTATAGCAGAAATAGAAAAACTAATGATTCAGAGAGCAAATTAAGTGTTTAATGCTATTCTTGTCAAACAGCTACAGCCAATATTGACCGTCAATTTTTGTGAAGGTTTGAGGCGGTGGCAGAGCCATCCGAACGGAGTGGTCGAAAACGTTCAGAAAAAGTGATGGCCAGTTGAGCGATTTTTGCTCAACATGAATCGAAAAATAGGGTCGCACCAGTTGGGTAACACTGGTGAATCTCCCTCAACGAAAATGCTCGAAACCCTTGGTGCTCATGGGTTGGAGGGATGTGTGAAATCCCGAGAGTTGGGGATTTAAAAAATGATAAAGAGGTGTCTGTAAAAATGGGAAAACTAATATTAAAATCGTCTAAGTTACATTCGTTAAATGACTCGGAAAATGTGGATTTAGCTGATTTCCACTTTGATATTAAACAATTTAAGATTCCTACAGCGATGCTGATTCAGAAAGACGGCTTTACTACTCGAATTGAAAAAGAAAAAAATCTAAATGGAGAGTTAGTTGAAACTGGAAAGTATTCTGTCACATTTAAAGTATATGATCGTCCATTTATCGAACTCGTCTTACAAAATGGCGGTACTGAAATTGGCTCCCCTATTACTGTAATAGTTGAAAAACAGGATAGCCTACCTATTTTAGATGATTATGAAGATGGAGAGTTCATTCCAATTTCCTTTTCGGGACTAAAAGTAAAGCCTAAAAAGGTTCAAAAGAAGGCTTTTGTTGGGCAAGGTAAGCCAATGATTGATACATGGCAGTATTCAGAGCTTAAAGTTGAAGCTGATAGTTATATCATTGGTGAAGCACATGAGTCCTCTAAATCGAAGTAATCAGTGTCTCATTGATTACTTTCGTTGTTCAATTCCGAATAGTGAATTTTCAATCGTTGCTAATGAAATTTTAGGAATCCCTATCTCTGAATTTTCTTCAGAGATTAAGGGGTCACCTTATCCAACATACGATAGATGCATTAGCTTTGCGAATATAAAACTCCATTCTTCGGGAAATCATGGAAGCATTCTTGTAGATATGCCAGGACAAGCTTGTCGACAGTATGAGGAATACATGTCAAGAATTGATGGATGGCATTGGTACAAATTTGTATCATTTATTTTAGGAATACAAGGGAAGGTATCAAGGATAGATTTGGCATTAGATATATTCGATAATGCTTCTCCATCTGTAAAAACGCTACAGGATTATGTGAAACGAGGGCAGTTGAGTACGAAAAGCCATAAATATATTGAAATAAATAGTGGAAGGATTCTTGATGGAAAACTAACAGGATTTACGTTGTACGTAGGATCATCTCCTCAAATTTTACGAATTTATGATAAGAAACAAGAAAGAAGAGATAATGCAGATGAAGTTGTGAACGTTGGAAAATGGGTTAGATGGGAACTGGAGTTAACAGGAAACAAAGCAATGTTAGTTGCTCTTCAAATCTCAAATGGGAAACCATTGAACGCTATAGTTAAAGGTGTGCTATCAGCACATTATTGTTTCAAGAGACAACCTAAGAATGTTAGTGAGTTACATAACAAAAATAGGCTACCAACAATGAAATGGTGGGGTAAGTTTATAGAAGGTATTGAGGAAATACCTTTAAAGGTTCAACGTGAAAAGTTGACTTTAAAGAAAAAGAAAAAATGGGTTGAACATTCAACTGTAAAGTCAATAAGTATGATCTATGAGTCATTTAGGCGAGCATATGGCGAAAAATATGCTGAGTTATATTTGAAAGAGTTAGTACATGTAGGAAAAGAAAAAATCACTGAGTCTGATCAATCATTAATTGAGCAACGTGTTTTAGAACTTGTAAGTGAAGAGGAATATTAGTGTGGAAAGGGATGGGTGTGATGGGTACAACAATATGTAAAGATGATTTAATTAAACTAGGCTATAAGAAATATCAAGCCATTTCGCTCATTAGGCAGGCAAAAGCAATCATGGTACAAAAAGGTTGTCCGTATTATAACAACAAAAGGCTGGGGAGAGTACCGAGGGATGTGGTTGAATCAATTTTAGGAGTTTCTCTTTTGGCAGAAATGAGTAACTCCCAATGAAAAATAAAACGCAAAAAACAACGAAATATCCTGGTGTATATGTTGATGATAAAGGAAATTTCTTTTATCAATCTGAATTTGGTATTGATCGAATTACGGGAAAACGAATACGTAAAAAGGGAAGAAAAGATGTTAATGGTAAGCCTTTTGCTTCTGCATTTGAAGCAAACAAAGAGTTAACTAGATTAAAAAGAGAATATCATAAGGTTAACAGTTATTCTAACTATAAAATGACTTACGAACAATTTATGAATAGCGTGTACATACCTTATTATCAAACAAATGTTGAAGAAAGTACATTCTCTGTTCGAAAAAGAATATTGGAGAAGATTAGGGATAGATTTGCTTCTATCCCTCTTCGTTCCATTTCAGTAGAAGACGTACAACATTTTCGCACATGGTTATTAACAAGTATAGAAAATGGTGGTGCGGGGTACTCACAATCGTATGCAAGTCTAGTATTTGGAACGTTCCGTAAAAGTTTAGAGAAAGCTGTGGAAATGCAATACCTAGAAATGAATATTTCTAAAAAGGTTAGAGCTATTCCAAAAGGTAAGGCGATTGTGTCGTATTGGACGAAAGAAGATTTTGAAAAAGTGATAAACCAAATTTATACAGAAGATTTTTATGAACATCTGAATTTTGTTATGCTGTGGGTCTACTATATGACCGGAATACGAGTGAATGAAGGCACTGCTTTATGGTGGAATGATGTCGATTTGAAAAATAAACGTTTACGTGTTCATCATATGTTAATTATGAAAACGAGAAGGGAATGGAAAAGAAATTCGTATACAAAAACGGAAGATGGAAAGAGAATTATTGCTCTTGATGATGATACAATAAATATATTAACGATGTGGCGAAATAGACAATTGGAGATAGGATTAGGTAATTCAAATGACTTTATTTTTAGTTATGATGGATTGCCAATGATTAAATCGACAATAGGCAGAATCATTAAACGTTATTCTCAATTCGCAGGAGTAACAAGGATTCAAGCAAAAGGATTGCGTCACTCCCATGCTTCATATTTAATCAATGAATTTAACGTTTCTGTTCTTGTGTTATCACAACGTATGGGGCATTCAAGTCCAGAGATTACTTTAAAACACTATGCCCATATGTGGAGTGGTGCTGATACTGTAATTGCTGAGGAGATGTCAGGTAATATAAAAATAGAAACTGCCGAATATACGAAGATAATTTTTAATGGAAATCAAGTGATAAAAAAGAAGGAATAAATAATGACTACGATTTACTCTATTAGCGATATACATGGGTTCTATGACTCAATGCTTGATACATTAAGTCTTGTTGATTTAAATTCTAACAAAGACAATAAATTGATTTTTCTGGGTGATTATATAGATAGAGGAAAAGATAGTTGTCGAGTGCTTTATTATATAAAGGAATTAGAAGAGAAGTATCCTAATCAAGTTATAGTTTTATTAGGTAATCATGAAGAAATGTTCATTGATTGGTTTACTTTAAACGATAAATTGAATTGGTTTTCTCAAGAAGTGAATTTTCTTACTGTAAAGAGTTTTTTTTCTCGTGATGAATTTATGGATATAATTAAAAATACAAAAAATAACGGTGAATCCTATTCTGAAGTAAGCTATTACATGATTAAGGAAATTAGAAAGCGCCATTCAAAACTTCAAGATTGGCTTGTTAATAAAGAAAAACAAGACCCATTTTACGAAACGGATAACCAAATTTATGTTCATGCAGGTATTTTTGAAAAAGATCAATTTTTATGGAAGTATGCTACACAACCAGATGAATTCACTTGGAAGTATCCAGCGGAAACAGGAGCTTTTTATAAAGATATCATTGCAGGACATGTTTCGACAGTTAATGTTTCTAATGATAGTAAGTATTTAGGGAAAGTATTTTGGGATGGGTACAGTCATTTTTATATTGATGGTGAAACAGAAAGAAGTGGAATAGTGCCTTTATTAAAATACGATACTTTTACGGGTGCGTATTCGAGCTATACTAAGAGAATGGATGGTTCTTGGGTAGAATATCAAATAACAAAGAGGAGAGTTTGAGAATGGGGAATATGAATACATATGAGGGTTATTTAAAAGCCAATGATTGTTTGACTTTCGAGGATTCTTCTAATATATATAATCAGATTATCGAATCAGCAAATATAAATGACAAAGAATTTAAAGAGTTTTGGAGAGAAATGATAAGTAATGCCATAATTTATGCGAATACAAGAGCAAATTGGAGTTTGCAAAATTCAACTGAACGAAGAGAGGTAGATAAAAGAAGAACGAGACAACATGATGATTTTATGGCAAGTCTAAAATTAATCGCTTCATATATGAAAGAGCAGAGATGGAATACTACTTGGTTTGATCAATTAGGAACTATAGAAAATGATAGAAAACGTTTTGGTGATTTTGCTTGCTATTTAGTTTATATTAATTCTTTGAATGCTAGGTAAAAGATTATTACTATCTTACCCACCATATACCCCACCAATATCATACTTGTGTTAATAGAGACCAATAAATACAATGATTTTAAAGATGGAAGTACGATTGAGTGGGAGTAAATTATAATTTAAGAGCCTTAAAATGCTGATAGCTAAACTTCTAGAGAAATTCTTGTTTCTCTAGAAGTTTTTTTAATACTAGTAAATAATTTTAAATTAAACTTAAAAGGTGAGCTGCAAAGCTTCACCTTAATTTTTTTAGTTCAAATAAATATTTCCTAAGGATATAGATGATTTTATTTAATATTATTCAATATATATTGAGAAGTGTTTTAATTAAATCCTTAATTATTTGGTATTGTTGAAGACAAAGCATTTTTTACAATAGAAAACACCTTCATTTCTTAAGAATGCTTTTATTTCAGTCTGCCCTCGTCTCTTTGGATAAACTAATCTTATATAGACTTCTTCATTACCTTGAATTTTTTTATGGCAAATATAACATTTTGGGTCATCAAATAAATTTAGAAACATTTATATTCTTCCTTTCAATATATTTTCTGAAAAACATTTACAAAAAAATAAAAAAATGTTGAATTTTGTATTTAAATATAATAGAATTTTAATTGTAATAAATTTGGGAGGTATTTAAATGCTAACATTTGAAGGAATTAATGTAAAATTAAATTTAAGAAAGGTCTGCCTGAGTGGATTTGCTCTACTTGCAATATTTATGATGGGCGGTATTTTTGTTTCTGCCGATGTTATTATGATTCTCCAAAATGCCGGAGTGAAAGTCAGCCCTGGTATTGCTAATGCCTTAACTACTATTAGTGGGGTATATGGAGTCCAATCATATGTACTAACCGCTTTAGGAGTAACTATAGCTTGGCCAGTTGCAGCTGCCATTGCAGCAACTGGAGCAGCCGGTGTCTGATCTAGTTCATAGAAAAGATGGGAGATCTTCTTCCCATCTTTTTTTAAAAAAATTGCAGGTATGTATATTAATTTTTGGAAGCTGTATATTAAATGTAATAGCTTTGTATATTCATGGTATAGAAACAATCACTCCTTTTGTATATAGTCTCAATATAGAACGTCCTACTGTATTATTAATTATAATTTTATTTATCCTATCTATTACTACTATAGGAATGTATTTAATCTTAACTTATCTCATTTTTAAAGTTGCTCTTAAACTTATATTTAAAAATGAACAAATCAATAAATTGATAAGTAAATATTTGTTTTTATTTGTCTTATATGGATACGCTTTTGTTTCGATATGGAATTTACTAGATAAAATTGTGTGGTTTGAATTTAATCCAATTGTATTAACAATTCCGATTTCAAATATTTTGTCATACTTTCTCATATGCTTCTTGTTATACGAATATTTACTAAATACTAAAGTATTCATAATACCGTTTGTGATAGTAGGATTTATAGTAATAATAAATAAGTTTGGGGAGTTAGCTTTATGAGAGGTAAGTATAAAGCGATTAACCCTTTCATAAAATCCTTTGTTTTATTTGCAAGCACCTTATTAGTTAGTTTGCTTATTTTTTATGCAGTGGGTGTGAATTTGGATAGCACAGAGGTGCTAGAATTTCAGAACAAAAACATTTTTTTTTACATAGTAACAAATAACCTTAAAGTATTTCTTGTTATTATATTGGGGCTATTCCTTTATAGGATACCAACTTATATAACTCTTATGTATAATGCAGTAATATTAGCTTTTGCACTGTCAGCCCTTACTCATGTTTTAATGTTTCTATCCATAATTGCCCATGGGATTTTTGAAATGTTGGCGTTTATTATAGCAGGAAGTGTTGCTTTTAATAAATACGAAGATGTAATGTCTAATAAGATGAAATTTATTTTTATATCCTTTGTTGGCATTTTATTAATATTGATAGCAGCAGTTATAGAGACTTATATTAGCCCAATTATACTTAAAGGAATGATGTAACTTGATTTATTTGTTTTTGATGTTTTATTCTTTAATTTGTTTTGTCAGTAGAGAAATGATTCCTTTAAGTTTAATGATTAATGGTTATTTATACATAATTGTTATGTATTTTGTTTTTCCCTATGTTGTTGCTTGGTATATCAAGAAGACAAAAAAAAATATTTACTATTGCAATAAAATAAAAAAAAATATTTACATTACAGATGCACTTATTGTTAAAGGAGGTCTATCAATATATTTACCGATAAATAAAGAGGCAGTGTACGCTATTAGTGAAAAGTCTTTTAAACATTTAACAAATGAAGAGTTGGATTTCCTTATTTTTCATGAAAAGGCACATATAATTTATAGAGACCAGATTAATAATATGATTTCTTTTTTTACTGTAATATATGTTAACCCTATTATATTAACTTTCATTTCATCTTTAGGATTTGTTAAGAAATATATTGTGATTTATTTGATATTTGCTGTGGTATTTTACCTTTTTTTATTTGTTTTACATTTCTATAGAACAAGGCTTAAAGAAATGCGTGCGGATTATTATGCTTCGGTAAATACAAGTATATCAACAGGTATGTCGACTCTACAAAAACTAAGTGGAATATATGAATTAAGAGAGAAAACTTTTAATGCACTTGCTACTCATCCAAGTGTTTCTAGTAGAATTGATTATTTAAATAAAAATTAATTTTCATTAATCAAAATTGATTACGAACGGGGCTTTTTGAAAAAAGCTTCGTTCGTCCTTTGTTACGTTGTGAAAATAAATTAATTATAGCGACAGCTGTTATTATCCTCTTTCTAGACTTTTAGTATAATTAGCTTGTCCACTCTCCCAAGCCACTTTGCTTGAAAATACATATCCCACTCATAATCCTCAAGCTTGTTTATTTCTTTCTTATGCATACATGCGTTCTTTTTTTATGAAATGAAGAATTGACTCATCTATACTGAACAGTACTCCGATTGATACATATTTTGACCATCCATTCAGAATTTTTGTTTGAATGAACTCTTAGCATAAAGTTAAATTTTTTAGAAGAACCTTGTGACTTACTATATGACCTTTGTATCAAAGTAATGCCCCGATGAAATTTCCTTTGAAGGTGTCATCATGACTTGCAGAGATTTCCACCAGCAATCGTTCACATTCAAGATTCTCTTGATTTACTTCACCTAAGATGATTTTTTCCATCGGCTTGGATTATAGAAAGTATAAGGCGACGTTGCATTTTTTCGTGAACATTTGCTAAGTGCTACGGCATGCGAAAACCGTCTTTTGAATTTCTTACATTTAGCTGAAAAAAGCGAAGATTTCCTTGTATTCGCTCAAATAATCTTGTGATATAGAGTATCGGCCAGTATTCATTCGGTGGGATAAATCGGTGAAATTTCCAATGCAGTGAGTGGAAAAAGTAAATGCTTTAAACCCTTCATTGTTATTTTTGATCATTTCAAATCTTTCGAAGTTGTCATAAGAAATTAATAGATGACATTGATCTATAAGAGGTTGGATTAATGTTAATGTCATCGTATAAAGTGTTTCTATTAGATGAGTTGATCACACTATTTTTTAAAGTAGTCCAAAACGAATTCATGGTTTCTCCACGAAGCAAGTTGTAGCTGTCTAAATAACGCTTTGATATAAGCTTTTGATCATTCTCTGTTCCCCAAAGTAGTTGATAAATATGATAAGGCTTTTATCGAAATCTGTTTCTTTGAGTTGCTCCCAATTTATACTCTAACATGAGCTTAATTAGTGATGTGTTTTCTATTGATTTTCTGGTATAACTTTGTTTGAAATCTCATTCCCAAGGCTTGATTTCAAGTTCTTCGCATTTTTCAAACCAGCCTTCTATCCATGTGTTCTTTTTCATTTCTTTTCTCCTCTTTTCCTTATCTATCGAACACTTTTTTCATTCTTAATCTTCTCCACAACTCCAGCGCAAGAACCAGCAGAATGACGCATTGAATCAAAAGCAAAAGCATTTGCATCGCCATAGGCGCTTGCCCATTTGTCATTTGATCCACGATATTATGCACCGCGTGCCATATGATCACCCATTGCAGGCTGTTAGTGAGTGCCACGATTTCGGCTGCAACGAGTCCAAATAAAAAGGCGAATATGATTTGTGCCACTGTTAAGGTAAGGCTTTTTCCGCTTAATAGATTTGCAGCATGACCAAGACTGAATAATACGGCGGATCCCCATATGGCAGTGCTTAGATTGATTTGTTTTAAATATCGGAACAGGATGCCGCGAAAAATACCTTCTTCAAAAATACCGACAAACACCATGAAGAAACAAAGTGCAGTAAAGGAAGGTAAGGATAGATCCTTGTTTAATCCAGCAATAAACGGGATGGTCTCAATGAAAAGGATGGGAATGACCCACATACCAAGAGACCCTCGAAAACCTATTTCTTTCAAGTGAAAACGGCTTTTTTGAATAATGAATAGAAGTAAAAGACACCCAGCCAGCATCGCAAGGCCATTGATGATATAGATGTTCATTGGATCGGTCACTTCTTTGATGGATATATAAACACCTGCACTTGTTGGAATGATTAAAGAAAACAGCAGTAGAAGCACAGATTTTCGAATGATTGTCATTGGTTTCATGTTTTGATTCCTCCTCTAATCTCAGAGTAGTGTAATCAAGCAGAAGCCTCAATCAAATCTTCCTAACATGTCAATTTTTAGCCCTAAGATGCATATTAAGTTGTTGTTCGTTTTTTTCGTTGCTGTAAAAGCTCATTAATTTCCGCAGCGGTAGCCTGATCTTTTTTATACAATAGATACTTGATCAAAAAGAATAAAGCCATAACGACAAGTAAATTCACGATGAACGAAAGGAGACTGATTTCACCGCTGACGATGATGATGGTTGTCATAA
Source organism: Bacillus zhangzhouensis (assembly GCF_000715205.1). GTDB lineage: Bacteria > Bacillota > Bacilli > Bacillales > Bacillaceae > Bacillus > Bacillus zhangzhouensis. The sequence goes on along the minus strand of NZ_JOTP01000006.1, from coordinate 156,294 downwards.
TCATACACATCACAAGGATGATATATATAATCTGTTGAAAAAGAATCCGTTTATGGCTGTACGTTTGTTTGGGGTACAACAAAAAGGTAAGTGCACTTGAAATAAAGGAACTGGCAATGATCGCTTGTACAATGTAGATGGGCATTGATCCAAACGTGAAACAGTAAATCAATACGAGGGTCGTAAAGATTATACAAAATGTGATCAAAAGGTTTATGATGTAACGTCTCATCCTGTTCACTTCCTCCGTAATCCAAGCTTCTCTTTTAATTTTTGAATATAAAAGCGTGAAATCATCACCTTTTCTTCATTCATAAGGCTTGCTTCAAAACGGCCACTCGTTTTAGGAGAAATAGCGGCGATCTGATCAATATTCAGAATCATCGATTTAGAAATCCTGACATAATCATGCGCTTCAAGCAACTCTTCAAGTTCAAATAACTTTTCCTTTATGAGGAATACCCCATCTGACGTATACAAGAACGATCTTTTATCGACGCTTTCTATATATAAAACCTCGTGATAATAGACCTTCTTCACTCTTTCTTTCGTGGGCTCTTGCGCTAGGAAATAGGGTGCTGATTGCTCTACTTGTTGAACTAGCTTTTCAATAGTAGGATTTAGCTCATAAATGTGAAAAGAAACATATTCTGCTTGCGGCTTTTTGATGAAATGAATATCCGTTTTCATTTGTTTCTCCTCTGTCCATTGGGGTTTTATTCGTAATCTCTCTTTAAAATCGAATACATAAACACATCATCAAACCCATTCTGACCAAGATCATACTCTCTCAATAAACCCTCTCGTACAAAATCAAAGTTCTCCAACAATTGAACAGAGGATGTATTTGCTGGATCAATGATGGCTTCAATTCGATTGAGTTTCATTTCCTGAAAACCATATCGCAACACCGCAGCAATCGCTTCGCTCATGATGCCTTTTCTCCAATGATCGTGGTGTAATTCATAACCAATTTCCGTACGGCGGTGCTGTTTTTCTAGATTGAGAAAGCCGCAGCTGCCGATGATGGCAGGGTTGTCTTTTAAAGAAATGCCCCACCGGATACCTGTTTGTTCTTTGAAGATATCGTCATACCACTTGATTTCTCCTTTTGTGTCTTCAATGGAATCATGAGCATCCATTCCCATGTAGCGGCACACGGTTTCATTGGATAAATAGATGTGCATATCCTCAGCGTCTTCGATCGTTGTTTGTTTTAAGATCAATCTTTCAGTATGTATCGTTGGAAATGATTGTGGAAAGGTAATTTTGTTCATTTGGTTATCCTCCATGCGATATCTTACAATAAAAAACCCCTTCATTCCTCAGCCAAGCCTTCACCCCCGTCATCCCTCGTCTCTTTGGAGAGACCAGCTTGACGTACACTTCTTCGTTACCTTCTATCTTTTTCTGACAGCTAGCACACACGGGTTCTTCAAATAGAAACAAGAGATATACTCCTTTTTGTAGATATTTCTACCATTATATCAAATATTCAACATGTTCTTTGCGGACCGTTCTTCACTTTTTCCATTTTTGTCCGACATATGGTAAGGAAAAGAAATTTTCGTTTGTTGAAACCGTTTGAGAGAAAGCTTGCTCTAACAGGTGTAGGAGGTGTGAATGAGATGAAGCAAGTGCGTCTAATTAAAAAAGCACAAAAAGGGAATGTCCCGGCATTTGAGAAATTAATGCTGATGTATCAAGAGCGTTTATATAAAACGGCTTTTCTCTACACAAGAAGTAAAGAGGATTCGTTAGATGCCGTTCAAGAGACGGTCATTAAAGCGTTTAAACATTTATCTGGATTAAAAGAACCGGCTTATTTTTCTACATGGGTGACGCGGATTTTGATTCATACGATTTTTGCAATGAAGAAAAAGCAGCAAGACGTTGTTCCGTTTGAACAGCATCATGAAAGCGTTGAGCGAAATGATTTTTTGGAAGACAAGCTCGATTTAAAAAATGCACTTGATGTGTTAGATGAGCAATACCAGATTGTTATTCAGCTATTTTATTTTCAAGATTATTCGATTTCAATGATTTCTGAACAGATGGGTGTGCCTGAAGGAACGGTTAAAACTCATTTGTATCGAGCAAGAAAGTTATTAAAGCAAACATTGGAGAAGGAGGAGAGTGTCGATGGAACGAAAAGAAATGAAAAAGCTTTATGAAGAGATTGATGTACCAAAAGTTGAATTGACCTCTGCAATTCGTCAAGCAATGGGAGATGTAAAAGCAGAAAAGCAAAGACACTGGTTCAAATGGAGTTGGAGAACGCCAATATACTCTGTCATCGTACTGATCGTCCTTTACTTTTCATCAGGCTTCCTTTTTCCTTCTCTTAATACAGCGATGGCACGTGTACCGATTATTGGGCAGTTTTATATGATGTTTCACGATAAAGTAGGAATGTCTCTTTTTCAGAGTGATTTGGTGAAGCATGTCAATGAGGGGGCTGAATCAAGAGGGGTTACTGTGAAAGTAAACAGTGTGTACTATGATGCCGGGCGGCTTGTTTATACGTTTACTGTGGAGAATTTCCATACAAAAGAAGATTTTATACCAATCAATATTGATTCAGATCAGATCAATGAAAATTTCCAACCTAATATAGATAGTCCGGAGTTGAAAAAATTAAAAGATGGTCGATATGCTGGACGAATGGAATTCTATACAAATGGACAGGCGATCAAACAAGGCCAAAAAGCGCCACTCGTGATTTCAAAAATTGGAGATATTGTAGGGAATTGGCGCTTTGAGTTACCTGTGGTTAAGCAAAAAACCACTTTATTAGCAGGGCAAAAAGACGTATCTATTTTAAATGGGCGTTATCAGGTGAGAGATATAGAGGTGGAAAATGGTGTGAATTCCTCTGTGATTCAATATGCGATTGATTACAATGGTGTCGCAAAAGATGATGAGGTTTTAATAGATAGAATGAGAGATAATTTAGGAAATGAATACAGACTGAAGACTGGGACAAGATTTGAGGAAAAACAACTTTCAAACAAAAAAACGAGAATAAATCATATGACAATCTTAAATCAGCCAATCGACCCAAAGGCGACAAAACTTACATTTTTCACTAGTTTGTGGGTAGAACATGAAGAAAGCAAAATCATACCTCTCCAAACAAAGTTGCCTATTCAATTTAAAACAAAGCACTATGGAATTGGGATTAAGATCAATAAAATTGAGCAAAAAGGCCGTTCTGTGACAGTAGATTATCAATTTACTGGAGTAGGCCAAGAAGAATTAGATGAAGATGTGATGAAGAATGCAGGGGAAGGGATCGGATTAGGCGATGTTAAAAAAATGAAATCATGGTCAGACCCTGAAGCAAATTACGAAAATGGATATTACTTGAAGGGGAATGGTGCGAAGGTAACCAATTTAAAGACAGCTTCTATGCAATCCACCTTTGAATTTGATGTGAAAGAGTTAGACAAACTATCGTTAAAACATTTTTCATTTAAGGATTATGGGCTTTATCTTAATTTGTCAGATCTGAATCTGTTGGCACCGCAAAAAGAAATAACGGTAACCATTCCAGTCAAAAAAGAAACATCAAAAGCTAATCGATAAATAAGAAAGCGAACATGATTACACATGTTCGCTTTTTATCTGTTGATGCATCCGTCGATTGCGATTGAACGAGTACCGAATCAACATCAACGCAACAAAACTGGCTAACCCGCCTATCCAACTTAAATTCGTTACATTTGTATATTGAATAATCAGACCACCCATTGACGAGCCGAACATCATGCCGATATTCATAATCGCTGTATTAAAACTCAGCACGGTTTCCGATGTTTCCGGTTTTAGGGAGATGAGATAAAATTGCTTCGCTGGTGTTGTTGTCCATGTTGCGGTGCCCCAAATGGCGAGCGTGATGAAGACGCCAACTACAGAAAATTGTGTAAAAGATAACGCAAAGAGCATGAGCATCTGAACCGTGATGCTGATGGAGATGGTTCGGTTTGGTCCCCATTGATCGACAGCGTATCCACCAAAGCGTGAGCCAATAAAAGCAGAAACCCCTAAAACGAGTAATGCGATACTTGTCATTTCAAGAGAAAAACCGGCAGTCTGTCGTAATAATGGAGAGATATAAGCGAATACCATCATGTAGCCTAAAATCCAAAACGCTGTCGTGGCTAAGCCACTTAACACCCTACGGTCTTGAAGAATTTGAATTTGCTGTTTGAATGGCACATGGGAATGTCCCTCCATAGGCGGTAATAATCGATATAGAAGAAACAAGAGACAAGCGGTTCCTATTGCAATGATGAGAAAAATGGCATGCCAATCTACATATCCTGCTAAAAATGTTCCAATCGGTACACCGAGTACTAGTGAAACTGTAAACCCAGTGATCACCGTTGCCATCGCACTTCCCTTTTTTTCTGGCGGTGCGATCTGCGCCGCATAATTCGTTGCAAGCACAATATATAAGCCGCCACTCATGGCCATGATGACCCGCGAAAGCATGAGCAGCATAAAGTGATGGCTAAAAAAGGCAAGCACATTACCTGCTATAAACATGGAAATAGCCGATAAAAGAACCTTTTTTCGATTCAATTTCGATGTGGCCATGACTAAAAAGAGGGCACCCACGGCATAAAAAAGAGAATAGATGGTGATGAGCTGACCCGCAACAGGGATTGAGATGTGCAGATCGTCAGAAATAATGTCCAGTGTGCCTGACACGACGAATTCTGACGTGCCTGTGACAAATGAACCGACAGCTAAAAGAACAATCAATAGCTGATGAGATGTGTTTTTCATTTTGAACCCTTCCTTCATGTTGATACGTTGTCTTTAGTTTAAATTCCGTGCTAACATAAGTAAAATTGATGTTTTTCATGAAAGGGATGAGCGAATACTCATGAGCTTTGTTCGATTCGAGACGATGGCTAAGGTGGTCGAGCTTGGCAGTTTTACAGCAGCAGCTGAAGCATTAAATATGACACAGTCTGCCGTGAGTCATGCGGTGGCAAGTTTAGAGACGGAGTGGGGCGTGTCTTTATTCGTGCGTGACCGAAAAAAGGGCATTACGCTGACAGACATCGGCGAAACCCTTCTTCCGCATATAAGAGAAGTGCTAAATAGAGTAGAGAAAATTCAGCAGGAAATTGCGCTCACAAAGAATATTGAATCTGGCTTGATTCGAATTGGAACATTTGCCAGTGCATCCGCTTGTTTATTGCCAAAGCTGCTTGTGAGCTATCAGAAAAAGCATCCAAAGATTGAATTTAAATTCTATGAGGGGACATATGAAGAAATATTGGAGTGGCTCGATTCTGGCATTATTGATGTTGGTTTTGTTGTAAAAGGGAAAGCAGATGAAGCGTTTGATCTATTGCCACTTATGAAAGATAAAATGGTGGTCGCCTATCACGAAAATCATCGTTTTAAGCAGCAGCCAATTGTAGACATGGAAGAATTAGCAGATGAACCATTTATTATGCCAACTGGCATGTATCAATCCCATGTAGAGGATATTTTTTCAGAGGCGCAAATCAAGCCGTCTATTTTATTTGAAGTGCATGATTGTACGACCATTGCCCGCATGGTTGGGGAAGGACTTGGTGTGACGATAGGTCCTGAGTTATTCCTGAAAACGCAGCAACTTGTGAAGATCAGTCATCTGAATGTATCGCATCATCGTGAGGTGGCGCTTGCCTGTCCATCGCTCACGCAAGCTTCTCCTGCTGTGAAGGCATTTTTTGATGTAGCTGAAACGGTTTTTACAAGAATTCAGTGATGGGTGTATAAAGAACTAGATGTGATTTTCCAAATTCGTGTAATAAGACGAATGAAGCGGACATTTTTTTGAAAAATGTTCGCTTTTCGTATTGTGTTTTAAAAATGAAGTTGGTACAATAGACACAGAAATCAAATAGATAGAAGTCGTATAATCGCGGGGATATGGCCCGCAAGTTTCTACCGAGCTACCGTAAATGGCTTGACTACGTCAATTCACACTCGTTTGATATAAATCATGCATTGTTCTTGTTTGATGTCACAGTCTGAATTCACAATTGTAGTCAAGCGTCCCAAACTGTTGGGGCGTTTTTTATTTGACTTGTGAATGGGGCAGACTAAAGCAAAAGGACATGAAGGGAGTCAGTTGGCTTTGAAACAGTATTTTCAGTTTGATGAATTAGGAACGAATTATCGCAGAGAGATCATCGGCGGTTTAACGACATTTTTGTCGATGGCTTATATTTTGTTTGTCAATCCGATCACACTTGCTTTAGTGGCAGTACCGGATTTTCCAGATAAATTACGAATTGATCAGGGGGCTGTCTTTACAGCTACAGCGTTAGCCTCTGCGGCAGGGTGTTTCCTGATGGGATTGATCGCCAGGTATCCGATTGCGATTGCACCAGGTATGGGTCTGAATGCGTTCTTCGCCTTCTCGGTTGTTCTTGGCATGGGAATCTCATGGCAGGCAGCACTTTCAGGTGTTTTTGTTTCAGGATTGATTTTCGTTGCACTTTCTTTAACAGGTTTCCGTGAAAAAATCATCAATGCCATTCCGGCTGAGCTGAAGCTGGCGGTTGGTGCTGGTATTGGTTTGTTCATTACGTTTGTCGGTCTGCAAGGCTCTGGCATTATCGCCAATAATGACAATACGCTCGTTTCTATCGGGAACATTCATAGTGGCCCTGTGCTGTTAACTGTGTTTGGTATTGTGGTGACCGTCATTTTAATGGTTCTTCGCGTGAATGCAGGTGTCTTCATTGGGATGCTTGTGACAGCCATTGCAGGGATGATCTTTGGTCTTGTGCCAGTACCATCTCAAATTGTAGGAAGTATTCCAAGTCTGTCTCCAACCTTTGGTCAAGCGTTGATTCACTTGCCAGAGATTTTCTCGATCCAAATGCTTGTCGTCATTTTAACGTTCCTATTCGTTGGTTTCTTTGATACAGCAGGTACACTTGTGGCTGTAGCAACACAAGCTGGTTTAATGAAAAATAATGAGCTGCCACGTGCAGGAAGAGCACTGCTAGCGGATTCTTCTTCTATCGTTGTCGGTTCTGTTCTTGGAACATCAACAACGACGTCTTATGTTGAATCTAGCTCAGGTGTTGCAGCTGGTGCTCGTTCTGGTTTTGCAGCGGTCGTGACAGGTATCTTCTTCTTGCTTGCGATGTTCTTCTCGCCACTTTTATCTGTCGTCACTTCGAATGTGACAGCACCAGCCTTGATTATTGTCGGTGCACTGATGGTAGCGCCACTTGCGAAGATTGCATGGGATCGTTTTGAAATTGCGGTACCAGCCTTCCTCACGATGATTATGATGCCACTGACATACAGCATTGCGACAGGAATTGCGATTGGTTTCATTTTCTATCCAATCACAATGATTTTTAAAGGGAAAGCGAAAGAAGTCCATCCAATTATGTACGGATTGTTTGTCATCTTTATTCTATACTTTGCTTTCTTAAATCATTAATTGAACATCTGAAACAGCAGCTCATGGAAGCTGCTGTTTTTTTGTTAAAAAAATCAAAACATAGTTGACTTATAGGAATTATGTGTTTATGATAAAAAGACATAATTCGCTGATTGGATCACCAAAGGCGCTTTGATTTCCTTTTTTCAATAGAAGGTTTCAGAGTGCCTTTTTTTCTTGTATTCATGAAAAAGGGGAGGGGATGTCTTGTCACGCTGGCTTAGGCAGGTGATTGAGCGGAAAAAGCAGGTATTGATTGAGAAGCTCCTTTTATCGGGGCATGAAGAAAAACAGGAAGCGCTCATGCATTATACGATTCATGAGCTGGAAAATGAGGTTCTCTATGTAAAAGAGCGAAAGCAAAAATAGTGGGATGGGGGATGAGCGATGGATGAACAAAAACTGAATTTTATTTTATCTGCCTTAAAAGGGATTGAGTATGGATCAGTGGTGATCACCATTCATAATGGACATATTACACAAGTCGATACGACAGAAAAGACCCGTTTCCCTGCTCATCAGGAGAATCTCCGGGTTCAGAAAACAAAGCGGAGTCACTATCGCTCATGACGAGCTCATATAAGATGATGAAAGCTGATGCAGCCATCAGCTTTTTTGTTTTGTCTTATTTTCTCACCGTGTTAAAACCTCTGCGGTCTTTTATCCGTCTATTCGTATGACGGTCAAGGAATCTTGACTGAATAGAGAGACTCCGCTACTTTAATAGGAGTCATCCGAACAGGTCATTCACCTGAGCCTGTAAGGATTGGATAGGAGTTGATATGAGATGTTAGAGAAAGATCAAGAGCAGGTCACATCTGAAATGAAAAATGACGAGCCAACAATAGATCAAGAAACAAGGCAATCCCGTCTTAGCCGCAGCACTGCAAAACGAGGAAGAACTTCAAAGGCGGCTGATGATGAGCGTTCAGCCCTTCAGCGCATATTGAGAGGCGTAGGTGGTGCTTTTAAGCGCTATGGCTCATATGGACTTGCGATGTTAAAATCACCTAGTCGTGCCATAAATCAAGCGGAAACATTACGCATGAAGTACGCCTGGATTTCCATTGTGTTATTCAGCGTGTTTTTTGCTTTAGGGAACTATGTTCAATTAAAGGCGTCTAAGACCCGTTTATTAGGCTTTGGCATTCATTATTCTTTTGGTGACGCCTTTTTGAAGGTATCAGTCTTTACACTCATTCTGTTGACATTGATGATGCTCACGGTTTGGGTACTTGGAAAGTACATGCTAAAAGGGAACATATCGCTGAAAGAAGTGATCATGAAGTTTGGTGCCGCACTTGTCCCGGTTTTGGTTTTATCCATCCTTTGGCTTGTATTTGCCATGCTGAATATTCCATATGTGACTGTTATGTTATCCGTGATGATGTTTTTCGGTCTCCAGTTAATTGCAGTGGTGCTCTTTCGTTCCATTCATTCAGAGCATGAAGCCATGCGCGGAGATTTGATGTATGCTGGCTGGGTATTTTTATTGGTTGAGCTGGTCATTATTGCACTGCTCTGGAGCATTGTTGGAGAGTATTTGATTCCATCACTTGTTCCTGTCCGGTTTGGATAAATATCGTTGAAAACCTCCTTTTTCTAAAAAGGAGGTTTTCATGTTGAGAAGAGAAAAAAACGGGTAAACTCTTGGTAACAAAGACCACCCTTGTTGTCGAAAGATATATGTGTTTTTCTCGCGCAAATTTGATTGTATCAAGGTTTGTTCTCTAGTAGAATATGGGGTGCTTTATTTGATTTTTAGTGCAGGGGGTTCGAATCGTGCTTCAACAACTTTTATCCAATGCGTTCACCATGGTTTTAATCATTTTAGTCATTAATATTGTCTATGTCTCTTTCTCCACCATGCGATTGATTTTAACAATGAAAGGTAGACGGTACGCAGCAGCTTTTGCTGGTACGGTCGAAATGCTCATTTATGTGATTGGGTTAAGCATTGTGCTAGATAACTTAGACCAGGTACAAAATGTTCTTGCGTATGCACTAGGTTATGGGATTGGGATCATTGTCGGGATGAAAATTGAAGAGAAGCTGGCACTTGGCTACATTACTGTGAACGTGATTACAAAAGAATTGGATCTTGATCTCCCAAGACAACTGAGGGAAAAAGGATATGGTGTCACCACTTGGGCAGCAGGCGGTCTTGAAGGAGACCGGTCAGCAATGCAAATTTTAACACCGAGAAAATATGAACTGCAATTATATGAAACGATTAAAACGCTTGATTCAAAGGCGTTTATCATCTCATATGAGCCCAAATCGATTCACGGCGGCTTCTGGGTGAAGGCTGTGAAGAAAAGGAGAATTAAAGAATGACTGCAAAACCAAAGAAGAAGAAATTCTACGTGGAAGACGACATGACGATCGACCAAGTGTTGGCCCAGATGGCTGAGGAAGGCTATTCGCCTGTCCGTCGAATGGAGGAGCCGATCTTTCAGGAAAAGAAGGAAAATGGGTCGATTCAGATCATTCCGATTGGGAAAAAAATCGTATTTGAAGGAAAAATAGTCTAAACACGAACATTAAAACGACGACTTCATAGATTGTTCGATAAATCCGTTGACATCATGAACATCCGTTGTTAAGATAAACATGAAATCAAAACACGAGCCTCATATAATCTTGGGAATATGGCCCATAAGTTTCTACCCAGTTACCGTAAATGACTGGACTATGCAGGATAGTGAACAAAACTGACATGGCGTTTTAAAAAAGCGAACAGCGCTTACCATGGCCCGGTTTGTGTTGCTTCCTAACAATGCAATGCAAATCGGGCCTTTTTGTTCGGCGTTTGACAAGCTAACTTAGGTTTGGGGAGCGTGTCAAACGATACAAAAACGAATATCAGCTTAAAGGTGGGAACAAAATGAAGCCGCTTGTAGGTGTCATCATGGGAAGTACATCTGATTGGGAAACAATGAAAAATGCGTGCGATATCTTAGAGGAATTAGACATTCCGTATGAAAAACAGGTTGTATCCGCACATCGGACACCTGATTTGATGTTTGAATATGCGACTGAAGCAAGAGGTAAAGGACTAAAGGTCATTATTGCCGGTGCTGGAGGCGCAGCACATTTACCGGGGATGGTCGCAGCAAAAACGACACTGCCGGTCATTGGTGTGCCCGTTCAATCAAAAGCACTAAATGGGCTGGATTCGTTATTATCCATCGTTCAAATGCCAGGTGGTGTACCAGTTGCCACAGTGGCTATTGGCAAAGCCGGTGCAACAAATGCAGGCCTGTTAGCCGCACAAATGATCTCAGCATTTGATGAAACAATCGCTGCTCGTCTTGAACAGAGAAGAGAGCAAACGAAACAGACTGTACTAGAAAGCAGTGATCAGCTTGGCTAAGCAGACCATTTTTCCAAACGCAACCATCGGTATTATCGGCGGAGGACAGCTTGGCAGATACATGGCGGTTAGCGCAAAGCAAATGGGGTACCGGGCAGCTGTCCTAGACCCAGTCACACAATCTCCATGTGGACAGGTTGCTGATACAGAAATCACAGCCGCATATAGTGACCTTGAAGCGATAAGGCAGCTAGCGGAAATCAGCGATGTGGTGACATATGAGTTCGAAAATATTGATTATGATGCACTTAATCAGTTGAAGGAAGAGGCGTATTTACCGCAAGGAAGCGAACTCCTTCTGTTAACTCAAAACCGTGAAACCGAGAAAAAAGGGATTGTAGACGCAGGCTGTGAAGTAGCGCCTTACCGCATCATTCATGATGAAAAGGAGCTAGAAGACGCAGCGGATGTGCTTGGGGTGCCTGCCGTGCTGAAAACATGCAGGGGTGGTTACGATGGAAAAGGACAATACGTGATCAAAGAGAAAGAGCAGCTTCATGAAGCTGCCGCATTGCTCTCGCATGGAACATGTATTTTAGAAAGCTGGGTCCCATTTCAAATGGAGCTATCGGTCATCGTCACGCGGTCTGTTCATGGAGAAATTGCAGTATTTCCAGTCGCTGAGAACATTCATAAGCACAATATTTTATTCCAAAGCATTGTGCCTGCAAGGGTAGATGATCACATTGAGGAGAAGGCAAAAGAACTGGCAACGACACTGGCTGAAAAGCTAGGACTAGTCGGTACACTTGCTGTAGAACTGTTCCTGACAAACGAAGGAAAGCTGCTCGTCAATGAACTGGCACCACGCCCGCATAATTCAGGTCATTATACGCTCGACTTATGTGAGACGAGTCAGTTTGAACAGCACGTTCGGGCGATATGTGGTTTGCCCCTAGGTGGTACAGCCCTTTTATCAGAGGGCATGATGGTGAACTTATTAGGCGATGAAGTGGACATTCCAAAAGAGCATCCTGAGCTTTTAAAGGAAGCAAAGCTTTATCTATATGGAAAGCATGAAGTAAAAGCCGGCCGCAAAATGGGGCATATGACGTTTATGAAAAAGCTCGATGATAAATGGATGACAAACATCACAAAGATATGGACTGAAAGAGATGGAGGAAACGGGAAATGATCGAACGTTACGCACGACCAGAAATGTCAGCAATCTGGACAGAAGAAAACAAATTTAATGCATGGCTTGAAGTAGAAATTCTCGCTTGTGAAGCTTGGGCAGAACTTGGCATTATTCCAAAAGAAGACGTTGTGACAATGCGCAAGAATGCAAGCTTTGATATTGGACGTATTTTAGAGATTGAACAAGACACGCGCCACGATGTGGTTGCCTTTACGCGTGCTGTATCTGAATCTCTAGGAGAAGAAAGAAAGTGGGTTCATTACGGGTTAACCTCTACAGACGTAGTGGATACGGCGCTTTCATATCTATTAAAACAGGCGAATGATATCTTGCTCAAGGACATTGAGAGATTTGTTGACATACTAAAAGAAAAAGCAAAAGAGCACAAATATACCGTCATGATGGGCCGTACACATGGTGTACACGCTGAACCGACAACATTTGGTTTGAAGCTTGCTCTTTGGTACGAAGAAATGAAGCGTAACTTAGAACGTTTTAAACAAGCAAAAGCTGGCATCGAATTCGGCAAAATCTCTGGTGCTGTTGGCACATATGCGAACATCGACCCGTTTGTTGAGCAATATGTATGTGAGAAACTTGGCATCAAAGCTGCACCAATTTCTACCCAAACCTTGCAGCGTGACCGTCATGCAGATTACATGGCAACCCTTGCTTTAGTGGCAACAAGCATTGAGAAATTTGCTGTTGAAATTCGTGGTCTTCAAAAGAGTGAAACACGTGAAGTAGAAGAGTTCTTTGCAAAAGGACAAAAAGGATCATCAGCGATGCCTCATAAACGAAACCCAATTGGTTCTGAAAATATGACGGGGATTGCCCGTGTCATCCGTGGTTATATGCTGACTGCTTATGAAAATGTACCGCTTTGGCATGAGCGTGATATTTCTCATTCATCTGCTGAACGCATCATTTTACCAGATGCAACGATTGCACTGAACTATATGCTGAACCGTTTCTCTAACATTGTGAAGAACTTGACGGTGTTCCCTGAAAATATGAAACGCAATATGGACCGCACACTTGGCTTGATCTATTCTCAGCGTGTTCTTCTTGCACTCATTGATACAGGCATGGCACGTGAAGAAGCATATGACACGGTTCAGCCAAAGGCGATGGAAGCTTGGGAGAAACAAGTACCATTCCGTTCATTAGTAGAAGCAGAAGAGAAAATCACTTCACGCTTAACACCTGAACAAATCGCTGACTGCTTCGATTACAACTATCACTTGAAAAATGTCGATATGATTTTCGAACGTCTAGGTCTTGCGTAAGAAATGGGCCGCCTGCTAGTCAGGCGCCTAATCCTGAAAATTGCCAACATTCAAATTAGGAGGCCAATCTGAATGACTGTGAAACAAGAACTTCTCTACGAAGGCAAAGCGAAAAGAATCTATCAGACCGATGACGAGCATATTTTATATGTCGAATATAAAGACTCTGCTACAGCATTTAACGGTGAAAAGAAAGCGGAAATTGAAGGCAAAGGCAGACTGAATAACGAAATTTCTAGCTTGATTTTTCAAATGCTACATGAGAAAGCGATCAACAATCACTTTGTGAAACGCCTATCTGAAACAGAACAGCTCATTCAAAAGGTAGACATCGTACCGCTTGAAGTCGTTGTGCGAAACGTGGTGGCAGGCAGTATGTCAAAGCGTCTTGGGATTCCAGAGGGAACGAAACTGGACACACCTTTGATCGAGTTTTACTACAAAGATGATGCACTTGGTGATCCGCTCATTACAGAAGATCATATTCGCATTTTACATGCAGCGACACCTGAGCAGGTCGAGGAAATGAAACAAATCACAAGACAAGTGAATGAAGAATTGAAGCAAATCTTCTCAGATTGCCATGTGAATTTAATTGATTTCAAGCTTGAATTCGGAATAGATCACGAGAATCGTATTTTGCTAGCTGATGAGATTTCACCTGATACGTGCAGGCTTTGGGACAAAGACACAAACGAAAAGCTTGATAAAGACGTGTTCAGACGAAACCTGGGCGGCTTAACAAATGCATACGAAGAAATTTTCAAAAGACTTGGAGGCCATAAACATGTATAAAGTGAAAATTTTTGTCAGCTTAAAAGAGAGCGTTCTTGATCCACAAGGAAGTGCCGTGCAGCACGCTTTGCACAGTATGTCTTATCAGGAAGTAAAGGATGTCCGTATCGGGAAATATATGGAGCTAGTCATTGAGAAATCAGAACGTGATTTAGATACAGTGGTCAAAGAAATGTGTGAAAAATTGCTTGCCAATACGGTGATTGAAGATTACCGCTATGAGGTGGAGGAGGTTGTCGCACAGTGAAGTTTGCAGTGATCGTCTTGCCTGGCTCTAACTGTGATATCGATATGTACCATGCGATTCAAGATGAGCTAGGTGAACAAGTTGAATATGTATGGCACGACGAAACAAGTCTTGACCGATTTGACGGTGTACTCGTACCAGGCGGTTTCTCTTATGGGGATTACTTAAGATGTGGTGCGATTGCTCGCTTCTCTAACATCATGCCGGCGGTTAAAAAAGCAGCTGAGGAAGGAAAACCTGTTCTTGGTGTTTGTAACGGGTTCCAAATTCTTCAGGAGCTTGGCATTCTTCCGGGTGCGATGAGACGAAATAAAGACCTGAAATTTATCTGTCGTCCAGTTGAACTCATTGTAGAGAACAACGAAACGCAATTTACAAGCGGCTATCAAAAAGGCGAATCCATTACGATTCCTGTAGCGCACGGTGAAGGCAACTTCTACTGTGACGAGGACACTTTAGCGAAGCTCATTGAACGAGGCCAAATCGCTTTCACATACGGAGACGATATTAACGGCAGTGTCAATCGAATTGCAGGTGTAACGAATGAAGAGGGCAATGTACTCGGCATGATGCCGCACCCTGAGCGCGCAGTTGATTCATTACTAGGCAGCGCCGACGGACTTAAATTGTTTCAATCTATCGTGAAAAATTGGAGGGACACTCATGTCACTACTGCTTGAACCAAGTCACAAGCAAATTAAAGAAGAGAAATTGTATCAGCAAATGGGATTGAGTGATGAAGAATTCGCTTTAATCGAATCCATTATTGGCAGGCTGCCAAACTACACAGAAACAGGCATTTTTTCTGTGATGTGGTCAGAGCATTGCAGTTATAAAAACTCGAAGCCTGTTTTAAGCAAATTCCCGACAAAAGGAGAGCATGTTCTTCAAGGTCCTGGGGAAGGCGCTGGAATCGTTGATATTGGAGACAACCAAGCGGTTGTATTTAAAATCGAATCACATAACCATCCATCTGCGATAGAACCGTATCAAGGAGCGGCAACAGGTGTCGGCGGAATTATCCGTGATGTATTCTCCATGGGTGCGCGTCCAATTGCTGTACTAAACTCTCTTCGTTTTGGTGAACTGACTTCACCGCGCGTGAAGTACTTGTTTGAAGAAGTAGTGGCAGGGATCGCAGGCTATGGAAACTGTATCGGAATTCCTACAGTCGGCGGAGAAGTTCATTTTGATCAAAGCTATGAAGGCAATCCGCTTGTGAATGCGATGTGTGTTGGATTAATCAACCATGAGGACATCAAAAAAGGGCAGGCCAAAGGTGTTGGCAATACGGTCATGTACGTCGGTGCCAAAACGGGACGTGACGGAATTCACGGTGCAACATTTGCCTCTGAAGAATTTTCTGATGGATCAGAAGAAAAACGTTCAGCTGTTCAAGTGGGCGACCCATTCATGGAAAAGCTATTACTTGAAGCATGCCTTGAAGTCATCAAAAACGATGCGCTCGTTGGCATTCAAGATATGGGAGCGGCTGGCTTAACAAGCTCAAGTGCGGAAATGGCCAGTAAAGCAGGTTCTGGTATCGAGATGAACCTAGATCTCATTCCGCAGCGTGAAACAGGCATGACGGCATACGAAATGATGCTGTCTGAATCGCAAGAGAGAATGCTTTTGGTCATTGAAAAAGGCCGTGAACAAGAAATCATTGATATTTTTGAAAAATACGATCTAGAAGCTGTATCAGTCGGTCATGTGACAGATGATAAAATGCTTCGTTTACTCCATCAAGGCGAAGTGGTTTGTGAGCTTCCTGTTGATGCACTAGCAGAGGAAGCACCGGTTTATCACAAGCCGTCAAGTGAGCCTGCATACTATCGTGAGTTCTTAGAAACAAAAGTCGAAGCACCTGACATTACAGATGCAGCACATACGTTAAAGCAGCTCCTTCAGCAGCCAACGATTGCAAGTAAAGAATGGGTTTACGATCAATACGACTACATGGTACGAACAAATACAGTCGTTGCACCGGGCTCTGATGCGGGTGTTTTAAGAATCCGTGGAACGAAAAAAGCGCTAGCGATGACAACAGATTGTAACGCACGTTATCTCTACCTTGATCCAGAGGTTGGCGGGAAAATCGCCGTCGCAGAAGCAGCACGTAACATTGTCTGCTCAGGCGCTCGTCCTCTTGCAGTGACAGATAACCTGAACTTCGGTAACCCAGAGAAACCAGAAATTTTTTGGCAAATTGAAAAGTCTGCTGACGGAATTAGCGAAGCATGCCGCACGCTAAGCACACCGGTGATCGGTGGTAACGTCTCTTTATATAACGAATCAAATGGAACAGCGATTTACCCAACACCAGTCATTGGGATGGTTGGTTTGATTGAAGATACAGCTCATATTACGACTCAATCGTTCCAGCAGGCAGGCGACGTGATTTTCGTCATTGGTGAGACGAAGGAAGAATTCGCAGGCAGTGAGCTTCAAAAGATGACAGAAGGCCGCATCTACGGAAAAGCACCAGAAATTGATTTGACTGTCGAGCTTGCGCGTCAGGAAGCTCTTCTAGCGGCGATTCAAAACGGACTTGTTCAATCAGCGCATGATGTATCTGAAGGTGGTCTTGGTGTGGCACTTGCTGAGAGTACGTTTGGAACAGACGGCCTTGGTGCTGATATCCAAATCGATTTAAACAGCCAAGCTTCATTATTCAGTGAATCGCAGTCACGTTTTGTTGTGACCGTTAAGCCAGAACACAGCGAAGCGTTTACTGCGGCTGTAAAGGATGCAAAAGAAGTCGGAACGGTCACAAATGATGGTGTATTTACCGTCAAAAATCAAGAAGGACAACAATGGATTCATGCAGCGGTCAACGAGCTTGAACGCGCATGGAAAGGAGCGATCCCATGCTTGCTGAAATCAGAGGCTTAAACGAAGAGTGTGGTGTCTTTGGGGTTTGGGGACACGAAGAAGCCCCTCAAATCACATATTACGGATTGCATAGCCTTCAGCACCGAGGACAGGAAGGTGCGGGAATCATTGCAACAGATGGTGAAAACCTGACGTCACACAAAGGCCTTGGACTGATTACGGAAGTCTTTCAAAACGGTGAGCTAAAGGATTTAAAGGGAAGAGGAGCGATCGGACACGTTCGTTATGCGACAGCAGGCGGAGGCGGCTTTGAAAATGTGCAGCCCCTTTTCTTCCGCTCGCAAAATAACGGCAGTCTTGCCCTTGCTCATAACGGGAACTTAGTGAATGCAACGCAATTAAAGCAGCAGCTTGAGAACCAAGGGAGTATTTTCCAAACATCCTCTGATACAGAGGTGCTGGCTCACTTAATTAAGCGCAGCGGGTATGTTGAATTGAAAGAGCAAATCAAAAACGCCCTGTCTATGCTTAAAGGAGCATATGCTTTCTTAATTATGACCGAAACAGAAATGATTGTGGCGCTTGATCCGAACGGCTTACGTCCACTTTCACTTGGTATGCTTGGGGACGCTTATGTTGTCGCTTCTGAAACATGTGCATTTGATGTCGTCGGCGCAACATATTTACGAGATGTGGAGCCTGGCGAAATGCTGATCATTAATGATGAAGGGTTGAAATCTGAACGCTTCTCTATGAGCATTAACCGCAGCATGTGCAGCATGGAATATATTTATTTCTCAAGACCTGACAGCAACATCAATGGCATCAACGTGCATAGCGCGAGAAAGAATCTTGGCAAGAAGCTTGCAGAAGAAGCCCATGTGGAAGCAGATGTTGTCACAGGCGTACCAGACTCTAGTATTTCTGCAGCGATTGGATATGCCGAAGCAACAGGCATTCCGTATGAGCTTGGTTTAATTAAAAACCGATATGTCGGCCGGACATTTATTCAGCCGTCCCAAGCATTGCGCGAGCAGGGCGTACGTATGAAGCTGTCTGCTGTGCGCGGGGTTGTCGAAGGAAAGCGTGTTGTCATGGTGGACGATTCCATCGTACGCGGAACAACGAGCCGCCGAATTGTGACGATGCTAAGAGAAGCGGGTGCAACAGAAGTACATGTACGCATTAGTTCACCGCCAATCGCTCATCCGTGTTTTTATGGAATTGATACGTCCACACACGAAGAGCTGATTGCTTCTTCTCATTCAGTTGAAGAAATTAGACAGGAAATCGGTGCAGACTCCATTGCATTTTTATCTGTAGACGGTTTAATGGACGGGATTGGCAGAAAGTATGATGATCCGCAGTGTGGTCAGTGTTTAGCATGCTTTACTGGAAAATACCCGACTGAAATTTATGAAGATACTGTCCTTCCGCATGTGAAGGAAACAGTCCTGACGAAATAATCGAATAATGGAGCAGCAGTCAAGATGATTTGATATGCTGCTCTTTCATTCTGCCGAAAATACATGGAAGAAAAGCAGATAAAAGGAGTGAATGGGATGTCAGAAGCATATAAAAACGCCGGTGTCGACATCGAAGCAGGATACGAAGCCGTCAAGCGAATGAAAACACACGTAGAACGTACAAAAAGAGCAGGAGTCATGGGTGCTCTAGGCGGATTTGGCGGTATGTTTGATTTATCTGAGCTGTCATACAAAAAGCCTGTTCTTGTCTCAGGAACAGATGGTGTTGGCACAAAATTAAAGCTCGCTTTTTTAATGGATAAGCACGATACAATCGGTGTAGATGCCGTCGCTATGTGTGTCAATGATGTGCTGGCACAAGGAGCAGAGCCGCTCTTTTTCTTAGATTATTTAGCTGTCGGAAAAGCAGATCCTTTGAAAATTGAATCCATTGTCAAAGGGGTGGCTGACGGCTGTGAGCAATCAGGTTCGGCGCTTGTCGGCGGAGAGACAGCAGAAATGCCAGGTCTTTACACAGAAGATGAATATGATATTGCTGGTTTTTCTGTAGGCGTCGTTGAAAAGGATGAAATCGTGACAGGAGACAGTATCAAAGAGGGACATTTGCTCATCGGACTCAGCTCAAGCGGAATTCATAGCAATGGCTATTCTCTTGTACGTAAAGTATTGCTGGAAGACGCTGGTCTTGACCTTCATCAAACGTATGCACCTTTTACAAGACCGCTCGGAGAAGAGCTGCTTGAACCGACGAGAATTTATGTGAAGCCTGTGCTCAAACAAGTGAAAGCCGGTAAAATTGACGGCATGGCACATGTGACGGGCGGCGGTTTTATTGAAAATTTACCACGTATGCTGCCTGAAGGACTTGGCGTTGAAATTGATAACGGCTCATGGCCAGTACCGCCTATTTTCTCCTTCATTCAAGAAAAAGGACTGTTGAAGTCAGAAGAGATGTTTAATGTGTTTAATATGGGCATTGGCTTTGTCTTAGCTGTAAAAGAGGATCGTTTAGTTGATGTGATCAGCGGACTTGAACAAGACGGAGAAAAAGCATTTCTCATCGGGCGTGTTCAAAAAGGAGAAGGTGTCACATTCGGCGGTGGAAGCCTCTCATGAAGAAGTTTGCGATCTTCGCCTCTGGAAGCGGGACGAACTTTCAGGCCATTATTGATACGTTAAAAGAAGAACAGTGGCAGGCAGAGGCTGCCATTGTGATTTGTGATAAGCCAGGTGCGAAGGTGCTAGAGAGAGCGGAGAAAGAGGGCATTCCCTCATTCGCTTTTACGCCGAAGGCTTTTCCAAGCAAAGCCGCTTTTGAACAAACCATTATTGAACAACTGAAACTACATGAAGTGGAATGGATTTTCCTCGCTGGGTATATGAGATTAATTGGCCCGACATTACTTGAAGCATTCAGAGGGAAAATCGTGAATATCCACCCATCCTTGCTGCCAGCATTCCCAGGGCTTGATGCCATTGGACAAGCCTATCAAGCAGGAGTCAAAGTGGCAGGCATCACCGTCCATTATGTTGACGAAGGCATGGATACGGGCCCGATTATTGACCAAGCAGCGATCCATATAGAACAAGGCGAAAACCTTGAATCAATTGAAAAAAGAATGCATGAACTAGAACACACACTATATCCAAAAGTGATCAAATCACTTTTAGAATTATCTTAATGAGGTGACAAAGGCATGACGATCAAACGCGCATTAATCAGTGTTTCCGATAAAACGAATCTTGTACCTTTTGTGAAAGCATTAACAGAACTTGGTGTTGAAGTGATTTCAACTGGAGGTACACACAAGCTTCTTCAAGAGAACGGCATTGATGTGATTGGTATTTCTGAAGTGACTGGATTCCCAGAAATCATGGACGGACGACTCAAAACACTTCATCCAAACATTCATGGTGGACTATTGGCAGTGAGAGAAAACGATGAGCACATGGCACAGATTGAAAAGCACGGCATTCAGCCGATTGATCTTGTGGTCGTGAATCTCTATCCATTCAAAGAGACAATCTTAAAAGACGATGTGACGTATGAAGAAGCGATTGAAAACATTGATATTGGCGGACCGGGCATGCTTCGTGCCGCTTCTAAAAACCATCAGGACGTAACAGTCATAGTGGACCCTCGTGATTATGATTCAGTCGTTCAGCAAATCAAAGAAGGCGGCGTGTCGCTAGAGAAAAAACGTCAGCTTGCGGCAAAGGTATTCCGTCATACAGCTGCT
Organism: Bacillus zhangzhouensis; assembly: GCF_000715205.1. Lineage (GTDB taxonomy): Bacteria > Bacillota > Bacilli > Bacillales > Bacillaceae > Bacillus > Bacillus zhangzhouensis. Next base: position 135,416 of record NZ_JOTP01000006.1, on the reverse strand, counting down.
TACGATGCCCTCATTGCGGATTATTTAACGAACTATGTTGGCGAAACGGAGCCAGAGCAGTTCACCGTCACGTTTGAGAAAAAACAATCCCTCCGTTATGGAGAAAACCCGCACCAAGCGGCTACTTTCTATGAAAATGCTCTTCCAAGCAAAGGCTCATTGGCAACAGCGACACAATTACATGGAAAAGAACTTTCCTACAACAATATCAAAGATGCTGATGCCGCTCTCCAAATCGTACGTGAATTTACGGAGCCAGCAGCTGTCGCTGTGAAGCACATGAACCCATGTGGCGTCGGTACAGGAGAAAACATTGCAGAAGCCTTTGACCGTGCATTCAAAGCAGATGAAACATCTATTTTTGGTGGCATTGTTGCGCTCAACCGTGAAGTAGACAAACAAACAGCTGAAGTGCTTCATACGATTTTCTTAGAAATTGTCATCGCACCATCATTTAGCCAAGAAGCACTTGAGGTGTTAACAGCGAAAAAGAACCTTCGTCTATTAACACTCGATGTCGAAGCTGATCACGCGAAGAAAGAAAAGCAGCTAACTAGTGTACATGGCGGACTACTCGTTCAGGATATCGATACTTACGGCTTAGACGAAGCAACGATCTCCATTCCGACGAAAAGAGAACCAACAGAAGACGAATGGAAAGATTTAAAGCTTGCATGGAAAGTGGTCAAGCATGTGAAATCAAATGCGATTGTCCTTGCGAAGGATCAAATGACAGCAGGTATTGGTGCTGGTCAAATGAACCGTGTCGGCTCGGCTAACATTGCCATTGAGCAAGCAGGTGAAAAGGCAAAAGGCAGTGCACTAGGTTCTGATGCATTTTTCCCAATGGGCGATACAGTGGAAGCTGCTGCAAAGGCAGGCGTAACAGCGATCATTCAGCCAGGCGGATCGATTCGTGATGAAGAATCGATTCAAAAGGCAGATGAATACGGCATTGCCATGGTCTTCACTGGCGTTAGACATTTCAAACATTAAGGGGATGACAGTGTGAACGTATTAATTATCGGCAGAGGCGGAAGAGAGCATACCATCGCATGGAAAGTGAATCAAAGTGAACTTGTCAGCCAAGTATTTGTCGCACCCGGCAATGATGGAATGACAGACGCTGCAAAGCTTGTACCGATTGACGAAGGCGATCATGAGGCGTTAATTCATTTTGCAAAAGAAAACGAGATCGGTTTAACAATTGTCGGTCCAGAGGTTCCTTTAATTGCAGGTGTGGTTGATGCATTTGAAGAAGCAGGTCTAAAGGTATTTGGACCAAATGCAAAAGCTGCGGTCATTGAAGGCTCAAAGGAATTCGCAAAGGACTTAATGAAAAATTACGATATCCCGACAGCTGCTTACGCCACCTTCACATCGTTTGAAGAAGCAAAAGCATATGTGGAAGAAAAGGGTGCGCCGATTGTGATTAAAGCAGACGGTCTCGCAGCAGGAAAAGGCGTGACAGTCGCCATGACACTTGAAGAGGCGATCGACTGCCTACATGACTTTTTAGAGGATGAAAAGTTTGGTGATGCGAGTGCATCTGTTGTGATTGAGGAATTTTTAACAGGGGAAGAATTTTCTCTGATGGCTTTTGTCAATGGAGAAAAGGTGTACCCAATGGTGATCGCACAGGATCACAAACGGGCTTTTGAAGATGACAAAGGGCCGAACACGGGCGGTATGGGGGCTTATTCACCGGTTCCGCAAATTTCAGATGAAGTGGTGCAAAAAGCGGTGGAAGAAGTGGTGAAGCCGGCGGCTCGTGCGATGGTGCAGGAAGAACGTCCGTTTACAGGCATTTTATATGCAGGCTTAATGCTAACACCAGAAGGCTCAAAGGTCATTGAATTTAATGCACGCTTTGGCGATCCTGAAACGCAGGTTGTTCTCCCTCGTCTAGAATCAGATTTAGTTCAAGTATTCCTCGATATTCTAGATGGAAAAGATGTGGACTTACAGTGGAAAGACACTGCGGCTGTCAGTGTGGTTCTTGCATCAGAAGGGTACCCGGAGGACTACGCAAAAGGCACACCAATCGGTGCTTTGCAAACGACTGTGTCTGATGTTGTAACCTTCCACGCAGGAACAAAAAAGGAAAACGATCAATTCGTCACAAATGGTGGCCGTGTAGCGAATGTGACTGCATTTGACGACACATTTGAAGCGGCAAGATCAAGAGTGTATGAAGCGGTTGAAGAAATCATTCAACCAGGGCTATTTTATCGCCGTGACATTGGCGCCCGTGCGCTGAAGGCAGCGGGGAAAGCTTTGTAAGCGAGCATTCTGCCATAAGTGTATAGAAAAAACACCTTTAGTTTGTGTGTAGAGAAGTCATCTACTGCAATTCGAAGGTGTTTTTTCGTTTTGTTTTTAAGGGTGTTCTTGCTTTTTGTGAGCTTTTTGCAGTTTATCGATTAATTGGAGCATGAACCTCATTCCTTTCGAACCGTATCCAAAATGATTAAAGGTTCCAATGAGATAGGCCTCTGTTGCAGGGTGATAAAACATAAATGAGCCGGTTGAACCTGCATTCCCCCAAGAATTTAATTTGGCTGGCATGAAGATTGGCACCGTTTTTATATTCATCACGCCATATCCATAATCAATTCCTAAAGTGAACTTCCCTGGATCACTTTTCATTTGGTCCATGGTCTCTTTCTTTAACAGTTGATGGTGAACGAGTGCTTTTAGGAATTTGAACAGGTCACTTGTAGTAGAGACGATGCCGCCACCAGCAAATACAAAGCTCATACTTTGATAATGCGTAATGTCTGTATGACGAACAGACAATTTCGCTATGTCAAATGGATTTTTTTCTAATGGTTCCATCCGAATGTAATGTGAATGAACCATGCCTAATGGGTCAAAAATATGGCGTTTGAGCTGCTCATGATAGGGCATGTTCGTGATGTGTTCAAGGATGAGTCCTAAGAGATGGTATCCTGTATCGGAATAATGGAAGCCTTTTTCGGGAGGGAAATGAGAGTTCATATGTTCCTTCGCCCAATTAAGTACTTCGATTGGCGTCCATTCTTTTTCGGGATTTTCTAGTATCTGTTCAATCATAGACTTGCCATGTAACGGCTTATCCTCTAAGAAGTCATGTAAACCAGAGGTGTGATTTAATAAATGCTTGATTTTTATTTCGTTCGTATAATCTTTGCCTTTATATATGTGCAGATTTTCTAACACATCTGCTTGTATGTATCGCGAGATGGGATCATCGTATGAACATCGGCCCTGTTCAACTAACTGTCCGAAGAGAACAGCGGTAAACAATTTGCTCACACTTGCGATATAATAAGGCTGTTCGGGATGTATTGCATCATTGCCAGTAGCTAGACGGATGTCAGCATCAAGCTTTTCTGAATGAACAAGTAAATACGCATTATGAATGTTTGAATCTTTTTCTACTTTCTTCTTGAATAATTGTTCAATCTCTCTTTGGACATTTATCGAACCCATTCGACCATCTCCTTCTATTTTCAGCCTTTTTGTATCAAAGTGCAGCAGTACTCGTATCTTTACCCATATGATGTAACGGGTCATTCGACTTCTATAGAAGCAGGTTGGGTACACCTGTCAAAGAATGCCCTTGTTGAAGCGTTTACATATCACTAGCGACTGTTGCCTACAAGATCCATATGTAAAAAGGATCACAACGATGTGCTGTCTGAGAGCGCTACATATGATATTTCTTCTTCATTATAAAACAAAAGAAGCGATCACACTCTTTCAACAAAGTAAATAAAGGGATACAATGAGATAAAAGGAAATGAATGGTGGTTAAAACGTGGTTATTAAAACATATATCATTGGTGTATTAGTCATGCTTATTTTATTTCTCATAGCCATAAATAACGTCATGTTGATTGCCATTAAGCAGAATAAATTGAAAAAAGGCTTAGCCATTAGTTATATGATCATTTCAATTTCTTCTGGCATTGCTATTTCTTCATTTTTAATTTGGAAGTTTTTCATTAGCTAAGAGAGGAATGAGTGTATGGTGCAATTGAAGAAACTTGCAAACGAACGTTTTTCTGCCTTGATCTGTATTGATTCATTTAATGAGCGAATTCGTTTGGATGACTATAGCGGCAGGGTGCGGGATGTGATTCAGTCCGTTCTTCAGGAAGCAGCGGACTGTAAGGCTTCTAAGGTCATTGTAAAAGTAAGGCGTGAGCATATGTCTCTTTTCTTAGAGAAAGGCTTTCGACTTGAAGGGGTGTTTTCTCATTATTTCCTGGGAAGTGATGCGTATGGAATGTCGCTTTTTCTGACGGAAGATCGGATGAACAGCCTCTATTGGCTGAAGGAAGATGAAATGGTTGCGTCTATTCAAGCGAAGCGAGTGAAAAAAGATCAAATCGCATGGCAGGATGAGTATGTGATGAGGAAAGCCGGTCCAGAGGATGTGCACAAGCTGGCAAAGCTCTATGATACTGTCTTTGAAACGTATCCCACGCCCATGAACGAGCCAGATTACATCCAAAAGGCGATGGAGGAAGGGACTATTTTTTATGCCATTGAACATGACGGACACATTGTGAGTGCGGCATCCGCCGAAATCAATGCACCGTATGGACATGCGGAATTAACAGATTGTGCGACCCTTCCAACATACAGAAAACTAGGATTCATGCATCATTTGATTCTAGCACTCGAAAAAGAACTCCAGTCGATGCATATCTATGTCTTTTATTCTCTTGCACGTGCACTTTCCTACGGAATGAATCAAGTGTTTTATCAGCTTGGGTATACGTATACCGGGCGCTTCCAAAACAACTGCTATATTTTCGATAAAATTGAAGATATGAATCTATGGGTGAAAACGCCGAATGAATCATGAAATGGTTCTCATCTGATCAAGCAGGCCAGATAGGCGGTACGCCATAATACTTAGCTGCAGCTTCATCCGATCATCAGTGGATTTGAGGCTACAGCCTGTTCTTGTTTCAATTTGTTTCAATCGATAGCTTAATGTATGCCGGTGAATAAACAATTCCCCCGCAGATTTTTGAATATTTTCATTGTGTGCTAAATACACTTCGAGTGTATGGATCAGATCAGCCCCTTGTTTTTTCGTATAAAGCAATGGGCTTAACAGCTCCACGTAAAAATCGTGCAAATTCATTCCGGCTTCGTTCATTTCAAGGAGCATGCCATATAAGCCGAGCTTCTGATAATGAATGATGCTCTCGTCTGTCTTTAGAAGAGGAAGAAGCCTTGCTGCATACTGGGCTTCCTTTGCACTTTTTGCAAACAGAATGATCTGGTCATAGGCTCTCCCAATGCCAATCACAATCGGATGGACGGGGAAAAAATAAGACCAAGTGCTCCGGCATTCCTCTGATGCGCCATACCACTCCGTTTCTTGAAATGCTTTCTTTCCCGCTGGTGTCAGCACAAAAACGGAATCAAGCCTTGCCTTTAGTAAAAAAGGAATATGTCTGCGTTCAAATATCGATGTGAGTAATTGAGATAGGCGCTGCACCATCTGATGATCGAGCTGTGTGTGCTGATGCTGAAATTGAAAGTAGATGACAACTTGTTCATCACTCATATCATATTGAAGCTTTCTTGCTTGTTCGATCACATAGCTTTCTTCTGTGTATTGCTGCTGCAACATATCATCTAACAAATGACCCTGCATTTGATTTTCTGTATCTTGGATGGCCTTTTGTTTTAGCCATTCAATCGCATACACCGCCCCGGCATGCTCAATGGCAATCGCATCGAGATGATGCCACGCCTCCTTTTTCTTTAAAGACACAATAAACCCGAAAATATCGCCCATCGCAATCACTGGGCATGCAGCGAGGACAAACGCACCGCACGTGTCATAGACGAGCCGCCCTTTCTCCTCTGCCTGCTTAAGAAGAGATGTTGTTTCAATTGGTTCACGATCTGTCAGAAAGCCAAAGGCAGGAGAATACGTCACTTCATCCTTTACAAGATGAGCCGCTTTTTGATGCAAAAAGACATCGAGCACGACGATGTTCGCCATAGTGAGATGTGCCAGCTCATCCGTAATTTGCGTCACATTTTTATTGCTCACATTTAATTGGGTCAGTCTTTGATGAATCGCTGAAGAATATTTGAGTTGATGGAGCTGACTGCTGACGATTTGCTCTAGGATGGCTTTTGTAATGTCTGAGAAATTGACATGTGAAGGAATCTCAATAAGCGGAATGCCGCTGCTTTTGGCCGCTTGAATCAGTGATGCTGGGATCTCCGTTAAGTACACGCCTTTATAAATCGCAATGGCTGATAGACGATGAGATTGAATCAATTTTTCAAGCCGTATGCGTCTTTCCTTATTTTCTGCAAGCCCAAATCCGGTTGTGACGAGTAGTTCCCCTTCTGAAACCCTGGAAGTGTCCTCAATAATTTCCACGATGGTTACCCACTGAATGAGGCGATCCAGTCCATTTTCTCCAGCAAGCAGTTTTGTTTCCTTCATCATATCGAGCGAGAGTGCGTCTTTGACGAGAATCGCCATAGACTCATGACCTCCTTTTGAACACTTTTATACACGATGTATAAAAAATGTGTGTGAAATTCGGGCATGTGGCGAATGGAGGATGACTGCCCTCTTGATTAAGCTAATCTTATAACAAGTATACAAAATTTTCTTGCGATTCATGTGAAAAGAAAGATGCAGCTGCTGACGAGAGAGGGAGGAATGGCAAAGTGGAGACTCGGAATTACTTAATCAAACCGATGTTGAATCAGGATTATCCTGTGGCTGTGAAAGGAGAGGGGATTTATTTATATGATCGGGACGGAAAAAAATATGTAGATGGTTCATCGGGTGCAGTCACGGCGAGTATTGGACATGGCATACAAGACATCATTGATGCCATGACAGAACAAGCAAAAAAAGTGAGCTTTACGTACAGGTCACAATTCACAAATGAACCAGCGGAAGAACTTGCCTATGAATTGAGTACGCTTTGCCCAGGCAATCTGAACTGGTCTTTTTTTGTAGGAAGCGGATCAGAGGCAACAGAGACAGCGATGAAAATCGCGATACAGCATTGGCAGGAGCAGGGAAAGACTGAAAAGAATCACATCATATCAAGATGGATGAGTTATCACGGCATCACGCTTGGTGCGCTGTCAATGTCAGGTCATATTGCAAGAAGAGAACGCTTTGAACCACTGCTTGAAAAACACCCGGTGCTGTCTCCGCCGTATAGCTATCGGTCATGGCTGCCAAAAGAAGAAAGCAAACAGGTCGAGTGGTATGTTCAGGAATTTAAAACCGTCATCCAGCGTATAGGAAAAGAGAGGATTGCAGCCTTTATTGCAGAGCCAATTGTTGGAGCAGCGGGAGCGGCACTTGTGCCGCCAGACGGATATTTTGAGGCGATGAAGCGAGTCTGTGAGGAAAACGACATTTTAATGATTGCAGATGAAGTCATGACAGGCTTTGGACGAACTGGGAAAATGTTTGCCATGGAGCACTGGGGCGTCGTACCAGATATCATGGTTCTCGGGAAAGGAATGAGTGCCGGCTATTCACCGATTGCGGCAACCGTATCAGCAGACCACGTAATCGCACCGATTCTCAGTGGGTCAGGGTCTGTGATGTCAGGTCACACGTATAGTGCCAATCCGCTTTCAGCAGCCGTCTCACTGGCTGTCATTCGATATTTGAAAAAACATCAGCTTCCTGAACGAGCTGACCTGTCCGGTCGATATTTAATGAATGCCTTAAAGGATTTGCAAACAAACCATTCCATCATCGGAGAAGTGAGAGGAAAGGGACTGCTGATAGGCATTGAGTTTGTCGCAGATCGATTATCCAAAACACCATTTCCTCCACATGCACAGATGACCAATCTAGTCGTTGAGACGGCAAAGCAAAATGGATTACTCGTTTATCCAGCAAGCGCTGGAGAGGATGGAGTGGGAGGTGCAGCTGTCATGATTGCACCGCCGCTTTCTATTACGCAGCAGGAGATGGATGAACTCATTCATCTATTCGGGCAGACCATCACGCAGGTCGAACAAGAAGTCATCAATCGAGGGTTTTTCCCATCTGCTATGTAGGGAGGAAAGAATATGAACAAAACAGCGAGCTTTGATGAAGTGATCACGCGATTTAAAGATGGTATGACCATCATGTTTGGCGGGTTTGGCGGCGTGGGTTCTCCGCCATCATTGATAGATGCCATTTTAGAAGCAAATATCAATGAACTGACATTGATCGGAAATGATGCAGGCTTCCCGCAAATTGGTGTTGGCCGGCTCATCACAGAAGGGAGAGTCAAGAAAATCATTGCTTCTCATATTGGTTCAAATCCCATTGCCGGGCAGAAAATGCAGGCAGGTACATTAGACGTTCTCTTTTACCCGCAGGGCATCCTAGCAGAAAAGATCAGAGCAGGCGGGATGGGGCTAGCGGGCATTGTGACAGATGTCGGCATGGATAGCCTGAATCTCGATGAGAAACAATTGGTTCCACTCAATGGAAAGAATTATATTCTTGAGCCTGCGCTGACAGCGGATGTTGCCATCGTGAATGCCTTCAAAGCAGATGAAGCAGGAAATTTAATTTTTGATAAAAGTGCACGGAATACAAATCCGATTGTAGCGATGGCAGGAGACTGGACCATTGCGGAAGTAGAAGAGATTGTGCCGGTTGGCGGGCTTCACCCAGAAGAAATCGTAACACCAGGTGTATTTGTAAACCAAATCGTGCAATCAAAAGGAGTGAACTGGACATGGGCATGGGAGACATCGATTTAAGACACCGCATTGCCAAACGAGCGGCGCAGGAAATTGAAGATGGCATGATCGTGAATCTTGGGATCGGCATCCCGACCCTTGCGGCCGAGTACATCCCAGCGCATTACCGGGTGTGGCTGCATGCAGAAAACGGCATTATGGGGGCAGGGGCTTCCCCTGTGCAAGGTGAAGAAGATCCGAATTTGTGTAATGCCGGCGGTTTCCCCATTACGTTAACAAAAGGCGGCTCATACATGGACAGCACGACTGCTTTTGGCATCATTCGAAAAGGCATGCTGGATATGACGATTTTAGGTGCACTTGAAGTAAGTAGTCAGGGTGACCTTGCGAATTGGATTGTGCCAGGTAAAAGAGTACCTGGAATGGGCGGAGCAATTGAGCTGGCGCAAAAAGCGAAAAAGGTTGTGGTGGTGATGAGCCACCTTGATAAACACGGACAATCAAAGGTGAAATCGGCCTGTACGCTGCCCTTAACCGCTAAATCTTGTGTGGATTTGATTATCACGGATATGGCGGTCATTGAGGTCAAGTCGCAGCTGCTCATTTTACGTGAAGTCATGCCGCCGTTTCAGCCGGAAGATGTCATGAGGGCGACGGAGGCACCCCTCATTTTAGCGCCTGATGTCAAATCTGTTGTATAGAAAGGATGACCGACTTGCAGCCAATTACACGTATCAGAAGCTGGATGAGAGAGCACCAGGATGAAGCCATTACGCTTCTAAAGCAAATGGTGCAATGTGACAGTACCCAAGGAAATGAACAAGAAGTACAGCAAATCGTGGCAAATAAGCTGTCAGCCATTGGCTTTGATGTAGACGTATGGGAAATCGGCGGCGATGACTTGCTGAAACATCCTTATTTTTATTCCCCTCGCCGTTCTTTTAAAGGAAGTCCCAATGTCGCTGGACGATTGAAAGGGAAAGGGGACGGCAAATCCATCTTATTAAATGGCCATGTCGATGTTGTCCCAGAAGGAGATACAAATCAATGGACATATCCGCCATACAGCGGGCATATCATAAACGGGAGACTTTATGGACGCGGGGCAACAGATATGAAAGGCGGGAACGTTTCTTTACTCTTCGCACTGGAGGCGCTGCATGCGCTTCAAATTCCGCTGAAAGGAGATGTGGTGTTCCATAGTGTGGTCGAAGAGGAAAGCGGCGGGGCAGGCACACTTGCATCGATACTGAGAGGGTATACAGCAGATGCTGCCATCATTCCCGAACCGAGTCATATGAAAATCTTTCCGATTCAGCAGGGGTCTAAGTGGTTCAGACTGCATATGAAAGGAAGGGCCGCTCATGGCGGAACAAGATATCACGGCGTCTCCGCTATTGAAAAAAGCACCATTGTCCTTTCACATATAGCGGCACTAGAAGAAGAAAGAAATCGGCGAATCACCGAGCCGCTGTTTCAGCATATCCCCATTCCGGTCCCGATCAACATTGGGAAAATTCAAGGCGGTGATTGGCCGTCCTCTGTAGCAGACCTTGTCACAATGGAAGGTAGACTCGGCGTGATGCCGGGCGAGACGGTTGAGCAGGCAGAGAAGGAACTAGAAAACTGGATGGCAGGACTCGGGGAAAAGGATGAATGGTTCCAAGATCATCCTGTAGAGGTCGAATGGTTTGGTGCAAGGTGGCTTCCAGGGTCAATCGATGCGGATCACCCGCTTCTAGGTCTATTGAAGGAACAATATGAAGAGGTATTAAAGCAGCCGCCAAAGGTTGAAGCCGCTCCTTGGGGAACAGATGGCGGATTACTGTCACAGGCGGCGGGTATCCCGATCATTGTGTTCGGACCTGGAACAACGGAGCTTGCCCATTATCCGAATGAATCCATCGACATTGAGCATGTGATCGAAGCAGCAGAAATTATTGCTGGTACGATGGTGAAATGGTGTGAAGTAGCGGAGTGATGAGATCACAAAAAAGAAGGCTGTCTCACTCAGCCTTCTCTTTATGTGTGTCCTGCTGCTCACACATATAAGTCACTGGACAAAAACGAAGAATGCCAGATGCCAGTTTCATACCGCCAAACATGATGCTGAAAAGCAGCATTTTACTCCATGGTTTTCTAGCATACAAGGACCCAGCCACAGTACATATTGTCATTCCGCAGGCAATTCTAATGAGCGCTTCCATTAAGCCAAGGTTAGGTTTCATTGAAGGTGAATCTCCTTTTTTAAATTATTTTAAGTGTGATTTCAAGAAATTGTAACGTTTCATTAATGCGTAACGTGGTTCGTTATGTTACGATAGGGCTAATACAAATGAAGGAGAGTATGTGAATGTCCGAACGTACTTTTAATTGGAGAAACAATGACATCCGCACACAAATCGATGTAGTCGACTCAAAAATAGTTCCAACACTCCTTTTAACGAATGGACTCGTGCTAAACCCGTTTTTGAAGCAATGGGTGAAGGCAAATATTTGGATACATGATGATCGAATTGTATATGTCGGAGCAGAGCTTCCTCAAAATAAATCAACTAAACGTGTAATCGATTGTGAAGGGAAATACATTGTGCCAGGGTATATTGAGCCTCACGCGCATCCGTTCCATATTTATAATCCCCAATCACTTGCAGAATATGTGTCTCAATTTGGCACAACAACGATGGTCAGCGATAACTTATTTCTTCTTTTGCAGAGCAATGAAAAGAAAGCGCTTTCCACTCTGTGTGAATTAAAAAAGCAGCCATTTCAGTATTTTTGGTGGTCTAGATACGATCTTCAAACCGAAGTCAGATATGAAGATGAAATGCTTCCGATCAACTATCGCAAGGAATGGATTGATCATCCTGACGTCCTTCAAGGCGGTGAATTAACAAGCTGGCCAAGATTGATGGACGGTGATGATCTCATTTTATATTGCATGCAAGAAACGAAGAAGCAGAGAAAACGAATTGAAGGGCATTTTCCCGGAGCTTCTGAGAAAACGCTAACAAAAATGAAGCTGTTTGGAGCAGATAGTGATCATGAAGCAATGAATGCGGATGATGTGCTAAAACGCTTGTCTCTTGGCTACTATGTCTCACTGCGGCATTCTTCCATTCGCCCAGATTTAGTGACCATTTTAAGAGAACTGCATGAGCGTGACTTTAGGCACTATGACCACTTTTTCTATACAACTGATGGCGCTGCCCCTCATTTTTATGAGGAAGGTATGATTAATCGTTTAATTTCCATTGCCCTTGAAGAAGGTGTGCCCACGATTGATGCGTACAATATGGCGACATTTAACATTGCGAAATACTATCAAATTGATGACTTGTTAGGCGTTGTCGGACCAGGTCGATTGGCTTCTTTGAATATTTTAGATGATCCGATGAACCCAAATCCTGATTCGGTTATTTCTAAAGGCGTTATTCTCAAATTAGAAGGTGAGAACCAGCATCAATTCAAAGAAACAAAATGGGAAAATGGCGGGCTTGTTCCACTAGACTTAGGCTATGACCTGACGATGAGCGATTTGCAATTCTCAATGCCTCTTGGTGTAAAAATGAGAAATGCCGTCATCATGGAGCCATATACAGTGGAGATTGATAACTCTGTCAACCAGCTGACATGTGACCATGATCAAAGCTTCTTTAGCCTGATTGATCGAAAAGGCGAGTGGCGTGTGAATACAATGCTAAAAGGTTTTGCAAACAAAGTGCAAGGCTTTGTCAGCTCATTTTCAACGACAGGTGATATTTTAGTGATCGGGAAAAATAAAGATGATATGATGCTGGCTCATAAGCGAATGAAAGAGATCGGCGGGGGGATCGTGCTCACAGAGAACGGGAAAATTTTGCACGAAATACCGCTGCAATTATCAGGCTGTGCATCGGCTGAACCGTTTGAGACTGTTCTTCAGCAGGAGCAAACGTTACGGGAGCTGCTCATTGAGCGCGGGTATCCATTTGACTGCCCAATTGATACACTCGTCTTTTTCCAAAGTACACACTTGCCATATATTCGCGTGACACCAAGAGGAATATTTGATGTCATGAAAAAAACTGTACTCTTTCCGTCTATAATGCGTTAAAATATAACAGAGTGGAGCTGTATCATCTTTGTCACATTTCTGACTGCTGTTATAGGGCAGAAGTGAGCAATGGATCTCTTTGCTGCCATATAAGGTGAGATCATCTTATATGGAGATGCTACAAAGCAGAGGGCTTTGACATGACGAGTGAAGTGCCCTAATTGTAAAATGAATCTGTCGGTTACGCTGGCCGACCAACATATTTTGAATGATCGAGCAAGGCGGGACGCATGTTTGTTGTCTCGCCGGGCTTTCCACACATACTGTTTTTTGGGCAGACCTAATCGTGCAGAAGTGATCTAGATATCGGAAGCAAACAAGTTTGTCAGATTGTCGTACAAGAAATATGACAAAACTTGTCGAATTTGTTTACGATAAAGAAGCTTCGGCTTACGAAAGAACCTGACGGCATTTTCAGCGTAGAACCAAACCTGTCATGATTCGTTCAAAGCTCATTGCTGAGGTTGAAAAAAATGAGTCAGGAAAGATACCGCTTTCTCGGAAAAATGTAGTGCGAAGTGGTGTGCCAATAGAAAAGGAGAAGATGTATAAAGATGCAAATTGATAAATTAAGGGGCAAAAGCTTAGATCAATTATTCAACTCCATCTTATCCCTTAAAGACCTGGAAGAATGCTATCGATTTTTTGATGATTTGTGTACCATCAATGAAATCCAATCATTATCACAGCGTCTTGAAGTAGCGCGTATGCTTCGTGAGGGAAATACGTATCATAAAATCGAAACGGAAACAGGTGCGAGTACAGCAACCATCTCACGTGTCAAGCGCTGCTTGAACTACGGAAATGATGCCTATACGATGGCACTTGACCGCGTAGCAGAACAGCAGGCAAATGACGAAACAAAATAAAGCAGTTTTCACTGTAAACAATCCTTTTCAACAAGAATGGAGTTGTTTACAGTTTTTTTATGAAGAGTGCTGAAAAGACAAGCAAGGACTGGCTTGAAAGAAGCAACAAACGGGTCATTTAACCGAATAACTTTATCAGAAGGTTGTGGAGAAGAAAAAATGAGATTCAATGCTTTGATACCAGAGTTATCTGTAACAGACATCGAAAAGTCTAAATGGTTCTATATAGAATTGCTTGGTTTTAAATTGGAATATGAGCGTGAAGACGATAAATTTATATTTGTTTCGTTGGAAGAGGAAACACAAATGATGTTAGAAGAAATCAATGGCCATTGGGACACTGGGGAGTTAAAACACCCATTTGGACGGGGAATCAATTTTCAAATAGACATTGAAGACGTACAGCCTGTCATTGACCGTTTAAGAAAGCAAAACATTCCACTATTCAGAGAGCCAACTGTTAGCAAATATAAAAGTAATGATACTACGTTTATACAAAAGGAATTTCTTGTTCAAGATCCTGATGGATATTTACTTAGGTTCTCGCAAGAAATGGCAGGTTAACATGAAAGTCTCTTCCATAATAGGGCGCGATTGTTGAATAAGTAAAATTAAGAGTGGCTGCGGCTACTCTTTTTTATTTTGAGATACATGAGTAACAGATACAAAAAATTGACTATTGCCGAAAAGGACAACGGTTATTTTTAAATTTGTGTTACTGCTCGTAATCGGTCGAGGGAAAGGCTTGGCATTAGTCAACGGTAAATGTCTGACTGACCAACGGGAAGGAATTTAAGGAGTTGACTAATTTCGCCAAACCCGAACCCTCTTGTTTTTATTTTAGCTCGCCTATAAACCAGAGATGCCATATTCGTCTGCGATGATGTCTTTAAAACCTATGGTTTGCCTATCCTTTGGCACAGATAACCCCCATTCCCTTTGAATGTATCTCGCATCGGAAAGAGGCAGCCATCTCTGATCATCATCATGTCTATTGAAAAAGTCTTTAATATAGGAATCTCCTTTAAACACAATGATTTGTGATCCCCATCATTCAGTGGCATCTACTGCAACCATGACACGATATACTTCTCCATCAAGTGGCTTCAAATCAATGAGGTGTTCAGCTCTATTTAGCAGTGTTTGAATGGACAATCGCTTGATTTTTTGAGGTGTTTTGCTTGAATAAATAAAATCATACGCAACTGGTAGAGGGAGATGTCAATAACCTTGTTCAATATCTGCCGGGAACTCTTGTGTATTTTCCTCAATTCTTATAACCATCTCATTCGTCTTCCGTTTCATCCCGCGAACCTTTTTGTCACGCATCCTCCATCTCTCCATTTCCTGTCATTTGTCTAAGTTCTTTACACGCGATTGAGCCAAAATGTCAATTGAAAAAAGGTGCAAAAACGCACCTTTCTCAAACTAGACGGATGGCTGTGTCCCTGTAAAAATAGGCACTTCACTTGTCTGACCATTTTCTTGTCTATAGACAATATGTTTCTCATTAAAATGAATGGGGGATTCAATTCCAGCGGCTGCGGATAAGTTAAATAAACCTTCTCTAAGGGACAGGATATAATTGCATACACGGTATTTCTTTTCTTCAATCGATAAACCCTTTTGCAGCTTTGGATCAGTCGTGGCAACTCCTACTGGGCATTTATTCGTGTGGCATACTTGCGCGCGAATGCAGCCGACTGAAAACATGAGGCCTCTGGCGATATTTACAAAGTCAGCACCCATGGAAAGGGCAATCGCAATTTTATCAGGTGAGAGAAGTTTGCCAGAAGCAAAGAGCTTCACCTGATCTCTGACACCGTATTCTTTCAATATTTGATGGACCATTGGGAGTGCGGTGAAAATCGGCAGCCCTGCGGAATCTGCCAATTCATGAAAGGATGCACCAGTGCCGCCTTCTCCGCCATCCACTGTAATGAAATCAGGATGCTTTCCGCTTTTTTTCATGTACGCCGCAAGCTCTTCAATGTTTTCTTTATGTCCGACCACAAGCTTGATGCCGACAGGCTTTCCACCTATACTTCGCAGCTGTTCAATGAAATCAAACATATCAGGAATGGAGTGGAACATCTCAAATCGGTTTGGGCTGTCAATGGATTGGTGGGGCGGTAATTTACGGATGTTCGCAATTTCTTCGGTGACCTTTTCGCCGTCAATATGTCCGCCGCGTGTTTTAGCTCCTTGTGCCAGCTTCAGCTCAAAGGCTTTGACTTCCTCGTGCTCGCTTTTTTTCTTAAATTCTTCAAAGGAAAAAGCGCCATCTTCTGTTCTCACGCCAAATAGACCGGGTCCAATCTGGCATATGATATCGGCTCCGCCTTTGAGGTGATATGGAGAAAGCCCGCCTTCACCTGTGTTCATCCACGTACCGCCAGCCATCTTTAATCCCGAGGATAGTGCTGTAATGGCCCTGTCGCCTAAAGATCCGTAGCTCATGGCAGACTGCCCAATCAGGCCTTTTACACGGAAAGGCTTTTGACATGTGTACTCGCCAATTACTTGTACATCGTCTTGATGGAGATAGTAAGGTTTTGCCTCGACCTCTTTGGTATGTTCACTTCTTCGCAGTAAATTGTCTTGATCAATCTGATACACTTTTGTTTGAATATTATCGGATTGGTCAATTCGTAATTCATCTCGCTGTTTTGGAAACAGAACGTTCCGAATGTAATAACCAGGCTTGTCAAAATCACGTTTTGATCCAAAGCCCATCGTCCGGCTTTTGTACTTCCCAGACATGACAGCTTGCTCATATTCTCTTCTTGAGAAAGGAAGCTCCTCCCGATCATTCAGAAACAGATATTGGCGAAGCTCAGGTCCTATTTTTTCAAAAATAAACCGCAGCTTTCCAATGACCGGATAGTTTCGTAGGACAGAATGTTCTTCTTGTTTTTCATCTCTCATCCAAATCCATATCAATAAAATGATGGGTACAATCAAACAAATCAATAGCAGTGCGGCTATGACAATTAAAGTAGTTGTCATGTCATCCCTCTTTTCTCTTTCATTGCTGTTGTTATTCCACTTTTCGTTCAAAGAGAAACCACTTGAACACATTGTGACGTTTAGAAATGAAGAGGCGGGGTAACTTAAAAATAAGATGACAAGGGGAGGGAACATACATGAATAAGCGTCCAAATACGTATGTACTTGCAGGATTAGGGGTTGGAGGAGCTGTGTTATTAGCGGTTAAAAATAAACAGCATTTGAAAAAATGGGCAAGCATGTTCCGAGCAAATGAAAAGGTTCCTGAAAAAGCCGGCAACCCTGATCCGTTAGATATTCAAGACAACAAGATGGTCGATGAAGGGGCCATGACATCCATCCATTATTTTAATGAAGTGAGACAATAGTTTGAAAAAAACCGTTTTGAATGATCAAAACGGTTTTTTCTTATTTAAGAGAATCGATTAGTTTAAAACTGATCAGCCCTTGATGATCAGGCTTCGAAAATTGAAATTCAACGCCTGACAAATGATAGGTTGAGAGGACATCTTGATCCGTAAAACGTAAAGAATACTCATCCTCATGAACCGGTGTGTGCCTCAGGACCTCGGCTTCTTCTGCAAATAACTCCAAGCCAGCCACTCGATCCTCCTGATCGATATCTACATTGATACATTCATTGACGTCTAACTCAATCATAAATGGTAATATCATCCTTTATTGTATAATATCATGAGGCGATACAAAACAGCCTTCATATCAAATTTAAACACGTCTTTCCCTTTTCAAATCCTTTCCTATGAAAACGGGCTTTTCCCAACAATTCTCCAGCATCCTCATCTAAAGTCACGACCACCCATTTTCAAAAGAATGAAACTTTTAGCTAAAGGAGGTTACCCGTTTTTTGCGGTCACTGATTTTGTTATAATATTTAAATGGAATGAAACGAATGGAGGAACGTTTTTCATGTATGATGTTACCGAGTGGAAGCATGTCTTTAAACTCGATCCAAATAAAGGGATTTCTGATGAACAGCTAGAAGCGATTTGTGAATCTGGTACGGATGCCATATTGATTGGCGGCAGTGACAATGTGACAGAGGACAACGTGCTCCAATTGATGTCAAAGGTTCGAAGGTTTCTTGTGCCATGTGTGCTTGAAATCTCAACACATGAGATGATTGTGCCGGGCTTCGATCTGTATTTCATCCCCACAGTGTTAAACAGCGCCCATCCAGATTGGATTGTTGGGCTCCATAAGGATGCGATGAAGGAATACGGTGATTTGATGTCAATGGAAGAGATTGTGCCAGAAGGATATGTGATCTTAAACGAAGATTGTAAAGCGGCCAAGCTCACAGCGGCAAATACTGCGTTGGATATAGATGATGTGCGGGCATATGCAAGAGTGGCAGAGCATTTGATGAAACTGCCCATTTTTTATCTAGAATACAGCGGGACGCTTGGAGACATAGAGCTTGTCAAAGAAACAAAAGCAGTGCTTCACGAAACGGTTCTTTTTTATGGGGGCGGCATTGAGAACGCAGAGCAGGCAAAAGACTTTGCGCAGCATGCAGACGTGGTCGTTGTAGGAAACGTCATTTATGACAATTTCAAAGAAGCGTTAAAAACAGTTGACGCAGTCAAAAAATCATCATAGTCAAACAAGGCGAAACGGGTTAAAATAGAACGTAAGTTCGAATTGGCGGTGAATGGAATGAATGAAATATCGAATCATCTATTAGAAGGGCTGAATGATGCGCAGAAAGAAGCGGTCAAAGCAACAGACGGTCCGCTATTACTGATGGCAGGAGCAGGAAGTGGTAAAACACGGGTGCTCACACATCGAATTGCATACTTAATGGCAGAAAAGCATGTCGCTCCGTGGAACATTTTAGCGATTACGTTTACGAATAAAGCAGCACGTGAAATGCGTGAACGTGTACAAGCCATTTTAGGACCTGGAGCAGATGACATTTGGATCTCTACGTTTCACAGCATGTGTGTCCGTATTTTAAGACGCGATATTGACCGCATTGGTGTGAATCGCAACTTCTCCATATTAGACACATCTGATCAGCTTTCAGTGATTAAGAACATTTTAAAAGAGCGAAATATTGATCCTAAAAAGTTCGACCCACGCAGCATTTTAGGATCAATCAGCAGTGCAAAAAACGAACTCATTGATGCAGAGGAATACGCAAAAACAGCCGGTGACTTCTATGATCAAGTGGTCAGCGACGTCTATACAGATTATCAAAAACGATTACTCAAAAACCAATCACTCGATTTTGATGATTTGATCATGATGACGATTCGTCTGTTTGAACGCATCCCTGAAGTATTAGAGCATTATCAGCGGAAATTCCAATACATTCATGTCGATGAGTATCAGGATACAAACAGAGCGCAGTATATGCTTGTGAAGCTGCTCGCTCAGCGTTTTCAAAATATTTGTGTCGTCGGTGACTCAGACCAGTCCATTTATCGCTGGCGCGGAGCGGATATTACAAACATTCTTTCCTTTGAAAAAGACTATCCGTCCAGTGAAGTGATTCTGCTTGAGCAAAATTACAGATCGACGAAACGCATTTTGCATGCCGCAAATACGGTCATACAAAACAATGCGAACCGTAAACCAAAAAACCTTTGGACAGAAAATGATGAAGGAGCGAAGATTGCCTATTACCGTGCAGATAATGAATTCGGTGAAGGCCAATTTGTCGCTGGAAAGATTCATCAGCTTCATCAAAGCGGAAAGCGCAAATTATCCGATTTTGCGATCCTTTATCGAACCAATGCTCAGTCCCGTGTCATAGAGGAAACATTATTGAAGTCAAACATTCAATACAACATTGTCGGCGGTACGAAGTTCTATGACAGAAAAGAAATCAAGGACATTTTGGCGTACTTACGCCTTGTGGCAAACCCAGACGACGATATTAGTTTTACGCGAATTGTCAACGTTCCAAAGCGCGGAATTGGGGCGACATCTGTTGAAAAAATTGCGGCATATGCAGAGATGAATGACCTGTCTATGTTTGAAGCGCTTGGTCAGGTGGACTTCATTGGACTGAGTGCAAGGGCAGCCAATGCTCTTGATGAGTTCAAACAGCTCATTGATCAAATGACGAACATGCAGGAATATTTATCTGTCACAGAATTAACAGAAGAAATCCTCGAAAAAACAGGCTATCGTGAAGCGCTTAAGGTCGAAAAAACGATTGAAGCGCAGAGCCGTTTAGAAAATATTGACGAGTTTCTATCTGTCACAAAGAACTTTGAAGAACAAAATGAAGATAAATCGCTTGTGACCTTCCTGACAGATCTCGCCCTCGTTGCAGACATTGATAAGCTGGATGAAAATGAGGAAGAAGATCAGGATGCCGTCATCTTAATGACTCTTCACGCCGCAAAAGGACTAGAATTCCCTGTCGTTTTCTTAATGGGGATGGAGGAGGGTGTCTTCCCGCACAGCCGTTCATTAATGGAAGATGCTGAGATGGAAGAAGAACGCCGCCTTGCATACGTAGGCATCACACGGGCTGAAGAAGAGCTTTATTTATCAAGTGCTAAGATGAGAACATTATTCGGCCGGACGAACATGAACCTTGAATCAAGATTCATTAGAGAAATACCAGCCGATTTATTGGACAACCTAAATGAGAAAAAAGAAACGAAAACACCGTTTGGCCAAACAAGAGAAAGACCGCAAAGACGGGGCCCTGTCTCTCGTCCGCAAACTCAAACCATTCAAAACACAGGTGCCGGCAGTATTGGCTGGGCTGTGGGCGATAAAGCAGCCCATAAAAAATGGGGCGTTGGAACGGTAGTGAGTGTGAAAGGCAGTGGAGATAGCACAGAGCTTGATATTGCGTTCCCAAGCCCTACTGGCATTAAGCGGCTTCTCGCAGCATTTGCGCCAATCGAGAAGCAATAAAACCAAAGGCCTTACAAAACGGATGAAGTGAAAGGAAGAAGCAGATGGATAAAGAAGCAGCGAAACGCCGGATCGAGGAACTGCACCAGATTTTGAATCAATACAACTACGAATATCATACACTGGATCATCCAAGTGTTCCTGACGCTGAATATGATGCGCGGATGCGTGAGCTGATCTCTCTAGAGGAAGAATTTCCTGATTTAAAAGCAGCCGATTCCCCCTCACAGAGAGTAGGGGGCGCTGTTTTAGACGCCTTCCGAAAAGTACGTCACGGCACACCGATGCTCAGCCTCGGGAATGCGTTTAATGAACAGGACCTTCTTGATTTTGACCGCCGGGTTCGTCAAGCAGTCGGTGACGATATCGCATACAATGTCGAGCTGAAAATTGACGGACTCGCTGTTTCTCTCCGTTATGAAAATGGAGTGTTTGTCCGAGGTGCCACGCGTGGAGATGGGACAACGGGTGAGGACATTACCGAAAACCTAAAAACCATTCGTTCCATCCCACTCAAAATCAATCGCCCTCTGTCGATTGAAGTGAGAGGCGAGGCATTTATGCCAAAACCTTCTTTTGAAGCATTAAACGAAAAAAGATTACAAAACGAAGAAGAGCCGTTTGCGAACCCGCGTAATGCGGCTGCGGGCTCACTTCGTCAGCTTGATACGAAAATTGCAGCGAAACGAAACCTTGATATATTCGTCTACAGTATAGCCGAGCTTGATGAAATCGGTGTTGAAACGCAAAGCGCGGGACTCGATCTTCTCGACGAACTTGGCTTTAAAACCAACAAAGAAAGACGGATGTGCCAAACGATTGAAGAAGTGATTGAACTCATCGAAACATTGAAAACAAAGCGTGCCGATTTTTCATATGAAATCGATGGGATTGTCATCAAGGTCGATTCCTTGGCTCAGCAGGAAGAGCTTGGTTTTACAGCAAAAAGTCCGCGCTGGGCTGTTGCGTACAAGTTCCCTGCAGAAGAAGTCGTGACAAAGCTGCTTGATATTGAACTGAGTGTGGGGCGTACAGGCGTTATCACACCAACAGCGATTCTTGAGCCTGTAAAAGTAGCAGGGACGACGGTGCAGCGTGCTTCTCTTCACAATGAAGATTTGATCAAAGAAAAGGATATTCGTCTATTCGATCAAGTCATTGTGAAGAAAGCGGGGGATATTATTCCGGAAGTAGCAGGCGTACTTGTCGATCAACGCACAGGGGAAGAAAAGCCGTTTCACATGCCGACTGAATGTCCAGAGTGTCATAGTGAGCTGGTGAGAATCGAAGGGGAAGTCGCCCTGCGATGCATCAATCCAGAATGTCCCGCACAAATACGTGAAGGACTCATACACTTTGTTTCTCGTAATGCGATGAACATTGATGGTCTTGGCGAGCGTGTCATTACACAGCTTTTCAAAGAACAGCTCGTGTCTCGTGTGTCAGACCTTTACCGATTAACGAAAGAAGAGCTCATTCAGCTCGAACGAATGGGCGAGAAATCTGTCGATAATTTACTGCGGTCGATTGAGCAATCGAAAGAAAATTCTCTTGAGCGTTTACTATTTGGTCTCGGCATTCGATTTATTGGTTCCAAAGCGGCGAAAACCTTGGCGATGCATTTCGAGGACATCGATCAATTAAAGCAAGCAACGAAAGAACAATTACTCGAAGTAGACGAAATTGGTGAAAAAATGGCCGATGCAGTCGTCACTTACTTTGAGAAAGAAGAAATACTTGATCTGCTAAATGAACTAAAAGAGCTTGGGGTCAATATGACCTACACAGGACCAAAGCCGGTGAAAGCAGAAGAAAGTGATTCCTACTTTGCAGGAAAAACAATCGTGCTTACAGGGAAATTAGAAGAAATGTCTCGAAATGATGCAAAGGCAGCGATCGAAGCATTAGGCGGCAAATTAGCAGGTAGTGTGAGTAAAAAAACAGACTTAGTCATTGCCGGAGAAGCAGCTGGTAGTAAGCTGACAAAGGCAGAAGAACTCAATATTGAAATTTGGGACGAAGCTAAAATGCTCGAGGAGCTAAAGAAATAAGAGGAGTGTTTTCTATTGAAAAAGTTGTTATTGCTGCTGACAATGCTCACACTGGTACTGTCAGCGTGTGCACCTTTTGGGGGAAAGGACGAGGAAGAGGTCACACAAAAAACGGATGAAACGAAGGAAACAGCGATCATCCCGATGTACAATATCTCTGACTCCTATTACAAAATGGTGCTGCCGTTTAAACAAGGGGCTGCAAGGGGATTAACAGCAGAGCGTCTCAATACACGCTTGGATATTGATGAATTTGAAACAGGTCTCATGCGCCTTGCAACAGAATCATTTAATACAAACGACTATCTCTTCCAAGAAGGACAGCATTTAGACGAGGATACCGTTCTCAGCTGGCTTGCGCGCAAAAAAACAGGCAGTGATCTGAAAAAAGCAGAAAAAGAAGATAAAAACTTTAAGAACCTAGGCTTAAATCCTGCACTTCCAAACTCTGGTTCAACAAAGTCTAAAAATGAAAATAGTCCAATATACTTAGCTTCGATGCTAGAGCATAATTACTTAATTCGAAAAGACAAAAATAGCTTACAGCTTGGTGGAGTCGTCATTGGCCTTGCACTGAACTCTGTATATTATTATCGTGAAAATATCGGTGATCCCCAGCAAGAGGTAACCATCGATTCATCGAAAAATTCAAAGAAACTCTTGGCAGAGGGCGAAAAAATCGCTGAGCAAGTGATTAAACGAATTCGTCAAATGGACGGTTTGCAAAAGGTGCCTGTTATGATTGCCCTTTATAAACAAGCGCCAAAATCGTCCATCGTTCCAGGAAACTTTATTGCCAAAACGGATGTGAAAGCAGGCTCAGCTGATATCGGCAATTGGGATACGATCAAAGAGGAGAATATATTCTTCCCTTCAGATAATGCGAAAAGCAGCTACAAAGATGATTCAGAGCGATTTGACCGCTTCAAGACAAAGGTAGAAGATTACTTCCCGAATTACACCGGAGTGGTAGGAAAAGGCTTTTATAAAAACGGAAATCTGCAAAAAATGAAAGTAGAAATTCCGATGCAGTTCTACGGAAAAACGGAAGTCGTGGCCTTCACGCAATATTTAACAGGTGAAGTCATGGATTACTATAAGAGTACAAATATAGAAATCAACATCACATCTTCTGATCAACAAGAAGCCCTGATCACGAAAAATGCTGAAGACAAAGAACCAACCGTCCATATATATGACTAACTTAAAACCGCCTTTTGGCGGTTTTTTAAATTGGGTAAAATGTATCAAATTATGAAAATATTGTTATAAAACGTAGAAGTGTAGAAAATAATGTATTATTATGGGTGGTAATGAAGAGAAAATGGAGATAAATATGAAAAACAAATCATTTTACTTTTTATTAGGGGGTCAAACCCTAGCTAATTTTGGGGATTCACTATATGTCCTCGTTCTTACCATCCTGACGTATCAATTAACAAATTCTACGCTCATTGCTTCAATGGTGGCCGTCTCGCAGTTTGTCGGACAAGCACTTGGAGCAGTACTCATCCCTTTCTTTATGTATCAATTTAAGCTAAAAAGACTCATTATCTATTTGCAAATTTGTCAAATTACTTTCTTCGGTTGCTTGATTTTTATTTATATTCTACAATTATCAACATTTTCTATTCCTCTCTTTTTTATCATAGTATTTCTACTCTCTTTGATAGATGGAGGAACCATTCCTGTTCGAAATTCAATGATTCCACGTTTAGTAGAAAAGCACTTTTTACTAAAAGCCAATAGCTATATCCTAACTTCTGATCAAATTGTCCTTTTACTAGGATGGCTTTTAGGAGGCCTATTTATTGGCATTCTAGGACCACAATTTTTACTTCTGACGACACTTGTTTTATACAGTTTTTCGCTCATATCAATGCTCTTTATCATCGATACTGGAGCTGCGGCTAAACAAGAGAAACAGTCTGAATCATTTGGTGCAAGGGTCTTTTCAGGCTGGAAGCTCATGTATGAGAAGCCGACAATTCGAACATTAACGATATTAGAAATGCTTTCCATGTGCGGTAGAAGTATTTGGACTGGTGCCATTATCCTTGTCTATGTCACTGAAGTCTTACATCAGCCTGAAACATGGTGGGGTTTTATTAACGCAAGCTATTTTGGTGGAACCATTCTAGGTGGCTTACTCGTGCTAAGGTTTGCAAAGCATGTGGAACAGCGTTTGTTTGATCACATTTTTTATAGCTCGGTGATCGTAGCCGTGTTGACTTTATGCTTAGGGCTGAATCAATCAGCTTGGCTGAGTTTGTTATTTGTCTTTTTATTAGGCCCAGCCTTTCAGCTTCGCAGCATTTCCATTCGTACATATGTACAGGATACACTGAGTCAAATTGAATTGCCTAAAATACTATCAGCTCAACATACACTATCAACTTTTATATACGGAATGTCTATCCTCGTTATGAGCACCATGACCGATCTCTTTGGGGCAAGAGTCGTCTTTTTTATGAACGTTGTCCTGTTTACTGTGTCGGCTTTCCTAGCATCTAGATTAAAAAATGAACAAATTTAGACATTTTATCTCAATTATTTACAAAAATACCATTATATGATTTAATATGTTCGTAGAAATGTTAACTATATGAAAAGTAGAGGTGGCGTAATTGACTAGTAGTTTAGTATATTGGCCATTAACACATCCGCAGCGGCGTGTGATGAACATGGAAACATTTTATCCAGAAACACCAATCAATCATATTGGCGGTATCATTTTCGTCAATGGGCCGTTGCAGCTCGACAAACTGAAGCAGGCCATTGCATCTTGTATCAGGACAACAGAATCACTTCGTCTCAAACTAGTAGAAAAAGACGGAGAGACTCTTCAATACGTTGATTCAAACGCCGACAACCATATTCCTGCCTATGAGTTTTCCACACATGAACACATGTTAGAATGGGCCGAAAAAGCCTTCAAAACACCATTTCAGTTATTAGAAACCTCTCTTGCCGAATTTGCCGTATTGAAAATCGGCGGACAGCATTCCGGTTATTTCATCAAATGCCATCATACTGTAGCAGATGGATGGTCGATGAAAGTAATCATCGATAAAATTAGTCAACTTTACACTGCTCTTACACAAAGCTCCTCTATCGAACAAGAAGCAGACAATCATTCTGTTTTTATTGATAAAGAATCGAAATATATGAACTCCCCAAGATTTAAAAAAGATCAGCAATTTTGGAAAGAAACATTATCTGATGTGTCTGAAAGTTATTTGGTACAGGGAACTGACCAAATCAAAGGCCATCGACAAAGCCATTATCTTGATCGACAGCTCTCAGAAAAAATCTATGAATTTATAGACACCCATCATTGTTCAATCAACTCTTTATTTACTTTAGGCCTCTTCGTTTACTTGCATAAAAAATACCAGCAAAAAGATTTTATTATTGGGACGCCAGTTCTCAATCGTTCCGGACAAAAGGAAAAAGCCACGTCCGGTATGACCGTCAGCACAATGCCTTATCGAATGAAGATCGATCCTCAGCAATCTTTGTTAGAAAGTCTGATAGACATTCAAAAAAGCTATAAGGCTTACTTCCTGCATCAGCGTTATCCATATGACGCACTCGTCAAAGATTTAGAGCTTGCAAAGGCAGGATATGATCAGCTTTTTCAAATTTTTATCAATTCCTACAGCACAAATATGGTGCAGGAGATGGAAGGGTACGCAGTTGAATACATAGAGCTTTACAATGGCTTTCAGCCATACGGTTTACAAGTTGCTGTGAAAGAATGGGATGAAAAAGGGCAAATCGAGCTGCAATATGACTACAAAATCTCAGATTACGGCAAGGAAGACATCGACTTTCTTCATGAAAGGATGCTCCTATTTGTCGAGAACATACTCATCCAGCCTAAGCAGCACATAAAAGACGTACTTCTCATGACAGAAGAGGAGAAACAACGAGAGCTTTATCAATGGAACGACACAGCCGTCAGATTTCCACAGAAACAAAAAATCCATGAATTGATCACAGATATGTCTAAGACTTCCCCTGATCGAATCGCACTTCAGGATGGATCTCATGTAATGACATACGGTGAACTTGAGAGAAAAACCAATCAAATGGCGCATTTCCTCCAAACACAAGGCTTACAGAGGCATGACTTTGTTGCAGTATGTATGAATCATTCACCAGAACTTATTGTGTTGCTGCTTGGTATTTTAAAGGCGGGTGGTGCATATGTACCGATTGATCCTGAGTATCCGCATGAGCGCATTCAGTTTATTTTGGATGATAGTCAGGCGAAGATGTTTTTCACAGATCAAGCGTCGTCATACCATTTTGAAGGCGATACGTACAATATGTACAACGTGTGGGATGACTTGGTTCAGTATGACCCGGTGCATCCATTCATTGGAGATGCAGAAGATGTCGCATATATGATCTATACGTCTGGCTCTACAGGACAGCCGAAGGGAGTCATGATTGAGCACCGAAGCTTAGTGAACTATATCATGTCTGCCAAAACACACTATACAGATTCAGCAGATGATCATTTTGCCTTGTATTCGTCTATTGCATTTGATTTAACTGTGACATCGATTTATACGCCATTGGTGACTGGAAGTACAGTGGTGATTTATCGTCAAGAGGATCAGTCAGGTTTTTTACTAGAACATATCTTGTTTGATCAAAAAGCAAAAGTCATCAAGCTGACACCAGCTCATATGGCGCTGTTAACAGATGCTGCGCTGTCACAATCGGTTGTTAAACGGATGATTGTTGGCGGGGAGCAATTACCGGCAGCTTTGGCCAAAAGAATCACAGAGGCAAGTGATGGACGAATTTCGATCTTTAATGAATATGGACCAACTGAAGCAACCGTTGGGTGCATGATTCATCAATTTCATCAAGACGATGGGGGAACATCGGTGTCAATTGGTGTACCGATGCCAAATACGGAGATTTATCTTTTAGATGAAAATCAGCAAGTGGTATTACCAGGGACAGTAGGAGAAATGTATATTTCAGGCGAGGGCGTTGGCAGAGGATATTGGCAAAGACCTGATTTGCAGGAATCTCGCTTTCTGCCTAACCCATTTGTAAGCCATCGCCGCATGTACCGAACAGGTGACGTTGCCAAACGAGCAAATGATGGAAAGATTGAATATATTGGCCGTATTGATCATCAAATCAAGCTGCGAGGCTACCGGATTGAGCTGGGGGAAATTGAACTTGCGCTTATGGCACTCGATGAAGTTGATAAAGCAGCTGTCATTGATCTAACCGATGAGGCTGGAGAAAAACAGCTTGCTGCTTATATTGAATTAAAAGAAAAAGAGCTGACGACCTTTTTACTAAGAAAAAAATTATCAGATCAGCTTCCAGCTTATATGGTACCAGCGTATTTTGTCATATTAGATGAGCTCCCGCTAACTCAAAACGGAAAAGTTAATCGAGCAGCACTGCCTGATCCATTGCTGTCTCAAATGGAAACAGAGGTTGAATGGTCCAAGGAAACAGCGATCATCGAAGAGATCATCGTAGACACAGCAAAAGATATCTTAGGGCATGAAAAGATTGAACCGGCTGATCATTTTTATCAGTTTGGCGGTGACTCGATTAAGGCGATTCAATTTATTGCGAAGTTAAAAGACAAGGGACTCTATTTAAAAACAAAAGATATATTTACTTATCCAATTTTTAGAGAAATGGCACAAGTCGTCCAGCAGGAACCGGCATTACATATCTCACAAGAGCAGGCTGTGGGCGATGTGAAATCGATCCCAATTGTTGAATGGTTCTGGTCCCAGCGGTTAAAAGACGAACATTTCTGGCATCAATCCATCATTGTTCATTCAAAGAAGAAGATGGATGAAAGGATCATGCAGGATGCTTTAAAAGAGCTGGTCATTCATCATGACGGATTAAGGTTAAAAGTACATGAGATGACAAACACACTCTATTATGATGATGGCATGCAGCATATTCCGCTGATGATACACGATTTCACGGAGCTGTCAGAAGAGAATGTGCAAGAAGCGTTAAAAGAAGTGGGTTTTCAGTTAAAGCAAAGGACCCATCTTTATCAAGGACCATTAATTCAGGCAGCACTTTGTCAAACCACTGCTCAATCACATCTCATTTTTGCCGCACATCATCTTTTAGCTGATGGCATGTCATGGCAAATTCTTGTGGAGGACTTGATGAAATTATTGCATGGAGAAAAGGTCACAGCAGAGATACTTCCGCTCAAAACACATTCATATCAGACGTTTGCGGAGCGGATGAACCAGTATGCAGCATCAGGTGATGTAAAAGAGGAGTTCAGCTATTGGCAAAAAGAGGTGCAGGATATTCAGCCATTGTATCAAGTGGCTACAAATGAGGGATATGTCAAAGATGAAATCAAATTGACCAAGGCATTATCAGTTGAGCTGACGGATCAATTGATCAATCAAGCGAACAAGGCGTATCAAACGCAGCCCCATGAATTGTTAATTTCAGCCTTAACGCAAGCCTGTTATCAGCAAACGAATCAAAAGAAGATTTCTTTAGAATTAGAAGGCCATGGCAGGGATGCTGTCCAGGAAGATATTGATGTGTCTAGAACGTTCGGATGGTTTACAACCATGTATCCAGTGAATGTGAATGTTTCTGAGTCTTTCTCAGATCATATTCGGGCTGTCAAAGAAACGATACGTGAAGTACCAAATAAAGGCGCAGGCTATGGTCTGTTGTCACTCATCAATAGACAGCTTCGAGATCATTCAGCGCCACAATTACGGTTTAACTATTTAGGTGAGATCGATCAGGTACTTAAACAATCATCTGATTATGAGATGTCCTATTTTTCTTCAGGTGCTGATTCGTCATTGGATAATCAATTAACAACTGTCATCGATATGGTCGCAACAATCAAGGGCGGTCAGCTGATTTTCCATCTATCTTTTAGTGAAAAACAGCTGAGTGAAACAGA
Source organism: Bacillus zhangzhouensis (assembly GCF_000715205.1). Lineage (GTDB taxonomy): Bacteria > Bacillota > Bacilli > Bacillales > Bacillaceae > Bacillus > Bacillus zhangzhouensis. The sequence continues at coordinate 105,833 of NZ_JOTP01000006.1, read as the reverse complement.
CATGACGCAGCTTTTGCATGAGGTAGAGCGGCAAATTGAACGTTTGGTTAGGCATTGTTTAGAGAAGGAAGAGGTCGAATTTACACCGTCTGACTTTGAGACAGTGGACATGTCTCTTGAAGAAATGGATTCGTTATTTACATGAGGAAGAGTCAGCACATTGTCTACATTTCATTTGTCCTGGCAGTGTTATGGATCAGTAGTTTTGCCGGCCAAACAAATGCACAAGCAGCGATTTCATCTAAAGCCATTGATCAAGTGATTGAAGAACAGATGGAGCTTGGGCGCATTCCAGGCATGTCCGTTGTGGTCGTGAAAAAGGACCAAGTGGTGTACCAAAAAGGCTTTGGTTATGCGGAGCGAAAGAAGAAGGAGCCTGTGACAGACAGCACTTTTTTTGAAATTGGCTCTACATCAAAGGCGTTTACCGCCCTTGCTATTGTTGACCTAGAGAAACAAGGGAAAATTGATCTGAAAGAACCGGTGAGCAGCTATATTCCAGGTTTTTTTCCAACGTACCATGGCAAGCCTCAGCGGATCACAGTGGAACAATTGATGCATCACACAAGCGGCATTCCCTTTCAATCCATTGCGCTTATCCAGCCAGATGATGCAAAGGATGCGTTGAAAAAAACAGTCCATCAACTGAAATCAATCGAGCTTAATCGCAAGCCGGGAAGCTCCTTTGAATATGCCACCATCAACTATGATGTCCTTGGTCTCATCATTGAAAACGTAACAAGGCAGCCATATGAGACATATATGAAAGGGCTGTTTAAAAGACATCACCTTGACCAAACGGAGGCTGGGCCTGAACGAATGAAGCACGGTGTTATTTCGGAAGGGTTTAAACTGCAATTCCTTGCCCCACATGCTTATCAAGCACCGGAATTTCGAGGCAACACCCCTGCTGGCTATATTGTGATGAATAGCCAGGAGGTTGGTACTTGGCTGCAATATCAATTGACCGATTCAACGTGGTCTCGTTTTGTGAAAAATCCTGATCACTTGACTGTGAATGTCCCAGACGAAGGGAAGCACGTTTTTTACAATGCTGGCTGGTATATAGAAAAAAAGAATAGGCATGTGGAATCGTTATTTCATGCAGGCTCTAATCCAAATTATTCATCATTTTTTCTGATCCAGCCAAAAGAAGGCGTCGCTATCGGAGTGTTAGCAAATATGAATAGCAGCTACACCGAGCAAACGGCCCGTCTTGTTGCTAAAACAATTATGGGAACAAATGAACAAGTAGAGTCATCGATGGATCCATTTCAGCTCATTGATCAATTGTGCCTTGCAGCTACATGTCTTTTTATTTTACTGCAAACGGTGTCTATCCTTCGATTTATCAAGTGGAGGAAGCGTGTAAAAAGTGGTGCTGTGGTTCAGCGGGAAATGACACGTGGCGTTTGGCTGAAAGGTCTCTGCTGGGTGTTGCTCTTGATCGGAGTATTGATCCTGCCAATGATTCTATCGCAAGTTGCCTTTAATGGGCTGCCTTGGAAAATGAGTTTTGTATGGGGACCTTCCTCTCTCATTGAACTAGCGATCTCTTATTACTTGTTTTTCGTTTGGTTTTGTACGATTGGTTTCATCAAAGGATTCATGGTGACATCTACTGCTGGAAAGAGAGGACAAAAAGATGACCGTCAAACAGATTTCGGGCATTCATCCTTATAATGATTTGTTTTATCGCAGCTGCTTCTTCAATTGCTTTTTCCCGATTGTAAAGCTGCATGATCAAGAAGTCGCTCCATACTTATTAAATGATCAATTCGCATATGGCCTCACAGAAGACGGCTTTTTGCAGATTGACTGGATGTCGACACACGATCCTGAAAAGATTATGAATTTACAAGGCATTCAAGTCGAAAAAATCAAGCATTGTGCCAATCTCATTGAGAAAGTCAAACAAGATGTGACGCTGAATCGCCCGGTCATTGTGTGGGTAGATCCTTATGTTCAGCGAGGTAGAAAAGAGTATTTGACGACGCATAGCCGTCATTCGATTTTAATCACGGGCTTTCATGAAAATCAGCAAACCTTCCATGTATTCGAGAATCGGCATTTAGATAATTTGTCGTATGAGCATCAAGTGTTGCCATATACAGACGTGCAGAAAGGGTATGACACCTTTCATGAGTATTTCCAGCCGAATGATCAATTTTACTCCTATGCGGCTTTCCACTTTGATCCGAAAAAGGTCTCGACTGAATTATTTGATCAAAAAACAGCTTATTTCCTGAGAAATATGCATGGTCAGCTTGACGCAATAGAAAAAGGAATCACAGCTCTTGAAACATTTTATGAGCAGTTTCCGCAATTGGATGACATCGAGAAGCTCGTGGCATCTTTCAATCAGGTCATCAATACGAAGAAAGTGGAGCTGTATCGGCTGAGTCTGATCAAAGAAGATCTACCTGAGATGATGCGGTTGATGGAACGTATTTTAGCAGAATGGGAAAAAGCGAGGCACCAGGCAGCGAAACTCCTTTTTTCAGGGGACATGTCCAGCAGGTACCAAGCCAACATCAAAGCTTCCTTAGAACAAATCATCCATGATGAAAAAAACTGGCTTGAAGCGTTGGCAATCAAATGCAAAAGGGAGTGTGGCGTGTTGTGAAGTTATTTTGCTTACCGTACGCAGGTGGAGCAAGCACCGTATTCAGTACGTGGAAATCTTATATAGACCGGTCGATAGAAATTCGTGCACTTGAACTCCCTGGACACGGGACAAGAATGACAGAGCCTGTGCTGACCGATTTGCAGCAAGTCGCAGATGATCTTTATTTACAGGCGTCCTCTTTCTTAAAAGAAGGAGAGCCCTACGCCATTTTCGGTCATAGTATGGGAGCTGTCCTTGCATACGAATTACAAAAAAGAATGAAAACAAGATTAAACAAAGAGCCTGTCCATGTCTTTTATTCTGGACGCTTTCCACCACATATTCCAGAAAAGAAAGTTTATCATCAGCTGTCAGATACCAAATTGAAAGAGGCGATTATTGCGATGGGCGGCGTTCCTGAGGAACTTGCCGATAACCATGCAGTACTTGATTTCTTTCTGCCGATTTTAAGAGCAGATTTTCAGCTTCTAGAGACCTATCAGTGTGATGAAGTCGTTCCAGCTGCTTGTCCAATTTCTATTTTTTATGGTACGCGAGATTTGCCTTCTGTGTTGTTCGATTTAGACGATTGGGACCAATATACAAGCGAAGATTGTGCATTTTTTGAATTCGATGGAGATCACTTTTTTATTCATTCATTAACAAATGAAGTGGTAGAGAAAATCAATGTCATATTAAAGCGAATTGGAGTGTTAGAGAAATGAACACGAAGCACATAGGCGTGATTGGAGCAGGTGTGATGGGGGCTGATATGGCTTTAGACCTTTCAGCAAATGGCTATCAAGTCACATTAGTTGATATCACAGAAGAAAAGCTAAACGAAGCGCTAGAAAAAATCAAGAAAACATATCAATTGGTTCAATTTGTGAGAAAGAAGAAAATCTCGTTGTCTTTAGAAGACGTATTGTCTCAAATCCAGCTATCTACTTCATTTGAAGGCTTACATGATGCGCATATCGTCATTGAAAATGTGACAGAAGATTGGGAGATGAAAAGACCAATTTATGAAGAGCTGCGAGATATATGTGCTAAAGAAACCATTTATTTTGTCAACACAAGCTGTATTTCCATCACAAAGGTAGGGGCCCTTATGCATTACCCTGAGAAGGTCATTGGGGCGCATTTTATGAACCCTGTTCCTCTTAAAGCGTTAGTTGAAGTGATTAGAGGAAAAGCAACTTCTGATGACACAGTTGAAACGGCAAAAGGTTTCTTGAAATCCTTTGATAAAACACCTGTTGTGGTGCATGATCTTCCGGGGTTTGTTTCCAACCGAGTGCTTATGCTGACAATCAACGAAGCCATTTGGACGGTGCAAGATCAAGTTGCCACACCAGCTGATGTCGATAAAATTTTCCGCGGAGGCTTTGGTCATAAAATGGGTCCCCTTGCGACAGGTGATTTGATTGGGCTCGATACGATTTTGAATTCATTGCTTGTTTTATACGAGAGCTACAAAGATCCGAAGTTCCGTCCGTGCCCTCTACTTGTCAAAATGGTCGACGCAGGCGAGTACGGAAAAAAATCAGGTAAGGGCTTTTTCCAATATGACATGTGAGAGGAGAAAAAAGAATGGCTAAGCAAATCAAGTGTGTAGTCTGGGATTTAGATCATACATTATGGGATGGGATTTTACTTGAATCAGATGAGGTGACGTTAAAGCCATCGATCAAGGAAGTGCTAACGGAGTTAGATGAGCGCGGCATCCTTCTTTCTATCGCAAGCCGAAATGATGAAGCAGCTGTGAAGGAAAAGCTCTCCGCCTTCGGAATCGATCATTTCTTTCTCTATCCAGAGATTCATTGGAATGCCAAATCTAGTTCATTAGAAAGAATCAGCGAGCGCTTGAATATTCATAAAGATACCATTCTGTTTATTGATGATCAGCCATTTGAACGAGAAGAAGTGAAGGCTGTTCATCCAGAGATTACGTGCTGGGATGCAGTGGATTATATGACGTTGCTCACAGATGATCGGCTGCGTCCAGTCTTTATCACAGAGGATGCAAAACGACGCAGGAAAATGTACTTAGAAGCGGATAAAAGGCAGAAGGAAGAAGAGAAATATGAAGGGCCGCCTGAGAAATTTTTGGCGTCTTTACATATGAAATTCGTTATATCGGAAGCAGGAGAACAGGACCTCCAGCGAGCCGAAGAACTAACCGTCCGTACCAATCAATTAAATGCAAGCGGGAAAACCTACGATTATGAAGAGCTTGATTACTTCCGACAATCAGATGCTCACCTGCTGCTTGTCTGTGAACTTGAAGACAAATTCGGGTCCTATGGCAAAATTGGACTCTCATTAATAGAAGAAATAGGTGACACCTGGCATGTCAAACTGCTGCTCATGTCTTGCCGCGTCATGTCTCGAGGTGTCGGGACCATTTTACTCACAACGATTTTGCAAGAAGCGAAAAAACGAGGAAAGCGGCTTGTGGCCGACTTTAAACAAACAGACCGAAACCGCATGATGTATATCACATACAAGTTTGCCAATTTCAAAGAAATCGAGAATGGGGAGGACGGCTATATTTTGTTTGAAAACGATTTAAGCTTGATTCAGCCTTTCCCAGAATACGTAGATGTCAAAATTGAGATTGACCAAAAAGCCCCAGCCAAACAATAAAAAAGCGAAAAGCGAGGAGATTGAATCATGAACCTACACGAACAAGTAAGAGCATATATCGAGCAAAATCTAGTGGTATTTGATGAAGAAATTGAGTTAGGAAATGATGATCACATTTTTGAACAAGGCTTTGTCAATTCTCTTTTTGCGATGAAACTAGTGAACTACATTGAACATGACTTTCACTTCCAGTTAGACAACGAAGACCTCGACATTGCCAATTTTAGTACGGTCAATCGCATTGTCTCCTTAATTGAAAAAAAACAACAGGGGGCGGCCCTTCATGAAAACAGCTGAACAAACAATCGATGCCATTGAGGAAATACGACAGTATTGCGATGAACATATCCGCCCGTTTGCCAATGAATTCGATGAAACAGAACATTTGCCGGAGTCGCTGATTCGAGATATGGCGAAAAGAGGCTACTTGGCAGCAGGTATCCCATCATCCTATCAAGGGATGGGGCTTGATCCGATTGTGTATGGGCAGTTCACTGAACAAGTGGGGAAAGCTTGCTGTAATGTACGGACATTATTGACAGTGAATTCTCTTGTAGGAGAAGCCATTCTTCGTTATGGAACAGAAGACCAAAAACAAGGCTGGCTCGTTGCATTAGCCAAAGGGGAAAAAATCGGTGCCTTTGCTTTGTCAGAGCCGAATATTGGATCAGATGCCAATCATGTTGAAACAAGCTATCAAAAGGATGGACACTCTTATGTCTTGAATGGGAAGAAAAAGTGGATTTCCTTTGGAGCGATTGCGGATTTCTTTATTGTGATTGCTAGAGAAGGCGAACAAGTCACCGCATTCCTTGTCGAGCGAGATCAGCCAGGCGTAGAGATTGAGAGAATTACAGGAATGATGGCCAACCGAGCGTCTTATTTAGCAGAAATCACCCTCGATCATGTACAGGTGCATGAAGACTGTGTCTTAGGACCAGTTGGGGGCGGATTTAACCATGTGGTGTCACTTGCTTTAGATCATGGAAGATACAGTGTCGCTTGGGCAGGGCTCGCCATTGCACAAGAAGCCGTTGATTCTCTCGTCACGTATTCACGTAAAAGAACACAATTTAATGAAAAACTGTATAAGCATCAAATGATCAAAGGCATGATCGGAGATGCAGTCACCCAGCTCCATGCAGCGAAAGCCTTATGCTTAAAGGCTGGAGAAATGAGACAAGCGCAGCATCCTGATGCCATCACAGAGACATCAATTGCAAAATATTTCACATCCAAAATCGCCGTTGACATTACAAATACAAATGTCCAAATCCATGGTGGAAGCGGATTTAGCCGGGAAAATTCAGCTTCAAGACTGTATCGTGAAGCGAAGGTGCTTGAAATTATTGAAGGCACTTCTCAAATTCAGCAGCAAGTCATTGCTAACTATGGTTTACGCCATTATTTCGTGAAACATTCTTAGAGAGAAAGGAGATGATCCCATGGCTTTAAAGCCGCAGAAGCTGGATAAACAGAACATTGAAAATATGTTAGGTATCACTACGATCCAAGAAGGACTGCTGTTTCATCATTTAATGGAACCAAACGGAACGGCTTATTTTGAACAACTGCTGATCCAGATAGGTGGACCGCTTGATCGAGAAATCTTTGAACAATCTTGGGCGAATGTCACCAAACAGCATGAAATGCTTAGAACATTGTTTAGATGGCAGGAGCTCGCAAGGCCTGTACAAATTGTTCTGAAGCAGCATCAGCCTGACATTCGATATCGTGATTTGACTCAAGCTAGGCAGCCTCTTCATCTGCTGAAAGAGGAAGTGGCGACACAGGACCGAGAAGAACGTTTTGATCTACAGCAAGTCCCATTTCGCCTGACGTTATGTGAGGTAAATGAAGAAGTCAGCTGGGTTCTCATTAGCTTCCACCACATTTTATTGGATGGATGGAGCCTTGGGATTGTATTAAGTGATTGGATGAGTGCATATGAGCGTTTATCAAATGGGGACAAACCTCTTCTTGAACAAAGGCCGTCCTACCAATCATTTGTCAAATGGCAGCAGAACAGCCTTCAACAGACAGAAGCGCAGGCTTCCTATTGGAAAAATGTTTTCAAAGGATGGAGTTATGCAGAACTGCTTCCGAAGTCAGGTAGCATACATGAAGCTTCAGGAGCCTTTCACAAATATGAATATCAAGTGGATGCTTCTATTGCTGAGAGCCTGAGCGAATTCACGAATAAACATGATGTGACATTGGCATCTGTGATGTATACGCTGTGGGGCGTTTTGCTATCAAAATATGCGAACCAAGATGATATTGTGTTTGGAACAACAGTATCAGGAAGAAATGCGGAAGTCCCTCATATTGAAAAGATGACAGGCCTGTTCATTAACACATTACCACTGCGGGTCTCATTCGAACAGGAGCGGCCGATTCTTGAACATATGCAAGAAGTCAGTCGTGAGGTAGCTGTGAGAAATGAATATGAACATACACCGCTATCTGATTTAAAGAAGTATGCAGGGATGACGGCAGAGCAATCGTTATTTGATTCAATCGTCGTCATTGAAAACTATCCACTTGATCGAATGCTAACGAAAAGCGATCATCCTGTCCGTATTCGTGGATTTGAGATGTCAGAGCAGACGGAATTCGATCTTACGCTCAGTGTTCAGGCGTTTGATGATCAGCTGCATTTCTCATTAGTGTATAACCCCGTCAGTTTTTCAGCTGAACAAATCGAAAAGTGGTGTCAGCATTTTCTTCATCTCTTGTCAGATGCCTGTGCTCATCCGCACAAATCTACAGCTCAATTACAGCTGCTATCAGAAGAAGAGAAAGAAAAGCAGCTAGCGGTCTTTCGTCAATATGGCGGGGCAACGTCTAGCAATGAACCGACGGTGATTGACCTATTTGAAGAACAAGTGGAACGAACGCCAGCGGCAGCGGCAGTTGAGTTTGGCGATACGACGGTTACATATGAACAACTCAATAAGAGAGTGAATCAGCTCGCACATTATTTACAAAAGAAAGGGGTCAAACAGGAGCAGCGTGTTGGTATTTTAGCAGAGCATTCCATTGAAATGGTTACGGCATGCTTAGCCATTTTAAAAGCTGGCGGTGCTTACGTGCCAATTGATCCTGAATACCCGCAGGAACGAATAGAGTATCTATTAGAAGACAGCGGAGTAGAATGGCTCCTAACACATTCGATTAACGGGCTTACGTATGCCTATAACGGAGAAAAAATTGATATCACACAGCCGGATCTATACACCGGACCATCAGACAACCTGGCAACAGCCATCACCTCAGATCAAACAGCCTACTGCATTTATACATCAGGAACGACAGGAAGACCTAAAGGTGTACTCATTCACCATCTTGGCTTAGTCAACTATATTGATTGGGCGAAACAAGTATATGTTCGAGGAGAAACAAGGCATTTTGCTTTGTATACTTCACTGTCATTTGACCTGACGGTTACTTCTATTTTCACACCACTGATTTCAGGAAATACCATCATGATTTATCACCATGAAAACCGGCAGCTGCTTGTTGAAGACATCATAAAAGATAATCGCGTACATGTGATGAAACTCACACCATCTCATTTACAGTTTATTAAACATCTGTCTTTCCCAGATAGCCAAATGAAATGCTTCATTTTAGGCGGAGAACAACTGGAAACATCTCTAGCGAAATCCATTCAGCAATCATTCCCACAGCCAATTGAAATTGTAAATGAATATGGACCGACTGAAACGGTTGTTGGCTGCATGATTCATCGATATGACCAAGACCGTGATCAAGACGTATATGTACCAATCGGTAAGCCCGCACAGAATACAGATATCCTTCTTTTTGATAGACATATGAATCTCATGCCGGAAGGGACCGTCGGTGAATTATACATTGGGGGGAAAGGTGTCGCAAAAGGTTATTTGAATCGCCCAGAACTAACCGAAGAGCGATTTGTCGACCACCCTTTCCAGCCAGGTGAAAAAATTTATAAAACAGGTGATGCAGCCCGCATCCTGCCTAATGGACTTATTCAGTTTTTAGGACGAAATGATGATCAAGTGAAGCTGAGAGGCTATCGTATCGAAACAGGTGAAATTGAATTCTGGCTGAATGAACAGCCAGGGGTCAAAGCAGCAGCTGTCGTTGTAAAGCCAGATGTTTCTGGTACACCATGTTTGGCAGCATATGTTGTCACGACAGCCATACTCGATCAATCTGCAATGAAACAAGCATTGGCTGATCAGCTACCGGATTATATGATCCCATCTCACTTTGTTCAATTGGATGATATGCCGCTGACTGCTAATGGCAAGCTAGATAAACGGGCGCTGCCTGCTTTGAAACAGGAACAGCAAACGAAAAAGCTGGTGGGCTCTGACAATCTTTCTGAAACAGAGAAGGTCATTCAGGACATTTGGAAAAAAGTCCTCGGTTTAGCTGAGGTAAGCGTACATGACAAATTCTTTGACATTGGCGGGCATTCTCTCAATCTGATCCATGTCAACCAGCAGCTGGCTAAGCAATTAAATCAAAGCATTCCAATGGTAGAAATGTTCCGTCGTCCGACGATTAGAGAGCTTGCGGCGTATTTAAGCGGCGCATCAGAGCAGGAAACAGCAGGCACGCAGCCTGCGAACCAAAAGAGAAGAAAAGATAACGAGCCAATTGCGATTATTGGAATGGCAGGTAAATTCCCTGGTGCGAAAAATGTTGAGGCATTTTGGCGAAATTTGAAGAAAGGAGAAGAATCGATTTCATTCTTTTCCGATGAAGAACTGCTCGAAGCTGGAATTGACCGTCAAACCTTCGAACGTTCCGATTATGTGAGAGCAAAAGGTGTGATTGATGGACCTGATTTATTTGACGCATCCTTCTTCGGCTATTCGCCAGGTCAGGCAGAAATGATGGATCCTCAAATCCGCCTGTTACATGAGTACGCCTATAAAGCCCTAGAAGACGCAGGATACGTACAGGAAGATTATCCAGGTAAGGTCGGGTTGTTTACTGGGTCCACATCGAATTTTCAATGGATTCAGCGATTTGCCTCTTCCCTTGATAGCAGTATGTCAGAGCTGTTTGAAGTGGGTTCACTCAATGATACGTATACCGTGAGTACAAGGATTGCCCATAAATTGAATTTGAAGGGACCGGCACTGACGCTTCAAACCGCTTGTTCGACCTCTTTGGTCGCCCTGCATTTGGCTTGTCAATCCATTGCAAACGGTGATTCAGATGTAGCGCTTGCGGGAGGTGTGTCGATCTTGCACCCAGTAAAATCAGGCTACATATATCAGCAGAACATGGTGAAATCAAGCGATGGTCATTGCCGCGCCTTTGACGATCAAGCAGATGGAACAGTGGGCGGAGATGGCGTTGGTCTTGTTGCTTTAAAAGCGCTTAGTGAAGCCATAGAAGATGGTGACCATATTTATGCGGTCATTAAGGGTTCTGCCATCAACAATGATGGTGATCAAAAGGTTGGCTTCAATGCACCAAGCGTGGAAGGACAGACTCGTGTCATTCAGGATGCTTTACATCAGGCAGATGTTTCACCAAATACGATTGAATATGTGGAAACACACGGAACAGGAACGTCTCTTGGTGATCCGATAGAAATAGAGGCGCTCACAAAAGCCTTCCAAACAGAGAAAACACAGTTTTGCCGCATTGGGTCTGTGAAAACAAATATTGGACATTTGGATGCAGCAGCAGGAGCGGCTGGCTTGATCAAAGCCGTGCTTTCGCTTCAGCATCATACATTTGTACCAAGCCTTCACTTCAAAAAGGCCAATGAAAACATCGCATTTGAGCATAGCCCATTCTTTGTGAACACCGAGTTGACCGACTGGAAACAGCCAGCTTCGCATTTACGCCGGGCTGGGGTGAGCTCATTTGGAATGGGTGGAACAAATGCACATGTCATATTAGAAGAAGCACCACAAAGAGATCGTAAGCAAATGCCTCGTTCTGCTGAGCTGCTTGTCCTATCAGCAAAGAGTAAAACGAGCATGGAAAGAATGAAAGAAAATCTCGTGAACCAAATTGAAAACACGCCTTCTATCAATTTGGCAGACGCAGCATATACCCTGCAAAAAGGCAGACAATCCTTTAGTTTCCGTCAAACATTTGTTGCCGGAAGCAGAGAAGATGCCTTGCGTGTGTTAACAGAAAAGCAAGGCAAGGGCATTGGAAAGCTCATGCATTCGCATATTGAAAAACAGAAGATTATTTTTATGTTTTCAGGGCAAGGCAATCAATACCTCAATATGGGATTAGATTTGTATCAAGAAGAGCCTTATTTCAAGGAGCAAATGGATGCTTGTTTTAAAGCATATGAAGAAGCAACAGGGCGAAGTCTTGCCCGTATTCTTTATCCATTAGCGGCTGAAACGGAAAAGGCACGTGAAAAATTGGCAAGCACTCAGTATGCACAGCCAGCCATTTTTGCGATTGAATATGCACTCTCAATGCTCTTCATTGATTGGGGCATTCGTCCTGATGCAATGATCGGTTATAGCTTTGGCGAATTAACGGCAGCAGCTATATCTGGAGTATTCAGCTTAAAAGATGCGATGTCCATGGTCGCCTACCGCGCGAACGCCATGCAGGCGTCACCAGCAGGCGTGATGATGAGTGTTCCGTTACCTGAAGCAGAGTTGAAACCGATGCTTCCAAAGGAAGTTTCTCTTGCGGTTGTCAATGATTCCTCATGTATCGTGTCAGGGCTTGAAGAGTCGATCAGTGAATTTGAAAAAGAACTGAAGAACAACAGATTGATGTGTATGCGATTAGGCGGAACCATTGCGGCCCACTCACATGTCATGAAGGAGGCAGCGGAGCAATTCGGAGAAAAATTGCAGCATATGAAAGCCAATCAGCTCCGTATTCCATTCATTTCGAATTTATCAGGAGATTGGATGACAGACTCGAGCGCTGGAGATGTGTCTTATTGGAAACGGCATATGACCGATACGGTTCGCTTTGCTGAAGGTATCACGAATATCTTACAAGAGGAAAATATTCAATTAATTGAGATTGGACCAGGACAAGATTTAAGCGTGATGGTCAACCGGTCGCTCAATGGACTGAATCAGCATGTGTGCCATGTGTTAAGACATGCAAAACAAGCTGTGACAGATACTGAATTTTTACTTGGACAGATCGGACGCTTATGGACACACGGGTTATCCATTGATTGGGATCGATTCCATATGAACCGTCAGCCGCTGAAAATGCCACTACCAACATATGCGTTTGATCGTACCTCCTATTGGTATGATGCATCAGATAGTGTAAAGCGCGACAAACCAAAGCAGTCAGGAAGAAAGCAACAAATGGAAGAATGGTTCTATACCCCTCATTGGGAAGCGGATCTTTTACCTGGTGCGCCATCGCCATCAGATGTTTCCTCTTCCGGAGCCATGCTTTTGTTTGCAGAGCCATCTGTTTTCGGAAAGAAAGTAGCAGATGAACTTCTGACGAAACGGAATGAGCACGTTGTCGTTCATAAAGGAGATCAATTTACGAAGCATGATGAAAAAAGCTATACCATTCGTTCACATGAGCCATCTGATTATGAAAAGCTCATATCGAATCTTATAAATGATCAAATCAATGTGACCGATGTTTGTCATCTTTGGGGACTTTCAGATCGACAACCATCTCACACGGAAGAAGAATGGGTGAAGCATACGCAGCAAGATGCTTATTACTCCTTGCTTTATATCGGCCAGGCGCTGAAGAAATATGTCTCGGACCAAAAGGTGTCGGTGACAGTTCTTTCCTCACTGACGTATGCCGTTGGCGGAGAGCCTGTGCTTTATCCTGAAAAAGCGATCCATCTTGGACCTGCCATGGTTATTTCTCAAGAAACACCGACCTTGCGTTATCGCATTCTTGATGTGGATCGTCCAGTGGAAAATGGTGTTCAGGAAAAGAGATTGTTGAAACAAATCAGCGATGAACTAGACCGGGAGTATGGACAGCTTCTCACTGTCTATCGACGGAATAAGCGATATGTGAAAAGGTATGCGAAAGGTTCAGTTCCCGAAACAGGACACGCTCATTTGGCTAAAAAAGATGGTGTGTACATTTTAATCGGCGGGCTTGGGTTTATTGGATTGAATATCGCTCAGACTTTGGCCGAGCAAACGCAGGGGAAATTGATCTTAACGAGCAGGTCTGGACTGCCTGATAGGAGCAAGTGGCAAGAATGGCTGGCTACGCATGATGAACAGGATCCAATCAAGAAAAAAATACAAAAGGTCATGGCACTAGAAGAGGCTGGCGCAGAAGTTCTGATAAAGAAAGTGGACGTTCGTCACCGGGAAGATATCCAGCAATTGATCAACACAGTGGATGCATCTTACGGTCAGCTTGACGGTGTGATCTATGCAGCAGGAGTGACAGGCGATCAATCATTCCTGGTGATGGAGCAAACAGATGACACTTTCTCAGAGTCGCATTTTGAGGCGAAGATGAACGGTGTACTTCATCTCGATGCCGCCTTAGGTGATCGATCACTTGATTTCTGCTTTGTCCTGTCATCTTTGTCGCCGATATTGGGCGGACTTGGTTTTACAGCTTATACAGCTGTGAATCATTTCATTGATGCGTACGTGTATGAACGCAATCTACGCTCACAAACGCAGTGGTCTGTGATTAGCTTTGACGGCTGGGAATTTGAACAGGGTAAGCAGCTGGATCTCCCAATCGGAGATGACCTCACCGAAACGTTGATTACAGAAAAAGAAGGAAGAGTGATCTTCGAACGATTGCTTTCACTGCAACAAGTTGAACAAATTGTCATTTCGACAACAGACTTACATGATCGAATTCACCGATATGTAGATCGTTTATCCCGTGAAGAAGAGGGTGGCGAAGAGCATGTACAAGATGGAATCTTGTATTCTCGACCAGCGCTGTCAACGAATTATGTGGCACCTGAAACGGAGCTGGAGAAGGAACTAAGTCAACATTGGCAAGCTTTCTTTAAGATTGACGAAATTGGCATAGATGATCATTTCTTTGAAATGGGTGGTGATTCTTTAAAGGCGATCACCTTTATTGGCATCATTCATCGCGCATTCAGTGTAGAGCTGACGCTGCCTCAATTCTTCCAAATGCCAACGATTCGTTCAATGGCAGAATATATCGATCAAGCAGATACAGCGGCTTATCATGTGATTGAAAAAGCCGAAGTGAAGGAACGTTATCCTCTGTCGTCTGCCCAAAAACGCTTGTATCTCATGCAGCAAATGGATTTAAGCAGCACAGGATACAACGAATTTAAAGCGGGGCGAATCAAGGGAAAGCTCGATATCAGCAGATTGGAATGGGCATTTCAGCAGCTCATTAAGCGTCACGAAAGTTTGCGGACAGCGTTTGTACTAGAAAATGGCGTGCCTTATCAAAAGATCGAAGAAGAGGTGCCGTTTGCTGTCACATTGTTTGATCTCACAAAGGGATCGACACAAGCATCTGAGGAAGATCAAAAACAAGTGATTGAACAATTTTTGACTGCCTTTACGTTAAGTGAGGCTCCCTTGATGAGGGTAGGTGTGATGAAGGTGTCAGAAGAGGAGTTCGTGCTCATGCTGGACATGCATCACATTATCTCAGATGGTCTTTCTCAAGATATTTTGGTCAACGACTTTATGCAGTTATATGACGGAAGGATGCTTGAGCCTCTAGCTCTTCAATATAAAGATTTTTCAGAATGGCAAAATGACATGCTTGCTTCTGATGCCCTTAAAGCATCGAGTGATTACTGGAAAAACCGTTTAGAAGGTGCACCTGCACTTGATCTGCCAACAGATTTCGATCGGCCAGAGGTGAGACAATTCCGCGGCGGGCATTATACGTTCCGTATTGAAGAAGCGGAGCTGAATGCGTTTAAACAGGTCATTTTAAAAGAAGACGCAACGCTGTTTATGGGTCTGTTAAGTTTGTATCAGATTTTGCTTCATAAATTAAGCGGGCAATCAGATATTACGGTTGGGGTTCCAGTAGCAGGAAGAAAACAAGAGGAGCTGCAGCAAGTCATCGGTATCTTTGTCAATATGCTGCCACTTCGTTTATATCCTAAAGCAGAGATGTCGTACCGTGAATTCCTTCACGATGTGAAGGCGTATGTGATCGATGATTTCGGACACCAAGAATATCAATATGAACAAATGGTTCAAGACCTGCAACTGAGCCGAAATGTCAGCCGGAATCTATTGTTTGATGCTGTGTTCGCTTTGCAAAATATGAATCAGCCAGAACTGAAGGTAGGCGGTTTAACCTTTAGTGATTATCCGTATGAGACAGGAACGTCGCGGTTTGATTTACTGTGGATTGCGTATGAGCAGGAAGATGGTCTCTCTTCAACGATTGAGTATAATACGGAGCTTTTCACAGAGGAAACCATTCAGCGGATTGCCGGCTTACTAAAAGACATCATGCGAGCTGTCTCAATAGATGCAGTGAGACTAGAGGAGATCGAACTGACTTCTTCATTCCAGCAATTAGACGACGTATCTCTTTTCGAATTAGATGACTTAAAAATATAAGTAAAGAGGTGAATGGAAGAGTGATTGAACATGATGATTTTCAACTGAAAGCAGCGGCTAAGGAAAAGGTGAAGGAAAGAGCCTACTGGACATCTATTTTATCAGGTGTCCAGCTGGATGGTCGCATTCCCCATACGGTTTCACAAGTCAAGCCTGCTGCAATGAACCGATCGCTTCATTCGTCCTTCCCGGTGGCTGTGAACCATTCGTTAAAGCAATTATGTGGAGATTCTGATTTGCGGATGTTTATCGTGCTGACCACAGCTGCTTTTGGCTTGCTGCAACGTTACAGCGGAAAAACTGAGTTGATGGTGACTGTTCCTACAATGGAACAGTCCGCCAATCAATCTGCCATTAATCATATGCTGCCACTCAAGGCAGAGTTTGATCCTCATATGAGCTTCAGCGCAGGGTTAGATGCAGTGAAACGATCGTTTCAGGAGGCAGTGCGTCATCAAAACTATCCTGTTCATATTTTAATGGAGGAACTTTGGCATTCATTAGGTGACGGCAAGGAGCGTGTCAATCTGGCATGTGCGTTTGAGACATTGCATGGACAGGCTGACCGAAAGCATTTAAATGCTGATGTGCTTATTGTTTGGAAGAAAGCACAAGATCAGCTGCATACCGAAGTCCACTGGGATGCTTCCATTTATGACGATCAAATGATGGAGCAGTTTTCCAAACATTTCATGACACTCACAGAGCAATTGCTCAAAGCGCCTGAACAAGCGATGAGCACACACTCATTTCTATCTGACATGGAAAAAAGTCAGTTGTTTGATGCGTTTCAAGGGGAGTCGCTCGCTTATCCAGTGGATCGTGATATTGTGTCTTTATTTCAACAGCAAGTCCAATTGCATCCAGCACGAACGGCCGTTTTGTTCGGCACCACCTCCTATACATATGAAGAGGTTGACCATTTATCGGATCGCATTGCGCTTAGACTCTCTCAAAGTCAGATGATACGGGAGACCCCAGTCGGTCTCAGAATGTATCGGTCTGCTGAACTTGTGATTGCCATTCTTGGCATCTTAAAGGCTGGCTATGCTTATCTACCAATTGATGTTCATCTGCCGATCGAAAGAATTCGGTATATGCTCAAAAACAGTGGCGCTACAGCGATTGTATCGGATGCAGCCGAACATGAAGGATTGGATGTCGAGGTTCATGTCATTCAAGACATGCTTCATGAATCGGAAATAAAAGAGGACCTGACTTGGTCTATTTCGCCTTCGGATATGGCTTATGTTCTGTATACATCAGGAACGACAGGGCATCCGAAAGGGGTCGTCATTGAACATCGTCATGTCATTAATTTGGTGTACGGAATGAAAACACGCTTTTTTGATCTGCTTCCAGATGATGTGCAAGTAGGGATGCTGGCTTCACATATTTTTGATGCGTCTGTTCAAACGTTGTTTCCAACATTGTTGCTCGGACATACGCTGCATATTGCCAAAGATGAAGTCCGTATGGATGGGCATGCATTGTGGGATTTTTATCGAGAAAACCACATTCAGCTGTCAGATGTGACACCCTCTCATTTAAAGCTGATGAACAAGGCAGCAGGGCAATCGAAACAGGATCTGCCTGCTTTGAACATGCTGCTTGTAGGCGGAGAAGTATTTACAAAAGAACTGATGGATCAATTTTTACAGCATCTATCAAGTGAAAAACCCATCATGATTAATGCATATGGGCCTACTGAATGTACTGTTCAATCGTCATCCTTTTTGATTCCACATAACTGGGATGAACAGGTCATTCCTATTGGGAAGCCGATGCCAAATGAGCGCATCTTCATATGTGACGGGCAAGGGGAGCCAGTTCCGATTGGTGTCTTTGGTGAACTGTATATCTCAGGCGATGGTGTAGGGCGTGGGTACATCAATCATCCTGATCTGAGCAAGGAGAAATTTATCAAAAAACCAGAGTTGAGCAGCGGGGTGTTATACGGTACGGGGGACCTTGCAAGATGGCGGTTTGATGGGGTCTTGGAATTTGCCAAAAGGAACGACAACCAAGTTAAAATCAGAGGGTATCGAATTGAGCTGGAGGAGATCCGCAGAGCTATTCTTGATGATCCGAATATGCAAGGACTAATCCAAGATGTCATTGTGATCCCTAAGGAGACGACGGAGCAGGACCAATACATTTGCGCATATTTGATGGCAAATCAAGTCATAGATCAGCGTGTACTTCGTCAATCTCTAAGTGGGAGATTACCAGGGTATATGGTGCCAAGGCATTTGATTCAAGTAGAGCAATTTCCTTTAAATCTATCAGGAAAATTAGATATTCAAGCACTGCCGAATCCAGAAGATCAGTTGCCAGCCGGGCAAGAGCGAGTGGCTATTCAAGCACACAATGAAACAGAGCAGAAGCTTGTTCGCATTTTCGCTTCTATTTTACAAGTCCCTGCTTCTCACATTCGATTAGATGAACCGTTTTTCGATTTGGGTGGGAACTCTTTTAATATCGTTGAGCTGTCCAATAAAGTGAAAGAAGAATTTCAGCAGGAGCTGACAGTGATGGAACTGTTCCAATATACAACTGTTTCACAAATAGCAGCCCAATTAAAAAACAAATCAGCAGGACAAGATAAACAAATAGAAGCTGATGGAGAAAATGAAGCGGATGACTTAGAAAGTGCCGCACAACTGTTAGGCGGGATGATAGATGAGTAAGTTAACAGGATTAGAGGTTGCGGTGGTTGGTATGGCCTGCCGTTTTCCGGGAGCGAAGAATATTCGTAGCTTTTGGGATAACCTTGCAAATGGTAGAGAGTCCATTACGTTTTTTTCTAAGGAAGAATTGCTCGAGGCGGGGGTTGAACAAGAAGCACTGGATCATGAGCAATATGTACGTGCCAAAGGAGCAGTAGATCAGCATGATCACTTTGATGCGGATTTCTTTGGTTATTCACAGCGGGAGGCAGAAGTAATGGACCCGCAAATCCGCATGTTTCATGAGGTGGCGTGGGAATCCCTTGAAGATGCAGGCTATAACCCTGAAACCTATCAGGAGCCGATCGGTTTATTTGGTGCTGCTTCTGCCAATTTATACTGGCAGGCTGCTTCCATGCTGATGAGAACGAATAACTCATCTGAGCAATTTGCGGCTGTTCAATTAACAGATAAAGATTTTATGAACACAAAGGTGTCCTATAAATTGAATTTGAAGGGACCAAGTGTGGCTGTTGATACAGCTTGTTCCTCCTCTTTGGTTGCAGTTCATTTGGCGGCACGCTCCCTTCTCACTGGTGAATGTAAAATGGCACTCGCTGGCGGCGTCACCATCACGACTCCACACAAAAAAGGATACATGTATCAAGAGGGCATGATCATGTCCCCTGATGGACACTGCCGAGCCTTTGATGAACAGGCAAAAGGAACAGTTGGCGGCGAGGGCTGTGGAGTTGTTGTGCTCAAATCATTAAAGCAGGCACTAAAGGATAAGGATCACATCTATGGGGTGATTAAAGGGTCAGCGTATAACAATGATGGTGGGCGAAAGGTTGGTTACACAGCACCAAGTATAGAAGGGCAAAGTGAAATTATTAAAAAGGCGCTCAAGATCAGTCGTGTAGAAGCCGAGAGCATTTCTTATATCGAAGCACATGGCACAGGTACGACCCTTGGAGATCCAGTTGAAATTGAATCACTGAATCAAGCCTTTCAAACGGATAAAAAACAGTTTTGTGCCATCGGGTCTGTGAAAACCAATATCGGTCATCTTGATTCAGCGGCAGGAATTGCCGGTTTTATCAAAACGACGCTTAGTCTGTATCATCAGACGCTGCCACCTAGTCTTCATTATGAAAGACCGAATCCGAAAATTGATTTTGAATCAAGCCCGTTTTATGTGAATACAACACCCGTACCATGGAAGAAACGAGAGCAGCCACTGCGTGCTGGGGTCAGTTCATTCGGAGTCGGTGGTACGAATGTACATCTCATCATGGAAGAGGCGCCTACAGCTGAAAAGCCGTCAGTAGACAAGGATCACGAACTCATGGTGATATCAGCAAGGTCGAAACAAGCGGTTCAAACGTCTGCTGAGCAAATCACTTCCTATTTAAAAGAACAAAAGGACGTGCCGCTATCCCATGCTGCGTTTACGATGCAGGAGGGGCGAAAGCATTTTCCTTATCGACAAGCATTTCTTGCAAGCTCCGATCGCACATTCCAGTCAGCTGGACAGCCTCAAAAGGCCTTTCAGCAGCCTGCGGTCGTTTGGATGTTCTCTGGTCAAGGTGCTCAGTATGTCAATATGGGCAAGGATTTATATGAGAACGACCCTGTATTTAAACAAACGCTTCAAAAATGTTTTGCCATCATTTTATCCTTGGCAGGTGTTGAGATCGAGAAAGTATTATATCCAATAACCGAAGCAGACTTCATTGAAGCAGAACAACTCATGCAGCAAACGTCTTATACACAAATCATCTTGTTTAGTTTTGAGTATGCACTCGCATCGAAGCTGATGGGACTAGGCATACGCCCGCATTATTTCATCGGTCATAGTATTGGAGAAATTACGGCAGCCTGTGTGGCCGGTATCATCCATCTTGAAGATGCAATCCGGATCGTTTTAAAAAGAGGCAATTTGATGCAAAAGATGCCTCCAGGTGATATGGCCGGTGTGACACTTCCTGCCGAGGAGATTAAGCATGAACTTCCAGAAGGTGTCGAGCTATCTGCTGTGAATAGCTCACAATTATCCGTTGTTTCCGGTCCTACAGACCGTTTACAGGTATATATCGAACAAGCTGAGAAAAGCGGTGCTTCTGTCCAAAAGCTGAAAACCTCTCACGCCTTTCATACGAGTATGATGGATGAAGCGGCCGATCAGTTTAAGGAAGTACTCTCTGAGATCGCCTATCAGCAAGGCGAGATACCGATTGTTTCCAATGTGACAGGGAGCTGGTTAACCCATGAGCAAGCAGCATCACCTGATTACTGGGCATCTCATATCAGACAGCCTGTTTTATTTAGTCAAGGAATAGAGACGCTACTTGGACTTGGAGAGGTGGTCTTCATTGAATTGGGGCCAGGTCATACATTGACTCAATTCGTGAGACGCCACGATCGCTATGATGTGGATAAAGCAGCTGCTGTTTCATTGGTGCGACATCCAAAAGAGCAAGCAGCTGATGATGAATATATGCAAAAGGCCATAGGGAAGCTGTGGAGTTTCGGAGTGGAGCCGAACTGGAGCGCTGTTAGAAAAGAGGAGACCCCATATCGAGTCTCACTGCCAACATATCCATTTGAGCATCAAATATTCCCCTCGCCGCAGTTCAAAGCGGACCAGATGATGACCGCTTTAACACCATCAGGACAGGAGGAGAATCACTTAGCTGATTTTCAAGACTGGTTTTACATTCCGGTGTGGGAGCGCTCTTCACCTGTACTAAAAGAGCAGCATCATCACGGGAAACGTGTGTTGGTTTTTGAGAAAGATGGTCATATTGGCGCCTATTTGAAAGGACGGCATGCGCAGGTTGTCAGCGTATGTCAAAGTGATCATACGATCAAAGAAAATGACCAGCTGATGAAGGCTGACGTTCATATACTGTCACATTTAGAGTGGATCATGGCTGAATTACAGCAATCTGGATTTATCCCTGAAGAGATCATTTGGATGCATGATGAACTGACGGAGGATATCGAAAACAAGCCAAACTACTTATCTGTGCTCGATCTCGTCAGGTTGATCAGCAAATACCATAACACAAACATGCGTCTTCATCTCGTGACGAGCCAAGCGCATGATGTCATCGGCATAGAGAAAGTCGATCCCCTTCAAGCAACATTAACAGGACTGGCACTGACCATTCCTCAAGAATATCAGCACATAGAGTGTCAGCACATTGATCTATGTCAGGATACTAAGGCGAATTGGCCACTATTTCTTTCATATGAGGTAGAGATGCACGATCAAGAACAGGTCGTGGCGTATCGCGGGAGCAGCCGCTGGGTTCGAAAAGCTTCAAGCACACCGTTAAGAAAAGAGAAGTCGTCCAAGCATTCTATCAGGTCTAATGGCGTTTATCTCATCACTGGCGGTATGGGCGGCATTGGCTTCACACTAGCTAAACATTTAGCAGAAACGTATCAAGCAAAACTTGTGCTCATGAGCCGATCACAAATACGTGAACGCTCTGAATGGCATAAACTGCGTGATGCGGAGGGGAAAGAAGCTGAGGCCGTGAAAAAGCTACTAGCTCTTGAAGAATTAGGGGCTGATGTACAAGTTGTACACGGTGATGTGTCAGATGAATGTGCCGTGCAGAAAGCAATTCAGCTGGCTCATATGGCATTTGGTGGTTTACATGGCGTCATTCACGCGGCAGGAGAGGCAGATGGGAAGATCATTCAAGCAAGAACAGCAGACGATGAGATTCGCATGTGTCAGGCAAAAATCAACGGGACCTATTTGCTGGGAGAAGCACTCAAGGATGAAACGCTCGATTTCTTCTTGCTTTGTTCATCCCTTGTATCCTTTCTTGGAGCGGCTGGACAAGTGGCTTATGCGGCTTCAAATGCTTTTATGGACAGCTTTGCTCATGCTAAAAGGCAGGAAGGGAAGCCGGTTATTTCTTTGAATTGGGATCGCTGGGAGAAAGTCGGTATGGCACACGATTCGGCATTGGCTGCCAAAGTCAATGACATGATGGCACTTGAGGAGCAGGTAGGAATTTCTCCAGAAAAAGGAATAAAGGCCTTTCAAGAAGTGCTACGTCTAGATTATCCGCAAATTCTTGTATCCGTTCGAGATATGGGGGAGAGAATCAAACATCGCTTAACACCTGTACAGCTAGAGGATGAGCCGTCTCAAGAGATATCACAGATCATAGATGAACGTCTAGAAGCATCATTGAGTGATCTGCTTAGCTCCTTTTTTAAGCATGAACCGGATGTGAATGAGAATTTCTTTGAAATGGGTGCGACGTCTCTTGATTTATTGCAGATGAGTGGTCATATCAAATCGGTATACGGCATCGAGGTTCCGGTAGTCATGATGTACAGCCATCCAACCATCGCGTCATTGGCTGCCGAACTGAAGAAAATACATGGTGTAAAAAAAGAAAAGCAAGCTGTCACTGAATCATCTAATTTACGTAAACAAGCAATGGCTGAAGGGAAAAATCGCCGTAAACAGAGATTAAAACGAAAATAGATGGGAGAAATGTAGCGTATGTCTGATCAAGAGCAATGGACCGAATCTGGACTTGAAATTGCAGTAGTAGGATTAGCAGGTACGTTTCCCGGAGCACCGGATGTCCAAACGTTTTGGGAAAATGTATCGCAAGGAAAGGAATCCGTTACGTTTTTCACTGATGAGGAATTAAAGGCAGCGGGTGTAGATGAAGCGCTGCTAAAGCATCCTGATTATGTGAAGGCCAAGCCATATTTACAAGATGCGGCATCATTTGATGCTGACTTCTTTGGCTATACTCCGCGAGAGGCTTCGATCATGGATCCGCAAATTCGATTGATGCATGAATGTACATGGCATGCGTTAGAAGACGCTGGCTATGATCCGGAGCAATACGATGGGTTAATTGGCCTTTATGCTGGCGCATCTAGCAATCTATCGTGGATGGGGCAGCATATGTCGTCACTTGGAAAGAACGAAGATGTGTTTCAAATCATGCATCTCAATGACCCGTCCTTCGCTTCTCGGGTTGCCTATAAATTAAATCTAAAAGGTCCAAGCGTATCCGTACAAACGGCTTGCTCCACGTCGCTTGTTGCTATCCATATGGCATGCCAAGGATTAATCGGTGGAGAATGTGATCTTGCGTTAGCTGGCGGTGTCACACTCCATCAGCCGCAGATCACAGGGTATCAATACCAAGAAGGAATGATTTATTCTCCTGATGGCCATTGCCGACCATTTGATGAGAAAGCAAAAGGGACCATTTTTGGAGAAGGTGCAGGCGTTGTGGCGCTAAAACGATTAAAAGATGCGATAGAAGACGGAGATTTTATTTATGCCGTCGTGAAAGGGTCTGCAACGAACAATGATGGAAGCAATAAAGTCGGCTATACGGCTCCAAGTGTCAGTGGTCAGGCAAGCGTCATTGAATCTGCTTTAGAAATGGCTGAGACAGAACCAGAGACGATTTCTTATATCGAAGCACATGGAACGGGTACGCCAGTTGGGGATCCGATAGAGATTGAAGCGCTCACTCGTGCTTTTCAAACAGATCAACAAGGCTTTTGCCGGATTGGATCAGTCAAAGCCAATATCGGTCATTTAGATGCCGCAAGCGGCGTGGCTGGGTTTATCAAAACAGTCATGATGCTGCATCATCGTCAATTTGTTCCAATGCCGCACTTTGATAAGCCGAATCACCGTATTCCATTTGATCAAACCCCATTTTATGTTGGGACGGATAAAGAAGAGTGGAAGGCGTCTCATTTGCCAAGGAGAGCTGGGATCAGCGCCTTTGGCATAGGTGGTGCAAATGCCCATGTCATCTTAGAAGAGGCAAAGCCGAGAAAAGCAAACAGGTCGGCCTCGTCAAAAGAATTAATCGTTCTGTCAGCCAGATCAAAGCATGACATGAAGAGTATGACAAAAAACCTGAAGGAATATGTTTCCTCACATCATGAACTCTCACTTGGTCAAGCAGCTTACACCTTACAAAGTGGAAGAAGAGCCTTCCAATACCGAAAAACGTTTGTCTGCTCAACGCGCGATGAATTACTGGAGAAACTGCAAGTTCTAAATGAAGATCCATTTGGCAGAGAAAGTGCTCTTTTCAAACGGATGAGCATGAGGTTGACTGGCTATCATGAGACAGGCTTACGTGAGTACATCAAGCTGTATGAGAAAGATCATTCCTTCAAGACAGAAGTGGATCGGTCAGTGAGTCTCGTCCAATCCGTGTTACCTATAAAAAAAGACGAGCTATTCCATTCAAAACCAAGCGGTCAAGCAGAAGTGGCTATGCTGATCATGACATCGGCTTTTGCCTATCAGCTGAAGGCACTCGGAATTGAACCAGACGTATGGATTGGAGAAGGAAGCGGGGTGTGGACAGCTTTATGTGCAGCAGGCGGTCTTGAGCTAACAGAAGCGGCATCCATTGTGTATCACCTTCATGACACTCAAACGGTGGATCAATGGCTTTCTACTCTGCATCAAAAAACACTGCATCAGCCTGTTTACATTCAACAGACGGGTGAGGAACTGACCACTTTCCAACCATCGTCTGCAAAGCGTTTCCTTGATAAGAACCAGACTGTAAAGTCATTCTTGAATGAGCAGGAATCAACAGCCTTGATCATCGATCTTTCAATGAAACAAGGCATGGTAGTTGAAAAAGGAGCAGAAAAAACAGCCGAACCACTTGATGGAGACATTCTTCAAATCGCAGGTGTTCTTTGGGAAATGGGGGTCGACTTAGCTTTTCCTTTAACAGAGGAGAAGAACAGGCAGCGTATTCCGCTCCCTGGATATCCATTTCATAAAAAAGACTTCTCTGCACAAACAAAACCGGTGGCAGCCATTGAACCGCAAAAACCACAAGAGGAAAAGCGTGTATTTACATCGCTCGCTTCTTTACAAAAAGACATTCATGACATTGTTCAAACTCATTTTGGGTTTGATCAAATAGACGATGAATCACCATTTTTTGAATTTGGTGCGACATCTCTTGATATATCCCAGCTTGCAGCGAAAATATCTGAGCGAATGGATCAAAAAATAGACACCGTTCAATTGTATCGTTTTGCCACAGTGGCAAGCCTTTCTGAATATTTGTTTGAAGAACAGACAGAACGTGAACAAACACCTGCTTCTCTCCCAGCAAAGATCGCATCACCTGAATATACAGATATTGCAATTGTCGGAATGGCAGGAAGGTTCCCAGGGACGTCGTCGCTAGAAGACTTTTGGCAGCGTCTTGTGAATGGCGAGGAAATGATTCACTTTTTCACAGAAGAAGAGCTCAAGAAAGCAGGGCTGGATGCGTCTGTTTATCAGCATCCGAATTTTATCGGAGCAAAAGGCCGTTTACAAGATATCGAGGGCTTTGATGCAGACTTCTTCAACTATTCTGCTAGAGAGGCAGAGCTGATGGATCCGCAGTTCAGACTTTTGCATGAATGTGCTTGGGAGGCGCTGGAGGATGCTGGCTGTGACCCTGACAGAATGGCTGGGAAAATTGGCGTTTATACAGGAACAAGCCCAAATCATGAATGGCTGACGCGCTTTGCACATCAAATGGAAGCAACAGAGCAATTCAGTGCGATGCTGTTAAATGATCGTGAGTTCTTTAGTACACAGCTTTCTTATAAATTGAATTTACACGGACCTAGTGTGACCATGCAGACAGCTTGTTCGACCTCACTTGTCAATATTGGCATGGCCTGTCAAGCATTATTGAATCAAGAATGTGATGCAGCGCTTGCTGGTGGTGTGACGGTCAGCTCTCCAGAAAATATCGGCTATATCTATCAAGATGGGATGATTCAATCAAAAGATGGGCATTGCCGTCCGTTTGACCAAGAGGCGAGCGGAACCATTTTCGGAGATGGAGCGGGGATTGTTCTGTTAAAACGTTACGAAGATGCCATCAGAGACGGCAACCCGATTCATGCTGTTATCAAAGGGGTTGGAGTGAACAATGATGGCAACCGAAAAGCTGGTTTTACCGCACCGAGTGTGGAAGGACAGGCAGAGGTTCTAAAAGAAACGTATGAAAAATCTGGCATAGATCCAGCTTCCATCGGTTATTTAGAAGCGCATGGAACGGGGACAAAAATGGGAGATCCAATCGAGGTATCTGCCCTTAGCCAAGTGTTTAAAGGAACAGAGCCGCTGACTATTCCAATCGGTTCTGTCAAAAGTAACGTCGGACACTTAAATAGTGCGGCAGGGATTGCAGGTCTGTTTAAAGCCATTTTGGCTATACAACATAAAACGATCCCGCCGACCATTCATTATGAGTCACCAAATGAGGATATTCCTTTCAAAGATACACCGTTTTATGTGAATCAAAAGGCGCTCTACTGGAAGGAATCAGATGAGCCGAGAAGAGCGGGGGTCAGTTCTTTCGGTATCGGCGGAACGAACGCCCATATGATCATAGAAGAAGGAATACTGGCGAAGCAGAAACCAGCTTCTAAGCAAAACCAGCTGCTCGTCCTATCTGCAAAAACGGATACTGCTTTAGCGGCAATGACGGATCAATTAAAGCAATATGTGACACAGCATCCTCAAGTTCCGCTTGAAGATATTGCTTATACATTGCGCTATGGTAGAAAGCAATTTCCGTACCGAAAAGCCATCGTGCTCTCGTCTGCTGATGAATGGCTGCAACAAAAACAACTTGAAACCAGTGTGTTCCGAAGCAAAAAATGGCGTAAAGCTACATTTGTGTTCTCGGGTCAAGGCGCTCAATATGCTGGCATGATGCGCGGATTATACGAAGCAGAGCCAGTGTTTAAATGGGAAGTAGACAGATGCTTCAAATATGTAATGGAAACAGAACAAGTTGATTTAAAGGCCATTGTTTTTTCAGAGGATGAAACAAACCAAGACATCACAAAAACGTCAAATGCACAGCCGCTTCTCTTCATATTTGAGTATGCATTAGCGAAATTACTGCAGCATAGCGGCATTGAGCCGGAATCGATGATTGGACACAGTATTGGTGAATACGTTGCCGCTTGCTTGTCAGGTGTCTTCTCACTGGAGTCTGCATTAACACTCGTTATGGCAAGAGGCAGATTGATGCAAGACATGGAAAAAGGCGCCATGCTTAGTGTGCAATTACCGGAGGCAGAGCTTGCCTCGATGATCGATGAATCGCTTTCCGTTGCTGCTGTCAATGCAAAAGACCTTTGTGTTGTCTCTGGGAAGGAAGAGCATGTTACCGCCTTTGAAAAGAAGCTGCAAGACAAAGGGATTGTCACAAGACAGCTTCATACTTCCCATGCCTTTCATTCGTACATGATGGAACCGATGCTGGAGGCATTTCATCAATTCGTAGAGCAGGTGGAATTGCATGAGCCGACAATTCCGTTCATCTCCAATGTGACAGGCACTTGGGCGACAAGTGAAGAGGTAAAGACAGCATCTTATTGGACAAATCACCTTCGTGGAACCGTTCATTTTCATGATGGCTTGTCTCAGCTATTCACCGATGAAGTACGAGCTCTCATTGAGGTAGGACCTGGAAATAGCTTGACGGCATTAGCGAAACGTCATGAAAACAAAGAGCCTCATCATGATGTGCTGAATATGGTGAGACATGCAAGGGAGCAAGCGGATGATCATGCGTATTTCTTAAAACGAATAGGTGAGCTATGGGCAGGCGGCTACGAGGTCAAGACGCAGCCAAGTCCAACTCAAGAGGAGCGTCAGCTTGTCTCTCTGCCAACCTATCCATTCGAGCGTAAACGATATTGGATTGAAGCAGGAAAGCCCGCTTCTCCGCAGCTATCAGTTCCAAAGGAAACGAAGAAGAAAGAGATGGGAGAATGGTTCTATCTGCCTTCTTGGGAGCAGCAGCCGCTAGATCCAGTTTTTGAAAAAGAAACAGAAGAACAAACATGGCTCATTTTCAGGGAACAGGATGCCTTTCATGAACTGTTTATACAATCTTTCAATCAACAAGGAATCAAGGCCATTTCTGTCACAAAGGGTGAAGCTTACCAAGAGAAAGGTCAATCGTTTACGATCAACCCGGCAGAAGGCCAGCATTATCGAAACATGCTAGATTCATTGTCTAATAGAGGTGTCAATATCACTCGTATTCTGCATTTATGGGAAGCTTCGAAAGAAGATGACATCGCGAGTCGTCAAAACGCTTTTCAGGCGCAAATTGAAAAAGGCTATTACAGTTTAATTTTCTTATCTCAAGCCATTGCGGCACAAAAAAATATTCGAGAATGCCGTCTGTTTACTGTCACTAGCGGGATTCAGCCAGTCACAGGGAATGAGACGATTTGTGCAGAGAAAAGTGCAATGCTTGGGCCGTGTAAAGTCATTTCACAGGAATACCACCATATCAAATGCTGGAATATCGATGTGGAAGACGTGCCAGACGTGATGTCTTGGAAGGAACAAGCACTTGTCGATCTCATTGTGCAGGAAATCATGCAGCCTGGAAAGGATCAGCTTGTGGCGTATCGCAATCGTCAACGCTGGGTGCAGAGCTACAAACGTATGCCACTGCAAAAAGAAGAGGGCCTTCCGAAGATGATCAGACCAAATGGCGTGTATCTCATCACGGGCGGTTTAGGAGGCATCGGTTTTGTCCTATCAAAGATGCTGGCGAAAGAAGGAAATGTGCATCTTTATTTAACAGGAAGAACAGCATTGCCGCCAAGAGACGAATGGGCGTCATATGCTCATCAAGAAAATGCGGATGAAGCGCAGCGTACGAGAATTGAGAAAGTACTCGAGCTCGAACGATTAGGTGCAACAGTTGAAGCGGTGCAGGCGAATGCGGGAGATCTTGATCAAATGAAGCATGTATTTGAGACCATTCGTAAAAAACATGGCGGCGTTCATGGTGTGTTCCATGCGGCAGGATTACCAGGGAGTACATCCTTCCGAGCGATCAAAGATATACCTTCTACACTTGCGCAGGGAGAAGATCAATTCCAATCAAAGGTGAAAGGGCTCGATGTGCTAGAGCAGTTGCTAGCTCAAGAGCAAGCGGATTTTTGTCTCCTCTTTTCATCCATTAGTGCATTGCTTGGGGGCTTAGGATTCTCTGCTTACTCAGCGGCTAACTTATATATGGATGCATTTGCAGCTAGACTCAATCAAAATAGTCAAACCCCATGGATGTGTGTGAACTGGGATGCGTGGAATTTCTGGGGTGAGCTAGAATCGACCATTGGTGAATCGATTAATGAGCTTGCGATTTTACCAGAAGAGGGTGCTGAGCTGTTCCAATATGTTCTTTCTAATCGACAGAATCGTCACATGCTCGTGTCCACAGGAAATCTTGATCAACGGATAGATCAATGGCTGTCACTAGAGTCGAAGGTTGCAGAGAGTGAGGATTCATATGAGGTGTCTAAGCACGAAAGGCCAGAGCTGAGCAATCCGTATGTGGCTCCTCGAAATGAAACTGAAAAAGCGATCTGTCAAGTGTGGCAGGACTTTATGGGCATGGAACAAGTGGGCATTCACGACAACTTCTTTGATCTTGGCGCAAGTTCGCTAGATATCGTTCAGGTCACCAACCGATTAAATCAAGCACTTCAAACAAATGAAGCGGTTGTTACCTTGTTTACGTACCCATCTGTCGCAGAGCTTGCGAAATATATTAAGCCTTCTGATGAATCGAAGGAAGAATCGATGGAAGAAGAACTAGCCGTCGTCACATCAGGTGATCGAAGAGCTCGTTTTAAACAGCAACGGAATAAAAGATTGAGAGGCGGAATCGAGAATGAATGATACAACGAATCACTATCATGGCGCAGAAATTGCTGTTATCGGTCTTGCAGGTCGTTTTCCAGGTGCCAAAAACGTAGAAGAATACTGGGAGAATCTGAAAAAGGGGAAGGAAGCAATCTCCTTTTTTACAGAGGAAGAATTACGGCGTGAAGGTACAGATGAAGCCTTATTGAAAAACCCCCGGTTTGTGAAAGCAAAAGGGATGCTTGATGACGTTGATTTATTTGATGCGGATTTCTTTGACTATACACCAAAGGAAGCGGCTATGATGGACCCGCAGTTCAGACTGTTTCATGAATGTGTTTGGACGGCGCTTGAGGATGCTGGGTACGATCCGTTTGAATATAAAGGTCAAATTGGCCTCTATACAGGTGCAGGAATCAATACAGAATGGGTCATGAGAGCTCTTCAAGGGGCTGCTCAGGGTGAGGACTCGAAAACACTGGAAGCCGCTGTTCTCAATATGCGTGACTATTTGGCGACGATGATTTCGTATAAATTAAATCTGAAGGGACCGAGTATGGTGGTGCAAACCGCCTGCTCGACCTCTATGGTGTCGATTCACTTAGCTGTTCAGGCTTTATTAAGCGGAGACTGTCATATGGCTGTTGCAGGCGGCGTGTCTATTCGTCTGCCGCAAAAATCGGGCTATCTCTATCAAGAAGGCATGATCCATTCATCTGATGGACATTGCCGCGTCTTTGATAACAAAGCTGATGGAACCGTTTTTGGCGATGGCGCAGGAGCTGTCATTTTGAAAAATTTAGAGGATGCAATGGAGGACGGCGACCATATTTATGCTGTGATTAAAGGGTCCTCTATTAATAATGATGGAAATAGAAAAGTAGGGTATACAGCGCCGAGTACAAAAGGTCAAGTATCAGCAATTAAGACAGCACTTCGAATGGCTGAGGTCGAACCTGAAAGCATTTCTTACATTGAAGCACATGGAACTGGAACAACGCTCGGAGACCCGATCGAAATTGAAGCACTCAAGCAAGCGTTTGATACGGATAAAAAAGGCTTTTGTCGCATTGGTTCTGTGAAATCAAATGTTGGTCATTTGAATGATGCTTCAGGTGTCGCCGGTTTTATTAAAACGGTCTTAAGCTTAAAGCATCAAGTGATTCCGCCGACGATTCATTTCGAGACGCCGAATGAAAAAATTGAATTTGCCGATTCGCCTTTCGTTGTGAACACAGACTTGACGCCATGGGGTGAGCAGGCAACTCCTCGCCGGGCAGGTGTAAGCTCATTTGGGATTGGTGGAACAAACGCCCATGTCATTTTAGAAGAAGCACCGAATACACGTGTAGCACCAGATAACACAGATGACAGTGAACTTCTTTTATTATCTGCAAAAACACCAGCAGCCCTTGAGAAAATGACGGACCGCCTTGCCGACTATTTACTTCAACATCAGCAGCATGTCCGTTTAGCGGATATCGCCTATACGCTCCAAACAGGACGCCATCATTTCCCGCATAAGCGTGTGATTCTTGGAAGTGACATAGCTGACATGTTACAGGCGCTGAATCAAAGGTCAAAAGAGGTGGTCAAGACGGCCAGTTCTCAAACATCGAGTCGGCCTGTCGTCTTTCTTTTCCCGGGCCAAGGATCTCAGTATGTGGATATGGGGCGTCAGCTTTATGATAAGTATCCAGTCTTTAAGGAAGCGTTGGATCAATGCTTGGATCAATTCAAACAGCATGTTTCAGTTGACCCATTCACCATTTTATTTTCAACAGAAGCAAGTGATGACCGTCAGCTGATCAACCAAACAGAATATACGCAGCCGCTCCTGTTTAGTATTGAATATGCTTTGGCTAAATTGTTGATTCATTTTGGGATAAAGCCGCAGGCGATGATCGGTCACAGTATCGGAGAATACACAGCTGCTGCTGTGTCTGGTTTACTATCTGTAGAAGATGCGATAGATCTCGTGTCTTATCGTGGACAACTCATTAGCCAGCTTCCGAAAGGCTCTATGCTGAGTGTTCCGTTGAGTGAACAGAAGGTGCTGCCATATTTGACAGACGATCTTTCACTCGCAGCAGTAAATGGTCCTGAGTTATGTGTGGTGTCAGGTGAGACAGCAGCCATTGATGCACTCGCTGAGAAGCTAGAGGCTGCTGGACATGGATGTAGAAAGCTTCACACCTCCCATGCCTTCCATTCCAAAATGATGGATGCCATCCTGCCATCATTCAAAGAAAAATTAGCAGAGTATCGACTGAATGCACCATCTATCCCGTATATTTCTAACGTCACGGGTACGTGGATTGAAAATGAGACAGTACAAGACCCAGCATACTGGGCTGATCACTTGCGACAAGTGGTCCGTTTCCGTGACGGGGCAGAGACATTATTAACGGAGCTTGATCCAATTTTCATTGAAGTCGGACCAGGGAATACGTTAAGTGCCTTTATTCGCCAAGCCTCTAAGGAACACCATCAGCAACCGATTCCATTGATGCGTCACCCGAAAGAAGAAGCAGCAGACGATCGCTATCTGTTGAGTAGACTGGGTGACATCTGGCTTCAAGGAGTGCCGGTTGACTGGACAAAATTAAGACAACACAAATCAATTCAAAAAGTATCTTTGCCAACCTATCCGTTTGAACGACAAAGATACTGGATCGAAAAGGTAGATACATCAGCACTCTCTTCGTCTTCAGGTGTGCAAATGGTGGTGCCTAAGGAAAACAAGGGACAAGAAATAGAAGAAAACAATCAAGGCCAAGCCGCTGCAGCGAGTGATATTGAAGCAACATTACAGCGGATGTGGAAAGACATTTTAGGAATCGACAAAGTGGAAAAGGACGATCATTTCTTTGAGCTTGGCGGACATTCATTAAATGCGACCGGCCTCATTTCTCAAATTCACAAAGAATTTGGTGTAGAGCTAACGCTCACAGATATGTTCAACAATCCGACGATTGAAAAGCTCCAAGCATTCATTGAAAAGGCAGAGAAGCATCAATATTTCAAAATTGAACCGGTGGAACAGAAAGACACGTATCCATTATCTGCCGCTCAAAGACGGACGTTCCTTATTCATCAGCGTATTGGTCAAGTGACCTCGTACAACATGCCAATGGCACTGAGATGTAAAGGTGAAATCGACGTCGATCGTTTTGAGCAGACCTTCAAGCAATTAATTGATCGTCACGAAACCTTGCGAACGACCTTTGAATTAAAAGATGGAGAACCCGTTCAGCGGGTCCATGATGAATTCCAGTTTGCTGTTGAAATGACAGAGGCTAAGGAAGAGGAATTAGAAGCACAAATCGATGAATTCATTCGCCCATTTGACTTGAAGGCTGCACCGTTAATCCGTGTGCGTTTTGTGAAAATCGCAGCAGATGACCATCTCTTATTAGTCGATATGCATAATATTGTGGCTGATGGTGCGAGCATGAACATCTTTATTAAAGAATTTACTGAGCTTTATCGCGGGGAAGCCTTACCTGAACTTACTGTTCAATATAAGGATTATGCAGAATGGCAGGACAAGTATTTCCGCAGCGAGATGTTTCAAAAGCAGCAGGATTATTGGAAGGAGCAAGTTGGCTCAAACGTTCCAACCTTAACGATGCCATATGATTTTGAACGGAAGGAACAATCCTTCTTAGGAAGAGCGATCAAATTTAACATTGAACCGCACATCGTCGAAAAAATTGAACAGCTCGCTGAACGATATCAGCTGACAAACAATGTCATCTTGTTCCAGCTATATGGCCTGCTGCTCTCACGCTATGCCGATCAGGAGGAGCTGATTGTCGGTTCACTTGTTGCTGGCAGACGTCACGCCGATATTGAACATACAATTGGCATGTTTACGAACTTCCTGCCAATTAAACTAGACATGGTACAAGAGGCTTCCTTTACCGAGCAATTGGCTCAAACAAAGCAAGTCCTGCTTGATGCATATGATCATCAAGAATATCCATTTGACCAAATGGTCGAGCATCTGAATCCAAAAACAAGACCGCATCGCAATCCATTTTTTGATACGATGCTCATTTATCATAATGAGTACGATCCGAATATTAAAATTGAAGCTGATGGACTGATCTTTGAAACGCATGAGTTTGCTAAGGGAATTTCCAAGCTCGATATGAAAATGGATGTTGTCAGAGAGGTAACAGGCGAGTTAAAGTGTGTTCTTCAATACAATCTTGCTCTGTTTGAACATGAGACGATGCATGCTTTCGTGAAACACTTCCAGCACTTGGTCGAACAGGCTGTTCAAGCACCTGATCAATTGCTTAAAGATTTCGCCGTACTTTCAGAGGAAGAAGAACGAGCGGCAAAAGAGAAAAGAGAACGTGCAGAGAAAAAAGCACCACTTGTGCTGACAGTCAGCTCAACATTTACGGCAGATCCAATCGCTCCGTACATTCATTACTGGACCAAGCAGTTTGATGTGCAGCTCGATGTTCAATTTGCACCGTATGGGCAGGTCTATCAGGAATTATTAAATGAACGCAGCCTCATCTCACAGAAGAAAAATGGAGCCAATCTTCTACTCGTTCGTTTGGAGGATATCACGGGTCCAGCGCATCTATCACTTGAAGAAAAGAAAAAGCTGGCCTCAGAACATGCAGAAGAACTCGCAAACGTTCTGAAATTAAAAACGAAACATAACCTATATTTTGTTGGCATTTTGCCGATGAATGCTACTCTTAAAGACACCCTGCAAGACGTGGAACAAGAGTGGATCGCCCAGTTATCTGAGATGAGCGGCGTTCAGCTGATCGACTGCCGTCAGCTTGCTCAGCAATATCAGGTGGAAGAGATGTTTGACGAACAAGGAGAGCAAGCCGCGCATCTCCCATTCACTGAAGCCTTTTTTGGAGCAATTGGTACAAAAGTCGCGAGAGAGATTGTTGCATGGCAAGTTGTACCATTTAAAGTAGCGGCCATTGACTGCGATCATACACTTTGGAGAGGTGTCGTTTCAGAAGACGGCGTGGAAGGCATCGACATCACGAAAGAACATCAAACGCTCCAGCGCTTTTTAAAACAAAAGAAACAAGAGGGGATGCTGCTTGTTCTAAGTAGCAGGAACAATGAAGAAGATGTGTGGCGTGTGTTTGAAAACCATCCGGATATGATTTTGCAAAAAGAGGATATTGTCGACTGGCGGATCAATTGGGAAAGTAAACCGGTCCATCTAAAAGAGATGGCAGATTCACTGAACCTTTCATTATCTCAGTTTATTTTCTTAGATGATGACCCAGCACAGTGCTTGCGTATGAATGAAGAGCTACCTGAAGTGATGACACTGCTGTTACCTGCCAATGAAAAAGCCATTCCGTTATTTGCCCAGCATGCTTGGGCATTTGACCGCTATAATGTTACAGATGAGGATAGAGAGCGGACAACGAGCTACAAGGCTGAAAAAGCACGTAAAAAAGAGCAAGCAGAGTCGCCATCAATGGAGCAATTTTTACAAGATTTGAATTTGAACATGAGCGTAACAGAATGGGGAGAGCAGCACCTTGCCCGCGTGGCTCAGATGAGCAGTCGCATTAACCAATTCCGTTTAAATGATCAGCGCTTTGATGAACAGCAGCTGAGAGAGCAGATGGAGAATGAGCATGTTCAAGGCTGGATCATTGAGGCAGCGGATCGCTTCAGTCATGAAGGGATTGTAG
The DNA here is from genome assembly GCF_000715205.1 of Bacillus zhangzhouensis. Classification (GTDB taxonomy): domain Bacteria; phylum Bacillota; class Bacilli; order Bacillales; family Bacillaceae; genus Bacillus; species Bacillus zhangzhouensis. Next base: position 69,933 of record NZ_JOTP01000006.1, on the reverse strand, counting down.
GCGCCATCTTGGCACATCATGCGAATGAAACTTTGAAAATTGATGCATGGATGCTGAGCTGCCGTGCTCTAGGGAAAGGCATTGAGCAAAAATGTCTGACATGGCTCGCTGAATACAGCCGTCAGCACCAACTTTCGACCATTGAATTTACGTATGCATCTACTGGACGTAATCAGCTATTCAAGTTCTTTATGGAAGAGCATCAGATGCAGGAGATTGAGGGGCAGCAAACATATCGAATAAAAGTGGAAGAAATCGGTTCATTAAGTGATCACATTCAAATCGTCAATCAGCTGTCATCTCGTCAGCACTCGGCTGGAGAAATAGAGGGTCACACGATGGAGGCAGCAAGTCATCCCGCTTCTGAAGCTTATACATGGGAAACGGTTCAAACAGATCAAACATTGCACAACGGCTATGTGAAAGCTCTAAAGGTGCATGACGAAGAAGGTCTACGTTCATTATTAAAGACGGAACATACGCAGGATGGTGGACTTTACGCACAGCCAACCAATGAAAGAGAGGCGTTACTTTTAGACATTTGGTGTGACATTCTTCATGTGGAAAAAGTAGGAATTGACAACGACTTTTTCGATTTAGGAGGAAATTCTTTACTTGCTGTCAAAATGGAAGTAGAGATTGAAAAGAAGGGTTGGTATGTTGATGATTTGAATTTTGCTGAAAAACACACCATTCGCGAATTAGCAAAATATATGAAGAGGGAGAATCAGCATGCATAAAGATGTAAAAGCCATATATGAAGAATCGAAAATTTTAGATGAGGCAACTCATTTATACGGGGTCCAGCGAAGTGACATCCACTTTATCGCAGATGCAGAAAACTATGTGTATGAAATGAAAAAGGACGGAGAGTCTTTCATTTTAAAAATTACTCATACCATCCGCAGATCACCTGATTATATTTTAGGTGAAATGGAATGGCTGCATCACTTAGCGAAGGGCGGTCTTTCGGTTGCGAAACCAATTGCTTCATTAAATGGCCATGATATCGAACAAGTAGACGATGGGCAAGGCGGTGCATTTTTGCTTCGAGTCTATGAAAAAGCACCAGGCCGAAAAGTCGAAGAGGCAGACTGGAACGATGAATTATTTTATGCCCTTGGACAATATACAGGCCGCATGCATAAGCTGACAAAAAGCTATCAGCTGTCAGACCCACGTTATAAAAGACAGGAGTGGGATGAAGAGGAGCAGCTTAAGCTACGAAAATATGTACCAGCAGATCAAACGCTTGTGTTCGAACAAGCGGATCGGTTAATGGAAAAGCTGGCAAAGCTCCCGAAAAATCAGGATACGTACGGATTGGTTCATGCGGATTTGCATCATGGAAACTTCCACTGGGATCAAGGGAAAATCACAACCTTTGATTTCGATGATATTGGGTACAACTGGTTTATGAACGACATCAGCATTTTGCTATACAATGTCTTGTGGTACCCAGTGATTCCATACGAAGACAAAGCTGCTTTTGCAGGGAACTTTATGAAGCAGTTCCTTAAAGGCTATCGTGAAGAGAATGAACTTGGGGATGAGTGGCTCGCCTACATTCCTGACTTCCTTCGCTTACGTCACATGCTGATCTATGGTTTGCTGCATCAAGCCTTTGATTTGGCCACCCTTGGAGAAGAAGAGAAGGCTATGCTCGCTGGCTTCCGCTCCGATATTGAGCAAGCAGCACCTATTACGACGTTTGACTTTACAAAGCTAAGTCAATCTTAAAACGAACATCCCCGCCTAGTGTTGAGGCGGGGATTATTTTTTATGGGCGATATGTGGATGGCGATTCAATCATTTGAAACAGGTTTTTTCCTTGCTTTGTATTATCAATCCAGCCCTGAAATGCTGCTTTACCTGGCCCGTATGCATAGACAGGGACATCCTCACCTGTATGGGCAAAGGTTGTCCAGCCTGTGAAAGAACGCTGATCAAAGATACGTTGAATGCTGAGTTGGATCGAACTGGCCTTCCCTGATTGTGCCGCTTTTTCTACCTGTAAGATTTCTTCTGCTGTGAGTGAGACATCAATGTAGGTATGAAGGACATCACGTACAGATTGGCCGCCTGCGATTTTCTTTGCCATATACACAGGGGTTTTTTTTGCAGCTAGGATGGGTGCTGGGTCCCATTTATAGCCGGTCTCACTTGTCATACCATCTGCGCCAAATGAAAAGCCGCCAGTCGCATGATCTGCTGTGATGACGACGAGGGTTTCTTGATCTTTTTTAGCGAATTGAAGAGCCACTTGGACCGCTTTCTCAAAATCCTCCATCTCACTCATTGCACCGACAACATCATTTTCATGTCCAGCAGAATCAATGGTACTGCCTTCAAGCAGCATAAAAAAGCCATGCTGATTGTCCTGATTTAATTGGGTCAGCGCTGCCTGCGTCATGTCTTTTAAAGTAGGCACATGCTTTGGGCGGTCGATGGCTCGATCTAGCTCGTCCTCCTGAAATAAACCGAGCATTTTTGCTGATGATTGAGATGTTAAATCACCTTTCGATCGCAGAATGGAATACCCGCTCTTTTTAAATTCTTGAACAAGGTCACGGTCTTTGCGGTCAAAATATTGCATTCCGCCTCCGAGAAGAATATCGACTTTGTGCTCTCCGCCTATTTTCTCATCAAAGAAGTGGTCTGCAATTTGATCTTTGTTTTTGCGGGAGACGTTATGTGTGCCAAAAGCAGCCGGTGTTGCATCGGTGATATCAGATGAGACGACAAAGGCCGTTCTCATTCGTGCTTCCTTTGCTGCTTCAACGATGCTTCTAAGAGGCTCTGTTTCATGATTGACGGCGATAGCATCATTGTATGTTTTTTTCCCGGTTGCCATGGCTGTCGCTGCGGCAGCTGAATCAGTAATATTATCTCGAGGATCATCTGGGTGTGTCGTCTGCATCCCGACTAAATATGGGTCCCAGACGGTTTGTTCTTTTGAAGAAGAATGTTTTTCCTGCTTGAACGTACGGTAGGCTTTGATCACGGGCATCCCCATCCCATCGCCAACGATAAAGATGATATTTTTTGGTACTTTCGTTTGTTTTTTGTCTGCTGCATTCGTTGATGTGGGAGTGACATAATGTGAGGTGAAGATGACAGCTAGTGTGAGTACGGCCAGAATACCAGAAAAGAGAAAAATGCGATTTTTACGATCCATTGAGCCCATGAGAAATCCCCTTTTATCATTTATTTCATAATTTGTATTTTATTTGAATGTTAGCGATGGATCAACCCCTTATCCCATAAAAAAAGGTGACGAGACTTTTGTCTCATCACCATTTACACCGTATCACACTTCACGCCAACAACGCCTTCTAGATCTTTAATATCAAAGTACACATCGGTTGTATACCGATCTTTATGCACACGAACGCGTACTTCCATGATCGGATAGTCCTTTTCTTTTAAATCATCAATTCGAACAGAATGAATGCGAATATTGAGTGCTTTCATTTCTTTTAAAATGTCTGTCATCCGGTTTCGATCAGAAAGTGACATTCTGATGCGGATTTCTTTTTCCTGCAGACGAATCGGTCCGATCCGCTGAAAGAGCCATGGTAAAAATTCGACACTGATCAAAATAAAGAAAAGACTGAGGAAGGCTTCTTTATAAAAACCTGCACCTGTTGCAACCCCAAGTCCTGCTGCTCCCCAGATCATTGCGGAAGTCGTGAGACCTGAGATGACATCATTGCTTTTTCGAAGAATCACACCTGCTCCAATAAAACCAACACCAGATATAATTTGCGCCGGTAACCTGAGTGGGTCCATTTGAAGCTTAGAGACTCGAGGGAAATTGTAGGCTGCATCAATGCTGATGATGGTTAATACGCAGGAGCTGACAGCAATGACAATACACGTTTTTAAGCCGAGCGGCTTTTTCTTTAGCTCGCGTTCTAGACCGATGATCAGCCCGATTAAGGTGGCCACGGCTAATTTTAAGACAGTATCCCATTCAATCGTCCAAAACATGCGTATCACTCCTTTCACTTCATGTACGTTTCACATCATGTATATGATCTTCTCACAGCCCATATGGCTGCACAACTTTTATTTTATTCAGATTTGAAAGAAAGAAAAGCTTTTTATTTCACTGAAAAAGAGAGTCATCCGCATAAGGCAGATGACTCTTTATTTCCTGCTATTTTGTTTCTTCTTTAAGATGATTTTCCATTTTGTTAAACAGCTGTTTTGATGCTTTTGACGGCGTGCTTGTCAATAAGCTCACAATGATCGCAGCTAATCCACTTAACGTAAAGCCTGGGATCATTTCATAGATACCTGTTGCATGGTTGAGGCCTGTCGTGATCCATGTCAGAACCACAATGGCACCAACGATCATCCCAACAAGTGCCCCGTGATGATTCATCCGTTTCCAGTATAGGCATAGTAAGATCACTGGACCGAATGAAGAACCGAATCCTGCCCACGCATAACCGACAAGGTCAAGAATCGTATCACTTGGGTTGAGTGAAAGACAAAGTGCAATCACAGCGACAACTAGTACAGACATACGGCCAATCATCACAAGCTCTTGATCAGATGCTTTTTTTCTAAAGAACGTTCTGTATAAATCCTCTGTCATCGCACTTGCTGTGACAAGCAGCTGAGAAGAAATCGAACTCATAATCGCAGCTAAAATGGCAGAGAGTAAAAATCCAGTAATATATGGATGGAACAAGACTTTAGAAAAGACGATAAAAATCGTTTCTGGGTCAGCAAGGTTCATTCCAGTTTCATGAACATATGCCACACCAACTAAACCGACAGACAGTGAACCGATCACTGAAATAATCATCCAACTCATTCCGATTCGGCGTGCTGGCTTTAAATCTTTTACGGACGTAATGGCCATAAAGCGCACGATAATATGAGGCTGTCCAAAGTAACCTAGTCCCCAAGCGAGGAAGGATATAATGCCAATGACGCTCGTTCCTCTAAAAATATCAAGCAATTTAGGATCAATCTGTTGAATATCTTGGAATGTAGCAACAGGTCCGCCTAATTGTGTAAAGGCAACGATCGGCACGAGCACTAATGCTAAAAACATGATAGCTCCTTGGACAAAGTCCGTTAAGCTCACTGCCAGGAATCCACCAAACAATGTATACAAAATAACAATACTTGACGTCAAAATCAGCCCAAACATGTAGTGTGCACCAAATGCTGACTCAAATAAACGTCCGCCTGATACCATCCCAGACGATGTATACAGCGTAAAGAAGATTAAAATGATGACGGCTGAAACAGCTTTTAATAAAGCAGATGATCCTTTGAATCGTTTATCAAAGAAATCAGGAATCGTAATGGCATCATCAGCAATTTCTGTATAAGAACGTAAACGAGGTGCAAGAATTAAATAGTTCAAGTAAGCACCAACGATTAATCCAATCGCAAGCCAGGTCGTCGATAAACCTGTTTTATACATTTCACCTGGTACACCCATCAGCATCCAGCCGCTCATATCCGCAGCACCTGCTGAAAGAGCTGTAACGAATGGGCCAAGTCCGCGTCCACCAAGCATATAATCATTTAAATCATGTGTTTTCCTAAATGCATACCAACCGATGGCAAGCATCCCGATAAAATAAATAGATAAGGAAATTGTAACTTCAATACTCATTTTGTGTTCTCACCTTTTTCGTATAAATTTGACATCACCTCAATCAAAATATCCAGAAGTGTCAGGGCTAGTTTTTTGATTGAATGCCCTTCTCACTGCTATGGTTACTTAACCTAACAGAGTATTCCCAAGTGATCAACCTTCTTAAACCTCTTCATTTTTAAGAAAAAATGGACAGATCGGTGATACGAATCAGTTTGTATACGCTTACAAAAGTAAATAAAAGTAAAAATTTTCTGAAAATAAAAGGGTGTCTGCATGCTTATTTTCTTCATCAGTTGAATCACAATGATGCTTCGAGAGAAAATGCCTCTTACAGCCCCTGCGTAAAGTTGCTTTAGAACAGTAAAATTTGATATGATAAAGTGTATATGACTTATGATCATGACCACGAACACGTATCATTTTTGGAGGTGAACCTGCATGTCTAGAATTTCAATAGAAGAAGTAAAGCACGTTGCGCATTTAGCACGGCTTGCCATTACAGAAGAAGAAGCTGAGATGTTTACAGAACAGCTTGATAGCATCATTTCATTTGCAGAGCAGTTAAACGAGGTAGATACGGAAAACGTTGAACCAACAACACACGTATTAAAAATGAAAAACGTCATGAGAGAAGATGTTCCGAATAAAGGTCTTTCAATTGAGGCAGTCATCAAAAACGCGCCTGATCATAAAGACGGCTATATTCGTGTGCCATCAATTTTGGACTAAAGGAGGCCCGAGACATGTCACTGTTTGATCACAAAATTTCTGAATTAAAAGAGCTTTTACATAAAAAGGAACTGTCTGTTTCTGATTTAGTGGACGAGTCTTATAAACGAATCAATGAAGTAGACGGGAAAGTACAAGCATTCCTTGCACTGGACGAAGAGAAAGCACGTGCGTATGCAAAGGAATTGGACGAGGCAGTTGGTGAAAAGGACGAGCTTGGTCTATTGTTCGGTATGCCGATCGGTGTGAAAGATAACATCGTGACGAAGGATTTACGTACAACAGCATCAAGTAAAATCTTGCAAAACTTTGATCCAATATATGATGCAACCGTTGTGAACCGTCTAAGAGAGGCGGAAGCTGTCACAATCGGTAAACTAAACATGGACGAATTTGCAATGGGATCTTCTACAGAGAACTCAGGCTACAAAGCAACGAAAAACCCATGGAATTTGAATACAGTTCCGGGTGGATCAAGCGGTGGATCAGCTGCATCTGTTGCAGCAGGTGAGGTACCATTTTCTCTTGGATCAGATACAGGCGGTTCTATTCGCCAGCCAGCATCATTCTGCGGGGTTGTAGGTCTTAAGCCGACATATGGCCGTGTATCCAGATACGGTTTAATTGCATTTGCTTCATCATTAGATCAAATTGGACCGATTACGCGTAATGTAGAGGACAATGCTTATGTTCTTCAAGCGATTTCTGGCGTCGATCAAATGGACGCAACAAGTGCAAATGTCGATGTCCCAGATTTTCTTTCTTCATTAACTGGCGACATCAAAGGTCTTAAAATTGCAGTGCCGAAAGAATATCTTGGCGAAGGCGTTGGCGAGGAAGCAAAAGAGTCTGTTCTCAAAGCGTTAAAAGTATTAGAAGGACTTGGTGCGACATGGGAAGAAGTGTCTCTTCCGCATTCTAAATATGCGCTTGCGACTTACTACTTACTGTCTTCTTCAGAAGCATCTGCGAACCTTGCACGTTTTGACGGCATCCGCTATGGCTACCGTACAGATAACGCAGACAATCTCATTGATTTATACAAAAATACACGTTCTGAAGGCTTCGGGGACGAAGTAAAACGCCGCATCATGCTTGGCACATTCGCTCTAAGCTCAGGATATTATGATGCGTATTATAAAAAAGCACAAAAAGTCCGTACATTGATCAAAAAAGACTTTGAAGATGTGTTCGAAAAGTATGATGTCATTGTAGGACCAACAACACCTACTCCTGCATTCAACATCGGTGAAAAAACAAGCGATCCACTTACAATGTACGCAAACGACATTTTAACGATCCCTGTTAACCTTGCAGGCGTTCCGGGAATCAGTGTGCCTTGTGGATTTGCAAACGGTCTTCCGTTAGGACTGCAAGTCATCGGCAAACACTTTGATGAAGGAACAGTTTATCGCGTCGCTCACGCTTTCGAGCAAGCAACAGATCATCATAAAGCAAAACCTGAACTGTAAGGGGTGAATCAGAATGAACTTTGAAACGGTAATTGGACTTGAAGTCCACGTAGAGCTAAAAACACAATCAAAAATTTTCTCAAGCTCGCCGACACCTTTTGGTGCAGCTGCCAATACGCAAACAAGTGTCATCGACCTTGGTTATCCTGGCGTATTGCCTGTACTGAACAAAGAAGCGGTGAACTTTGCGATGAAAGCGGCAATGGCGCTGAACTGTGAGATCGCAACAGACACAAAATTTGACCGTAAAAACTACTTCTATCCTGATAACCCAAAGGCTTATCAAATATCACAATTTGATAAACCGATCGGCGAAAACGGCTGGATTGAAATTGAAGTAGACGGCAAAACAAAACGAATCGGTATTACGCGTCTTCACTTGGAAGAGGATGCAGGAAAACTGACGCACACAGGCGACGGTTATTCACTCGTGGATTTCAACCGCCAAGGCACACCGCTTGTTGAAATCGTATCTGAGCCAGACATTCGGACACCAGAAGAAGCGTACGCTTACTTAGAAAAGCTTAAATCCATTATTCAATATACAGGCGTATCCGACTGTAAAATGGAAGAAGGCTCACTTCGCTGTGATGCCAATATTTCTCTCCGCCCAATTGGACGTGAAGAGTTTGGAACGAAAACAGAACTTAAGAACTTGAACTCGTTCGCTTTCGTTCAAAAAGGGCTTGAATTCGAAGAGAAACGTCAAGAGCAAGTATTGCTTTCTGGCGGTCTGATCGAGCAAGAAACACGCCGTTATGACGAAGCATCTAAAAAGACAATTCTGATGCGTGTCAAAGAAGGCTCTGATGATTACCGCTACTTCCCAGAACCGGATTTGGTGGAGCTGTACATTGATGATGAATGGAAAGAGCGCGTCAGAGCATCGATCCCAGAGCTTCCAGACGAGCGCCGTAAACGCTACATCGATGAGCTTGGACTGCCTGCATACGATGCGATGGTTCTGACGCTGACAAAAGAAATGTCTGATTTCTTTGAAGCGACCATTTCAGAAGGTGCAGAAGCGAAGCAAGCATCGAACTGGCTGATGGGTGAAGTATCTGCCTACTTAAACTCTGCTCAAAAAGAGCTGGACGATACAAAACTAACGCCTCAAGGGCTTGCTGGCATGATCAAACTCATTGAAAAAGGAACGATTTCCTCTAAGATTGCCAAAAAGGTATTCAAAGAACTAATCGAAAATGGGGGAGATGCAGAAACAATCGTCAAAGAAAAAGGACTTATCCAAATTTCTGACGAAGGTGCACTGCTCAAACTTGTCACAGAAGCACTTGATAACAACCCGCAATCCATTGAAGACTTTAAAAATGGAAAAGACCGCGCCATTGGTTTCTTAGTCGGACAAATCATGAAAGCATCGAAGGGACAAGCAAACCCACCGATGGTCAACAAGATACTTCTCGAAGAAATCAACAAACGCTAAATAGCAAAAACCGCCTCATGAAGAGGCGGTCAGATTGATGACAAAGGGCTAAAATGATCTTTATTTTAGCTCTTTGTCTTTTTTTTTCAGCGTGATATGAAAACCCTTGAAGTCTAGGAAGGCCGAGTACTGGAGCGGAGCGAATTTGATATTCGTGAGCACCAGCACGCAGAACTGACACCGAATGCGAGGGTTTGTCTTCACGCTGATCGCCTTATGGAAGAGGCGGTTTTTTTGTATGGGAATGACAGGGTCTTATCATAGATTCAGACCACCGCCGTATATCAATTCGGAGATTCTTTTCTTATAATGAAGCATAAGCGAAAGAACATATTCGAAGGGGATCAAGGTGAACTAAATCGAAAAACGGCACGTAATGTTATTGCAGAAACAGCTTCAATTGTTCCACTACTCTTAGGACGGCAGGGTCTTCACACATGTCTAAATTTGTCAGCATCCCTTGAATGACCGGCTTACGAGGCTCATCTTTCGCTAGTTCTTCTTCAATTACTTCGATAGATACGAGCGTATCATCAGAAAGCAGATGCTCAAGCTTTAACAATCGAAGCTCCTCTCGAAGGGAAACGGCATTCGGCGCTTCATCTTCCCAAATGGCTTGATTCAGAATCGGCTTCGTCTTAGAACGAAGCAGTCCTTGAACCAAATCATCAAACCGATCGAGTATAAAGGAAGAGAGCTCGTCAAATGATAATTGGATATGATCTTGTAAAAGTAGTAACTGCACATATGATTGAATGATTCCTTGGGTCATGACTGACAGGTCAGTTATATAAGGTTCAATCTGTTGTCCATAAGTAGCCAATAGGGAAATTTGTATTTCATCGTGCATTTGTTTTTTCACAGTTTTAGAATGCTTTTTAATTTGCTGATTTTCTGGAATAATGTTCTCGCTGAGGATCAAAATGATAAAATCCTTGTTCTCTGCAAAATGCTGAAACTGTTCAGCGATTTGTTTCTGAAAGATCTCTCTAGGCGCAAGATGCTGATTCTCTTTTCGAATTTTTTCAATACTTTGCATAGAAGTGTCGATATAATATTCGAACGCTCGGTTGAAAAGCTGTTCTTTTGATTTGAAGTGCAAATAAAACGCACCCTTAGAAATTCCGCACTCATCTGCTATTTCCTGAATGGTCGTAGAAGAAAAACCCTTTTTCGCAAACAACTGGATGCTTGCTTTAATGATTTTTTCTTTTTTTTCGTTCATGAAATGAGACCCCTTCAACTTTAGAATGTTTTGCCAAATAAGTAAAATGGTTGACTACATTGTATATCACCGATTATTATGATATAGAATGACCAGTCAGTCAATACATAACAGAAAATGGAGGACATAATGAATTCGATCATCAATTTTGTATTAAAGAATAAGTTCGCTGTATGGCTCATGACAATTATCGTAACAGTTGCTGGTCTATATGCTGGATTGAATATGAAACAAGAATCAATCCCGAATATCAACACTCCAGTCATTACGGTTTCTACAACGTATCCTGGCGCAACGCCGGACGAAGTATCAGATAAGGTGACCGATCCAATTGAAAAAACGATCCAAAACCTAAATGGAGTGAATGTCGTCACTTCCAATTCATATGAAAATGCGTCATCCATTCAAATTGAATATGACTATAGCAAAGACATGGATGAGGCGAAAAAAGAAATTGAAGATGCGATTAGCAATATCAAATTCCCAGAAAATGCGGAACAACCAAAAATCGCACGTTTCACCATTAACGCCATTCCAATTTTAGCACTCAGTGTGTCTGGCGATAAAGAATCCTTACAGGAATTAACTGAAAAAGTTGAAAATGATTTGATCCCTGCACTCAAAGGTCTGGGTGGTGTCTCATCTGTAGATGCATCTGGTCAACAAATCAAAGAAGTGCAATTCTCATTTAAACAAAAGAAACTCGAAGAATACGGTTTAGATGAAGAAACCGTTCAAAACATCATCAAAGGTTCCGATGTAAACCTGCCACTTGGTTTATACACATTTGACAACAAGCAAAAATCGGTTGTCGTGGACGGTAACATTTTAAGCGTGAAAGACTTGAAAAATATGCGTATTCCTGTGACAGGAGGGGCCGGTAATGCCTCTGGCGGAATAGGAAATACAGGTGCAGTTGGAAGTGCTGAGCAACAAGCAGCAGCGGGCAGTCAGTCTGTAGAGCTCCCAACAGTGAAGTTATCTGAAATAGCCAATATCAAAGTAGTAAAAGAAGCAGAATCAATCTCAAGAACTAACGGTAAAAATAGTATCGGACTTCAAATTATGAAGGGCTCTGATGCAAATACAGTTAGTGTTGCAGAAGAAGTCACAAAAGAACTAGACAAATTTAAAAAAGACAACGATGGAATGAACATAAGTTCAACTTATGATCAGGCAGAGCCAATCAAAGAATCTGTCAGCACAATGCTGAATAAAGCAATCATTGGTGCCATCTTTGCCATTATGATTATTCTCTTGTTCCTTCGTGACATCAGATCAACATTGATCTCGGTCATCTCGATCCCGTTATCACTGTTAATTGCTATCTTAATTTTAAATCAGCTCGATATTACGCTGAACATTATGACCCTTGGCGCGATGACCGTTGCAATTGGTCGTGTCGTGGATGACTCCATTGTCGTCATAGAAAACATATACAGACGAATGGCACTCAAAGATGAACCGTTACGAGGAAAAGCCCTTGTACGAGAAGCAACGAAAGAAATGTTCTTGCCAATTATGTCTTCAACGATAGTCACAATTGCCGTGTTCTTGCCATTAGCACTTGTTGGTGGCATGATCGGTGAATTATTTATCCCATTTGCATTAACAATTGTGTTTGCTTTACTTGCATCACTTCTTATTGCCGTTACGGTCGTTCCAATGATGGCACACAGCTTGTTTAAGAAAAACTTGTATGGCAATAGAAAAGAGCTCAAAGAACACAAACCAAGCAAGCTAGCACTTGGCTACAGACGTGTGTTGAACTGGACACTAAATCATAAATGGATTACGTCTGGAATTGCCGTTCTTATGCTTGTCGGAAGCTTATTCTTAGCACCACTTGTTGGCGTTAGCTTCTTGCCACAGGAAAGTGAAAAAACAGCAATAATCACTTACACACCTGAGCCTGGACAAACAAGAGAACAGGCTAAAGATGAAGCGAAGAAAGCAGAAGAATACTTAATGAAACGTGAGCATGTCGATACAGTTCAATATTCATTAGGTACGTCAAATGCTCTGATGGAAAATGCTGGTGGAACTTCAAATGGTGCTCTCTTCTTTGTCAAATATGAAGGTGACACACCAAACTTTGAAAAAGAAAAAGAAAAAATTAGTAAAGACCTTCAAAAAAATGCATCTCAAGGTGACTGGAAGTTACAAGACTTCTCATCTTCCGGTGCGAGTAATTCTGTCACTTACTATGTGTATGGCGATACAGCAAGTGACATTGAAGGCACAGTAAACGATGTAGAAAAGATTTTAAAAGACGAGAAGAATTTGAAAAACGTGAGCACAAGCTTGGCTGATAAATACGCTGAATACACATTTAACGCAGACCAAGAGAAGCTTGCTAAACTAGGTCTTACAGCTTCACAAATCGCACAAGAGATTGCGCCTCAAAGCAATGAAATCACTTTAACGAAGGTGACAGAGGACGGCACAGAAATTGATGTGAAGCTTCAAACAGATAAAGACGAATACAAGAGTAAGAAAGATTTAGAAGACAAAAAAATCACGACACCTACAGGGCAAGAAATCCGAATCGGAGATGTAGTGAAGGTCAAAGAAGGAACAACGGCAAATACAATCACGAAACGTGACGGTAAAATCTACGCTGAAGTATCCGGAGATATGACAACGGACAACGTAGCGAGTGTCACACAAGACGTACAGAAAAAGGTCGACAAGCTTGACTTGAAATCTGGTGTAACTATTGATTCAGGCGGTGTGAGCGCAGATATTCAGGAATCCTTCACACAATTAGGGATTGCGATGTTAGCTGCCATTGCCATTGTGTATCTGGTATTAGTTATCACATTCGGTGGAGGGCTTGCACCATTTGCGATTCTGTTCTCACTACCGTTCACAGTCATTGGTGCCTTGGTCGGATTGTTCGTAGCGAAAGAAACGATCAGCTTAAACGCAATGATTGGCTTGCTGATGCTGATAGGAATCGTCGTAACAAATGCCGTTGTCTTAATTGACCGAGTCATTAATAAAGAGAAAGAAGGACTCTCAACAAGAGAGGCATTACTGGAAGCTGGTACAATAAGAGTACGTCCAATCTTAATGACGGCACTTGCGACAATTGGGGCACTTCTTCCATTAGCATTAGGATTTGAAGGCGGAAGCCAAATTGTTTCAAAAGGACTTGGCGTCACAGTCATTGGTGGTCTCGCAAGTTCAACATTGCTAACACTGGTTATCGTACCAATCGTATACGAAGTGTTAAGCAAATTTAAACGCAAAAAGAAATACGTAGAAGAAGATTGAGATGGGCCCCCGCTTTGATGGCGGGGCTTTTTTATGTTGAAATCTGACAAACAGCTCTTTTCATAAGCTCTTCAAATGCTTGGAAAAATGCGTCACGATCGACATGGTCAATCACTTGAATTGATTTTCCATCTGTATGCTCTTCGGTACGTCCTTGCTTTGGCGTTTCGGTGTAAACGATCGCATTCATTTCCTTTGAACGAGTAAATGATGAGGAAGCAAGAGTGATCGTTGTCAGCACGTCCCATAGGTAGTAAGTCGAGTTGGTTTCGTGATGAATGAGCGGCGGGCAAAAGGCGTAACACTGTCCAATAAAATCAATCCCGATATGAGAACGAAGGGAAGCCCATCGCTGCCGTACATCAAGTGTAAGCGGAACTTGATTTGTGCTCTCAAGTGCGACCATTTCAATAGGAAAGCGTTCCTGAAAAACAGTGCTGACAGCATAAGGGTCCCAAAAGGCATTCCATTCTGCTGTCCCATCATGCTCGGGTTCTTCGACATTGCCTTTTTCAAGGAACGTACCGCCCATCCACACCAATTTCTCAATTTTATTAGAGATTGAAGGATCTTCTTCTAAAGCGCGTGCAAGGTCTGTGAGCGGACCAGTAAAGAGCAGAGTGACAGGTTCTTTTGCCTTTTTAACCGTTTCAATTAGATGAAGGTGTGCTGGAAGCTTGGACACTTTTGTATCAACAGTGCCTTTTTCATTTAAAATCGGCAGTGCATCTACATAAAAAGCATGCATGCGCCATTCTTTTGGAAATGGATTGACACCTCTAGAATTGGAAGCAGCGACTTCAATCTCATATGGGCTAAATCGGTCAATGATTTTCTGAGACGCACTCATTGCGGGCTCTAAATAACAATCAGCAGGAATCACAGACATCCCGATGACTTTCAGGTGCTCCATTTGCAGGAGAAGAAATAAGGAGACGAGGTCATCAACACCGCCGTCATGATTGAAATAGACAGGCTTTTTCATAGCATACCATCCTTTGCAGCGTTTTCTTTTATCTTATCAGAATGCTTATCTGTTGAGGGAGATGTGCCATGAGATTTCAAATATGAGGTGGTTGTTCTGTTGCCATTTTCAAAACTCATAGTATAATTAAAGGTTGTTAGTGGTGAAAATAGATTGCATAATGAATATAGGATGATGATGAATGAAACGTGCTCGAATTATATACAATCCGACATCTGGGCGGGAACTCTTCAAGAAGAATTTACCGCAGGTTTTGCAAAAATTTGAACAAGCTGGTTATGAAACATCTTGTCATGCGACGACATGTGCAGGAGATGCGACACAAGCAGCAGAAAAAGCCGCACAGAGAGATTTTGATTTAATTGTAGCAGCAGGTGGAGACGGCACGATCAATGAAGTCGTCAATGGACTAGCACCGCTTGATAAAAGACCAAAATTAGGAATCATTCCAGTTGGAACGACAAATGACTTCGCAAGAGCACTTGGAATTCCAAGAGAAGATATTTTAAAAGCAACAGATGCCATTATTGATGGTGTAGCAAAGCCGCTTGATATCGGTAAAGTCAATGGCCATTATTTTATTAATATTGCTGGTGGCGGCCGCTTAACAGAACTAACCTATGAGGTGCCTAGTAAGCTGAAGACAATGCTTGGACAGCTTGCTTATTATTTGAAAGGCATGGAGATGCTTCCTTCCATCCGCCCAACAGAAGTTGAAATTGAATATGACGGCAAATTGTTTCATGGAGAAATCATGCTGTTTCTCGTTTCACTCACAAACTCAGTAGGCGGCTTTGAAAAGCTAGCACCAGATTCCATTCTAGATGACGGTATGTTTGACCTGATTATTTTGAAGAAGGTCAATCTAGCAGAAGCTATTCGAGTGGTTAGTCTTGCACTTCGAGGCGAGCATATACATGATAACAATGTCATCTACACAAAAGCGAATCGCGTCAAAGTAGATGTAAAAGATAAAATGCAACTCAATTTAGATGGTGAATACGGCGGCATGTTGCCAGGTGAATTTGAAAACCTGTATCGCCATATTGAATTTATTGTGCCAAAAGCAACAGCTGAAAAATAGGGTAGAGATTGAACTTGGTTCCTTATGGCGACCAAGTTTTTCTTTGCAAATGAGGTGATGAAATTGGTGAACATGAAACCACCTGTTCAAAAGAATGAATATTACAATGTAACCTTCGAAGATTTAACGCACGAAGGTGCTGGTGTCGCTAAGATTGAGGGCTTCCCTGTTTTTGTACCTAATGCTCTCCCGGACGAACAAGGAAAAATAAAAGTCACACGTGTCAAAAAAGGATTTGCTTTTGGACGACTTATGGAGCTGACAAAGGAAAGTCAGCACAGGCAAGATGCGCCATGTCCCATTTACAAGCAGTGCGGCGGCTGTCAAATTCAACATATGAGCTATGAAGGCCAGCTGCTATTTAAACAGAAACAAGTAAAGGACGTATTAGAGCGGATCGGCAAGCTTGATATGAGCCGTGTAAAAGTTCATCCTGTACTCGGCATGGAAGACCCGTGGAATTACCGAAATAAAGCACAAGTTCCAGTTGGCGAACGGGAAGGCGGGCTTGTTGCAGGATTTTATCAGCAGCGTACCCATGAAATCATTGATATGGAAACATGTTTGATTCAGCAGTCAGAAAACGATGAAGTGGTACAGGCCGTAAAAGACATATGCAATGCGTTTGGCATCAAAGCATATAACGAAGAGCGGCATAAAGGCTGGTTGCGCCATGTCATGGTTCGCTACGGCATTGCAACAGGTGAAATGATGGTTGTTTTTGTTACTAGAACGGCTGACTTTCCGCAAAAGCAGCAGGTGATTGAGCAGATGATAGCACGCTTCCCACACGTTCGGTCAATTGTGCAAAACGTGAATTCGAAGAAAACAAATGTCATTTTCGGTGATGAAACGACCGTTTTATGGGGAGAAGAATACATTTATGACACGATTGGCGACATCAAATTTGCTATTTCAGCACGCTCCTTTTATCAAGTAAATCCAGCTCAAACAAAGGTTCTTTACGATAAAGCCCTTGAATATGCAGAACTGCAAGGCGAAGAAACTGTTATCGACGCTTACTGCGGAATCGGTACGATTTCCTTGTTCCTCGCACAAAAAGCAGGCAGAGTATATGGCGTAGAAATTGTGCCAGAAGCAATTGAAGATGCAAAACGCAACGCTGCCTTAAACGGGATCAACAACGTCGAATTCGCAGTCGGCGAAGCAGAAACCGTCATCCCAAACTGGTACAAAGAAGGCATCAAAGCAGATACGCTAGTTGTCGATCCGCCAAGAAAAGGCTGTGATGAAGCACTGCTTGACACGATTTTAAAGATGAAACCAAACCGTGTTGTTTACGTGTCCTGTAACCCAGGGACGCTTGCTCGTGATTTGCGTATTCTTGAAGATGGTGGATATGTGACGGAAGAAGTGCAGCCTGTGGATATGTTTCCGCATACGAGTCATGTGGAGTGTGTGGCGCAACTTATTTTAAAAGAAGGCAACTAACCCTATTCGGGGAAAGTTGTCTTTTATTTGTCCTGAAAAGGATTTATAAAGGTTTTGTGAATATCAATATTGCCTTCTATGCTAACGGTTATTTTTTCACCATGCAATGTGGTAACTTAGAAATAAGGTCTTTAAGTGGAAAGATATTGTAAAATTTATCACCTAACTGTATGGCATAATTTTCATTCGTACAATCTTCGAGACTTTTATGAATTTGGGTTTTGATTATATCTAGTTCTTTAAGCTTTTGGTCTGTTGACTCTCTATATTCAATTAATTCTTGTTTAGTTATGCCTTGTTCAGTTTATAGATTAAGGTATTCAAGCTTCTTTAAGCGTAAATATTGAATTTGATTAGCCACATTAGCCATTTTCTTTTAAATTCTTATTGTTTTTGCTTGAGCTTTTTCATTAGGTTTTTCATCATAGAATCATCTTGAAAGGTATGAAATAGTTTTTTGAAGTAAGCAAGAGCTTACTTCTTAAATTCAAGCTCTTTAACAGCTTTTTTGTTTAAACAATAAAAATCGTTATACTTGAGATTTCCATCACACCTATATCCTTTTTGATTAACTTTATACAACATATCTCTTCCACATTCTTTAGAATATAAAATTTGGAGATCACAAAAATTCCGCTATTAAATTTTTCATGGGTATTATATTCTTTAACTTTTTTTAAAAAAACAAGGGTCTGTAGAAAAAAACAAAACTTTTTCCAAAAAAATTTTATAACCAATTATTATTCTTAAATACTGTTATAAATAGATCTTTAGGAGGTGTGAATGATTCTTTAGAGGCGATTCAGTCATTTCTAGGGCATAATGCTGTATAATATAAGTTACATATGTGTTTATATGACTTTTATTTTTGAGGTGTATCTATGATTACTGGAGAATTAAAAAACAAAATAGATAAAGTTTGGGAAACATTTTGGACAGGCGGTATTACAAATCCGCTTACTGTGATTGAGCAATTTACCTATCTGCTTTATATAAAAGGTTTAGATGATAACGAGAAAAAGAAGGAAGCGGATGCTGAGCTACTAGGCCTAGAATTTGAGGGGATTTTTCCTAAAGATAAACCTCAATTGCGGTGGTCTATCTTCTCTAATATGGGACCTGACGAAATGTTTGAAGTTGTAACTCAAGAAGTTTTTCCATTTATTAAAGATTTAGGTGGCAAGGAATCAATCTACTCTAAATTTATGAAGGATGCTATTTTCGTGATTCCGACACCATCTCTACTGGCAAGAGTGGTAGCTGGTATCAATGGGTTAATTCAGGTAAGTAATTCTGGTGGAAAGAAGGATACCCTAGGTGATTTATATGAGTATTTATTATCTAAACTTTCAACGGCAGGAACGAATGGTCAATTTAGAACGCCAAGACATATTATAGATATGATTGTTCGCTTAATGAAACCGACACCAGAAGAAATAATTGTTGACCCTTCAGCAGGTTCAGCTGGATTTCTTGTAGGGGCAGGAGAATATTTAAAAGAAAACCATAATGATATGTTCCTTATTCAAAGTTTAAGAGAACATTTTAATCAGAATATGTTTCACGGTTTTGAAATGGATGGAACGATGCTCCGAATTGGTGCAATGAATATGATGCTTCACGGTGTAGATAGTCCTAATATAGCGTACCGTGATAGTTTGTCAGAGCAAAATAAAGATAAAGAGCAGTATACTTTAGTACTAGCTAATCCTCCATTTAAAGGATCATTAGACTACGAATCAGTATCAGATGATTTATTGAAAGTAACAAAAACAAAGAAAACAGAACTTTTATTCCTAGCATTATTTTTAAGAATGCTTAAAAAAGGTGGCCGTTGTGCATCAATTGTTCCGGACGGAGTGCTATTTGGAAGCTCTAATGCTCATAAATCTATTCGTAAGGAGATTGTTGATAATCATAAATTAGAAGCGATTATTTCAATGCCTTCAGGAGTATTTAAGCCCTATGCAGGAGTTTCTACTGCTATAATGATTTTCACAAAAACAGGCGCTGGAGGAACGAATAAAGTTTGGTTTTACGATATGAAAGCTGATGGATATTCGCTAGATGACAAACGTGACCCTATTGAAGTCAACGATATTCCAGATATTTTAACTAGGTTTAATAATCTGGCAGATGAAAAAGATAGAAAGCGTACAGAACAATCTTTCTTCGTATCAGTGGAGGAGATACGTGAAACAAGCTATGATTTATCAATTAACCGATATAAAGAGGTTGAATATGAAGAAGTGGAATACGAAAAGCCAGAAATTATAATTGGAAATTTATTAGATATAGAGGAAGAAATAAACATTGCGTTTAAAGAACTAAAAGGTCTAATCAAAGGAAGTATGTGAAATGAAAGAATCAACTGTTAAAGAACTGTTTCAAATAAAAAAAGGAAAAAAAATTGAGCAAGTAGCTTTTGAAAATTTCGATACGGTTAGATTTATTCAAATTGATGATCTACGCAATGATAATAACATAAAGTATTGTATTAGAGACAAAAAGTATGTATATACAACAAAGGATGACGTAGTCATTGCTTGGGATGGAGCGAATGCTGGAACTGTTGGATATAATCTTGAAGGTGCTATAGGAAGCACACTTGCTGTATTAAAAAGTAAGAGTCAAGATTTTAATGTAGCTTATGTAGCAAAGTTTTTACAATCAAAATCAAAATTTTTACGTGATAACTGTACAGGTGCTACAATCCCTCATATTTCGAGACAGGTGCTGGAAAATATCACAATTCCTCTTCCATCAATGGAAATTCAAGATAAAATGGTAAAGATATTTGATAAAGCTCAATTTCTTATAGATAAACGTAATGATCAACGTGTTGCATTAAATATACTTAAACAAAGTATATTTTTAGAAATGTTTGGTGATCCATTTATAAACCCGAATAATTGGTCTGAAGAAAGATTAGGAAATTATGTAAAAGTTGTTGGCGGGTATGCTTTTAAGAGCAAGGAGTTCACAGATAATGGTATTCCAGTTATTAAAATTGGAACGGTTAACAAAGGATTTTTTGATAGAAAAACGTTAGCATTTGTACCCCATATTACGGAACAGTATAAAAAGTATTTAATTAGTCCAGGAGACTTATTAATAACGTTAACTGGCACTGTTGGGAAAGAGGATTATGGAAATGTTTGTTTGGTTCCTGATGATTATAATCAATATTTATTAAATCAACGTGTAGCGAAATTAGAGCCTCACAACGATTTAACAGGTATTTATCTACGATATTGTTTTAAACAACCAAAATTCAAAAGGGAATTAACCAGGCTAAGTAGAGGCGTTCGACAAGCAAATATCTCAAATGAAGATATAAAAAATTTAAAAATTCCTTTGCCACCAAAGGAAATACAAGAAGAGTTTTCCTATATAGAAAATAAAATTGAAAAACAAATAGATATGATAGAGAAAAGTTTGATTTTATTGGAAAATAATATTCAATCTCTTTTACATAATGCTTTTAAAGGAGAATTTGTTAAGTATTGATTCCAATGTTTTTTGGGAGGAATTCATTTGCTAAGTAATTTCGAATTTTTAAAGGGTAAAAATCAATTCAATACTTTTGTAAATGCTTGCTTGGAGGCAGAAAATAGTCTCCAAGTAAGTCCTGCTACTTGTGCAATTCTAACGCGGCGAGCTTTGGAGCTTTCTGTGAAATGGTTATATGCATCCGATAGTGAATTAACAGTACCATACCAAGATAACTTATCAAGCTTAATTCACGAGCGCACGTTTATGTCAATTATTGATGAGGATCTTTTTCCATTAATGAAATACATCATTAAATTGGGAAATGTAGCAGTACATACAAACTCAGCCATTACAAGAGATGAAGCAGTTTTAGCATTGCATAACCTGCATCAATTTATTGATTGGTTAGACTATTGCTATTCAGAGGATTATTCAGATTCTGAATTTAAAGAAGAAACTTTATTTTCTGGAGAAGAACCTAGAAAACGACCAGAAGAATACAAGGAGCTTTATGAAAAGCTGAGCTCAAAAGATCGAAAGCTTGAAGATATAATAAGAGAAAATGCTCAACTTCGTAAAAATCTGACGGAAAAGAGAATCGAAAATAAAAGCCAATATGATTTTCAAGTAAATGATCTATCTGAATTTAATACTAGAAAGATCTATATTGATTTAGAGCTTAAATTAGCAGGATGGGAGTTTAGTAGAGACATTCTTGAGGAGTATAAGGTAACTGGGATGCCAAATAATCAAGGCAATGGTTTTGTAGATTATGTACTATTGGGCGATAATGGTAAACCAATAGCAGTGGTTGAAGCCAAAAAAACTTCTTATGATGCAAATAAAGGAAAGCAACAGGCAAAGTTGTATGCTGATTGTATTGAAAAAATGCACGGGCAGAGACCTATAATCTTTTATACCAATGGATTCGATATTCGTCTTTGGGATGATACTAATTATCCAGAACGAAAAGTATCTGGGATTTATACGAAAGTTGACCTGCAATTATTGATTGATAGACGTACAATCCAGCGGCCCTTAACTAATATTGAGATTAAAGACGAGATTTCCAACCGCTATTACCAAAAAGAAGCTATTCTTTCCGTATGTGAAACAATTCAAGCAAAACAGAGAAAATCACTTTTAGTTATGGCAACGGGTAGTGGTAAAACGAGAACAGCCATATCTCTTGTTGATGTTTTAGTCCGACATAATTGGGTGAAAAATATTCTTTTTTTAGCTGATCGAAAAACACTTGTATCGCAAGCCAAGAAAAACTTCAATAATCTTCTTCCTAGTATGACATTATGTAATTTACTAGATAACAAAGACAACCCTGAATTAAGCAGAATGGTATTTTCCACTTATCCAACAATGTTGAATGCCATTGACGATACAAAACGAAAAGACGGAAATAAATTATTTACTGTTGGTCATTTTGACTTAATTATTGTTGATGAAAGTCACCGAAGTATATACAAAAAGTACCGAGCAATTTTTGAATATTTTGATGGTATTACGCTAGGGTTAACAGCTACACCAAAGGATGAAATCGATAAAAATACGTATGATATCTTTGGGTTGGAAACTGGGACACCGACTTATGCATACGAATTAGAACAAGCTGTTAAAGACGGTTATCTCGTTGAACATCGTACAATCGAATCCACTTCAAAAATTCTAGATGATGGAGTTCGCTATGATGAGTTATCGGATGAAGAGAGAGAACAGTACGAAGACACTTTTGACGAAGAGCAAGGTCAAGAGATTAACAATTCTGCCGTAAACCAGTGGCTGTTTAATCATAGTACGATTGATCAAGTACTCAACGATTTAATGGAAAAAGGTATTAAAGTAGAAGGTGGAGATAAATTAGGCAAGACTATTATCTTTGCTAATAATTCAAAGCACGCCAAGCATATAGTAGAACGCTTTAACCATATCTATCCCCACTATAATGGGAAATTTGCTGCACAGGTCGATTACCAGATAGATTATGTTGAAAGTATCATTGAAGACTTTTCAACTAAAGATAAGCTGCCTCAAATTGCAGTATCTGTAGATATGTTAGATACAGGAGTTGATATACCAGAAGTCGTCAATTTGGTATTCTTCAAAAAAGTTCGTTCAAAATCAAAGTTTTGGCAAATGATTGGTCGTGGCACGCGTCTTTGTCCAAATCTTTTTGGGGTAGGGCAAGACAAGGAGTACTTTCTAATCTTTGACTATCTTCGGAATTTTGAGTTTTTTAGGGAGAATCAAAAAGGTATTGAGGGGAAAGTTTCAGTTGGGTTAACTGAACGAATTTTTAATATGAAAGTAGATATTATTAAAGAACTTCAAGGGTTAGATTTTCAAGAGGAAGTATATATTAATCACAGAAAAGAATTAATCGAAGATGTTTATCAAGAAATTAGCCGTTTAAATGATGAAAATTTTCAAGTGAGAATACATTTGCAATTTGTGCATAAGTACAAAAATCGTTCCAACTGGAAAGCTCTTTCCATTACGAATGTGCGCGAAATCCAAGAACACATTTCTCCTTTAATTCTCTCCATTGTAGACGATGAATTAGCCAAGCGTTTTGATAACGTGATGTACTCAATTGAATTAGCTAAATTAACGGCTAAAAATGCAGGTAGATACATAAAAAGTGTGGTTCAAACGGCTGAAGAGTTAACAAAACTTAGTACTATACCACAGATCAATGCTAAACGAGACATATTAACAAAAGTACAATCTGAAGAATTCTGGGAAGAAGCGAGTATTTTTGAATTAGAAGAAGTACGTGAAGCTATTCGTGAACTTGTGAAGTTTTTAGAAAAAGAAGGCCAAAAAGATTATTATACAAATTTTAGTGATATATTCACGATTATCAATAAAGAAGAAGAGGCTTTCTATGGTTCTAACGATTTGAAGAATTATCGTAAAAAAGTGAACCGATACCTAAAGGATCATCAAGATCAAACGGCTATTTATAAGCTTCGTCAAAACAAACCATTAACAAAACAAGATGTACAGACCCTAGAAGAAATCTTATGGATTGAATTAGGTACAGAAGATGATTATAAAAAAGAGTTTGGTGATACTCCTATAACAAAGTTAGTAAGGCAAATTGTAGGTTTAGATCAACAGGCGGCTAATCAAGCTTTTTCAGAAATTCTTAATGAAGAAAAGTTGAATGCTAATCAAATAAAATTTGTTAAACTTATTATTGATTATGTAGTGAAAAATGGTACTTTAGAGAAGAAAGTATTGCAGGAAGATCCATTTCGTAGTCTGGGTAGTGTGACGGAATTGTTTAGAGATAACATTGATGATGTTCGTAGAATTATTGAAGTAATCGATAGTATTAATAGAAATACAGAAGAATTTGAAGGAGCTTAATAATTAATATTAAGCTGTGCGTTTTTTATTTAATGTAAAAGTAACACAAATTAAAGTGAACAATTATTTAAAAGGTTTGTCTAATGGATAGACCTTTTATTTTTTTATCAAAAGGGAAGGTAAAATGATAAGTCGCATTAATAACTTTAAATAAAAAAGAATAGGAAAGGAAAATGTGACAACAATATTGATTTTTGGTTAATAATAGATTTGGAAGTTTTAATAACTAGTATAATAGAGGTATTATGGCAGAAGAAAATAATATAAGGCACAAGGGAGATTTAATTGGATCGTTAGCGCAATTACTGCTTGAGGGAAGAGGAGAAATAAAAAATATGGAATGATATTCAAAATAAAAAGTGAAGGAAGTACTATTAATATTTTATTGATATAGGAAGAATTGATGAAAATATAACTGGGAAAACTTTGATTTACGACTTGTTGAAGAAAAAAGAGGGCTTATACGAGAGATAATAGATGAAGTTTCTGTTGACAAATCATTGAATATGCATGTTAATTTTGCTTCAAAATTAAAGCTAATCAAACAAGTCCTCTCTTATATGGATGTATTGTTTAGTAAATTTAATTATAGTTTTATTAGTATTATACAGAGAATATTGAAATGCTGCTTGTTTTATAGCAAATTTGAATAGTTATTTAAGGAAGTGAGATATTTTGATAAAAAGAGGAGAAGCTTCATTCATTTCCTCCTTTAAAATGGAAATCGCGGGTCAAATATTAATATTTTCCCCTCATTTAGTTACTAAATGTCCCTTTTTGCAATTTTGCCCGGTTCATATTAAAGTATATAATGATAAAAATTGCTGAAAGACTTTATAGAAGGACATGCCCTAAAAGGCGCTATGTCATGAGAGGAATTGGATGAAAGATGAGTAGAAATTTCTGGCGTGATTTACCACGGCCATTTTTTATATTAGCACCAATGGAAGAAGTGACAGATGTTGTGTTTCGTCATGTTGTAAGTGAGGCGGCGAGACCAGATGTGTTTTTTACAGAGTTTACGAACAGTGAGAGCTATTGCCACCCTGATGGCATTCAAAGTGTGAAGGGGCGTTTAACGTTTACAGAGGATGAGCAGCCGATTGTTGCTCATATTTGGGGAGACAAGCCTGAGAACTTTAGGCAAATGAGTATTGGAATGGCGGAGTTAGGATTTCAGGGTCTTGATATTAATATGGGTTGTCCTGTCCCAAATGTCACGCAAAACGGGAAGGGCAGTGGCTTGATTCTTCGCCCAGACGTTGCGGCAGAACTGATTCAAGCGGCAAAAGCTGGGGGATTACCTGTCAGTGTGAAAACAAGACTTGGTTTTACCGAGGTCGATGAATGGCGCGGGTGGCTCAGACACATATTGGAGCAAGACATTGTGAATTTATCGATTCACCTTCGCACAAGAAAAGAAATGAGCCAAGTGGATGCGCATTGGGAGCTCATTCCAGAGATTAAAAAGCTTCGTGATGAAGTAGCACCTGATACCCTTTTGACTATTAATGGTGATATTCCTGATCGAAAAACGGGCTTAAAGCTTGCTGAGCAATATGGAATAGACGGAGTGATGATTGGGCGTGGGATTTTCCATAACCCATTTGCCTTTGAAAAAGAGCCGAAGGAACATACGAGCGATGAATTGCTAGGTCTTTTAAGATTACATCTTGATCTCCACGATCAATACTCATCACTAGGTCTGCGTCCGTTCACAGCACTACATCGCTTCTTTAAGATTTATGTAAAAGGATTTCGAGGAGCAAGTTTCCTAAGAAATCAATTAATGAATACATCATCAACAGATGAAGTGCGTGCGATGCTTGATGAATTTGAAGCGAGAAATAAAGAACAATCATGATGAAAAAAGAGGAGGGATAACCCTTCTCTTTTTTTATAATAGCACTATTAAACTAGTTCTAATAAATGGTAAGATGAGATAGAAATGACATGTGGAGGTATTTTGATTGAAACCATTCTGGGATAAAGACATAGAAAGCGAAGAAACATTTAAGAAAATCAATGAGAAAGGAATTGCAAAAGCTGAGAAGAAATTAGGCGTCATCCTGCCGGATACATATAAGAAACTCATCCTTGAACAAAATGGCGGCTATACCCTACATAACGCTTTTCCGACAGATCAACCGAATGGTTGGGCAGAGGATCATGTACAGTTCAACCATTTAAGAGGGATTGCCAAAAATGAAGGCATTATGGATAGTGATTATTTAATAGAAGAATGGGAATTGCCTGAGGGACTTGTGCTCATTTGTGGGGATGGTCATACGTGGATCGCATTGGATTATAGAGAAACGAAGGAGCACCCACCTGTTCATTACTTCGATCTAGAGGACGAGACAGATTTCAAACTAGCGGATTCGTTTGATGAACTGATTGCTGGGCATTATACCGCAGAGGATAGCTTAGAAGATGGGATGTCAGATGAAGAGTGGCTGGCTGAATACGAAAAGCAAAATAAACCATTATCAAAAGAAGAAGTGAAAGACATTTTCATCACCAAAGACCCTGAACAGCTTTCAAAAATCGCGAATTTTCAAGTGGAACAAATTGATGATGTTAAGTGGTTTTTTTCTGAAGTCGAAACATATATGGACACTATTCAAGACGAAGAAATGTTAACGACTGCTGGCTGGGCAATTAATACGATCTTTATACTGAATGATGAGATGATTAAGCAGCATTCTGATGTTGTCGAGAGTGCACGTCGTTTTGCGGAGCATTTGAATCAATCAGAAATAGATGAAATGCACGACATAGCCATTAATATATCGATTGCGTTGGAATTTGATTTAGAGGAGTAATACATCTTTTTTTATTGAGAAATCTATCATTTCAGCAAAAGACCCCCTCATCAAAAGGGGGGCATCAATTCCTTACTCAGCGCTCTCCTCAACCTCACGGCTATCTTCTGTTTCACCAATATAAATTGGGCCGTTTGCGTGGTCGACTCGGATTGGCCATTCGTATGGGACTTGCAGGCGTCTGGCAATGGCTCTCCAGAATTTTGTGGAATCGAGTTCGAATTCTTGGAAGTCTTTTAATAAGTCTTTGTAAGACGAGCCATCAAATTGAATGTACATGTCTTGCAGGCGCATGAACGCGACATGTCTCACTTCTAGTGCTGCCGCAGCTTCCATTTCTTCTTCTGTTGCTTCTCCAATGATCGTTCCTGCGGGTGGAAGCATGTCATATACATTAAATTCCTCTTCTTCTTCATGGGCTGCATTGTGCTGTTGATCTGACATTTTCTTCACTCCTTCTACTATTCATCATTGCTACACTTCTATTATCGGAAGAAAATGCGAAATGTGGAATGAATTCAGGAAGGAGATGCACGACACTTGCTTTTTTTCAAAGAATCTTTTAAGATAAATTACAGATATAAAAGGTCTATAATAGATAGAAAGGAATCATCTGATGAAATATTCTAAAGCGACCAACTATGCACTGCATACGATGGTGTTTTTAACTCTTGCGCCAAAGGGCAAAGCGATGGGTGTTGAGCCTCTTGCTAAGATGCAAGATCTTTCACCAACCTATTTATCAAAAATTTTAACAAAGCTTGTGAAGGCGGGATTGATTGAATCAACGCCTGGTGCAAAGGGAGGATACACCATTCTCAAACGAAAGGAAGACATTTCGTTTTTAGACGTCATTCAGGCTGTAGAAGGGCACACGAATTTATTTCACTGTTCCTTAGAGCACGAATCTTTAATGCCTCACGATGGTTGTTTGATTGAACAAGTCATGCAGGATGTTGAAACAAAAATGCAAGAAACCCTCAGTCAAAAACGTTTAATTGATATTGCGAGTCAAATTGAGCAGACAGAAAAGAATCCATTTCTCAAGATGTGATTTTTTTGATTAAATTATAGATATAAAGAGTCTTTGAAGTCTTTAATAAAAAGGAGAGATTCATATGTTCATAGATTGTGCCATTATCGGAGGCGGACCAGCTGGATTAAATGCGGCACTTGTTGTGGGAAGGGGCAGAAAACAGGTCATCGTGTTTGATGACGAGCAGCCAAGAAATCGAGTGACACAGGAATCACATGGTTTTATTACAAACGATGGAATGACACCGTTTGAGATCAGAAAAGCGGGAGAGGCAGATCTTCAGACCTACCCTAATATCCAAATCAAACGAAGTAGAATTGTTGATATACAAAAGAAAGAGGACCGCTTTACGTTACTGACACACGAGGGGGAGACGGTTGAATCAAAAAAAATCATATTGGCAACGGGACTTCAGGATATGTTACCAGAGATCAAAGGGATTCATGATGTGCATGGAAAGACGTTGTTTAGCTGTCCTTTCTGTGATGGATGGGAATTAAAGGACAAGGCACTTGCGCTCATTGCAGAGAATCAACGTGCCTTGCATATGGCTAAGCTTCTCTCCAATTGGACAAAGGATTTGATCGTGTTTACGAATGGGCATTAAGTGTTAGCTGAAGAGGAAAGGGTACTTCTTTCGGCGCATTCTATTCAAGTCATTGATGTGCCAATTGTGTCGATCGAAAATCACAATGGGCAGATGCACTCTCTTCAGCTTACGGATGGGGAGAGAGTAAAAAGAGAAGGCGGATTTGTAGCAAGTGATTCCAAGCAATCAGCCCCATTTGCCGAAAAGCTTGGCTGTCAAATGACGAAGAATGCGGGTATTGAAACAGATAGCCTTGGACGTACATCCGTCAGCGGTGTATTTGCATGTGGTGATACTTTAGGTGGTCCTGCTCAGCTAGTTCTTGCAGCAGCTGCTGGCAGTCAGGCAGGAATGGGCGTGATTCATGAGCTTGTACAAGAGGCGTTTCAAGAAAAAACATCTCTATGAAAGAGATGTTCAACGATGAACGGTTTTTCGTTTTGCTAGGACGTGAGCTGTCCAGTCGAGAAGAGCGTAAATCACAAAGAAGATGATGATCCAGCTGCTGGCATCGACCCATATATTGGTTATCTGAATGATGTTCACCTGATCAAGTCCAGCCTGAATCCACATCGTGATCAATGCTGTGAGAAATACGTGTAAAAGCCATTTTGATTTTTTCAATTGGTCACACCTCCATCTCTTTCCATCGTATAAGAAATGACAGTTCATTTCCAATTGTTTTTCTCTATGCTTCAATATTAAAATAAGACATAAAACCAATGGAAGGACATCCTATGAGCGATCAAACAAATATATTTTTAAACACTTATTTTCCAAATCTGTACCTAGCACCGCCTCTCTTTTATGAATGGCCGTATGGGCTTCGGTTTGAAGTAGCAGATTGGTCATTAGGAAAGGAAACAGAAGTGTTAGAAACAGCAGGAGATCGCGCTTTACATATTGTAAGGCATTCCTTTCAAGCAGAAGACGATGTGCTGCTTGTGACTGATGTGTATACAGAACATGAACATGAATTAACGAAACGTAAGCTCCTGGTGTATCAAAAATATGTCAATCGGAAAGTGCGTTACCGATTGCGTCATGAGCCTTTGACCTATGTACACCCAGAAATAGAAGAGGTTATTCAGTTAGAGCGGTTTACAATCAACTGCCGTCTGAGAGATATTCGGTTGCGCCCTTTGCTTCATGCGATATGCCAAGAAGATTTTTTTACACCAAATCAGATCATGAAGGGAAAACTGGGGTATGAAATCTATCTCATCAACCTCTCAAAACAGATGATTTTTCACTTATATGATGATCGAGGCTGTGATCTTATTGCAGCAGACCCTGAGCGACTACGCCCAGTCTATGAAGGCTTACAGCACTGGCTATTAGACTATGATCGCGCTCAGATGGACCGGCTGTTTGCAGGCAAATAAGAAAAACCGCACTTTCAACTAGTGCGGTTTCAGCGTGAAGACAAACCCTCGCATTCGGTGTCAGTTCTGCGTGCTGGTGCTCACGAATAGAAAATTCGCTCCGCTCCAGTACTCGGCTTTCCTAGACTGCAAGGGTTTTCATATCACGCTGAAAAGAAGACAAAGGGCTAAAATAAAGATCATTTTAGCCCTTTGTCAACAATCTGAACCCGCACTTTCAACAAGTGCGGGTTTCTTTTTATGCTTCTACTTTATTGAAAAACTGTGGCAAATACTCTTTGTGTGCTTCTAGCATTTCATCTAGGATGCTTTTTGCAATGGCATCTGATGGCACAAGCGGATTGATGGTCATCGCCACAAGTGCTGTGTTGTAATCGCCTGTAACGGCTGCTTCAGCGGCTACACGTTCAAAGGATTTAATTTGAGAAATAAGTCCTTTCACAGCGACCGGCATTTCACCAACAGCGATTGGTTTAGGACCGTCTTTTGTGATAACGCAGTTGAGTTCAACGGCAGAATCATTTGGAATGTCACTAATCGCGCCATTGTTAATCGTGTTCACCGGCTGAATGTCGTGCTTGTCGTTATAAATCGATGCGATCAAGTTACAAGCCGCATCACTGTAGTAGGCACCGCCTCGTTTTTCAAGCTGTGGCGGCTTGATATCGAGATCAGGGTCTTTGTAAAGCTCGAACAGGTCATTTTCTAGTGCACGAACGACTTCTGCACGAGTCCCTTCGCTCGCTGCTGCTTTCTTTTCTTCAGCCAGCATATCACTTGTTTTGTAGTAGTAGCGGTGATACGGACAAGGAATCACGCCAAGACCTTTTAAGAAGTCTGCATCCCAAGGAATCGCATGAATATTGTTCATCGACATTGTGGAATTTGGATCTGCCATGTCTTCAATGACTTGATCCATGATGCTTTTGCCATCTAAGAATACGTTGAGTCCAAATACCATATGGTTTAATCCAGCAAAGCTGACTTCGACTCTGCTTGCGTCTACATCCAGCCCTTTGGCGATTCCCATGCGAATGCCGATTGGCACGTTACATAAGCCAACGACTTTGCGGTGGTTTGAATAGCGAAGAACTGCTTCTGTGACCATACCGGCAGGGTTAGTGAAATTCACAAGCCATGCGTCAGGGCATAATTCTTCAATATCTTTGACAATATCAAGAATGACAGGAATGGTGCGAAGCCCTTTAAAAAGACCTCCTGGACCATTTGTTTCCTGACCAATGACATCATATTTTAAAGGAATGCGTTCATCCTTCATGCGTGCTTCAAGCAGTCCGACACGGAATTGTGTTGTAACGAAATCAGCACCCGCAAGCGCTTTCTTACGATCTAGTGTTAAATGGACGTCGATTGGAAGGCCTGCTTTTTTGACCATTCGTTTTGCAAGGTCTCCAACGATCTCAAGCTTTTCTTTTCCAGCTTCAATATCGACGAGCCAAAGTTCGCTAATCGGAAATTCATCGTACCGTTTAATGAATCCTTCCACAAGCTCTGGTGTATAGCTTGATCCTCCGCCAATTGTGACAACCTTTAATCCTTTTGCCATGTTCTGCACCTCCGAATAATGTAACGCGCAATGTTATAATAGAATGTAGCCAATTCTTTTTCTTTTGTTTGTACATCTATAGCTTATCGTGAGAGCATCTAGTGCGTAAATGACTTCAGCGTCTTTAGGCAAGGGTGTCTCATTTAGGGATTTGTTACATAGAAGAAACACGTTGTGACATATTGTTTGTGAAAGGGGAAGTCAGATGTTTTCAAGTGAGATCATTTCGAGCTTTAATGAACTAGAAAGCGCTTTATATCGATACATTATGGAAAACAGTGAAAAGGTCGTGTATATGAGAATTCGAGACTTGGCAGATGCCGCTCATATTTCCACCTCGTCTGTCCTTCGCTTTTGCCGAAAAGTGAATTGTGAAGGCTTTTCAGAGTTTAAAGTAAGGCTCAAAATGTATTTAGAATCAGAACAAACACCTTCTTTGAAAAGCACTCAGCATTTTCTATATGAATTTATAGAACGAACACTCAAAGGAGACTTTGAGGAGAAAATCAAAGGGGCAGCGAGGCTCATTGCCGAAGCAAAAAACGTACTGTTTATCGGGACTGGCAGTTCTGGTATTTTGGCGCAGTATGGGGCAAGGTACTTTTCGAGTCTTGAGAAATTTTCATTTTACATCAATGATCCATTTTTCCCGATGAATATGCAGTATTTGGACAATAGTGTCACCATTGTGCTTTCTGTCTCAGGGGAGAACCGCATTACGATTGATCATATTTCGAAATTAAAAAGAGAAGGAAGTACGATCATTAGCATTACAAACAATCAGCACTGCACAATTTCGCGAATATCTGACTTAAATATTGCCTATTACGTCACAGATGAACGAGTGCACAGAGCCAATATCACGACACAGACGCCGGTCGTGTATATATTAGAAACAATGGCTCGTGAGATGTTTACGATGTTAAAAGAAAAGTAAAAGAGCCGCTGTATTAAACAGCCGCTCTTTTTTTCTGCACCATGAAAGCGAGGATGGCGATGCCTGAACAGATGAGCACAAACAGACCGCCTAATAAATACACAAACCTTGCTCCGAATGCATCTGCAATCATCCCAACAAAGAAAATGGATAAACCGACAGATACAGAAGAAAGGACGTAGTGAGCGGAATACACCTTCGATAAATCACGGACTGGTGTTTCCGTTTGAAGAATGGTTTGCTGCGAAACATCTCGAATTTGATAGGCAGGTCCCATCAGGATACAAAGCACAAGAGCAAGCCACGGAAGGCTGTTCAGTGCAAAAAGAATGGTCAGGACCGCATAGATGAATGACCCTGCTGCCATAAAGAGGAGCAGCTGCCTTTGTATGAAACGACTCATCCACGCAGCCAACAGCCCGCCTATAATGGCACCAGTATAATAAGCAGCATTGATAAATCCCCACCAATCTTCACTTTCTTTTAAATCGTGCGTGACAAAGGCAAGCGTAATGGCTCCGATCCAAACAGCACCCGCTATATTTTCACAAACATCCATAAAGGTCAGGGTGCGAACGGTTTTATTTTTCCAAATGACCGTCCAGCCGTCTTTGAAACTGTTCAGCTTATTTGCTTTTCGATCTACATCTTCTTGCTTAAGAAGAGGAAAAACGGGCATGAAAAATAGATATGACAACACAATCATGAGACAAGTAATTCCCAGTAAATAAAATGGACCAATAAACAAGACGAGCATTCCAGTAAACGAATAGCCGGCGATTTGAACCATTTGATGAAAAATGGAGGCTGTACTATTCGCCTTCACAAGCTGATTTGCTGGCACAAGCATCGGCATGATCGCCTGTAATAAAGGACTGATGAATCCGCCTGTAATGGAAATCAAAATGAGCGCTCCAAACAGCCACACCATATGCTGCTGAAAGAAATGAAATTGTGCTGTAAACACGATGAACATTCCAAGACGTAAAAGAGGGACCCATTTCAATAGACGATAGGCTTGAAAGCGATCTGTCAAAACAGGGGAAATGAGCCCAGCCAAAAGCTGGCATAGCGTTCTAATGAGCGGAAATACAGCGGCATACGCAACAGATTGTGTATCTTGATAGATGACAAACGTGATGGTCATCACAAAAAGAATATCACTTAGCATGAGGAGGCTTTTACTGCCTGTATAAAACCAAAACTTATTTCCCATATCAAACCGACTCCTTTTCAAAAACAAGTTCAGTATAGCATGGGGATGAAGTGCCTAGAGGCTTTCCATTGAAAAATACATCTTAAGGATGAGATGATTGTGATAAGCTTTAATGAAAGACACCATAAGGA
Organism: Bacillus zhangzhouensis; assembly: GCF_000715205.1. Lineage (GTDB taxonomy): Bacteria > Bacillota > Bacilli > Bacillales > Bacillaceae > Bacillus > Bacillus zhangzhouensis. The sequence goes on along the minus strand of NZ_JOTP01000006.1, from coordinate 36,066 downwards.
AAGGGGTTCAATCTAGTGAGAAAATTACCGGCACATGACTTTTTGGACAAGCTCGGCATCCCATATGACATCAAAACATTTTCTGCCGAAACAGAAAAAGGTGCAGCAAATGTAGCGGAAGCCCTTGGTTTTCGGGAAAGACAAATGATTAAAACATTGATCTTTGAAACAGGGGAAGGGGAGCAGCTGCTTGTGATGGTTGGCGCTGACCAGCATATCAAATCAGGAAAACTAAAGAAAGCGGCCGGCTCCCGCAATATCAAAATGGCTTCACCGGACACGGTTCTTGAAGTGACGGGCTATCGAATTGGTTCGATTCCGCCATTTTGCTGGCAGCCTGAAGGCTTTCGCACGATTATTGAAGCTTCGCTATTAGAAGAAGAGGTATTAGGAGTTGGAGCGGGAGAATGGGGAAATGAAATATTGATGACTCCAAAACGATTAGTTGAAGCGGCCAAGGCTTTACCGTTTGACATAGTTCAGCCATCTGAATAGAGAAAGTGCCTGTTACTTCAGCAGGCACTTTTTTAATTTGAAGGAGGCGTTGTAAACGGACCAATGTCCTTCATTTGCAGGAAGGCATTCACCGTCTTATTTTCTTCAAGATCATTTGCTCGTTTGCAGACAACGACAGGTCTGACGATTTCAATTCCTTCAATGTACACGCGCCCAATTTCTTTCCGATCGAGACTTCTGTGAACAGCATCACGAGGAACAAGAGTGATGCCATAGCCTGCTTTGATCATTTGAATCGCTTCATGGACACCGCTGAATTGTAAATCAACGGTCGGTTTTTTAATTCCTTTAGAGGTAAAGAGAGAAAAGAGCTTTTCTCTTGTGGAACTGCCTTCTTCGCGCATTAAAAAAGGTTCATGGCTCAGGCGCTCAAGCGGGACGGTTTTTCCGTTCAATGGATGGTCCGCCGGGACAATAAAATCATAGCTTAAATCAGTCAAATGGGAGGTGAGAATCTCCTCGTGGTGCAGATCTTCAATCACAGCGATGGCCACATCTGATTGATATTGCAGAAGACTCTCTATGACTTGAGCGGAGTTTCCGCTTTTTAATTCAATTTCGGTCTGTGGTGATGATGTTTTAAAAGCAGCAAGCCAATCAGGCAGCAAAAAATTGAGCGGTACGTAGGTAGAAGCGATTCGGAGTCGCCCTTTTTTTCCGTTTTGTAATAGCGTGATCTGATATTCTACTTCCTTTTCAGCTTCAAATACTTGCCGGGCATAAGGATACAGAATTTTCCCCATTTCCGTGAGTGTAATTCCCCGGCCGTTTCGTTTAAAAAGGCGAAAACCGATCTCTCTTTCAATGCTTCTGAGTTGAGCTGTCACAGCTGGCTGTGTCAAAGCTAACACATCTGCCGTTTGTGTGACGCTTTTTGTTTCTGCAACCTTTGCAAAAATCCGGAGGGCATGTAAATTCAATGTTGCACCACCTATCAATTATTTTGATGATTAAATCAAAAACATTCATTAGATTTATTATAAGGTATCCCTTATCGTAAAGATAGCGAAGGGGGCAGAGAAAAATGGACCATCGTCAAAAGCAAGTCGTCTCAATATCGCTCATCACAGCGTTTGCACTCATTGGAGATTCAATGCTTTATATTGTTCTTCCGATCTATTGGAGAGAGATCGGTTTATCATCCATTTGGGAAGTCGGATTACTGCTGTCGATCAATCGATTCATTCGCATCCCTCTAACGCCTGTTGTTTGGTGGCTATACCGATATGTGCCAATGAAGACTGGCGTATTGATTGCTATCTTGATGGCCTCAGTGACAACGATGCTATATGGTGTTAGCGGCTTTTGGCTGCTGCTCATTTGCCGCTGCTTATGGGGATTGGCATGGACTTTATTACGTATGAGTGGAATGCGGTTAATTGCTGAAATGGATGAAGGCTCACAAGGCCATTTGACTGGTCTTTATAACGGGCTTTACCGTCTTGGCAGTTTATTTGGAATGTTATTTGGCGGGTTATTCGCAAGCTTCATCGGCTTCCAATCGATGACGCTCGTCTTTGGTTTACTCTCATTGCTAGGGTGTATTTTTTATGTGTCTTTGGATGAGATTGAAAAGGGGCAAGGCAACGAAGTGTATCAAGGTATTAAACAGAAGTGGTTTGCACGAGATGTAGCAAAAGTACTGATGACTGGAATGTTTATAGCACTTGTGATACAAGGTTTATTTGCTTCAACGCTGAGTCATGTGATTGAAGCAAAGATCGGTCATGGTGAATTTGCTCTTTTCGGTTACGTCATAGGCGCATCTGCTTTAAGTGGAGGGATTCAAGCGATCAGATGGGGGTGGGAACCATTTGTCGCACCGAGAACAGGCAGGTGGTTTGACAGGGTGGTGTTGAAAGAACGAATGCTATGCTGGATGTTTCTTTCGTTTGGAGGTCTCAATATTCTTGCAGTCATGCTGAAGGTAAGTGGCTGGTTTCTTGTTATGTTGCTGCTGATCCAGCTGCTGTCAACGACCTTAACGACGATGACAGATACGCTTGCTTTTCAAAAAGCCTCTACTCAAACAGATAAGAATCGCTTCCTTGCAAGCTATTCCTTCGTTCAAGATATTGGTGCTGCTTTAGGACCTTTGTGCGGATATACGATAATTCATTTTTTTGGATCAAGCAGCGTCTTTTGGCTGATGATTATCATCAGCTTACTGCTTTTAAGCATGTGGGCGAGAGGCAATCGGTCGCATGTCTCTTCTGGTGCAGTGTGAAAATTTTCCGCATTACGATGTTAGGTAAACCTCTTGATTTCAGCATATGCAGCAGCTGATATAAGTAAAAAACTGCCTCATGCAGCTGAACGCAAGAGGCAGTCATATTCTCTTAATCTATGTCTGAATCGTATGCTTTTTGCGTCAGCTGGCTGACGACTTCTTTTAAGCCATTTGGTTTATGAAATTCAACAGGCGTGCTTCCTTTTTCGAATACGATTTGGTCTGCTTCAACTAGCACAACATAACGATTGTTGACCTTTGCAATATGGATCGAGTGGCCAAAGTCGGCTAGAAGACTTTTGATTTCTGTTTCACCTAGACGCATTTTCATCGTGATATCAGGGGTTTGTTCAACGATGTGTGAAGCCGCTAACGTGACCTGTTCTGTATCGAGTCGTTCCCTGATCTCCCGCTTTTCACTCGCTTCCCATATTTCAAGGTCCTCTTCAAATTGTTTTAATTCTTCACTTTCATCCTGTAATGTTTCAAATACTTGTTCCTGCACCATATTCATGACCTGTGATTTCATGATTTCAGGCATTGATTCTCCGTATTCGACGAACTTCAAAAAGTCCTCAAAATAACGAGCATGTGAGGATTGGTGAATTTTCACTTCAGCTTCCTCTGTCATGCCCTCTTCTGGCATAAACGGATATTGAATCGATTTCATGTTTTTTGTTGTAATGGCCATTTCGACTTTTCGAATCAAGGTAGATGTATCGGCGATAGAAGCGACTTTCTGTTCAAAATCGCATTTCATGATAAAGACAAAGGAGTCATTGAAATACTTTTTAGGAACCGCAGACGCAACTAAAAAAACGCCGCCTCTGACAGCACTTGTATCTAAATATGTGCGAACAAACTGTTCACTGCACTCATTAAACACTTCTTTTGAATCAGCAAATCTCGTCTTATGAAATAAATTGTAGTTTGGATTTGAATCAAGCTCATGACCCGGTTCTACAATGAAACGGCCAATTTTGGTCGGCACTTGTTCGGATTTAGGGTGTCTGTCCACTTTTCGTTTGACGATTTTTTTCAGTTCACCGTCTAGAAAATCCTTCAGCTCACTTTGTTCAAATTCCTCTTGGTCTAATGTTTGATAATGTTTAAATCGTTTATTTGCTTGTTCATCTTTGCCTTCGACTTCAACGACAAAGAATGATAGAAAACGTATCGTAAAATCCATTGATTGGTCACCACTTTTTCTTCTTCGGATATGTTGAGTATAGAAAAAGGAGTGAAAATCGTCAACGAATGGAGAATGATCGTGTCATTATTTCCCGAGAAATGTTTATTGAAAAACACTTGATAATAATTATCATTCTTGATAGAATGATAAAAGAAAAGAAGGAACCTGCCAGTTCCTTCATCTCAGAAAAAAAGTATTATTTTGTTTCAAATGTTTCGCAATCAGTTTCTGCATTGCGAGTCACGTCAGCGATTGTGCTTTTACCAATTTTAATTGTAGAAGCTGTACAGCTGTTTTCAGCCCAAAAACGGCAAGAGTTCACTTCACAAAGTACATTTTGTGCCATGGGAATTCACCTCCGTGATTCATATTGAGAATGAATCAAGCTGCCACTTGAATTCATTCAATCTCGTAGTCTCTTTATAGAAAGAGGCTGTTTGTGCTGTGTATGCACATGTTTATCATACCATCTACCCTGAAAATATACAATTTAAACTTTGAAAGAGCGAGAATACAAATCTCGCTCTTTTTTATTTGTAAAAATAGTTAAATGCTAGGTGGCACCCTCTCTCATTTCGACATATGAATAGAGTAGATTCAAAACCTGAATTCGGACAAAGTATGAGGATACATGTACTGATTTTCCGCATAAAGATAGGGTTTTCAATCAAAATCTTCATAGAGAGATGAGGGGAGAAGATGAAAGCAGTCATTCTCTGCGGAGGAAAGGGAACGAGAATGAGTGAGGTCACACAAGCGCTTCCTAAACCACTTGCTATGATCGGAGATCGGCCTATTCTATGGCATATTATGAAAATCTATCAGTATTACGGTGTAGACGAGTTTATCTTATTGCTTGGATATAAAGGTGAGAAGATCAAAGAGTATTTTCTCAACTATGACTGGCACCACCACAGCATGCAGCTGGATATGTCCACAGGAGAAATGAAGCTTTTAGGGAAAGCAGAAAACTGGAAAATCACCTTTTTAGATACGGGCGAGAATACGATGACTGGCGGACGTTTAAAGCAGGCGCAGGACTACATTGGTGATGAGACATTTATGATGACGTATGGTGATGGGCTTGCCAATATCAATATGTTTCATTTGCTCAAACGTCATCAGGAGCTTGGGGCAGCAGCCACTGTCACGGGAATTGAAAAGATGTCACAGTATGGGACGTTGAAGGTGTATAACGGGATGGCACAATCCTTCTCTGAGAAGACGGATAGTATCGGGATGATCAATGGAGGATTTTTTGTGTTGTCTCCAAAGGTTTTTGATTATTTGACAGACGATGACCAATGTGTGTTCGAAGCGGAGCCTCTTCAAAATCTGGCGAATGATGGAGAGCTTGCGGTTTATGAGCACCACGGATTTTGGACAGCAATTGATACGTATAAAAACTTGAAAGAAATCAACGGCATGTGGACAGAAGGAAAACAACCATGGAAGGTTTGGTGACGGCATGAGCGGATTTTGGAAGGGCAAGAACGTATTTGTGACTGGATGTACAGGGCTTTTAGGAAGCTATCTCGTCAAGGAATTGATTGATCAAGGCGCAAGCGTGACAGGGCTTGTACGTGATCAAGTGCCAAGATCGAATTTATATCAAGGCAGTCAATTTGAAAAGATGAACGTGGTGCAAGGCGCACTTGAGGACATGCAAACGATTGAACGTGCGTTAGGAGAATACGAAATTGATACCGTCTTCCATTTGGCAGCCCAAGCCATTGTTGGGGTCGCAAACAGACATCCTGTTTCTACATTTGAAGCCAACATTTTAGGCACATGGAATGTGCTGGAGGCGTGCAGAAGACAGCCGCTGATCAAACGAGTCATTGTGGCTTCAAGTGACAAAGCATACGGTGATCAGGAGCAGCTTCCATATGATGAAGACATGCCGCTTAACGGGAAGCACCCGTATGATGTATCAAAAAGCTGCGCAGATTTAATTTCTCACACGTATTTCAACACGTATGGTCTTCCGGTTTGTATTACGCGGTGCGGCAATTTATACGGAGGCGGAGATTTGAATTTTAATCGAATTATTCCGCAAACCATCCAGCTAGTTTTAGAGGGCGAGGCGCCGGAAATTAGAAGTGACGGCACTTTTATTCGTGATTACTTTTACATTGAAGATGCGGTCAAGGCCTATTTGCTGTTAGCTGAAAAAATGGAGGAAAAAGGGCTGGCTGGAGAAGCCTTTAACTTTAGTAATGAAATTCAGCTGACGGTCCTTGAGCTCGTGGATAAGATTTTAAAGGCAATGGGAAGTGATCTGAAGCCTCGTATTCTGAACCAAGGAACGCATGAGATTAAGCATCAATATTTATCGGCAGAAAAAGCGAGAAAGCTGCTCGATTGGAAGCCTGATTACTCCATTGATGAAGGTTTAGAAAAGACCATTGAATGGTACCGCGAATTCTTTCAAAAATAGAGGTGTAAATAGATGAACAGCATATATTGTACGGTTCTATCAAGTGGAAGACTTTATCAAGCCATTGCGTTTTTCTTATCGTTGAAGCAAGTAGAAGATGATGCTGTCATCAAGACGTTATGTATGGATGATGCTGCATTTGATTTGCTTCGTCAAATGAAATTCCCACATGTCGATCTTGTCCATGTACGAGAGCTTGAAACGCCGGAGCTGCTAGAGAAAAAAGAGGAACGGGATGCGTCGGAATATTGCTGGACATTAAAGCCGATGTGGATTGAGAGGTTATTTGAACAGGAGAAGGCGGAGGAAGTGACATATCTTGATGCGGATTTGTTCTTTTATGAGAGCCCGCAAATCATTTTTCAAAACCAGCCGGATGCTTCTGTTTTACTCTCGAGAGGAGATATTGTCATTCCAAGCTTCGATCCTGAGGAAGTGAAAATGCTTCAGAAGCTTTTAGGGCGCTATAACTCGGGCTTCCTACACTTTAAAGGAGACGAAGCCGGACGGAAGTGTCTCAGCTGGTGGAAAGAAGAATGTCTAAAAGAATGCAAAAATGCGCCGGGAGAAGGCAAATTTGGCGATCAAGGGTATTTGGATCATATGCCGATGCTGTTTGAAAAAGTAGAAGATATTAAAACAAAGGGCGTCAATATTGGTCATTGGAACTATGGGCAGCATTCCTATCGGGAAGAGAATGGACGTATTCTGCTTGAGGATGGGAGCCCGCTCATTTGCTATCATTTCAGCGGCTTTCGCATCGTGAGTAAGGATCATATGCAGCAAATCCATGAAAAAGGGAGAAGTGACTTGCCATTTTTCCAAGAAGCCTATCGAAAAGTACTTCGTCATGTGATTGAATCTGTGGAGCAAGTCAATCCAATGTTTAACGGCTATGCCAAACTGGAGGAGGATGACGCATGAATGAAAAGCCAAAGGTAAGCGTCATTATTCCGAGCTATAATGCGAAAGAGCGTTTAGAAGGGAGCCTTTTTTCCTTAACGCTTCAGGAAACGGATATTCCATTTGAGGTCATTGTCGCCGATAATGGGTCGACTGATGGCACGATGGAAATGCTAGAAAAAATGGAGGTGAACTTCCCATTTAAAAAGGTGCGTGTTCCTGTCAATCAAGGGATTGCTAAGGGGCGTAATCATGCCATTCGTGAGGCAGAGGGAGATCTGCTGATTTTCCATGACAGTGATATGCTGGCAGAGCCGAGGTTTATTCAAAAGCATGCAGAGGCACATGCAGATCAAGAGGATCTCGTCATTTGCGGTGTGTGCTGGAAGCGGATCTATCGTTATTTTTACACAGCATTTGATAAAGATCATTTGATGAGTTTGAAAAAGCAAGGTCTGTATAAGCGGGAAATGAAGAACAAAACGCCTCTTTTATCAATGGAGGAAGTCGAAAATGGTGCATTTCTAGAGAAAAGCTTCGATTTGCAGTCTGAGTTTATTGATATCCTCAAAGACATCTTGCACACGTATCATTATGATTTAGGTTCTTATGAGTTGCCGTGGAGATTTTTTATTACAAATAACTCCTCTGTCAAACGCAAGCATGTCATGGCACTGGGGATGTTTGATGAAAATATCGTTCGGTACGGGTTTGAGGATTATGATTTAGGGATCCGTCTGCATCAGCTTGGCCTGTCATTTGAGCTGAGAGAGGATATCATGAGTGTGCATCAGGAGCATCCAAGTAATTTAACGTCATTTGATGACATCAAATATAACATTTTGTATATGTGCGAGAAGTACAACAATATTGATTCCATTGATGTCCATTTGGCATTCTCTGGCCCGTTTTCTCACACCGTGACAAATGACATCGTGAAAGAAATTCGGCAGCTGCGTGAGCATCCGTCATTTGATGGTCTGTTATCTTATTTTTTAGAGCTACTTCATTTGGTCACAGAGCGGAATGTAGGCATCAAACGTGATCAAAAAGATGTGCTGACAGCAAAGCACTTTCCGTTGAAAAAGCTGTCAGAGACTGCGCAGCTTGCAAGGCAGGAATATGGCTGCACGGTTCTTGTCGAAGCAATTCAAGGGCTGACGCAAGAGCTGTTACGCGTGGATTTGTTTCAAGTGGATGTGTTGTAGATGGCGTCCTATCATTTTACAACCATCGTGTCGAATACCCATGTATTTAAGCTGCTGGCGCTGATTCATTCGCTTGAACAAACCGCCCATTCATTCAAGCTGTCTGTTTTATGTGCGGACCCTTTGGCTTACAAGGTGTTAAGTGAGTTCCCTCATCCGCATGTCCAATATGAACAGCTTCAAGACATTGAAGATGATTCGCTGCGAAAGGCAAAAGATGATCGTACGTTCCATGAGTATTGTTGGACGCTAAAGCCTGCCTTTCTACTCAAAATCCTTGAGTCATCAGATGCAGATTATCTCGCTCATTTGGATACCGATTTGTATTTTTATCATGATCCAGAAGCCATTTTTGCAGAGAATCCACTCGCTCATTTATTTTTGACAGATCATATGAATTCCAAGCGGTTTTATCACTTTTATGAATTGTCTGGCCGCTTTAATACTGGTTTTGTAGGCTGTCGTAACACAGACGTTGCCAAACAGGCGGTCACGCAATGGAAAGAAAACTGTATTGCGCACTGTACAGTAGAAATGGATACAAAAAAAAAGACGTACGGAGACCAGCGGTATGTTGAAAGATGGATCGATGATTTTGACGGTGTCCATGTGGTGACATCTAAAGGGGCCAATGCGGCGATTTGGAATATTGAAAACTACAAGCTTTCAGTTGTGGAAGGGGATATTTACCTCGACGAAAATTCCCTGCTGTTCTATCATTTTTCTGCCTTTACGATCATTGATGAGAATACCTTTAATCTCAATTGGTATTACTATATGACAGAACAAAAGCTGGTGGATCATCTGTATATTCCATATGCCGACTTGGTTCATCAAAAAATTAAACAGGTGAAAGAGGTATTTCCAGAATTTCAGCAAGGGTTTATTGCGAAGAAGCATGTTCCTGACACTCATTTTTATGAGATATGAAAAAACCGCTCAGTTAATGAGCGGTTTTCAATTTTATGATTCATTCCATTTGGAGATGGTATGATCACTAGGAAGTAAAACGGCTAAGATGCCTAAAATCGGTAAAAAGGCTGCACCGATCATGGTAGGAGTTAAACCGAAGGCATCAATGAATGAGCCGAGGGCAACCGATCCGATCGCACCCATTCCAAACGCAAGCCCAACAGTTAATCCAGACATTGTGCCAATTTTCCCGGGAAATAGTTCTTGGGCGTATACCACTGTGACAGAGAAGCTTGACATCAATATGAGTCCAATGAGTCCAAGTAGAACGTATGCAAAAACAGGTCCGGCAAATGGTAATAGAAGTGCAAGTGGAAAAGATGCCAATAAAGAAGTCAAAATCACGTTTTTCTTACCAAATCGATCTGCAAGCGGTCCGCCTAAAAATGTCCCGACTGCACCTACAATAAGAAATAAGAAGATATAAGTCTGTGATTCTTTAATCGTCACACCATATTGTTCAATGGCATAGAACGCATAGAAATTCGAAATGGCATTCCCATACCAAGAGCGGGCAAAAATAAGAAAGACGATAATGCCAAGTGCCGCGAGTGCTGACTTACGGTGAATATCAGACCTTGGAGCTTTCTGATTTGCTTTCTTGGCTTGCGCTCTAAAGGCTTGAAGCTTCGCAGCGTACCATCTTGAAATATAGAGAAGAAAACCGACAGCAATCATTCCAACAATCGTAAACCAAGCCACTCCTGGTTGACCGAGCGGGACGAGCATTAATGCAGCGATAAGTGGTGCAAAGGCTTGACCTGTATTCCCGCCTACTTGATAGATGGACTGGGCAAGTCCACGTCTTGGACCAGCTGCCATGTTGGCAACACGGGAGCCCTCTGGATGGAAGATCGCAGAGCCGAGTCCGATAAAGGCGACGCAAAGCAGAATGGTCGCAAAGGATGGAGCAAAAGCAAGCCCGAATATACCGACAGCACTTGAGAATAAAGCAATAGGAAGTGCATAGGGCATCGGCCGTTTATCTGTGTACCACCCAATAGCAGGCTGCATCACGGAGGAGACCATATTTAATGTAAAGGCAATCAGCCCTAATTGTGTAAAGGTCAGCCCCATTGAGCGTTCTAAAATAGGGAACATGGCAGGAATAACGGCTTGCAAAGTGTCGTTGAGCATATGGCAAATACCAATGATCAGTAAAATGGGATAAACCGTTGAGCCGGTGACAGCTTTTTGTGGTTTATCCTTTGCACGAGCAGCAATAGCCAATGAGACTTCCTCCTTTCATCCAACTGTTTTCTTTTTTTGCATTCCTCTCATTTTATTCATAAGGTGAACTATAAAACAATAGTAAATTGTCATGATTTAGAAAAAAAGAGACACAGCACTTGATTGATAGCGTGTGTCTCTAAAGGATTATTGATAAAAAGAAGCGATCACAGGCTTCATTTTTTGAATGACAAGTCCACTGCCGCCGCGGTTTTTCACACCTTCGATCATGCCGACGAGGACGTAATCTTCTTTTTTAGGATTAAACGCAAGTAAAAATCCATTTTCAGTGCCATCTGTTGCACCTTGTTTGCTCTTTAGCTCTGCCGTTCCAGTTTTAGCGGCAATATCAGCTCCTTCGATTTGTAAGGAGTGAGCTGTACCGTTTGGATTGGTGACGACTTGAGTGAGCGCGTCTTTCACTGTGTTTGCTGAGTCTTCTTTGATGATTTGTTTTGGTGATACTGTTTTTTCATCTTGAATCACTCGAGGATAGACAAGCTTGCCTCCTGTTGCAAAAGGAGAATAGGCATGTACTTGCTCAATCGGTGACATGAGTAGTTCCCCTTGACCATACGCCGAGTCAGCGAGTAGGATGTCAGATTGAATGCCATCGTTCGACACTTGTGCTGGCTTCATTGTAAATGGCATGTGTAAGTCTTCGCCAAACCCAAATGTTTTCACTTTTTTCTCGTAGGTGTCTTTACCAATTTCAAGTGCTTCCTGTCCGAAGTAAATATTGTCAGAGTACACAAGGGCATCGACCATATTCACGTTTTCTTTATCGTGAACTCGTGTAATTCGATAATTGCCCCAAGATTGATCCTTTTGCCATTTCAGTCCATGGATGGTGCGTACTTTATTAGGCTTTGTGACACCTGTTTCCAGCCCGATGGCTGCTGTAATGGTTTTGAATGTAGACCCTGGTGCATACCGGCTCGCATACCGGGCTTGGAATGGGAGATCTGGGTTTTCACTGTATGCCTGATATTGCTTAGGTGTGATCCCATTTGTCATGAGATTGACATCGTAGGAAGGCGTGCTGACAAGTGCTAATAGATCACCAGATGATGGATTCATGATGGTGACAGCTCCTTTTTCACCTTTCAGCTGTTCATAGGCTTTTTTCTGTAGAGAAGCATCAATGGTCAGCTTCACTGTTTTTCCGTCTTTTCGGTCTGTTTTTTGCAATGTTTCTTCAATACCTGTTTCATCATGGACAATGAGGATGCTGCCACCATCTTGTCCTCGTAAATTTTGATCAAATGTGAATTCAAGACCGGTTTTGCCAATGATTTGATCAGCCTTTAATGCTGGATTCCTTTTGATATCATCCGCATTTGCTTTTCCGACATAGCCTGTTAGATGAGCAGCGGCTTCGTTATATGGATAGTAGCGCATTTCCTTCGATTGATAGGTGACGCCGTTTACGTCCTTTGGAATCGGCATTTGCTTTAACATAGATTTCAGCGGGACAAACGTGTTGTCTGTGACCCATGTTTGTTTCAGCTGATTTTGAATCAATTCTTCATCTATATCAAAAGCTTTGCTGATTTTTTTAATATTGCTTTCTTTTTCATTCCCTGTCCCGAGCTTTTCTGGGATGATGCCAAGTGCGTTTCCACCAGTTGTTTCTGCTAAAGTACGGTCTTTCCGATCCACAATGTTTCCGCGTACAGCAGGATCTGGTTTCACCTTGATGGTATCTCCCTTCTCCATTTGCGGGAAGATGAGATTTGGCTTCCAGTCCACTTTCCACTTGTCATCTTCTTCAGTGAGAACCCCCTTGTATGACAGTTTGTTCAGCTTTCCAAGAGACGTTTTCATCGTGACATCATAGGTGAACTGATACCCATTTCCTTTGTCCTGTTTTTCGACTTTGACCTTTGATACGTTCAGATCATAAGCACCAATTCCATTAAAAATATTGTCGTATTTTTCGGTTAGTTGTTTTTTGGAGAAGTCATTGGCTTTCAGAGACGCACTCGTCACCTCATCTGACAACTTCGCAAAGTCTTTCTTCTCCATGTGTTTCGTAAAGGACTCGGCCGCCTGTAACGCCTCTTTTTCTTTTGAGAAAAGAGTATCTTTTAAGAAAAAGAAAGCAGCCGCAAGTACGATCATGCTAAGAATGGGTATGATGACTTTTTTCTGTTTCCAAAATGCTTTTCGTTGATCTGTATACAATGAAAACACCTCAATTTTTGATTAGATCCTTTATATTTTACAGTTATTGCGTGTGATTTGTATAGTTTCTCCTATGAAAATAGACCAAGTCTTGATGTAGAAATATGAATAAATGACAGGTTGCTTCTCTAAAAGATATCTTCATTTTTTCTTATGATTTAAAGGATTTCTTTAGCAATCATCGAATGTGGAAAATTAGAAAAAATTTTACAAGCGTTTTCATTAGGGGGGATTGTGATCGTTTATAAAAAAGTGAATTTAACTGGACTTGTTCTTGGACCAATGCTCTTCTTGTTGATTCTTTTTCTCATACCAGAAAATGAATTGACCTATGCTGCGAGAGTGGTATTAGGCATTACGGCTTGGACTGCGACGTGGTGGGTAACAGAAGCATTGCCGATACCAGCAACCTCTTTAGTGCCAATCATCCTTCTGCCAACACTTGGCGGGCTCTCTATGGAGCAAACATCAAGGGCTTATGGAGACCCTATTGTCTTTATGTACATGGGCGGATTTATGATCGCAATCGCCATTGAAAAATGGAATTTACATAGAAGAATGGCATTACATATTTTAAAGATCATTGGCACAAGAAGTGACCGCATTGTATTAGGTGTCATGATCTCGACTGCTTTTTTATCTATGTGGATTTCCAATGCAGCTACAGCACTGATGATGCTGCCAGTGGCACTGGCTGTGATTAAAGAGGTCAAAGCGAACGAAATCTTATCTGGTGTATCTCTTGAACGATTCAGCAAAAGCATCTTATTATCGGTTGCTTATTCAGCGTCAATTGGTGGTTTGGCGACACTTGTTGGGTCTGTGCCAAATGCTGTTTTTGCAGCGATGTCAAAAAAGCTGTTAGATCGGGAAATTATGTTCTTTGAATGGTTTTTGTTTGGTTTTCCCGTGGCGACGGTTCTTCTTATTCTCTTATTTTTGTATTTGACCAAAATACAGTTCAAGGTAGAGCACACAGGTGAAATGAGTGTAGCGTTCATACGAAAGGGGTTAGAAGATTTAGGGAAAATGAAACAAGAGGAAAAATGGGTTTTTGCTATTTTTCTCATGACGGCTTTTTTGTGGATATTTAAAATCTTTTTGTTTGGGGGGATCACCGTATCTGATACATCTATCGCCATTTTTGGTGCGATGCTGTTGTTTCTCATTCCAGCGACAAATGGAGAGAGAATACTAGAATGGCAGGATATGAAGCAGCTGCCGTGGGGGCTTTTGCTTTTGTTTGGTGGTGGGCTTTCGCTCGCTACGGGATTTGCAGAGACCAATCTAACAGCATGGATCGGGGGAAATTTACAGCATTTAAATGGGCTTTCGTATCTCATGTTGTTGATTATTTTAACCGCCGCTATTTTATTAATGACAGAAATTATGTCCAATACAGCTGTTGCCAATATGATGATTCCGATTACGGTAGGGCTCGGCCTTGCAATTGGCATCGAGCCGTACGGTTTAATGGCTGCGGCTGCCTTGGCTTCCTCATGTGCGTTTATGCTGCCGATCTCCACACCGCCAAACGCCGCTGTCTTTAGTGCGGACGTGTTAAAAATATCTGATATGGTCAAGGCGGGCTTTTGGTTAAATATCATCAGTATTGTGGCGATTGTTCTTGCGGTTTATTTCTGGCTCCCGATCGTGCTTAGATGAGGGCTTTGAGCGAATCGAGACTATCGGTGTTGGTGTTTCTTTTGGCTTCGGTGCTGGGGCTGACTTTTTGATGCTGGTTTCTTTTGGCGTATAATAGGTTGCCCCAATATTGAGTCTGCCTTGAAGCTGGTCAATGGAAAGCTCACCAAACTCTAAGTGATAGTCAATTTTATCCACGTGCAATGATTCAATATGAATATGCGTATCCTCTGAGACAGGTGAAGCAGCAGGTGCAGACATTTTTTGCTCAAGAGCGGTTAGTCTTTTTTCCAGTTCGACGACAGATGGAGGTGGACTGGATTTCGTTTTTTTAAAGAGTGATTGAATGAAATGTTTCAAGTGGACCACAACCTTTTCTTCCGCCTTGCTTTAGTCTATGGAAAAGCTGCCCGGTATATACTTATAGAGATGACAAGAAAGGGGAGAAGCGCATGCTGCCTACACGGATTCAGATTGCCCATATGAAGACGAACTCTATTGGCAAAGGGTCCTCGATGACATTCGGTTCGACGATCGTACGAAATCACTGCTCTACGATAAAAAGAAACAATGGTTTTGGTGAGCAAAATGCGGATGGCGTGATCACGATCCTGCCAATTGAAACGATTGATGATCGTGATCAAATAGACGCAGTGAGTATCAATATTCGTCATCTATCATAATCGCAGTTGCTTTTCCTTCATCCTTTTGCAAACGGATGTACAGAACGCCGTCTTTAAAGGCGGCATTCATTTGACCAAGAATCATCTCTGGAAGCCGAATTTTTCTTTCGAACGGACCATATTTCCCTTGTTTTTGGCGAAAGTCCTGCTCGTTAAAAAAGGAAATACGCTGCCCTTTCACAACCAAATATTCACCATATGATAACACCTGTACATCTTCTTTCCGGTAGCCAGGTAAATAAATTAAGTACTGAATTTCTGTAGGGGTTTCCACAATGTCGATTGGTGGAAACGACGTCTCTGTTCCTCGTTGATCTTGCTGTGAGAATGTAAAGGGAGACGGACCATTTGCCATAAAGGGAGATCTTTGCTCATCATCGAAAATCATTTTCCAAAAATCATCTCCATGCATTTGCTGGGCAATGTCCATCCACTGCTTCATTTTTTCGAAGTCCATGTGAAGACCTCCTGTTAACATACTTGATGGGTGCTTGCATATACCTATAAAAAGGAGGTTTATCTGTGGTTCAACCAACTCCGTATATCAATATTAATATTTTCATGTTAAAAATTAATTCCTTTGAAAATGCGTCGGCGGTGAATGTCGGACAAAATTTGTTAGCAGAGTGGCAAAACTCAGATAAAAAAAATCAGGGTTACGGACAGAATTTTGGAGATGCCAGCGGTTTTGTCGGTACAAAAAGCCATGTAGATGATCGAGATCAAGTGGACTCACCTGCCTCTTTTTCGCCAGCAGCTAAACCTATTCAAAGGAAGTGACGTGTGATGTTATTCTCACCCTCAGTCGTCAATGTCGGTGCTTTTAAAATCAATGCAATGGACCGGGGTGCATCGCTGACGCTAGGTCCTTATCAGCAGGTCGATTATTTTCTCTCGATGAAAATGAACCAAGGTTTTGGTGAGGACAATGGAGATTGTTCACCGCTTGTCATTCCAATTTCAAGCGTGTTAGATCCAGATATGATCGACTCAAATTCAGCCAAAAACAGCGTGATTTAAGCAAAAAAAGAGACCGGGAATCCCCGAGTCTCTTTTCTAATGTGTTTGATTGAGGTGACTGTTTCGTCTTGCGTAGGTGAAATAGACAACAACACCAATCGCCACCCAAATAAGAAAGGCTCGCCACGTCGTCCATTTAAGTGTGGCCGCCAATATCATACAAATGATCGCACTAATAATTGGAAGAACAGGTACAAATGGTACTTTAAAGGCTGTCTTCATATTCGGATGTTTCTTTCGTAAAACGATGACGGCAATCGAGATCACTGTAAAGGCTGCAAGAGTACCGATGCTCACTAAATTTGCAAGCGTCGATAAATTCACAAATCCAACGATACATGCTGCAACCGCGCCTGTCAGCCAAGTGTTGGCAACGGGTGTTTTGGATTTCGGATGAACCTTTGAAAAAATCTTTGGCATCAGCCCATCCCGGCTCATCGCAAAGGTTAAGCGAACCTGTGCATAGACAAGAGCGATTAAAACCGTCGTAATCCCGATAATCGCACCGGCGGATATGATACCAGCCACACTATTAAGGCCAACCACTTGAAGAGCAAAAGCGACAGGGTCACTGACATTCAGCTTCGTATAGTGAACCATGCCTGTTAAGACAAATGAGACGCCGATGTATAAAATGGTACAAACACCGAGCGCACCGATGATCCCAATTGGCATCGCTTTTTGCGGATTTTTGACTTCTTCTGATGCATTGGCGATCGCATCAAATCCAAGGTAAGCAAAAAAGACAGTTGCTGCCCCTGCGATCACGCCATGAAAGCCCATTGGCATAAAGGGTGTCCAGTTTTCAGGTTTGACGTAAGCGAAACCTGAGATGATAAAGAGAAGGACAATGGCGATTTTGATCAGTACAATGATGTTATTCAGCTTCGTGCTTTCTTTTACGCCTCTTGAGACAATAAAGGTAATGAGTAAAATAATGAGTGCGCCTGGAAGGTTAAAGACGGCGCCATCAGCGGCTCCAGGTGCTGCCGATAAAGCTTTCGGTATGTGCAGACCGAATCCACTGAGCAGTGATTGAAAATAGGACGACCATCCACTTGCCACAGCAGAGAGTGCAACAACATACTCAAGCATGAGATCCCAGCCCATTAAGAAGGCGAGAAATTCACCAAGTGTTGCGTAAGAATACGTATAGACGCTTCCTGATACAGGAATGGATGAGGAGAATTCCGCGTAGCAAAAAGCAGCAAGGGCGCAAGCGAGCGCAGCCAATATAAAAGATATAATAATCGCAGGTCCCGCATCTTTCGCAGCAGCAACCCCCGTAATCACAAAGATCCCTGTTCCGACCACACAGCCGATGCCAAGCAAGATTAAATCAAATGTATTCAAAGAACGACTGAGCCGCTTTGTTTGACTTTCAAGCATGAGCTGGTCGAGAGACTTTTTTCGAAATAAAGAACTCATGTTGACCTCCTAATGGATAAATCTTTTCGTAAGACGAATGTTAGTATATGCGTAAATGACAATTTAGTCAATTGGTTGAAAAACGCTTTAAATCACTAAAGTGTTAAACGTCACAAGTGAAACAGTGTGTCAAAAGAGACATCCGCCGGCATAGGGCAGGCGGATGTGGTGACAGACGATCTATGTCTGTTCAGCAAATATTTTTTTATTGTACAGTACACTCGGATGGGTAGGATAATGTGCTGAGGAGGCAAGGTGATGTTTTTTGGCTTGATCCAAATCACCGAGCTGATAATAACAATAGCAGAGCTGGAGGTGAGGGTACCACGTTTTATATTGTATGAGCGTGAAGGCTGTTTCGTTTTCAGGAGCCTTCAGCGCCTGCTCATACCAAAAGATTGCAGCCTGATGTTTATTTTGCGTTTTTAAATGATCCCCGATTCGGCAGCAAAATTCTGGGCGGGGCTGATCATATAAGAAGGATCGCAATAATGAGGATAAGGCCGCTTCCTCAAAACCAGTCGCATAATAGCAGTCAGCTAAATATTGGCATGCACGAATTTCATCCTCAATCCAGCACTGTTTTGTTGCTAAAAATTCATGATAAAAACGAATTGCTCTGACATGCTGCTGGTTATCTCTTAGTTCATTGGCAAAGTAAAAGAGATCACGAGGCGTCATATTCTCTCCTTTTGCAAGCATGTCTTCATAAATTCGCAGGTTGCGTCCAGGCTCGCCAGCTGTTGTTTTCTTGCGCTTTTGATGAGTGACGGCTATATCGGCAGGAAAGATGTTGCCATAGACTTGAAGAAATTCATGAACGGCCCCGTACCACTGAAAATTCAAGGCACGCTTCACAAGCCGATTTCTTCTATATTTAAAATTCACCTGACCGTCCCCATCAAACCCAACGTGATAAAACATTGAAACGGCATCCACTGCGGGGTCAAGTGTCTGCTTGAGGTGAAGAAGTTTTTTTTGGTCTTCTTCAAGCATGACATCGTCAGCATCGAGCCATAAGATATACTCTTTGGTTGCATGTGAAAAAGCGAAATTTCGTGCTTTTGCAAAGTGCTGGACCCATTCAAAATCCAGTACCTGTGCTGAAAAGGAGTGAGCAATTTCCTTCGTTCGGTCTGTTGATCCCGTATCAACGATGATCATCTCATCTACAATGTCTTGAACAGAAGAAAGACAGTCCGCTAAAACCTCCTCTTCATTTTTTACAATCATACATAAGCTAATGGTTATCATCTTTAGATCACCTCTTCATAGTGTATCGAGCATCGAAAGGAAACATTCTTTTCAGCAGCGGTTTTTTTAAAACTAGTTTTCTGCTACTAGCTGATTTAAAATAAAGGAAGAATCTATGTAAGGGCTGATAAAAATGAGTTTATTGAATGTTGAAGGATTATATAAAACCTATGGCGAAAAAACGCTGTTTGATCATATTTCTTTCCATATAGAACCAAAGGAACGGATCGGGTTAATTGGACCAAATGGAACAGGGAAGTCAACGCTCCTAAAGGTGATTGCAGGACTTGAATCGTTTGAGGAGGGTGACATCAAGAAAGCAGGGACACTTGATATCGAATTTCTCGAGCAAGATCCTGAAATGAACGGGAATGAAACGATTCTCGACTACATTTTTTCTGGAACGGCACCAATCATTCAAACGATGAAGGCCTATGAACAGGCGCTCGCCGATTTAGAGCATGATCCGCAAAATGAGGCAAAACAAGAAGCGCTGATGCGCATGCAAAATCGGATGGATCAGGAGGACGCATGGGATGCGAACCTTTCGGCAAAAACGATTTTGACAAAGCTTGGGGTCAAAGATGTGAGCCGCTTTGTTCATGCATTATCGGGCGGCCAGAAAAAGCGTGTCGCGATTGCTAAAAATTTAATACAGCCTGCGGGTTTGCTGATTTTAGATGAGCCGACCAACCATTTAGATAATGCAACAATTGAATGGCTCGAAGGATACTTAAGTCAATACAGCGGTGCTGTCATCCTGGTGACACATGATCGTTATTTCTTAAACCGCGTCGCCAATCGGATTTATGAATTAAATCAAGGGCAGCTGTATACGTATAAAGGAAATTATGAAGTCTTTTTAGAAAAAAGAGCGGAACGAGAAGCAGAAGCTCAGGTGAAAGAAACGAAACGTCAAAACCTGCTTAGGCGAGAGCTTGCATGGCTGAGAAGAGGGGCGAAAGCAAGAACGACGAAGCAAAAAGCACGCATCGGCAGAGTAGAAGAGCTGAAGGATCAAAAAGGGCTCGATGCAAAAGGTGAGCTTGATTTTGCTATCGGCTCGCACCGCCTTGGAAAACAGGTCATTGAGGCAGAAGACATGTCGATATCATTTGCTGGTCAGACACTTGTGGAGCGGTTTACAGATTTAGTTGTGCCAGGCGACCGTATCGGATTTATCGGACCGAACGGAGTGGGTAAATCCACTTTACTCAATTGTTTAGCGGGCAAAATGGAACCGACCACTGGACAATTGATCATTGGACAAACGGTTCGCATTGGCTATTACACGCAGGATCATAAAGAAATGAATGAAGAACTGACCATTATTGATTACATCAAAGAAACAGCTGAAATCGTCAAGACATCTGATGGCGCGATCGTGACAGCAGAGCAAATGCTAGAGCGGTTCTTATTCCCAAGATCCATGCAGCGGACTTTTATACGCAAGCTGTCAGGGGGAGAGCGCCGCAGGCTGTATTTACTAAAAGTCTTGATGGAAGAGCCGAATGTTCTCTTTTTAGATGAGCCAACGAACGACCTTGATACAGAGACGCTCAGCATTTTAGAGGATTATTTAGAGCAATTCCCTGGCGTTGTCATTACGGTGTCGCATGACCGTTACTTCCTAGACCGAGTCGTCAATCGCCTGCTTGTCTTTGAAGGAAATGGACGCATTTCACATTTCCAAGGAGCTTACAGCGATTACATGGAGCAAGAAAAGGAGCAGAAGCGAACAGAGACAAAGCCTGCTGAAAAACAAGTAGAAGCCGCACCTAAAAAGAGAAAAAAGCTTTCCTATAAAGATCAGCTTGAATGGGACGGAATTGAAGACCGGATACAGGCATTAGAGGAAAAACACCAACAGCTTGAAGCCAGCATTGCTGAGGCAGGCAGTGATTTTGGGAAAATTCAAGAGCTGATGGATGAACAAAAAGCCGTCGCTGAAGAATTAGAACAAGCGATGGATCGCTGGACAGAACTGTCGATAATGATTGAGGAATTAGAAGGTAATGAAAAATAAGGATTGGAACAAAAAAACTGTAGAGCGTCTCTACAGTTTTTTTTGATAAGAGCATTTGGCATAGGCGTCATGCTGGTGAATGGATTCCTCATTTCGACACTCGACTTGAAAGCCTCTGATCCATTGTTGCTCATATAATTCTACCGCAATCAACCTCGCGACATCCTCTACAAAGCGTGGATTTTCATAAGCCTCTTCTGTTACTTTCTTTTCATCAGGCCTTTTGAGCACGGGATAAAGCGATGCACTCGCATTTGATTCAATGATGTGTAAAAGAACTGCCTTCATGTCGTCAGGAAGCAATGCTTGTTCAAACAGCTCTACCTGAATGGAAACAGAGCCGCGCTGATTATGCGCACCATATTCACTGATTTCCTTTGAGCAAGGACATAATGTTGTCACCTGTGCGGTGCAGCCAACATGACAGGTCCAGCCGTTTTTTTCATGAAAATGAATGTCATATTGCACAGTCGCATGCATCAAACCTGACGTTCCGCTGACCGGGCTCTTTTTTTCTATGAACCACGGGAAGGAAACTTGAACCGAGGCAGATGGCTGATTCATTTGCTTAGCAAGCTGTGCTGTCAATTCTCTTAAGGAATTCATATCAAGCGGCTTACCGCTCTCATAAAATGAGTGCAGCTGTTCGGTGAGACGGCTCATATGAATGCCTTTTTGATGAGCTGGAAGATATGTGCTCAGTGCAAAGACAGCGGAAGTTGTCTGGGTCTGTGGTGTCGTTTTAGACACAATATGTACAGGATAGGACACACGGCAGATGCCCACTTGTTCAAGATGAAAATAAAAGTCCTGCTCCGTTTTTTGTATGTCCATCATGTCTTCTTTTTGACAGGGCTTCGTTCCAAGGGTTGGTGGTACAGATCCAAATAACTGATGGCGTTCTTTTTTGGGTTTAAAAGATAACATGCAATGCCTCCTATAAATCGTAATTATTCCTATTTATTTTGCGTGAAATGACTAAAGAAATCAAGGATCAAAACTTTAACGTTTACGTTAAGGTTATAAAGGTGTATAATAAAATATGAATTGATGAGCAGGAGGCACTGGCGATGGAATGGATGAAAATTGATCAAGTGGCGAAAAGAAGCGGTCTGACAAAACGGACGATTCGTTTCTATGAAGAGATTGGTTTATTATCAGCACCAAAGCGAACTGAGGGCGGTGTCAGACTTTACTCAGAGGACGACATGGAAGAGCTAGAGAAAGTAATGCAGGCAAAAGAGGTACTCGGCTTTTCTTTACAAGAGCTTCAATCGTTTATGGAAATAGGAAAGCAGCTAGAGTTGAATAAAGAAGGCTATCTGCTGTCACTTGATCCGAAGGAACGATTAGAGAAGCTGTTAGATATTGATGCGCAGCTTCATGAACAGCATCAATTGATTACAAAAAAGCTTGAAACCATTCAATCCTTTAAAAAGGATCTTGAAATGATGAAAGAAAGAGCGGCTCATGTCATTGAGCAATTACAAAAATAAACACCTCTGTGTGTTTATTTTATTTTGTCAACATTTGAAGGAAAGGTTCTGATGGAATGAAGGAAGAAGAAGTATTGAAACAGCGTACAAGTCTGCTTAGGCAGCCGAAAGCTGTTTGGGCTGTAGCTTTTGCGTGTGTGATTTCGTTTATGGGAATTGGGCTCGTAGACCCGATTTTGCCAGCCATTGCGTCACAATTACACGCATCTCCAAGTCAGGTCTCTCTTTTATTTACGAGCTATTTACTTGTGACCGGCTTTGTGATGTTTTTTACCGGCTTTCTCTCTAGCCGGATTGGTGCGAAATGGACGTTATTAATAGGACTTATTTTTATTATTGTCTTTTCTGCTTTAGGCGGTACCTCTTCAACGATTAATGAATTAATTGGCTTTAGAGGTGGATGGGGCATAGGGAATGCCTTATTCATTTCAACTGCACTCTCTGTCATTGTTGGTGTGTCTGTTGGGGGAAGTGCGAAGGCCATTATTTTATATGAGGCCGCACTAGGTCTTGGGATTTCTGTTGGACCGCTCCTTGGCGGTGAGCTTGGAACCATCTCTTGGCGCGGACCATTCTTTGGCGTTGCGGTGTTAATGCTCGTCGCTCTTTTAGCCATTACGTTTATGCTTCCACCCATACAGAAGCCTCAGAAAAAAGTGACATTATTCGAGGCTGTCGGGGCTTTGAAATATAAAGGGCTTTTAACGATGGCATCTGCCGCTTTCTTATACAATTTCGGTTTCTTTGTGCTTTTAGCATATTCGCCATTTGTGCTCCACCTCGATGAGCATGGCCTTGGCTATGTCTTTTTTGGATGGGGACTCTTTTTGGCTGTGACATCCGTTTTCTCAGCTCCAGTTATTCATCGCAAACTTGGTACATTGACTGCACTTGTTGTTCTGTTTGCTTCGTTTGCTGTGATTTTATTCGGCATTGGGGTATGGACGTCACATGTTGTGGTGGTCATTTGCGGGATTGTCATAGCTGGGGGAATTCTCGGCATGATCAATACAGTGCTCACGACGGCTGTGATGGGCTCGGCACCTGTTGAGCGTTCGATTGCTTCATCTTCATATAGTGCCGTACGATTTATTGGTGGTGCGATTGCTCCTTGGGTTGCCGGAGTACTCGCTGAAGCCTATACAGCAAGCACACCTTACTATGTAGGGGCGGCTGTTGTTCTGCTAGGAATGATCATCCTGCTCCTTGGCCGAAAGCATTTGGTGAAAATTCAAGCAGGTCATTAAATAGAAAAAGCCTTATATCTGCATAAGATATAAGGCTCAGCGTGTAGACAAACCCTCGCATTCGTTGTCAGGTCTGCGTTCCGGTGCTCACGAATGTTCAATTCGATCCGCTCCGGTACTCGTCCTTCCTAGACTTCAAAGGTTTTCTATCACGCTCTGAAGCCTTTTTTATAATACTTTTGTCGTCCAAGATTCGCAATTCCATGTGTCTGTTGCGACATCTTGATAAAATTCAGGTTCGTGGGAAATCAATAAGACGCTGCCTTTATATTCTTTTAAAGCGCGTTTTAGTTCTTCTTTGGCATCGACATCCAAGTGGTTTGTCGGCTCATCGAGAACAAGTAAATTGGTTTCTTCGTTGATCAGTTTGCAAAGACGAACCTTTGCTTTCTCTCCACCGCTTAAAACAGACACGCGGCTTTCAATATGTTTTGTCGTTAATCCGCATTTTGCAAGGGCGGCTCTTACTTCATATTGCGTGTAAGAAGGGAAGGTGCTCCACACCTCTTCAATACAGGTGTTGCTGTTTTGCTCTTTTACTTCCTGCTCAAAGTAGCCAATATGCAGGAATTCTCCGCGTTCAACCTCACCAGAAATTGGCGTAATCTCTCCTAGAAGACTTCGCAGCAACGTCGTTTTTCCGATTCCGTTTGCGCCGTATAACGCAATTTTTTGACCGCGTTCCATTTTCAAATTCAAAGGACGAGAGAGCGGCTCCTCATAACCGATCACTAGATCCTTCGTTTCAAAAATCAATTTCCCGGAAGTACGTGCAGGTTTAAAGTGGAATTCTGGTTTTGGCTTTTCTGCTGCCAATTCGATCATGTCCATCTTATCCAGCTTTTTTTGACGAGACATGGCCATATTTCTTGTGCTGACACGTGCTTTGTTTCTTG
Source organism: Bacillus zhangzhouensis (assembly GCF_000715205.1). Classification (GTDB taxonomy): domain Bacteria; phylum Bacillota; class Bacilli; order Bacillales; family Bacillaceae; genus Bacillus; species Bacillus zhangzhouensis. The sequence goes on along the minus strand of NZ_JOTP01000006.1, from coordinate 11,494 downwards.
CGACAAAATCCTTCAATTCAGCCACTTCTTGCTGCTGCCTTTTATAGGCTGATTCCAGCTGCTGCTTTTTGACTTCGTACACTTGTTTGAATTGATCATAATCACCGACATAGCGAGTCAATTCCTGATTTTCGACATGATAAATCAAGTTAATGACACTGTTTAAAAACGGAATATCATGTGAAATGAGGATAAACGCATTTTCATATTCCTGTAAATAACGCTTCAGCCACTCAATATGCTGTTCATCCAAATAGTTGGTCGGCTCATCGAGAAGGAGAATTTCTGGCTTCTCTAACAGCAATTTTGCAAGCAGCACTTTCGTACGCTGACCACCACTGAGCTCCGTCACATCACGGTCTAGTCCAAGATCCGTTAACCCAAGACCTCTTGCAATTTCTTCTATCTTGGAATCAATGATATAGAAATCATTGTTTGTCAGTGCATCCTGAATCACGCCAACTTCTTCTAACAGCTTTTCTAGCTCATCAGGGTCAGCTTCACCCATTTTGCCATAAATGTCATTCATTGTTGCTTCCATGGAAAATAAATAATGGAAGGCATCTTGAAGGACGTCACGGATGGTTCTTCCCTTTTCTAGTACCGTATGCTGATCAAGGTAGCCGACACGGACATTTTTTGCCCATTCGACTTTTCCTGCATCTGGCTCTAGCTTACCAGTAATAATATTCATAAACGTTGACTTTCCTTCACCGTTGGCGCCGATTAAGCCGACATGCTCGCCTTTTAATAAACGGAAGGAGACTTCGTGGAAAATGGCTCTGTCACCAAAGCCATGGCTTAAATCTTTAACAGATAATATCATTTTTTACACCTCAAATAGATTCAAAAACGGCTAGTGCCTCTCATGATTATATCGAACTGTCCGGCTCGATAAAAGCATCAAAAGAAAAATTGCGTTTCAAAGCTGATTTTGAGATACTTAAGGATAGATTGAATCAGGATAAAGGAGATCGACATGACGGAAACTTGGGCATTTTTTAAAGAAGCAAAGCCATTTATTCAAGAGAACTTTGAAAAGGCTGGCTTCAAGCAACCAACAGCTATACAAGAAAAAACAGCAGAGTGGATTACGGAGAAGCGTGATGTGATCGCAGAATCACCAACTGGAACAGGGAAGACACTTGCGTATGTTCTGCCGCTTTTAAATAAAATTGATGTGAATATCAAACACCCGCAAGTCTTAATCTTGGCACCTTCAAGAGAGCTTGTGATGCAAATTTTTGATGTCGTGCAAGAGTTCAAACAAGGATCAGACATCAAAGCCATCTCCTTGATTGGCGGAGCGAACATCAAGAAGCAGCAGGAAAAACTAAAGAAACACCCGAACATCGTTGTGGCCACTCCTGGCCGCGTACAAGAATTAATCAAAATCAAGAAACTGAAAATGCATGAAGTCAAAACGATCGTGTTAGACGAAGCAGATCAGCTTCTTGTGCCAGAGCATATGAAAACGATCCAAGGGATCATTAAATCCACATTAAAAGAAAGACAAATCCTTTGTTTTTCTGCGACTTTGAAAGAGGAAACGATTCAACTGATCAAAGAAATGACATCTGAGCCAGAGGTATTGAAAATCGGCAGAAGCCAAGAAGAAGCGCAGAAGGTAGGTCACTATTATTTGTTATGTGATCAGCGGGATAAAGTGAAATTACTGCAAAAGCTATCTCGGCTTGAGGACATGCACGCGCTCGTCTTTGTCCGTGATATCACGAACTTAAGCATTTATGCAGAGAAATTAACGTATCACCATGTGGACCTTGGTGTGCTTCATAGTGAAGCGAAAAAAGCGGAGCGTGCTGTGATGTTGAAGTCATTCGAACAGCGGGAATTCCCGCTTCTTTTAGCAACAGATATTGCAGCAAGAGGCATAGATATCGATGATTTACCGTACGTGATTCATGCAGATCTGCCAAATGAAGAAGGCTATATCCACCGTTCAGGCAGAACAGGCCGTGCAGGCAAAGAAGGGGCTGTCATCAGCCTTGTCACACATCAAGAGCATGCGATGCTGAAAAAAATGGCGAAAAAGCTGAATATCTCGCTTGAGGAAATTGTGTATAAGCAAGGCCAGCTACATCTTGCGCCCAAGCAAGCATAAAAAAAGGACCCTTCTACATGGAGGGTCCTTTCTTTTTATGAAATTTTGACAAGCTGTTTCCCGACATTTTCACCTTTGAATAGTCCAAGGAATGCATCAGGGATGTTGTCAAAGCCTTCAATGATTGTTTCTTTGTAAGTCAGTTGATCTTCTTTTACCCATTGAGCGAGATCCTTTGCTGCCTCTTCAAAACGATCTGAATAGTTGGCTACAATAAACCCTTGCATCAATGCGCTTGTTTTAATGAGCTTTGTTTGCACACGTGGTCCAATGTCCTCGCTTGCGCTAATGTTATAAGAAGAAATAGCGCCGCACACTGGAATGCGTGCAAAACGGTTCAAATGATTCATCACCGCATCACTAATCTCGCCACCTACATTGTCAAAGTACACATCGACGCCATTTGGACAGGCTTTTGCAATGGCATCATCTAAATCATTTGTTGTTTTATAATTAATGGTTTCATCAAAGCCCAGCTCTTTTAAATAAGCAAGTTTATCATCAGATCCGGCAATTCCGACGACGTGTGCGCCTTTGATTTTAGCGATCTGTCCGACAACGGAACCAACGGCACCTGCGGCTCCTGAAATGACAACAGTCTCGCCTTCTTTTGGCTGACCAATTGAAAGAAGTCCAAAATAGGCTGTTTGCCCAGGCATGCCCAAAATCCCTAAGTAATAGGATAATGGCGCAATGGATGGATCAATTTTTGTCAGAGACTCAGCTTTGGCAGTCGAATATTCCTGCCAGCCGAGGAATCCAAGGACAAAATCACCTTTTGCAAATTGAGGAGATGTTGACTCGACGACTTCTCCGACAACACCACCCTGAATCACTTCATTTAGTTTGAACGGAGGTGTATAGGATTTTGTATCCTGCATTCGTCCTCTCATATAAGGATCTACAGAAACATATTTCGTTTGAATCAAGACTTCGCCATCTTGCGGCACGGGTATATCAACTGTTTCAAACCGAAAAACATCTTTTGTAGGTAATCCTTTTGGACGTTTTGCTAATTGAATTTGCTTTTGTTGACTCATGTCAAATCCTCCCTTTCACTTGCATCCTAGATTTACATTAACATGATGCTTCTTTTCATTCAAAACATACGGTCTTTTCAAAACACATACAAAAAAGCAGTCACCATCTGAAAGAATGGGACTACTTTTTTTGAAAAGAGACAGAGAGGAGCGGCGGGAGACAACCAAACAGCTGATACACGTCCGCATCACGTTCTTTTAACAAATATTCATTGGCATTTTGCATGGAGGCTTTCATCATATCGCGCGTCACAAAGGGAAAAAGGATATTTAAATATGAGGACAACAGGTCTTGTGGATCTTGTTCAATCGACTCGATATCTCCAATGTTAATAATGATAGAAAAGAGATAATCAATGGAGATGCGGAAGTGCTGTTCAGCAAACAATGTAAGCGGCTTTGCTTTTGCTTCTTCAGGATTCCACTTTTGAAAAAGCTGTTTCACCAAATCACTGACAACCCAAGCATTAAACTGCTGCTCCGCTGAAAAATAATACATCAGCTCTACCTCATTTCTAGCCTCCAGTATAAGAATTGTACAACAAATTAACAGGAATGAACACGATATTTCAGAATATTTAGTCATTTTTAAGGGATTTTTGTCAAAAATAAGTCAATAGGCACGGTAATACATGCAGCAAAATGAATGTGCTTGTGGAAGGTTTAATGACAAAAGTGACGGGTAAAAGATTTGTAAGACGTTAAAGGAGGAATATAAAATGAAACCTGTTGTAAGAGAGTATTCAAATGATGAAACACTGCAACGAGATGTAGAGCAATTAAAAGAACTCGGTGTTGCAAGAGAGGACATTTATGTTCTGTCCCATGACGATGACCGAACAGAGCGTATTGCAAATCATGCAGATGCCAATACGATAGGTCCAAAAGAAGTTGGACTTAAACATGCTGTTGGGAATATCTTTAGTAAAAAGGGCGATGAGCTCCGCAATAAAATTCATGAGATTGGATTCTCTAAAGAAGAAGCTGAAACATTTGAAGAACACTTAGACGAGGGAAAAGTTCTTCTATTTGTGACAGATCACGAAAAAGTGAAAACCTGGGCGTAAACGCAAATCTTTAAAAAGCCTCTTACTTTTGTAAGGGGCTTTTTGTCATGTCTTCATGTCTGGATCAGACATCCATCTTTTTTACTATAATAAGAAAGTTCAAAGGATTGGAATAAACAGTAAAAAATCTAATTGAAAATGTAGAAATACCAAAGAAAATCATCAAAGAACAGAAAAAATAGTCGAAATATCACAAAAAATCATTCGGGAAATAATTATTATATATTTCATTTTTGTCTCAAAATGAAATAAAAATCTTGTGTAATTTAGTAGATAAATTTCTTGGTTCTATTGGTTTAAGTTGTATTTTTGTGTAGAAATATGTGTTTTGAGGTCAAGAAACCACGAAAAATACCTGTATTTTCAATTAGGAAATTCATTCTAACGTTTAGGAAATAATTTGTTGACAAAATAAACTAAAAACAATATATTTGGCTTAATCCAGTCATTATGGAATTAGTTGTTAATATTCTGGTAGGTTAACACGAAGCATATTCTAGTGAAAGGTGGTGCATGCAACCAAGGTGCAAGCGTTTCTGAGGGATAAACATGTTTTACTAGACCAGAGAAAATGATCTTTTATTTGAAGAAGATATGGAAGAATGATCGTCGTTCTAAACAATAGTTTGAACTTTCTACTACAATCAATGCAAGAAGTATCAAAAAGGTGTCATGCCACTCAGAGGAACACAAAAGAGAAAGCGGTTTCAATAAAACCTATGGATTGATCAAGCAGTTAAGGAGGTGAACTCATATGAAAAAAAGAGACAACAAGCTGAGGCGCCGCATCTTTCGAATGGCTGCATATGAGGATGAGTGCTGAAAAAGAAGAGTGAACATGTGGGATGCTTCTCTCCTTTTTCAGAAAACAGATTTCCTGAAAAATCCATCTATCATTCTATCATAAGGCTTTTTGCTTGAAAACCATCTGATTGTGAATTGAAGGAGGTCCCGTGATGAAAAAGGCTTTGTACCATGAAGACAGTGGATTGTATTTAGAAAAAATGCGCGTGGCATTTCAAGAACACTATGAACAAAGAACAGATATGTGGTCCACTGATCCGTCATTAATGGACGCAGCTGTGATGTCATTAAAGGCATGGCAATCAAGGGAAAAGGAAGCACTTGCTTCTGTGCTGGATATTGGGTGCGGGAACGGCCGGGCACTTGAATATTTAGACGGGCTCTCTGCATACGTCGGCATTGATCTGTATGAGCATGAGGAGTGGGAAGGGCTAAAGAAAAAAGAAACGATTCCTGTCCATTTTGTTCATCAGGATTTTATGTCATGGTCGAGTGATCAGGGGCGCAAGATGCAGTTTGATTTAATTTTAGATCATGGCTGTTTTCACCATCAACATCCTGATGATCACGAACGTTACTTAAAGCAGGTCACTTCTTTACTTCATGAAGGTGGCGTCTTTTCACTTGTTGTATGGGGAGAAGAGTGGAAAACAGGATTAATCGGAGAAGATGGCCGATTCCATTTTTCATTTTCAGATTCTCAGCTTGGAGAAAGAATTTGTACATCAGGTCTTGAGCTTGTATCGATTGCACCATTAAAAGCAAAGGCCGGAATCAGCCAGCATCATGTCATTGCCGTCAAAATCTAGTACAAAGGAGGATAAACGCGATGTTTGAGGTGATGGTTCTTGATGCAGGTTCAAGTCCAAGTGCTTCAGTGCTGCAATCATTGTAGCTGAAAAGAAGTATCGTCTATTCATCCATGATGAGTGACGAGCTCAGATGGGACGCACTTATGGGACCAATAGCATTTAAAGGACCAGAGCTTCTAGTAAAGGTAGAAAGCAGCTCGAAGCTTACGGACCCATTCAAAAATAACCGGATGGTGTCGCTGCTCTTTCAGAGAATACAGCGTGTGAAGCTCGATTTCTGCTCCTTTGTACTGGACAAAGGCCAGATCGAAAAGTCGTCAGTTCTTCAGGCATTCAAATAAAGGCAAATAAAGAATCTTTTACGAAAATAAAGGTACTGAACGATGAGAGGCATCGCGCATCCATTGAGCGAATGTATGCAGCAGCCGGTATATGTACAGGTATTTCCTCGTCAGGCATGATTGTAGCTGGAAATGGGTGCCCAGGACGATGGAGTGCGTACACATATTCATCACTCCATCACTGCGCTGCCAAAATCGAATTGGGTGCAGTGATCAATAGGGGGGAGACAAATGAACAAGTTTGTAGCTGAATTACAATCAATGATTCATCGTTTTACATTTCAAGAAAAAGACTATTTACTCGTGGGGCCAGTGAATCTGCCAATTTCTATTCAACATGAAGAAGTGCAGTTTAAATGGTATGCCTTTTCACCTGTTGATCCAGATACAAGGCCAACCATCGAATCCATTGTACAAATGAGTACCATGCAGCAAACATTTTCCTCTTGTCTCCTATTTGGCGACTTTGAAAATGAGGTACCGCCGCTTGTGCGAATTCATAGTGTCTGCCAAACAGGGGATGTGTTTGGGTCACTGAAATGTGATTGCGGTCCACAGCTTGCGTTATCGCTGAAGAAAATCACAGAACACGGAAAAGGCATGCTCGTGTATATGGCCAACCAAGAAGGGCGTTCCATTGGGCTGATGGCAAAAGCACTGACGTATAAATTGCAGGAAATGAAACTAGATACGTTTGAGGCCAATCGCCTGATCGGCTGCGGAGATGATGATCGGCATTACGAGGAAGCTGCGGCTGTATTGCACTACTTAAACAAAGGGAAACCATTGCATTTGTTAACAAACAATCCAGATAAAGTCGACTCCATTGCTGCTTACGGTCTTCCGGTTTTACGGTTTGATCATACAGTAGAAGCCTCTCTATATAACGAAGCGTATTTAAAGGCAAAGGCAGCCTCAGGGCATATGGTCGATGAGAAGAAGTTAATTAATCAGTAGATGAGTTTACTTAAAGAAGGCGGGAGAAAAGCGTGAAACCTGATATCAATTGGATTCAAATCCCAAGCGGCTATGCAACGATTGGAAGTAATGAAGAAGATATGAAAAAGGCATCAGAATTTTGGAAGGACAAGCTTCTCAATCCAGCCTATGGACGTGAGAAAAAATTTCAAAAATGGCTGTACAAAGAATTTCCATCCTATCAGCCGTATATCAATGAATTTTTTACCTCAGATACGGTCGTAACCAATGAATGGTATCAAAGCTATTGTGATGAAACAGGCCAGACCTATCCGGAGAGCTTAACGAACCCAGAGCTTGGCGGGGGAAAAGACCATCCAGCTTGGGGCATGGACATCGAGGAAGCCTTCTCGTTCTGTCAGTGGCTGAGCGGGAAGCTCGGATATGACGTTTCGGTCCCTACTGAAGAAGAATGGGAGTATGCTGCCCGGGGCAACACGAGACATCAATACCCGTGGGGAGATGAGTTCGATCCGTCCTACTGCAATACGCACGAATCAACTATTGAAAAAACGACGCCTGTCCGGCATTACGAAAAGGGAAGATCCCTATTCGGCCTTTATGATATGGGAGGCAACGTCGAGGAATGGGTCAACACCAAATATCACGTATATGAAGGCGGCATCGAGGTTGTAGATGATTTAACGGAAACACTCGGCAGCGATTACTACATTCTAAAAGGCGGCTCCTTCGCAAGAGGCGGAGATTTATGCAGAGTCGCAAGAAGACACGGGAAGCACCCAGACCCCGTTTTTCGATTTACTGGTTTTCGTCTAGTTACTCGTCAAAAACAACATATAAAGGTGGGAGTGTAAAACGATGCATAGAGGACCAATTACTTCTGTTTTATCAACGGAGCATGACCAAATTGTTTACACTGGCGGCTATGACCGCTGTATTTATAAGTGGGACCGGGCCACAGGAGAAGGAACGTTTATCGGGAGTCACGAGCATATCATTAACTCTTTATCTCTTTCTGAAAGTGGAAAGTATCTAGCGAGTGCATCGTCAGACTATACCATTCAATTGTATGATACAGGCACACAGACACGAATTCGTACGCTGTTTGGTCATGCGGATGATGTGGAAGCCGTCGCCTTTGCCAAACAGGATACCTTACTTGTATCGGTGTCTAGAGATAGAAGGTGCTTAGTATGGGATATCGAAACAGGAGCTATTTTAAGAGAATTCCATGGACATAGCAAAGATGTATTAGCTGTATGGATCCATGGAGATAAAGCTTATACAACAGGTGATGATGGTTATGTCCTTGTATGGCTATATGATACAGGAGAAATTGTGGGGGAAATTGGCCCATTTGATTATGAGCTGGACACAATCAGCGGAAGCAATCAAAAAGAAGTGTTCGCGCTTGGCAGAGACGATGGTACCGTCATCATATATGATGCGAACTCCTTACAAGAGAAAAAAATCATCAAAGCCCATTTACAAGGTGTAAAGCGTGTGAATTTTTCTCCGAGTGGAAATTACTTGCTGACAGCGGGCTATGACCATTTAATTAAGCTATGGAATTATGAAACGGGTGATTTAATCGATACCCTCCTGCCTCATAAATATCAATGGGAGCGCTCGCTTGTCTGGACGGAGGATGAGAAGTCAATTCTGGGAGCAAGCTTTGGAAAAACGTATTGTGAATGGTCCATTGAAGAGGGAAAAGTCATATCTGATGAGATTGAAATGGCGACACCATCTATTAATGATATTGCGTTGACTGATGCGGGTGATATCATCACTGCATCAGATGACGGAAAATTCAGAAAAAACGGGGTCGAAATCGCAAAATCGACAGGCGTTTTAACAAATGGAGTGGCTGTCGCACGGGATGGAAGCTATTATGCGTGGGGAGATCATGCAAGTCAGGTGCACATTGTACACGAATCATTGCAGCAAATGGTCTCTTTTGACCTCAACACAGGTCCAGTCAACAGTGTGTATTTCCACGAGGAGGACCGGCAATTCTATATTGGAACCTACGGCGGTTATGTGCATGTGATTTCGACAGAACACTTAAAGGAAATTGGCCGTTCCAAAGCACATGATTGTGCTGTCAAAGCATTAAAGGTAGAAGGAGATCATATCATCACAGCCGCGGTAGAAGGGACCATCTGTCTTCTAGATAAGAAGAGTCTGTCTTTAAAAGCGGAATACATTGGTGCGACAGAGCTATTAAATGATGTATTTATTGATAGCAAAAGAGACCGTATTGCCATTGTCAGTCGTGACAAGAATGTCAGATTGTTTGATTTGCATACAGGTAGAATTTTAGACCAGCACAATGAGCATCAATATTCCATTAAATCAGTCACTGTCACAGATTCTGGCTATATTGTGAGTGGAGATTATTGGGGATACATCGTTGTGTGGAATCCAGAGCTAGATGTCAATACAGGTCCAATCCGAATTGCCAAGAATGGGATTAGTGCAATCAGACAATTAGGAAATGATGTGTATGCTAGCTCATATGACGGCGGTATTTATCATATTAGAGAAGATGGCACGCATACGGAAGTATTGCGCTTATTTGAACAATTTCCGGAAGAAGTAATCTCTCATTAAGAAAAAGAATGTAAGCGGGGGATTCTCATGATAAGTGTTTGCAAGGAACATATGAAAAAAGGTCTAACTGTTCTCAATTGTCCGCATGTGCTCCTCATTAATAAATATGAATGTCGCAAATGCTGTTTTTGTAAACAACGAGCATCGTATAAACTTTTTTATTCCTTGCCTTACTATGATCGATCTGAAAAGAAACGGATGGAAAAAATATAGCACATGAGAATAGAACTCCTTCATTTCCTGAAGGAGTTCTTTCCCTTGAAAGAGAAGAAAGGAGCCGCAGATGAAAGACGATGTTTTTTATATGAAGCTAGCCATTACTAACGCAAAGGCGATGAAAGGACAAACCTCACCAAATCCGCTCGTCGGTGCAGTCATTGTTCAGCGCGGGGAGATTGTTGGGATTGGTGCGCACATGAAGGCTGGCGAGCCGCATGCTGAAATTCATGCACTGCGAATGGCAGGAGAAAAGGCGAAGGGAGCTGACATGTATGTGACACTCGAACCTTGTACGCATCAAGGAAAAACGGGTCCTTGCACACAAGCCATCATCAAGAGTGGGTTGAAACGTGTGGTCATTGGCACACAAGATCCGAATCCGCTTGTAGCAGGTAAAGGGATGACCATTTTGAAAGAAGCAGGGTTAGAAGTTGAAGAAGGAATATGTAAACAGGAAGCAGACCGCTTAAATTTGCCTTTTTTTCATTTGATTCAATCAGATCTTCCTTATGTCATATTAAAATCAGCTATTTCAATAGATGGAAAAATTGCAACGGCTCATCAAGAAAGCAAATGGATCACCGGAACAGAAGCGAGAACAGAAGTGCAGCGTTTACGTCAAGAAGCAGATGCGGTGATAACAGGAGTTGAAACGATTATTCAAGATGATGCAGGTTTAATTGTGAAGGATTCATTCATCACTCAGCCCATTCGTGTCATTTTAGATTCAACATTAAGGATTCCGCTTCATGCAAAATGTTTAACAGATCATATGGCAGAAACCATAATTTGTACCTCACGAATGTACGATCAAAAAAAGTATGATCAGCTTGTGCAAAAAGGGTATGAAGTATTTGTCACAAACGGGGAACAACGGACAGATCTTCATGAAGTGTTACACATGTTAAAGAAGCGTTCTGTGATGTCGGTACTTGTAGAGGCAGGAGGAAGCGTGAGTGCATCATTTTTAGAAGCGTCACTTGTAAATGAAGCTGTTATTTATATGGCACCTTTATTAATAGGTGGAAAACATGCGCCTACTTTCTTCGAAGGAGATGGTGTGAAAAAACTAAAAGAGGCGATCCGTCCAGCGGATATTGAATATAGTATGGTAGGAAAGGATTTAAAAATGACGATGAGATTTCAATGAAAGAAAGACCTTGTGTATGGAGCGCAAGGTCTTTTCGATATGTCCAAATAAAAATAAAAATGTACATACACCTTTCCTGGTGAGGATGAATACGATGGAGGGGGGTGATTCTATGAAAAGATGTAGACAATGTGGAAAAACCTATCCAACTCATTCGAAAGACCACTACCAAAAAAAGAGCTGGTATGATGGGTATAAGGATGATGGATGGGAATGTGATAGTTGTAAGAAAGGAAAATCAGTGAAAAATCCTTGCTGTGGAAAGAATCCTTGTGTTTGTGTCATTCAAGGTCAACCAGGAGGAAGAGGAAGAAGAGGTCCAGCAGGTCCAATAGGTCCAATAGGTCCAATAGGTCCAACAGGGCCAACGGGACCAGGAGTAGG
>NZ_JOTP01000005.1 GCF_000715205.1 Bacillus zhangzhouensis | reverse complement strand
GCCACGCCCTCTTTTATATGTTGGGCGATAAATACCCATAAGCTCTCTTAACTCTCTTTCTGAAAGCTCCTGCGTGCGATTTCAGGTACATCTGTTCTCGGGAACGTCAGTTCTTTTAGTTGGCATAGATTTATAACCCGCTTTTATAAAAGCAGCTCTCAACGTTTTCAATTTGCTTTCTCCTTTTCTGAAAATAAAAAAGGGACACCAATCACACAGCGCTTATGCTGTCATGATCAGTGTCCCCCGGCTTTCCGGTAGAACGGTTATATTTACTCGAATAACTCGCCTTCGTTGAAATTAACACGAGTTACCTTGTTGTCATGTGTAACGATCTTTGTTTCCCCGTGAGACGGCAGCGTTTCGACAATTCAAAAAATAAAAGATTTACAGCAATCACACAGCTCTTATGCTGTAATGATCAGTGTCCCCCGGCTTTCCGGTAGAACGGTTATATTTACTCGAATAACTCGCCTTCGTTGAAATTAACACGAGTTACCTTGTTGTCATGTGTAACGATCTTTGTTTCCCCGTGAGACGGCAGCGGTGTAAATCTCGCTTTACCATCAGATATAACGAGAACAATAGGTCCTTTTCTTGTTCTCCCAATCATGATTAAACCAGTCATCTATTTTTGTATTTAAGTCTTGAGCAATGCCCATGTAATAATTAATGATTTTATCTATTGTTTGTTTCACATTATGTTCATGATCCGAGTATTCGCCTTTCAAATAACGAATAATTCGTTTCTTCTTGTAATCTCAAGTCTTTCATTGCCTCCTTATCCTATCGATTGCTTTATATTCCGCACATTCCTTCGCATTCGTTCAAAAAATGGTCTATATCAAGCTGATCCTCATTGAAATCAACCTCTTCCAATGGTCTACCCGACTTATGCAAAAAAGCATTATTTTTAAATCGTGGTAGTTTCCTTATAAGACGGTCAATTTCCACCGCGTCTTGCCACGACTCTTGATCTTTGAGTTTCATTTCTCTCCATGCGTTAAAGTCATGAAACGGGCATCCGATACAACTAGATTTTGCAGGTGTTCCGAGTCCTTCACGCTCAACATATGTGATGCATCTTGAGCGATCAACGAAAGCTATATCAACCAAAGGATGCTCTGCTACTTGCCAGCTTTCCCGACTCGGCTTAACTCGTTGTATTTCATCGGTGCTAATGCCTTTCCATAGGTGAACAACCTCTTTGATACGTTGCCTCGGCTTGTATCCGAGCAAAGAACGGATTTTTCGATTAACAGGTAATATCTTGTATTCATTTGTACACTGGCGGCGGGCGATGCCGATTTCTCCATTCTTATCTTTTGTGAAAAAAGGAATGCTTGCGAATCTATTTCCTGTTTCGGAACCTTCTACAATGTCATCACGAATATTTCCGTTATCACAAAAGATGATTTCACGTCCGTAATTGGCTTTGATGTGTTTGTTTATTTTCTCGATCCAGTTGTAAACGTGCTTCGGCTCCCATCCAGTATCCGAAAAGATGATATAGTCCGGTATTACTCCATTAATCTCACCCTTTAGAGCCATCAAGAGTAATGCCGTTGATTGTGTGCCACCTCCGTATGACAAAACATGTACGTGGTCTTTTCCGTCGTTATATTGACGTTTAATCATGGTGCTCCTCCTATGCCTTTAGGGCTTATATAAGTCTCTTATTTCACATTTATTATTGATAAAGCTGAAAACAACCCGAACACGATATAAAAGATAAGCAGCCGATTCCTCATTTACTTCACCCTTGTTATACGGTTAACATCATCAATATTCAATTGGTGATCAGCCTCCCGCACAACTGCGGCGAATGATTCAATACCCGTATCCCAAAGACCATGACGTTCAATGATTTCGGAAAATTCCTCCACATCATGCTCTCGAATGCCCCAACTGTCAGGATCATCAGCGGGCCCGTACACAGTGATCCAATTCCTTGCATCTTTCGGGTCAGGTTCCTCCCACTTTACACGAGTAAAATGACAAAGTTCATGATCGACCAGGGCGGCACGCTGTTTCTTGTTCATTGCCTTCCAGGATTCCTTATTTACGAATACAAAAAGCATGTAATCGGTCATATGACGTTCAAAGGCCGTACATTTTTTCGCTTTCCCCGCCCATTTGCTGCTGCCTTCTCGAATATAAAACCCAATGTGCTCAATCGCATCTTTTAAATGTGGGTGGTGTTCATCAATTAAACTTTTAGCCAGCTGTCGCACCTCATGTGATTCTTCAAAACCTACAAAAGCCATATTTATTTTCCCCTTTCAATCAATTGTTTTTTGAATATTCCGTCTAATTCATCCAGTGAAAGCTCGTACAACTGCCGACCATCAGGCGTTTTAAAATATCCCATTTTAAGTAGCTGCGCTTTGATTTCATCCTTTTTTCGCTCAATATAAAGGGCCTTCATTAATTCATTCACATCAAGCCCCCCTTTAGTAATTCTCGGGCCATGTAATGAAAATGATGATAGATATAGTTTCCGGTCGCACTTGGATTAATAAAAACCGTTGAGAAATTGTAACGAACCTCAAATGTTTTCAAGCTACCAAGCAGCGATTTAGGTTCATATTTTGAACGATATTTTCCGTTGAGTATCTTTTGATATCCTTCCAGGTCTTCCACAAGAAGAGTGAAAGGGTTTTTTGATGCACGAATCAATTCATTTTCAAACCTGGAACGGTCCTTAATGGATTGAACAAGCTCATCAACTCCGTTTTTCCTTTCGATAGCTGCGTTTAAATACATATCTCTATTGATCCCGTAAGCCTCATTCTTGGGAATCATTGCGGAATAGTCGCCCGTCTTCATCCCTTTGAATTTGATTGATACATTCTTTTTGCGAAGATAGTCAAGAACATGTTGATTCTTCTGTTCTCTCGTATCCACAATAATGACCATGCTGCCTAAAATTTCTTTTAACTCCGTGTCTGAATAGTTGTAATGAATAATAGTCATGATTTATTCCCCTTAAAATAAGACATGGCCCTCTCATAAATTTCTAATGAGAGTTTGTCTGTTTCCTCACTTTCAAAATTTGAAACGGAAGTGTCAAGGTCTCTCCATCCGTTCTCCCAAAATAAAACGAGCAATCTCGAGACTTTTATCGCTGCCTCCCAATCATGATTAAACCAGTCATCTATTTTTGTATTTAAGTCTTGAGCAATGCCCATGTAATAATTAATGATTTTATCTATTGTTTGTTTCACATTATGTTCATGATCCGAGTATTCGCCTTTCAAATAACGAATAATTCGTTTCTTGTAAGACTGGACAAATTCCACAAGTTCTTGATAGACGTTTTCGGGATTCTCAATATAAAGATCGTTACCATCGAGAACCAAACGAGCGCCCAACATTTCTAAGTCTGCACAAATTTGTTTTGGGTGCATTTTTCCCACCTCTTTTTAAAAAGGGTTAATGTTTTTATTAACCCAAATCATTCATTAACCCCTAAAAACGTTGATATATAAGGCTTTATAAAAGAAACGGTTAATAAGTTAACGAATTAACAGCGAAATCTATTAAACTCCTTATATATATATATATTATTTTTTATTTATTTATTTTCATAAGAAAGGAACATATATATTTAATTAACTCATTAACCCATAACCCTAAAACCCTTAATTATAAATCTTTGATAATCCTTTGATACATAAGGTTTCATAGCTTTTTTCTAATAGCTGGTTTATCTTCTTTTGGCTGATTAACTTTATTAACCCCTTTAGCTTCTTCATTAACCCCTGAAAGTAAATTATGTCCAGCGTACTGATTTAAAGTAAGGCCTTTAAAATAAACTTTATTTTTTGTTCCATTTTCTTTTTTAAAGCCCCTTACTTCTAACTGGCGATAAAAGGAACGATTCTTCAAGTCAATTTCATCATTCTGAAAACACCATTTTTTATAGTTTTCGTAAAGGATTTTAGCTTCTATACTGGCATCCTCATGTATAGTACAGTTTTCATTTAAGAAAGGTCCTAAAATATCCATGTCTTCACGATAACCTTGTGTAGCATTTCTAATCGCTTTTGGATCTTTCAATCCTTCCTTCTGCCACTTCAAGCATCCGTCAACAATCCATCGGAGTATTCCCGGCATTTCTCTTTTTAATTTTTCAGGAAGATCAGCATCAATTTTCTCTTCCGGTATAGTTACTGTAAAAGGAACCAGTTTAATTCTGCGCCAAATCCCATTGTCGCCGCCTTTGATAATTGGCTTATGGTTTGTCGTAAAAAACACTTTAAATTCCGGTGTAAATTCAAAGTATTCTTGGCGGAGAAAACGAGCAGACATCTTCTCTCCACCAGTTATTTGCTTTACAAGTGCCTCTGACAGCTGCTGGCCCTCTTCACTCTCGACAGCCGAAACAAATCGCGCACCATCCAGACGAGCAACATCATTGTTGATTCCCGATTCATTTTTCTTCTTCAAGAAAGTATCACTGTTCGTCTGACGGGCGTAATCTCCAAGAATATCCTGAATTACATTAATAAAAGTTGATTTACCATTCCTACCATTACCGAAAAGGAAGAACATAATTTGTTCCTTTGTAACACCTGTTAGTGAATAACCAATTGCCTTCTGTAGATATTCTATTAATTCATGATCGGGATCTCCGGCTGTTGTAAGAAAGATACTCTCAAGAAATTTGATCCAGTTTGGACAATCTGCATCTTTTTCATAAGGGATGGGTGACATTTTTGTTAGCAGCAAGTTTCTATCATGTGGTTTCAACTCTCCTGTTTTAAGGTTAATGACCCCATTATTGCAATTGAAAAGAAACTTAAAGCTATCAAAATCTTTTTTCTTAACGGATACCATCGGTCGCACATCCAGTATGCTATTTATTCGAATTGAACGCCTTTCGCATTTCTTTGCCCAATCATAAAGTTGCTTTTTTCGAATTTTATCTTCTGCGGCCTCAGCCTCACCATACAGTGCCCGCAACGTCTTAGCAGTAATGGCTTCAATTTTACGTTTGCTATCTTCTTCCCATCGCTTTCCGTCCCAAATCAACCATTCAAGCTCGTTGCAATATCGGATATTCTTTCCGTGATAATAGGCGATACGTTCAGCGTTACCCAGTTCGGTTAAATGAAACACAGGCGGCTTATCAATAATTTCTTCGGTATCCTCAACTTGAGACTTATCAGGATGAGAAATATATACCTCGTACGGCTGATCCTGCTGTTCTTCCATCAAATCGGATATTGTTTTATGAGTAGAATAAACGGCAGCTGCAATGGTCATTTCTCCATATGTAGCACCATCGGATGAATGTTGCCGATCCCACTTTTCCCGATACAATCCCGTTTCACGGAACATCGAATCCATTTTTGAAGTGTCTTTATCGGTCCAAAATGCCAAATGATTACACAGGGCCATATCTGTGGCAGAATGATCCTCGTTTATCAAATGACCATTAAACAAATCTTGAATGCTCTTCCCGTTCTTGCTGTTGAACATCCTTTCCCATATCTCTTTATTAGAAAGATTGTTCATATCACGGGATGAAGCAGCAGGCGGGCTTGATGCTTTTGTTTCTTCTTTTTTGTCCTTCAAATATTTATTAAAGAGCTCCTTGAGCCTGTCCGTTCGTTCTTCAATGGCTCCAATTCCTAGACTGTTTCCTGTAAAGGTAAAATAGCGACCGTGTCGATATACTTCTAATCCTAGTTCGGGATTCTTTCTACCTGTGCCCTGGCCCCGTAACGGTATCTTACCTTTGGCAATAATGTGGACACCTTCTCCACTTGGAGAAAATTCGGTATAGCTGCCTACACTATCAACAATTTCTTGTGCGAATGGTGACAAAATCCCATCCTCGACACAATGGTCAATATCTATGCCAATGAACGGATCATCTTTGGAAAACATGAAGCCTATTCCGTCGTAGTCTCGGTTATTATAAAATTTTAAAATGGTCGGAAATGTTGACCAGGTTCTTTTATTACTTGATTGTGCCATGCTGCCATCAATCTGATACGGCACTTTAGTTTTCTTACCGTCACGTTCTTCGGAACGCCATAATATCCATTGAGGGGCGTTTTTGAGCTCTTGCGGTATGTTCTTAAATTCGTACATGTAATAACTCCCCTTTAAAAACGAGGGAGCTAAACACTCCCTCAATTGTGTTTTCTATGATCAAAAAGGTACATCGTCGTCACTGATATTAACTGGATCAGCATTCGGGGCCGATTCTTCGGACGGCTTAAACGCTTTTACTTCAGGATATTTTTTCCCGTTATGCTCTCTTTCTCCGACAACTAGACGAACTGGTTTATTTAAGAAAGCATTTGCCCATTCGATATGATCTTTAAATTTCATTCCGTTAGGAAAACCTGCGGCTTTTGATGCCTGGTGGAATCTCCACATAGCGTTTTCTGTAACCGTGAAGTTATCATATAGAATTTTCTGCCCCTGACATGGCTGCTCAACATCCGAACGGATTTCATAATCTACGACAAGTCGCTTATTGCCTGACGCTGCTGTTTTTTCTTCAAAATGCATTACTGTTGCTTCATATTCTCCTGGTTTAATTGGTTCAAATGAATCGCCTTTGCTGTGGTCTACTGTAAACATATTTAATTCCTCCAAATTTTTTATTTACCGTTCAGAACGGTTACAAGATTTTGAGTTACTTGGTCCAATACATACGGATCGCTGGTGTCTTCATTTCGTAAATCATAAATCACGCTGTCTATGCCACTGTTTAATCTATCAATCTCTGAAATTAGCCAGGGTACATCTGATATACTTGCGTGCTCACGAATCGTCTCGAGCTTTGTATCATTTTTCAACTTGATCACCTCCCAAGACGCCGTTTAATCTATCAATTGCAGCGTTAGCAAGTTTGACATTCCATTGATCAAGTTTCTTATTCGCTTTAATCTGAAATTCCTCAATCATTTGAGCCGCCTCTTCGTTATCTTCAATCAAAGTTTTAATGTGGGTGATTAAGCCGATTCTTTCTGTTTCTTCCTCTGCTTTTACATCAATGCCAAGTTCTAACCATTGATAAAGTTTACGGCCAACTTCAGGATTTAACTTTATTGAGGAGCCTTCAAACATTCGTGTATTGTCCTTAGACGTTTCAGCCATATGATCAATACTAATAGTGAAATTAAGCATAAATTCATATTCCAATTCATCTTTTTGAACTGGCTTAGTCCCGACCTTACGAGGTGCCATTTTCCCGTTATTATCGGCTTCGACAACATATTCCGTTTTTGTTCTCAATGTTGCCAAGATATGAACATCATTTTGCGTCAATGTTTTGATTAGCTTTGTTGTTTCCGGCGCAAGTTTACCCCAGTTTTGAAAAGAGTTGCCGGACATGCTGCCATGTGTTTCAACAATTCCGCCTTCCCCCTGCCAGTTGTGGGAAAGCGAATCAATTACAACCACCTCGGCCCCTGCGTTCTTAATTGCCTCAACAGCCATTTGATAACGTTCGGTTGTGTAAGGCGGCGTAAAATCAATATGCTTAAAGCTGCCTATACGAATCTCATCAAATTGTAAATTTGCGTATAATTTCGCTCGGCGGTGCTCGGTATCAACGACACCGATCTTAGACCAAATTTCCTCATCGCTTGCGTTTGGATATGCTTCCCGCATCATTCCGTAAGCTACAAGCAGCGCTCCGGCTGTTTTACCGGAACCACTCGGACCTATAAATCCAACAATTGCTTTTTCCTTTTGACGCTGTGCATCTGTTACTTGAAACATCTCTTATACCTCCACTTTGAAGTTGATTGAGGCAGGTTCTACCTCTACACCTGGGACGGCTTGTCCATTTTCATCAATGACAACTTTTTTACCATCAATTTCTTTAATAGATAAAGATTTTTTGAAGTCGCCCCATTTAATGTCTTCCTTGATTAGTTCATTGAGGCCAGCTTTTTTCACATGATCGAGAAGTTGATCCTGATCGACTGCTTTAGGCTGCTCTTTAATTGCACGGCTTTTAGATTTCCCGTAAGGCGTCGAAAGAGTTTTTGCTTTCGGGTCTTCCTCCAGCTGCTTTGTGTGATAGACACCCACCAAATTTTCAAAAAATGATAGATTGTCTTCAATCGGTTTCAGTTCGTGCCGTTCCCATTCTTCAATGCGTTGCTTTTCGGTAGCTGCTAGTGCTTTGATTTCTTTTTCTTGTGACTTGAGAGCAGCGATTTTACGAAAAGCCCAATTCAAGCTGTTCATATCATTAATCTCAAATTGTGGACGGTTCCCTGGCTGTTCACTAATTTCATTAAGTTCAAAGTCCTGCAAAGAATTCATATGTGCACCTTCCTCTATTTGATTTTGTTGATACTTCCATTTAAAATGGAATTGCTTTTGTTTTATTAGTCCACATTGCCGTGTGGGCTTTTTTTATTCATCTTCTTCCTCAGTGTCATCGCCATGCTCTTGATCATACTGTTGATACTCTTTTGGATATCCATTGCGAATTATTTCAGTAATGACCGGATGCTCAAGATTCATTTTATTGGCCCCCTCACAATTGAGACATCTACACCTTTACTTAAGAATTGAGTCGCAATATCATGCAGCTGTACAACTTGTTCTGGACGATGCATCCGTTTAAGTTCCTCGCAATTTGAAACAATTGATCCTGCAATCTCTATACATCCGGTAAAATCTTGATCTGTGATAGCATCGCTTAGTAACTCATCAACAAGAAAGTGAATTGATTTAATCAATCTTTCAGCCTTGTCACGGTCAGTTTTTAAAAAGTTATTTAGATTCATGTTTGTACCACCTTTCTTTTCGGGAAGAAAATAGCGTTAGGATTGGACCCGTATTTTTTCTTGAAAGCTTCACGCCCTTTTTTCTGAACTTCACGCAGGGACATCACTGGTGTCGTAGCTGCGGTGTATGGGTCCCACCCTTTAACAGTCACACGGTATTGTAGATTTTTATAACTAACACCGTTTGATTCAGCTAACTTGACAAGATCCTCTGAGAATTTACGACGCTTGGTTCTTGGAGAAAATTCATTTAATCTCTTCGCATGTTCGTGCGGATCTATCTTTGGCGTATTAGCTGCCTTTTCGCTATCCCACCCTAACCTCAGTCTTCCAGTAAAGATGGATCTCGAGACGCCATTTTTTTCAGCAATCTTTCCCCATTTACTCCATTCCACTCTGCCTCTTTCTCGGTCTTGAAACTTAACTGGCTCGGTTAATGCTCGCTGTTTACTCCAACCTAGCCTACGTATTCGACCGATGAGTGTATCCTTACATATTCCGTTTGCCTCGGCTTGTGCAAATTCTTCCGGTGTAATGTAAAAATCGTATGGGTTATACATTTTTGTTTCTCCTTTCAGGCATAGTTTTCAATTTAAGAAAAAGCGCATGTGCTATGACTAAATCATTTGCATTTTCGTTAATAAAATATGGCTTTGATATTTTGCAGATCCTTGAAACCTCAGAGCCTTTACACATTTTGCTTGCGAAGATAACTCTCTTTAATTCCATGAAATCACTTCGCTCTCAATAGATTTTTGAAAATTAACATTTTAAGGATTCGTTTTGTATTTACTTATATACATAAATGTGTTATTATTTCTTTGTTGGTTGGTCTTTATTTTGCAAAATTTTTTCAATCGTTGTTTCCCATAAAACTGTAATTGGCTTTGTTCCTTCTCCCCATTGGTTAAGGATCTCTAACGCCGATGAAGGATCGACTTTTGAAAGCTCACTTAATTTGACGGGTAGGTAGGCATTTTTATTTACTACGTCGAAATCAATAGGCAAACCACTCAAAATAATCACCTCCTTTAAGAATTAAAATAAGAATTAAGACAAAAAGTCTTAAAAAATACTAAAAAAAATCATGAAACTGTGTCATAATAAGATGCATAAAACAAATACTCGACTGACACACCGTAAAGTTTGGCCAGCTTTAACTTGTTTTCCTTAGATGGTTGACGATAACCCTTCTCCCAAGTGCTTACGGTTGTTTGATGTACCCCAAGTAGCTCAGCAAGTTTAAATTGACTGAAACCTGCTTTAGATCTTAAAAGTACGAGTTTTTCATTCATCACATGAACCACCCCCTTTAAGACAATATGTCTTATTTATTTGGTGATTCCTATTATATAAGACAAATAGTCTTAAAATCAACTGGTTTTTTACATAAACTCATAAATATTTTTCTTTTATGTACTTAAACCCTTATATGACAAGGGTTAAGGAGGTCTACAAATTGGAGCTTAAGGACAAATTAAAACACCTAAGAAAAGAACATAAGATGAATCAGGCTGACCTTGCAGAAGCGCTCGGCGTTCACCAAACTTATGTTTCTGCTATAGAGAGAGGAAAACAAAAACCTGGACGGGAAACACTGATAAAGCTGTCAAAGATTTTTGATGTTACTATCGATTATCTAACTGGAACAGAAACCAACGATAAGCCAAAATACAGTGATTCAGAAAAACAATTTGTATCTGAATACACGAAGCTGTTTCCGTCTGAACTTTCTATGAAAGTAAGTGAAGTCGTTGAAAATTACAAAGCAGATTCGGATGAGGCCGTTCTAACTAAAGAAGAAGCTGAGGAAGCAATTAAATATATAAAATATCTGCTATCACAGAGAGAACAAAAATAGCTCCTTGCATTTCAAAGGGCTATTTTTTTAAGGAGGATTTACATTGAAAGCTGCTCTTTATTACAGGGTATCTACCCCAGGACAAGCCACAGAAGATAAATACAGCTTAAGATCCCAAAAAGAAGAACTCACCAAATACGCAGCGTCCCAAGGATGGACTGTAGTGGGCGAGTTCCAGGACGTCGGCAGCGGCGGCAAGTTAGAGAAAAAAGGACTTAACCAATTGCTAGATTTTGTTGAGAAAGGTAACTGCGAAGTCGTCTTGTGCATTGAACAAGATCGGCTTAGTAGATTAGATTCACTCGGATGGGAATTTTTGAAATCAACTCTTCGAGAGAATCAAGTTAAAATAGCAGAGCCTGGATTCATTACAGATCTAGACAATGAAGATGATGAATTTATCAGTGACTTAAAAAACTTAATTGCTCGAAGGGAAAAAAAGAAAATTGTCTTAAAGATGATGCGAGGCAAAAGACAAAGAACAAGAGAAGGCAAGGGATGGGGGAAAACTTTCTGGGAATACAATTACGATAAAGCCACAGGCACATATACAATAAACGAGAATTGGTCTTGGGTCATTCCCTTTATAGATAAGCTATATACCGAGAAGAAATACAGCTATACAACAATTGCACAAGAGTTAAATAAAATAAGCCGTACGCCAACGGGAAAGGAATGGAACAGTGCCTTAGTAGGAATCAGACTTAAAAGCAAAGCCTTTCACGGCGTGCTAGAAAAAAACTTTAAAAACGAAGGAGCGATAAGCGCTGATGTCCCTGTATATCCTCCCCTTCGCACTATAGAAACCTACGAGAAAATCTGCAAGATAAGAAAAGAAAAATTTAAGAGGAAGAAAGTAGTATTTCACCATTTCTTGAGAAAGGTGTATTTTAAGTGCGATGAATGTCAAAGAAAACTAAGCATAGTACATTCTAAAAATAGTTATGCAACCGAAGGATACTTTTATCTTGCTCATGGCCGACATATTGATTGTAAGGTGTCAATTAACAGCATAAGATTTGATCAAAATATAACTAAAGCGATAAAAGAAATAC
Source organism: Bacillus zhangzhouensis (assembly GCF_000715205.1). Lineage (GTDB taxonomy): Bacteria > Bacillota > Bacilli > Bacillales > Bacillaceae > Bacillus > Bacillus zhangzhouensis. The sequence goes on along the minus strand of NZ_JOTP01000005.1, from coordinate 216,001 downwards.
TTAAGAGCGAAAACATGGCGAAAAAATACGTCAAGATCGATCATACTCAGAAGGATCTTGAAGACATGAAAAAGCAGGTAAAAGCTGAAAGGAATAATTTAAAGAAGTTTTCAGAGAAAAAGGATCTGCTGCTGCCTCTCTATCTCGACGGAAAGTTTTCAAAGGAGCAGTTAGATAAACAATACACGATGCTCGAAACGCAAGAGGAGCACCATAAAAAACAAGTTCGATCACTTGAAGAGAAATTACATCTTATAAAATCTAAAATGTTTAACTATGATCTTATCACCTCTTATCTTTCAGTTGCCGAAAGATTTGAAAGTTTATTAACTGTAGAAGAACAAACAGAAATGATCTCTACACTTTTTCCGAAAGGGATAGTTTATGAGAAAGAAATTCTTTTAGAGGGTTTTTTATCTGAAGATGTTCCTATAGAGATCGCCATACCAATTGACCCTGATCCATTCAACGTTAAAAATAAATGGGAACGAGATCCTATAAGCAAATACAACAAGATTCAAGAATACATGAATGAACATCCCCATTTGACTCAAAAACAAATAGCAGAAGCATTAGACATTGGCCCAAGTTCAATCGTCAGACTTAGAAATAGATTTGGAGAATATAAAAATTACACCAAAGTGATTAACCACGACCCCAAAGGTAAAGCTGAAATTTTAAAAGAATACTACTTAAAAAATCCCGATGCGTCATTAAGAAAAACAGCGAGAGACACGGGAATTCCATCAACTACTATACGCAGAATTAAGAGAGACTATGGACTTTAGATGTTCCATAGTTTTCTTTTGTTTGAACATATATTTATTCAAGAACGAATCCTACGCATCCGCGGAATATTGGCTCTTCTGATTTTCATCGTGTTTAGTACATTATGGACTTCGCTGGTGCTACCTCTCAGTGCTCCCCCATACTCTCTTTCACATACCGTTATTGGAGCGTTTGGTCTTGCTGGAGTTGCTGGAGCATTAGGTGCTTCTCGTGCTGGGAGCCTAGCTGATCGAGGTTTAGGGCAGTTCACAACCTGCACAGCCCTAGTTATATTGCTAGTCTCATGGTTTTTAATCCGTTTTACAGAACATTCACTCATCGCATTAGTCATTGGCATTATCTTTCTTGACCTATCTGTGCAAGCAGTACACGTGACCAATCAGAGTATGATTTTCACAGTGCGACCTGAGGCGAGAAGCCGACTTACTGCTGCTTACATGATTTTTTATTCCATCGGCAGTGCCATAGGTTCAATTGTTTCAACCAACATATACGCAAACTATGGATGGAGCGGGATATGCCTATTTGGTGCATCTGTCAGTGCCTTAGCCCTTTTGTATTGGATCATTACCTACCGTCTAATGGAACAAACAACAGAAGAATGAGATACAATGAAAAAAACACCGCGATTAAGCGGTGTTTTGGATTAAGCATCTACAACTTCGACTTTTTCCATGCCTTGGCCTTGCTCCATATCAAGAACAGCCTCGATACCAGAAGTTACTTTACCGAACACTGTGTGCACGCCATTTAAATGCGGCTGCGGGTCATGTACGATAAAAAATTGGCTGCCGCCTGTGTCTTTACCAGCATGCGCCATTGATAATGAACCTCTTTCATGTTGATGAGGATTTCCTTCTGTTTCACATTTAATTGTGTAACCAGGGCCTCCAGTTCCATTACCATTTGGGTCGCCACCCTGACTTACGAAGCCCGGGATCACGCGGTGGAATTTTAGTCCATCGTAGAAGCCTTCATTCGCTAACTTTTCAAAGTTTGCTACTGTACCTGGAGCAGCCTCTGGGTAAAGTTCAAACTCAATTTTCTTTCCATTCGTTAGTTGTATGTATCCTTTTTTCGCCATTTTTCACATTCTCCTTTCAGGTTAAACAACGCTCATTATAGCACATTTTCGGTGATGTTAAACATCCCCTGCTTTTGATTGTTATTTACCTCTTTTCTCATCATTGATAAAATAGAAGAGCCTGATACTTTTCTCCTATGAAGACGATCCATATTGTTTGTAATATCTTTATTTATTGGAAGGCCAAAACATCTTCAAAGAAAATTGAAACGTCAGGCTGATTTGTTACGTCTATATGATGGAGTACACTTCATCACATGTACTCAAAAGATGAGTTTCTCTTGAAAGAGGAACGCTCTCGACTTGAAGGAGGTCAACATGTTTAAAAAAACGATGCTTGGTATGATGGCAGCGCTCCTTTTACTGATTGGTGCGCCAAAAGTCAGCTTAGCGGATGCAGCTGTCGGCGATGTCATCGTCACACTCGGGCAAGACTTAACACCGGCTGATCGCCAGAAGGTGCTTGGCGAGTTGAATCCACCTGAAAATGCGACAAAAATTGAAGTAACCAATAAAGAAGAGCACGAATATTTAGGAAAGTATATTCCTCGTTCTCAAATCGGGACTAGAGCATTATCATCTTCATCCATCACAATTGAAAAATCAGGTACTGGTCTGACTGTGGATACACATAACATTAAGACGATTACAGATGAGATGTATTTAAATGCTTTAATGACAGCAGGTGTCAAGGATGCGAAAGTTGTCGTGACTGCCCCGTTTGAAGTATCTGGTACAGCAGCGCTGACGGGTTTATTAAAAGCCTATGAAGTGTCAAGCGACAAAGCCATTCCAGAAGATGTGAAGCAGGTCGCAAACGAAGAGCTTGTGACAACATCTAAATTGGGCGACTCTATCGGTAAAGACAATGCTTCTGCTCTTATTGCAAAAATCAAAGATGACATTGCGAAAAACGGTGTCCCTAAAACCACAAAAGAAGTGGAAGAAAAAGTGGATCAAGCCGCTTCCGATTTGAACTTAAATCTGACGCAAGAGCAAAAGGATCAGCTAGTCACCCTCTTTGATAAAATGAAAAACATCAATATCGATTGGAACCAAGTAGGGTCTCAAATCGATAAAGCAAAAGACAAGATTACGAAATTCATAGAATCAGATGAAGGTAAAAACCTTTTACAAAAGATTTGGGATTTCTTTGTGTCCATTTGGAACGCCGTCGTGTCTGTATTCACTGGTGGAAAATAAATATCATAAAAAAAGCTGCCTGATGATCAGGCAGCTTTTTTTAAGTAGATGACTTCACTTTTGATTGATAGGGTAAATCCAGTTTGACCATGTCCTCATATGTTTCACGCTCAACTACAAGCTGCGCTTCCCCATCTTCTACAAACACAACAGCCGGGCGCGGGATACGGTTATAATTGTTTGACATACTGTAGCCGTATGCTCCTGTACAAAAGACTGCTAATAAATCTCCTTGTGATAACTCTGGCAGGTCGATATCCCAAATGAGCATATCTCCGCTTTCACAGCATTTCCCTGCAATGGAAACCGTTCGATCATGCGTTTGGCTCATTTTGTTGGCACTCGCTGCTTCATATTTCGCTTGATATAAAGCTGGGCGAATGTTGTCACTCATTCCGCCGTCTATGGCTACATAATCACGAATTCCAGGTACATGTTTTGATGAGCCGATCGTATAAAGAGTCGTTCCTGCATCTCCAACAAGAGAGCGGCCTGGCTCAATCCAAATTTCCGGCATATCGAATTCATAGCGGGCTACGTTCGCTTTGACAGCTTGGATAATTTTTTCAACGTATTCTGTCGGAGGAAGTGGTTCATCCTCAGCTGTATAACGGATTCCAAAGCCGCCGCCTAAGTTTAACACTGTGGAGATAAAGCCAAATGATTCTCTCCATTCATCCAGCTTCATAAAGATTTTATCTGTTGCAAGGACAAAACCAGCCGTATCAAAGATTTGTGAGCCGATATGACAATGGACACCTAAAAGCTCGATCACTTCTGACCCAAGCACTTGTTTCACCGCTTCGTCTGCTTGTCCATTATGAAGATCAAAGCCAAATTTTGAATCCTCTTGACCTGTCGTAATGTAATCATGAGTATGCGCTTCGACACCTGGCGTGATACGGAGCAGCACTTTCACCTTTTTTGACAGCTCTTGCCCAAGCTGTTCAATGAGTTTCATTTCATGGAAATTATCAACCACAATACAGCCGATCCCATGCTCTAATGCCATCTTTAATTCTTCTCTGCTTTTGTTGTTGCCATGGAAATGAATTTTATCTACTGGAAATCCGGCGCAAATGGCTGTGTGCAGCTCCCCGCCCGATACGACATCAAGAGATAATCCTTCTTCTTTGGCAAGCTGAAACATCGCGATAGAAGAAAATGCTTTACTCGCATATGCCACCTGCGCTGTTAGCTCTTCTTCTATAAACGCTTTTTGAAAGCTTTTTGCGCGCTCCCGTATTAAAGCCACATCATATACATAAAGTGGTGTCCCATACGTTTCAGCTAAAGAAACGGCATCAACACCACCAATTTCTAAATGACCGAGTTCATTTTGTCTGCAAGTGCCGTGTAAATACAATGTCATTCCCTCTTTCTCCGCCTCGGCTGAAAAAAGACAGCTGCGTGAGCTGCCTTTTGCCGTTTCTCAAAGTTAAAAATACAATATCACAATCTTCAGCCACTTTCAATGAGCGTTAAGAATTTGGCGGAATTTTTGATCTGTTTTGAGGATGAACAATGCTTGGCCTTACTTTTGAGCCAGGAACAGACGTCCGAATGAGCACTTGCCATAACGCTTTACCATTAAAAGGAATGAATGGCCACATATACGGCGTCTGCAATGAACGAATGGATGTTAAATAAATGAGTAACAAGGTAAAACCAATGATGAGTCCATTCAGCTTAAAGATCGCCACTAGTGCTAATATGATCAGTCGTACGATCTTATTGGCGATACTCAGTTCATAGCTTGGCGTTGTAAATGTGCCGATGGCTGCTAGTGAGACGTATAAGATGACCTCCGGTGTAAATAAACCGACATCGATGGCAATTTGTCCAATTAACACGGCGGCAATCAACCCCATGGCGGTCGACAGTGCTGTCGGCGTATGAATCGCTGCCATTCTTAAAAACTCCACCCCGAAATCAGCAAGGAATACTTGGAGAATAACAGGGATATGTGAAGGCTTGTTAAACCCAATATAGTTTAAATTGTCAGGCAGGAGATTTGGTTCTAGGATAAACAGAAACCAAATTGGCAATAAAAAGGTAGAACATAATATGCCTAAAAAGCGTACCCATCTTAAAAACGTGCCAACTGCTGGTGCCTGTCGGTATTCTTCTGCATGCTGAACGTGGTGAAATATAGTGGTTGGTGTAATGATGACACTAGGGGATGTATCTGTAATGATGATGACATGCCCTTCTAAAATATGGTTAGCGGCTACATCTGGCCGCTCTGTGTATCGCACAAGCGGAAAGGGATTATACCCTTGCTTAATAATGAATTCTTCAATCGTTTTATCAGACATCGTCAGCCCATCGACTTTGATCCCTGATACTTCTTTTTCAATAATATCCACAAGATCTGGGTCCGCAATGTCTTCAATGTAGCAAACACATACATCTGCTTTTGAACGTTCGCCTACTTTGAGCATTTTGTATCGGAGCTTTTCATCTCGCACTCTTCTTCGGATGAGTGCTGTATTCACAATAATGTTTTCAACAAACCCATCTCTTGCTCCTCTGACAACCTTTTCTGTATCCGGCTCCTCTGGCATTCTGCCAGGATAGCTCCTGACGTCAATGATAAATGCGTAGTTTTCACCCTCTACAACAACTGCTACAAGTCCCGACAGCACTTGATCTACTGCTTCATCCAGCGTTTCAACTTTTGAGACTTGCTGATTGACAAGGCGGTTCTCGACCACACGTGCGAGATCATCTGTTTCAGGTTCGTTGTCATTGATTTCAATCAGTTCTTTTAATAAATAGATGACATACTGCGTATCACACAATCCGTTTACATAGTAAAGTTGGATTTCCTGATCATGTATATAGATTTTCCGAACGCCAAGGTCAAAGCTGAGACCCATCCCAACATTATCCTTGAAGTAATCTTCATTTTTCTTCGGGTCTCGGTACACGTTTACCTTGTCTTTCTTCATGGAAACCACTCCTTTCTAATATTAACTCAACTGCTTTCATCGTGATTGGAGATCCTTTGCTCAAGTCATCTTTCCGTCCCATCTTCCCAATATCTCCAATCCCAACAACAAACGGAAGTTGAAGTGAGTCGAGACAATACACCGTATCCCCGCTCATTTTATGAGGTTCCATTTCTGGAAGTCCGTGTTTGTCAACACCGTATTCTGTCAGTTCACCTTCCCGGTCAATGGAGACATGCACCTTTGTCCATTCGGCTTGATGTGTCTTGGATGCAACTGCAATGGCTCCAAGCACTTCAATTTTAGGGTGACGCGCCACATGCTTCATCGCTGTCTCCCCTGTCCCTTCACCTGTTAGACCAGAATCATCAAACATGACAAACACTGGATCATACGGCGTTTTTAAAATCATCTGGACAAGTTCAGGTCCTGTCCTTTTGCTCGGATTCCCTTTTGAGCTAGAAATACATCGTCCGCCGACGTTTTTGGCGACAAGCTCAATGGTTTTGGCAGCATATATATCTCCGTCTGTCACTAAAATGACTTTACGTCTTTGCCCCATATTAGGTTATCCTTTCGGTTTAAAGATAAGTGCGATAATAAATGAGAATAAAATCGCAGCTGATATTCCAGCAGAGGTTAATTCAAAAATACCGATGCCGATTCCGATGAATCCGTGTACATCTGCCTGGTGCATTGCCCCATGAAGCAAGCTATGACCAAAGCTAACGATAGGCACGGTAGCACCCGCACCTGCAAATTCAATAAATTTATCATAAATACCGAACCCGTCTAAAATGGTTCCTGCCACAACAAAGATGGTCATGACATGTGCAGGCGTGAGTTTGAGTACGTCCAATAAAAGCTGGCCGATGACACAAATAAGTCCGCCTGCAACAAAAGCGATCAGATAATCCATTAGCTTTCTCCTCCTGCGCGCTCAAATACGACACCGTGCGCAATGGTTGGTATGGTCTCTTTTTGCTGGACCATCATCGGGCTGAGAAGTGCCCCGGTTGCGACAACCAGTACTCTTTGCAAATTCCCTGCTTTCATTTCTTGAAAGATGTGACTGAATGTCACAACAGCTGAACACGCACAGCCGCTGCCTCCAGCGAACACGTTTTGATCGGGTGTATAGATGATTAAACCACAATCATCGTGCTTTCGGCCGAGCTGAATGCCATCTTCTTTAAGCAGATCCTTTAAGATCGGTGAGCCAATGCCAGATAGATCCCCTGTTAAAATCAGATCGTAATCGTCAACCGTTCTCCCTAGGTCTTCTAAGTGCTGCTTGATGGTATCTGCTGCTGCCGGCGCCATTGCTGATCCCATGTCAAAGGGATCTATAATCCCAAGATCCATGACTCGTCCAACGGTTGCGCTTGTAATTTGAATTTTGGAGGGCTCTTGGCTGATAATAACAGCCCCGCTCCCAGTCACTGTACTTGTCGCTGTATCTGGTTTTTGTCCGCCGTATTCAGTCGGATTACGAAATTGGCGTTCTGCCGTCGCATTATGACTGCTTGTCGCAGCAATGGCTCTATTTGCAAAACCACCATCTATTAATGCTGAAGCAATGGCGACCGATTCCATTGATGTGGAGCATGCTCCAAATAAGCAAAGGAACGGGATTTTGAGTTCTCTTGCCACATAGTTTGCTGTGACGTTTTGATTCAGTAAATCTCCTGCCAGCAAAAGATCAATATCACTTTTTTGCAAATTTGCTTTTGATAAAGCGCTTGATATCGCATCATCCATGAGCTGCCTTTCAGCCATTTCCCAGTTCTTTTGATCACAATGCATTTCGTCGTATGTTTTATCAATGAGATGACCGATTGGACCTTCTTTTTCTTTCGGTCCTGCAGCTGTTCCTTCTGCATTGACATAAAGCTTGTGCTCAAATACCCAAGATTGTTTACCTGTTAGTTTCACGTTTCATTCCTCCTACGAAAACACCTTTTCCAAGATGTATCGAATGATCCCTACGACATATGCCGAGACGACACCAAAAACAATGACGTTCCCAGCGAGCTTAAACATGTTCGTGGCAACACCTAAAACAAGCCCTTCACTTTTATGCTCAAGGGCAGCACTTGTCATGCTGTTTGCAAAACCTGTCACCGGGACAGCGGATCCCGCTCCAGCAAACTGGCCAATTTTATCGTAAATACCGATACCAGTTAAAATAGAAGAAATTAAAATGAGGGTCGCCACTGTCGGATTCCCTGCCGTCTTTTCATTAAAATCAAAAAAGTGAATATAGAAGTTTTGTAATCCCTCGCCTATAGCACAGATCATGCCGCCAACAAGAAAAGCCTTGATGCAGTTGAGTACATAAGGAGGTTTGGGCTGATACGTTTTCACCTTAGATGGATAGTTCTCTTTTAAACTCGACACGTGTTGTTCCCTCCAAATTTTTAAATATAAATAAGCCAATGAAAAAGTGAACCAAATACCTTTCCTAAGACGATGGCCATGAGCAGCAAAACGATTTTTCCGTCCATTCCAATTCTTTTCGTTAAAATGGGAAGTACATTTAATACCTCAGTCAATGCGGCTGCAAGCATACCGACGAAGATGCCGGATAAAAGACCGATCGGAAGCGTCAGCCATTTGGATAAATGCAAATGCATTTGACTCAAGGTGGCCCAGCCGCCAACGACCGCCCCACTGATGACAGCCGCCTCGTACCCTTGTATGAAGCGCTGCGTTTTGGTTAATTGCATTAATCGAGGGATGATGCCAAGCACTGTTAGAAATGCCACAAATCCTGCTCCTACTGTTAAACCGCCGCCAAGTCCAACGAGCACGACAAAAAGCCATTTACCGATCATGGATATCTTTTAATGTTTCTTTATTTTCTTTAAGTGCGACATAATGATCGAGATCGAGCTGGTATTTAAACATTTCCACTTCGAGTGGACTTGGTTCTTCATTTAAACGCTTTTTAAATACATGATTGAAAAATAAAATCATGCCCAAACCGAGTCCAAAGCTATATGGAATTTGTAATAAATAAGGATGCTCAACCGTTTTTCCTGTGATCATTTCATATAGGCGAATATGAACAAGCCGCATACTGACATCCTCGTGGAAGTTCATGATGGCAAGAGCCGCTCCGACAAATAATAGAAGCCAGACAAACACAAATAATACGGGTGAGAGCTGGCGTTTGCCTGTATCAATTTCAACAATGGCCTCAGAGCCTCCGACGGTTTGAATGTCGATGTCTGGCCACGTTTTTTTGATCGTTTTGACCACATGCATGATATCTAGAACGACGATGTGACGATCCTTTTTGCTGACATGATACACCGGCATTTTGCTAAGCTTTTGCACAGCAAACTCATCACCAGTAATTTGGGCGATATCCTCTAAATAAATGAGCTGATCAATACCGGTCTTGATCCGATGGCGCAGCCGAATAAAGATTTGTCCGTCCATCCAAGTCACTTCCTATACGATGGGTTAAAAATAGTATGTGGTGAAAAATGGTTCTCATACTGAAAGAACTTGATTTACCGGTAATTACCACACAAAAAAAGCCAGCCGAATTGGCTAGCTGTCTTTTTGATCCATTTGCATTTGAATTTGTTTTAAAATTTTCTTTTCAAGCCGTGAGACTTGTACTTGTGAAATACCCAGCCTCTCTGCTACCTCAGATTGTGTTTGGTCTTTATAATACCTTAAGTACACAATCAGTTTCTCTCGCTCTTCTAATTCCTTGATCGCTTCTTTCAGTGCGATTTTATCAAACCATCTTTCTTCTGAATGATCGGCAATTTGATCCAGCAGTGTAATAGGGTCTCCGTCATTTTCATACACGGTTTCATGAATCGATGACGGTGAGCGGACCGCTTCTTGGGCGAGCACGACATCCTCTGGTGTGATGTCAAGATATTCAGCAATTTCCTGTACGGTCGGCATTCTTCCATGAGACTTAGACAATTCATCTCTTGACCGCCGAATTTTATTTCCAAGTTCCTTTAATGATCGGCTGACTTTAACCGTTCCATCATCGCGGATGAAGCGCTGAATTTCACCAATGATCATGGGAACGGCATAGGTCGAAAACTTTACATCATAGGACAAATCAAATTTATCAACGGATTTTAGCAATCCAATGCAGCCAATTTGAAACAGATCATCTGGTTCATATCCTCTATTTAAAAAGCGCTGAACAACGGACCAAACAAGACGCATGTTTTTTTCTACGAGGAGGTCTCTTGCTTGCTGATCTCCGTCTTGGCTTTTTTTGATGAGCTCTTTGACTTCATCATTTGACAGCTGTGCTTTTTTTGCTTGCTTTTTTACCTCCACATCCATATGAGCAGCTCCTTAATTACAAAGCGCTTTGCTTTTTGATAGATGCTTTGTTAAACGGATCGTCGTGCCCATTTCTGGTGATGAGTCCACCATGACATCATCCATAAAATTCTCCATGATGGTAAAACCCATTCCAGAGCGCTCTAAGTCTGGTTTTGTTGTGAAAAGCGGCTGTCTTGCTTCCTGAAGATCTGTAATTCCCATGCCTTCGTCACGGATGGTGAGGTAAACAACATGGTCATCTAGTGTGACATGAATATGCACCTTGCCATCTGGATTTCCATCATAGCCGTGGATAATGGAATTTGTCACGGCCTCTGATACAACGGTTTTGATTTCTGTTAATTCATCTAATGTCGGATCAAGCTGTGCGATGAACGCCGCAACTGTTACCCTTGCGAAGGATTCATTTTGACTCAATGCAGAGAAGGTCAGGTTCATTTCATTCCTCATGATGCCACCCCCAATGTTTGCAAAGCTGTTTGCTCTGAAGGCTCCATACGGATAATTTTAAATAAGCCAGACATATCAAATAAACGGTTCACCGCTGGCGAAATCGCGCAGACGACCATTTCTCCGCCAAGCTGCTTGATTTCTTTATATCTCCCTAAAATCACCCCGAGTCCTGAGCTGTCCATAAACGATAAATCAGCCAAATTCAGCACGATGTGGCGAATGTCCTCTGTTTCTAAATAATTCGTCACCTTTTGTCTCAATGTTTCTGCGGAGTGATGATCGAGCTCTCCTGTCAACCGAATGCAAAGTACGCTCTCTTTTACTTGAAAATCAATACCAAGGCTCATCTTTTTCTTCCTCCTTGCTCTAATTTCGGATAAAGAATGTTTCTCTTTTAAACAAAGTAAATCCTTCACCATGACAAAACTAGTGATCATTCGTCACATTTAGATGTTCTTTTCTTCCTGTTCATAGCAAAAAGACTGCCAATTGCAGCAGTCTTTTTGATTTTATTTCCATTTTACAAATTCGGCCATAGCCCGTTTGAAGAAAGTCCAAAGCCCTGCTTTTTCCATTCCTTCTTTTGCTTCTACAGGGCTTTCATGCAGTATTTTACCGTCTTTTTTCAAGACAATGGTGCCAAGCTCCGTTCCTTTTGAAAATGGGGCCGTGACATCATGAGACAATTTGATTTCTTTTTTTAAGTGATCCACATTTTCGCCTTTTTTCGTTAAAAGAGAGATCGGTTCAGAAGTGACAAGCTGAATTTTTTTCTTTTTCCCTTTGCTCACTTTGATCTCTGCCACATCTTGTCCTCGTTTGTAAAGCGGATGGGTTGTATATTGACTAAATGCATAGTCTAACATTTTGACCACTTGGGCGTTTCTGTCCTTCGGTGTACTTGCGCCAAATACGACAGCAATGACGCGCATGTTGCCTTTTTTAGCGGATGCGGTTAAACAGTATTTTGCCTCGCCTGTAAAACCTGTTTTCAATCCATCGACACCTGGATAAAATTTAATCAGACGATTCGTGTTCACAAGCCAGAATTTTTTATCCGTGTTTTGACGGAGATAATCTTCGTACACACCTGTAAATTTGGTGATTTGTTCATATTTCAACAGCTCTTTCGCCATTTTTGCCATATCATGAGCTGTGCTGTAATGATCTTTTTCAGGAAGTCCCGTTGGGTTTTGAAAGACTGTTGAGGTGAGACCGAGTTCTTTTGCCTTTTTGTTCATCTGCTCAACGAACTGTTCTTCAGATCCAGCAATATGCTCTGCCATGGCAACAGACGCATCATTTCCTGAAGCAATTGCAATGCCTTTCAGCATTTCTTTCACAGTCATTTCTTCTCCAGGTTCAAGGAAAATTTGTGAGCCTCCCATTGATGCCGCATAGTCGCTCGTTCTGACCTTGTCTGTCATTTTCAGCTTTCCTTGGTCCATTGCTTCCATGATGAGAAGCATGGTCATGATTTTGGTCATACTTGCAGGCGCAAGCTTTTCATCGCTATTTTTGTTGTAAAGCACCTTCCCCGTATCACGTTCAATTAAGATGGCTGATTTGGCTTCATGCGCCAATTCTGATGTTTGTTTTTCTCCTGGTTTTTCTATCTTTTCTTTTGCTATCGCTGATGGCGAAACCATTGAGATAAGGATCATTAAAATAAACAATGCACATATATGACGTTTCAAGTGGCAGACCTCCATTATCGTAATCCTTTCTATTTTTTCCTCATACAGGCTGTTTTATTCAGAGATCGTTTGTTTGAACATAAAAAAGTCTTCTGTTTAATGAACAGAAGACTTTTGGAAACATATTATGAGAGTTGTTCCACAACATCTTTTACTAAATCAAGGAAACTTGCTTTCACTTTTTCCGTCACTTCAATGACTTCATCATGAGAAAGCGGCTGATCTAAAATACCTGATGCGGCATTGGAAATACATGAAATACCAAGCACTTTCATTCCTGCATGTCGCGCAACAATAACTTCTGGCACAGTCGACATCCCCACTGCATCTGCTCCAAGTGTTCTAAGGAAACGAACTTCAGCTGGTGTTTCATATGAAGGACCCGTCATCCCGGCATATACTCCCTGCTGTACAGAGATGCCTAAGTGTTGAGCCGTTTTTTCTGCAAGTGCCAGCAAATCTTTATCGTATGGTGCTGACATGTCAGGGAAACGAACGCCTTGACTGTCATTTGGTCCTATTAATGGATTGGTCCCCATCATATTGATATGATCCGTAATCAGCATCAGATCACCTGGATGAAAGGACGTATTCACGCCGCCGGCTGCATTTGTCACAATACATGTCTCAATGCCAATTTCTTTCATCACACGGACAGGAAACGTCACTTGCTTCATATCATATCCTTCATAGAAATGAAAACGTCCTTGCATGGCACATACGACGGTGCCTTTCAGCGTCCCGATGACGAGCTGTCCTGCATGTCCCTCTACTGTTGAAACAGGGAATCCAGGGATATCTTCATATCTCAATTTGATTGGATTTTCAATCTCATCTGCTAAAATGCCGAGCCCTGAACCTAAGATCAATCCAACTGTTGGTACGTATGTCGATGCTTGTTTAATGTATGCCGCCGCTTCTGAAAACTGTGCTCCCACGAGATTTCCCCCTATTTGAGTTTAGATAAAAAGCTTGTACCGTATTTTGGCATCGCTGTCTTGAAATTATCTGCTACCGTTGCCCCAAGATCCGCAAAGGTTTTTGCTGTTGGCAGTTCATTTGCTTCCTGATGCTTTTTACTGTAAGCAATAAGCGGAACGTATTCTCTTGTATGGTCTGTTCCGTGATGAACTGGGTCATTTCCATGATCTGCTGTGATCACAAGGAGATCATCCTCTTTTAACAGGTCAAACACTTCAGAAAGACGTGCGTCATATTCCTCTAGCGCTTTTCCGTAGCCCTCTGGATCTCTTCTGTGCCCATAAAGAGCATCAAAATCAACTAAGTTTAAAAAGCTGAGTCCTGTAAAGTCTGTTTTAAGTGTCTCGACCAGCTTGTCCATTCCATCCATATTTGATTTCGTTCTGAGAGAAGATGTGATTCCTTCACCGTCATAAATATCAGAGATTTTTCCAATGGCAATGACATCAAGTCCATCATCTTTCAGCTCATTCATGACGGTACGGTCAAATGGTTTTAAAGCATAGTCATGTCGGTTTGGCGTTCTGACAAATGCACCAGGCTCCCCGACAAACGGACGAGCGATAATGCGTCCTACCATATATTTTTCATCTAACGTTAGTTCTCGTGCAATTTCACAAATGCGGTAAAGCTCTTCTAATGGTACAACCTCTTCGTGCGCAGCAATTTGCAAAACAGAATCCGCAGATGTATAAACGATTAAATCGCCTGTTTTCATGTGCTCTTCGCCAAGCTCATCCAGAATTTCTGTCCCAGACGCTGGTTTATTCCCAATGATGCCACGTCCTGTTTTTTCTTTTAGTTCATTTAATAGTTCATCTGGGAATCCGTCTGGAAAGACTTTAAACGGTGTGTCTATGTAAAGACCCATGATTTCCCAGTGTCCTGTCATTGTGTCTTTACCATTTGATGCTTCTTGCATTTTTCCATAATACGCAAGCGGTTTTTCGTCCGCTGGAATTCCTTTGATTTCTTTAATATGACTCAGCCCAAGCTTCGCCATATTCGGCATATGAAGCCCGTTCATTTTTTCAGCAATATGTCCAAGTGTATCTGCACCTACATCATTAAAATCAGCAGCATCTGGTGCTTCACCAATCCCTACTGAATCCATCACAATGAGGAAAATGCGTTTATACTGATAATCAGGCATTAAAAAGCGCCTCCTTCAATATTCTTGTCCTTTGACCTTTCAAATATGAAGAGGTCAGACATCTCAAGTATAAACCGTTTACAAGTCAATTGACAACCATAAACGGTACAAACATCAAAAAGCATGGTACACGTTCACCGTGCCATGCTTTACTTATGCCCTTGGATGGAATTTGTGATACACATCTTTCAGTCTTGTTTTCGTCACATGTGTATAAATTTGTGTTGTTGATATATCCGCATGCCCAAGCATCTCCTGTACGGCTCTTAGATCAGCACCGTTTTCAAGCAGATGTGTAGCAAATGAATGTCTGAGTGTATGAGGCGTCAATTCCTTTTGAATGCCTGCTTCAATAGCTCGTTTTTTTAAGTTCTTCCAGAAGCCTTGCCGCGACATTTTTTTCCCGTGATGATTGAGGAATAAGGCATCGGCTGGCTGTTTTTTTAGCAGCTTGCTTCTTCCTTTTTCTATATATTCTTCAATCGCACTTGCAGCGGCTTCGCCAATTGGCACAATTCGCTCTTTTCTTCCTTTTCCAAAGCAGCGGATAAAGCCCATTGTAAGATGAACATCTGCAAGGGTCAGATCCAGCATTTCACTGACGCGAATGCCTGTTGCGTATAAAAGCTCCAGCATGGCTTTGTCCCGATAGTCAAATGGTGTGTGTTGCTTTGGTGTATCGAGCAGCTTTTCGACTTCACCGAGCGATAGAACTTTTGGTAATTTCCGCTCTGTTTTTTGCGTTTCAATGTTCCATGACGGATCATCTGTTGTCACTTTTTCCCGTAGCAGAAATTGGTGAAAGGAGCGGATCGATGATAGATGCCGTACGGATGTTTTGCTCGATTTCCCTTCCTCTTTTAGCTGTTTTAAATAATGAATGATATGAAGACGCGTGACATCTTTGATATCGGCTAGCTGCTCGTGTGTCATTAAAAAAGACAAGTAGTTCTTTAAATCTCTTTTATAAGAGACAATGGTATTTTCAGAGAGTCCTCTCTCTACTGTCATAAAATGAATAAAGTCGGATAATTGATCGTTCAATGGTTTCTACTCCCCGTTTTGATAAAAATAAATCAATCGGTCTTGCCAGTTGTCTTGATTCGGCTGATCCATTTCCATCACTTTAATCGCTGCACCCTCTGGTTTATCATAACGATGGTAGCTTTCATATTCTGAATTTATCCATATCATAGCATAATAGAACAGGACGGTAAAACCAGTGAACAAGATAAATACTTTCATCACTTCACCTGTTGTTTTGAGCCATTTTCGCATGATCTTCATGTCCTTTCTCATCTTCTCATTACTTCAGCATATGCCAGATGGGACAAGGAATATACAGCGAAAATACAAAAAACCTCTTCATATGAAATGAAAAGGTTCCAATTCGGATTATTGGCCGGATTCATCATCATGACACCGGTGGCAAATACCATGGAATGTCAATCTATGATCCTTAATTTTAAATTTCCAGTCGCGTTCAATAATCTCTTCAACATCTTCTAATAAATCATCTTCTATCTCATCGACTGTTCCGCATTCCATGCAGACAAGATGGTGATGGAAGTGGGCGGCTCCTTCTTTGCGAAGATCATATCGCGAAACGCCGTCTCCAAAGTTAATTTTATCAACAACTTTCAGTTCAGTTAGCAATTCTAACGTCCGATAAACAGTAGCAAGACCAATTTCAGGAGACTTCTCTTTTACGAGGAGGTATACATCTTCTGCACTTAAATGGTCTTCTTCATTCTCAAGCAGTACTCTGACTGTTGCTTCACGCTGTGGCGTGAGCTTATAGCTGGAAGAATGAAGCTGTTTCTTAATTCGATCAATACGATTTTCCATTGACTTTCCCTCCTACGCCACATTACTTGATCATTATATCAAATGATGTGCAGAGAGCCAACTATAATCATTTTAAATTGATAAATAAATTGATTATTATTTAATAATGATTATAAAATTTTTAAAAAAGAACACCCGCCAGCTTTTTCATCAGCATGAATGATAAGTACGATTCAAAAAAGGATGAGAGTGCAGCAAGCGCTAATATCATCAGCAGGACAGATGCATACCGTCCAAACCACTGGACTGGTGCTTGGCTGATCGTTTTTTTCATAAAAAGCTGTCCAATGAGGCGGATGGAAAAGGCAATCGCACATGTTCCGATGACTAAATATGCTGGAATGAGCAAAATATTTTGCGGAAGAACTGATACGAAAGAAAGAAAGAATCCACTGAGCCCCATTTGATTCACTAGAAAACCAACAGTAAAGCCAACGACAATCCCTTTTAAAAAGATCATGAGAAAGATGAGCGGCAGACCAATGATGGAAATTCCTAGTATCCACATAAGGCCTAAATATTTCATATGATGCAGGAAGCTTTGCAAAAACATTTCTTTTGACTCTGCTGCTTTCTCATTCGTCAACTGACCAAAAAATTGATTTAAATAATAGAATAAATCCTCTTTCTGACTGATTGTCATGCTGTTGACGATAATAGCCCCAAAGATGACCCCCATTAAAAAGAGTACCGAGACAAACAAATAAATCGATAGATGATCTTTTACGTGCTGAAGAAGATGTTCCTTCCATGACTTTTTCCGCATGCGTCTTCCTCCCAAATTGTAAAGGTTACTAGATTCTATGAGAGAGAATACGAAACATGACAGTTTTATCGAAAGAAAAAAGAGAAAGCAGTGTACAGGCTGCTTCCTCTTTTTCATTTATCGTGCCGCTTTTTGAACGTTCACAAGCCCGGCACCATAATAAAAAGGATCTCCAAGCTTTGTTGCTGTTTTTGAAAGTCTTTCGCGCACTTCTTCGTTTGTCAGATTCGGATGTTTTGATAGAATCACAGCCGCAGCACCCGCTACATGAGGTGATGCCATTGACGTCCCGCTTTTGTAGCCATATTCGTTATGAGGAATGGTGCTTAATGTTGAAACGCCTGGTGCTGATACTTCCACCTCTTCGCCAACAGAGGAATCAAAGGCTCTTTGCTTTCTTTGGTCAACAGATGCGACAGCCATCACTGAGCTGTATTTGGCCGGGTAGTCAATCGTATTGAGTGAGCCATAACTCCCAGCATTCCCAGCAGAAGCCACAATGAGAATTCCTTTGTCATATGCTCGATCTACCGCTTCTTTCAGCGCCTCAGATTCACTTGCTCCTCCCATACTAATATTGATGACATCCATGTCATTCTCGATCGCCCATTCAATGCCTTTAATGATCCAGCTATAGTAGCCGTCACCATTTTGATCTGCCACCTTGACAGCATAGATAGAAGCTTTTGGCGCGACACCAATGACGCCCACCTTATTATCTAATGCTGCGATCGTGCCTGCCACATGAGTTCCGTGTTCATGCGGGTCGACGAGCGGCTCGGACTCTGTTGGAACAAAGCTGACTCCTCCGGTTACGTGTAAATCTTCATGTTTGCCATCAATGCCGCTATCAAGAACAGCTACTTTGACATTCTGTCCGGCATATCCTCGTTTATGTACCTTTTGTGCTTTGATGCTTTTGATGCCATATGGGACGGTTTGACCACTTGTTTTTGCTTTTTGGTCCTCCTCAATAAAGGTGACTTCTTTTGCTTGATTCAGTTTCTCTTTCGATGCTTCATTCAACGAAACTTTCATCATATCTATTTGGTCTATGGATTCTTTCACATGTCCACCAGCTTCTTCTACAAGCTGTTTTTGTGTTTTGTCTTGAACGGAAGAAGAAAAGCCGATCATATACTCTTTTTTTGCTTGCTCCTTTGCAGATATATCTGACGCACCGAACGTGATCGATGCCAGCAGCATACTTGTCATACAAAGCCCTGCTCCAAATGACTTGACGTTCACGATACTCACTCTCCCTTTCATTGCTTTTTGTCATTTAACTACATTTTTAGACAAAAAGAAACGACCGTTTGTCCTATTTTTTAAAATTTTTCCATTTTTTTGATCTACTTGTCACAAAAAAGCAAAATAAAAATGCTTATGATCCACTTGATAGCGATCAAAAGCATTCCTTCCTTTATGTTTCTTCATCATATGCTGCATGGCTTCTTGTTTTGTTTTTGTCTTTCTTTCATGTGTGCTAAAATGCGGCACGCATCCTCTTGACCGTTCTGGATTTCGGCTGTGCTGCCTTTGAATATGTTCTCGTCTTTTCTTTGCTTTGCTTTTTCCCATTTGGCAAAACCCCTTTCGTTGTCGCTATGATACACGATGTCACATGAAAAAGATAGACGTATACACGCCTATCTTTCTGTTTTCACCATATCAAGATGCGGGATCCCATCTTCATCATAACAATCTGAGACGGCTTTGAAACCAAACGAGTCGTAAAACGATTTCAGGTAGGCTTGCGCCTGAATTTTGACACTTGTTTCACCTAATTCACTAAGCTTTTCCAATGCCTTACTAAGCAGTATTTTCCCATAGCCTTTTTTCCGTCCTGCCTGCGTCACAAGGACACGGCCGATGGATGCCTCATGGTACATGATCCCGCTTTGGAAAATTCGGCAATAAGCTACAATGGTGCCATTCTCTTTTGCAATGATATGAAGAGCCTGTTGGTCTCGATGATCGATTTCAGGATAAGGGCATGTTTGTTCTACGACAAACACGTTGACTCTTTCCATTAAAATAAGGTAAAGGTCCTCTTTGGACAGTTGTTCAAATGTTTGACATGTCCATTTAAGTTGACTCATGATTGATATCCACCTTGCCATAGACTCCGCCTCCACCAGCGATCAGTCCGACTTCACCTTTTCTTGCTTTGATGATGTAATTGGCTGTTTTTTCTGGCAGGACTGCTTTTAGTTCATGTTCTGTTGCCTGATGAAGAATATTCATTTCTGTATGAAAAATAGCTTTTAGCTTGTCTAACGTTTTGGCTCCAACTCCCGGAATAAATTGAAGAGGGAGCTGATGAACATAAGGAGGTCTCGTCCCTTTGTCACTTTCTTGGTCAGCAAGCTCCTTTAAACGCTCACTCACCCCTTTTGTCATCCGGTTATGTCCACATGCGTGGCACTTTTCTTGGTCTGGGTTATTAGGTCTTACCCCGCATTTCTCGCAGGTTGTGTGATAATACTTTCCAAGCCGCGGCGCGAGTCCATAATTTCCTGTGATGTTTCTACCATCTTTTCCTTGAAGGGCTAGTTTGAATTCGGCAAATGAGGCATGATCCATTTGGATTTTTGTATATTCTCGCGCAATTTTCCCTAAAGAATGAGCATCTGAATTTGTTAAAAAAGGATACCGGTTCAGCTCACTTAGCTGGGAGGCCATTGACGTATCGCAGCTAAGGCCAAGCTCAACAGCATCAATAAGTTCTGGATCGAATACTTCTGTTAAAGAAGTGTTTACCCCTTTACCGTATAAACTTTTGTGCGGCGTGAAAATATGGGCAGGAATAAATAACCCTCCAAGTTCCTTAACCTTGTGCTGAAGTGTTTTCCCATCAACATATAGGCGCTGTGAACTCAAGTGCACATTTTTCATATGAAGTGAGAGCCATGCGGAGAACTCAGACATTTTGTATAATGTGGGCATAAACGCAAGCACGTGAATTGGACCCTTTGAATGGTCGTCATTGATTTCTAATTCACTGCCTAAAAGTAAAACTGTCTGTCCAAATGATAGACCTCCATCATTCAGTTCAGTGTACTTTCCTTCCTCTACACCCTCTATTAACTCTTCTAGGACTTCTGGAGATTGTGCATCAATGACACCAATCATCCCCATCCCTTTACTTTTTGACGCTTCTATTAAAATTTGGTCAATTGTGAGCGACCTTGCACCTGTAATTTTGACAGCCCTGCCTGTTCTCGTTCTGCCTATATGAATATGGATGTCGGCAAAAAACTCCCTCATTTTGTAGACTCAAGTACCTCTTGCAGTTGTAAATACTGGATGGCATAGGCTGTTTTTGCATCATAAATATGCTGTTTTTCAATGAGGTGCAGTGCTTCTTCTAATGAAACTTCCATCACTTCTACAAATTCATCTTCATCCAGCTCTCTTTTTTCTTCAAGCGGAACCAACTGGTCTGCAAGATAGATGTGTACAAGTTCATCTGCAAACCCAGGCGATGTATAAAAAGCAGTCAGCTTTTTAAGCTGCTGAGTTGTGTACCCTGTTTCTTCTTCTAATTCTCTCAGTGCTGTATGTGCCGGCTCTTCCCCTTGTTCTAATTTTCCAGCCGGAATTTCAACGATCGCCCTCTCTAGTGCTTTACGGTATTGTTTGACCAAAATGATTTTATTTTCGTCCGTACGCGCTATGACTGCTACTGCACCTGGGTGCTTGATGATTTCTCGTTTGCCCTGTTTTCCGTTTGGCAATTCTACATCTTCAAGAACCAAATCAATGATTTTTCCGTTGTATAATTTTTTAGATGATAATGTTTTTTCTTCAAAGTCCTTCAATTTTGTCAGCTCCTCGTTCTACTTTCACTTTTTACTTCATTCATTTTAACATAGATGATTTAGGAGAAGCGAAGAGCGAACGCTCGCTTCAATGCGCCATTTGCAATCACCTAGCTTGAATTCCAAATTTTTTTCACTTAATGTGAAAGGATAGGAGTGTGATGAAATTGAAAAAAAGACGAATTGGTACCTCTGATCTCTTGGTGAGCGAGGCTGCACTAGGATGTATGTCCCTTGGGACTGAAAAAGAAAAAGCGCTCTCTTTATTAGATGAAGCCATTGATCTTGGGATTAACTATTTGGATACAGCTGATTTATATGATTTTGGGACAAATGAGGAAATTGTCGGGGAAGCCATTAAGAACAGAAGGCAAGATTTGATTTTGGCCACAAAAGGCGGGAACCGCTTTGAAAAAGGCAAACCGGGCTGGGACTGGGACCCTTCAAAGGCGTACATAAAAGAGGCAGTAAAACAGAGCCTCAAGCGGCTTCAGACAGATTATATTGATTTATATCAATTGCATGGCGGCACGATCGATGACCCAATTGATGAGACCATTGAAGCTTTTGAAGAATTAGTGGAAGAAGGCGTCATTCGATATTACGGCATATCTTCTATTCGTCCTAATGTCATTAAAGAATATGCCAAAAAATCGAACATTATCAGTGTGATGATGCAATATAGTTTACTCGACCGCCGTCCAGAAGAATGGTTTTCTCTTCTTGAGGAACAGGGCATTAGTGTCGTTGCAAGAGGGCCTTTAGCAAAAGGGCTTTTAACAGAAAAACCACTCTCTCATGCAAGTGCAGCCATTCAACATAACGGCTATCTTCAATACTCATTTGAGGAGCTTCAGCAGATCATTCCTTCTTTAAAGAAAGTCGCTTATGACTTATCGCTCACCGAGCTGTCCATT
Organism: Bacillus zhangzhouensis; assembly: GCF_000715205.1. Classification (GTDB taxonomy): domain Bacteria; phylum Bacillota; class Bacilli; order Bacillales; family Bacillaceae; genus Bacillus; species Bacillus zhangzhouensis. Next base: position 194,000 of record NZ_JOTP01000005.1, on the reverse strand, counting down.
CAGTATTTGCTTAAGCATTCTGCTGTCAGCTCCGTTGTTTTTGGCGCAAGCTCGGTGGAACAGTTAAAAGAAAATATCGCAGCGGCAAATGCACGTTCTTTAAGTGATCAAGAAGTAAAAGCATTGACATATTTCACAAAACAGTCTGTGTATGAGACGCATCGTTTGAATAGAACGTAAAAAAGAGATCACGTCATGTGATCTCTTTTTAGCTTTTATACTTTCTCCAGTCTAAATGACTTTCATCTAGTAGCTCTGAGAAGCTTTTGTTTTTTTCTTTTTCTTTCTGCTGCCGAAGGAGGTCCTGTCGTTTTTGTTCTTCTCTTTTTTCTGTCTCGACGGCAAGGTTCTTCTTCATTTGAAGGAGCTGCTGTTTCATATCATCATTTATGCCGTCCTTTAGCTTGGCTTGATCTTGATTGGTCTTTTTCACTTTGCCTCTCTCCTTTTGCCTTAGTGTATCATCCGTTTTATTTGCGGAGCAAGAGTCACGCCAATCTCCCAACATGTGGTATGATCATCGTAGGAAAAACTTCGGAAAGGAAGAAACGGCTTAATGAAGAAATGGATCGCTATACTTGCCTTTATATTATTCCCACTCGTTGCAGTCGGCATTTTTTTCACCAATAAAATGATGTATATTCGAAAATTAACAGATGAAGAGCTAATCAAACGAGAATCAGATGAAGGTCATTATCATCACGAAGAATTTAAACAGCTCAAAAAAGAGAAAGTTTGTATCCCCTCATCCTTTGGTTATGATCTTCATGGCTATTTTATACCGTTTCCACATACAACTCGCACCATCGTGCTTTGCCACGGCGTCACAGTCAGTCTGATTAATTCAGTTAAGTATATGAAATTATTCCAAAAGCTCGGGTGGAATGTGATGCTTTATGATCATAGAAGACACGGAATGAGTGGCGGGAAAACCACTAGTTATGGATACTATGAAAAAGAAGATTTAGCGCAGGTGGTGAAGTGGCTTAGAAAAAGGTTCGGAGAAAGTGCCATCATTGGTGTGCACGGAGAGTCGATGGGTGCAGTCACTACCTTGTTATATGCTGCAAAACCTGAAGCAACCGCCAATTTTTACATTGCCGATTGTCCCTTTGCTTCTTTTGAGGATCAGCTGGTGTATCGGTTAAAAACGGATTTTCGCCTTTCAGGTCATTGGATTCTTCCACTGAGTGATCGAGTGTTAAAATGGCGGGATGGATACAGTATTCGGCAAGTGTCACCGCTGGATGTGATCGATCAGGTGAAAGAGCCTGTTCTCTTTATCCATAGCCTTCATGACGACTATATTCCTTGTGAGCAAAGTCAGCAGTTATATGCACGAAAAAAAAGTGATAAACAGTTATTTATAGCGCCACATGGGACGCATGCGATGTCTTTTAGCGAGAATAAGGAAGCATATGAACAAGAGGTCCAAGCATTTCTTCAAAGATTTGAACTCAATTAAGATGAAAGAGGAGAATGAACAGCAGTTCGTCTCCTCTTTTTTAGCTAACTTATACGATAGTCACCACTGTTGTATGGTGTCTGCCCGCTAGCTCCATATGGCTCTCTTCCGATTGCTGCTGACTCATGACCGATAATCCTGCAGTTGCTGCCAATAAAAGAACTATCAAACTCATTTTCATATAAATGACCCCCATTTTGAATTTTTGAAATAGCTTGAATTTTCCTTTCGTAAAACCGGGTAGATACTTCAAATAGTCCGAGCTCATTATAATAATGAGCCGCATCAAGTGCCAATTCCTCAATATCTGGGTATAAGCGCTTGTCCTCCAGCAGGTCTAATGTATCGTCTATGATCTTTATTTCTGCATCAACGTATAGTGCTTTTAGAAACTGAAATTTGCAGATGTAAATTTCATCTTCTAATTCACAGGCTTTCATAATACCTTTTTGATAGAGGGATAACGACTCTTCTATCTTTTTTTGTTTAAACAGGATTTGTGTCAGCATAAATAGTGGGTCTAGAGAGCGATTTAGATGGGTTAAATTCTCCTTTTCAAACACTTCAAGAGAGTCTTTCAGATAACGACTTGCTGCCGGAAGGTCGTTCATTTGGTAATAACAATTACCTAAGTTGAAAAGGGCCGAACCTATGACTCGAGGGTTTCCAATTGAGCGTGCTCGCTTTAGAGCATTTTTAAAGTAGGGTAATGCATGTTCATAGCATTTCAAATCATCATAGTTTGCACCGATGACAAATTCACAGTGGATGATTCTCAGCGTGTACGTTCTGTAGGCAGAATACGTATCTAACGCTTGCAAGGCATAGTGCATCGAAAAGTGGGTTTGTTTCATGTGGTAGTATATTTCTGCTAATTTAAAGTAAAATTCTGCTCTTTCTATATCATCTGATATGAGATTGAGCTTTTTTTCTGCTGAACGGTAATAAGCAATGGCGCTCAAATGGTTTCTCTGCTCAAATTCAAACATTCCTGTGAAAAAATGAACATAGTATTCAAGCATATCCGTTAATTTCGTTTGCGAATGTTCAATCGTTTCTAGAAGATTCTTAATTTCTTCATCATTCGAAGCTTTCTTTGCCGGTTCAAAATATTCAAGCATCACCTTATGGCGGAAATCCATCAGCTGGTAAAACAATAACAAGTTTTGATCCTGTTCCATCTCAAGGATTTCCTGCTCGATCTCGGCCTTCAGCTTCTCTGCTTTCATGACATGAAATCCGCAAATCTGCCTATACCATTCGTTTATTTTGATTCCAACCTGAGGCGATGACAACTTGAGCTTCAATTCACTTTAGCACCTCCCTCCTCATATACGATACATGTTGTATTCTATCACATTCCCTCGAATGGAAGAAATATGAAATGTCATTTTTCGCAAAGTTTTCGGTATCCCGCAATAAACGCTTCCTTTGCCTATTTTTCGGCATTTACAGCCATCATTTTTTCATTTCCGTTTTTCTCATTTTGTCGATTCTTTTGTTAAAAACTGCTTTTTGCCGTTTAAAAAGAGCTTTATTTAGATTAGACAGCCCTGTTGTTTGATGAGATGATGATGGCAGAAAAAAAAGCCCCTTCAGCAAAGGGCTTTTTATAAGACATCTGTTACTTGTTCCATATTCTCTTTGATCCAATTGACAGCTAATTCGAGCGTTGGAAATTCTTCCGTTTTAAATGTGACTTCGTCTTGAAGAAGCCAGACGTCCTTTTTCACTGAATCCATTCCACCTATTGACCAGTGCAAAAGGCTATAGGGATGATTGTTATTTAAAAACGACACCCATGTTTTATTTTGTGCCGTGTTTTGTATCACGCTAAGCTTCTGATCCACTACGTTTCCACCTTACTTTACAAGTATGCCCATTCTTGGACTGAGTATTTGCTGAGGACTTTTCAGCATCAATGTATTGGCTTTTTCATTAAAATCGATGGTCATTTCCTCATCAAAGAATACCTTCTGTGCAATGTGTATATATAGTTTTAAATGTTGGCTATTATTCAGTTGTTCCCATTCACCTGTTCTTTCACTTGTTAACCAAAGCATTGGTACGCCACTCACTGCACAGCCACAACCTTCTGAATCGTAGCGAAGCAGTAATTCCTTAGTTTCGTTTCCTGTTTGCTGTTTTTCTATATATGTTTTAGCCAGTTCTGTGATGTGAATATACATGGCGAACATCCTTTTTAAATTGATGCTTACATTGTAACACATAAAACACCATAAAACATGACACACGACTAAATCCGAAAGTCATATTCTTTGAAATACACGCTCTTCTCACTAGGATTATATCTATCTATTGGCTCTTTTTGCTTCTTGTTTTTTAGAATTATACTTATGACGCTACCAATTTTAAAGGAATAAACAGGAGGTTTTAGATCGTGAAAAAAAGATTATCTCTCTGCTTCATCGGGGCACTGATATTGATGTTGAGTTTCGCTGTGCCAAACATGAAAGCGGCATCTGTCCTTGATGAAGTACGAGAAAGCTATGCGACTTATACGGGATCTGGTTACTCAGGGGGCGCCGCATTATTAGATCCTATTCCATCTGACATGAAAATTACGGCTTTAAATCCCCATGACTATAACTATAAAGGGATAAATGCGGCACTTGCAGGGGCTTACCTTGAGGTAAAGGGTCCAAAAGGAAAAACCGTTGTGTATGTAACCGATAAATATCCAGAAGGAGCAAAAGGAGCTCTTGATCTTTCGCATAATGCCTTTGCCAAAATCGGTCATATGGCAGACGGAAAAATCCCAATTAGTTGGAAAATTGTAAAAGCACCGATTAGCGGAAATGTAGCTTACAGAATAAAAGAAGGTAGCAGTGAGTGGTGGGCTGCGATTCAAGTGCGCAATCATAAATATCCGATTATGAAAATGGAATATTACAAAGATGGACAATGGGTGAACATGGAAAAGACAGACTACAACCATTTCCTTGGATTTAATATGGGATCTAAATCTCTTCCTGTTCGAATCACAGATATCCGCGGGGTCATAGTAAAGGATAAATTACCCGCTCTTCCATCTACTGCTGCTTCACAGGCCTATATTGTAAAAGGCAATGTTCAGCTTCCTAATTAACGAGGAAAAGAGGTAGCTTATTTAAGAGCTTCCTCTCTTCCTTCTCTATCCCAGCGATATGCCTCGTTTTCTATTTCTTTTATGATTTCATTCTTTCCTGCCATATAGCTTTGTATATCTTCCGGATACTGATTTGCTAATTGTTCCTTGACAGACGCATACGCTACAACTCGTTCTGGATGGGCCCTTAAGTAATCTCGAAACAATAAATGCCTTTTCACATCAGGATGATTTCTCTCATAAACATGGACATGATGGGTACGATTCAAGCCACCCTTTTGAAAAAAACGTCTCCCTTTTATGCCATTTTCACCTAGCGCTTGATATCCGAGATGTTCAAAGCTCTCTCTTTTTCTATCGATCTCTTTTATATGACTTACTTCTATTAAGATATCAATAATTGGTTTGGCAACAAGTCCTTCAACTGACGTACTACCAATATGATGTCCTTCTATCCAGCTATTTTGAATAATTTGCTTGAGTCGCTGCTTTTCTTGATGGAATTCTTCATGCCACTCTTTTTTGAATTCGACAACCTCAACCTTTCGCCTCGGTGTCCATTTCATTTTTGATAAGGTGAGCTCTTTTGCAACATGAATCACATTTGTTTCAAAAAATCCCAGCTTTTTGTATAGCCTTTTTGCAGGGGTGTTTTTTTGCCCTGTGGTCAGTTCTATAGGGACATTTTTCTCCATAATTGTAGACATAAGTCTTGTTCCAATACCCTGCTTTAGCGCTTTTGGATGCACAGCCAATCGACTAATGATCAAATAATCTTTCTGCTCTTCATAAGAGGCAACACCTAGTAAGATTTCCTTTTGCTCAAAACCAATAAATTGCTCTTTTGCTTTCATTACATCTTGAATGGTCTCTTTTAATGGCGGAAGATCGGCATAGCCAATTTGTTCAGCTTCTTGCTGATATGCAGCTAGTTGAATATGTAAGATCTGCTTTGCTACCTCTCCTATTGTTTGATCTAAATTGACAATCATTGCGTTGCCTCTAACTTTTTCACAAATAAAACACGATCTTCATTTATTCCATCATAGTCTGAAAACACAGAGATTCCTTCTACAGTTTTATCCCCTTTTTCAATTTGAAAGCCCAATTTTGCATGATAGGCAATCGATACTTTATTTACAGGTGCTGTTACCGCTTTAACGGTTGTTCTTCCTTCCTGTTTTGCCACATCATAAAAGGCTTGATACAGGATTTTTCCTATCTTTAATTTCCGATGATCTGGATGTACACCTACAAAATGAATGTAGGCTTCATCTGAATGAGATTGCGATAGAAAACCGACTAAAAAGCCGATCAGTTCTCCTTTTTCAACGACGACAAAACTTGTTTGCTGAAAATGTTCAAAAAATAGCTTTGGCAATTTTGCACACAAATCTCTGCCTCCCCACCAGCTTTGAATGACGGATGTGACGGCGTAAAAATCTGATGGCTTCACTTGACGTATCATTACAGCCTCGCCCCTTTTCAATTTCGGCTTTAATCGGTCTCTCTTTTTTCACAAAAAAGCTGTTGTTTCAATAGTCTACCTGTCCGATTAACTGTTTGTAAAGATCACATGTCAGCCTTTTTTCATTTCAACTTTACTGGTTTTTCGTGCTTCATCCGCCATCTTCTTTTAAATCTTCACACTTATTTCATAAAGTTCACTTTTTGTGTGAAAGTTTTATTCTTTTGTTATGTTAAGATGGTTCATATAGGAAATGTAACAAATGTTTATTGGAGATGATGATATTGGTTTGGATTGTTACTTCGCTTGTTGTGTTTAGTCTATTAAAGTTGCTTGTCACTTCGCTTCCTTCAGGTGTTGTTGAACGCCTTTTTAGTCGTTATGCGGTGCATGCAAAAGTAACAAGTGATCAAACAAATATGACTTTTCAAGGTCGTCCGCTCGATGATCAGCAAAAATCGAAAATCATTCAACATTTTAATGATGCGATCTTTATTGAACGCTATTATATTTATCCTGGTGATGAGGAGCGTTTTCTTCATCCAAAGGAAGGGCCAGCTCCGCTTACAATGCAAACAAAGATTGGCAAGCAGGATGTAACCCTTTATCTGTTTCATTACGATGACCACGTGGATGTGGTGCGGCAGTTTACACATAAGCCAAAGAAAAAGCTGACGGCTTATCGTTTGCGTTCTGAACCGCTCCAAACATCCCACAACATGGCACACGCTTAAAAATACGCTCATTTTTCATTAGATTAGACGAAGTGGGAGACACTTCGTCTTTTTTGTATGGATCTACACTCTCTTCTTTGAATGATTTACCAGTATCAATTTCGCCTTCTGACGGTTACAATAGAACATATGTTCTAAGAGGTGAAAGCAATGAATGAACGAGCGATTCTGCTTGTGGATATGCAGTCATTTTATGCATCAGTAGAAAAAGTGGAGGCTCCTCATTTGGAGGATGTGCCGCTCATTGTCTCAGGAGATCCAGAGCGGCGAAGCGGGGTCGTCCTTGCAGCCTGCCCTCTCGCTAAAAAACGAGGCGTGCAAAATGCATCAAGATTATGGGAGGCACAGGAAAAATGTCCCGAAGCAGTGGTCGTACGTCCACGTATGCAACGCTATCTTGATATCTCTGTCATGATTACAGAACTGCTTGAACAATACACAGACCTTGTCGAACCTTATTCAATTGATGAGCAGTTTCTTGATATTACAGGCAGTCTGACACTACTCGGCTCTCCGCGGGAGATCGCTCAAAATATACAAACAACGATTATGAACCAGACTGGCATTTACGCCCGTGTTGGCATCGGTCCTAATAAAGTACTCGCTAAAATGGCCTGTGACCATTTCGCTAAAAAAAACACATCTGGCATCTATGAACTTAGTGCAGACCGGGCTGCTGCTGATTTATGGCCGCTTCCGATCGGGAAATTATTTGGCGTCGGCAAACGAATGGAGCATCATTTAAAACGAATGGGCATCAGTACCATTGGGACGCTTGCTACTTATCCATTAGATCGGCTACAAAAACGCTGGGGAATCAATGGGGAGCTTTTGCAGCGAACAGCTTTAGGGCTCGATCCCTCACCGGTCACCGTTCACACACATGATCAGCAAAAAGCCGTTGGGCATCATATGACCCTTCCCCATGATTATGCGTCTTTTGAGGACATCAAAGTTGCCCTTCTTGAATTGAGTGAAGAAGTGGCAAGGCGTGCACGTTTTAAGCATTATCTTGGGCAAACGGTGTCTGTCGGCGTGAGAGGCGCTGACTTTTCACATCCGACAGGATTTCATAGACAAATCAAGCTTCATTCACCCACACAGTACGGCACAGATATTGCAAAGGCAGCCATTCAGCTATGCCAGAAGCACTGGGATGGTCAGCCCATTCGCAGTGTGGGCATTACTCTCTCACAGCTGCAGTCTGACAGCCAATATCAGCTGACTTTATTTGATCACCATGTTAAGAAAGACAAACTCAGCAAAGTATTCGATGCGATTCATATGAAGTATGGTCCTGCCGCATTACTGCACGCTTCGTCACTCACAAGCGCAGGGCAGGCATATCACCGCGCCGAAAAAATTGGCGGACATTACAAATAACGGAGGCAAATAACCATGAATCCCAATAAATTAACACCTGGATACAACATCATGTGGGAATCAAGCCGAATGATGCTGCCAGAGCACCGGGAGCAGCTTCTTGCTCAAAAACGGAAGAAAAAAGAATATACACCTCCCCCGCTGAGCACCGATCAGCTAGAGGAAATGAATTTTTTGATCACACAGTCGATTACCGAGGATCGCGCCATTTGCATGACGTATGTCTCTTCAGGTGTGAAAGAGCAGTTTTGGGGCTGGGTCAAAGCCATTCATTATGAAACGCAGCGCATGAAAATCGTCAATGATGAAGATGTTTTAAACCTGTCCTTGCAGCAAATTGTCGCCATTGATCTCGATTGATTGTCGTCAAATGACAGTGTGAATCAGCGGAAAGCCATCCGCTTCCTTTTGTTGAAAAATCAATACCCATCAAGGCCTCAAATACATCGTCAGCAAAAAACATGCTCTCCGAATTCGCGACCGGTTCAAACTTCTCTGCCATATGGCGGATCTCTCCTCCATCAAATTGTGTATTTAATTTGCACAATTTTTCATGTATGATTGGAACATCTTACAAACTCAGGGGAGAAACAGCATGAAAAATAACTTACGTACTTTACATCCACTTAGTTGGACAATCATCATCGGTACGATATTTGGCCGAATGGCGACGTCCATGAGCATTCCCTTTTTAGCTGTTTATTTGACGCAAGTCAAAGGCGCCTCAGCCTCTTCAGCTGGATTAATCATTGCCGTTAGCTCTCTTATTGGGATCGTTGCGAGTTTTTACGGTGGTTATGTTTCTGACCGAATCGGCAGAAAAAAGGTGATGCTTCTATCCATCTTCGGTTGGACACTTGTCTTTGTTGGTTTTGCGTTTGCAGATGCCATTTGGGTCTTCTTTATGATGAATGCTTTAAACGGGCTGTGCCGGGCACTGTTTGAACCAACATCTAAGGCGCTCTTATCAGATGTTACCCCGTCAAGCATTCGGTTGTTTGTTTTTAATTTACGGTATACGGCCATTAACATTGGTGTGATCTTCGGACCGCTGCTTGGCTTATATCTCGGGTCATCGAAAACAACCTTTCCATTTCTCGTCGCTGCCTTGATTTATTTTTTATACGGATTAACACTGGCATGGCAATTTCAGAAACATCCAGTTGCTGCACCAGAAAACACCAAACAAATCAGCGTCAAAAAAGCCCTTTCCATTATCCAAAAAGATACGGTCTTTAGCATTATCCTTATTGGCGTTACGTTATGTTCGTTCGGCTATTCACATCTTAGCTCTACGCTGCCTCAATATTTATCGGCATCCCCTATGATTGAGGATGGACCCAAACTGTTTGGGTATCTTTTATCTTTAAACGCAGTAGTGGTCATTGTCGTGCAATACCCGCTGATTATGATCGCTAAGCGCTACTCGACCATTTTGTCGTTAACTACTGGGAATGTTCTTCTTGCAGGCAGTTTGTTTGCCATTGCTTTTTCACAAAGTCTTGGCATGCTGGCTTTCATCATTGTCGTGTTTACGATTGGTGAAGTGCTGCTGTTTGCGATGATGGATCTTTTTGTAGACAATATTGCAAAGCCTGAAGTGAAGGGATCATACTTTGGCGCAATGGGATTTTCTCAGCTCGGCAGTGTCGTCGGACCCTTTGTCGGTGGCGTGTGTATTGACTATTTTGGCGCAGCCCATCCCCTTTCTATTTTTTCAGTGCTGTCTATCGTCACGATTGCAGGTGTACCGTTCTTACTCATTGGATACTACCGCCTGAAAAAACGATCGGCGGCTGCCGTGGCTGTTAAAGTAAGTGGAGGTCATTAAAAAAACCGCTCTTGATTTGAGCGGTTTTTCTTTATACCCGACGGATGGCAATCTCTTCCACTTTATGCTGATCGCCTTTTTTCAAAATGAGATCAGCTCGATATTTTGTCGGTAAAATATTTTGATATAAATTAGGGCGATTCACTGTATTCCAAATCGTGCTTGCCATCTGATCCGCCTCTTCATCCGTCAAATCTTTGTATTGATGAAAGAAGGATTCAGGGTCTTGGAAGGCTGTTTCTCGAAGCAAACGGAACCGTTCTTTATACCATGATTGAATTTGCGTTTCAGCGGCGTCTACATAAATCGAAAAATCAAAGAAATCTGATACAAACACACGCGGTTCATCCTTCAGATCATCCAGCGCTGGTGATTGCAGCACATTGATCCCTTCGATGATAACAATATCTGCATCCTCCACTGTTTCATACACCCCATCAAGCCGGTCATAGGTAAGATGCGAATACACCGGGGCATGCACAGTTTGTTTACCTGATTTCAATTCATTTAAAAAAGAAAGAAGGGCTTTGACATCATAGCTTTCCGGGAATCCTTTCTTTTCCATCAGCCCTCGATCTTTTAACTCTTTTTGAGGATACAAAAAGCCATCCGTTGTCACAAGACTTACCTTCAGCCCATCTCCAAGCCTTGATAAAAGAGTTTCAATAATACGCGCAGTCGTGCTTTTCCCAACAGCCACACTTCCTGCGATCCCAATTAAAAAGGGGATTTTGGCATGATGCGGGTAGTTTAAAAAAGCATTTACATGCTGATTTTTTTGCTTTTCAGCAAAGACATGTAATGTCAGAAAACGAATGAGTGGTATGTAAATATCTCGAACTTCTTCAAGCGACAAATAGTCGTTTAACCCTTGAAGCGCTCTTGCTTCCTCTTCTGAAACAGATACCGGCATATATTCCCCAAGAGCTGCCCAGGCCTCTCTCGTATGGCGTGTATATAGTGTATTAAAATCTAGTCGTTCGTCGCTCAAAGTCTTTCCCACCAACCTTCACTAAACTCGTAACCAAAAAGACGATAATCCGATTGTAGCCTAAAATGAAGGCGCTGTCTTTATTTTTCAACTAAAGTTTGCTTCTTTTGCGAAAAAAAAGCATTAAAAAAAGGAAAATGAGGGTAAATAAGAGTATTCAGTTTGATAGATAGAAGGGAGCACACCAAATGAAATATGTGATGATTGGCGGAGATGCAGCAGGAATGAGCTGCGCTATGCAAATATATAGAGAGGATCCAGACGCACACATTGTTGCTTTTGAAAAAGGAGAGATTTTCTCATATGGGCAGTGCGGACTCCCCTACTTGATCGGCGGTCTCATTGATCATCACAGAAAGCTCATCGCACGCAGCGCTGAAACCTTTCGCGACAAATATGGAATTGACGCCAGATGCTTACACGAAGTGACCTCTATTGATCCAGAGCAAAAAACGGTGTCAGGGGTTCACACCAAAACAAAAGAACCATTTACAGAAACGTATGACCGTCTGTTAATTGCGACAGGAGCCAGCCCCGTTACACTGGATTTAGATAGCCAGCCATTAAAAGGCGTACACGTATTAAAAACAATCCCGCATGCGCTGTCCATTTTAGACCATTTAAAAAAAGACGTCACACATGTCACCATCATCGGCGGAGGATATATCGGCTTAGAAATGGCAGAAAATATAAAAGCGCTAGGAAAAGACGTTCATATCATTCAACGAGGGGAAACACTTGGTCCAGGCTTTGACCCCGATATGGCAAGATATCTTAAAGAAGAAGCGGACGATCAAGGTATTCATGTGGTGCTTGGAGAAACCGTACAGACATTAGAGGGCCAGACACATGTAACAGCTGTTCACACAGACAAACAAACCATTGAAACGGATATGGTCATCATCGCCATCGGTGTCACTCCGCAAACAGCCTTTTTAGACAGCACGGGGATCAAGCGGCTTCAAAATGGGGCAATTGCGGTGAATGAATACATGCAGACCAATGTAAAAGACATCTATGCTGCCGGGGATTGCGCAGCGACCTATCACCGCATAAAAAAAGCACTGGATTATATTCCACTTGGCACGACAGCGAATAAACAAGGGAGAATCGCAGGCTTTCATATGACGGGGACAAACCGGGCGTTTCAAGGCGTGACCGGAACAGCGGTGATGAAATTTATGGACGTGACAGCGGGACGAACAGGTTTATCAGAGAAAGAAGCAGAAGAAGCGGACATCCCATTCTCCACCATCACCATTGACAGTACTGATCACGCTGGATATTACCCAGATGCGCAGAAAATGAAAGTAAAACTGATTTACAGAAGTGATGACCACACCTTGCTTGGTGCCCAAATCATCGGTAAAGACGGTGTAGATAAACGAATCGATGTCATGGCAGCTGCCCTTTACCAAAAGCTGACCATGACAGACCTTGAAGATTTAGATATTAGCTATGCACCGCCTTTTAACAGTGTATGGGACCCGCTTCAGCAAGCTGCAAGGCGTGTATAGAAAGACTATAAATGACGTCTTATCCAACAGAAAAAGAAACCAGGCGATGGCCGGTTTCTTTTTTGTGTTATTTTTTCATCATCGCTTTACGTGCTGCCTTTTCAAATAAAAACGGGAATAATTGATACAGTTTACTCCCAGCGTTCATCCAGCCGGGCAGATTGATCTCTCTTTTTTTCGTCATCATGGCAGATACGACCTTCCCTGCCACCTTATCAGCACTAAGCATCATAAAATCAACGTTCTTCACATATTCACCGCTGCGATCTGCGATGGTAAAAAAATCTGTGGCAATCGGTCCTGGGTTCACCGTCGTGACGTGAATCCCGCAGTCTGCCAGCTCCATTCTGAGGCTGTTTGAGAATCCGAGGACGGCATGCTTTGATGCTGAATAAATCGCAGATTTGGGAGTGGCAATTTTCCCTGCCTGAGACGCGATATTGATAATATGTCCCTGCCCTCTTTGTTTCATTTCTGGGATGACCTTTTTCGTGCAGGCAATTAAGCCAAACACATTCACCTCAAACATCGATACCATTTCCTCAATGGACGCATCTTCTACAAGATCGAATACACCAAATCCGGCATTGTTGACCAAAATATCGACAGCTCCCACTTCTTGATACGCTCGATCAATGTCCTCAAGCTGGCTGACATCAAGCTGAGCGATGTGACACACACCACCAGCGCTCATGATCTTTTCTTTCACACCAGCAAGCTTTTCGATTCGTCTTGCTGAAATGATGATTTCTGCACCTTCTGTTGCTGCCAAATAAGCCATTTTTTCACCAAGGCCGCCAGATGCACCTGTAATCCATATTCTCTTTCCTGTTAATCGCCCCATGCGTTTCACTCCTTAGTTTGCTTGGTAATAGAGGATGCCGTCTTTTTGCACTTCTTCAATTTGTCCAGCCGCTAAAAGTACATCCAGCTGCCCTACCGTCTCAGACATCGTTAAAAATAATGCTTCTTCATACAGCACTGGAAATAGCGTGCGGCAAAGATGAAAAGCGGTCATTTCTTTTCGTTTGAGCAGCTGACAAATCGTATTTGCCCGCCTCTCTTGTTTCTTAAATCTTTCTTCGATCAATTCATGATGAGACGTAATCAGCTGACCGTGTCCCGGATAGATGGTCTTGATTGGCAAACACAATAATCGATTGAGTGATGCTTTATATTGAAGTAGCGATTTTTGACGTTCCTCGCCTTCATTCGGCGCTTCCATTAATGGGTTGGAGGAAATGGTCGTCAGCAAAAGGTCGCCACCAATGAAATTCCCCGTTGTTTCATCTAAAAATGAAAGATGAGACTGAGCATGTCCAGGGGTCTCCATTACCAAGAAGTGTTCATGCCCCTTCAAACGATCGCCCTCTTTTATGACGTCATCTACATGTGCAGTACAAGAATATGTATAAGATTGCTTCACGATTTTTTCACACTCATCTTGACGAAGCGGCACACCTAACTGCTGAAAAAAACGATCCATAAAGTCTATTTGGCGCTGCTTAAATACTGAATCCTGACTAATATAGGGCTCATTTAACTGGTGTCCAATCACACGGACATGAGGTTTCATCAAATTTAAAAGGCCGACATGATCTGCATGATGATGGGTCAAAACCACTTGATCAATATCGTCTATCGATAAATGATGTTCCTTTAATTGCGCGACAAAGGCATGCTCCGCCTCTTGTGTCATCGGCCCGCAATCCACTAAGGTCACGGCCTCTCCTTTTAATACATATGCATGCACATCCCCAACGGCAAACGGTGTAGGGATGGATAATTGAATGATGTCTTCTTTCACTTTTATACGTCATCTCCTGCTTTTTGACTCATGGATGAGCACAACTCAATCTTCTTTATTCATTGTATCTTGCAAAGGGCAGACTGTCATGCGGTTTGGATGGTCAATTTTTTTATCTAACCCTATTGACACAAACTTGTCCATCGTTGCATAATGAACAACAAATATAAGATGCGCGATGACAAGGATTAGTAAGCAAAATAATGATGTAAGAGAGTGAGGTCCGTTGGCTGTAAGACTTCACCATCCTCTTATTTGCTGAACCTGCCCTTTGAGCTGTTAGGCAAACCTAAACGTTTCCCGCGTTAAGGGACTAGAGCTGAGTATGCATGTTTGCATGCTAATTGAGGGTGGTACTGCGAAAAACCTTTCGTCCTTTTCTGGCGAGAGGTTTTTTTATTTTCTACAAGGAGGAGCAGCTTATGAGTAAAATTGGATTTATCGGCGCAGGCTCGATGGCGGAGTCTATGATTAAAGGTTTATTAAAAAGTGGCATCATGTCAAATGAAGATATCATTGTCACAAATAAATCAAACGAAAAACGATTAGACGAATTGAAGGTGCGTTATGGAATCAAAACGGATTTCTCTCGTTCCTTTATTTATGAAGAAGCGGATATTTTGGTATTTGCTTTAAAACCGAAAGATGCGGAAAGCGGGATTTCTGAGGTACGCCCTTACTTAAATGGACAGCTGATCATTTCTATTTTAGCGGGTATTTCCATTGAAACGATTCAACACTATGCTGGCGGGAAAACTGCGGTGGTTCGCGCGATGCCAAATACATCAGCGGCGATTCAGCAATCAGCAACAGGCATTGCCGTAAGTGATGAGGTCACTGAGGAGCAAAAGAAAAAGGCGGTTGAGTTGTTTGAAACGATTGGTCATGTGACGGTATTAGACGAATCACAGCTGAATGCTGTCACAGCCATCGCAGGAAGCGGCCCTGCCTTCATTTATCATTTGATTGAAGGAATGGAGCGAGGCGCTTCTGAACTTGGGATGGACCAAGCAACAGCAAAATTGCTCATTTGCCAAATGATTGCAGGCGCTGCCAATATGCTTCAGGATAGCGGAAAAGAACCTACTGAACTGCGCAAAGAAATCACAAGCGAAGGCGGAACAACAGAAGCCGGACTGAACACACTTGCTTCCTATCAATTTGAAGAAGCGGTTGTCGATTGTGTAAAAACAGCGACAAAACGCGCAGCAGAATTAAACGACATGTTTTCAGCGGGCACGTATAAGTGATATGAAAAAGCACCTGTTTCGTTGACAGGTGCTTTTTCACATATGCCCATCTATTTTTTCTCGCTAGTGACTGGATTTGAACTGTGTGATTCACACTTTGGTTCTTTCTGTTCTTTTTGAGAGAAGGCTTGTTCTAATAGAGAATCACGTGCTTGATAAAAATTCACATCAATTAACAATTCTTGATGCTTCATTTATTAACACCTCCTCATGTAGATGATTCACTCATTGACATGATGGCTTTGATTTGAGCCAGATGATGATTTTCATGTAAAGCGATGGTTTCAGCTAATATTTGAACTGTCATCACGCCTTCTTCCGGATGCAAACCTGATTGATCCCATATATCCTTTTCTAATAACTGAAGCGTTTTGCTTCTTCTCTCTTTCAAGCGATTGATCATCGAATTGATCTCCTGAGCATTATACAATTCATAAGCTCTTTTCTTCACATAAATTTCAGGATCATACGATTGAAAAGGCGTGTGATCACTTGATATCGCCTGCTCTATTCGCTCTGACCAGACTTCTTCTGTATCAAACAAATGTCCGGCGATTTGTTTGATCGACCACTTGCCCTCTCCTATAGATTGATCTAACGTGTGCTCATCACATGTCTGCATGAGCTCCTCAAGCTCACGAATACTCGTCTGGAGCGATGTGATGATTTCTGTTTTTGTTAATTTTCCAGTTTCCATTGCGTAATCAAAGTCTCCTTTACAGTGAATGCATTTCTATTTTGGATTTATCTTGATGATCCCCTTTCAGTAACAGTAAGCTATTCAACAAGCCAGCTACTATCACAAGGCCTGCCATCCCTAGAGCGATGACATGTATAGGAATCCAATCTCCTATAAAAGCCATGATGATAAACCCACTAATATAAAATATGCGCGATAATGCAAGACCTACCGAAAAAACCCTGGCTCTTAAATGACTGCTTGCATAGGTCATGATGTTTGTAGAGTACAAAACTTCGACGGGGCTATATAATAGATTGGCTAATAAAACAACAAACAAAAACCCAATAAAAGACGTTTGTTGATAGGAGAGTGCATGTAATATCGCCAACAATATTATTGCTAACGTTGACCACCTTTTATAAAACTGAAAGGAGAATTTCACTTTTTTAAAGTATGCTGCGAGTGTAATCCCACCAATAATTTGTCCTAGTCCACTTATTGTATGGCCAAGTCCCAAGCCAAAATTCCCTTCTCTTGCTATTTCCAAAATGTACAGACTAAACAGAACATAAACGATGCTTAAAGCAAATTCCCTTGACATCAATATCCATATGGCACTTTGAATTTTGGGTGACCCCTTGATTTCTTTAATGCCCTCTTTAAAGCTTTGAACATATGACACATACTCTTTTTTTTCAGACGCTTCTTTCGCTTTGATAGGAATTAGCAGCATGGCTGATAATAAAAATGTCATCGCATCTACTAAATAAATTGTAGAAATGGACCAGATTTCTGTCACCAATCCACCTAACCCTGTCGCAATGAGCATAGAGGCGCTAAAAGATGTGGCCAGTATACTATTCCCCTTAGAAAGCTGCTCCTTGTCTATGATTTCAGGTATCATAGATGAACGAGCAGGCAGATATATACCCGAGAAAGCACCATTTAACGCTAATAACAAATAGAGAATAAACGGTGTAACATTCATTGTGACAACTAAAACAAATCCCAGTCCAATCATGAAACGTGCCACATCTGCGAATATCACAACTTTTTTGTAAGAAAACTTATCAATAATTGGACTCAAAAGCATAGATGTTAAAATGAGAGGGAGCATTGAACAAATAAATAGAATACTTAGGTGGGTCGCTCTGCCAGTGAGTTCATAGATTAAACCGATCGTCGCAATCGTTCTAAACCAATCTCCAAAGGCAGATAAGTTTTGTCCAATAAAGAAACAAACAAAGTTTTGATCTTTGAAAAGAGATGCCGTTTCTTTCTTTAAAACCATTAGAGGAGCACCTCAGTCGTCTCATACCACCCTAGCTCTTTTTGCATAAACTCCACGGCTTGATCATAATTTTCTTTTTCCTTTTCTGGTATAAGGTCAACTAAAATCGCAGGATACCAAGGCTTCGCTTCTTCCTTGATAACAAAATATTGCTCCGCCTCCTCAACTACTCCTTTCATCATGAGGAATTGTAGTTTACGATAGATTTCCTCACGCTTTGGCATTTGATTGAGATGCGTTTTTTCTATTTTCATTGTTTTAGGGAAAAAGATGAGTCTTCTATCAAAAGCATGATACTCTCTAGATTTAACGATAGGTAATTTTTGATTCGTTAGGCTTTCAATGTATCTTTGAGTATTTCCTTCATTTGCCCATATCATGCCTTGCATGTAGGAGATCGCTCCTGTCCCCAATCCAATATATTGATCTTCGTAACCACCGTAAATCACTTCGCCATATTGAAAACGTTTATCCTGATGCTCCGGAGCCATAAACGTATAGACATAATTTTGATGCCAGCCATTCGTTTTTAAGTGACGATATATTGCGTCACTAAACTCAAACTTTTCTTTAGGATTTGGTGGCATAGGCACCTTCCCTTTATTGATTTTTGATAACCATCCCTTTGAACAAGCAATATATTCTAATGGATAAGTATCAATACTTGTGCTCCTTAATGCCATCACACCATTTATGTCCTCTATCATCTCTTCTATCGTTTGGCCAGGCAACTGATATAGCAAATCAATATTATAAGACTGAAAATGACGCTTCATTAAGTCAACAGTCTGAGAAATTTGATCAAAACTAGCCGTTAAATTGAACATTTTCCGATAATGTTCGTTTAATGTTTGGACACCAAAACTTCCTCTATTTGCTCCGCCTTCAGCCATGGCAGCCACTCTTTCCGTTGTAGCTGTTTTTGCTTCACATTCAAAAGTCCATTCATAATCAGGAGATAGTGTGAAATTTTCTTTTATTGCAGTCGAAAGTCGATAGATTAGTTCAGGGGGCATAATGGAAGGAGTCCCTCCACCAACGAACACCACATCAAAAGTCATTTTTTGGATATTGGGGGATTGTGATAAAATACGCATCTCATTGATTAAAGCATCAATATACTTTCCGATAATGGGCTCATATTTCGTAGATTTAATAAAAGGACAAAACGAACAGATGGTGTCACAGAAAGGGATATGTAAATATAAAGCATTTTTCCCTTTTTGAAATGTTCGTTCTTTTTGAATAAATTCTGTCACACGAGATTGTGCTCCTTCTTGGCTAGCTTGGCCAAAAAACGGATAAAGAAAATTCCATAAAGGCGGATGCTCTTCATAATAACTTTTCATTTTTGACAATTCTCTCACCCAACTCTCGTCTATTTTTATTCCTCATACAAATTCACAGAGAAGCTGAATACTCCGCTTCTCTGTGATGCACTCTGTTCAGTAAGTATTCATTCAACTCATTAAATCGCGATCCATTCGTTACGTTTCATTTTAATCACCTCCTTACAATTAGGATAATTGTAACTAAATTACATAATTGATTATAATAGACTTTTCTGAATATTTCAATCATTTTCACTATTTTTTGTAAGGACTATTGTTTCAAACATCAACTTCCGTATATGACTTTTGGTAGAATGAAGAAAATATATACTGAACATTCACAATCAAAAGCCCTATCATCAAGATAGGGCTCTTCATCACATATGCTTAATTTTTTTCTAATAAAGCATGAATCGTTGATTCTAGTAACGACGGCAATATGCCGAAAGAGAACGGGACATGCAGCCGTTCTGTCCATTTGTGCGGGTCCTTTCCTAATGGACCAACATTGATGACCGGAACGTAAAGAGCCTCATTTTCTCCTTGTGGTAATGAATAGCCTTTTTGGTAAAGAGGCATGTTGGTCGTGTAATCACCTACGTTCTGTTTTTCGAGCTGTAAGTAGCTTAGATCAGACAATCCGGGGAAATATTTCACTTCTTCTACTTCAAGTCCATAGGCCTCTTTTGCCTCCCTTTGAATCTTCTTTAAGGTCGTCTGGATATGTGGATCATCCGTTGAAGACACAGAAGGGTAAAATGGCGGACTATAAAACAGAACAATCAGCGGTCCCTCTTCCTTACAAAGCGTCGTCAGCTCTGATACGATTTTTGTTGAAAAGTCGCGATCTCCAAGCTCACCTCGGTTCGCGAATGCATAGTTGACAATTCGCTCGACCTCCTGCGCACCTGATCGTTCAGCCGCTTTTTGATACAGCTCTTGATACGTGAGAACCGTGATGCTCGTGTCAATCGGGGTAAAATGTTTAAAGCGCTGAAATTCAGCTGTTTTCTGTCTAAGATTGGCCTCGATTTGGACTGCTGCTTGTTTCGCAGTGTCGTAGAGAAGCCCGTGCAGCTTTTCACTTGAACGTTTCATCATGAGCACGTTAAATAAAGAAACAGCCGTGTGAGGCGTTTGAACGGAATAGGCTTCTTTCAAGTCCTTCTGCATCAAATTGGTCGGAGGCGGCGTCACTTCACCATCTACTTCCTCACAATACTCACTATTCAGCTCTAACAACCGGTTTAGTTCAGACACCATAAAATTTGCATTTAAGCCTGAGAATGGCTCTCCTACATGCGTTTCAATCCCTTTGCAAAAAAATCCGGCAAGCACCTTCCCTATACTGCCTGTATAGATATAGTGGTGCGTATCACCTGGATACTTTTCAAACATCGGCTCACTGTTTAAACACGCGGCATAGTCAAGCCCATATTGCTCCTTGAGCTCCTTAAGTTTCGGGACAGCCTCTAGCATTCCCTGTGAATTCACCTCTTCATCTGGGACTGTGACGAGCAGGACATTTCCTTCAAATCTCTCCGTCATCGCTCTTTCCAGCATAGAGAGCTGTACGGCGAGACCTGCTTTCATATCCATGGCACCTCTTCCAAACAGCCAGTCGTCTGAAGCTAAGTCCTCTCTTGCCCTCTTTGGAAGAAGCGCACTTTTTTGAGAAAAGGATGCCATCAACTCTTCGGGCTTACACGCCATATTTTGAAATTCTCCGTAATCCTCTGTATCGACTACATCAAAGTGACTGAGAAGCAAAACGGTGCGAGACAGCGTGCTTCGCTTCACTAGAGCCGTTAAATAATACCGACCATCTTTCATCGGATGCAAAGCCAAATGATCAGGGTTCTGCTCAAAATAAGGCCGCTCCCTCAGCAAGTAATATAAATATTCCGCTAACGCTACTTCTCCTGTTGTACCAGATATGCTTTCATACTGCATAAGAGCTGTGAGCAGCTCTTTTAGTTCACTCTCTGTTTGCCATTTCATCCGTTCTCCCCCTTTGTTGTCTCTTTCCCTTCATTATACAAAAACGTGTAGGAAAGCTATATTCTTTGAGCACCTTTTATGACGAAAGTTTGAATGGCTGTTATAATCGGCTATACAATTTAATGAGGAGGCGAAGGTATTTGGAAACAAAACTCTTTTCACCTTGGACATTAAAAGGTGTTACACTCAAAAATCGAATCGTGATGTCCCCGATGTGTATGTATTCATCCTATGACCGTGATGGGAAATTACAGCCTTTCCACTTTGCACATTATATTTCTCGCGCGCAAGGTCAGGCTGGGCTGATCATGATTGAGGCAAGCGCTGTTTCCCCTGAGGGAAGAATTAGTGATCATGACCTCGGTATTTGGAGTGATGAGCACATTGAAGGATTTGCCTCATTAAACGAACAAATCAAAGCATACGGAACAAAAACAGCCATCCAGCTCGCCCATGCAGGACGTAAGGCTGAGCTAGACGGTGACATCCTTGCACCATCCAGCATTCCGTTTGATGAACGATCTAAAACACCTGTAGAGATGTCTGTCCATCAAATCAAAGACACCGTTCAGGCGTTTCAAGATGCGGCTGTCCGGGCAAAAAAAGCTGGCTTTGACATCATTGAGATTCATGGTGCTCATGGCTATTTAATTAACGAATTTCTTTCACCACTTGCGAATCAACGAACAGATGAGTATGGTGGTTCACCAGAAAACCGTTATCGTTTCTTACGAGAAGTCGTTGATGCAGTCAATGACGTATGGGACGGACCTTTATTTGTCCGTGTATCCGCTTCTGATTACACAACAAAAGGACTTGATATTGCTGATTATATCGGCATTGCCACATGGCTGAAAGAGCAAGGGGTCGACTTAATTGATGTCAGCTCAGGTGCTGTCGTGCAGGCCAAAATCAACATATTCCCCGGCTACCAAGTGACGTTCGCAGAGAAAATAAAAGAAGGTGCCGGCATTCAAACAGGAGCTGTCGGTTTGATCACATCTGGTGTACAGGCAGAAGAAATTTTACAAAATCATCGTGCTGACTTGATCTTTATCGGCAGAGAATTTTTACGGGATCCGTATTTCCCAAAAACAGCTGCTAAAGAGCTTCGTACATCCATTGAAGCACCGCATCAATACGATCGCGCTTGGTAAATTATCTAGGAAAAAGGTGTCTATTTTTTGAAATAGGCATCTTTTTTGTTTTTAAGAGAAACATATTTGCCTTTTGTGCCGTCTTTTAGCTAAAGAACCACTTAGAGGAGATGGAAGAATGAACTCGGCAATGATTGAAAGAACTTATCATATAGATGGACATCACTTTTCTACAAAGCATCGTCAAGGTAAAAGACAAGCCACCATTATCTTTGAAGCAGGCTACGGTATTTCTGGAGACACATGGGCGAATATCGCCCGTGATATTGACCCGGAGCTTGGGGTTTTCTTATACGACCGTTTAGGAAATGGAAACAGTAGTCATAGCGATGAAGGAAGAACCCTGCATGACCTTGCAGATGATTTAGATATGCTGCTGAAGCAAGCTAATATTCAGCCGCCCTTTCTCATGGTGGCTCACTCATTCGGTTCGCTTGTCAGCCGGTTATGGGCAAGCCGCAGAAGAGAAGATGTCATCGGCATGGTGCTGTTAGACCCAGCAAGTGAGGAGCAAGAGCAGGTCATTCTGCCACTTTTATCAAAGGAAGAACGTGCTTCCTATATGGCGCAATTCACAGCAGAATGTACGCATGAGGACTTTCAGCAAATGCTGAACACGATCAAAGAGGAGCAAACGCATTATGGGATAATGCCACTCCTTGTCATTTCCTCAGGTAAGAGCAGATTGTTTCATCCAGCGCATGAAGCTTGGCTTAGACTTCATAAACGAATGCTGACTTTATCCTCACAAAGCGGATGGATTCAGGCGCAGAACAGCTCGCACTATATTCATCATGATGAACCACATATTGTGCAGCTTGCAATCTATGATGTATGGTGTGCAGCCAAACAACCCGTTTCCTATTATCAAACAGCCAATTAAAAACAAAAACTCCTTGACCAGTCATGAGTCAAGGAGTTTCTTTTCTTTATGCCGTTGGGGCAGATTGACTTTTTTCAGAAAGCAGCTTTTCAATGCTGACAAGCTGAACACATAACGTAAAGATATCAATCGCTTGCTCTAGTTCTTCAAGTGTTGGGAACGTTGGCGCAATGCGAATGTTACGATCAAGCGGGTCTTTTCCATATGGATATGTCGCCCCTGCACCTGTCAGTGTGACACCTGCTTCTTTTGCTTTTTGCACAACAGCTTTTGCGCAATGATCAAGTGTATTTAAACTAATAAAATATCCGCCATTTGGCTTGTGCCATTCAGCGATGCCTTTTCCACCAAGCTTTTCGTCAAGGATAGAAAGAACGAGGTCAAACTTTGGCTTAATGATCGCTGCATGCTTTTTCATATGTTCCTTCAAGCCTTCTGGATTCTCGAAGAAACGAAGGTGTCTTAATTGATTGATTTTATCTGGTCCGATCGTTTGTACCGATAATTGCTTTTGAGTGAAGCTCACATTGTCTTGACTAGACGCCATCAGTGCAACACCTGAGCCTGGGAATGTAATTTTAGAAGTAGACGCAAACATAAACACACGGTTTGGGTGTCCTGCTTCCTCTACTGCTTGAAAAATATCTTTTAACGTATCAGGTGTATCTGTTAGATGGTGGACTGCATATGCATCATCCCAAAAGATACGGAAGTCGTCTGCTTTTGTTTTCATAGAAGCAAGACGGTCAACAACCTCATCTGAATACGTTATGCCGTCTGGGTTGCTATATTTCGGTACACACCAAATGCCCTTAATGGCTTCATCTTCTGCGACCAATTTTTCTACCTGATCCATGTCAGGTCCATCAGCCTTCATATCTACCGTGATCATCTCTATGTTAAATAGCTCACAAATGGCAAAATGACGGTCATACCCTGGGCTCGGTGCAAGGAATTTTACCTTTGGCAGCTCTCCCCAAGGTGTTTTGCTGTCATATACGCCGTGAGTCATGGCACGGGCAATCGTATCATGCATCATATTGAGGCTGGAATTACCGCCAATGATGATTTGTTCTGGCTTCAGATTGAGCACATCTGCAAAAAATTTCTTCGTTTCAGGAAGGCCTGTCAAGCCGCCATAGTTTCGCACATCTGTGCCATCCTCAGCTGTCATCGCATCCTTTGATGTCACAACATCGAGCATGCCCATAGACAAATCGAGCTGTTTTGGCGATGGTTTACCTCTAGACATGTCTAAGTGTAAGTTTTTACTTTTGTACGTTTCATACTCATTTTGTAGTGCCAAATAAAGGTCATTCAATTCTGCTTCACTTAACGCTGTAAAACCGCTCATCTTTGATTGTGCCTCCCGTATTCTTCATAGTTTGATACGTCATTTGTTTTTTCTTCACCATTTTACCACTACCTGAAAAAGAGCGTCATCATAAATATCAAAAAAATCACACAACTATTTTTAACGATTCATCCAATTTTTACAGGGTGCGGTCAACAGTAAAAGAAGAGAAATCATGTGCAGCTTCTGTCAGCGGGAATATATCGCGGGCTTCTTTCAACAGTTGTTTCTGTGCCTCTTCTCCTTGATACCGTGCACTAATATGGGTCAAAATTAGTCTTTTTGCGCCTGCCTCCTGCGCTGTTTTCGCTGCCTGTTCTGTCGTGCTGTGATAATAATTGTAGGCTAATTCTGCATCTTCTTTACCGAATGTTGCTTCATGGACTAACACATCCGCATTCTTGGCAAGCCTTCTTATATTCTCGCACAAACGAGTATCTCCTGAAAATGCAACAATCCTCCCTTTTTTAGGGGGTTCCAAATAATCGGTTCCGTCAATGATTCTGCCATCTTCGAGTGTAACGGTTTCCCCGTTTTTTAACTTCTGATACAAAGGTCCAGGTTTTACCCCGATTTCTTTTAGGTCTTCGGCTTTTAATGCACCAGGTACATCTTTTTCTACAACCCGATAACCGTAAGCGGGGATACCGTGAGACACCCGTCTTGCTTCTACTTGAAAGGTATCATCCTCAAACACGACACCTTCATCTATTTCTATGATATGCAGCGGATAGGTCAAATGCGTTTGTGTAGCTGAAAGTGCCGCGTTCACAAAGGCTTTGATGCCCTTTGGACCATAGATCGTCAATTCATCCTCTCCGCCTTGAAAGGACCTGCTGCCGAGCAGCCCTGGGAGACCATATACATGATCACCGTGCATATGCGTAATAAATATTTTCTCAATCTTTCTCGGTTTAATCGTTGTATGTAATATTTGATGCTGCGTCGCTTCTCCGCAATCAAAAAGCCACACTGCTTTTCTCTCCTCTAAGAGCTTTAGCGCTGTGCAAGTGACGTTTCTTGTTTTTGCAGGAATGCCTGCACCTGTTCCTAAAAAGAGCAGTTCCATTACTTTTTCCTCCTACAGCCGGTATACAATATCTTCATTCATATAGAATACATGAAGACAAGGTAAATGTGAATTCAGCGGAATTTTTGAAAAAAGTCAAACTAGAGCAGAAAAAGTCGAATCAAATGTTTGCTTTACGAACAATGAACCTTTAAAATAAAGAAAATGTACATACATTCTCGGTTTTTACTACAATGCTACGAATAAAGTGAGGTACTTTTCGTGAATACAGAAACTAACAATCCAAAAGCAGTCATTGTCATTTTTGGCGCAACAGGAGATCTTGCCAAACGCAAGCTCTACCCTTCTATACATAGACTTTATCATAGCGGAAAACTTGGGGATCAATTCGCCGTTGTAGGTGTTGGGCGCCGCCCATGGTCTCATGAGGACCTCAGAGCTGTGGTAAAAGAATCTGTCTCTTCTGATGATGCAGATGCGAAAACAGAGGAATTCATTTCTCATTTCTATTATCATGATTTTGACGTATCAAGCCCTGCTTCCTACCAGGCACTTAACACTCTTCTTTCCGGTCTTGAAGATACGTACAGTATCCCAAATAACCGTATGTTCTATTTGGCCATGGCACCGGAATTCTTTGGAACGATTGCGAAGTTCTTAAAGAGTGAGGGCGTATCAGAAACAACCGGCTGGTCACGTCTTGTCATCGAAAAACCATTTGGACATGACCTGCCAAGTGCCAAAACGTTAAATGAAGAAATTCGTGGTGCATTTACAGAAGATCAAATTTATCGTATTGATCACTATCTCGGTAAACAAATGGTTCAAAACATTGAGGTCATTCGTTTTGCGAATGCGATCTTCGAACCACTTTGGACAAACCGCTATATTTCAAACATCCAAATTACATCTAGTGAATCTTTAGGTGTAGAAGACCGGGCTCGATATTACGAAAGTTCTGGTGCACTAAGAGACATGGTTCAAAACCATATGCTTCAGATGGTCGCACTTTTAGCAATGGAGCCTCCAATTAAGCTGAATACAGAGGAAATCCGAAGCGAAAAACGGAAAGCATTGCGTGCTCTTCGCCCTTTCTCTAAAGATGAGGTCGATCAATTCTTTGTCCGCGGTCAGTATGATGCTGGTACGATTAATGGCAACATGGTTCCTTCCTATCTTGAAGAGCAAAATGTTGACCCGAACTCTAATACGGAAACATTCGTTGCAGGGAAGCTGCTGATCGATAACTTTAGATGGGCTGGCGTGCCATTTTACATTCGTACAGGAAAACGTTTAGAAAAAAAATCCACTCAAATCGTGGTTCAATTTAAAGACATTCCAATGAACCTGTACTATGGAAACGGGAATTCCATGCATCCAAACTTACTTGTTATTCACATTCAGCCAGATGAAGGCATTACCCTTCACCTGAACGCTCGTAAGCTCGATGGCGGAACATATGCGAAACCAATTAAGCTCGACTACCAAACGAACTATAATGACATCATGAATACACCAGAAGCATACGAAAAGCTAATTCATGACTGCTTATTGGGCGATGCAACAAACTTCGCTCACTGGGATGAAGTGGCACTTTCTTGGAACTTTGTTGATCCAATTTCTGAGAAATGGGCAGAAAACAAAACCTTAAAACCAAATTATCCTGCTGGTTCTATGGGACCGAAAGAAGCAGATCAGCTTCTAGAGAAAGACGGATACCATTGGTGGAATATATAAAATCGATACGAAAAAAGAGCAGTCTCCCTAGGGGTTCTGCTCTTTTTTTATCGTCCTGTTTTCGTAATTTCAACAGTTGAAAAGTCAAACTTATCATAGCGATGATGGCTAAAGGAGTATTCAAACGGCCGGCCTGTGTTTAAATAAGCAACCTGCTCGACTTCAAGCACCGGATCACTTGGATCACAGCCTAAATACTGCTGATCAAGCTGGTCTGATTTTGCCGCTCTAATTTTCTTGTGCGCTCCTGCCACTTTCAAATGAAGTTTCTTTGATATGTAGTCATAGATAGAACCCAGCAGAACCTCTTCATCTATTCCTTTAATCACATTTACAGGCATAAAGGTTTTTTCTAATACATATGGTTCTTCATCCACAAGGCGGAGCCGGATAATGTCGTAAACGGGTGTGCTTGAGTCAATCGATAGGTGGGCTGCCACCTCTTCACTTGGGAAATGCACATCAAAGCGAATGATTTGGCTCGTCACGTTTTTATCTGCCATGACTTTCGTGAATCCTTTATTTTCATGGCCTGAGACGTTGATGGCACCTTGATTTAGCACTGCCTTCACAATAAATGTGCCGTGACCTCTTTTTCTAAAGAGCAGACCTTCTGCAACGAGAAGATCGAGCGCACGCTTCATCGTCATTCTGCTACATTGAAATTCAGCGGCAAGCGAGTTTTCATCTGGAATGGGTTGATCTTCTGGATAATATGCTGTTCCTATTCGTTTTCTGATTTCTTCTGAAATGAGTTCGTACTTTTTCATCTCACACCACCAACTGACTTGTTTTTTCATATCATATTATAGCGCTTTCTTATAGAAGAAAATATGGCGTTTTTTAGCCTTCCTCTCATTCTACACTAAGCCTAGTGAGCTTAAAAGCTTCCAGCGATTTTTGTTTGATTCTCTGCACCGTGACATAAGAAAAATACTTGCCCTTTTTAAAGAAAGAGCAAGTATCTTGATTAAAAACCGTTATTCTCTGAAACAGATTGAAACCAGTATCCGCTTTTTTTAATGGTTCGTTTCCCGTCTTCTTGAAGATCAACTGAGACAAATCCATAACGATTCTTATACGCATTCGACCATGACCAGTTATCCATAAACGTCCACAGGTGATAGCCTTTCACATTGCTCCCTTCTTGAATGGCTTGATGCACCCATTTGAGATGCTCAGAAATAAAGTCAATGCGGTAATCGTCATGAATCATTCCTTCCTCATCCTTAAACCGCTCTTCTCCTTCGACACCCATTCCATTTT
Organism: Bacillus zhangzhouensis; assembly: GCF_000715205.1. Lineage (GTDB taxonomy): Bacteria > Bacillota > Bacilli > Bacillales > Bacillaceae > Bacillus > Bacillus zhangzhouensis. The sequence goes on along the minus strand of NZ_JOTP01000005.1, from coordinate 165,713 downwards.
CAGAAATAAAGCATTCAATATTATCATAGTCTGTTTGGACTTTTTTCAATATATCGTAAATGCCTTTTTCATAGATTTCCCAGCCTCGATACACATTCATTTTTCTTCCTGGCATCTCAAAAGAATCAAAGTAATGGTCTGGCATAAATGGTGCATGAGGATGCGGCATATGCTCCTTTGCCTTCACTCTTCTTGGCTGATAATAGTTGATACCGAGAAGATCAATCGTATTCTCTTGAATGAGCGCAAGGTCCCCTTCCTCCATACTTGGCATAAACCCTTCTTTCTTTAACACTTCTACTAGTTTTTCAGGGAAGTGTCCTTTGACCGCAGGGTCTAGGAAGGATCGGTTAAAGAAAGCATCAGCCATCTCAGCTGCTTCTACATCCTGAGGATTCTGGCTTCGCGGATACGAAGGGGTGAGATTCAGGATGATGCCGATTTTCCCGTCCTGCTGCATCTCTTTGTAAGCCGCAATTGCCTTAGCGTTTGATAAAATTTCATGAAAACCTACTTGCACTGCCTTTTGGAAATCGACTTCGTTTGGATAATGAAAGCTATACATATATCCGCCCTCTACAGGAACAATCGGTTCGTTATGGGTAAACCATTTTTTCACCCGGTCGCCAAATAACTGAAAGCACAATGTCGCATAGCTGACATAATCGTCTACCACCTGCCTGTTCACCCATCCGCCCTTCTCCTGCAGCGCCATTGGCATATCAAAATGGTACAGGTTCACAAACGGTTCGATATCATGTGCAATTAGTTCATTGATCACATCATTGTAAAAAGATACTGCTTCCTCATTGACTGCGCCTTTTCCATCAGGTAAAAGGCGTGACCATGAAATCGATAGCCGAAACGAATTATGCCCTATTTCTTTCATAAGACGGATATCCTCTTTATATTTTCGATAAAATTGAGATGTCACGCTAGGCCCTATGCCATTAAAAAAACGTGTCGGCTCTTTTTCGAACCAATGATCCCAAATGTTCGGTCCCTTTCCATCTCCAGGGCTACTACCTTCTGTTTGTGTGGCAGAAGCAGAAGATCCCCACCAGAAACCTTCTGGGAATGTATATGATTGCCTGTTAGTTTCCATCGACATGTATTGAGTCTCCTTCGCCTTTGATGTTTGTTTGTTTCGTTTTTTCTGTTGTTGTTATTTTTTCATTTTTCACATTCATACGGTCAATAAATGTCAGGAACGGGAACCAAATGACAAACACAATCATTAAATTAAAGAGCTGAAGCAGACCGCCTGCTAATGAATTTGTTGCCATGATTCCGCTAATAAAGATCGGCACCGTCCATGGGATATTCACGCCTGTCGGCGGCGGCACAATACCTGCGGCCATCGCAAAATAAGAAATACATGTAATGACCATTGGCGCCAAAATCCACGGAATCAGAATAAGCGGATTCATCACAATTGGTAAACCGAAGATAATCGGTTCATTGACGTTAAATAATCCTGGTCCTAAGCCGAGCTTTGCCACTTGTTTTAATTGCTTACTTTTTAGGAAAATTAAAATCGTAAACACAACAGCCAGCGTCATACCGGTTCCGCCCATTCCAACCGTATATACTTCGATAAACTGTTTGCTGATGATGTTAGGAACCTCACCTGTTTTTGTATAGCTTTCAAGGTTTTGAATGGACAAAGTATTCCAAATCGGGTCCATGACAGAGTTAATAATAATTTGGCCGTGCAATCCAAAGAACCAAAGAATTTGTATAAAGAAAACGGCGATCAGCGTTGGAATGATACCGCTCCCAAGACCAACAAGCGGGGCCTGAACTGCATGATAAATCAGGTCATGCATATTTGTATGAAAAACTTGTGTAATGATGATATTGATCAGCAAAAAGGCTGTTAATGTAAGGGTAGCCGGAATCAGTGCGGCAAAAGACTTTGAAACAGCTGGCGGAACCCCTTGAGGCATATTGATGACGAATTTCTTTTGTACAAAATAACGATAAATCTCAGCTGATAAAAAGCCTGTAATCATGCCCAGGAACATTCCCTTTGCCCCTAGACGATCGACTGGGATGACACCGGCAATGGATGCTGCCCCCTCTTGTTCAAGCAAAAATGGCGTCAGCAATAAGAAAGAAGCAAGAGCGATCACGCCGCCAAATACAGCTTCCACTTCATAGCTTTTCGATAAATAGTAGCCAATCCCAAATACAACAAAAACGGTCATAATGCTGATGGTCGCACTTGGCGCGATATTCAGAGCAGACTGAAATCCTTCCAGTGCCGATTGACTCATGATTTTATCTAAAAATGGCAAATTCATTAACACAACCATAATGGACCCAAAGATGGTGAGCGGGAATGCAAGCATAAAGGCATCCCGTAATACACCTAAATAGCGATTGTTATTCAATCTCCCAGCAATCGGAACCAAAATGGCACTTATTTTATCAAACATTGGTTTCCCCCCTTGTTTACACCCTTTATTGTTTTAACGATTGGAATATCGGTAAGAGCTCTCCCACAAGCTCCTTGATGGTAATGGTCGACATTAAGTGATCTTCGGCGTGCATGAGCAGCAAGGAGAATTGAGTGGTTTCCCCGCTTGCCTCTTGCTGCACAAGTTGAAAATGGATTTCATGTGCATTCCGTAAATCTTCTTCAGCTTCTTTCATTAGGTCAAACGCTTCTTCTTCCTGACCTTCTCGAAATTGTTTAAGAGATTGAAGCAATTTGCTTCGTGCATTGCCGCTGTGTAAGATCAATTGAAAACTGACTTGTTCCTCGGTGAGTCCTTCGAGCGTTTTCTTTTCCATCCTTTAAGATTCCCCCATCAATGCAACCGCTTGTTCATACGCTTTTTGTCCATCTGCAAGCCCATAGGCCTGCATATCAATGACCTCTACCTCAATCCCGTATTTTTTTGCTTCTTTTTGAAGGTCGCCTTTTAAAAAGCTCATTTGCGGTCCAATTAATACAACATCCGCATTTGCCATTTCTTTTCTCGCTTGATCTTGCCCAACTGCCCAAATCTCTACTTCGTCCCCAATAGAATCGGCATGGGCTTTCATCTTCGTGACTAGTAAACTCGTAGACATCCCTGAACTGCATGCTAATAAAATACGTTTCATTTCTCTCACCCCATTGTTGTAATAAAAGCGCTTCCATTTAATATTATATATTTTTATTTTTAAATGTCTAGACATTTAGTTTTATTTGTCTGTATTTTATATAAAAAAGAAGACAAAGGGCTAAATTGATGTTTATTTTAGCTCTTTGTCTTTGTCATTATCCTTTTCCTGCCTGAAATCCAGGGTATTTTGTCATACCGCCATCAACATATAACGTCAATCCTGTGACATAACTAGCCTCTTTTGACGCAAGCCAAACCGCGCATGCTGCCACTTCTTCTGGCTTTCCGATATAGCCAATTGGAATCAGTTCAATGACGCCTTTTTTCAATGCTGGATCATCAAATTTTTCAGCATTAATTGGGGTATCAATTGCACCTGGTGCAATACTGTTTACGCGAATTTTTTTAGGGGCATATTCTAGTGCCAGCGTTTCTGTCAAAAGCTTGGCGCCTCCTTTACTTGCTGCATAATGGACAAAATGAGGCCAAGGAATTTGCTGATGGACCGATGACATGTTAATAATCGATCCTTCTATCCCGTGTTCCGTCATATACTTTAGTGCATCACGGCAGCCTAGAAACATGCCTGTTAAATTGGTAGACATCACTTTATTCCAGTTATCTAACGTCATTTCAGTGGAAGGAACTTCATTTTCAATTCCAGCATTGTTGATCATGACATCAAGACTACCGTATGTATCGACAGCTTTATCAATCATCGCTCGCATATCCTCTTCTTTTGAAACATCCCCTTGAATTTTGACAGCCTGTCCGCCATTTTTCTGAATGTCGGCAATGGTGTCATCTGGATTTTCTTTATCAGAGAAGTAGTTGATGACCACGTTTGCTTTTTCCTGTCCAAAACGGCGTGCCATCGCCTGACCTATCCCTGTACCTGCTCCTGTAATGAGGACTGTTTTTCCTTCTAAATCTGGATACATTCGTTTAACCTCCTATTTTGTAAAGCCTAATAGCACGCCGCCTGCAATGATCATCAAGCAGCCTGCAATCACAAAGCTTGTTTTGGATGCTTTCTCTTTTAATAAGTAAATTCCGCCCAATGTTGAGATGACAATTCCTGTCTGTGACATCGAAAAGCTCACGGCTACGCCAATTAGCGGAATGGCTAAAAGAAGCCCTAGATTTCCTGTCGACCAAACAAGCCCTGCAATGATATTTCTGAACGTATATTTGCTAAACGGATCTTGCTTTAGACTAATCGCCAAGGATGAAAGCAGCATACCGACGGATTGCGGGACGAGGGCAGACCATCCATCAATATGAAACCACCTTAAAATGACGACATATCCCCGACGTAGCCAACGGTTGAAATGAGTAGAATGATGATCCCTTTTTTAAAATTGCCTCCGCTATTCCCGCCACTCTTTTTTTGACCGAGGGATGTCATCACAACACCTGCAATGATCAGTAAAATGGCACAAGAACCAATGAGTATGACTGTCATCGTTTGCCATTCTTTGAAGACGATGACGCCAAATAAAGTTGTGCTCACAAGCTGCATACCTGTTGATAAAGGGACAGCCTTTGATACCCCTAAAAAGGCAACACTCGAAAGCTGATTCATTTGCCCGATACTCCAGAAGATGCCTGAAATGACTGAAACCGCAAAAATAAGCGGTGTGAGCTCTGGCATCTTGATCAAATAGGCACCGATTGAAAACAAAAAGGCACCAAGGGTAATGCCAAGCGTTTGCTGATAGGCATTCCCGCCAAGTTTGACACTAATGAGTACAATACTGCCCCAAAATATCGCTGGGAGAAGTGCATATAAAATGCCCACTTCTATCCCTACTTTCTGTTCTTTTTTACATAGCATCCCTCTTTTTCAGATTTTTAGCCGAATAGATATAAACACAAAAAAACCTTACCAAAGGTAAGGTTTTCTGCCGTTTTATACTTATTTCATCCATTCAGTATGGAATACGCCTTCTTTATCTGTGCGCTCATACGTATGTGCACCGAAGTAGTCACGCTGAGCTTGGATTAAGTTCGCTGGAAGCACAGCTGTGCGATAGCTATCAAAGTAAGCAAGTGCACTTGAGAATGAAGGAACAGGAACTCCTTGTTCTACTGCAAGTGAAATGACTTTACGAAGTGATGATTGATAGCTTTCCACGATGTTCTTGAAGTAAGGATCAAGCAATAGGTTTTTCAGTTCAGGGTTACGGTCATATGCTTCTTTGATTTGCTGCAGGAAGGCTGCACGAATGATACATCCACCGCGGAAGATCATCGCAATTTCACCGTATTTTAAATCCCAGTTATATTCTTCAGATGCTGCTTTCATTTGCGCAAAACCTTGTGCATAAGAGCAGATCTTACTCATGAAGAGAGCTTTTCTAACAGCTTCGATTAATGCTTGTTTATCTTCAGCTGATTGAGTTGGCTCAGGCCCTTGAATTAATTGACTTGCTTCCACACGCTCATCTTTCATCGCAGAAATAAAACGCGCGAAAACAGATTCCGTGATGATTGGAAGCGGGACACCTAGATCAAGTGAGCTTTGGCTTGTCCATTTTCCAGTTCCTTTTTGTCCAGCTTTATCTAAAATGACATCCACAAGCGGCTGATTTGTTTCTTCATCCACTTTTGTGAAAATGTCAGCTGTAATTTCGATTAAGTAGCTGTCAAGCTCGCCTTTATTCCATTCGGAAAATACTTCATGAAGCTCCTCTGCTGATAATCCAGCGACATGCTTCAAAATAAAGTATGACTCAGAGATCAATTGCATGTCTCCGTACTCGATGCCGTTATGGACCATTTTGACATAATGTCCTGCTCCATCTGGACCGATATACGTTGTACAAGGCTCTCCATCTACTTTTGCAGAGATCGCTTCTAAAATTGGTTTCACTAGCTCATGCGCTTCTTTTTGACCGCCAGGCATGATAGATGGACCTTTTAGTGCGCCTTCTTCACCACCGGAAACACCCGTTCCAATGAAGTGAATACCACTTTCCGCAAGCTCTTGATTACGTCTTTGTGTATCCTTGTAATATGTATTTCCACCATCAATTAAAATGTCACCTTTCTCTAGGTGAGGAAGTAATGATTGAATGGTTGCATCAGTTGCTGCACCAGCTTTTACCATTAAAAGAATTTTACGCGGTGTTTCAAGCGACTGAACAAATTCTTCGATGCTGTATGTGCCTACAACGTTCTTCCCTTTTGATTCTTGAAGAAATTCTTCTGTTTTGCTGCTAGATCTGTTATAAACGGACACGGAGAAACCGCGGCTTTCAATATTAAGGGCAAGGTTTTTCCCCATAACGGCTAGTCCAACCACACCGATTTGTTGTTTTGACATAATTCTGACGTCCCTTCTAACACACTATATTGATTACTGCTGAAATGATGTACCCTTTGAAATTACCACAACATCACCTCTTTTATCAAGTTTTCAGGCTAGTCATTTCCTTTTTCGTCTTGAAAAAAGTCTTTATTAAAACTTGTACCGCTTGTTTTGCTCTCTTTTTCTTTAATGGTCATTCCTCTTTGAACCAATGGCTTTCCATACTTTTCTTTGAGATCGTCTAAAATGGATTGGAGCGGCTCTTCTTTTGCATCTTCTGTATAAGAAAATAAATCAAGCTGCTTGACGGCTGCTTTTCGTTCTACAAGATCTGTCCCTGTAACACCTAAGAGTCTTACTGGCTGGTCATTCCAATGCTTAAGGAATAACTGCCTTGCCGCTTCAAATAAATCTTCCTTTCGATCGGTTGGATTCGTGAGCATGACGCTTCGCGTGATATTTTTCCAGCTAGCATACCGAATCATGAGGAGCAGCCGATTCGCCATCACTTCTTTTCTCCTTAACCTTGCGCTCACGGATTGTGACAGTTTATCGATTAAAGTGACGAGCTCATCTGTATCGTCAGAATCATGAGGAAGGGTTGAAGAATTGCCGACGGATTTAAATTCGTATATCCTTTCTGGATCAACAATACCATCATGCTCACCATTCGCCTTTTGCTTTAATCTCGGTCCATTGATGCCTAGCAATTCTTTTAACGCATACTCATTTGCTTTGGCTAAATCTTCAATGGTATGAATTCCGATCGTTTTCAATTTATCTGCCGTTTTTTGCCCAACACCGTGCATGTCACCTGCTGGCAGCGGCCAGAGCATTTGCGGGACATCTCTTTTACGCAAAATGGTGATACCCATTGGCTTTTTCCAATTAGACGCCATTTTGGCTAAAAATTTATTCGGTGCAATGCCGATACTTGAAGGAAGCATGAGCTCTTCTACTAGCCTCGTTTGAATATCATGAGCGGTTTTCACTGCATGTTCGGCATATGGTGTATGCGTTAAATCAATATAGCCTTCATCAATCGATACCGGTTCAACTAAATCGCTATATTCTCTTAGTATCGTAAACATTTCTTGTGAGGAGCTGCGATACCGGTCAAAGTTTGGCGTACGGACAATCAGTCCAGGACAAAGCCGCTTCGCTTCCCACAATGGCATCGGCGGTTTCACACCTAATGCCCTTGCCTCGTAGCTACACGTCACAACAATCCCTTTACGCTCTTTCGCATTTCCACTAATGGCTAAAGGTTTCCCTCTCAGAGAAGGGTCATACGCCATTTCTACCGATGCATAAAAACTATTCATATCAATATGAAAAATGATTCGTCCCTTCCTTTGAGAATCAGCCATTTGCCTGCCTCCTACATCTATCTGATCTTCGTCACTTCATGTTTGTTCCAATAGACATTTCATATGGTGTATAGTACACTGTGAGTAATGAAATGGATGTGATAATCATGATTATTGATACATTCAATGAAGTCTTTTTCCTTGTTGAATTCTTTACGATTATTCTTCCAGCGCTGACGGCTATCGGCATTGCGTTTTTATTAAAAGATTGCCGAATGAACGAGCACCTTGGTGGTCATCGTTTGGAAGAGTTGAACGCATCGTGCTTGAATCGAACAGACTTTCTGTTTATCATATATGATCGCATTACAACTTGGATTAGTAAAGTCATTCGAATGAAAAGATCATCAAATGATGATGAAGACCATTCGCTTCCTCTCTCTTATTAGATTTTTATTATTGAGGAGGAAACGAATTGAAACGTTTATTGACTGTTTGCACTACTTTATTTTTGATGATGATGGCGTCACCTGCATTTGCGGCAAGTGCGCAAACGAATACGAGCTCTGATGGGTTTTTCCATCATTATTTTGTCCAGCCTTTTTCTGAGTTGATCATTTGGCTTGCGAACTTCTTTCATGATGATTATGGGTTATCCATTATGTTCGTGACGTTGATTGTCCGCCTGCTCATTTTCCCGCTTTTTGCGAATCAATTTAAGAAACAAAAAGTCATGCAGGAGAAAATGGCACTGATTAAACCTCAAATTGACCAAATACAAAGCAAATTGAAGAAAACGAAAGAACCTGAGAAACAAAAAGAACTACAAATGGAAATGATGAAAGTTTACAAAGAGAACAACGTAAACCCGCTGGCGATGGGCTGTCTGCCTATGCTGATTCAAATTCCAATTGTTCTTGGCTTTTACTCGGCTATCCGCTCAACACCAGAGATCGCAACACATTCGTTCTTATGGTTTAACTTAGGACAAACCGATCTATTGGTAGCAATCTTTGCAGGCGCTATGTATTTCTTGCAATTTTATGTCACGCAAAGATATGCGAAGCAATCAGGCACCCAAACAGAGGCTGCGCTGAAGCAAGCCAAAGTGATGGGCATGATTTTCCCAATTATGATGCTGTTTATTTCAATCAATGCACCCGCTGCCCTTCCTTTATACTGGATGACAAGCGGATTATTACTCACGATTCAAACAATTATTTTAAATGTGATGTACCAAAAATCAAAAACGAAAGCTGCGGCAAACGATCAAATCAACCCAGCTGCTGAATAAAAATGAGCCCCTTATCTGATGATAAGGGGCTTTCTTTATGCCAATTCTTCTTTCAATCTTTCTGGCAATTGATCGAGGTCCTCAATTTTTCCAAGGAACTTACTAGGGTCCACTTGTAAAATCATCTTGTTCTCTCTCTCCACGACGCCGAAGAAATATTCAGATGCTTTTGTGTTCATATGAAATGGCTTGATCTCGCTTAGCTCGATATCAATGATATCTTTCGCATCTGAGACAAGACAGCCAATCATTTGATCGTTTAATTCAAATAGTAAAATCTTGGACTGTTCGTTCACATCAAGGGGCTTTCCGTGAAGCATCACACCTGTGTCACTGACTGGAATGACCTCTCCTCTTAATGACATGAGTCCTTTAATTTCTTTTGGGAGGTTCGATACTTCTTGTAAATAAGGAACCTTCTCAATCGAACGAATATGCTCTACACTGATGCCAAAATCCTCTTGCCCCACCTGGAAAATAATGATCTTTTGCGTGCTCACAGAGTCTCCTGCCTTTACGATGGATTTGTCGTTTCTTCGATAATGGCGAGAACCATTTCAGCTGTTTTGACTAATTCTTCAATCGGCATTTTCTCATTTTTCGTATGAATATCTTCATATCCAACAGCTAGGTTGACGGTTGGGACGCCGTTCCCGGCAATGACGTTTGCATCACTGCCTCCACCGCTCGTCTGTAGTTCTGAAGGACGGCCAATTTTCGCAGCCGCTTTTTTCGCCACTTCTACGACTTGATCGCCGTGAGAGAATTTGAAGCCTGGATACATGATGTCAATTTGTACATCGGCACTTCCACCCATTTCTTTAGCGGTTTTTTCAAAGGCTTCTTTCATCTTCGCTACTTGTGCTTCCATTTTTGCAGGTTCTAAAGAGCGTGCTTCAGCAAGAATATCGACTTGATCGCAGACAATATTCGTTTGCGTTCCGCCTTCAAAACGGCCGATATTCGCCGTTGTTTCTTCATCAATACGGCCAAGCGGCATGCTGGCAATCGCTTTTGATGCAATGGTAATCGCAGACACGCCTTTTTCAGGTGCCACACCTGCGTGAGCTGTTTTTCCATAAATGGTTGCGCGTACTTTCGCCTGTGTTGGCGCAACCACGATAATCGTACCGACCTTGCCATCTGAATCAAGGGCATAGCCATATTTTGCTGTCATCAGTTTCGGATCTAACGCTTTTGCTCCAACCAGTCCTGATTCCTCACCTGCCGTGATGACAAATTCAATCGTACCATGCGGCAAATTCTTCTCTTTCAGCACGCGGATGGCTTCAAACATAGCAGCAAGCCCTGTTTTATCGTCAGCTCCAAGAATGGTTGTTCCATCCGTCTTGACATAGCCGTTTTCAATGACTGGTTTTACACCATTCCCTGGAACAACTGTGTCCATATGAGAAGTGAAATAGATTGTATCCGCCTCTTGATTTCCTTCAAGTGTGCAAATGAGGTTCCCTGCACCGTGGCCAGTTGTCGCCTTTGAATCGTCTTCAACCACTTTAAGACCAAGCTGCGTAAATTTTTCTTTTAATACTTCAACAATCTTTTCTTCGTGTTTTGTTTCCGAATCAATCTGAACAAGTTCTAAAAATTCGTCTAGTAAGCGTTTCTCATTGATCATGATGGTGCTCCTCCTCTTATAGCGGCATGTTGCCATGCTTTTTTAACGGTCTATCTTCTACTTTACTGCGAAGCAGATCAAATGAGCGAATCAATCGCTCTCTCGTTTCAGTTGGCGTTAAAATATCGTCTACCAGCCCTAACTGAGCCGCTTTCAATACACTCGGTTCCTTGTCAAACTCCTGCGAAGCAGATTGAACAATTTCGTCTGCAAACGTTTTTCCCATGATATCGATTTCTGCCTCCGGCCATGCATAAACAAAGTCAGCCCCTAAGCCCTTACTATTCATGGCGACATATGCACCGCCAAACGCCTTTCTTAAAATCACGGTGATTTTTGGAACTGTCGCTTCTGCGTACGCATATAGAAGCTTCGCGCCGTGCCGGATAATTCCCGCATGCTCAGCTTTCTCCCCTGGTAAAAACCCAGGAACATCCACAAGGGTTAAGATGGGAATATGAAACGCATCGCAAAACCGGATAAACCTGGCCGCTTTATCAGCAGCGTCAAGATCAAGGCTTCCTGCCAGCACCTTTGGCTGATTGGCGACAAGACCAATCGAAGACCCTTGTAATCTGGCAAAACCTGTGACGATATTTTTCGAGAAACAAGGCTGCGTTTCAAAGAATGAGCCGTGATCGGTTATCGCTGTCACCACTTGTTTGACATCATAGGTGCGTGATGGATCCCTTGGCAAGATGTCGCCTGGATCAATGGCATCATGCTTACGTGCCTCTCTATGAATGACAGCCTGTTGTTTCGTTGGTATGTACGTTAAAAGAGTTCGAACCGCTTTTAACACGTCCCTCTCATCTTTCCCAGTATAGTGCACATTCCCGCTTGTCTGATGCTGAACACTTGCACCGCCAAGCCGGTCAGGACAGACCGTTTCTCCTGTTGCCTTCTCTATGACTTTCGGACCAGTTAAAAACATATGGGCTGTTTGCTCCGTCATGAATACAAAATCAGTCAATGCAGGCGAATAAACTGCACCTCCAGCACATGAGCCTAAAATAACGGATATTTGCGGGATTTGACCAGAGTACAACACGTTACGTTTAAAAATCTGACCGTATCCTTCTAATGATACCACACCCTCTTGAATTCTCGCACCACCTGAGTCTTTTAGACCGATGATGGGCATCTGATTTTTAGCCGCCAGATCCATTAAAGAGGCAATTTTTTTGGCATGCATTTCGCCTAATGATCCCCCATATACTGTCGCATCTTGAGCATAAACACATACGGGTCTTTCATGAATCAGCCCCGTTCCAATAATGACGCCGTCACCTACATGCTCTGATCTGTAACCTTTTGCAAACGGCTGCATTTCCATCAAGCTATCCTGATCAAGAAGTTCATGCAGCCGCTGACGAACAGTCAGCTTTCCTTTGTTTCGTTGAGCCGCTGCTCGTTTTTCACCACCGCCCTTTAAAGCCTTCTCTCGCCATTCAGACAAGTCATTGAACGATTCATTCATCGCCATATTTCTCTCCTTTCAAGGGCTCACACAATTCAAATAACACACCCGCTGTTTCTTTTGGTGAAATAAATGCGATACGTTTTCCGCTGGCACCCATTTGTGCTGTTTTTTGAAGGAGCTGTACGTCTAAGTGATCAAGATGGGTAAGATCAGCCTGAATGTCATCTGACTTTAATGCAATATGATGAAGACCCTCTCCTCTTTTTGTTAGGAAGGTATGTAATTTGCTATGATCTGCCATCGGTTCAATTAATTCAATGTGCAGGTCACCAAGTGAAGCGAAGGACGCCTTAATCTCTTGTTCAGGAATTTCTTGTATGTCTGAAAATTGCCAGTTAAACAGTTGATGAAGCGTATGACTTGTTTCTTTAATAGAAAAGACAGCAATGGCGATATGATCGATTTGGTTCATCCGTTCACTTCCTTTGTTGATCACTTGTCGCGTACTAAAAAACCAGCTAGAATAAAGAAAGGTGCGCTCGTCGCAAAAATCTTCCGTAATAGGGGTGCGATATGTCTCAGAAATTCATGAAATTTATGGTATTGCTCATGATTAGCTTGCTGTTAATTTCTTCACTATTAGCAGGAGCAGCAACCTTTTTATAAGGTTTCTATAACAGCAGACAAGCAGGTGATTCGTTCGATCAACGAATGGCCTGTTTGTCTTTTGCTAGCTTTTCAAATGAATCGCTTGATTTGGTAATCCACACTTTTGTTCCAATTGGAAGCTGATCAAACAGCTGTTCTACATCTTGATTATGAAGTCTCACACAGCCTGCCGTGATAAATTTCCCTATCGATGTTTCGTCACTTGTTCCATGAATCCCATAGATTCTTCCATCTGTCCCTCGTGCATCAAATCCAATCCATCTTCGGCCAAGAGGGTTATTCTTCGCACCGCCTTCAATATTCTTTCTTCTGTAATAAGGATCTTTCGCTTTAATCATAATGGTAAATTCACCTTCTGGCGTTAACTCAACTGTTTTCCCTGTAGAAGCAGGATATACGTTTTGGATTTTCCCTTGATCAATATAAGCAAGTTCGTTCGTTTGTTTATTAATAATGACAAATGGGTCTCCGGGAAGCGGGTTCTGTCCGAGCGGCCAAATAGGCGAAAGGGACATGGTCAGCACGGTATAAAATAAAAGACGCATAGGCTCCTCCTTTTTTCATTAGATTGACCAATGAAGGAGGAACTCATGCGTCTCTATTCTTTCATCCCTTTAAAATAGCTTTTCAACACTAAATATTGTTCCATTTCCCCGAGGAAATGAAAGAGTGCGGCTCTTGCCTCAAATTCTTCTCGTGTTTGCGGAAGCGGGAGAGCTTCGAACTCTTCTTTCATATCAATGAGACGTCTTAAAAACTTATGCGCCGTGTTACCTGGGTGAATATGTTCGCGCAAGTCTCTGATGTATTCTGCAATGATTTGCCCATGCTCTGTTGTAATGGAAATAGACGTAATTTTCGGAAGCACGCGCTCAATGATTTCAAATTGCTTTTGTCTCATGTTGAAATAATGATAATACAGATTTTCATGTCTTAGCACATGGTTTTCAACATCACGATATGCGAGAGCTTTCGCTTCTTTGATCAATTGGTGTGTCTCTGGTATTTCTTTGCCTGTCCAGTCTTGTTTCCCTGTCATCAAGTATTGCTCAATTTCTTCAAAGATTTTTGCAAAATTGGCTTCAATTTGTTCACTGTATCGTTTGAGCTTTTTATCAACACTTGGCATATACAGGTTCATAATGAGCGCTACCCCAACACCAGTTGTGATCAGCAGCAGCTCATTCCAGATGAGATGAAGAGTAATCCCCCCAGACATGTACAAATGAAGAATGATGACAGAGCTTGTGACAATCCCTTCTTTGATTCGGAGCAAAACGGTTGTCGGAATAAAGACGAGCAGCATGAGTCCAATAACGAAAGGATGATAACCAATCAGATCGAAAAATAAATAAGAAAACAAGATGGCGAGACTGCATGCTGCAAACCGAGCCCCTGATGCTAAGAGTGACCTTTTTTTCGTCACCTGAATGCACAGGATTGTAATTATCCCGGCAGCTGAATAATTTTGCAAGCCAAGCATTTGTGCAATATAGATGGCTATAGCTGTTCCTAATGCTGTTTTCAGCGTTCGGTAGCCGATTTTAAACATGATGTAATTCACTCTTTTCTGTCTTGTTTCCATTCACTTTTGTGAAATGATGAACTTTTTTTACTTTCCCCATTATAATCAAAAAAAGAAGAAGATGTTAAGTCTCCTTCTTTTTTTCTTTATAATATTTTTTGTAAAAAGTCTTGCGCACGCTGTGAAGACGGCGATTCAAAAAATTGAACAGGATTCGCATCTTCTACAATTTTCCCGTCATCCATAAAGATCACACGGTCAGCCACTTCTTTTGCAAAGCCCATTTCATGTGTGACGATCACGAGCGTCATCCCCGATTGAGCCAGCTCTTTCATGACCTCTAATACTTCCTTCACCATTTCAGGATCAAGTGCAGAAGTTGGTTCGTCAAACAGCATAATGTCTGGTGTCATTGCAAGCGCACGTGCAATCGCCACACGCTGCTTTTGACCACCGGACAAACGGTTCGGGAAATCATCTTTTTTCTCTAAAAGCCCTACCTTTTTTAACAGGTCTTCGGCTTGTTTGATGCTGTCTTCTTTCGATTGATTCTTCACATTCATTGGCGCATACGTAATATTTTCTAACACGGTTTTATGCGGGAACAGGTGGAAATGCTGAAACACCATTCCAATGTTCTCACGTACTTTTAGTGCATTGGTTTTTGGGTTTGTGATCTCCGTATCCTTAATCGTAATGACACCGGAAGTCGGCTTTTCAAGTAAGTTGATGCAGCGAAGAAACGTCGATTTTCCTGAACCAGATGGTCCAATGACCGCGACAACTTCCCCTTCTTGAATGGTAGTGTCGATTCCTTTTAGTACTTCATTTTTGCCAAAAGATTTTGTGAGCTTCTCTATTTTAATCATTAGATTTTAACTTCCTTTCCACCGATTTGCCGACAAAGGTGAGAACAAGCACGATGACATAATAGATGAGACCCGCAAAAATAAGCGGTTCGAGATAATTATACGTAACGGCACCTGCTTGGTAGGCTCGTCTCATCACATCGCCCAGTCCAATGACTGTAACAATCGCTGATTCTTTTGTCAGTGTAATCGTTTCGTTCACAAGTGCAGGTGAAATATTTTTGAATGCTTGTGGAAGCAATAAGTCCTTCATCATTTTAGCATAAGGGATGCCTAAAGCAACGGCCGCTTCTTTTTGACCTTTATCAATGGCATTAATACCAGCACGAATAATTTCAGATACGTATGCCGCCGAGTTGAGTGAAAATGCCGCTACAGCAGCCCAGTATTGATCGATTTGAAAGCCGAGAAGCTGAGGCAGACCAAAATAGATAATCAGAAGCTGAAGCACAAGCGGTGTGCCTCGGAAGATTGACGTATAAAAATCTGCAAGCCAAATGAGCGGCTTAAACACACTAATTTTACAGAGCGTTAATAAAATCCCTAAGATAAAACCAAGGAAAAGTGACACCACTACAATAGAAAGCGTGACCTTAAGACCTTCTAAAATAAAGGGCATCTGAGGTATTACATCTTTAAAATCCATCATTATATTCTCCTTTTTTTGCCTTCATACGAAATCAAAGAATAAACAGGAAAAAAGTTCAACACGTGTTGAACTTTTCAGCGCTTACTACTTGATTTTCATGAATGACGCTGATCCTTTTCCTGCATTATTTTTCATCAGCAAACCATTTTTTAATCAATTGATCAAGTTCGCCATTATCCTTCATTTCTTTTAAAGATTTATTGAATTTCGCTGTTAAGTCGCTATTTTTTTTGAATGCAATGGCTGAACCTTCGTTTGAGCTATTCAATCCAAATGCTTGGAATTCTTTTTCCTTTTCTAAGTAACCAGCAGCCACTTTATCTTCAATAATCGCTGCATCAAAGCGGCCGGCTTTGATCTCTTGAATGATATCAGAGATTTTATTACGATCTTCAACTGTTAAGTTATATTTCTTTTGAAAACCGTTTGCTTCATCCTGTTGAATAGAGCCTAATTGAACGCCAACTGTTTTGTCTTTTAAATCTTTCTCTGCTTTGATTCCGCTAGATTTCTTTGATACAACCAAGTTTTCAGCATTGTAATAGACATCAGAGAAATCAACTTGTTTTTTACGTTTTTCTGTAGGTGTCATTCCTGCAAGGACAATATCCGCTTTGTTTGTTTTAAGTGCTGATACAAGGCTTGCAAAGTCCATATCTTGAATTTCTATCTTGTAGCCGTTCTTTTTCGCCAGTGCTGTTGCAAGATCTACATCGAAACCGACAACTTTATCGCCATCTTTTGATTCAAATGGCGGATAATCTGCTGATGTCGCCATGATGAGTGTTTTGTCATCTCCTGATGCGTTTGAATTATTAGAAGAAGTTCCGCATGCTGCTAGGGCAGCTGCAAGACCAGCCGTCATAAGTAATAATAACCACTTTTTCATATGATGATGCCTCCCAGTATTTAAAATCATGTGTAAATTTGAATATTTATTCACTATAATGTATTTTAAACACTTTCTTTTTAAGATGCAATAGTATTTTGCTAAAATTATTTCGATACAATTGTCTTATAAAACAAAAAACAGACCGGCCAAAAGACCGGACTGCTTCATATTTATTCGTTCAAAAGGTACATTTTATATTTCTTCGCAATGCTCATCGAAAGCGGCTTGAAGTTTTGACACAACTTCCATTGGTTCGTGTCCCTCAATTTCATGACGCTCTACCATTTTGATGATCTTACCATCTTTTAGTAGTGCAAATGATGGTGAAGACGGCGGGAAGCCTTCAAAGTATTCACGTGCTCTTGCCGTTGCCTCTTTGTCCTGTCCAGCAAACACTGTTAGCAATTGATTTGGACGCTTATCGTAATGAACAGAATAACCAGCAGCTGGTCTTGCAATACCGCCAGCACAACCGCACACTGAATTCACCATAACAAGTGCCGTGCCTTTTTTAGTCAGTGCTTCGTCTACTTCTTCAGCTGTTGTCAGTTCATTGTAGCCTGCCTGCTTGATCTCTTCTCTCGCTTGTTTCACAATATCATTCATAAATAAATTAAAATCAATATTCATATCCGTTCACTCCTTCTACGTACCAACACCATTTTAACTCCATCATATCAAGGAAAACGCCTGCGGGCAAATGTGTTGTCTTTTCCCTCTTCACTTTTTTCAAACATCGTTTATGAGCTGTCAAATTGGGGAAAAGTGATGATAAAGAGATGAAAGGGAGAACTGCGTGATGGCACAATTCAAAAAAGCGATGCTTATTTATAATGGAAATGCTGGACAAAAAAACATGGAAAAAACACTAGGTCAAACAGTGCCTCTTCTTTCTCTACATATCGATGAACTCATCCTTAAACCAACAAAGCAGCCAAATGATGCCTATCATTTCTGCCGTGCGATAGATGAGACAGTTGAATTGCTCATTATATTAGGTGGAGATGGTACCGTACATGAATGCATGAACGGAATTGGCGGTTTAGCAAAAAGGCCGGCTGTAGCGATATTACCTGGCGGGACATGCAATGACTTTTCTAGAACGCTTGGCATTCCTCAACAAATGCAAAAAGCTGCTCAAATGATTGTAGACGGCGCCCGAAAAAAGGTCGACTTAATCAAAGCAGAAGATCGATACCTTTTAAATTTCTGGGGGATCGGGCTCATTGCAGACACCTCCAATAATATTAATGACAAGGAAAAAGCCGTACTCGGCAAAATCAGCTACTTCACAAGCGCCATTAGAACCCTGCAGCAAACAGATCCTTTTCACGTACGCATTGAAACCGAAGAGGAAAACTGGGAAGAGGAAGCTGTGATCGTACTTGTGATGAACGGACAATTTATCGGTACAAATAAAATTGATTTGCCAAATGCAGCAATTGATGATGGAAAAGCCGAAATTTTAATTTGTAGAAATACTAGTTTCTCTGCTTTAAAAGAGATATTTTCAATGAACCGGGAAGAGCTAGAGGATTTTACCGGTGATCTGTCTCTCATCCAATCGTCCCGTGTTCATATCCACACAAAAGAGGAAATGGATGCAGATACAGACGGTGAAGTATACATGACAGCCCCCTCTTCCCTCGAAGTATTAAAGCAACATTTGACCTTTATTGTTCCAGCACAATAAAGAAAGCGCCCGAGATCATTTAGATTCGGGCGTTTTTTTAATATAGCGTCTGTATAAATATTCAAGTGCATACCCAAGCAGAGTGCCTAAAAGAAGTGAAATGCCTAAAAAGCTATTTGCTGCTCCTTTAAATCCACCTATAAATAGCAAGCAGTACGCAATTTGAATGATTGAAACGATGGATATGATGAGTAGTAATCTTTTAGGTTGATTGCGTGATTTCGAAATATACCGAAGAAAAGCGAACGCAATCGCTGTGATAAACATGAGGCCAATCGTTAGAAAAGCAAAAAAATCTAGTCCGGACATATCATCGCTCCTTTCTCATTGATATGGAAATCCCCCTCTCATGATCGGGAGGGGGAAATTAAAGTGGCTTAATAAACAGATGTCTGCTCGTCGATGCCTTCAAGGATTTGTTTAATTCTTTGAAGGAATCTGCCGCACACAAGACCATCTAGTACTCTGTGATCCAATGAGAGACAAAGGTTCACCATGTCTCTTGCCGCAATCATTCCACCCACAATCATTGGACGCTTCACGATCGATTCTACTTGTAAAATGGCCGCTTGCGGGTAATTAATGATCCCCATTGATTGTATTGAACCAAATGACCCCGTATTATTTACGGTGAAGGTGCCGCCTTCCATGTCACTTTGCTTCAGCGTTCCTTGTCTTACCTTGGAAGCAAGCTCATGAATTTCTTTGGCGATACCCTTAATGGTCTTTTCATCAGCATCCTTAATCACTGGAACAAAAAGAGCGTCATCTGTAGCGACAGCAATCGAAACATTGATTGCTTTCTTTTGAACAATTTTATCTCCAGCCCACATGCTGTTCATTTCAGGGAATTCCTTTAATGCTTGAGCCACTGCTTTGACAAAGAATGCAAAGAACGTCAAATTAAAGCCTTCTTTTGCTTTAAATTGATCCTTTAGCTGATTTCTTCTTGTCACAAGGTTTGTCACATCGACTTCCATCATCGTCCATGCATGTGGAATTTCATGTTTGCTTCTCAGCATATTTGCTGCAATCGCCTGCCGGATCGGTGTGACTGGCAGCTCGACATCACCAGGCATTGAAGAGATGGAAGGCGCATCTTTCGCTTTTGATGACGGCGTACGATCCGTTTGAACCTCACCTTCACTTACAGGTGCTGCCTTCTCTTTTACGCCTCCACCCTCGATGAGCTGAAGCAAATCTTTTCTTGTGATTCGGCCGCCTGCTCCTGTTCCTTGAACAGCCGCTAAATCAATCCCATGCTCATCTGCTAAGCGAAGGACTGCTGGAGAGTATCGTTTCTTTTGACTTTGATCCACTTTTGCTTGATCAGGAGCGGATGCTTCGTTTTGTTCAGGTGCCGCTTCTTCTTTTGCACTCTGCTGCGTGCTGCCTTCTACTTCAATTTCACAAAAAACTTCTCCGACTTGAAGTGTATCGCCTTCCTCAGCCGATAGCTTTGTAATCGTTCCTGTAAAGGATGACGGGACCTCTGCGTTCACTTTATCCGTCATCACTTCCGCAATAGGATCGTATTTATTCACTTGATCGCCAGGTGAAACGAGCCATTTGCTAATGGTTCCTTCTGTTACACTTTCACCTAGCTGAGGCATTTTCATTTGTTCAATTGCCACTTGAAACCCTCCTCTTTCTTAAAACGCCGCTAGCTCTCTCATTTCAGCTTCTACCTTATCCGGATTGACCATGAAGAATTTTTCCATTGTCGGGGCATAAGGCATTGGCGGGATATCAGGTCCTGCTAGACGTTTAATAGGTGCATCTAAATCAAATAAGCAATGCTCCGAAATGATCGCCGCAACCTCACTCATAATGCTTCCCTCTTTTGTATCTTCCGTTAAAAGAAGAACTTTTCCCGTTTTTGATGCCGCTTCAATAATCGCTTCCTGATCAAGCGGGTATACTGTTCGCAAATCGAGAATATGAGCGGAAATTCCGTCTTTTGCAAGGCGGTCTGCTGCTTGCAGCGCAAAATGAACACATAGGCCATATGTAATGACCGTGATATCATCGCCTTCACGTTTCACATCTGCTTTTCCAATAGGAAGTGTATAATCCTCTTCAGGCACTTCTCCTTTAATGAGACGGTATGCACGTTTGTGTTCAAAGAACAATACAGGATCTGGATCACGCACTGCGGCCTTTAAAAGACCTTTTACATCATAAGGTGTAGAAGGCATCACAATCTTTAAGCCAGGTTGATTGGCAAAAATCGCTTCGACCGATTGTGAATGATAAAGTGCTCCATGAACACCGCCGCCATAAGGTGCGCGGATGACCATTGGACAGCTCCAATCATTATTTGAGCGGTATCTAATTTTTGCAGCCTCTGAAATGATTTGGTTGATAGCAGGCATAATGAAATCCGCAAATTGCATCTCTGCAATCGGGCGCATTCCATACATCGCTGCCCCAATACCCACACCAGCAATAGCTGATTCTGCAAGTGGTGTATCCATCACGCGCTCTTCTCCAAATTGCTCGTAAAGACCCGCTGTCGCTTTAAATACGCCGCCTTTTTTCCCGACATCCTCTCCGAGCACAAACACTTTCGGATCTCGTTCCATTTCTTCTTTCATCGCCAGTGTAATGGCGTCTATATATGACATAACAGGCATTTTTCTTCCCCCTTACTCCGCATACACGTAACGAAGTGCGCTTTCTGCTTCAGCATAAGCTGCGTTTTCCGCTTCATCAGTGGCTTCGTTTACGATTTGCATGATTTCTTTTGTCATCTCTTCTTTCATTTCAGAAGTCATGACGTTACCTTCGATTAAGTACGTTTCATATTGGATGAGCGGGTCTTTCTTTCTCGCTTCGAGCACTTCTTCTTTTTCTCGATAGCTTGAATCATCGTCATCACTAGAATGCGCAGTTAAACGGTAAGAAATAGCTTCAATCAATGTTGGGCCTTCGCCTCTCGCCGCACGATCTCTCGCTTCTTTGACAGCTGCATATACTTCAAGCGGATCATTACCATCTACGGTAATGCCAGGCATTCCGTACCCAATCGCACGATCTGAAATGCGTTCACATGCCACTTGTTTGTCGTATGGAACGGAAATGGCGTACTTATTGTTTTCACACATGAGAATAACAGGCAGCTTATGCACAGCAGCAAAGTTGGCTCCTTCGTGGAAATCACCTTGGTTTGAAGAGCCTTCACCGAACGTGACAAAGCTGACAAAGTTTTTCTTCTCTAAACGTCCAGCAAGTGCGATTCCCACCGCATGAGGAACCTGTGTTGTGACAGGCGATGATCCGGTCACAATTCGGTTTGATTTTTGTCCAAAATGACCCGGCATCTGTCTTCCGCCTGAGTTTGGATCGTCTTTTTTTGCGAAACCAGACATCATTAAATCTTTCGCTGTCATCCCAAATGCCAGCACAATCCCCATATCGCGATAGTAAGGTAATACATAATCTTCTTCTCTATTAAGCGCAAAGGCTGCTCCGACTTGCTGCGCTTCCTGCCCTTGACAAGAGATCACGAATGGAATTTTCCCAGAACGGTTTAATAGCCACATCCGTTCATCGATTTTTCTTGCTAGTAGCATTGTTTTATATATGTCAATTGCTTGTTCATCTGATAATCCTAATTCCTGATGACGCATGTTACTCATCATGTTTCCCTCCTTGATTAAAAATGGATCGCCTTACCGTCAACAGCAAGTGCTGCCTCGCCAATCGCCTCTGACAAGGTTGGGTGCGGGTGAATCGTTTGCCCCACTTCCCACGGCGTTGCATCAAGTACTTTGGCTAATCCAGCTTCAGATATCATATCTGTTACATGAGGACCAATCATATGAATCCCTAAGATATCATCTGTTTTTTGATCAGCAATGATTTTGACAAATCCATCAGACTCCCCAAATACAAGCGCTTTTCCATTCGCCATGAAAGGGAATTTCCCAATTTTGACTTCATAGCCTTGCTCTTTTGCCGCCTGTTCAGTGAGTCCAACACTAGCGGTTTCTGGGTGAGAGTAAACACATTTAGACACGAGCGTTTCATCGAGCGGCTTTGGTTCTTTTCCAGCCATATGTTCCACAGCAATCATGCCTTCGTGTGAAGCCACATGTGCCAGCTGAAGTCCGCCAATGACATCTCCTATCGCGTAAATATGCGATTCTTTCGTTTGATAATGTTCATTCACGACAATGCCTTGCTTTTCTGTTTGGATCTCCGTATTTTCGAGCCCTATGCCTTCAATATTTGGTACTCGACCGACTGAAAGAAGGAGTTTTTCCGCTTCAAACGACTGAATGTCTCCGTCCTTTTCCGCTTGAATCTTGACGAAATTCTCTTGCTTTTCTACCGTATCTGGCAATACCTTCGCATTTGTGACAAAGGTGATGCCTTTTTTAGATAAAAGCTTTTCCATTTCTTTAGAAATGTCTTGATCTTCTGTTGGCAAAATGCGATCCGCAAACTCGATCACAGTGACTTTCACGCCAAAATCATTCAGCATGGATGCCCACTCAATTCCGATCACCCCGCCGCCGACAATCAGCATCGACTGAGGCAGCTCTTGCAGTTCAAGTGCATCATCTGAT
Source organism: Bacillus zhangzhouensis (assembly GCF_000715205.1). Classification (GTDB taxonomy): domain Bacteria; phylum Bacillota; class Bacilli; order Bacillales; family Bacillaceae; genus Bacillus; species Bacillus zhangzhouensis. The sequence continues at coordinate 142,750 of NZ_JOTP01000005.1, read as the reverse complement.
GTGAGGATGTGCGTTCCATCTGCTTCAAGCCCAGGCAAGACGCGCGGTCTTGAACCTGTCGCAATGATGACCTGCTTTGGAATCAGCATTTCATTTTCATCCCCATTCGCCATTTCTACCGAGATGGTTCCTGGCATTGGCGAAAAGATAGATGGGCCAAGTATACGACCAAGCCCTTCGTATACATCAATTTTTCCTTGTTTCATTAAGTGTTTGACGCCGCCTGCTAGTTTTTCTACAATCTCTGCTTTTCTTTTTTGTACATTTGCAAATTGTAAGGCGATACCACTTGTCTCAATCCCAAAATCGGCCGCACGTTTGACCGTTTGATATACTTCTGCACTTCTGAGCAGCGCTTTAGATGGAATGCAGCCTTTATGAAGACATGTTCCTCCAAGCTGTGCTTTTTCTACAACTGCTGTTTTCAATCCAAGCTGTGAGGCACGGATGGCCGCTACATAGCCGCCTGTGCCTCCACCAAGAATGACGAGGTCATATTCAGTTGCCATGACTTGTCACTCCTTTCTTCGTCCTTTGATCATTTGGGTATTCTTTCGGTGATTCTTCTTCTTTTAGAATACGAAGCGCACCTTCTGCTAAGGATTGCAATTCATTTTCACCTGGATACACGACGACATCTGAAATCCAGTCAATGTACCCTCTAATACTTGATGTAATTTGTTTGCTGTATGCAAGTCCGCCTGTTAATACAATGACGTCAACTGCTCCTTTTAACACAGCACTAGCTGCACCGATTTCCTTGGCAATTTGATAGCACATCGCTTCATAAATGAGCGCTGCACGCTCATCTCCCGCTTCGATGATGCGCTCTACTTTGACAGCATCTGTCGTGCCGAGATAGCCCGCAAGACCACCTTCACCAATAATGCGCTTGAGCATTTCCTCTTGGGTATACTCACCAGAAAAACAAAGATTCACGAGGTCACCTGTTGGCAGGGTGCCCGCTCGCTCAGGGCTGAAAGGACCTTCGCCATGCAGACCGTTATTGACATCGATGACTTTCCCTTTTTCATGTACACCAATGGTGATACCGCCGCCCATATGCGTAATAATCATGTTCAAATCTTCGTAACGCTTCCCAAAAGAAGCAGCTGTTTTTCTTGCGACCGCTTTTTGATTTAATGCATGAAAGATACTTTTTCTTTCGATCGTTGGTAGCCCTGAAATGCGAGCAATCGGCTTTAGTTCATCCACTACAACTGGATCGACAATAAAAGCTGGGATATTTAGGCCGAGTGCAATTTCTCGTGCAATGATACCGCCTAGGTTGGACGCATGCTGTCCGGCATACCCTGCTTTTAGGTCCTCAACCATTTGCTCATTTACTTCATATGTGCCTCCTTCAATTGGGCGAAGAAGACCGCCGCGGGCACAAACTGCATCAAATTTCGAGATATTCATCCCCTGTTCATGCAGTGTTTTCAGAATTGTTTCTTTGCGAAATGAAAATTGATCAATGATATGAGGAAACTGCTTTAATTCCTCATCTGTATGTCTTAGTGTTGTTTCAAAGATGGATCGTTCATTATGAAACACACCGATTTTTGTTGAAGTAGAGCCAGGATTAATCGTGAGAATACGCCATTCTTTTGTCAGCAAAAACAAAACCTCCGTTTCAACTCATTCTTCAAAATTAGCGACGACTTAAAATATGTTGACCATTTTGCAAGAATTGACTTCTTGATTTGCGCATTCTTTCAATTCGCTCTTCAGCCAATCGGTCTGCCGCTTTATAGGTTGGAATGGCATCACGGTTTGAAATTTCAATGACACGCTCAATATTTTGGTAAATGCCTTCGACTTTTTTCATTGCACGATCGGCATTATAACCGTAAAGCTCATCAGCAACGTTAATGACACCGCCTGCATTGATGACATAATCAGGTGCATATACAATGCCCATTTCATGAATGAGATCCCCATGATGCGTTTCTCTTAGCTGGTTATTCGCCGCACCTGCAATGACTTTTGCCTTTAGTTTAGGAATCGTCATATCGTTAATGGTTGCACCAAGTGCACACGGCGCATAAATATCACATTCTTGATCATAAATATCGTCAGGGTCTACAGCTTTTGCACCGAAGTCTTCTACCGCTCGCTGAACAGAATCTTTGTTGATATCTGTAACAATCAGCTGTGCGCCTTCTTCGTGTAGGTGTTTACACAGATTGTAGGCCACATTCCCAACACCTTGGACAGCAATCGTTTTTCCTTCCAATGAATCCGTCCCAAATGCAGCTTTTGCAGCTGCTTTCATCCCTTTATATACACCGTAAGCTGTGACAGGAGATGGGTTCCCGGAAGAACCAAATGCAGGAGAGATGCCTGTAACAAAGTCAGTTTCTTCATGGATAAGATCCATATCTTCTACAGTTGTGCCGACATCTTCAGCTGTGATATAGCGGCCATTCAGCCCTTGAATGTAACGTCCAAAAGCACGGAACATTTCTTCATTCTTGTCTTTTCTCGGATCACCGATGATAACCGTTTTCCCGCCGCCAAGGTTAAGCCCTGCTGCCGCATTTTTATAAGTCATCCCTCTTGCTAGACGCAAAGCATCTTCGATGGCTGCTTCTTCGTTTTCATACGTCCACATTCTCGTTCCGCCTAGTGCTGGACCGAGTGTTGTATCATGAATGGCAATAATGGCTTTTAAGCCAGATTGCTCATCCTGACAAAATACAAGCTGTTCATAATCGTATCGTTCCATATATTTAAAAAGTTCCATTGTCTATTCCTCCTAATACTTCCGCTTAATTTGATGTACAGATGGCAAGTGCAATTGAATAGAGCTTACTTTCGGCTGAATCAGACCGGCTTGTTAAAGCTATTGGCGCCTTCGCTCCTGCCACCACAGCCCCTACCTTTGCATGTGCAAAGTAAATGAGCGATTTATATAAGATGTTGCCTGCTTCAATTGTTGGCACAAGCAAAATATCTGCATGGCCAGCTACATCACTCGTAATATTTTTATGAGAAGCCGCCGTTTGAGAAATGGCATTATCTAAAGCAAGTGGTCCATCAACGAGGCAGCCAGAAATTTGACCTCTTCGATTCATTTGGGCAAGACTTGCAGCAGCCAGCGTCGAATCCATTGCTGGGTTCACTACCTCTACCGCAGATAAGACCGCAACCTTTGGCATGTCGTTTCCGACAGCATGTGCTACTTGAACGGAATTGATCGTAATTTCTTTCAGCATATTTAAATCCGGCGCGATGTTCATCGCAGAATCTGTTACATAGATAAAACGGTCGAAGCCTGGCACTTCGAAGGCCGCGACATGTGATAGGACACTCGCTGTTCGAAGTCCGTATTCTTTATTCAGTACCGCTTTTAAAAGGACGGCTGTCGGGACATTCCCCTTCATCAAAATATCTGCATGCTTCTCACTTACTGCCTGTACGGCAATTTTGGCAGATTCTTCGGGTGAATCAGAATGAATAATATCTATCCAGTCTTCATTGATCTCATGCTGTTTGACTCGCTCCTTCAGGTTGCGTTTGTCCCCAACTAGCAGGAAACGTGCGACCTTTCGTTCAATTGCCATATTGATGGCATGAAGCACTTCTTCATCCTCTGCATGAGCCACAGCCGCTGTTTTATTCTGCAACTGTGAGGCTTTGATAATCAGATCGTCTAGCTTCATACATGCCCACCTTTCCTTGTGCTCGGTTCATCTTTTCTTTATGCAAGTTCCGTGCCAACTTGAAACGCGAGGAAAATGGACCATTTCCCGATCAATCCGTGCATTTTTTTGCAGGCAACATGCATGTTATTGCATGCTATCTTTTGCAAGTTGATATTTATCCATTTTATAGTAAAGGTTCCGAATGCTGATCCCTAACGTTTTCGCTGTTTTGGTACGATTGAATTGATGCTTTTCAAGGGTTTGTTTAATTAGCTGCGCTTCAAATGCTTCAACGGCATCCGAAAGCGTCTCCCCCTCAAATTGGCTTACAGCAAGTTCCTGCTGCTCTTTTTCTTCATGTTCTTCTGACTCCATGAACGCAATATGCCCTTCATCAATCCATTCTTCTTGCGGATTCAAAAAGATCATGGCTCGTCCAAGCACATTTTCAAGCTCTCTCACGTTGCCAGGCCAGCTGTATGAGCGAAGTCTATTGAGTGCATTTTCTGTTAAACCACTCACATTCCGTCCATAGTCTAAATTGATCTTCTGGATGAGACGTTTGCTTAATGAGTCAATATCTTCAAGACGCTGCCTAAGCGGCGGGATGGAGATCGGGTATCTGTTCATCCGATAATATAAATCCTCTCTGAACTTCCCTTCCGCCATCGCTTTTTCAATATTGACGTTTGTTGCCGTGATCACACGGACATCCACCGGTATGGCTTTTGTTCCGCCTACTCTCACAATTTCTTTCTCCTGCATAACGCGAAGTAATTTCGCTTGTGTACTTGGGGTCATTTCACCAATCTCGTCTAAAAAGATGCTGCCGTGATTCGCTTCTTCAAACAGCCCTTTTTTCCCGCCGCGCCTTGCACCAGAAAACGCTCCTTCCTCGTAGCCAAAAAGCTCTGACTCTAAAAGGGTCTCCGATAAGGCCGCACAGTTAACCCGTACGAAGCGATTATATTTCCGGTCACTTTCATTGTGAATGGCGTGTGCAAACAGCTCTTTCCCAGTACCTGATTCTCCTCGGAGTAAAATGGTAGCCGGTGTTTTTGCACCTAGCTTTGCCTGCTCAAGTGCCACAAGCATTTGCTCACTTTCTCCAATAATGTCTTCAAACGTGTACTTTGCCTCAAGGGTTCGGATGAGCTGTCTTGCTTTATTCAATTCATTCGTGAGTGATTGGATTTCTGATACGTCATGAATGACGCCAACACTGCCTTTTAGAATGCCATCAACGATGACTGGCGCTACGTTGACGATCACATCCTTTTTATTTGGTCCTACTTTCATTCTGACGCCTCGAACCGGTCTTCTTGTTTCAAGAACCTTCAAGTGCATGCTTTCACCTTCAGAAATATCTGCACCAGCTGGTTTACCCACAACCTCTTTGTCCGTTAAACCGGTCATTTTCGTATAAGCACGGTTAATTAAGATCCCTTTTCCTTGCTCATCTACAACCGATATGGCTTCATCTGATGATTGAATGATAGCCTCAAGCATTGTTCGCACTTCTTTGAGGTTCGTGACTTCCTCCGCAAGCTCCACAGCATCTGTAATATCTTTAAAGATAGACAAAGCGCCGAGCATTCTCCCTGCGTCATCAATAATCGGCAAACGCGTTGTGACAATTTGTATTTGCTGATTCAGAAATTGTTTTTGATTAAATTCTGGCTCTCTCGATCTTAAAATGTAAGGAAGTTTCGTGTTTGGAATCACTTCTCGTATGTGACGGCCAATCGCATCTTTTTGCGATCGTCCAACCATTTTGGCAGCCGATCGATTAAATAGGACCACTTCTTCATCCATATTAATAAAAATCATGCCATCGTTCGTTGCATTAAAAATGCGGTCATGTTTATAGGTTTGTTCCTTTAACATTTGAATAAGCTGCTGTTTTTCTGACATTAATTCTGATATGACGTACGCCATTGAACTTGGAACAATGACAGCATGCTCTGGTTTTTTTTCAATCAGTTCCTTTAACACAGCAGAACGGCCTGTTGTTTCAATGATGATATCAATGTCATCTTTTATGTATTCTTTCCAATCCGTTGTCGTATCAATTCCATTCTTTTTCGCTTCTACCATCCCCGGTGCCTCAAGATCAAGGTCGGCGATCGCAACGATTTGAATCATATTTGTTTTCAGCAATGTTTCAAGCAATGCTGATCCACCCTGTCCCGCACCGACAATCAAGACTCTCTGCATCCCGTTACCCCTTTATATGAAAAAATTTGCACACCATAATTTTCCGTTGCAAAAAATTGCACAACTCTTATATTACCACGTTTTCCTTTCTTGACAAAATATTTTTTGAATTAGACAATGGAAGTAAATGACGATTAAGGGGACATTTGATGGGGAGAATACTTGCATTAGTCATTATTTTAATACCTGGCGCCTTTGCAGCACTTGGAATTAAGCTGCTTCGTGACACTGTTTTTGGCATCATCATTGCACCATTTCCATTTTTATGGCTGCAAGGAATTGCAGGGTTGTTGTTTTTAGGGGGAGGTCTTTATGTTGTAGCTGGGTTTATTTTATATAGAGACCGTAAACGCAATAAGGTGACTGCTCGCTTTAAGCAAAGATAAGCATGAAAAAAGACCTGCTGATGATTGCAGGTCTTTATTTCATTTCTTCTCTTATTTTCACGGCTCGATCAGGAAAATCAGTGAAAATACCATCAACACCTAAGGAGAACATTTTTTGCATCTGCTTCTCACTGTTTACTGTAAACGGCCTAATCACTTGATGAGCCGCATGGAGTGCTGATACGACCTCTTTTGTCACCCCAGCACCCTTTATATTTGGATGGTATCCACTTGCAGGGATTGTTTTTAAGTACATCTCTGGCTGATGAATCACATCCATTGTAAGTACCGCAAGTTCAATTTGCGGCATCAGCTTGTGAAAAAGAGCTAAACTGCCGTGATGAAAGGATGAGACAAGTACACGATCCTCAATTTGAAAATGTTCAATTTGCTCTTTTACTTTCTCTTCAATACCTGGATATCGATAAATGGAGTTTTTCAGTTCAATATTGATGATGAATGATGATTGCTGCGCAACTAGTTCCAATACTTCTTCTAAAAGGGGAATGGACACAGCACCTGTTTCTTCATAGAAAGAATGACTCGCATCTCCTGCTTTTAACTCTTCATATGTATGGTCTTTCACTAAGCCTTTCATATTCGTCGTTCGGTTCAGCTTCTCATCGTGAATGACAGCCAGTTTGCCGTCTTTGGTCAGCTGAACATCAAGCTCAATACCGTCAGCTCCAGAATGGAGTGCATGCTCAAAGGCTATCATGGTGTTTTCAGGATAGATTCCTTTAAAGCCTCTGTGTGCAAAAATTTTCGTCATATGTCACCTCTAAATATGATGCTTATCTTCATTATGACGGGTTTTTTTCAGTTTTTCCAGTTTGGGCACATAAAAAAACCTCTTCTTTTAAGTACGAAGAGGTTGAAAGATAAATTCGATCACGTAATCGCTCTGATGGCTTGCTCTGTCATCTCTGCGTCGAGAGCAAAAAGGGAAGAAACAACTGCGACTGCTGTAACGACTGTTACACCTAACAACAACTTTTTCATAAGATAACCTCCACTTTCTTTTGAAGTATTTGTGCATCGAATTTCTTTTCAAGAAAACGAATGGCATTTTGATAGTCATTTCGTTCCTTGAAGTATTTCGATATTTGTTCAGACAAATCCTCAAGCTCTACATATAATCTATTTTTTTCTATGTAGTCTAATTTTTCAGAGAATACGTCTGCTGCTCCACTATTTTCGCACATCAAATCTAAAATTTCAAATTTTACTATATATTCATTATTTTGGATATCGCAGCTATACTGAATTCCCTCTTTGATATATTCTTTCGCCTCTTGATCTCCTAGATGAACTAAGGCATTGGCCAGAACATATAAAGATTGGATGTAATAATGACTATTGTCGCGGTGAATTTGAATGCCCATTCCTTTTTTGGCATATTGTGCGCTTTTTTCATAATCAGGCTTTGCATAATAAAGGACTGCTAAATTGTGATAGCATTTCCCAATCAGCACTTCATTGTTCATACGTTTACTTTTTTCAAGTGCCTCTTGATATTTATCCTCTGCTTCATCAAATTGGAACAAATCAATACAATTGCTGGCATGTAAAATTAAGCTGTCAATCGCTTGAGCTGTATATTCTTCATGCGCTTTAAACGTATCGATGGCTTTTTTAATATGATTAATGGAAATGAAATTTTGTTTCAATTCGTAATAGATAGAAGCAACCTTATGGTGAAAAGTTCCCACTTCCAAATCTTCATTCACGCGTTTTAGGCGCTGTTCTGCAATTTTGTAAAAGCTAATGGCTTCATCATACTTCTTTACATATGCGGCGTATTGGCCTTTGTAAAAGTAAAAATAAAAATTAATAATGTCATCTGCTTTCTCATCCAGCGTTCCGACAGTTTTCATAATTTGATTGGCTTTTTCAATATTTCCAAGTAACATTTCATGTCTGCCGTCAACAAGTTGATAATAAAGGAGAACTTCGCGGTCTTCATCTGTATTTTTTAGCAAATTCTGAATTTTCTCTTTATAGATAGCAGATTTTTCTAGGTCATTCTGAGAAATGACCCTCGTCCACTTGCTAATTTCGTTCGCTACCTCAGCAGAGTGGATTTTCAGCTTTCCCATAACCTCACCCTCTTCTTTTCATTATTATAGCATAGTAAAAGAATGTGAAAATTATTAAATTCGACAATGGGAATATTCAGTTCAAATGGCACAATCTCTAAGAAGCCAGTGACTTTAAAACGCCAACCAATCAGGTCAATAGAAATAGAACTTTCGATCTCATTTGCTTTATTTACCAATTACATAAGACCTTTTCCTCTCATCCTTTTTCTTACGAATGAGCGTTTTCTTCTTCTACATCGATTGATTGGCGTAGCTGATTACCACTAATTTATGTCTTATCGAATTCTTTCATGCTTTATTTTTCATTTTATTCTGAAAATAAAGTAATCCGTTTGTCTAATTTAAACATTAAGATGATTTTATCAACACAACCATATTTTGACAATCTTTTTTAAAAATAAAAAAACGCCTCAATGAAGAAACGTTTTTTCATCTAAAATGAACTAGCTTGCTCTATGCTCTAAACGCAGACGGTCAGCCACCATGGCAATAAATTCTGAATTGGTCGGTTTGGCTTTTGACATGCTGACTGTGTAACCAAAGAGTGATGAAATGGAATCGATGTTTCCTCTGCTCCAGGCGACTTCAATGGCATGACGAATTGCTCGTTCCACCCTGCTGGCAGTCGTGTTAAATTTCTTCGCAATGTCTGGATATAATACTTTTGTGATGCTTCCGAGAAGCTCAATATCATTGTACACCATAGAAATCGCTTCTCTTAAGTATAAATATCCTTTAATATGAGCTGGCACTCCAATTTCATGAATAATTGTCGTAATGCTCGCATCTAAGTTTTTACGTTTCGGTTCAGGTTTATTACGAAGAACACTGTTTTGGATAGATGAAGATCGATGGGTAACTTGTGTGCCGTTTCCACTGACTTGACGAATATGACCTACTAGGTTTTCCATATCAAATGGCTTTAAAATGAAATAGGATGCGCCCAAATCGACTGCTTTTTTCGTGACATCTTCTTGTCCGAATGCCGTTAGCATAATCACACTTGGCTGTTTGGTCATATCAGAGTTTTCACGGAGGCGTTCCAGTACAGCAAGACCGTCTAAATGAGGCATGATAATATCTAAGAGGAGAACGTCGGGCTCTTTATCTTTAAATAATGTCAGACATTCCTGACCATTATACGCCACGCCAAGTACTTCCATATCTTCCTGTCCCTCAATATACTCTGTCAAAAGGCCAACAAGCTCTCGGTTATCATCAGCTACACACACTTTAATTTTCTCCACGTTCTTTCCTCCCCAATGTCGATTCCTTTAGTCTTTTGCATTTCTCTTCTGAGTGTTCAATTCGACAAAACCATGCTATCCCCTTTAAAAAACTTTCATTTTCCGAATAATAGAGCATTATCTAGCTTTTTCTACGTTTTTCTTAACGAATCGACGATTATTGCAATTTGACAACATACTATTTTCCATTTTGTCGAAAAATCTCTTTTTCCTTATTTTATAACATGATGGCAGAGAAAGAAAGGGGAGAAAAAAACTGCCGGAAGATTCACGGCAGTTTCATGATCAGCTTGCTTTTTTGTTTTTTTGATACAGATCGATTCCTGCTTCTGACAGCATCCATTCAATGTGTACGCCATATCCGCTTGTCGGGTCATTAACGAATACGTGTGTGACCGCTCCAATGACTTTGCCATTTTGGATGATGGGGCTTCCGCTCATTCCTTGAACAATTCCACCCGTTTTGCTTAATAATCGTTCATCTGTTATCTTTAGCACCATCCCTTTTGTGGCTGGGAATTTCTGCGGTGTTGTGCTGACGATTTTAATATCAAACTTCTCCACTTTATCATGGTCCACTACGGTTAAGATCTCTGCTGGACCTTCTTTTACTTCATTTGATAAAGCGACTGGAAGAGGTTTGTCCGCTACATGATTTTCGAGCTTTTCGGTTAATGTACCAAATATACCGAATGGACTGTTGCGCGAGATATCACCTATCGTTTTTCGCTCGGAAGAAAATCTCGCCAGTTTTTCTCCAGGATTGCCTCCTGTGCCTTTTTCGATCGATGTTACGGTTGATCTGACAATTTCACCATTGTCGACAACGATTGGTTTTTTTGTATCCATGTCAGAAATCACATGCCCAAGGGCACCATATTTTTTAGAAGATGGTTCAAAGAAGGTCATCGTTCCGATTCCTGCTGCGGAATCACGAATATAAAGACCAATTCGATAGGTGCCTTCACTTGCATCTTTTGCGGGTGTTAATGTTGTTTGAAAGGTTTTATGATCTCTCTTTATGAGTAAATGAAGTGTTTCACCCGTTTTTCCTGCTTTCTGGATAAATGGGGTGAGGTCATTCATTTTCTCCATCTTTTGACCATTTATTTCAATGATCATATCCCCTGATTGAATGCCTGCGGCTTCACCTGGTGATTTTTTGCCGTCTGCCGTTGTGATTTGATGAAAACCTACAACGAGAACTCCGACAGAGTGGAGCTTGACGCCAATGGATTGTCCTCCAGGAATGACTTTTAATTCAGGGAGAACATCGACTTTTGTTTTCTTAATAGGAAATCCTTTAAAATCATAAACAATTTCGGCTTTCCCCGCCTTTTGTCCAGTTACTTCAAGCTGATTCTTTTTCTCTGAAAGACTAAAGGCTGGTGAAGAAGTATTGGCTGACGCTTCAATCGATGTCTCAATTGAGTGCTTCTCTTTTTCAAATACAGCAACGTTTGTTGGAATGCTGATATATTCCTTCACTATGCTCATAAACCCTGTACTTATTAAAGAAACAAGGAGAATAACACCAATGGCTTTTCTCATCTTTTCGGGCATTCATTTTTCACTCTCCTCGCTCCTTACCCACACCAGAACACTAATGTTTTGGCTACATCTATACTTTTGCCTTCTTCGCGAGGATTTATAACTGCCACATGTAGAAAATGATTGGATAAATTGATAAAAGAAAAAGACGATTTCATGCGTATATACAGCGAATTTTAGACAACATAAAAAAGGCAGCTGGTCATTCAGCTACCTTGTCATTTTGACATCATTTGCTTGGTGCAATAATTCTTTTGCATGCTGTTTTGTCAGCTCAGTGACTTCCACACCTGCAATCATCCGGCCAATTTCACTCACTTTTTCTTCATGACTTAATGGCTTGACACTCGTTAGTGTTCTGCCGGCTTTAGAGCGTTTAGAAATGAAGAGATGTGTGTCAGCCATTGCAGCTACTTGGGGCAGATGTGTGATACAGAGCACTTGTGATCCTGCCGCTACTTTATAAATTTTTTCGGCAATGGCCTGTGCGACCCTGCCACTGACGCCTGTATCAACCTCATCGAAAATAATGGATGTGACTTCTTGTTTGGCTGAGAAAATACTCTTCACTGCCAGCATGACACGTGAAATTTCTCCACCGGAGGCTACTTTTGATAAAGATTTCATCGGTTCGCCCGGATTTGTAGAAATGACAAATTGCGATTGGTCTATTCCATTTTTCCCGAGCTGGACAGGTTTTCCGTCTAAAAGGGGGCAGTTCGTGCTGCCAAAGGGCGCATATCGAATGGTAAAAGCCGTATCAAAGGATGACTTCTCCATATACAAATCCTTTAACTCTGCTTGGATTTGTTTCGCTAGCTTTTTGGCCCATTTTTTGCGAAGCTCTGACACGTTGAGTGCTTCCAGCAGCGCATCGCGGCTCATTGCATCCAGTTTGTTTTTGAGCGTTTGCAGGTGACTGTCTCGATTTTCGATTTGATCTATTTCTTCTTCAATCTTAGCCGCATACTCCAAGATTTCTTCAACCGTTGCGCCATACTTTCGCTTTAACTGCTTCATTTCATTCAGCCTAGACTCAATAAAATCAAGACGCGCTGGGTCGAATTCTAGCTGATCCAGCATGCTGCGCATTTGGAAGGTAGAATCCTCCAATAAGTAATAGGAGTTCGAGACTTGCTCAGAAAGCTTTTTCAGATCATCGTTGATCTCAGAAACCTGCTCTAGCTCGCTTGAAGCCATTCCAACCCAATCAAGCCCTCCTTGCTCATTGCGTAGGGCGTTATACGCGTTTTGAAGTGAGGAATAGATTTTTTCGTAGTTGCTGATTTGATGACGTTCTTCCTGAAGCTTCTCATCTTCTCCCGGTTCTAATTGAGCCGCTTCAATTTCTTCCAGCTGAAATTGCAGTAAATCTAAACGGTGCACCATTTCCTGCTCATTTTCAGACAGCTGTTTTAGCTTTTGAGCGGTCTTGGTATATTGATCATACGCTTCATGGTACTGTGATAAAGCAGGCGCAATTTCTTCTGCCCCAAATTGATCAAGCAAATGCAAATGGTTTTCATCCTCCATCAACAGCTGATTATCGTGCTGTCCATGTATATCGAGCAAAAGCCGTCCTACTTCTCTCAGAAGAGAAATCGTGACAAGCTTGCCATTAATGCGGCAGATGCTTTTCCCGCTTTGATTAATATCACGACGAAGAATCATCATTTCATCCGATGCCTCAATTCCCTGCTCTTCGCATAGGGCAAATACAGGATGATCTGCCGGCACAAGAAAAAGCCCTTCCAGCTCTGCTTTTTTTTCACCGTAACGAACAAATTCAGATGATCCTCTTCCCCCTACAAGAAGTGAGACAGCGTCAATCATGATTGATTTTCCGGCACCTGTTTCCCCTGTTAGAACCGTGAGTCCTTTTTCAAATGAAACCGTTAACTCTTCAATGATTGCAAAGTTTTTAATGGTTAGTTCTGCTAACACTCATTTGACACCTCTTTTTGTAAACCTGATCTCTTTATAGAAGCTCTAAAATTTTGGCCGAAACTGTATCCGTATCATCTGGCGTGCGGCAAATAATCAAAATAGTATCATCTCCGCAAATGGTTCCCATAATTTCTTCCCAATCTAAATTATCCATTAAAGCACCGATGGCTTGAGCATTACCTGGCATTGTTTTCAGAACGATTAAATGGCTGGCCGCATCCATCTTAATAAATGCATCCATTAGGGCACGCTTCAATTTTGAGAGCGGGTTAAACCGCTGATCCGCAGGAAGGCTGTATTTATACGTTCCGTTGTTCGTTGGTACTTTCACTAAATGTAATTCTTTAATATCTCTTGATACAGTCGCCTGTGTGATGTTATAACCATCTGCTTTCAAAATATCGACTAATTCATCTTGTGTTTCTATCTCTTGGCTTGCAATGATTTCTCTAATTTTAATATGCCTTTGACCTTTATTCATTTTGACCCCCCTAGGCGTTTGATTCTCAGTTTGTCTTTACGTTCTATGTTATATGATGCACACTTCAAAAAACAAGCATTACGTGAGAAACTGTCGATTCTCGTCTTTTGACCATGTAAAAAGGAATAATAGCGAGCTATTATTCCTTTTGTTTGAATGATATCATGTGTCAGCCGGCTCAGGACTGTTTTTCTTTTCTTTCAATACGGAATGGGCTTCCTTGACCACTTTCTCAAGTTCAGAAGCTGGAAGTGCCGCATTCTCCTCTTGATCAGGATGAAGCATCAAATGAAGCAGGAATTCAATATTCCCATCTCCACCTGTAATTGGTGAAAATGAAACATCCTTTACGTCATAGCCTTCTTTTGCAGCAAATTGATTCATTTCTTCTAGCACACCGAGGTGGACAGATGGATCACGCACAATGCCTTTTTTTCCGACAAGCTCTCTGCCTGCTTCAAATTGGGGCTTGACGAGCGCGATACAGTCACCGCCTGGGACAAGAATATGTTTTAAAGCCGGAAGAATGAGTTTGAGTGAAATAAAAGATACATCAATCGACGCAACCTCTGGCAATCCTTCAGTAAAATCAGCTGGGACGGAATGGCGGAAATTGGTGCGTTCCATCACGATCACGCGGTCATCCTGCCTTAATTTCCATGCAAGCTGATTGTAGCCAACATCAACAGCGTATGATTTGACCGCTCCATTTTGGAGTGCACAATCTGTGAATCCACCTGTTGATGAGCCGATATCAATCAGCAATTTCCCTTCAACTGTTAAGTCAAATTCTTTTAGCGCTTTTTCAAGTTTTAAGCCGCCGCGGCTCACATATTTCAAAGGATTCCCCTTCACAGTGAGCGGTGTATCACGAGCGATTTTCTCTCCTGGTTTATCCAAACGGTTCTCATTTGAGTAAACGATCCCTGCCATAATGGCACGCTTTGCTTTCTCTCTTGTTTCCATTAGTCCTTGTTCGACTAATAAAACGTCAAGTCGTTCTTTCTTTGATGTCATGATCCAATTCCTTTTCTTGGTGCTGCGGGAAGCAGGGCACGTAAAGTTTCAACCACCTGCGCATTCGTCAGACCAATTTCTTCAAGCAGGGCATCAACACTTCCATGCTCAATAAATTCATCTGGAATGCCCATCCGTTCTACCTTTATATGTGACGCTTTCTTGTCGTGTATATATTCTAATACGCTGCTACCAAATCCACCTTGGAGCACAGCTTCTTCAATCGTTAAAATCGGAATGTCTTCAGACAGTATTTCACTTAGCATCTCTTCATCAAGGGGCTTAATGAAACGAGCATTGACGACACGAATCGATTTCCCTTCTTTTTGCAGTTCCTCTGCTGCTTGCAGCGCCATTTTAATGGTCGTACCGAATGTTAAAATCACGGCATCCTTCCCTGGACGAAGAACTTCCCATGACCCAATCGGAATGGTTTTCAGCTGTTCATCCATTTTGACGCCAAGTCCATTTCCGCGCGGGAAGCGCATCGCAATAGGACCGTCATCATACTGAATGGCTGTATTGACCATGTGCTGTCCTTCATTTTCATCCTTTGGCATCATAAGAACCATATTCGGCATATGGCGCATGAAGGCAATATCAAACACACCTTGATGCGTTTCTCCATCTGCACCGACAAGACCCGCACGGTCAATTCCGATAAACACATTGAGGTTCTGACGGCAAATGTCATGCAGCACTTGATCATAGGCTCTTTGAAGGAACGTTGAGTAAATGGCTAAGAATGGCTTCATATCCTGCGTTGCAAGTCCAGCCGCCATTGTGGCTGCGTGCTGCTCTGCAATCCCTACATCAAACATTCGCTCTGGAAATTCCTTTGCAAACCCTTCAAGCTTTGAGCCAACAGGCATCGCAGGCGTAATCGCGACAATTCGCTCATCTTCCCGCGCGAGCTTTCTGACGGTTTCACTGACTAGACCGCTCCATGACGGGGCTGCTGCTGTCGGTTTCACAAAATCACCTGTATCGATTTTGTATGGACCTGTGCCGTGCCAAGTCCCGATTTTATCAGCTTCTGCCGGCTTATAGCCTTTTCCTTTTTTCGTGATGACATGCAGGAGGACAGGACCTTTCGTTTTCTTTGCATATTCAAGATTCTCAAAAAGATCTTCATAGGAATGTCCATCTACAGGACCTAAGTAGGTGAAGCCCATTTCCTCAAAGAACATGCCCGACACAAGTAAATATTTCAAGCTGTCTTTAATACGCTCTGCTGTTGCAGCAAGCTTTCCACCTACGGCTGGAATGCGCTTGAATAAGTATTCGAGCTCGTCCTTTACCCATTGGTATTTACCAGCTGTGCGCAGTCTGCCAAGCATTGTGTGAATGGCACCGACGTTTGGTGCAATACTCATTTCATTGTCGTTTAATATGACAATCATATCTTTCTTTTCATCACCGATATGATTCAGCGCTTCTAACGCCATACCGCCGGTTAACGCACCATCTCCGATAATCGGAAGAATATATTCATCTGTTCCTTTGATATCCCGCGCTGCCGCCATACCCATCGCGCCAGATAATGAGGTTGAACTGTGACCCGTCTCCCATACATCATGTTCACTTTCATTTCGTTTAGGAAAACCGCAAAGTCCTTTATATTGACGAAGTGTATCAAACTCCGCTCCTCTCCCAGTTAACAGCTTGTGAACGTAAGACTGATGTCCAACATCCCAAAGGAATTTGTCTTTCGGGCTGTCAAATACTTTATGAAGTGCAACAGTGAGTTCAACGACACCTAGGTTCGGACCGATGTGCCCGCCAGAGTTAGCTAAGGACTCAATTAAAAACATGCGAATGACAGCACTAAGCTCCTCTAATTCTGCATTTGACATTCCTTTTAGAAACGTTGGATTTTTTATAGATAAAAGATCCAATCAGGATCAACTCGCTTTCAACAAAATTTCTACATACATATATAATGCCTTATTCCTATGAAAACCAATTGAGGAATAAGCGTTGTCTCATCATAATAAACTGTTTACAGTTTACCACAATTGCTCGAGGACCCTCAAATCTAGGCTGTTTTTAATGATCTCTTGAGGCAATCAGATCACATAAATCATGCAATAATTGCTGCTCTAACTCCAGATTTGAGACAATTTTTTTTGCACGTGTGATGTGTTCATTTAGTTTTTCTTTTGCGCCTGAAAGAGTTAATAAAGAAGGATATGTCGACTTTTCATTTGCTGTATCGGAGCCGACCCGTTTTCCTATCTTTTCTTCGCTTCCTTCGAGATCTAAAATATCATCACGGATTTGAAAAGCAATACCGATATGATAGCTGAATTCTCTCAAGTTTTCGATATCGTCATCAGATGCACCTGCCAGCATCGCACCTGCTGCTACGCTGAAGGTCAGAAGCTTTCCTGTTTTCCGGGCGTGAATGGATTCTAATTCAGCAAGAGGTATTTGTTGTTTTTGCTCTGCTTCCATATCATCAAATTGACCGCCAACCATTCCAAGCGCACCTGCTGATTTTACAAGTTCATCTATGATTCTGAGCTTTTGATCAGCGGATACATTGTCAGATAGTTGCGATGTAATCAGGCGGAAGCTTTCGGTTAAAAGCGCGTCGCCTGCAAGAACCGCTGTTGCTTCTCCATATACTTTATGGTTGGTCGGCTTTCCTCTGCGAAGATCGTCATCATCCATGCATGGAAGGTCGTCATGAATCAATGAATACGTATGAATCATTTCCACTGCACAGCCAACAGGTATGCCGTCTTTTTCACTTTTTCCATAGGCATTTAAAAGAGCAAGAACGAGAACAGGGCGAAGCCTTTTTCCGCCTGCTTCTAAAGAATAAAGCATAGAGGATTTCAAGTCTTCTGGGATATGCAATTCCTGAACATATGTAAATAAATAATCTTCGATTGCCTGTTTTCGTGTTGTCAAAAAATCATTTAAATTACTTGTCACCAGCATCTGCCTCCTTCACTGAAAAAGGAGCCAGTTCACCATCCTCTTTTAAAATGAAATCCATTTGCTTTTCAACATGCTGTAACTTTTCATGACAAAGCTTTGAAAGTGTCATACCTTCTTGGAAATAATGGATGGCTTGCTCAAGCGGTACATCTCCCTCTTCGAGCTTCCCAACAATCTCTTCAAGACCTTTCATGGCCTCTTCAAATGTCATTTGTTCTTCTTTTTGTTTATTTGATTCTGTCATGATGATTGTCCCTCCTTCTCAATAACCTCACAAATAAGACGCCCATCCTTCATTGTAATGGTCAGCTGATCCTTCGTATTTACTTGGTTCACACTTTTAATCAGTTCATCTTCTTTATAGGCTAAACTGTAGCCTCTTTCCATCACTTGAAGCGGATTTAATGCATTTAGTTTACCAAGAACAGATTGGAACTGCGAATGAATTGATTTCATTTGCACATTCATACTGCGGATGAGTTGATCTGTTTCATTGGCGTGACGTTTTTTCGCCTGAAGCAGCTGCTCTTTTGGATGAAGCGGCTTTAATCTGTATGTCTGGCGGTCAAGCTGACTGCGTTTTTGTTCAATTTGCCTCGTCAGCTGTTTTTGAAAACGATCAAATACCATATCGAATTGCTGCTCTTTTTGCTCTTGTAATCGCTTTGGAAAACGGAAGGCATAAGAGGATTGAAGCGCCACAAGACGGTCCTTCGCTTGGGAAGTTCGATTCTTCACGGCTCGTGTTAACCGAATGTCGATCGATTTGATTCGTTCCATTAAATCGGCTGTGCTTGGAACAGCTAGCTCGGCTGCTCCTGTTGGTGTGGGTGCTCTCATGTCTGCAGTAAAATCACTGATCGTAAAGTCCGTTTCGTGCCCAACTGCAGAAATGATTGGAATGTCTGATGCGAAGATCGCTCTTGCGACTGCCTCTTCATTAAAGGCCCAAAGTTCTTCAATCGAACCTCCTCCTCTTCCGACAATCAAGACATCGCAGATTTGCTTTTCATTTGCTTCTTTGATCCGTTCAACGATTGAACGGGTGGCATTTTCACCTTGGACTAACGCCGGAAGCACGATGATTTTGGCCTGCTGATAGCGCCTGTTGATGGTTGTAATGACATCTCGAACAGCCGCTCCTGTTGGGGATGTAATCACACCAACGACTTCTGGATATTCAGGAATTGGTTTTTTATAACGCGCATCAAATAAGCCTTCACTTGCTAGCTTTTTCTTCAGCTCTTCATAAGCGAGATGAAGAGCACCAACACCATCAGGCTGCATTTCCTTTGCATATAATTGATAGTTGCCGCTTGGTTCATATACTTGAATCCCGCCGCGTACAAACACTTTCATCCCGCTCTTTGGTGAAAAAGGCAGCTTGGAAGCGGAGCGCTGGAACATGACAGCTTGCATGCGTGCGTTTTCATCTTTCAAGGTGAAGTAAACATGACCTCTTGAATGAATCTTCACATTGGATAACTCACCTTTGATCCAAATATCTTCTAAGTGCGGGTCCACATCAAATTTTCTTTTTATGTATTTTGTAAGGGCTGTGACCGTCACAAAGGCTTTTTCACTCATGACGTATTCCTCCTCTTCAAAAACGCACATTCATCCACCAGCAGCATGCAGGTGGATGAATGGATAAAGCTTATGCTAATGTACGTTTTGCTGATTTAACCGTATTATGTGCAAGCATCGTAATCGTCATTGGACCGACTCCGCCAGGGACTGGTGTGATATAAGAAGCTTTTTCTTTTGCCTCTTCAAAATCAACATCGCCTACAAGCTTTCCAGTATCTAAACGATTGACTCCTACATCGATGACAATAGCGCCTTCTTTAATTTGGTCAGCTTTAATAAAGTTTGCTCGACCGACGGCAACAACTAAAATGTCCGCTTTTAACGTATGTTCTGAAATATTCGCTGTTCTTGAATGACAGTATGTGACGGTTGCATGTTCGTTTAACAGCAATTGTCCAACTGGTTTGCCGACAATATTGCTTCGTCCAACAACAACCACTTCTTTACCAGAAAGATTGACTCCTGTTTTGTTCAGCAATTCAACAATACCTGCTGGTGTACAAGGAAGGAATGTATCTTCTCCTAGTAGCATTTTCCCGATATTTAACGGATGAAAACCATCTACATCTTTCTCTGGTGAAATACGTTCAATGACGGCTTTTTCAGAAATGTGTTTTGGCAGTGGAAGCTGAACAAGAATCCCGTGGAATTGATCATTCGTATTGTACTGATCAATCAGCTGAAGCAATTCCTCTTCTGTTAAAGAAGCATCTAAATGATCAAGTTGAAAATGCATGCCCATTGCTTCTGCTGCTTTTTTCTTCCCGCGTACGTAAGAAAGTGACGCCGGATCATCACCGATTAGAATAACGGCAAGACCAGGTGTGACTCCTTTTTGTTTTAGCTCTTCTACTTCTTTTGCTAATTGTTCACGCTTTTCTTTTGCTGTTTCTTTTCCATCGATGATTGTTGCTGTCATGTCGAATCCTCCTATTGCTGCTTTAGGTCGTTTTTAATGCTTGAAAGTACACCATTTACAAATTTCGGTGCTTTATCATCACCGAATAATTTGGCCAGTTCAATGGCTTCATTCATTGAAACACTAACCGGGATGTCATCTTGATACACCATCTCGTACACAGATAGCCTTAAAATGGCTCTGTCTACGTTCGCAATACGATCGAGTTTCCAATTCACAAGATGCTGTGAAATCATTTCATCGAGCTTGTCCTTTTGTTCAAGCACACCGAAAACCAGCTCCTCGAAAAAAGGATCTGATTCTTGTTCATCCAGCGCATGTGTAATGGCCTCTTTCGGATCAATATTGCTGACATCAATTTGAAATAATGTTTGTAGCGCCTTTTCTCTTGCAGTTCTTCTTTTCATTATTTACTCCTTTAACCACTTTATCCGCTTGTCGTTAAGCCATACAGAGATCATAACATATTTTGACCGTGGTCGCACCAAGATCCATGCGGGCTGTAGCGAAA
The DNA here is from genome assembly GCF_000715205.1 of Bacillus zhangzhouensis. GTDB lineage: Bacteria > Bacillota > Bacilli > Bacillales > Bacillaceae > Bacillus > Bacillus zhangzhouensis. The sequence goes on along the minus strand of NZ_JOTP01000005.1, from coordinate 122,183 downwards.
AACGAATAAATCAACATGTGACGTAATCAATATTCGGAACTTACCCAAAAATGGGCTTTAAAAAACCAAAGAGGCGATGCCTCCTTGGTTTCAATTGAACCCTTTTTTACACTTCTTGATCTACTTCAGCCTCAGGTGCTTTTGTATCAAATTGAATGCCAACGACATGAATGTTGATTTCATTAATCGTTAAGGCAGTCATGTTCAAAAGGGTTTGACGGATATTTTCTTGAACAGCAGTGGATACCTTTGGAATGGATAGGCCAAATTCAACCACACAATATACATCAATTGTGATGCCTTCATCAGAGACATCTACTTTTACACCTTTACGGTGATTTTTCTTACCAAAGCGTTCTGCTACATCAGCAGCGAAATTCCCACGCATTTCGGCAATTCCTTCGACCTCTGAAGCGGCGATCCCCGCAATGACTTCAATCACTTCTGGCGCAATTTGCACTTTTCCCAATTGATCTTCATCAAGGTTCATTTCAAGCAAATTGTTTTCTGACACGATCATTCACCTCCGAAAGCTGTTATTATTTCATGATTTGATACGTTTCTAAAAACTTCGTATTAAAATTACCACTCACAAATGTTTCATGCTCGAGCAATCTAAGATGGAACGGAATCGTTGTGTAGACTCCTTCAATGACGAATTCTTGAAGCGCACGTTTCATTTTCGCAATCGCTTCTTCTCTCGTCTTACCATACGTAATTACTTTTGCAATCATGCTATCGTAATATGGCGGAATCACATAGCCCGGATAAGCGGCAGAGTCAACACGTACACCAAGACCGCCTGGCGGAAGATACATTTTAATTTCACCAGCTGAAGGCATGAAGTTTTTCTCTGGGTTCTCTGCATTAATACGGCATTCAATCGCCCAGCCTGCATATACGACATCCTCCTGGGTAAGAGAAAGCTTCTCACCTGATGCTACCATGATTTGTTCTTTGATCAAATCAACACCTGTGACCATTTCCGTTACAGGGTGCTCTACTTGAATGCGAGTATTCATTTCCATGAAGTAGAACTTCTCTTCATTATAATCATAAATGAACTCAACCGTTCCAGCGCCTGTGTATTCAACCGCTTCTGCTGCTTTCACGGCTGCTTCACCCATTTGCTCACGTATGTCTGCATTAAGTGCTGGTGATGGTGTTTCTTCAAGAAGCTTTTGCATTCTTCTTTGAATCGAACAGTCACGCTCACCTAGGTGAATGGTATTCCCATGCTGATCTGCAAGCACTTGAATTTCCACGTGTCTAAAGTCTTCGATGAACTTCTCCAAATAGACGCCAGGGTTACCAAAGTTTTGTGCGGCTTCTTGCTGCGTGATTTTGACACCATTAATGAGCTCTTCTTCTGTACGAGCTACGCGGATACCTTTACCACCGCCGCCTGCAGTTGCTTTAATAATAACAGGATACCCGATACTTGCTGCTGTTGAAACGGCATCATCAAGATCTTTTACAATCCCTTGAGAACCTGGGACAATCGGAACTCCTGCGTGCTTCATTGTTTCTCTTGCGACATCTTTCGTTCCCATTTTGGAAATCGCTGACGCAGTTGGTCCAACAAAGATGACATTACATTCCTCGCAAAGCTCGGCGAAGTCTGCATTTTCAGCAAGGAAGCCGTATCCTGGATGGATGGCATCTGTACCTGTTAGTTTTGCTACACTGACAATGTTTGTGACATTTAAATAACTATCTTTAGAAGCAGTCGGTCCGATGCAATATGCTTCATCAGCCATTTGAACATGCAGCGCATCGCGATCCGCTTCAGAAAATACCGCAACTGTTTCAATTCCTAGCTCTTTACAAGCGCGGATGATTCTAACTGCGATTTCTCCTCTGTTTGCAATTAATAGCTTTTTAATCATGATCGTACTCCTTACTCTGCTTTCACTAGAAAGAGGGGTTGTCCGAATTCTACGAGCTGACCGTTTTCAGCTAATACTTCGACGATTTCGCCTTTTACTTCTGCTTCAATTTCATTAAACAGTTTCATCGCTTCAACGATACATACAACTGAGTTTTCCTTCACCTTAGAACCTGTTGTCACGTATGGGTCTGCTTCTGGTGAGGATGAAGCATAAAATGTGCCAACCATTGGGGATGTGATTTTATGCAGATTTTCAGACGCAGTTGCCTCTTGTGCAGGGGCTTCGGTCTGAGCTGGAGCTTGTGCTTTAGGAGCTTGTTGAGCTGGAGCTGCTTGGACAGGAGCCACTGGTGCTTGTACCGCAACTTGCTGAACGACTTCTTTATTTTTCTTCAGTTTGATTTTTGCACCTTCGTTTTCGTACGTAAATTCATCAATTGTAGATTCGTCAATTAATTTAATCAGTTCATGAATTTCTTCGATTTTTAACATGGATTTGCACCCCTATGTATGGATTTATCTTTTTTTATAGGCTAGTACTAAAAGTACATACTATAACCATCTTACAGGAGGATTTCGTTGAATTCAACTACTATTGTGATCAGACACCTTGCGAAGGCACCTTGAAAAGGGCGTCAAACCGCATCAAAAAACGCCCTTTTCGGCAAAGGACGTTTGTTCATTTTTTTATTGATTGGATGGCTCAAACGTGACAGCTATGTTATCAAGCCCTCTGATTTCTTTTGTGACCATATCAATAATATCTGCCGCTTGGGACTTTGATTTTTTATCAGAACGAACGGTGATGCTGACTTTATCTCCTTCAGCACTCACTAGAGCATCTTTGTATCCTTTCGTCTTAATCAATGTCTCAAGCTGACGCTCTGTTCCTTCTGCTTCACTAAGTGCTGTCATTTGATCATAGGCTTCACTTTTTTCTTGTGCTGTTGCATCGTCACTTGACACGATTTCGTTGAATTCTTCACGCTGCTTGCTTCGTTTATCTTCAAGCTCTAGTCTGTATGTTGTAAAAAGCTCATCATCTGTTTGCTCTGAAACAACCTTACCTTCTTCACCACTTGCTTCAACATCCTCTTGTTTGGCGTTTGTTTCTTTGTCAGTGGACTTGTCACCTGAGCCTTTTTCTGTTTCGGTCTTTTTCTCTTCAGTTCCTTTTGATTTCATATCTTCTACTGTCACTGCATTCTCACCTTGTGGCGACATGATATAGTACACACTCAATACGACAACTAAACTTAGCATCGTTAATAGCCAAACCGTTTGTTTTTTTAGCATCATTCCGAATCCTCCTTGATTTTTTTAGGGGCAACAGCTACTCTATGGCTCGGTACATCAAGCACTCGTGTAACAGCTTCAATGATGGTTTTCTTTATTTGAACGTTGTCTACTCCTTGAGCAACAACGAGAACACCCCGAATTTCTGGTTTTTTCGTTTGGACAACAACAGGTGTTTCTTCATTGCCGTTTTTGATAATGACGATCTCTTCTTCCTTTGTTTGATCCGTGACACTTCGCACGCCGCCTTCTTTATCTGTTTCCTCGGTCGTTGTGCTTTTATTGGATTTGTTTTTTTCAAACACTTTTAAAGAAGTCGCGTCTACATTCACTACAATGGATACATCCTCAACACCAATGATCGTCTCTAAAATTTCTTTCAACTGATTTTCGTATTCTTGCTCAACATCCTCAATCGAGTCCTTTGGTTTACCCGAGGATGCCGGTTTGAATACCTCCTGCTCTTCAGAGGTTGTTTTTTTAGAAGCAGGAACAGCAGCCTGTTGTTTGTTTGATGAGGGTGACAGGATCTGACTGACTAACATGAAAGACACGCCGATAATGAATACAAGTAGCAAGTAATGGTGTTTTGTTAATTTGGGTTTCCCTTCACATTTTTCAGGTGGTTGGAACAATGATTTCAGCTTTTGTTTCCAGTCCTTGTTATTCATCATCTGCTGCGTCACCTCCCTCAATGTTCAGTGCAATGTGTTCAGGACTCGTATTCCATATGTCAGCAAGCGTCTTTTTTATCCTTGCGGCCTCTTTTGATGACGATTCAGCGCTTTCCTCCTTTTGCCTGGTGAGATCAATGTCTACCTTTGCCACCGTTTCTACAGCATCACCTGCGAGCGGGGAAAGGACTGCTTTGATGCGAAATTGATCTGCCTCCATATTCTGATCAAGGTGCTCCTCATCTGCCAACACTTCTACGTGTTTCATTTCATAGCTCTCCTTCTCCAGTGGCTCCTTTGCGCTTTTTTCTAGTTGGACAGCCATTTGCTTTAAAATATATGCACGCTGTGAGGCTTGTATTTCTTTTTTTTCTAAATTCATCTGATTTTTTATTTCTTCTGACTGTGCTTCTTCCTTCCCTTTCATTAATTCTGAGAAAATTTGGTCAGGATCTGCTCGAAATAAGGCAAAAATAGGATTGAGCATGACGACGATTAACAGTAAGCTGACGACCATCTTGGCATACTTTTGCATGCTTGAATTGGGCAGCAAAAGATCAATCACAATCGCAAATAAGATAAAGAGAATAATACTTGTGATCCATTCTGTAAGAAAACTCAATAGGTGTCCCCTCCTTACTTCATCATCATGGTCAGATTACCAGCAGTAATGATGACGGTAATGCTTAAAAAGAACATGAGCGACACAACAGCTAGTGCAGCAAATATATAAAGAACACTTTTTGAAATGACATCAAGACAGCTAATAATCGGTCCGCCCCCTAGAGGCTGAAGAATGGCAGCGGCAAGCTTATATATAAGGGCAAGCGACAGAACCTTAATCGCCGGAAAGGCTGCAATGGAAATCAAAATGGCGACTCCTACAAGCCCGACCGTATTTTTAAGCAAAACAGAGGCGCTGATGACTGTATCCGTCGCATCTGTAAACATCCTGCCAAGCACAGGGATGAAATTTCCGGTGATAAATTTGGCTGTACGAAGTGCGATTCCATCACTGATGGCAGCAGATGCACCTTGCACAGAAATGACGCCGAGAAAAACGGTTAAAAAAACGGCTAGTCCGCCAATCGCTACATTTCTTAACAGCTGGGCAAGCTGGGTGACCTTGTATTGTTCGGTCAGCGTACTGACGATGCTCAATATCGCTGATAAAAAGATAAGCGGAAGAACGACATACTGAATAAAAACGCCGCTTGTGTTCATCAAAAACAAAATAACAGGATGAAAGAATCCGGCCGAGACAAGCCCGCCTGATGAAGCAATGAGTGCTAATAAAAGAGGAATAAGAGCAAGAATAAAACTGGTCATCGTTTGAATGGCTTCTGTTGCATAGGAAATCGCTACATGAAAGCTGTTTAGTGCAATAATGATGAGTACCATATAAACGAGGGCGTATGCGACTTTACTGACGGTGCTTTGCTCAAAAGCATTTTGCAAAAGCTGCAAAAGCGAACAAAAGATGGTGAGTAAAATCAGTGTTCCAAGGAGCTTTCCGTTTGCAATGACCTCATGAAAAAGATAATGAACAAATGCCTTCAGCCACGTTTGTGGAGACAGTTCTTTGTCGCCATCAATCATTTCCTTCACTGTGCCTTTTTGGCTTTCTGGCAGAAAGCCGCCATATTCGTCCAATATGGATTCCCAAAAGTCACTGATGGAATGAAGCTCTAATGCATCAGCCTGTCCATTCGCTACTTCTTCTGCTACTGGTTCTTCACTTGATAAATGCACATTTTCTTCTGCACCTGCATGCGGAGCGATCAGCCAAAAGAAAAGTATAAGTCCTATAACAGCTGTCACCCGTTTCATAGTCATCACCTCTTTTCAATTAAGTCATAGACGGGATCATGCCTAAGATGGTCTCAATGATGACTGTTAAAATCGGGACTGCCATGACCAAGATGAGGATCTTACCGCCAAGCTCTATTTTCGATGCAATGGCGCCTTGTCCAGCATCCTTCGTGAGCTGGGCGCCGAATTCCGCAATATAGGCAATGCCAATAATCTTTAAAATGGTTTCAACATACTTCATGTTGACGCCGGCACTTGCCGCAATTTTTTCAATCATCGAGATAATGGCATAAATTTGATCAATTAAATAAAGAAAAATCACACACCCTGTAAACACAACAAGCATAAAGGCAAAGGTTGGCTTTTGTTCTTTGACGATTAATGCTAAGAAAGTAGCGATTAAACCAAGTCCAACAATTTGTATGATTTCGATTTGTAAGCCCTCCCCTATCCTTGAAATAGAAATACGGCTTTAATCTTTTTAAACAAATCATCTACAATGGTTGCCACCATGAACAAAATGTAGATAAACCCAAGTAGCGTCACCCACTGAGCGTACTCCTTTTTCCCCATTTGATCTAAAATCGTATGGAGAAAGGCCACGACAATGCCTACTCCCGCAATTTGAAAAATGACGTTCACATCAACGCCCATGCTCTCGACTCCCTTCCTCTCACATCAATAAAAGAATCAGTAGTAATCCGCTTAAAAATCCGAGGCTTCTGACCATTTTTTCATTTTTCGCTTGGGCGATTTCAGCTTCCTTCTCCTCTGATTCCAAATGGCCTAAAGCTAGCTTGATATGTTTTTGCTGAGCAGTGACATCATGCTGACCAAGTGTTTCTCCAAAGTGCTTAAGCGCCTCGTATTCGCCTTTTTTCAAAACGGTCTTTTTCCAAACATCCTCCAGACTTTCATGCCATGCATGTCGTGCAGAAAAAGTCCCGATTTTGAGCTTTTCTGCAAATTGTTCAAATAACCGATTCACTGGGGGGCCTACTTGCGACGCAATTTGCTCTGCAGCCCGCGCTAGAGGTGTTTGACCATACATGATTTCAGCTTCAAGAGACTGGAGAGCAAACCGGAGCTGCCTAATTTGCTTAGGTCGATCGCTGTATCGTTTGGCAAACTCGAACCCTCCCCATGTCGTGGCCGCGACAATGAAAATAGCACCAATGAGCTTTAACATACGTCCACTCCCCGCCTCCACTTCATCTCTTGTCCATCTTGGTCATACATCCGTCCGATCGTGCCGGGACCATTTTTTCTATTTAATTCCACATATCGTTCAAACACACGAAGCTGCCATAACGGCTTAAATGATGGCCGTTTATATAGATCTTCAAGTGAATTTCCATGAGCTGAGACGATAATGGTGACTCCGGCATGAATCGCTTCTAAAAGCGCCTGTACATCCTCACTTTTTCCTATTTCATCTACAATGATGACCTCTGGACTCATGGACCGAATCATCATCATTAAGCCCTCAGCCTTAGGACACGCATCAAGCACATCAATCCGGTGCCCAAAATGATGCTGTGGCACCCCTCTTATACACCCGGCAATTTCAGAGCGTTCATCAATAATTCCTGTTTTTCTAGGAGAAATTGTTTTTGTGCCTGTACTAGCAAGACGCGCTACGTCACGCAGCAATGTTGTTTTCCCTGTTTGCGGAGGACCGATAATAAGTGTATTGCACCAATTTTGTTCATATAAATAAGGAAGAAAGGGAAGTGCAATCCCGATTTTTTCTTTTGCGATGCGAATATTAAATGAAGATATATCTCTTAGTCCTTTGACGAATCCATTTTCAACGATCACCTTTCCTGCAAGACCGACCCTGTGTCCGCCAGATATGGTGATATAGCCTTGTTTTAATTCTTCCTCAAGTGTGTACATGCTGTAATTGCTTAACCTGCCTAATAGCTGAGACGCATCTTCTCCTGTTGTGTGATAGGAAAGAAAGCGCGGTTTTCCGGCTTGCATCAATTCAATCGGACGATCCGTGCGAATGCGGATTTCTTCTATTTGCGCCCATTCTGTCTCATTTAGAAGCCTGAGTTCTTGTCCAATCGAGTGCGGGAGAATATCCAACAAACTCCGCAACGAATTCCCCTCCTTTTTTTCTTCTCTAAAATGTATGATGCGAGTCGTTAATTATGCCAAGCCGTTTCACTTATAGATCCCAACAAGAATAAACACGACACCAATGAAAATAAACACGAGCTTTGCATAGGATAACTGCCCTGCCATTTGATAGATTCCAATCGTCATGGTGATAATAAAAATGAGCGGCCCGATGATCGCCAATATACTATTGATCACAACCGCTTTGCGTACATCATTTGTGATCAAAATGAGGATGGCTGCTGTTAGTTCAATGGTTGCAGATAAGAACCTCATGCCTGCCATCGCAGCCACTGATGGGTGTATGCCTGGGAAAAGAAATTGTTTCATGTAGAACCTCCAGCTTTTTTTACACTATATGCTTGACTAGCCGGAAGTAGTCTTGTTTTTCAGACGTAGGAGAGATAGATGAGAGAATAGAGTGAAGGCGTTCTTATCGAGAGTCATATTTTTTCAATAAAAAAAGACTGTAAACACGAGGTTTACAGTCTTTCTTCGTTCATTACGCTCTTGAAACGTATGAACCATCAGATGTATTAATCACTAGTTTATCTCCTTGGTTCACAAAGAAAGGAACGTTGACGATTAAACCAGTTTCAGTTTTCGCAGGTTTTGATCCGCCTGATGTTGTGTCACCTTTAATACCAGGCTCTGTTTCTACTACTTCTAGTTCTACCGTGTTTGGAAGTTCAACTCCAAGTGTTTCAGCACCGTACATCACGATTTGAACTGACATATTTTCAAGCAAGTATTTCAGCTCATCTTTAATTTGTGTTTCACTTAGTTCAAGCTGCTCGTATGAACTTGTATCCATGAATACATGCTGGTCACCAGTTGCATACAAGTATTGCATTGTTTTTGTTTCAATTTGAGCTTTCGCTACTTTTTCACCTGCACGGAATGTTTTTTCTTGAATAGCACCAGTACGAAGGTTACGCAGTTTAGAACGAACAAACGCTGCGCCTTTCCCTGGTTTTACGTGTTGGAAATCCACGACACGCCAAATACCGCCGTCCACTTCAATTGTCAGGCCTGTACGAAAATCGTTTACTGAAATCATTTTGTCATCCTCCTACATTTCACCATCATAATATGATAAGTTCTTTCGGTGAGTGGGTCAATCGTTTATTGCCGTCAGCTGTTAGGACTATATCATCCTCAATTCTCACGCCGCCGACATCTGGCAAGTAAATTCCTGGCTCAACTGTTACAACCATTCCCTCTTCTAACACGACCTCTGAGCGTGAGGAAAGGCCAGGCGCTTCATGTACTTCCATACCAAGCCCGTGTCCAGTCGAATGCCCGAAGTATTGACCGTAGCCATACTTTTCAATGATGTCTCGTGTGATGCGATCAGCTTCTTTTCCTGTTAAGCCTGGCTTGATTCTATCCACACCAGCGTTTTCTGCTTCTAATACGATATGATAAATTTCCTTTAGCTTGTCGCTTGGCGTTCCGACGGCAATCGTTCTTGTCATATCAGAACAATAGCCTTTATAGTAGGCTCCGAAATCAAGTGTAACCAAATCACCAGATTCAATTACCTTTTCACTCGCTCTCCCGTGTGGCAGGCTTGAACGAACACCTGAGGCGACAATCATATCGAATGAAGATCCTTCAGCACCTTCTTTTCTCATGAAAAATTCAAGCTCGTTCATGACGGCAATTTCTGTCAGGCCCGGCTTGATGTAATTGAGAATATGATCGAAGGCGTGATCTGCAATCTTCGCAGCTTCCTCTAATATCTTAATCTCTTCACTAGACTTAATCAAGCGCAACTTTTCAACTGATTCTGAGACAGGAACAAGCTCGATACCGCCTGCTTTTTCAGCATACTGCTGATAAGTGGCAAATGTCATATGGTTTTGTTCAAACCCAAGACATTTTACCCCAAACTCCCTTGCCGTTTGGGCAGCTGTTTCCACAATGTTTCCTTTATGTTCAATGATGTCATAGCCTTTCACTTGATCCTTGGCTTGTTCTGTGTAGCGAAAATCCGTAATAAAGGCCGCTCGATCCTTTGAAACGACTGCAAGGCCGGCTGATCCAGTAAAGCTGGTCATGTACTGCAAATTAAAGCTGCTCGTAATCACAAGACCATCAATCTCTAATTCGGTTAAAAGTTTTCTTAGTTTTTCAAGCTTCAAGATACCGCTCCCCCTTCACTGACTAAATAACGAATCGCCAATTTATACCCTTCTAAACCAAGACCAACGATTTGCCCTTGGCATACTGGAGCAAGTACAGAATGATGGCGGAATTCCTCTCTCTTATGAACATTTGTGATATGTACTTCGATGACAGGTAATGAAATACTTGCAATGGCATCTCTCAGCGCGTAACTATAGTGGGTAAAAGCACCGGGGTTAAACACGACGCCATCGTACTGATCCTCTGCTTCGTGGAGCGCATCGATCAGATCCCCTTCGTGATTCGATTGAAAGAACGTTAGTTGGATATTTGCTCTTTCTGCGAACTGAAACAAATCCGTTTCTAAATCCGTCAGCGTTTTACTTCCGTAAACAGCAGGCTCTCTCTTGCCGAGCCTATTTAAGTTGGGTCCATTCAGCATAAGAAAATGAGGCATTTGACCACTCCTTCATCCTAATTCAATCTATTTCGATATCTGTTTCTTTTTCCTTAGAAACCTTTCGTTTCCAAAAATATTTTATCATATGAATGGGCGATTTACACTTTATTCTGTCTTTTTCCCGAGTGCCCTTGCTAGCTTCTGACTCGTTAATTCATTGTATTCAAACGAAATACTGTATCCAATAAACATGCCATATAAAATATATAGGCAAAATGTCGTCACAATGGTGCTTTGCTGTAAATCTTGTACTTGCTTCACATCTGGGAAAATAGGATTAAATACATAAAAAACAAGCAACCATAATAGCCCCCCATAAATGAGACCCACCCAAAAGCCTTTGACCCGTTTTAAAAGCCCGTAATAAATAAAAGCCGCTCCAATAGATAAAAGCCCTAAAAGCACAATACTAATAAAAGTGCCAAGTCCTCCCTTTTTCCATTCTCCGAGCACAAAAGGCTGAAGCAGCATATTCGGACTCACCTCTGAAAAATGAAACATATGGGTCAAAAATCCGATAAAGCTCCAAAAAACACCGCCAACAAAGCCCGTAGCAGCTGCTCTTGCCACGAGCGATGACGTTTGCACTGACTGATTTTTTTCTTCTTGCTTTTTCTTTTCATCACGTTTCATATGAACACCTCCAGCAAGTAGTATGTCCAATATGTCATGAAAAAAAAGGATTTCCATGCGTGAGTGTAAAATTTTTATAACAGGGTATACTGGCTAAAAAGAGGTAGATAGAATTCTAGTAGATAATCGACCTGTGAGCTAGTGATTTCCCCTCATTTCCTGTACAATGAAGGTATAAGGAAATGCATGTAAATTACAGGAAACAGGCAGGTTGATGAAATATGTCCAATCAAACAAAACCTCCAGCATATGGAGGGCAGGCAGTTGTCGAAGGTGTCATGTTCGGAGGTAAAAAGAACTATGTGACAGCGATTCGGCGTAAGGATCAGTCCATTGAGTTTTTGAAGCTTCCCCGGACCTCCAATAAACGAACCGCCTTTCTCAAGAAAATCCCATTTGTCAGGGGTGTTGCTGCACTTGTTGAAGCAAGCGCAAACGGCAGTAAGCACTTAAACTTCTCCAGTGAGCGCTATGACTTAGATCCTTCTGAAGATCATTCTCTTGAAAAAGAACAAAAAGGCTCGAAATTATCGATGATCTTTGGCATTGCTGTGATCGGAGTTCTCTCTCTTCTCTTTAGTAAATTTGTCTTTACCCTAGTACCTGTCTTTTTAGCTGAGCTTGTGCGGCCTATTTTCTCAGGGAATTTCGCACAAATCGCAGTTGAAACATTCTTTAAATTGATCCTGTTATTAGGCTATATTTACTTTATTTCCATGACCCCTTTAATTAAAAGGGTATTTCAATATCATGGCGCAGAACATAAAGTCATAAACTGCTATGAACAGAATCTTGACATCACAGTGGAAAATGTCCAAAGCCAGTCCCGGCTGCATTATCGATGCGGCAGCAGCTTTATTTTATTCACTGTCATTGTCGGAATGTTCGTCTATTTACTCGTACCGACAGATCCTTTATGGGTAAGAGTTCTGAACCGCTTGGCGCTCATTCCGGTTGTTCTGGGCATTTCATTTGAAGTCTTGCAGCTCACGAACAAACTCCGTGACGTGCCTGTGCTAAAAGTGCTTGGCTATCCTGGTCTTTGGCTGCAATTGCTCACAACAAAAGAACCCTCTGACGATCAAGTCGAGGTAGCCATTGCAAGTTTTAATGAACTTCTTCGTTTAGAGGAAGCGTCTGAGAAACAAGCGTCAGATTCTGCTCATCAAGTGATCTAGCTTATAAATCCGGTAAATTCCTTCGGAGGTGGACAGTTATGAATCGCCGAGTACATCCTGCTTTTACCATTATTTTCGCTTTAGGTGTTTTGGGATTTGTGTATTTACTCACAACGAACCCAGGCAGACTCTTTACGATGCTGCTATCAGTTGTGATCATTGGAGCGGTTGTGTTTTTCCTATTTAGATGGCTGATGAATCGAAGAACTGGAACAGAAGGCAATCTTTATCGTAAAGCAGTCAAACAATCAAAACGTCGCTACCAGCAGCAGCCTAAACCAAAAACGAAAAGCCAGATGAAAAATCGGGTCACTCATTTGCGAAGCGTGCCGACTGACCACAAGTCTAAGCCCGTCCTTCTCAAAAAGAAAAGCCAAACACAATTGACTGTGATTGAAGGCAAGAAAAACAAAAAGAAGAACCGCGCCTTATTTTAAAAAGTCCAGCTTTTTAAAAATTGCTCGGCCTTCTGTCTACCTAGATCGACGAGCGCCCTTTTCTTTTCTGTCATGAGATGAAAATCAGTGGCAATGACGTGTTCTACAGGAATAAAAATAATATGACGTTCGTGTTTTGTGGCAATATGTCTTTCGTCATGCGCACCACGCATCGTTTCAAAAAGAGCGCCAAACAGTTCAAACGCATTGCGGATGGAGTGTTGAGGGCGTTCTTTTTCATTTGGGGTTAACGTGACGCCAACGAACGGTCTTTTTTTCTCTTCAGCAAATAACCAAATCGGGAAGTTACTGAGGACTCCGCCATCAACAATGGTACAAATGCCTTTTGAAGACTTTAGTTTGACTGGCTCGAAAAAATACGGCAGGCTGCAGCTCATGCGAATGGCTCGTGCAACGGAAAACCGTTCTGGATTTAATCCATATGAAGGAAGGTCGTCTGGCAGGACGAGGATTCTTCCATTTGTTAAGTCAGAAGCAATGATTTTGAGCGAATTTTTTTTGAGATCCCCAAATACGGTAACCCCTTTTCGTTTTAAAACATCTGTGAGCCATTTTTCCAGCCGGTCTCCTTTGTAAAGACCAAGACGCCAATAAATGGATACCCACCTGAGCATTTTAAACGGGATGAATTGACACCTTCGGTCGAGCAATTGATGTTCATCCATTTCATCTAAAAGCTCCCGAATCTCCTGACTTGTAAAACCTGCTGCGATAAGTGCAGCAATAATCGCACCAGCACTTGTACCAGCAAGCCGGACAAATTGAAATCCTCTCGCTTCAAGCGCTTCATAAGCACCTGCAAGCGCTGCACCCTTAATGCCTCCACCTGAGAACACACCATCTATCTTCATTCAGGAGCCCCCTTTTTATCTCACACTATTAATAGTGTAGGAGCATTTGCTTTCAATTAGAACTTTATTCAAAAAGGACACCCTCAGTATAGGTGTCCTTTTTCTTAAGATTCTTGATTTGTTTGTTCGTTTTTCTTTTGAATCGCTTTCAGCTGTACAGATCGCTCGTCGTTTTCTTCAAAGAATTGAACAAGATCGCCGATGCGGTCAATGCTGTTCCAGCTGAGATGATGCTCAATGCCTTCTACATCATCATAAATCTTCTCTTCATCTACACCAATGATTCTTAAAAATTGCTCAAGCAGTTCATGTCTGTATACGAGACGTTTTCCAATTTTTTTGCCTTTCGGGGTTAAAATCAGACCACGATATTTCTCATAAATGAGGTATTCATCTTTATCTAGCTTCTGAACCATTTTTGTTACAGAGGAGGGATGGACAGCGAGGGCTTCTGCAATATCAGATACTCTGGCATATCCTTTTTCTTCTATCAGCATATAAATTTGTTCAATATAATCTTCCATACTAGGTGTAGTCATAAAACCCCTCCAAAATGCACCTTTACTTAATAATCATAACAATTCTACACCATCGCCCATTAAAAAACAAGAATGTCCATCGTCTTAACGCTTGTAATTCCAATCATCTGAGGCATATTTCGTTTTGGCGAGATGGTGGACAAACGCTAATTCTTCATCTGTCAGTTCATAAGGCACAAGCTCGATATTTAATCCTTTTTCAAACCCTCGTTTAAACGCCACACGGGCATCGTCTAATGTACATGTTCGATCTGAAATTTCATTGGTTGCGACCGCCTTGTTTTTAAAGCTGCGCTGCATCCGCTCTCTTACCCGGTCGTTTGGATAAAGAAACAAATCGAACAATTTGTCTTCATCAAGGTCAATTAAGATCGAGCCATGCTGAAGGATCACACCTTTTTGTCTCGTTTGAGCACTGCCTGCTACTTTTCTGCCTTCTACGACAAGCTCGTACCACGAAGGAGCATCAAAGCATACAGACGATCTTGGGTTTTTTAAGCTTTCCTTTTCTTTTTCTGTACGAGGAATGGCAAAATACGCATCAAGTCCCAGTTCTTTAAAGCCCTCTAAAATGCCTTCTGAAATGACGCGGTACGCCTCAGTCACTGTCGCTGGCATTTCTGGATGCTCCTCTGACACAATGACGCTGTAGGTCAGCTCCTGATCATGAAGAACCCCCCGCCCTCCTGTTGGTCTGCGGACAAATCCGAGACCATAGCGCTTGACCGCTTCCATGTTAATTTCTTTTTCAACATGCTGAAAATATCCAACAGACAATGTTGCCGGATCCCATCCATAAAAACGGATCACAGGCGGGATGAGCTTCTCACTATGCCAATAAAGCAAGGCTTCGTCCATTGCCATGTTAAAGGCAGGGTCTTGGTTTCCTGTATCAATGAAACACCATTTCTCTTTTTGCATATAAAAATCCCTTCTCTTTTACGTAGTCAATGTTAGATGATGGTGGTGACCACCGATTTTCTCTCTTCATCAGTCTATCAAATAGGGAAGGAATTGAAAATAATTCTGACCATTTATGATGACAAGTTTCTTTTGCTTTACTATAATAGTATTTGTCTAAAACGTACCATCAGACAGGCCACTGTGCTGATGCTCAAGAAGGAGTCGAGTCGTATTGCCAATATTCAACTATATCGTCCTCTCACTTTGTGGACTTTTCGTTCTTTATTCCATCGGCAGCTACATTTATCAGCAACGCATTATGAAAACGCTGACGGAAGAAGAATTCATTAAAGGTTACCGCAAAGCTCAACTCATTGATGTGAGAGAACCAAATGAGTTTGAAGGCGGACATATTTTAGGGGCAAGAAACATCCCCCTTTCACAACTAAAGCAGCGAAAAAATGAAATACGTCCTGACAAGCCTGTTTATCTCTATTGCCAAAATAATTTGAGAAGCGGGAAAGCAGCCCAAACTTTACGTAAAAACGGCTGTCGTGAGATTTATAATTTAAAGGGCGGCTTTAAAAAATGGGGCGGCCGCATCAAAACGAAAAACTAATAAAAAAGACTCTGGGAGCTAGCCGCCCCCTTTGAGTCTTTTTTATTTTCTCTCAAACACAAGAACTGGATTCCGTGCAGCCTTTGTTTCGTCCATTCGTTTGACAACCGTTGTATGCGGTGCTTCCTGCACCACTTCTGGATTCTCTTCTGCTTCTTTTGCAATTTGAATCATCGCTTCAATGAATGCATCAAGTGTTTCCTTTGATTCTGTTTCAGTTGGTTCAATCATGATACATTCCTCTACATTCAGCGGGAAGTAGATCGTTGGCGGATGATAGCCAAAATCAAGTAATCGTTTGGCAATATCAAGTGTCCGCACACCTAGTTTCTTCTGACGTTTACCTGAAAGGACAAATTCATGCTTACAATGACGATCAAATGGCAAATCGTAATGAGCACATAAGCGGCGCATCATATAGTTCGCATTTAACACCGCATTATCAGTCACAGCCTTTAAGCCGTCTGGTCCCATAGAGCGGATATACGCATACGCTCTGACATTGATGCCAAAGTTGCCATAGAACGGTTTCACACGACCAATGGATTCTGGGCAATCGTAATCAAAGGAATAACGACCTTCTTTCTTCACAAGCACTGGCTTTGGCAAGTATGGAATCAAATCCTTTTTCACGCCAACTGGACCTGAACCAGGACCTCCGCCTCCGTGTGGACCTGTAAATGTTTTATGAAGATTTAAGTGAACCACATCAAATCCCATATCCCCTGGTCTTGCTCTGCTTAAAACAGCATTCAAGTTCGCACCGTCATAATAAAGCTTACCGCCAGCCCCGTGAACGATTTCAGCCATTTCTAAGATGTTTTCTTCAAAAAGGCCGAGTGTATTCGGGTTTGTCAGCATAAGCGCAGCTGTTTCTTCATTGACAACACGGCGTAAATCCTCTAAATCAACAAGCCCATTTTCATCAGATGCGACGGTAATCGTTTCAAACCCAGCCACTGTCGCAGATGCTGGATTCGTTCCATGAGCAGAATCAGGCACGATGACTTTTGTTCGTTTATGATCTCCTCTCGCTTCATGGTACGCACGAATCATCATGAGTCCTGTCCATTCGCCATGTGCTCCTGCCGCAGGCTGTAATGTCACCGCGTCCATCCCTGTGATTTCTTCAAGATGGTCACCTAGGTCATAAAGTAATTCTAATGCTCCTTGCACAGTGTCTGCTTCTTGGAGTGGATGAACTTGCGAGAAGCCTGCAAGGCGTGCGACCTTTTCGTTAATCTTTGGATTATATTTCATCGTACAAGAGCCAAGAGGGTAAAATCCGGAATCAACTCCATGATTACGTCTTGATAGTGCCGTATAATGACGCATGATATCAAGCTCAGATACTTCCGGAAGCTCAGCATCCTCATGACGGATGTACGTTTCATCAAATAGAGCTGGGAGCTCCTGTTCAGGTACATCTAAATCAGGCAGGCTATAACCAATTCTTCCTTCTTTGGATAATTCAAAAATAAGCGGCTGATCTTGTTTATTCATGGCGATCCCCCAATTCCTTGATGAACGTATCAATTTCTTCTTTTGTTCTTAGCTCTGTCACGGCTACAAGCATGTGCTGCTGAAGCTCTGGGTAATCTCTCCCTAAGTCATAGCCGCCGATGATCCCTTTTTCAAGCAATCGTTTATTGACCTCTTTCACAGGCTCATTTAACTTGATCACAAATTCATTAAAATGGGCTCCTTCTACATCAGCCTGTAGCCCATGTTTTTCCGCCTGCATCTTGGCATAATGGGCTTTTTGCACGTTTTGATAGGCGATTTCTTTTATGCCTGTTTTCCCCAGCGCCGTCATCGCAACAGAAGCGGCTAACGCATTTAATGCCTGATTCGAACAAATATTTGACGTCGCTTTATCTCTTCGAATGTGCTGCTCACGTGCTTGAAGGGTCAGCACAAATCCACGAACGCCATTCTCATCTTCTGTTTGTCCGACTAAGCGCCCTGGCACTTTTCGCATTAATTTTTTCGTCACGGCAAAATACCCACAATGAGGTCCGCCAAATGCAGCCGGAATACCAAACGGCTGTGCATCACCAACGACAATATCTGCCCCAAGTTTTCCTGGCGGCGTCAGTAAGCCGAGTGCAAGCGGATTACTTGAGACAATGAAGAGGCTCTTTCCTTTATGTGCAATTGGTTCAATCTCTTTTAACGGTTCTACTACACCGAAAAAGTTTGGATATTGTACAAGAACAGCTGCTGTTTCGTCGCAGACGGCCGCTTCTAATGCAGCTATATCCGTCTGTCCTTTTCGCGCAGGTACCTCGACTACTTCAATATGCTGTCCTTTAGCATATGTTTTCAGCACCGCTCTTGATTCAGGATGAACCGTCTCAGAGACCACAATCTTTTTCTTCTTTGTATGCCCTGCAGCCAGCATCCCCGCTTCAGCTAATGCGGTTCCGCCATCATACATCGAGGAGTTGGCAAGATCCATGCCGGTCAGCTCAGCAATCATCGTTTGAAATTCAAAGATCGCCTGCAATTCGCCTTGCGAAATCTCGGGCTGATAAGGTGTATACGCTGTATAAAATTCAGAACGTGAGATGACGTGATCGACAATGACAGGCTGATAATGATCATACACACCAGCACCAAGAAACGATGCATAGGAAACAGTATCCTTATTCTTTGCAGCTAAGAGAGATAATTCCCGCACAAGCTGTGTTTCGGATGCGGCTTCTTTGATGTTGTATACTCCTTTGAATCTTACTTTCTCTGGGATATCTGAAAAAAGCTCATCAATCGACTGAACGCCAATGACATCCAGCATTTCTCTTTGATCTTGCTCGGTTTGCGGCAAATACCTGTGCTTCATCCTCTATTCCCCCTCGTTATTTGGCTCTTTTATAAAATGGTGTGGCGACGATTTTGGCTTTTAGACGTTTTTTACGAATTTGTACTTCCACTTCTGCCTGAAGCTGCGCCTCTGATGTTTCGATCAGAGCAAGCCCGACATTTTTCTTGAACGTTGGAGATTGTGTGCCCGTTGTGACAATTCCAATCTGCTTCTCTCCTGAAAAGACCGGATAGTCTGTTCGCGGAATCCCTTTATCAATCATTTCAATGCCGACAAGCTTTCGCTTCGCTCCTTCTTCTTTTTGCTTTTTGAGCGCGTCTTTCCCAATAAAATGGACTTCTTTATCCGTTTTGACAGCAAAACCAATCCCGCCCTCTAATGGGGAAATATCCTTTGTGAGCTCCTGACCATAAAGCGGCAGTCTAGCTTCAAATCTTAAGGTGTCACGTGCACCGAGCCCGCACGGTATTAACCCTTTAGGCTGGCCCGCTTCTAATAAAGCCGACCAAATGTGAACGGCATCTTCTGACTGGCAGTAGATTTCAAAGCCGTCTTCTCCTGTGTAGCCGGTTCTTGAAACAAGCACCTCTTTTTGAGCGACCTCAGCTTGTGATAAAAACGTAAATGGCTTGAGAGATGTCACCTCTTCGTCCGCCACATCCTTGATGATGTCAGCAGCAAGAGGTCCTTGAAGTGCTAGCAAGGCGATTTGATCAGAGACATTCTTGATCAATACATCATCCTCCCCTTGATGCTGGAGCAGCCAATCCACATCTTTTTCGATATTTGATGCATTAATGACAAGCAAATAGTTGTTCTTTTCTTTTTGATAGACGAGCAGGTCATCCACTGTCCCGCCATCTTCATAACACATAGCTGTATATAGTGCCTGACCATCCGTCAGCTTAGACAGATCATTGGTTAATAGCCTTTGTAAAAAAGGAAGGGCATCTTGCCCTTTGACTTCCACCTCACCCATGTGAGACACATCAAAAAGCCCTGCTTTTGTTCGAACAGCTTCATGTTCTTCTTTAATGGAAGAAAATTGGACAGGTAATTCCCAGCCCCCGAAGTCAATGGTTTTTGCGCCAAACATTTCATACGCATGAAAAAGCGGTGTTCGTTTCAACATCAATCGTTTCCCCCTTTTTTCTTACAGTGCAGACCACAAGCTGAATTTTCAGAAAAAAATCACAGCAAAAAAGGACAGAGAGCTCCCTTTTATCAAAAAGAAGTCTCTGTCCTTGCACCTGAAAGTTTACAGCACAACATCATTGTGCGTTTTCCCCTTTGGTGGTTTGCTAAAAAACAATGAGCAAACACTCTCCAGAGTTGCGTCCGGTAAGAGTACTTTTGCCTGAGAGATTCACTGAATCAATTCAGCTTGCTCCTTCGGCGCCTGCCAGTGCTAAATAACCGCCAAGTCTCTCCCCATACCATCATCCGCTCATATTCTTCACATTTATTGGACATACTATCAAAATGGGTGACTTATTTTCTAGATCACTTACCAACATCCTACCATTAGAAACGGATCAAGAGCAACAGAAAAATCATTAACATTTTTAAAATAAATGTTCAATATCGTTCGCTTTTATTGAAATATATAGTCTTTTAAAGACCCCTTAAAAAATGAAGCGTTTAAAAACAGAACGATTTTATCACAAACTAATTAGAAAGGCAGGCGATGACATTGAATATTCAAACGATTTTTGATCAGGAATGGGCAAGTGAATTTCAGCAGCGGCTTTCAGCAGACGGTCCCTGGGCGAACTGGGATATGTACCGATTAGCGACGCAGGTTCAGAAAGTCACAGCAATTGATTCATTCGAGGGTTTGCAAGCTCCCGCGCACCTGCCTGCATTCACTCCTTTAAAGCACCAGCTCGAAGTGGCTAGAAGAGTCGTAGAAGAGATGAACGGGAAAGCCATTTTAGCAGATGAAGTGGGACTTGGGAAAACTGTAGAAGCAGGACTCATTATCAAAGAATACATGATTCGTGGACTTGCCAAAAAGATTCTCATTCTCGTTCCCGCCTCCCTTGTGTCTCAATGGGTGCAGGAGCTGCGGACGAAATTTTACATTGATGCTGTCGAACAAAAAAAGAGCTATGTATGGGAGCAGTGTGACGTCGTGGTTTCCTCAATTGATACAGCCAAAAGACAGCCGCATCGAGACACGATTTTATCAATCGCCTACGATATGGTCATTATTGATGAAGCACACAAACTAAAAAACAATAAAACGAAAAACTATGAATTTGTGAGAAATCTAAACAAAAAGTTCTGCCTGCTGCTGACAGCTACGCCTATTCAAAACCGAATCGGAGAAATTTTCAATCTCGTTTCCCTTCTGAAGCCTGGCCACCTAGGCAATGAACATCAGTTTAAAGATGTTTTTGCCAAAAAGGACTTGCAGCTTGAAGACCATGATCGATTGAAACAGCTAGTCAATAAAGTGATGATTCGTAACCGAAGACAAGACACAGGCATCGAGTGGTCAAAACGGCATGTCAAAACGATCTCCATTCATTTCTCTCCGACAGAGCAAGCGTTATATGATGAAATTTGTAAGCTGAAAGAGAATCCATCTTATACAAAGCACATGTTTTCAATCATGACCTTGGAACGAGAATGCTGCTCAAGCCGCGAGGCGGTCTATATGACGATCAAAAAAATGCAGGAAGAAGAAAAACACATTCTAGGATCTTCTGCCATTGCGCAAATCATGGAGAAAATCAATCAAGTTGAGCAAAATTCAAAGGCGCTGGAAGTCGTCAAACTCATTCAGCAGTTAAATGAGAAGGTCATTATTTTCACTGAATATCGTGCGACACAAATTTATTTACAATGGTTTCTTCAGCAAAACGGCATTAGCTCGGTTCCTTTTCGAGGCGGCTTTAAGCGGAGCAAAAAAGACTGGATGAAAGATTTATTTAGAGAACGGGCTCAAGTGTTAATTGCTACAGAAGCCGGCGGCGAAGGGATTAACCTTCAGTTTTGTAACCAGATCATCAACTACGACCTTCCGTGGAATCCAATGCGTCTAGAACAGAGAATTGGACGTATTCACCGCCTTGGCCAAGAACGGGATGTCCACATTTACAATATGGCAACGAACGGAACAGTCGAGGAACATATTCTAAAGCTTTTATATGAAAAAATTCAGCTATTTGAAAATGTCATTGGCGATCTAGATGATATTTTAACGCGAATTGATATCCAAGAGGCCGAAACAGAATTGCATCATATTCTCTTTCAGCACGAATCTGACGGAGATATGAAAAAGAAATTAACTCAGTTTGCTTCCTATTTAACAGAAGCACAAACACCGCTTTTAGAAAAAAGGCAGCAAGGCTCATAAAGGAGAGTTGATCAATGGAGCAGCGTGACATTCACACATTTCTTCTCCGTTTCTTTCAGGCGAATCAATGCGACATACTAGAAGAAAGTGCAGGACATATGACAGTACAGCTGACAATCGAAATGGATAAATTGATTATGAACCGCCCTTTTTATTGGCACTGGCTTGAAAAAACAGGCGGTGTACCTGAGCCGCGGCAATTGACCTTAATCACCGATCAAAAAAAAGCCGGTGATGCGATCGAAGGTGAATTTGTCCATTTCGGCTCCCCTCGTTTATTTCAAATATTCGAGGCTGTTAAACAGCAGGGCCGATTTATCCGGCTCTATGAAAGAGTGACGCCGCTCAACAACAACCAAATCGCATTGGAGCCATGGCTTGGTCTCAATGTGAAGATATCCTATCTGGCAGACCGTAAAAAGGATAAGCTGCTATCACTTGGGCTTCATCTGATACGAGGAGAAGTCATAGAACAATTTCAAGAAAAGCTAGAAGCCCGGGAGCTGTCATCTCAAATTCCTGATTATTGCTTTACGATGAGTACAATGATTAAGCCTGAAAGCGGCGTCAAACGTCTAAATAGCCTGATAAAGCGTTATGCCCATGAGGAACCAGACGATTGGGCGGTGAGGGCTGTTCAAAAGTGGAGGGAAGACTCGGAGCTTTTAAACCTATTTTATGAAGGGACTTCAGACACGTCTGTAGAATATGAAATAGAAAGACAAGCACTTAAAACTTTATACGAACCAAAAATCAGTCTAACGATTGAAAATGGCGGGCTTTTTTACTTACAGCAAAAAAGAGGAGGTTGACTCACGAGCCCCCCTTCATGTGACATACAATTTTCGATCAGTCAAAAGCAAAGTTTGTCTGTTTGTATTGGGCGGAAAAATGACGCAAGCAATCTATGAGGTCTTACCACCTGTGTCTTTCCATTTCATGCGTTAAGTGCCTGAAATACACGATTCAGTATTTTAGGAGGGTATTTGTATGGAAAAGAAAACGAAAGTATTAGACAGTGAATGGGTTCAATTATTATGCGAAGCTCGCAAAGCAGGACTAACAGTTGAAGAAGTCCGTCATTTTCTCAAATCAAGCGAAAAGTCCTCTGAGTCTCCCCCTATGGTAAGAAGTCATTCTATCAAACCTTTCTGAATGTGCTATAATATCGAAAGGAAGGTGATGACATTGATTGGCCAGCGTATTAAACAATACCGCAATGAAAAAGGCTACTCACTATCAGAACTGGCCGAAAAGGCTGGGGTAGCGAAGTCTTATTTAAGCTCAATAGAAAGAAACTTGCAAACAAACCCCTCCATTCAATTTCTTGAAAAAATCTCCGCTGTTCTGGACGTCTCGGTTCATACACTGTTACACGAAAAAGATGAAACCGAATACGATGGTCAATTAGATAGTGAATGGGAAAAACTAGTTCGAGATGCAATGACATCAGGGGTTTCGAAAAAGCAATTTCGTGAATTTTTAGATTATCAAATCTGGAAAAAAAAGCAAGAAGAGGAGTAAAGCGCACGTTTTAGCGCATACTCCTCCACTTGCTATGCAGAACTAGATATCAGTCTAAAGACTGTCTTTATCTTTATTTTTTATCTTCGCTGTGTGCTTTTTCGTTTTCTTTCACGTAGCCTTTTTCATCCGTATGCTTTTTAGGATTGATCGTTAAACCATTCCACTGAGTCGCTTCGAAGGAAAGATCAATTTGAATCGCATCGCCTTGGTATTTATTTTGGATATAGTGACCAGCTTTATCCTTCGTCTGGTCATTGACAAATTCAATGATCATTTCCATTTTATCGTAATCAAACGGATTCTTTGGAATGCCGTCATACTCTGGAGCCGCTGTTCCATCAACGGTTGCTACATTAATTTTACCACTTTCATGTAAAAACTTCTCATCGACGGCATGACGAATCTTTTCAAATGCGGTCTGATCCTGTTTTGACGTTACTAGATGCAGGTCAAGCAAGTTTGCATGGTCTAAAATAATATTTTTTGGATAACCATTTCCACCTTCGGCTCCAACCGTAAGAACACTCACCTGAAACTGGCTGAGGAATTCTTCAGCTGTATTCTTACCACCATTCTTCGCAGAAGTTCCATCTTTAAACTGGCTATAATCAAGACTCATCAGCACTTGATTAATCGCAAGCGACCCCTTATTTTCAAAATTAAACTCTTTCTTTATTCGGTCACCAGGTTTTAAGTTCGAAAGGTTGATGGCGCCAGAGTTCTCTTTTGCAGATAAATTCAGCTCTCCTGTCGAGTAGACCGCGTTTGCCTTTTCTACATCATTAAACGCCGCCCATGTTCCCCCGCCAATTAAAGCAAGTCCTAATGCCCCTGATAATACACCTAAACGAATTGATTTTTTCATTGCCATGAATGAACCCCCTAATAAATTGTTTTATTGAAACCTAATTAGGTTACAAACGAATATTTATGCTTGCTTCTCTGACATATGTAAATCAGCCGTGTGTCTTCGATGTTTCGCAGCGCCCACAAAATGAATTGTTGAGTAAACAAGCAGCATCACACCTGGTATAATCAGCAGCAAAGCGGTTCCAGCCGAAGTTCCGGCATACGAAAGAAGTTTTCCTGCATAAGGGATGTTCGTTCCCGTATACTGCGCAACCACTTGATCCGCTTTTACCAGCGTACCGTCTTGATACATATTGTGGTCTCCTTTGGTCTCAAAGGCTTTATTTGTCCCTTTTCCTTTTACCCCAACAATTCGGTGAGTCACAAAAGACTTGTCTTGCTTCGTTTGAAAAGTGATAATATCTCCTTTTTTGAGCGTCTTAGGTGAGGTCACTTGTTTTACTACAATGAGCGACCCAGTCGAAAATTCCGGTTCCATTGAACCAGATAATACTTGCTTGAATTGATAACCGAAAATCTGAGGATCTCCACCTGTTGTTCTTGATGACAACACGACAATAATACATGCAATCATCATCGTGAAAACCATTACGTAAAGAATACTCCCAGACATTTTCATCCATTTTTTCATGTCCCATCTCCCCTTCACATATCATTTTTTCATTCAGTAGACAGCTTCATTTAAGATATCTTTTCTTGACAGCTTGAGAGCTGCATTTGTTTAGACCAAAAGAATGTTTTTTCAGATGCACCAAATCCTTTAGGAAAATAGATTTTAAATGCATAGATTCCATTCGTTTTTGCTTTATCTGTTGTAACAGTCGTCGTTTCTTCTGATGAAAGGTGTTGTATAGATCCCTTTTCAAGAATATGACCATTTTGTAATGGTTTCTGATCACTTTCTACTTTGTGTAATTCCCACTTCCATTCAGAGTATACGATGGGTTGTCCAATATTTTTTAATGTCATGCTTAGCTTTTGAGGCGCACAGACTGTTCCTTCGATCATCGTTTGATCTATGAGCTTTAAATCACTTCTATCCCATTTTTTTGGCTGACAATGCTGATCTGTCTGTTCAAAATATTCACACGTGTTCATGACAAAGTTTGTATGCTCGACATCGTTAAAAGAAGCGTTAGTAGGTGTGATAAGAAGAGACGTGAAAATCAAACAAATGGCACTAAAGAGTACAAAGAGCGACTGATTCATTCTTTCAACTCCTCGGAAGGATGTTCTTTAAAGAGAACGATTACACTCAGTATAAGGAAATACCTATAAAACCCAAAACGCCAAATTAGTCCATTTTGTTCTTAAACAAGAACTATTGCGAGAAAATTCTTCCATTTTCTCATTCTTTCGCCATATTCTATATTTTTTTCTGTGACATTTGTACTTCTTAAAAATTTACATAAAAGTGTAGGATTTGGTCAGGATAATAACTGGTGAGGTGATGTTAAGTGAACTATGGAAAAATCATGATCATGCTCAGTTTACTGTTGGGTCCTGTCATACAAGACGCCAAACCTGTGGAATCGAGAGGATTCACTACTGCCGCAGATCAATGGGAAACAAGAGCTGTCAAGGAAGCAAAGAAAAGATATCCGTTAGCACAAGTCTTATTTAAACAAAAAGTATGGGACAGGCACCGGGAAAAAGAATCTGTGAAACAGTATCATATTACGTTAAAAGATCACGCCAAAGAATTTGGGGTATTTGTCACCATTTCCTATAACCCTTACTCAAACAAGGTCAATAAAGTCATTGTCGTTGAAGAATACAGCTAAAGTGGCATAAAAAAACCGCCTGCTGGCGGCTTTTTACTTTTGTCGATGTCGATGTCGTTTTTTTAGCATCATGGAAAAGCCAAACGGCAGAACACCAAATAAACGCTGTGAAAATGGCGGTTTTGTTTCCATCTTTTCTTGTTTATGTTCCTTCCGTTCGTCACGTGGTGTATTCATATATTTAATGATTTCCTGCGTCATATATTTTACATAGTCATTTGTTTTCAACGAACATTCACCTCTTCTTCCTTAAAGTGTTACCAGGAAGAGTATGGTTTTATACACTGGCTAATCAGGGATTGTCCATTTCATGATTTCACGGGTCTTCCAATCCATCACCAGTTCCCGCTCATCTGCTAAACCATCTTTTGTTTTAACGCCGACCAGCATGTGGACAAGTTTTTTCTTTTGATCGCACCCGATCTGTTTCAATGTCACACGGCCTTCTTCAGTCTCCACATGAGCATGCTGCTGATCACAAATACGATTTAATTTACTTGCAGCCTCACTTACACCCATTCTAAATAGCTGCTGTTTTTTATAATAAGAAATCGTCAGCTCTGCACTTTTCAGTTCATTTTGAAATCCAATCGTCATTGAGCCTAGGATCAAAAGGAAGAAAAGAATCGTAGCAAGTACGTGGGGATAGATAAACCCTTCTTCACTTTTCACGTTTTAGGAACCACTCCTTTATATGTGAAAAAAACGGCTTCATACACCTTATCAGATACATCTGTGACTTCAAGGGTTGTTGTTTGCTGATCTGTTCTGACGCGAAATTGTTTCACCTTTTGCAATAAAGGAAGATGCCCTGCCTGATCCACTCGCTTCCTCAGCATCTCTTGATAGGGCTCAATCCTCACCACTCGCCCTTGATCGGACAGATACTCTAACGCTTTTCCTTCTTTCACCGCTCTAACAGCCAGTGCACGATTTAATTCCTCTTCTAATTGCAGTACAGTTTGCTTCCACTCCATTTGTGAGAATTGGTTGATTTCTTCAAATGGGTGGGCTTTCTCTGCAACAGAAAAGATGAGCACACAGCCAAAAGAAAGAAACAGTAATAGATGCAATTGCCACAAAGCTTGTACAAATGTAAACCCCTGTTCATCGTTCAACATGACGAAAGCATATCGTTTTCTTTTTTTGTACTTTGTATGATACACATCCCTTCTGTTTACTCCAATTGAGTTCATATGTGATCTCGCCTCTCTTCTTTTTGACGGATGGCTTTGTACCTTCTATGAATGCTTCGTTCATATGTTCATGTAACACTTGGTAAGCTTCAAGTTTTGCTCTTAATTCCTTTTTTTCCATCATTATTTTTTCATAGGCTGGCATGAGCACAAGAGCTGCAAATAGGAAGGTATGGCAACCTAACAGCATCTCAAACGTACTAAATCCTCTATTGTTTTTGAACATGGATACGCCCGCTCCCCAAATAAATCGTGAGTTTATATATTTGGCTGCCAAATTGAACAATGAGAGAACCGCCGCTGCTCGGATGTCCGTTTTCATTAAAATGAATCCCCTGTGAAAATGTAGAATGTTTGATGATGCCTTTTTTATGCTGATAAGAAGCAATCACCTCATCACCATTTTGATCTATTACTTGATAGGATACATGTTGCGGATGAATCTCAACATTCACACGGGTTTTTTTGATAAATGCCGTATAAGCAGCCAGTTGGATATCTTGTTTCATGATGTTCACTTGTTTTTTTGCTTCAACACTTTCTAATATACTTGGGGCTTTTCCTCCTAAGATCGACAATAGAATAGATAAAACAAGTAAAATCATGAGCTGTTCAATGAGGGTAAAACCCTTTTCATGTAAAAGCAATTTACTCATGCTTCACGTCACCGTTTTGAATGACAATGGCTTTTCCATTAGGACAAGTTAATCCCTTTTTGACATAGCCTTCTTTTTCTAATTCAGCCAAAGATGGTGTCTTGCCGTCATGCTCCAATTCATATGCCATCACCTGTGTACTCACCATTGATTTGAGCCCTTCACAGCCCTTCGCTTGAATGCTTTGATGGTGACGGGTGATATTCGGAATAGTAATGAGTAAAAGAATGGAAATCACGAGCATGACAATTAACATTTCCAACAGGGTAAATCCTTTATCATTCATGCCTTTGCCTCCTTCTCACACTTGTTCCATTAATTGATACATCGGTAAAAGAATAGATAAATATACAATGAGTATAAGAAGCGCTGTCAAACCATATATGACCGGCTGCAGCCATGAAACCCATTTTTCAATTTTCAGCTCTGCATTCTCTAATAGGAATTGACTATACGTATACAATTCTCTGGCAAGCATCCCGCTAGCTTCACCATGTTTGATGACAGCTGCAAAATGTTTTTCAAAAAAAGGAGACCCACTTATTTGATGTTCCATGCTTTCTCCTTTTCTTAACTCTCCGATCATCCGTTCAGATATTTCTTGAAGAAAGGGTAAATAGCTTTGCTGTTTGAAAGCTTGCAAGCTTTCGTACATCGATAATCCAGCTTGAAGAAGCCCGCTTAGCTGAAGGGAAAAAAGATACGTATGCATCAGCTGCATCCCTTTATATAACATAGGCAACCTGCTCAACACTCTCAGTTTCTCAAGGGTCGACTTTTTCTTAAAAAAGACATGATAATATCCAGTCAGACAGATACACATACACCCTATGATGAGGAGGAAAGCATGTAGGAATTGAAAGAGTGCAAACATCCCTTGGATCAGCCATGACATGCGGGTATCCATTGACGAGTACAATAAAGAAAATTGAGGAATGATCATCTGCTGAACAAGTATCAGGACAACTAAAACCGTAAAGATGAGGAAGATCGGGTACCGTAACATGCGTTTGAACGAGTCTAACTGCTTGATTTTTTTCTCTAAAAAACGTGAGCTTTGTTCAAGAGCGCGTGATAGGCTGCCATGCTTCTCTGAAAAACAGAGAATGGCAATGACTTCTCTCTGAAAATGAAATCTCTCCAGCACCACATAAAAAGACTCCCCTTCAAGCAGCCACTGAATGCCTCTAGTTAATAGCAGCTGTTGTTTCTTTGATAACTGGATATTCACCATCTTTAATGCCTCAATCAATGTATATCCAGCTTGAATCAATTGAGCAAGTTTTGATAGAAATTCAGCTTGTTCTCTTCTAGACCAGGCTTTAGAGACTCGCTTCTTCATAAACCCAGCGATGATATGTGTTTTTCGATAGATAGCCCAGTGCCACTCCTTTACGAATTAATCTTTGCAGTGTTTCATATGACGAGTGAGCATATTCTCCTTTGGCCTCTTTGATACACTCACCAAGCTCCTTTCCGTAAAGTAATTCAAAAACATTTGTTCGTCTGACTGGTCGATTTAATTTGCAATAAAGCTGACACGTTTCCCCGCAAAAAGGACACGTGAGCTCGATTAATCGTTGCGCAGCAATCGCAACCATTGTTTGTTCGAGTTCATTCATCGTCACACCAAATTCAAGCATTCGATAAAGAGCACCTTTTGCATTTTTCGCATGCAGCGTACTCAGCACTAAATGGCCTGTCAATGCTGCTCTAATTGCCGTTCTAGCTGTTTCAGCATCTCTTATTTCTCCTAACACAATCATATCTGGGTCATGTCTTAAAATAGCGCGTAATCCTGCCGCATACGTGATGCCTGCTTTTTCATTGACTTGGACCTGTAACACTTCTTCATTTCTTGTTTCCACAGGATCTTCAAGTGTAATAATATTTCGGTTAAAATGCTTTTTTGCAAACTGTATCAATGAATAAAGTGTTGTTGTTTTCCCTGAATTTGTTGGCCCAGTAAATAAAATGAGTCCATGCGAATGATTCAAAAATGATAGTAATCTAGCTGAGGCTTTCGGAAATAACGACAGATATTTTATTTCCGGGACATGATCCTGCGGTAAAATTCTAATCACCAAGCTTTCATCATTCACAGTCGGTAATGTAGACATCCGAACAAACACTTGGCCAGTTCTTAGCATGACTGCCAATGATCCGTTTTGCGGTCTCCTTTTTTCGCCGATATCCATGGAGGATAAAAATTTAAAATGAGCAATTAACCGCTCCCCGCGTTTTTTATCAATGGTTCGCTGCTGGATTAAATCTGAGTCTACACGGAAAGATACCGAAGCTTCCTTTTCTTTTGGGACAATATGCACATCAGATGCTCTCATGCGGCATGCTTCTTCTAGCAGCTCTTGTCCCAAATATTCAATCCCATACAAGTGATTCACTCCTTTCTCTGACCATATTGTAAGGTGGAGGAACCAGTCTGACAAAAGCGCATTTCATGATTTTAACGCCTGATCAAGCGTTAAAATCCTCAAATTAGGATGCATTTTATTAAATATAAAAAAAGAGCATATAAAAAAAACCTGACTTTTATAAGTTCAGGTTTTTTGATCATATTGCTTCTTGCGGCTGCTCTTCAAAGATACGGAATCCTCTCTTTTCTAACGCTTTTGCAAGGCTATGTTCAGTGTTTACTTTTGAGAAATCAATGCCTAGTTTGACAACTGTCTGAGCAATCTCTGGTCGAATACCTGAAATAATCGTCTCAATTCCTAGAAGCTTCGCACTATCCACCACTTTAAAGAGCTGATAAGCAACCATTGTATCAACGATTGGTACGCCAGATATATCAATAAATAAATGGGTCAGACGCAGTCTCGAAGCCTGTTCTAGTACTGACTCCAAAATAATTTTGGCCCGGTACGTATCTATTTCGCCGATTAGCGGCAAAATCCCGATCTCTTTTGAAACTGGAATAACAGGGGCACTAAGTTCTTGGATCATTTCTCTTTGTGCATTTAGCTGACTCAGGGTCACGCGGTCATATTCTTCTGATAAACGCTCAATCATATCATCAAACGTGCCGTGAAAGTGCTGATTCCACCCGCACACATCTTGCAGCGTCACTTCAAGCTTTGTTTCTTGTGTGAATGTCTCAATTCTCGAACAGAATATGTGGCGGAATATCTTAAATTGTCCGATGATTTCATATAAAGGCACCTCGTGAACTGCTCGATCACGTGCAATATCAATAGACCACTTTTTCAAATGATGCTCTACTTTGTCTGATACCGTTACAAGCGTCGCTGCAATGGTTTGAATAAACGCTGTGTTCTGTTCCTTCAGCTTCTTTTCTGTCTCCTCTGAAGCATGTCTAGAGTATAATGATCCTTCTTCTGTTCTTGTTTTCAGCCATTCTTCGGTCATAACAGGGGCTTCTTTTAGGATAAATTCATATAATTGCTCAGATTTTTCATTTTTCATTTATTTCTTCCGCTCCTTTTTCACTTAAAACTAGTGACAAACCAACTTTTATGTATAAATGACCGCAGATGGTGAACAATATCATTACACGTTTGATATTGGGCTATAGCCAAGTGGTAAGGCAATGGACTTTGACTCCGTGATCGTTGGTTCGAACCCAGCTAGCCCAGTTCAGCACAAAAACGAAGACGGCTGAAGCATGTTTCAGCTGATCTTCGTTTTTTATTAGGAAACCGATTGATGAATCGCTTTCTTTTTTGATATTTTCATGAGTTCCCCGGGATTATAGCCAACCACTAACTTATTCCCATCAATGATGATCGGTCTCCGCAGCAACTTTGGTTTTTCAATGAGTAGTTCAAGTACCTCGTTTACTTTTAAATCATTAATATTTAAATTTAAGCTTTTAAAAGCTTGACTTCGCGTGGCTAAAATTTCATCCATTCCCTCTGTTGTTAAGGAAAGAATCTTTTTTAATTCATCTAGAGTTGGCGTTTCTCTGAAAAGGTGACGCTCTTTAAAATCAATTTGATTCGCCTTCAGCCAATGTTTTGTTTTGCGGCAAGACGTGCAGCTCGGGTATGAATAAAAAGTAATGTCACTCATTAGTCTTCCTCCTTAGGTCGTTAACCTTTTCTCTTATGGAGTAAGTACCCTCATGTATTTAGGCATAAACACTTTTTCATCACTTTTTCAAAAATTTTTTTACTTACTAATTAAATGTTCACACGTTGTCAAAAATGTAAATGTTTACATAACAAGTGATGATCAGCTATAATATGTATCAAAGGGGTTTTTTTAAGGGGAGGGAAAGAAATGAATCGCATGTTCCGCGTGCTTGGCTTTTGGACGGGTATTTTTGCTGTCATGTTCTATTTAGGACATATGAAAGATGCATCCTTGCTATTCTTCGGTCAAACCGTTCTTTTTGTATTTTTATCCTACTTGAATTTATCCGAAAGAATGTATATTTACATTTTCGGAGCGTACTTGACGATTTTCTTTGCCGGATTTACATATTATTCGATTTTCATCATGGTTCCCGGTACCGGACATTAATAGAAAAAAGCATCCCTTTAAGAAGAGATGCTTAGACTGTTGACAAAGGGCTAAAATGAACTTTATTTTAGCCCTTTGTCTTCTTTTCAGCGTGATAGAAAACCTTTGCAGTCTAGAAAGGACGAGTACTGGAGCGGAGCGAATTTGACATTCGTGAGCACCGGCACGCAGGACTGACAAAGAATGCGAGGGTTTGTCTACACGCTGAGCATCTCTTTAAGAAGAGATGCTTTTTTTCATGCCTACGGTTAAAGAGAAAAACCATGAATAAACGGATTTTGCTCCTGCTCTGTAAGCACAGTGGTTTCTCCGCCATGGCCGCTTAAAACAAGAGTTGCTTCTGGCAATGACAACAATTTGTCATGAATAGATTGAAGCAGCACATCCTGACTGCCTCCCACTAAATCTGTTCTTCCGATGCCGCCTTCGAATAGAGTGTCACCAGAAATGACAAATCCTTCTTCTGCCGAATAGTAAGACACACTGCCTGGTGAATGCCCAGGTGTATGGAACATCTCTAATGTAAACGATCCAATTTGAAGAGTTCCTTCTGACGTAATCACTTTTTCAGCTTCTTTGACTGTAATTCCATTTCCAATCAATCGAGCTGAACCGTTTAACTCAGCATTTGTGAGCCATTCTTTTTCATTTTCGTGTACATATAGTGGCACTCCCCACTCTGCGCGCACCTCATCTGCCGCACCAATATGATCAAAATGGGCATGTGTCAGTAAGACAGCGAGCGGTGTGAGCTGTTTTTCTTTTACATAGGAAATCAGCTTTTGCGCTTCACCGCCTGGATCAAAAATTAAGCATTCTCCCTGCTCATTTTTCCAAATATACGCATTTGCTTGTACATAGCCTAGTGGCATTCTTCTCCAATTCATTTTTCATCACCTACTTTATTCATTCTTTTTTATTATGAAGGCTATTCAATAAAAATTCAAACAATCGTCAACTGGAATCTACTCGACAAGCTTTATGAAAACGGTTAAAATGAAAAGAAAGGAAATCAAGGGGATTGATGACAAAGGGGGATTTTCATATGATGCTCGTCATTATTTTCGGTCTAGTCACGATTTTAGCCGCTCTCGGCATCTATCGCTCACTTAAAAAAGTGAACGTACTTGCCATCGCTTTTGCTGGCGCTACATTTTTGGTTTTTGGATGGTTTACTGTCATGACCATCATCTATAGCGGTTATCCAACTGCACATTAAAAGCCTGCATATAGCAGGCTTTTAGATTGTTGACAAAGGACTAAAATGATCTTTATTTTAGCCCTTTTTCTTCTTTTCAGCGTGATAGAAAACCTTTGAAGTCTAGGAAGGACGAGTACCGGAGCGGAGCGAATTTGACATTCGTGAGCACCGGCACGCAGGACTGACAACGAATGCGAGGGTTTGTCTACACGCTGAAAGCCTGCATATAGCAGGCTTTTTTTATTGATTCAAGTGCTTATTCACACTTTCTAATTTACTTGTAAGGGTTGTGGTTTGATCCCGTCTGTCATCAATGCGAATATTGGTGGCTACTCGATGCAATCCCTTTTCAAAAGGCGCCTCATGAATGCGCTGAATGACCTCAAATAATATGGATAATTCACCTTCAATTAACGTATTCATCGGTGTTAATTGATATTTGATTTTTCCTTCTTGTTGAAAGCCTTCTAAAATTCTTTGTACATCTGCTACATACGCACTCACACTTGGTGTTTCAGTGCCTATTGGAATGATGGTGACATCTGCTATGGCCATGTTTCTTGCTCCTTTCAATCGAATCCTCATGTTTTCTCGTCCTCATTGTAACCCATCCTCATTTAAAAAAGCCATGATCACGTTGCGTTTAAGCCAGGTTTGTCTCGTTCTATCGTCAAATCCGTCCTCTCTACCTTCCCAATCTTTGTGAACAGAAGCAGACAGATACCAGAAACAGCTTCAATGATTCCTCCTGCCGCAATGACATACCCAGAACCAAATAGAGTTGCCATATAGCCGCCGATGAGGGCGCCTAACGGAATCATTAAATAGGAGATCATGTTGATAATCGCATACACTTGCGGCTGATCCTCTGCCTTCACTGACAATTGAATCATCGTATGTTCGGGTACATTGACTGCACTAATGGCTGCACCTAGGGCAAAAGCTGATATAAACACAAGTGGTAATAATGCGTTCATTCCTGTGATGAAGAACGCGATACCATCAACGATCCCAGCACCTATAAATAGTAATCCATACCGATTCACTTTAACTTTTGTCAAAACAAACCCCATCAGAAATGCACCTAGTGCCGTGGTGACTTTGATCAATGAATATACAACAGGTCCGCTATGTAAGTCTTCTGTTAAATAAATAACAGACAATGCTTCCCATGGTGCCGCAGCGAAGTTTGAGCAAACACAAAAAATCGCTAATGGAAACAAAATATGATGGCTTCTAACAAGTGAGAATCCTCGAATTAATCTTTTGCCGTATGATAACCCTTTTTTTCCTTTATCAATGATGACTTCTGTTTGATATGTAATCATTAAAACCAATAAAGCTGATATGAGGTAAAGAGGAATGATCACAAGCATTGTATACCCTACCCCTACAAACGCAATCATAACACCACAAATCGTAACCGTCACAAGCCTTACCACATGACTTGCTGATTGGATGGTTGCATTCGCTTTTTGAATGACATCCTCATGCACAAGCTTTGGAATAATCGATACCGAAGCCGGTTCATAGGAGCCTCCTGTCGCCGAATGCAGCAGCATACCGCCAATGATGAGTGCTAATGGGGAAAAACCATGAAAATAACTGATCACGATCACAAGGATAATCGCTCCTCGTGTTAAATCAGCAAAACACATCCAAAATTTCAATTGATGGGGCTTCATCATTGGGGTAATAAATGGACCAACAATCGCTTGAGGAACAAAGCTGACTGCAATAAAAAAAGCTGTTCCTATTGCCCCTTTCCCGCCAAGTACTAAAAGCCACAAGATGGTGTTGAAAGATAAACTATCAGCAGTGATTTTGCACATTTTAGAAACAAATAAGTAAGTGAAATTTCTTGTCCACAAGCTTTGAGCACTCAATGATCGACATCTCCCTAAAACATATCCTTTTTTTTACATCCATTTCTTTCACAATAGCTTACAAGAAGGCCCTCGTCAATCACTTCAACGCTGTTTATATTGACAATAAGAAATTGCGTTATTCTCAAATGTTAAAAAGCACCAGACAGGTGCTTTTTAATACTTACATGCTTCCCATAATAGCCGCCTTGTTTTTTCATAGA
This sequence comes from Bacillus zhangzhouensis, assembly GCF_000715205.1. Taxonomy (GTDB): domain Bacteria; phylum Bacillota; class Bacilli; order Bacillales; family Bacillaceae; genus Bacillus; species Bacillus zhangzhouensis. The sequence continues at coordinate 86,598 of NZ_JOTP01000005.1, read as the reverse complement.
TGGAATCAAATTGATTCATGGAAAGAGGATTCTTCCCTAGACCAAGCTCCACTGTATAACCCTCACTTTGAAATTGATAAATAAACCAATCTCGATAGCCTGCATAGCTATCAAGATATTGAATCGGCTTGTAGCCGCTCACATGTTCTAATCGTTTGACCGTATTTTTGGATATCGCTGGTTCGTGGCCAAGAAAGCCCCAGTATATTTCTTCTCCTTGTGTATGAAGGGCAATCAGCCGGTCAAACCGCTTACGTAACGCAAGATTTGCCATCGCTTTCGCTTCTGGTTCTGTTAACGGCTGATCACCAGGAAAATCCCGATAAGACGGCACTTTCGGCTGATTACGGTAGTATTCGATTTCCCAATAAGCAGGAAATTGATTATTTAAATCAACCCCTCGAATATTCGCTTTCCATTCTCGAAAATCGGAAAGCCCACCATTTAGCGATGTCAATTCTTCACTGCTTAGACCTAGTGATTCTGGGCCATTGCAAACCAAATCCACTCCATCTGGATTAACCATTGGCACAATGGATAGCGCAGTGGTTTGCAGTATATGAACCGCTTCATAATGTCTCGCTTGCACTGGGTCAGACGCTGCTAAACAAAGGGATTTCAACCATTTTAATAAAATAGAGGTGGTGATCCATTCATTTGCATGAAAAGAGGCATTGAGATGAATAGAATGTAAATGCTGAACAGGCTCTGTACGAATTTCATAAATAGGTGTATCGAGCACTGAATGACCAATCACACTGATATGAAGAAAAGGAAATACGCCTTTCAAATGTCTTAACTCTTCTTTTAATTGCGCGCTATCGTATTCAAATGTTCCGTTGATCCAATCATCTGATTGCTGCAGCCGGTAAGGCGAAATAAATCTCTGCATATCACCTATGGATTGAAATGTATAGGTACCTTCTGGGAGTCTATACCCCGGTAAAAAAAGATGCTCGGTACTTGTTTGATTGGATAATTTGAAGGCCGCTTTCCCTATACCAAGCTGCTTTGCCACATCATTCATCCTGGCTTCATCCAGCTGCCATTCAATTTTTCCAAACGACGGTGTCTTCATTTACATCCCTCCTCTCATACTATATGAGCCAGCATGCAAAAAAAGAAAACCTCTGCTTCTAAAATAGCAGAGGTTTTCTCATATGTTAGGACGCCTTTTTCAGCTTACTCTCATCTTCTTTTTTGGAAGGTGAATGGTCCGGGCTGTTCCGGTCATAAAATCTAAGGAGATCCCCGTAGATAATTTGATCAGAGAATTGAAGCTCTTGCTTCGCCTTTTCTTCATAAGACTGACAAACGGTTTCGTCATCTCTCGGCTCGCCCGTTTCTTTATTATAGCAAACACCGTCTGTGAAAATGCTGTCCTTCGTAATAAAGCTTCCATCGCGGAGCACTGTAAAGTCGTTTGTATCTTTCGATAATAAGTCATGACCAAATTGAATTTGCTTGCTTGTATCAATTCCTATAAGATTGAGTACAGTTGGACGGATATCCACCTGCCCCCCCACCGTATGAATTTCTTTAGGATTTTGATCGGTTATCCCTGGTATGTGTACAACAAACGGAACTTTTTGAAGCTGAACTTCTTCAAATGGTGTAATCTCTTTATCTAGAAATTGCCCCATGGCTTCGTTATGGTTTTCTGAAATTCCGTAGTGATCCCCATATAAAACAAAAATGGAGTTATCGTATAAGCCTGCTTCCTTCATCTTTTTAAAGAAAAGCTTAAGTGCTTCATCTTGATAACGCACTGTAGGGAAGTACTTGTTCAGCGTTTTACTCTTTGAATCATATTCATCAATGAGCTTATCTTCTTCATCTAAATCAAACGGAAAATGGTTCGTTAATGTAATCAATCTCGTATAGAAAGGCTGCGGGATAGACTTCATCAATTCCGCTGACTGCTCGAAGAACGGACCATCTTTCAATCCCCAGCCAACTGAGTTCTCTTCATTCACATCAAATGATTTAATATCAAAGAATTTATCGTAGCCAAAGCTATCGTAGATCAGGTCACGGTTCCAGAAGCTTTTGTTATTCGCATGAATAACAGAAGAATGGTAGCCCTCATCTTTTAACAGCTCAGGTGTCGCTGTAAACTCATTGCTTGGATTTGTAAAGAAAACGGCCCCTCTTCCAAGAGGATAGAGAGAATTATCCACAATAAACTCTGAGTCAGATGTTTTCCCTTGACCTGTTTGATGATAAAAATTAGTAAAGTTGTAGCTTTTCTTGATTAATTTGTTTAAAAACGGGGTAATTTCTTTCCCATTTAATTTTTCATTAATCACGAAACTCTGTGTAGACTCAAGTGATACAAGAATGACATTTCGCCCTTTTGCTTGACCAAACGTCTTTTCATTACGGTCGGTTTGATTTGCGCTTACATAGTTTTCAATTTCAGTTAAGCTATTGCTGTCAGCAAGGGCCCGTTGAGCGGACTGCTTCGATTGCAGAACCCCATCATAAATATGGAAGTTATATAAGCTAATATTTTTCACTAGCATCTCACGGTCAAATGAACGAGTTAACAGTTCTGGTCTTTCAGTTTCAGCCAAACCAAGGTTAAAGAAAAATGTGGCTGCCACAAATAAGTAATAAGCTGCTCGTTCCTTTCGTGAAATGGTGACATCCGTTCTAAAGGAAGGCTGTTTTTTATAGAGCCAAATTAAAATGATGATATCAACGAACATTAGAAAATCGACTGGTTCAATTAAAGAGGTAATACTTGACCCGAGGTCACCCATATTGTTTGTTTGAAATAGGACGGGGATGGTTAGAAAATCACTATAGAATCGATAAAATACAATGTTGGCTAACAAAATGAATGTCAGGATAAAGCTCGTCACGATGATATATCGATTGCGATTTTTTTCTTTAAAGAATAAACCGATACCGAAGATAAACAAGAGAAAGCTAAGCGGATTAATAAACAGGATAAACTCCTGCATGAAATTTTCAATTTTGATATTGAAGCTAGATTTATAGATAACATAGGTTTTGACCCACATTAACAAAGTCGCAATCAGTAAAAATGAGATCGCCTTTAATCTTTTCTTTCGCATTGTAACCTCCTTATGCTGGACGCGCACTCAAGTTAGGAACATACCCTAATTATTGGTGCTTCTTCAAAAATAACTAAAGTATATCTTATCCTGTCTGTGCTGGAAAATCAATGTCTTTTTCCCCATGACAAACTTATGAATATGCTAAACATTCAATTTCATGCCCATATATCGCTTTTTTAATAAAAATGACATCATTATGACTTTTTTGTTCAGGACAGCCATTTATTTTTTGCCATCCATGCCCCGCCGATGACACCTGCATCGTTTCCAAGAGATGCAATGACAACTTCGACATCTTCAGCACAAGGCGGGAATGCATGATGTTTGACCACGCGTTCTACTTTACTGCGAAGAAGCTCTCCTGCTTTAGAAACACCACCGCCAATGACGATCTTTGATGGGTTTAAAGCACTGGCAAGATTCGCTAGGACAAGTCCAAGGTGGGTTGTCACTTCTTCTACCACCCGCATTCCAAGATCATCTCCGTTTTCTGCCGCCTCAAATACAGCTTTTGCAGACAGCGAAGTGAGCGTCCCAAGTGAAGATGTATGCTGCTCGGTTTCTAATTTATCCTTTGCAAGCCGGACGATGCCCGTGGCAGACGCAATGGTTTCAATACAGCCTGTTCTTCCGCAGTTACACGGTGCTCCTTGGAATGGAACTGCACAAATATGACCAATTTCTCCGCCAGCACCTGTTTCACCTTGAACAACCTCTCCATTTACGATAATACCGCCGCCAACACCCGTACCAAGTGTGACCATCAGGATGTTTTTTGCGCCATCTCCTGCACCCTTCCACATTTCACCGAGTGCCGCAATATTCGCATCATTTTCAATCACAGATGGAAGTCCCGTTTCGGCCTCTAAGTGATCTTTCAAAGGATAGTTTGTCCAGCCCAGATTCGTTGTTTTATAGACGATTCCGGATACTTTATCTACGGGTCCAGGTGCGCCCATTCCTATACCAATGAGAGTTGATTTTGGCATACTGATCTCAACCAGTTTATGATCAATTGATTTGGCAATATCGACTGTGATCGTCTGCCCAGATTTATCCGTAGGAATCTCCCACTTATGCTGAATCTCACCATATAGATTAATGAACGCAAGCTTAATTGTCGTACCGCCAAGATCAACGCCTACAAACCAATCCCCTGTCATATGCCCTCCACCTTCACATTGTTTTTCGATTTAATTTAGCCAATTCCATTTGAAGAATGGTCATTGCGTTTGACCATTCGGTTCGGTCTATGATTCCCGATGTATACATCTCTTTCAATTCATCTGCCATAAATTCTAACTCCACTTCACGATCTCCGAAATACACATAATTTCCAAATCTCATGAGCAGCTGCTGTACATCATATAACGTTTTCATTATATCCACCATTTCTTTCAATCAACAGATAGAATAAGCGTATTCATAAATGCGCTTTCAGTCAAGTCATTCAACGTGTTTGAGTGTTTTCGATATATTGCTTCAGCTTTAAAAATTGATCATTTTCAGGATCTTTTTTTAAGGCTTTCTCAATTAGATTTTCTGCTTTCGCTGTCTCCCCTTTTTCTACGTACAACAATGATAAATGATACAGTTTATTCGGTTCATTTGGATCTTTTTCGAGCGACTTTTGTAAAAATTGCACCGCCTTGTCAAGGTGACCCAGCTGCGCTTCAGAGAGTGCATATATATGAAGTGCTTCAGCAGATGCATCCTTTTGGTGCACATATTCCTCTAAACGTTTACTTGCTTCGCTATAGTTCTTATCATCGAATAAGCTCGCTGCCTCACTTGTTGCCGCTGCTTCTTTTTGATCGTCTGAATGAAACCCTGTATACAATCCAAAACCGCCAATAAGCAGAAGGAGAAGACTGGCAAGAAACATTTTGACAGGCTGCAGCTGTTTAGGCAGGCGGACAGCTAAAGCTGCTAAAAAACCGCCAACAAGGCCGCCAAGGTGACCGGCATTATCAATACCTGATACCGTGAATCCTATTCCTAAGTTGATCAAGATGATCACAATAATATTTGTCCCCATTGTTCGAAAGAAAAGCTTGCGGTTAGAGATCGCTAAATATAACAGTGCGCCTAAACAACCAAAAATCGCGCCTGATGCACCGGCTGCGATCGCCGTATTAAACACAAAACTCGCAATTGAGCCAAATATGCCGGAAATCAAATAAATGAGCAAAAATCTTCCCGACCCATAAATTCTTTCAACGGCCGCACCAACGGACCAAAGAGCAAAGGTATTAAAGAGTAAATGCGTCAAGCCAATGTGTAAAAACATCGGTGTAATCAGGCGCCACCATTCACCATCTAAGATCAGCACATTATTTTTAGCACCAAACGCTGTTAAAGTGGCCGTATTTGTACTTCCGCCAGACAGCTCAAGTAAAAGAAACATGACAACTTGAACAGCAATCAGCAAGTAGGTGAAAATCGGTCTGCCATTTTGAAAAACGGCCCGTTCTCGTTCACGCTGCTTTTCCTGGTCATCAAACGCCTGAAGCACGTTCGTTTTAAGCTGCACCGCATCTTCAACTGTATCTCTCTTCGCCTCTTCTACATCAACTGTAAGCGATGTATTCAGCCATTTTTGCAGCTCATTCATATCGTTTTGAAGGGCTTTTGCGTTGAGTAAAACTGGTGTAACCGTCACCTTTTGCTGTTTTTGCGGCTGACCGTTTATGTCTTCCCAATCATCTACTGGTTCGTCAGCTGTAAATTGAAGCTGCAAAAGATGAAGAGATCGTTTACGCATAGCTTCTCTCAGCTGATTCATCCGGAACGTCTGCTCTTCAATATCTCGAACGATCTCCTGTCTAAAGTTCACATCTTTTCTATATAGACGGATGAGATCATATCCTGAGTTTCGTGGTGCTTCAAAAAATATTTCATCCTCTGGGTACGGACTTTGAATCATCTCGTATCCGTTTTGTCTTAGTTCATCAACAACTCGCCAAAATAGACTATCTATGACATTCATTTATTCGCGCTCCATTTTTTACATTATTATAGCAAGAATCGTTCTTATCCGCATTTCTGAACAAAAAAATCCCGGCTTTTGCGGGATTAGAATGCTTGGCGAATAAATTTCGTCCGAAAATATGGGATTTTCATCAGCCACTTAATAAAAAAGTGACGCACTTGATTTTGACCTAAGATCAAATTCATGAGCCGATAACGATTTTGCACCAGAACGAATGCAAACAGTGTGAACACAATGCTCCAAATCATTTTATTCATGATATTCCCTCCTATATTCGTATCGTGGCTTAAATAGGATGGGTTTATGCATGAAGTGAAGCTTTTTCAACACAAAAAGTCCGCTCTTCATATATAAGAAGCGGACTTTTATTTTGTATACATTACACCTTTCTCACTAACAATTATAGATACTGGCATATCATGCGTTTCAGCCGGAACATGCTCGATTTGCTGGACAGACAGGCAAAGAGCGAGCGTTTCGCCTTGATAATCAACTAAGTAGCGGTCATAATAGCCGCCCCCATATCCAATGCGGTAGCCTTGCTGATCAAAACATACGCCAGGTACAATCATCAAATCGATCGCCTCTTTATGTACAACTGCCGATGTCTCAGGGTCTGGTTCTGTCAGCCCAAAGTAGCTGGAGTTCATCTTCGTTTGTGGCGTATATTGATAAAATATCATTTCTTTCGACTCTGGAAAACAGGTTGGTACGCACACTGTTTTTCCTTCCTCCCACGCCTTTTCAATCAGAGGCCTTGTAGGTACCTCTTTGCCTCTAGACATGGTCAGAGCAATCGTCTTCGCCTGTTTCCATGCGGTTAATTGAAACAGATGCTCATACAGTACAGCCGCGTTTCGCTTAAATTCCTCAGAACTCATCTGCTCAAGCATTGCTAATGTTTGACGCCGAAGCTCTTTTTTCACACGGATCATCCTCCATCATAAAAAAACAGCAGGAAAATTCCCTGCTGCTTACTTTGTTTCACGATGTAAAGTTTGTTTTTTATCACGTGAGCAATACTTTTTGAATTCAACGCGATCTGGATTGTTTCGCTTATTCTTTTTAGTAATATAGTTACGCTCACCGCATTCAGTGCAAGCTAGAGTAATATTTACGCGCATATTTTTCCCTCCAAACTAAAATCAATTCACATTCAGACCTAACCATAATACCACTTCTAGCTTAGGAATGCTAGAATGTTTTTTCATCAATTTCATTTTCAGTGCAATCCGTCCGCGTTCTGATCCATATCGCGCGATCATTTCATGAAAAATGGCCTGCTCCCCTATAAAACCTCAGGTCTTTGTCGTACTGTATACATGAGAACCCCTCTTCTATCCACAGCTTTTTTGATCGGTCAGGCTTCTTTTATTTTGACAGCGAGCAAAGTTTTCATACTCGTTTGACATATAAAAAGAAAAATGATGAAAAAAAGGTGATTTTCTTCAGCAATTCCTTTTGAAACTAGCTTTTTTATGGTATAAAAAAGAAGGGTCGAAAACTGTCTGAAACAATCATGAGAGCCTTTTTTGGCTTTCAGCATTAAAATATGAATAAAAGGTGATGAAACATGGAAATTGCAATTATCGGATTGCTAGTTGTCAGTATTGTACTGATCGCATTCTCATATTTTCAAAGAGAGCCGATTAAAGAAGTAGAGCAGGAACTTGAAACACTTCAACTATCTGCAATGCAAGAAATCTATAAACTGAAAAAGAAAATGAAGGTTCTTGAAGAAGAATTACTTGAAACAAATATCGTCGTCCGCAAGCATTCAGAAATTGATCCATCCATTGCAAGACAAATCATTTCAAAGCATCAAAATGGCATGACGCCTGAAGCGATTGCGCGCGCAGAGCATGTGTCTGTAGAAGATGTCAACATGATCATTAAAGACAACGAGAGGGTGCTTGTATGACGAAAAAAAGCATCCAAACCTTTGCAGCGGGGATGATTCTTGCAACTGGTGTTCTGGCCATCGTATTTTTCCTCACTGGAAAAGATGAAGCAGCAGCTGATTCAACGACAAAAGAAACCCTCGCAGCAAAAGTGACAGACACTGACGTGAAAAACTATTTAGACTCTAAAAAAGAAGTATCCGTCAGTCGTGAAACGTATCAGCAGCTTCTTGATTATAAAGAAAAAGCGCTGAAGGCAAATGAAGACGGCGATTCTAAGAATGATAAACAAACAACGGACAAGCCAAAAGGCAAATCAGTCAAATTCGTGATTAAAAACGGTATGAGCACAAGTGATGTTTCAGACATGCTTGAAAAAGACGGAATCATCAACTCATCTAAAGATTTTAATGATTACGTCATTGACGCCGGCTACCATAAAGAAATTCGCGCAGGCAAATTCAACTTAAAAACAGGTATGACGTTCAAGCAAATCGTCAAAGCCTTAACAAAATAACAATAAAAACCCCCCTGGCGGCGCTGACCTCCAGGGGGTTTTTGTTATCCAAATCGTCCAGATATATAATCATTCGTTCTTTGATCGTTTGGCTGTGAGAACATTACATTTGTATCATTGACCTCAACAAGCTCCCCCATCAAGAAGAAGGCTGTTCGATCTGATACCCTTGCCGCTTGCTGCATGTTGTGCGTCACAATAGCAATCGTGTATTTCTCCTTCAATTTCATAATCAATTCTTCGATCTTTAATGTTGAAACAGGATCAAGTGCTGATGTTGGTTCATCCATTAATAAGATGTCTGGGCTTGTAGCAATCGCTCTTGCGATACAAAGGCGCTGCTGCTGACCGCCGGAAAGACCTAATGCTGGCGCACTTAAACGATCTTTTACTTCATCCCAAAGTGCGACATCACGAAGCGCTTTTTCAGCGATTTCTTTCAATTGCTGCTTGCTCTTCACTCCATGAATTCTTGGGCCATATACGACATTATCAAAAATAGACTGAGGGAATGGATTCCCTTTTTGAAACACCATCCCGACGTTTTTACGCAGTTCTACTAAATCGACACGGCCTTTTAAAATATTGTCACCGTTATACATCATATCCCCTGTGATTTTCACACCTGGCACTGTTTTGACCATGAGATTCAAGGTCTTAATAAATGTTGACTTCCCGCAGCCTGATGGTCCGATAATCGCTGTGACTTCATGCTCTCTAATGTCTAAATTAATCTGTTTCAGTGCGTGATGCTGCCCGTACCATAGGTTCATATCATTCACACGAAACACTTCTTTTTTGGCTGTTTCAGTTGCTACTGCATTCATCAAAATCCACCCGCCTTATCCAAATCGACCATTGATATAGTCTTCTGTTTTTTGCTGCGCAGGACGTGTAAAGATACGTTCTGTAGCATCGTATTCCACTAAATCACCGTTTAGGAAAAAGGCTGTACGGTCAGATACACGAAGCGCCTGCTGCATGTTGTGTGTCACAATGACGATTGAATAATCATTTTTTAATTCTGTAAGTAGTTCTTCAATTTTCGCATTTGAGATCGGGTCTAGAGCGGAAGCAGGTTCATCTAATAGAAGCACGCTAGGCTTCATCGCAAGTGTACGTGCAATACAAAGGCGCTGCTGCTGACCACCTGATAATGACAATGCAGAGCGGTGCAGACGGTCTTTGACCTCATCCCATAGCGCTGCCTTTGTTAAGCTTTCCTCTACCGCATCATCAAGCACTGATTTTCTTTTTTCACCCGCATATTTTAACGCATGCGTAATGTTGTTGTAGATTGATTTAGGAAAGGGATTTGGCTTTTGGAAGACCATGCCGATTTCTCTTCTTAAATTCACCACATTAATGCGATCATCTAAAATATTCAATCCTTCGTACATGATCGCCCCTTCACTTCTCGCACCTGGAATCAAATCATTCATGCGGTTAATGCTGCGTAAAAAGGTTGATTTCCCGCAGCCTGATGGGCCAATCAATGCCGTAATAGCGTTCTTCTCAATTTCGAATGATATTTGATTGACCGCTCTTTTTTCACCATAATAAATGCTTAAATCCTGCACCTGTAAAATCTGTTCCGATTGAAGTGGAGCCTTTTTTGCTGCAATCTCTTTTTTTTCTGCCAGCATTTGAACCATATCCCCTTCACACCTCTCTCAATTTATTTTGACGTAAGCTTCTTATGAATAAATGAACCAAGCCATCTAGCTGCTAAGTTGAACACTAAGACTGAAAGCACAAGTACCGCTGATGCGCCATTTGCAATGGCCTCTGCATCTGGAATGATCCCTTGCGTATTGACGTTCCATATATGAACGGCTAATGTTTCAGCCGGTCTAAAAATATTCAGTGGTGACGTATCAGAAAACGGACTCCAGTTTGTAAAATCAAGACGCGGTGTTGAGAGACCTGCTGTGAAAAGAAGGGCAGCCGCCTCACCAAAAACTCTTCCTGATGCTAAAATCGCACCGGTGATAATAGACGGAAGCGCACCTGGAATGAGGACCGTCTTGACTGTATGCCACTTTGTCACACCGAGCGCAAGTGATGCTTCCTTTTGATCCTTCGGTACTGATCGAAGCGCGTCTTCTGTCACCCTGACCATCACTGGTAAGTTAAATACAGTGAGCGCAAGGGCTCCTCCGATGATCGTATAGCCCCAGCCTGTTAAATTAACAAACATCAGTAAACCAAACATGCCGATGACAATAGAAGGAAGTGACGATAGCACTTCAATACATGTACGAATAAAATCTGTGACTTTGTTTTGAGGTGCATATTCCGCCATGTACACTCCGCCGCCAACACCAAGAGGCACTGTGATCAGCATTGTAATAAATAGAATGTAAAACGAGTTAAACAGCTGATCCCGAATTCCGCCGCCAGAGCCAATTGCACTTGAGCGAGTTGTCAAAAAGTCAAAGTTTAATTCTTTTGCACCGTTGAAAATGATATAAGAAAACAAACCAACAAGAATCGCCGTAATAATGGCGGCACATAATCCAAAAACAAATGTGGCAAAACGATCGGTCATTTTGCTATTCATTAAATCTTCCTCCTAGATGACAAGTATCTGATAATGAGTATGAACATAAATGATACAACTAGAAGGACAAGTCCCATTGACCAAAGTGTATTGTTTTCAACACTTCCATACGTTGTGTGACCCATGTTTAACGTAATAATGGTTGTTAATGTACCAGCTGTGTCCATAATGCTCTCTGGTAGATTACGCGTGTTTCCAATGACCATCTGAACGGCAAGGGCTTCTCCAAATGCTCTTGCCATTCCAAGCACGACCGCTGTCATTAACGTCGGAAGCGCTGCTGGTACAAGAACACGTCTGATCGTTTGCCATCTTGTTGCGCCTAACGCATACGATCCCTCACGTAAACTTTTTGGAAGTGAAGCCATTGCATCCGTTGCAATGGATGTAACGGTTGGCAGAATCATAATAGACAGGACAATCGTTCCTGCTAATACACTATGCCCTGAGCCACTTGACTTGAAATGTCCAATAAAAGGCACCAATACTGTAAGACCTATGAATCCGTAAACAACGGATGGAATCCCTACAAGCAATTCAATCACTGGCTGAAGAATTTTCCGGCCCCATGCAGGTGCAATTTCTGTCATAAAGATCGCTCCTGCTATGCCTAGCGGTGCTGCAATGAGTGCCGATAGGAGCGTGACGGCGATTGATCCAAAGATAAATGGAAATGCGCCGTATTGAGGGTTTTCTGCTGTTGGGTTCCAATTGATACTGGTTAAGAACTCAATTGGGCTTACACCATTTACGATGAAAGATTGTAAACCCTTAATACCAAGGAAGATCGTGATGGCGATTGATACAGCAATCATTAAGAATGCGCAAAATCTCACCAAAATACTTCCCCTTACTTCATCCATTTGCCTATTTTTCTTCGAGCTGATCAGTCGATCGCTCGCTTCTGTCTGTTCTATCTGCTTCATCTTTTTCTACACTCCTATGAATGTCATAAAAGGAAAAGTGAAAAGCTCCACTTTTCCTTCATCAGCAATTCAAGACCTCTTACTTATCAGTTTGTTTGCCTGTTGCGTCTCTTTCTACTTTCATATTAGAAACTGAGATGTAGCCTTGGTCTTTTACGATTTCTTTTTGTACTTCGTCACTCATGAGATAATCTAAAAATTGTTTTGCTAAACCTTCTGGTTCACCTTTTGTATAAGAGTGCTCATATGCCCAAATTGTATATTTACCGCTTTCTACATTGCTTTCTTCTGGTTTCACACCATCAATGCTAAGCGGTGTAATTTTGTCATCTGTTAAATAAGAGAATGCTAGGTATCCAATCGCACCTGGTGTTTCTGCAATCAGTTTTTTCACTGTGTTTGAAGAATCTTCTGTGATTCCTTCTGCAGGTGTCGCACCATCAAGTGCATATTTCACAAATGTTGCACGAGTTCCTGAAGAGTCAGGTCTGTTGACAAGTGTGATTTTTTGGTCTTTCCCGCCAATCTCTTTCCAGTTTTTGATTTCGCCAGTGAAGATTTTTTTCAATTCGTCCTTTGTGATGTCTTTGACACCAACTTCAGGGTTTACAGCTGCTGCCATTCCAACAACTGCTACTTTGTGGTCTTTTAAAGCTTTTGCGTCGATTCCGTCTTTCTCTTCTGCGAATACATCCGAGTTACCAATTTGTACAGATCCTTCTGATACTTGAGAAAGTCCTGTTCCAGAACCACCGGCTTGTACTTGAATATCGGCTTTTGGATGTTTATCCATGAATTTTTCTGCTGCCGCAAGAACTAAAGGCTGCATCGCAGATGATCCTGAGATGGTAATGGAACCTGATGCCTCATCTTTGTTTGAAGCATTTCCTTTACTGTCTTTTGAATCTCCGCTTGAGCTGCTGTTTCCGCATGCTGTGACGAATGCTAACAATGCGATAGTAAGGAAAGTAAGCAGCCATAATTTGTTCTTTTTCATTTCAAGAATACCCCCTGAATAATTTGTCCTACGAGTAATACATTAAAGGTTCTTTATTAATTTCGTTTAAATGGAATGTTAAGGTTTTGTAAATGTCGAAGTTTTGTAGAGATCTTGCGGAGTTTTTTATGATTTTTGTCAATTTATATCGAAAAGTGTGAAGAAAACATAAAAAAACGCCCACAAAAAGTGAGCGTTTTTACCTAGGAAAGGTCTAGTCATTTGTTTCTGCTTCATTTTCAATTTTATTTTTGTTTTTCGCTTGTGTATCGTTGCTTTCTTGTTTTGATTTTAGTTCAAAGTATTTGTCTAATACTTGTTCACCAATATCATTCGTAATCGGATAACGCTGGTTGTAGTCTTGATACACCCACGGCACGACGACTGAAATGGCCACTTCTGGGTTATCAGCAGGCGCATACGCAACAAGTGTTGTGTTATATGTCGGTGTGCCACGTTTGCTTTTAATTGGGCCGTCATAGAATGATTGAGCTGTCCCTGTTTTGCCAGCTGGATTGTACTTTTTGTTGCCAAAGTTTGCATAGGCTGTCCCTCTTGGATTTTGCATCACAAGCTTGAAGCCTTGCTGTACACGCTTGATCTCATCACTTGTCATATCAAGTTTATTCAATACATCTGGCTTAACGGATTCCGTCACGGCTCCAATGCCGCGCTGCGGATCGGGCTCTCTGACTTCTTTTACTAGCTGAGGGCGTAAACGGTAACCGCCATTTGCGATCGTTGAGACGTACTGCGCCATTTGCAGCGGTGTAAACGTGTCATATTGTCCAATCGCATAGTCAAGTAAGAGACCAGATTGTGTAGACGTTCCTCGGTAGCCAGTTGCTTCGTTTGGTAGATCGATACCCGTTTCAACCCCAAGACCAAATTTACTGAAATTGTAACGGAACGTATCAAATGCTTTCGTATCAATTGGGAGCGGCTGATTCTTACGATATTCCCCTTTCCCAATGGCAATCGCTGTTTTGAACATATATACGTTTGACGAACGCTCTAGTGCCGTTAAATCATTAATGAGTCCCATATTTTGATAGGATTTCTTTGGCGGTGACTGCGCGATATAGAGCGGTTCATCATATTGGGTACTTCCAATGTGGAGAACACCTGTTTTATATCCTGTCAGTACAGTTGCCCCTTTCACTGCTGATCCCATCGCATACGATGATGTCATCGTTCCTAGTGCGTAGTCATCGAATTTGTATTTTCCGTTTTTGTTTGTAATCTGTTTACCCGCAACCGAGAGAACCTCTCCATTTCTCGGGTCCATCATCACAACAAACGCACGGTCAAGAAGCTCTGTTCCACCTCTTTGCTTCGCACTTCTCAAGTTCTTTTCAATGATTTTTTCAACTGCTTTTTGCAGCTGTATATCAATTGTCAGCACAAGATCTTTCCCGCTCTTTCCTTCTGTTAAGACTTTAGAGCTTGTGACATTGCCCTGTTTATCGGTTGTACTCTGTTCTTTTTCCTTTTGGCCCTGCAAGACATCTTCATATTGATATTCAAGATAGCTTTTTCCTACACGGTCATTTCGGCTGTAGCCGAGTGATAGATAATGTTCAAGGAGTGACTGCGGAAGACCTTCATCACTTGAGGATACACTGCCGAGCATACTGCGGAGCAGTCCTTTATAAGGATAGCTGCGTGACCAGTCTGTCGTAACATCAACGCCAGGCAGCTCGTCCAAATGCTCAGAGACGTAAGCAATTTCGCTTGGCTTCACATCTTCATTTTTAATGAATTGAGGCGTGAGTGCATAGCCTGCATCCATCTGCCTTTTAATCGCTAGCACTTGTAAATCTTTTTTCGTCAGTTGATTTAATTCCTTGTCTGTGATGCGTTTCAGTTGAAGCTCATATAGTTTATCATCAGAAACCTTATCGTCACCCTTTAATCCTGATTCCTTTTGAACAAGCTTTTTTGCTTCATTCGGATGCGTTAAGATCCAAAAATCTTTTTTGTCACGATCTGTAATTTTTTTCGTGCTCACATGAATCATATCCGCTAATTTTGCTGCCACTTTGAGCCGCTCTTCTTGTGAAGTCGTCGAAGTTCTCGTATATGTAATGGCATTTAGCGCTTTATTGCTGACAATCGTGTTATAGTTTCGATCATAAATTTTTCCGCGCGGAGCAGATGAGCTGACATTCACATCTTCTTGTTTTTCTGCCTGCTTTTTATAATCTTCTCCATTGACAATCTGCACAAACCCAAGTCTTACTACAACACCAGTAAAAATAATGAACGCAGCTAAAAATAATAAATTCAGCCGGATTGGAAGTGTTTTGCGCCCTTCCTTCGCGTCTTTTTTGTTTTTCTTGTTTCTCATCACATCACCTTTTCTATCAAGAAAGAAATGGCACCCCTTTTTGTGTATAAAAGGTGCCATCATCATTTTAGCGGTTTTTCTATTATTTATCTAGAAATTTGATGTTCCATTGGTAAGAAATTTTACCTTTCTCCCTTAATAAGGTTCGTTTGAGATACTGGCTTTTGACCGTCAGCCTCTTTCATATCCGCTGTTTTCTCTTTTAAATGAATATCTTTCACAAAATAATAAATGAGTGTGTGCCCCGCTCCAAGCACAACAAGTGAAGCAGGAATGCCGAGCTCATCACCTAGTAGGGTGACAGACAAAAGAAACAAGACAATGGAACAAATACGGCCGGCATTTAAAAATAGCTCTCTCACCACAATATATTCAATTCGGGCTTTTCTTGCATACCTAGCATGACCGATCACATCATACGTTAAGGATACATACGGAACAAGAAGGAGCGGATACCCTATCGCTATGGCCACTGCATACATAAGAAGCGATACATAGGACAATTGAAATACAATCAGAAATAAAGCGCCGTATAAAATAAGCCCGCCAAGCATAATGGCTTTCTTCCGCCATTTTTTCTTAATCAAACGTGTAGCGAAGAAATAAGCAAAAAAGGCAACACCTGAATTCACCAAACCAAATGTCCCTAGAGCAAGCTCACTATTTGTTGCAATAAACACAAAGACACTAATTAAAAAGACAAACACGCCTTCACGAAGCCCTTGAAAAAAGTGAGCCGTTGTAATCTTACGCCAATTCTCATCCGCATGGCGTTCTTTCCAAATTTGCTTGATCATAAATTTTCCTTTTGACTGCCTTCTCTTCAGGAAAAAACTCATCACAACCGCTAATGAAAACAAAATTAGCGATAAAGTAAAAATCACTGTATAGCCCGTATCATCTGTTAATTGAGAAATGACAATACCCGCGATCAGTGGACCGATCATGCCAGCTGTAGAGGTGAGGACACCTAGAAATCCATTAAAGAAATCTCTTGTTTCAGGCTCTGTGATTTCAAAGGTGAGCACGTTAAAAGCAAGCCAATAAAAACCATAGCCGATCCCAAGGACACTCCCTAATAAAACAAGCCGCGCCGCCGCGTGTTCTCCTGCTATTAAAACAATTAAGTAAAAAGCCGCTAAGAAGATCACACCAAAACGAAGAACAAACGCCCGATCTATTTTTTTAGCGAGCCGACCAGCGAATAAAAAGGTAATGGGCTGAAGCACAACAATCGCCAAGTTATAAATCGCAAGATCTGTGAATTTCCCAGACTGTTTCCATAAATACACGTTCACAAACGTATTCGAAAGCGCAATCGCCAGTGCGTATAATCCACCAATCGTGAGGAGGAGCAATAAATCTCTTGTGACATCCATGTCCCCGAACATTTTCTTTAATCTGCTCATACATTTCATTCTCCTTTTCTACACAATAGTCTGTCTCATCAAAAGGCAGATATGTAAAAAAAGGAGGGAAAATATAAAAAGACCCGCTTCTTTTCAGAGCAGGTCTTTTCGAATCAAATGATTTATTTAGCTTCGCTGTAAAGGCGAGCTACTTCATCCCAGTTCACAACATTCCAGAAAGCAGAAATGTAATCAGGACGACGGTTTTGGTAGTTTAAGTAGTAAGCATGCTCCCAAACGTCTAGTCCTAGAATTGGTGTTTTTCCTTCAGTTAAAGGAGAATCTTGGTTTGGCGTGCTTGTGATTTCAAGTTTGCCATTGTTCACAACTAGCCATGCCCAACCAGAACCAAAGCGTCCTGCAGCTGCTGCAGCGAAATCAGATTTGAATTTTTCAAATCCACCTAATTCTTTTTCGATTGCATCTGCAAGTTCACCAGTTGGTGCGCCGCCACCGTTTGGTGAAAGAAGCGTCCAGAATAATGAGTGGTTCGCATGTCCTCCGCCATTGTTACGTACAGCTGTACGAATGTTTTCAGGCACAGAGTTTAGATTAGCCACTAGCTCTTCGATTGATTGATCTTCAAGAGCTGATACACCTTCGATTGCTTTGTTTAAGTTTGTTACGTACGTGTTATGGTGTTTTGTGTGGTGAATCGTCATTGTTTCCTTGTCGATATGTGGTTCTAATGCATCGTAAGCATATGGTAATTCTGGAAGTTTAAAAGCCATGGTTAAATTCCTCCTTAGAAATGTATGTACTGAAATGCTTCCTTAGATAGTAAGCAAGCAATTCACCCTACTCAAAGAGTATCAAAAGAAACGGCTTGTTTCAACGTTATTGCTCATGATCTGAAACATTTCAGTGTTTATTTTGTATTTAGCCCTTTAGAAAAAGTTTTAAACACCATTTTTTGATTTAGCGAAGGACATAAAATAAAAAGATGCCCAGCATCAGTGCTTGAATCAATCCTTTTGCAAATACACCTGATACAAACCCAATTAATGAGCCTAACCCTACTTTCACACTTGTCTTCACATCTTTTTGATGAACAAGAAGCTCTGCAATGACACTGCCGATAAATGGACCGATGATAATGCCTGCAATCGGAATGACAAAAGGACCGACTAATAACCCAATGGTGCTTCCCCAAATGGCTGCCCGGCTGCCGCCAAAGCGCTTCACCCCAATGAGGTTTGAGACATAATCTGCCGCAAATAATACAGCTGTAAACATGGCTTGAATGAGCCAAAACGTCAGCGTAAACGGCTCGAAGGTGAAAAAGAAACCATATAGAATAAACCCAAGGACCATAAAAACAACACTAGGAATAATTGGATAGACAAGTCCAACAAACGCAATGATAAATGCACAGCCAATCAGAATCCAATACAGCACGTCCAATCCGCGGCACCTCCTTTTTATATGCTGTATACATTATGCCTCATTCCACCTATCTTAACCAGCTATGAAGGCCGTACTTGTACTTGATGGATAGACATTGATACAATGTGAGAAATAGAAAAGAATGTAGGAAGTGAATCGGTTGAACGTATTTAGTCTATTGTTAAAAGGAATTTACTCACCAAAAGATATTGCTAGAGCAAGGTTTACAGGGATTGGAAAAGCGATTTTGTTCATTTTTATCCTTTCGATCATCGCAGCTGTTCCTCAGGGTTATCATATGAGCCAGGAGATTTCGAATGCGATGTCAGGATTTCAGCATGTGATCAAAAAGGATTTACCCGATTTTTCAATCGAAAAAGGAAAGCTTCAAGCTGATCAAAGTGCACCGATAGAAAAAGAAGAAAACGGCATCACGATCATCTTTGACCCTGCTGAAAAAATAAAAGCAAGTGAGCTTGAATCAAAGCAAACGGCCATTGCTTTATTAAAGGAAAAGGCAGTGATTGCCATTGATGGGCAAATGACAGATATCCCATACCAGCTCCTTGGCGGGACGCTCACTAAAGATGAACTCGCTCGCGTCACAAACCAGAACCAAGCGATCATTATCCCCGTCATTTGTGTGCTACTATATCTATCAACTGCGGCTCTCATGTTCATCAGCGCGACATTCCTTGCGATGCTTGGTACATTTATTAAACGAATGCAGCAAAAAGAGCTTTCCTTCCAAATGCTATGGAAGCTCTCAGCCTATTCACTCACATTAACGACGGTCTTTTTTGCCATCATGAGTGCATTAAACACCCCTGTTGCGAACTCATTTTTATTAAATTGGGTGATTAACTTTATCTTCTTATATCTTGTGGTAAAAGAAATACCTGCAAAAAAATAAACCGCTTGTCGAAAGATACAACAAGGGTTTCTCTACACGCTGAAAGCTCCTCCGACTTGGAGGAGCTTTTTATGTATGTTCATGCTCTATGACTCATCTGGATGGATGATCGCAAACAAATAGTGATCCTCCCACACTCCATTAATCTTTACTTTTTTACGATTGAGTCCCTCATTTTCAAAACCTGTCTTTTCAAGCACACGAATGGAACCAATGTTATCCGGCTTTACTCCAGCCTCAATACGATGGAGGTGCAGTTCATAAAAGGCATAATCGATGATTAAACGAATGGCCTCTGTCATATATCCCTTCCCGCCCTGCTTTTGATCGAGTACATACCCAAGCATGGCCCCTTCAATAGGTCCTCTTTCGACAGAACTTAGAGAAATCGTTCCGACTAAGGCATCTGTTTCATTTAAGAAAATACCGTGCATGTAAGCTTCATCTTGTGCACACTTTTGTATACTGCGATTAATCCGTTCAATTTGACGAGATAACGCGAAAAAATCATCTTTGACCAAAGGTGTAAATTGCTGAAAATATGAGCGATTTTCAAGTTCAAGTGTTAATAGTGATTCTGCATCATTTTCTGTTAGCGTTCTCACATATATATGCTGACTTATTTTTTTCATAAACTCTCCCCCTTTTTTTATTTTATCATAATGATCATAAGGGTAAGCACCACCTATTCTTAGCTGATGAAGACAAAGTGAGGATTTTCAATCCATTACAAGGCTTACTAGAGCAAACTAGAACCACAGATGCTAGCTTTCCTGCCCTTTTTGGTTCTATCATTTCAGGACATGCATACACTGAAGTAAACTCTTAAAAGCGGTGAGTGAAATGCGGCGAATTATTTTTTTACTAATCAGTTTGTTTGTCCTCTTTATTATCTTTTTTGATTTAAAAAATGGAACCATTCCAGTTCAAGAAGGACCCGCTGTTCCTGCAAGTGCCTTTCAAACATCTGAGAAAAAAGCGTATAAGACGGTCACTGTCAAACAAGGCGAAACCGTGGTATCCATTGTACATACAAGCAAGCCACTTGATGAAGTCATTGAGGATTTCGAAGAGCTGAATCAAGGCGTCAAAGCGAACGAAATTCGAGCAGGCAGCACATATAAGTTTCCAGTCTATAAGAGATAAAACGTTAATTCCTTGTCATTCATACAAAGAGACTGTTACAATATGAACTGTAAAACACGACGTACATGGCAAATGATTGCGTGTACACTAAGGAGCGATTGACAAGTGAGTGAAGTCACACATCGTACTAAAACGCGTCCCGTCAAAGTGGGACCTTTAACTATAGGTGGAAATAATGAGGTTGTCATTCAAAGTATGGCAACAACCAAAACACATGATGTCGAAGCGACAGTAGCTGAAATTAAACGTTTAGAAGAAGCAGGCTGTCAAATCGTGCGTGTCGCATGCCCAGATGAGCGTGCAGCAAATGCAATTGCGGACATAAAAAAACAAATCAATATCCCACTTGTTGTTGATATTCATTTTGACTACAAGCTTGCACTAAAAGCCATTGAAGCAGGTGCAGACAAAATCCGAATCAACCCAGGAAACATCGGCAGACGAGAAAAAGTCGAAGCTGTTGTGAAAGCAGCAAAAGAAAAAGGTATTCCAATTCGAATTGGTGTAAACGCCGGCTCATTAGAGAAAAAGATTCTTGATAAATACGGCTACCCAACAGCAGATGGCATGGTCGAAAGTGCACTGCATCACATTAAAATTTTAGAAGACCTAGATTTTCATGACATTATCGTCAGTATGAAAGCATCTGATGTAAACCTTGCGATTGAGGCGTACGAAAAAGCGGCAAAAGCCTTTGATTATCCCCTTCATCTTGGGATTACTGAATCAGGTACGTTATTTGCAGGTACTGTAAAAAGTGCAGCTGGACTTGGCGCTATCTTGAACATGGGGATTGGTAACACACTCCGCATCTCATTAAGTGCTGACCCAGTTGAAGAAGTAAAAGTAGCACGTGAATTGTTGAAATCATTTGGTCTTGCAGCAAATGCAGCAACACTGATCTCTTGCCCAACTTGTGGACGAATCGAAATTGACCTCATTAGCATTGCAAATGAAGTCGAAGAATATATTTCTACAATTAAAGCACCAATTAAAGTAGCTGTTCTCGGCTGCGCTGTAAACGGTCCAGGTGAAGCGCGTGAGGCTGACATCGGAATCGCAGGCGCTAGAGGCGAAGGCCTATTGTTCCGTAAAGGTGAAATTGTTCGTAAAGTACCAGAAGAAACAATGGTCGAAGAACTGAAAAAAGAAATCGATAAAATCGCTGAAGAACACTATGCGAAAATGGAAGCTGAAAAAGAAAAACAAGCGAACGCATAGCAAAAACGCCTGACGTCACTGTCAGGCGTTTTTCTGTTCTTGTTAAAAGAACGGGGTGATAAAAATGCCAAGGATGACGGAAACAATTCCGATCCCGATTGACCACGCGCCAAGCGCATGTGCTCCTTTTCTTCTTGCAATATAACCAACGACGATTGCCGCTACCCCTAATAGCACCGGCAAGACAAATAATGAGATAATCGCAATCGCGAGTGCTGTATAGCCTATCCCCTTACTGCCTGAATCGTCACCTACATGGTCACGTTCTCGTCTGTCTTCTCGATCTCTTGATGCCTGATATGGCTCTGCAATTTCAGCAGCTGTTTCCTCTAAATAGCCATCATCATTACTAAAGTGTGTGTCGATTTCACGATCATTTCTTCTGAAATCCTCGTCTCTTTCCATGATCAATTCCCCCTTGTGCTTAATAGAAAGGAGCTTTTTTAGTATGAGCAAAAATGTCTGTTTCATGTTTGCTAAAACTTGCTGGAATTGTGAATTGATTATGTTACACTTTAAGAGTATAAATATGAGGAGTGTGGGCATGTTACGTTTAGGAATTGATATTGATGGCACAGTGACGGCGCAGGACACCTTTGTTCCCTACTTAAATGAGTCGTTTCAATGTGCCATTACACTAGATGATATGACAGAATATGATTTGACGAAGCTTTTAAAGATTTCAAATGAAGAATTTTGGGGCTGGATGGATCAGCATGAGCCTCTTATTTATAAACAGGCGAAGCCTGCCGAGGGTGCAAAAGTGATCCTAGATCAAATGAAACATCACCACAAACTGATTTATATCACAGCAAGAAGGCAGCATCACACGGATGTCACCTACACGTGGTTTCAAGAAAATCACGTGCACTATGATGACATTGAGCTGGTTGGCGGTCATCACAAGCTGGAAGCTGTTCAAAAGCACAAGATTGATGTGTTTTTCGAGGATCATCATGGCAATGCCACAATGATTGCAAAAGAGGCTGATATTCCGGTCATTCTTTTTAACTCACCTTATAACCAAATGCCAATTGACGATAGAATCATTCGCGTCAATAACTGGCAAGAAGCGTCTCAATGGATCAAACAATACGAACAGCGTCTGCAAACTGCTTACTAATGTAGTGAATATAAGAAGCCGATACCCTTAATATATCGGCTTTTTTGATGTATCAAGATGCCCTTCTTTCATTAAAAAATGGTACAGAGCCCCCTTCATACCAGCCTGATTCAAGTAGTAGCATGTTTCCAGCTTCACCTGAATGTTCTTCCAGGCATGGAGTGTATGTAAATGCTTCTCGATGCTTGGAATCAAATCCGGCCTTGCACTCACGCCGCCACCAATGAGAATTTTCTCTGGATTGAGGACAGTTGCTACATTATAAATACCAATGGCTATTCGTTTGTACCACTGATCCACCAGCTTCTCAATAGACGGATCGTGCTTTGCCTTATCAAATATCTCTTGACCGTCTATTTGTTTACTTTGCGGAATTCCTTGCTTTTCTTTATAGCTTCGAATTAATCCAGCCGTTGAAGCACTGCTGTTGAGTGTCGTAAACTGGCCGTTTTCTGTTTCTGTCAGCATCATGCCAAATTCACCACCGCGAAAAGAGGCCCCGCGAACAAGCTGGCCGCCAGCAAAAATACCGCCGCCAACACCTGTGCCGATTGTCATACAAATAAAGCTGTCACAATCTTTCGCATGACCACTATATTTTTCTGCCAGGGCTGCGCAGTTCGCATCATTTTCCACTTCGACACGAAGAGATGTTTTTTCTTCTAAAAGCGTTTTTACATTTTGACCATTTAAGGCGATGATTGCACCTGCAAATTCTGTATAGCCCGTTTGACTGTCCACAAACCCCGGAAGACTGATGGCGATTCCGCTGACATCTCGAGTCTTTTGATATTGTTTGACCACGTCCTCCATTGCCTCTAAAAACGGTTCAAGCTGCCGGCAATTCGTTTGATAGTCACCGCGAGTGATTAGCTTCCCATCCTCATCCATTAATCCATGTTTTGTTCTCGTTCCGCCTACATCGAACACGACATAATATGCCACTTTTGACCCCTCCCTATATTCCAAAAGACTCAATATTGCTTGAGCGTATGACCTGCCTGATCTCATTCTAATGAACCAGCTGCTCTTTGTAAAACGTTTTCAAAAAGACAAAACAAAAAACCAGCTCGGCGGCTGGCTTTTACGAGTGAACTTCCTTCGGTTCGCAGGAAGGACACGTTCCGTATATTTCAAATTTATGTCCGCTAATGTGATAATCCTCTAGATCGGCTTCAAGCTTGTCCATAGGACAGGCATCGATCTCCTTTGTTTTACCGCATGCAAGACAAATAAAGTGATGATGATGATGGGAGAATGAACATTTAAAACGGAATAGCTTCTCCCCTGACAATTCCGTTGTCTCTAATATCCCAAGGTCTTCATATAAGGACAGGTTTCGATAAATCGTATCAAAGCTAAGACCCGGATAGTCTTCACTTAATGACGTTAATACATTTTTAGCGGTTAAGTATTTGTCAGAATCAGAAAACAATTGAAGCATATCTTCACGTTTGCTTGTATATTTGTAGCCTTTTTCCTTTAATAAATCAAGCGCTTCTTGTACGTTCATGATGATTCCCCCTTTTGAATTTCCCAATACTAATACACCCGATTAAAATCAAAATGGACAGCATGACAATGGTTCCGCCCGGCGCTAAATCAAGATAATAGCTTAAGATCAATCCAACCATGACAGACAATTCACCGAACAAGATAGAAAGGAAAATGGCCTGTTTAAACCCTTTGGCAATCCGAATACTTGCCGCAACAGGCAGCGTCATGAGCGCGGACACAAGCAGTGTACCTACGATACGCATCGATGCCGCAATGACAAGTGCGACGACTAAGATAAAAATAAAATGAATCCATTTGGCTGAAATACCAGAAGCCTTTGCATGCTCTTCATCAAAAGAAAGCAAAAACAATTCTTTATATAAAAGCACAACAACTAACACAACAACAAGTGAGATCCCAACAACAATCCAAAGATCTAATCTCGACACCGCACTGACACTTCCGAACAAATAACTAAACAAATCTGTATTAAAGCCATTCGCTAGTGAAATGAAGATGACGGAAATCCCGATACCGCCTGATAAAATAATAGGTATCGCCAGCTCCTGATAATGCTTATACACAGAGCGCAGGCGTTCAATAAATAACGAACCGGCAACAGAAAACGCCATCCCTAAGTACAGCGGGCTAACCCCTGTTAATAGTCCAAACTTTTTATCAAGGAATAGACTCGCTGCAATCCCCGCAAGTGACACGTGACTGAGAGCGTCTGCAATCAGTGAGAGCCTTCTCACGACAATAAATACACCAAGTAAGGGCGCAATAAAACCGATCAGCATTCCTGCAATAAATGCATTTTGTAAAAATTCATAATGGAAAAATGGAAATAGCATTATTCATGTCCCCCATGATGGTGATGGTCGTGATGAATCACTTGAATGTCATGTCCGTAAAATTGAGATAACGCCTGATCATCCATTGAATCAAACGTTGCTGCATCTCCATGAAAATGAAGGGTCTGATTTAAGCAAGCCACATGGGTGACTTTATCAGAGACGGTTCCAACGTCATGTGTGACGAGAATTAAAGACATTCCTTTTTCTTTGTTCAATGTTTCGAGCAGCTGATAAAAGCCCTCCACTGTCCGCTGGTCTACCCCAACCGTTGGTTCATCTAAAATAAGCAGCTTTGGCTGACTGACGAGCGCACGAGCAATAAATGCACGCTGCTGCTGACCACCTGAAAGCTCACCGATGTTTTGGTGCTTTAAATCTTGAATGCCAACCGAGCGAATGGCATCTTCAACTTGCCATTTATCCTGCTTACTCATTCGTTTGAATAAACCAATTTTCGCGGTCAATCCACTTGCGACGACCTCGTACACAGAAGCAGGGAAGCCCGTATTAAAACTATTTGCCTTTTGAGAAACAAATCCAATTTGATCCCAGTCTCTAAATTTTGAAACAGGCGTGCCAAATAGTTTTAATTCACCTTGCTGCGGTTTAATGAGCCCAAGAAGGCATTTTAATAGGGTTGTTTTACCAGATCCATTCGGTCCAACGAGTGCCAGAAAGTTCCCTTCCTCTACTGTTAAATGAATGTGATCAATGACATTTCGCTGTCCATACGAGTACGAAATGTCTTTCATTTCAATAATTGGCTTTGCCATGAATCTTTCCACCTTTAATCAATATAAAAAGAATGATTACGATTTATACAACAAAAAGAAAATGGCAAGAGCCATTTTCTTTGTCCATACATACGTCTTATTATATAAAAGATTAATAAAAAAGTAAAATAAAAGCTAATGAATGGCTGTTTTAAACTTACCGCCTTTTGTTTCATGTGTATCCATAATCGTAATAAATGCTTGACCATCAATTTCAAACACAATGGATTTCAGCTTTGTAATTTCAAGCCTTGTGACAACGGCATAGATGACATCTTTCTCTTCATCTGTATAACCGCCTTTTCCTCTAAGCTTTGTCGTTCCCCTGCCAAGACGATGAAGAATCGCATCTGAAATTTCATCATAATAATCCGACACGATAATGACAGCTTTTGTTTCATCAAGTCCTTGAATCACAGCATCAATTGTTTTCATTGCCAAATAATATGTCATGACAGAATACATAGCCTGCTCTGGTCCGAAGACAAAGCCTGCCCAAATAAAAATGAACACATTGACGATCATGACAAACTCACCGACGGAGAAAGGAATTTTTTTCGTCAGAAGTATTCCTAAGATCTCTGTTCCGTCCATTGAGCCTCCATTCCGAATGACGAGTCCAACGCCAAATCCTAGTAACAGACCTCCAAATACAGTCGCTAAGATCGGCTGATTTGTAAACGCCTCTACATGATGGAGTGAAGATTCAATCACGGCTAAGCTGACAATCCCAATCACAGTGGAAACGAGAAAGGTTTTCCCAATATGTTTGTATCCCGATATCATAAATGGAATATTCAAAATGACAACAATCGTCGCAAAATTGATGAATGGGTTATCTGTAAAGAGATAATCCAAAATAAGCGAAATGCCGATGATGCCCCCATCAATAATATTGTTTGGCACTAAAAATAATTCAATGCTGACTGCTGCACATGCAGCTCCTACTAGAATCAGAAAAATTCTCAAAATAAAATGAGGCACTGATTCCTTTCTGTGCTGTTTACTATTTGCCATACGTTCTCCCTTCTACACTTGTTAAATTTTCAATGAACATTTTATTCACTTTACTATTTTATCATTTCACAGAGTAAAATAAAATTTTTTGCACATTTTCCGTTTTCGCCCATACATTGTTACAGAGGGGAGGAATGACATTGATTTTAATTCAAAAAATTGTACTGCAACGCCTCAATCAGATCACAGCAAATGATTTGTTAAGGTATGCGAAACAGTACGGGGTCAGCTTAACATCAACTCAGGCTGCTGAAGTCGCCAAACTCATGAATGGGAAAAACGTCAATATTTTTAATGATGCAGAGCGAAGTCGGCTTCTTAAGCAGGTGGAAGCGATTACTTCTAAACAGACAGCACAGACTGTCAATGATCTGTTTAACCAATTTACAAATTAGGCAAAAAAGGGCCGCATTTAGCGGCACCTCATCACATTGCATGTTTTTTTACTGATCCGTAATTTTTTCTCGTAAGCCTTCATCAAACTGCTTTTCTTTCAGCATCGCAATTTCAAATTTGTAAGGTGGTTTTTTGTTCTTTTTATCTTCACCTACATAAGGCGTTTCTAGAATTTTCGGCACATCTTGAAGCTGCGGATGATGCACGATATAATTCAATGCATCGAAGCCAATTTCACCAAAACCGATATTTTCATGTCGGTCTTTTCTTGCGCCTTGTACGTTTTTACTGTCATTAATATGAAGTACTTTGATTCGATCAATGCCGACGATTCGATCAAATTCTTCTAACACACCGTCAAAGTCACTCACAATCGGGTAACCAGCATCGTGTGTGTGACACGTATCAAAGCAGACAGAAAGTGCTTCGTTATGTGTCACACCGTCGATAATTTGGGCAAGCTCTTCAAAGCTTCTTCCGCACTCTGAGCCTTTGCCTGCCATTGTTTCAAGTGCAATTTGAACCTCTTGCCCTTTCACAATGACTTCGTTTAAACCTTCGATGATTTTTTGAATGCCCGCTTCTGTCCCTGCTCCGACATGCGCACCTGGATGGAGAACAATTTGTTTTGCGCCAAGTGCTTCCGTACGCTCTATTTCTGAGCGAAGGAAGTCCACTCCAAGCTCGAATGTCGCTGGATTGACTGTGTTCCCAATATTGATAATATACGGTGCATGAACGACGATATCTGTCATGCCATGCTCTTTCATATGCGCTTGTCCAGCTTCAATATTAAGGTCTTCAATTTTTTTGCGGCGTGTATTTTGCGGTGCACCTGTATAAATCATAAAAGTATTCGAACCATAAGAGGCAGCTTCTTGACTCGCTGCAAGAAGCATATGTTTTCCGCTCATGGATACATGTGATCCAATCTTCAACAATGTTTCCCCCTACTTTCCGTTACGCTTTGACTTTCTACGTTCTTGTTTTTTGATTTTATCCATCTCACGTGTCATTTTCTTTTTATATCCAGGTTTGACGGCTTTCGGTTTTTTCACAAGACGCTTCGCTTTTTCTTCAATTTCATTTGGTGCTTTTTTACGTCTTTGACGCTTCAGACGGTCATCCGCATCTCGCCATTCTCCATGAACAATGGTTTTGTTCTCAAATACAACGCCCATTTTCTCAATCTGAACAAGTGCATCCTCATCAGCGAGGTCATAAATGGTCATCGCAATTCCAGAAGAGCCCGCTCGAGCTGTTCTTCCAACACGGTGAACATAGAAATCAAGATCAGATGGAAGTTCATAGTTGATCACGTGGCTGATGCCCTTAATGTCAATCCCGCGGGCTGCAAGATCAGATGCCACAATATAGGTGAATTCCAAATCTTCAATTTGTTTCATGACTTTTTTACGTTCGCGCGGTGTTAATCCGCCATGAAGCACACCAATTTTCATTCCTTTTTCTTGAAGGAATGAAGCAATTTCATCGACAGTTGATTTTGTATTAGCAAAGATGATTCCTAAATAAGGCTGTACATTTGTCACCATCTCATGCAGTAATTTTAATTTGTCACGCTGTTTAGACGGGACTAAAATATGCTGAATGTTTTCAGCAGTAATACGTTTTGGTTCAACATGGGCATACTTTGGATTGTCCATATATTTTTTAAGGAAAGGCTTTAGTTTTTCCGGAATGGTTGCTGAGAACACAAGCATTTGCAGCTTTTCTGGCATTTGTGCACCAATACGGTCCACATCTTCTAAAAATCCCATATCCAGCATTAAATCCGCTTCATCAATAACAAGAGAAGTCGCTTTGTATACATTCAGCGCTTGCTCATGAATGAGATCAGCAATACGTCCAGGTGTACCGACAACCAAATGCGGCTGGTTCTTTAGCTTTTGAATGGATTTCTGCTTGTCCGTTCCGCCAATGTAAAGCTTTGCTTTAATGTCTTCTTCTGGAGAAGTATTCTTTAAGATCGTTTGAGCTTCTTTGAAAATTTGATTGGCTAATTCTCGTGTTGGTGCAGTAATCACCACTTGTACTTGCTCTTTGCCTGGATCGATTGAATGAATAAGCGGCAATAAGTACGCATGGGTTTTTCCTGTTCCTGTTTGTGATTGGCCAATGACGCTTTCACCTTTTAAAACAGCAGGGATGATTCTTTTTTGAATATCAGTTGGCTCATAAAAGCCCAGTTCATGAATAGCATCTATAATAAATGGCTTTAATTCATATGTCGTAAATTTCGTTTCTTTCATGTTTTCACTCCTTAAGGCAATGCCTTTTTGCTCATCTCCTCATTATAGCTGATTTTCAACAAAAAAACCATGTCCGCTTTTCTTACAGGAAACCAATTGATGCTTCCTTGCATAACCTATGAAGAGAAAGAGAATGCAGTAAGGGAGGTACAAGTATGTTAGGGCAAAGGCCTATGGGCGATTTTCAGCCGCATCGTCCCTCACGCCGGCACCTTGGAAATGGCGGACAGCCCGGGATTTTTCAAAGGAGACAGCAGGCTCCTATCGAACAGCCTTTTCAAGGGCAAGGGAATCAATTTCAACAAATGATGCCTCGCTCCCCGTCTGTACAGGGCGGTGGTTTACGCGGGATGGGCGGTATTCCAGGGGGTGAGAGCCGTGCACTGGGCGGTGGAGCCGGCATTAAGGGCATGCTCGCTAAATTCCTTCCTGGAGCCGGGGGAGCAGGGATCTCTGGAGGTGGTGCGGGATTACAAGGAATCCAGAGCTTCACAAATCCTGCGACCCTCTCAAGCATGTTAGGGAATGTTCAAAAAGTGCTCGGAATGGCGCAGCAATTCACGCCAATGATTCAGCAATACGGCCCTTTAGTGAGAAATCTGCCTGCGATGATTAAGCTGTACAGCCAGCTTGGTAGTGCAGATGATGATGAAACGAACGCAAACGATACAGACGCAGAACCAAAAGAGCTCGGCGAGGAAACAGAAGTGACGAATGAACAAACAGCACCAGTTGATGAGGCAGAGGAAATAAAAGAAAATGAAGAACCAGAGGACATTCTTGTGAAAAAAACTGCGGCACACACATCACCTGCTCCTAAAGAAAAGCCGCAAAAAAGAGCTGGCAGTTCTGTTCCAAAACTATATGTCTAGTGATCTTTGAAAGGCAAAGTGGTTACCATGTATAACAATCTTTGATATATGCGCTTACTTTGGCTATAATGGGAGGAAGAGAATGATAAAAAGCCGTTTTTTACGGCTTTTTATATTGTTCTTCTCTAGCAGCACTTCCCTACAGGAGGACGAATAAATGAATGTGATTAAAATATCGCCGCGTGGCTATTGCTATGGCGTTGTGGATGCAATGGTCATTGCTAAAAATGCCGCACTGGATAAAAACTTGCCACGCCCAATTTATATATTAGGTATGATTGTGCATAACAAACATGTAACAGATGCCTTTGAAGAGGATGGGATCTACACACTGGACGGACCAAACCGCTTGGACATTTTAAAGCAGGTTGAAAGCGGAACGGTGATTTTCACCGCTCACGGCGTTTCTCCCGAGGTTCGCCAAATCGCAGAAGAAAAAGGTCTTGTAGCCATTGATGCGACCTGTCCAGATGTAACGAAAACACATGAACTAATTTCAGAAAAAACTGCCGATGGTTATGACATTATTTATATTGGAAAAAAAGGTCACCCTGAGCCAGAAGGAGCTGTCGGAGTTGCACCAGACAAAGTGCATCTTGTTGAAACAGAAGCCGACATTGAGGCGCTGGATTTAACGTCAGGTAGGCTGCTCATTACCAATCAGACGACGATGTCACAGTGGGATGTCTATGATTTGATGGAGCTCATTAAGGAGAAATATCCGCACGTCGAATACCATCAAGAAATTTGTCTTGCGACACAGGTGCGTCAGGAAGCCGTTTCACAGCAAGCAGGTCAAGCTGATCTAACCATTGTTGTTGGCGATCCGAAAAGTAATAACTCCAACCGTCTAGCACAAGTGTCAATGGAGATTGCAGGAACACAGGCTTATCGTATTGGTGACCTCAGTGAGCTCAAGCTGGAATGGCTGCAAGGCGTAAAAACCGTCGCCGTGACTGCTGGCGCTTCAACACCAACACCTATTACAAAAGAAGTCATTCGCTTCTTAGAAAACTATGAACCGGACGATGAATCGACTTGGAAGGTTGAACATGCTGTTCCTCTTTCGAAAATATTACCTCGCGTAAAAACGAAGAAATAAGAAAACGTCAGAGCTGCTGTGCTCTGACGTTTTCTTGTTTACATAAACTGAAATGGGTTTGTGTTTGCTTCTGACACAAAGAGCTGTACATCATACTTTTTATCAGTACAAAGCGATTGAAGTTTCGCCTTCACGCCCTCTTTCATAATCTTTTCAGCGTAATGACCTGGGTCCACTACGTTCAGTCCAAGCATCATTGCATCGTGGGCGACATGGAAATAAAGGTCTCCTGTCACATACACATCAGCACCCATTCTTTTCGCTTGATGGATGTATTTATTTCCGTCTCCGCCAAGCACAGCTACCTTTTTCACAACCGCTTCCTGATCTCCTACAAAACGAGCCCCATTCACATCTAGCTTTGTTTTCACAAACTGTGTAAAGTCTCCAAGTGTCATAGGCTCTCTTAACTCTCCAATACGGCCGAGACCTTTTTGAATAGGAGGAAGATCTGTCGTATGTACACTATAGGCCACTTCTTCATAAGGATGTGCTTTGATCATTTCACGAATCACTTGTTTTTCAATACTTGCTGGAAAAATGGTTTCAATCCGCACTTCTTTCACAAACTCCAGCTTACCCGACTCTCCAATAAATGGCGCGGCTTCTTCTGATGGTAGAAAGCTGCCTGTCCCTTCATTTGAAAAAGCACAATGACTGTAGTTGCCAATATGACCAGCTCCCGCATTTCCTAAAGCCGTTCTGATGGCCTCTTCAAATTCCTCTGGGACATAAAGTGCAAGCTGCTTGATTTGATCTTCATATGTCGGAATTAACACACTTGTTTCCTTCAGCTCTAATGCATTAGCAAGCAAGTCATTGACTCCTCCATCTGCTACGTCTAAATTCGTATGTGCCACATATACCGCAATATCATGTTTCATGCACTTTTCAATGATTCGTCCAGCTGGCTGATCTGTCGCTACATTTTTTAAAGGACGGAAAATTGGAGGATGATGGGCAATAATGAGATCCACATGTCGCTCGATCGCCTCATCTACCACGTTCTCCAATACATCCAAGGTGATCATGACATTGGTTACTTTTTTATTTAATGTCCCAATCTGGAGCCCAATTTTATCACCTTCCATAGCATATGCCTTTGGTGAAAATTGTTCAAACAATTGGATGATTTCATGCCCGTTTACTGTTTTAGCCAACAGTCAAAACCTCCTTTAGAATCTTTATTTTCGCTTTCAGCTCTTTCTGGCGCTCCTTGTTTTCTTCTGTCGGAGCTGCTCCTTGAATTTGACCTTCTATTTTCTCCATATGGTGAAGCTCTTGCATCCACTTGCGCCGGAAGACGTCATTTTGCTCTTTGGCAAGAAACGGGCCAACTAGCATGCCCGCTTCAACTGACATGCCTTCATAGGCTTTATCTTTATCGCCTTTTTCTGCGATGATGATTTCGTATATTTTGCCATCCTCTTCTAAAATCACTTCATCCATCAGTTTATACCCCTCTTGATACAGCCATAAACGAATATGGTGAGCATGGATATTAGGCTGAAGAATGAGCCGCTCGTTTCCTGAGAGCTTATGCTTGCCTTCATTTAGAATGCTTGCGATGAGTGCCCCGCCCATACCTGCAATCGTTACAGCAGTCACCTCGCCTTTTTCAATAACTTCAAGGCCATTTCCTTTTCTGACCGAGATCTGTTCATCTAATTCAAGTCTATGTACTTGCTGCTTCGCAGATTGGAGCGGTCCATCTGTAATTTCACCAGCAATGGCTTTTACTGCTTTTTGATGTAATATCGCATAGCATGGCAAATAGGCATGATCTGAGCCGATATCAGCAAAGACAGCCTCATTTGGTAAAAAGTCTGCCACTCTTTTTAATCGTTTCGATAAATTCATTTCATTCATACGTATCACTACTTTTCTTTAATGTTCATCCCTTGTCTATCTTATATAAATTATGGACTTTTTAAAAGTCGTTTTCAAATGAAAAAAGCTCTTCTTATCAAAAAGAGCTTTTTGCGTAACATTATTTAATTTTGGATACCCATTCCGACATCTCATCTAGCTTTTCATTCGGAATCAGCCCGCCTGGCATCCCGTTTCCGCCTTCTTGAATTTTCTTCTTGATGTCTGCCACTTCAAGCTTATCGCCAACACCTTTTAATGCAGGTCCTGCTCCGCCTTCATAGTTTTCCCCGTGACAGCTCAAACAGTTCTGCTTATACAATTCTTCCGGCGTCGCATTTGCTGTCTCTTCTTGCTTTTGCTCTTCGCCACCAGAGGCAATTTTTTCTTCATCTTTCAGCCCCTTCATTGATAAGAAAAAAGTGAGTCCAATACCTAAAATGGCAATCAATAAAAATGGTATAAGTGGATTCCGTTTCATTTCTTTCATCCTCCCCTTTGTGAAAAACCCCTTTGAGACTATGCAAACAATTCTAATTCTACTTTAATTTTACAAAAAGTAAACGAATTATGATATAAAACTTTGGTCAAGTTCACAGATTAGACAAAAATGAATCAAGATGAGAAATGAAGCCTTCAGCACATTTTGATGTATTTTTTATACATCTTTTCTCTAAGAACGTTGCAAATTCATTTGTTATTCAGTAAAATATAATCAGATTGAAAAAAGCGTTTTCATTTTTGATGAAGAAAGAACGGATCTCTTTCAAGATCCGTCCGGTTTCTATTCTAAGAAGTCTTTTAATCGTTTACTTCTGCTTGGGTGTCTTAATTTACGAAGAGCTTTAGCTTCAATTTGGCGGATACGCTCTCTTGTTACGCCAAACACCTTACCAACCTCTTCTAATGTACGTGTTCTTCCGTCATCTAGTCCGAAACGTAGTCTCAGCACATTTTCTTCACGGTCCGTTAGCGTGTCTAATACATCTTCAAGCTGCTCTTTTAACAACTCATATGCAGCATGGTCAGATGGAGATGTCGCCTCTTGGTCTTCAATAAAATCACCAAGATGCGAGTCATCTTCTTCACCAATAGGTGTTTCTAAAGATACAGGCTCTTGTGCAATTTTAAGAATTTCTCTTACCTTTTCTGGTGTTAAATCCATGTCTTCAGCAATTTCCTCTGGCGTTGGTTCTCTGCCTAGATCTTGCAGAAGCTGTCTTTGAACACGGATCAATTTATTAATGGTTTCCACCATATGAACTGGAATACGGATCGTTCTCGCCTGATCAGCAATGGCACGCGTGATCGCCTGTCTAATCCACCAAGTCGCATATGTTGAGAATTTGTATCCTTTGCGGTAATCAAACTTCTCAACTGCCTTCATGAGCCCCATGTTTCCTTCTTGGATCAAGTCAAGGAACAGCATACCACGACCAACGTAACGTTTTGCAATACTGACAACAAGACGAAGGTTCGCTTCCGCTAATCTTCTTTTTGATTCCTCATCGCCTTCTTCGATCTTTTGAGCATACGTAATTTCTTCTTTAGCAGATAACAAATTGACGCGTCCGATTTCTTTTAAGTACATACGAACAGGATCATTAATTTTGACACCTGGTGGTACGCTTAAATCATTCAGGTCAAATTCCTCTTCTGCTTTAGCCAGCTGCTGAACATTTGGGTCTTCTGTCTCTTCATTTTCACTGATGAGCTCTACACCCTGTTCGCCTAAGTATTCATAGTATTCATCCATTTGGTCTGATTCAATTTCAAAGCTAGACATACGCTCTGCAATTTCTTCGTATGTTAAAACGCCCCGTTTTTTACCCGTTTCAGTGAGCTTATCTCTCACCTGTTCAAAGGTTAATTCAGTTTCGGTTTCGTGGGCTTGTTTATCAGCCATTATGGATCCCTCCTTCCAAAGCTTGCAACGAATTCTAAAGTAACTTGCGATTTGCTTCCGCTCTGCTTTTCTCTCTCTATCAAACAGATGAGCAAATAGGAATAAAATAAATAATGATGAAGGCAAGATGCTTGCGGTCTTATGCTCCTCCCCTAAAGGATTCATTGCCAGCCGTAAGTCTTGTCATAAATATTAGACGTATTACTTCAGCGAACGGTTCAACTGAACAATTTCTTTTGCAAGTGTTGCCGCTTTGAAGAAATCTTTTTGCCTCTCCGCCTCTGCACGTTCTAGTTCTTTTTCCTTTATCATTGACCAATTCCGATGATTCAACACTTTTTTTACATAATCACTTAATTCAGCTTCACTTAGTTCGTCTCCAACTTGAATCATTAATATATCCGTCAGAAGCTGATTCATGACATCATCTTCCAAACGGTTCATCAGGTGCTGCGGCGTCGGTTCTTTGCCTTCTTCATACAATGCATAAATGTACGTTGCCAGCGCCCTGTGCGTATCTATATTAAATTCAATCCCTACTCTGTCAAGCACTTTGCGGATCACGTCATCGCTTTTTAACATATGAGCAAGCAGCATTCTCTCTGCGTTTTCATATGCCGGACGTAGACGCTTTCTTCTCACCTGTGTTGACAGATGTGCACGCCGTTTTTCAAGCCCGCTTTCTTCTTGCGTGCTTTTGGCTTCTTGCCGCTGCTGCTTTTCAAACAGCTCCAGTTGTTCCTTTAATGAGTCAAGTGAGATCGAAAACTCTCCAGCAAGCTGTTTCATGTAAATCTCTTGTTCCAAGGAGCCGTTTAACCGGCTGATTTCTCGGAGAACTTGCTTCATATAAGCAAGACGGTCTCCTTCGTCTGATAAATTCTTTCCTCTTCGGAAAAAATTCATCTTAAATGTCATTAATGTCACACTTGCATCTATGATGTCATTCCTAAATTTCTCGCCACCATATTTACGAATGTAATCATCTGGATCGAGTCCATCTGGTATCATGGCAACGCGAACTTTACATCCCCTTTTTCCAAGCAAATCTGACGCTTTCATGGTCGCTTCATATCCGGCCGTGTCAGAGTCATAACATAGGATGATCTCTTCTACGTTCCGCCTGAGAAGTTTTACGTGCTCTTCTGTTAAAGACGTACCCATTGTTGCAACACTTTCGCCAACACCAGATGTGACAGCTGATATGACGTCAGCAAATCCTTCAAAAAGGACCGCCCGTTCGCGTTTTCTAATATGCATACGCGCGTCATGAAAGTGATAGAGCAGCTTACTTTTATGAAAAAGTGGCGTTTCAGGACTATTCATATACTTAGGCTGCTGATTACCAAGTGATCTTCCAGAAAAAGCGACGACCGTCCCGTGATGATCATGAATTGGAAACATGACACGATCCCTAAAACGATCAAAAAAACCTGTGCCGTTTTCACGTTGGATCAAAAGACCAGCCTTCTCCATCATCACAGGATCAAACCCTCGTTTTTCTAAAAACTTGGTCATGAAATCCCAAGAGTCAAGAGCATACCCGATCTCAAACTTGGCAATTGTTTCATCCGTAAAGCCTCTGGACCGTAAATAATCGAGTGCGTTTTGACCTTCCTTTGTATTTACCAGCAAATGGTGGTAAAATTTCTTAAGAAGCTCATGTGCCTCAATCATTTTATGATTTGCTGTATCCTCTTGCTGAGAGGAACTGATCTGAGCATTCGCTACATGATCAGGCAAATCAATATGGTACTTATCAGCAACATGTGAAACGGCTTCAATAAATGAGTAGCCTTCCATTTGTCTGAGGAACGAAAACACATTACCTCCAGCACCACAGCCAAAACAATGGAAGATTTGCTTATCTGCTGAAACAGAGAATGAAGGAGTATTTTCACCATGGAATGGACAAAGACCGAAGTAATTTCGACCTTGCTTTCTAAGCTGTACGTATTCTCCAATCACTTCGACAATGTCTGCGTTTTTTTGGATCTGCTCCAAAAGTTCATCTGGTATACGTTTGCTCATCCTAATTACACTCCGTCGTACATTATTCGCCTTTTAATTCAAAAATCCTTCATGATTCGACAGGATTTTTTGTAGTTGTGCAATAAATCGCTTTTTATCCTCTTCTAAAAGCTTTTTGGGACCTTTTCCGTATACACCTTTTCTTCGCTGTTTGCTGGAAACATGCCTGCGTTCCAAATCAAAATCAATTGTTTCGTTTGTGTACATCCGTCCTCTTTCAGACAGAACAATGACATGCCTTGGAAGCAGTAAGGAGGCAAGACCAATGTCTTGCGTGACGACAATATCATGTGCGGCAACTGAGTTCGCAATAACTAAATCCGCTGCTTCCTTATGTGTATCTACAAACCGCCAATCTTCAAGTGGTGATCTTTTGGTTTGAAAATGCTCATATGAAGCAATGAAAGTCACAGGTACTTGAAATTGAGATGCGACAGAAAGGATTTCGTCTTTTACAGGACAAGCATCTGCATCGACATAAATCGTCCTCTCTCTTTTACGTTCATTCAGGTGACTAATTCTCCATCCCTCCACCTTATTCCTGCTTTAGAGAAGCAAAAAGACCATACTTTTCCCCCATAAAGCAATCAACAGTAAAACTCATTTTGTCGAAAAGTTATGTTCAGAATCACTTGACTTCTGCCAATATTAGTTTATTCGTTCTTGACTTAACTTAAACCTAAAATCAATCATTTTATCACAATTTTTTATTATAATACAAATGCAGCAAATATGCTATTGTTTTTGTTTACCCGTTTCCCACCATAGGAAAAACCCAGGAGGAGCATCCTGAGTTTATTCGGAACCTCTTTTGGTCAGCATTTGATGAATGACATTTGCCGTTTCCTCAACTGCTTTATTCGATACATCGACAACTTGACAGTTAATTCGGTCCACCACTTTTTCAAAATACTTTAGTTCCTCTTTAATCCGCTCGATGTTCGCGTAAATTGCTCGATCATTTAAACCTAGAGATTTTAAACGTTCTTTACGAATATGATTGAGTTTGTCTGGACTAATTTTCAGGCCAATGCATTTCTTTGGATCAACTGAAAATAACTCCTCTGGCGGGTCAACTTCAGGAACAATCGGAACGTTCGCTACCTTCAGCCGCTTATGCGCCAAATATTGAGAAAGTGGTGTCTTCGACGTGCGTGATACACCAATGAGCACAATATCAGCCTTTAGAATGCCTCTTGGATCTCTGCCATCATCATACTTTACAGCGAACTCAATGGCTTCTACCTTTTTAAAATAGTCCTCATCTAATTGACGTACACGACCCGGCTCATGTTTCGCTTCATTTCCATATGCGGTCTCCATTTTATCAATAAGTGGACCGATGATGTCATAGTAAACGACTCCGTTTGCTTCTGCCTCTTCTATTAAGAATTGACGCATTTCTGGCACAACAAGAGTAAAGCAGACGATTCCGTTATCTGCTTTCGCCAGTGAAATAACTTCTTTAATCGTACCAATATCCTCAACATATGGGATTCTTCTAATATTTGAATGGTCTGATGAACCGCCATCAAATTGGCTAAGTGCCGCTTTGACCACGAGCTCTGCCGTTTCTCCTACTGAATCTGATACAACAAAAATTACGCGATTACTCATAACATCCCCTCGCAGTCTTCTGTAATTAGATAATTTCATTCTCCGATAAGCTAACAAGTAATTTCGTCATGTTTGTTTTCGTAATTCTGCCGACAACTTCAAAGCCTTTATCCGTATCTTTTATGACAGGAAGTGCGTCTATTTGCTTTTCAATCAAGTGCTTGGCCACATCCATAATGAAATCTTCCTTGCGGCAAACGGTGATGTTCGGCATTCTTGTCATAATAATATGGACAGGTATAGATGGAAGCTCTTGTTTTCCAATACTTGCTCGAAGGAGGTCTTTTCTTGATAACACGCCTGTTAAAATAGAGTGATCGTCCACAACGAATAATGTGCCCACATCCTCTAAAAACATCGTACAAATCGCATCATAAACCGAAACATTCTCATGTATCACCACTGGAATGGATTGAAAATCTTTCACTTGAAGTTTTTTCAGCTTATCTGCCAGAAGCTGCGTGCCTGTTTTTCCTGTAAAAAAGTAGCCGACCCTTGGTCTTGCTTCTAAAAAGCCAGACATTGTTAAAATGGCTAGATCCGGTCTGAGGGTAGCCCTTGTTAAGTTCAGCCGATCGGCGATATGCTCTCCAGTGATCGGGCCATTCTCTTTGACAATCTGTAAAATCTGCTCTTGCCGTTTATTTAACTCGATTGTACTCACCACCTTTAAATAGAGAGAGCGAATCTTTACTTTATGTATATCATTTTCATAACTCATCATATTATAGCGCATCTTTGTCCGAATGAAACAAAAATCCACTCAAAAACCGTGAATTAAATGAGTAAAAAACGATTGCCCTTCTCAAAAGGCAACCGTTCTTAGGTATTTATTTTACTATTAAATTGTTCATATTCGCAAATGATTGAATGACTTTGGCTAGTTTGACCATCTGCGCCAAACGATTTTGCTTCAGTTTTTCATCATCCGCATGAACCATTGTGTGATCGAAATAATGAACAATCGGCGCTTTTAAGGTATCTAACGCCTTAAGTGCTGAGTTGTATTGTCCTGCTGCCACATGTTCCTTAACAGCTTTCTCTACTTGCTGATACGCCTCAAATAGCTTTTGTTCGTACTCATTTTCAAACAGTGCAGGCTGAATCTCTGTATCTTTCCCTTTTTTACTGATTGAAATGACGCGGCCAAGAGCCTCAGCCGTTTCTTTGAAGCTTTCTTGTTTCACGCTCTCTTCAAGAACAGCTGCTTTTTTCACGACCGCATAAGGCTCAATATTTTCAACATCAAGCACTGCATCGACCACATCATGACGGATATGCTCTGCTTGGAGGACATATTTTAAACGCTGCGTCAAAAATTCAATCAGAGCAGCTTCATGTTGTGTCTCTACTTGAGCAAGTGCTAACAGCTCTTTAAATGTAACGTTCCAATGACGGTCGAGCAGGATTTGAACGATACCGCTCGCTTGTCTTCTGAGTCCATAAGGATCTTGAGAACCCGTTGGAATAACATCAATTGAAAAGAATGAACAAATAGAATCTAGTTTATCTGCTACTGCGACAATCGCACCAATCAGAGTCGAAGGCGCCTTGTCACCGGCAAAACGCGGCATGTAGTGTTCGTTTATGCTCTTTGCGACTTCTTCGTGTTCGCCAAGTGCTTTTGCATATTTCTCACCCATGATTCCTTGTAATTCTGGGAATTCATAGACCATTTGAGTCACAAGGTCAAACTTAGAAATGCTTGCTGCTCTTGCGACACGTTTTGTTGTTTCGTCATCTGCACCAACATGCGCTGCTAGGCGGGTCGCAATGTCTGTCACTCTCTTCAGTTTGTCACCAATTGTTCCAAGCTTCTCATGGAATACAACCTTATCAAGCTTTTTAATATTGTCTTCAATGACTAGTTTTTCGTCTTCTTTATAGAAGAAGGCAGCGTCTGATAAACGCGCACGAAGTACTTTTTCGTTTCCTCTTGCGACATTTTCCAGCGCCTCGCTGTTTCCGTTTCTGACTGTAATAAAATGAGGCAGCAATTCCCCTTGCTCATTTTTCACAGGGAAATAGCGCTGATGCTCTTTCATTGTCGTGACCAATACTTCTTCTGGCAATGCAAGGAACTCTTCTTCAAAGGAGCCAAACAACACTGTTGGGTATTCAACAAGATCGTTGACTTCTTCTAGAAGCTCAGGATCAACTGGAATAACCCAGCCTTTTTCTGAAGAAAGAGCATTTAGCTGCTCAGTAATCCATTGCTTTCTTTTATCTGAATCTGCAATAACAAATTGATCGTGTAATGTTTGCTCATAAGAAGCAGGTGAGTCAATGCTGGCTGTCTTACCGAGGAAGCGATGTCCTCTTGTCTCCCGGCCGCTTTTCACGCCTGCAATTTCAACAGGAACGATCTCTTGACCAAATAAGCAAACAATCCATTTAATCGGACGGATATAGCGTAAATCTTTGCTTCCCCATCTCATGTTCTTTGGAAAGCTTAATGAAGCGGCAATCTCACCTAGCGCTGGGAGAAGGTTTTTGACTTGCTTTCCTTCTTGGAACTTTTGGACATGGACATAATCCACACCTTTGATCTCTTTGAAATAAAGATCATCTGTTGAAGCGCCTTGTCCACGGGCAAAGCCTTCAGCCGCTTTTGTCCAATTGCCTTCAGCGTCTTGAGCAATCTTTTTAGCTGGGCCTTTTGCTTCTTCTTTGATGTCTTCTTGTTTTTCTGCGACACCTTTGACAAGCACAGCAAGACGTCTTGGTGAATTGAATAAAACAACATCTTCAAATGAAATATTTTGCGTTTCAAACCAAGCTTTTACTTTCTCACCTAGCTGCTTAGTGCTCTCTGGCATGAAACGAGCCGGCATCTCTTCTAAGCCGATTTCAAGTAATACATCTTGTTTATTCATGAGAAGCCGCCTCCTCTTTTAACATAGGGAATCCAAGTTTTTCTCGCTCTTCGTAATACGTTTTAGCCACTTTTCGCGCTAACTGACGTACTCTTCCAATATAGCCAGTTCGCTCAGTGACAGATATAGCGCCCTTTGCGTCAAGCAGGTTAAACGTATGAGAACATTTGAGTACATAATCGTATGCCGGGTGAACAAGTCCTTTGTCCATTTGGCTATGCGCTTCTTTCTCATAGGTTGTAAATAAATCGAACAGCATGTCAGTATTAGATGTTTCAAATGTATAAACAGAGTGCTCATATTCAGCCATTAAGAATAAATCTCTTACAGTAAATCCGTCTGTCCATTCAAGGTCAAAGACATTTTCTTTGTCTTGGATGTAAGAGGCAAGACGTTCAATACCGTATGTGATTTCAACAGAAACTGGCTTACATTCTAAGCCGCCGACTTGCTGGAAATACGTAAATTGCGTAATTTCCATGCCATCAAGCCATACTTCCCAGCCAAGTCCTGCACAGCCAAGAGATGGATTTTCCCAGTTGTCTTCAACAAAACGAATATCATGTTTCAACGGGTCAATGCCAAGTGCCTTTAATGATTCAAGATATAGTTCTTGAATATTATCAGGTGATGGCTTAATGATCACTTGAAATTGATGATGCTGATACAATCTATTTGGGTTTTCTCCATATCTACCATCAGCCGGGCGTCTAGAAGGCTCTACATACGCTACCTTCCACGGCTCTGGTCCGATGCTTCTGAGGAAC
Organism: Bacillus zhangzhouensis; assembly: GCF_000715205.1. Classification (GTDB taxonomy): domain Bacteria; phylum Bacillota; class Bacilli; order Bacillales; family Bacillaceae; genus Bacillus; species Bacillus zhangzhouensis. The sequence continues at coordinate 44,218 of NZ_JOTP01000005.1, read as the reverse complement.
GTATATGGACTCATCGTTCCAGCACCTTTTTCTGTGTCATACGCCTGCATTAAGACGCAGCCTTCATTTGACCAATGCTTTTGCAACGTCAAAATCATGTCTTGAATATTCAATGATCGCACCTCCATCTTTTTCTACACCATCCGCTATGTATGGCGGGTGGGGACTAGAACCTCATAAGAGAACACAAAAACTCCCGTCTCTATGCTCACAAGGTTCCTTGCAAACATAGGGACGAGAGTTTTTCCCGCGGTTCCACCCTATTTGCTGGTGTCGTAGCACCCAGCCGCTTTGTTTTACGTTGCTCAAGAATGCCTTTCGTTACGCCTCCCATCCTTAGCTTACACCGCCCTAAGGTCGCTTTTATGGATTATACGTAAGTACTTCTTTCTGTCAATGCAACATATTTTATCTTAGATGATCTTACAAAAAGTCATGGGAGATGTCAACTTTTGTTTTCGTCACCCATTAGCTTTTTCATCGATTCCATCTGATTCATGAATTTTTTTGATTTTAAATAAAGGCCTGAATATTCGTCATAGTAGTGATCCAGTACTTGGCGAATTTCTTGTTTAGTCTGCGGTTTCACGTCAACCTGACCAAGCCTTGATAAATCAAAATAATGAAACAAACGAAGCAGTCTTGCAGCTGCTGGGGATAAGGGCAGTTTATATGGATCTTTAGAAAAGCAATTTTGGCAAATAAATCCGTTATCTCTAATCGAGAAATGGAACTGCCCTTCTTTTTGACCGCAGTGCACACATTGATCCAGTTCGGGCTTCATCCCCATCACTGATAACATTTTGACCTCTACAATAAATAAAATAATATCAGCATCTGTGCCTTCATTGAGATGACGTAAAGATTGAAGAAGGAGCTCAAACAAATAAGGGTTTGGCCTTTTTTCTTCTGTTCCTTTATCAAGTAATTCAGTCATATATGCGGCATATGCGGTCAGAAATAAATCTTCCCGAATAGCCCGCATGCTTTCGATCATTTCACCTTGCTGGAGCGTTCCAAGTCCTGTTGATGATTGGATGAGGAAGGTTCCGTATAAAAACGGCTGGCTTATGGCTGACAGGCGGCTGTTTGATTTTTTAGCGCCTCTTGCCATCACACCAATTTTCCCATGCTCTCTAGTGAGCAGCGTGACAATTTTGTTTGTTTCGCCATAATCTGTTGTTCTAAGGACGATTCCTTCACTTTTAATGAGCATTTGTCTACACTCCGAGCGTTGGAGGGGGTCAAGAATTATAAGATTGGAAAATCAAATCGTGCTATCTCTTCTTCAAGTCCATCGGGTCTTTCCAGGTTCTCCTTTTCTAACTCTTTGAAAAGCAGATACGTGTCAACGCTTCCTGTTTGTGAAAATACGTTCCATGTAAAATTCAACATAAAAACCCCACCTTTCTTTATTAGAAGCAGCAACGCTACATCCAACATATTAATTTTATCTTGACCAGACGACCTCCATTTCATGATAAACAATTTTTACTAATCGAACCGCACCATTGTCAGATTTCTTGACAACTGATGCAGCGATTTTTAATATTCGTCTTCTCTAAATCCAAAGTCACGCAGGTGAGTGGATTTATTACGCCAGTCCTTCTGAACTTTCACCCAAAGCTCTAGGTATACTTTTGAGCCTAGAAGTGCTTCAATATCTCTGCGCGCTTTTTGTCCCACTTCTTTTAATAAACTGCCTCGTTTACCAATGACGATCCCTTTTTGTGAATCACGTTCGACGACAATCGTCGCCGCAACATGGATCTTGCCATTTTCATCTGGTTTAATAGATTCGATCGCAACTGCAATACTGTGAGGAATCTCTTCTCTCGTTAAATGCAGCACTTTTTCACGAATTAATTCAGAAATAATAAACCGCTCTGGATGATCTGTTACTTGATCTGCAGGATAAAATTGAGGGCCCTCTGGAAGGTAACCTTCAATTTGCTGAAGAAGCGTGTCAATGTTGTTGCCTTCAAGTGCTGAAATTGGCACAATTTCCTTAAACGGATAACGTGTGCGGTATTCATCAATTAAAAGGAACAGTTCATCTGGGTGAATTTGGTCAATTTTATTGATGACAAGGAACACCGGTGTAGATGTTTGCTTTAGTCGTTCAATGATAAATTCATCACCTTTGCCATAGCCTTCCTTTGCGTTGATCATAAACAAGATCAGGTCGACTTCCTTCAGTGTATTTTGAGCCACCCTCATCATAAAATCACCTAGCTTATGCTTAGGTTTATGAATTCCTGGTGTATCGATAAAAATCGTTTGTGACGTGTTAGTTGTCAAGACACCTTGAACTTTATTTCGCGTCGTTTGGGGCTTATCACTCATAATGGCAATTTTTTGTCCAATGACACGATTCAGAAAGGTTGATTTTCCTACATTTGGTCTTCCAATAATTGATACGAATCCTGATTTGAAGCTTTCGTTAGTCATTTAAATCCTCCGGTGAAAATGCGCCTGGCAATAGTTCGTTTACTGTTGTTTCGTATATATGTCCTTTTAAGTTTGTTAGGATCACTGGCATATCTGGTGCACAGAGTTCTGAAATGACCTGTCTGCATGCGCCGCACGGTGAAACAGGTCGATCTGTATCAGCCACTACTGCAAGCATTTGAAAAGATGTGATGCCTTCTGAATAAGCTTTAAAAAGTGCTGTTCTTTCCGCACAATTACACATGCCATATGCTGCATTTTCAATGTTGCAGCCGCCATACACTTTTCCATCATTCGACAATAATGCTGCACCAACTTTAAATTTAGAATAGGGTACATATGCAAAATCTCTTGCTTTGATTGCTTCTGAAATCAACTCTTGTTTGTTCATTCCTAGTTCCCACTTTCAGAAGAAATGGACCCACTGTCACATTTATATTTTACATAATTCACGTGACATTTTCACGCCCATTTCTAAAAATGTTAATAAATAGTAATATTGTTCTATTGCATGATCTTCGGCAGGAAGATCATCAACCCAATCATAACCGAAATCGTGGCGTAAACGCAAACAGCGCCTGCTGCAGCGTCCTTTGCTCTTTCTGCAAGCGGGTGCTTTTCTTCTGTCATAAGATCCACTGTATGTTCAATGGCTGTGTTGACAAGTTCAAGCGCAAACATCCCCCCGCATAAAAGCAGCACGATCATCCATTCGACCGGTTCAATGTGAAACCAAAAGCCGCAGATCACCACGATGATGGCTGCGACTGTGTGAAATCGAAAATTCCGTTCATTCAAGAAAGTTCGCCAGATTCCTCTAAATGCATAATAAAAACTCCGAAAAAAACGGGCAAGCGGTTTTCGTTTCTTACGATGATCTCGAAAGGCCATAATCATCCAATATTTTTGTCTGTTTGGCGAACATTTCTTTTTCATCTTCCTCTGTCATATGATCATAACCAAGTAAATGAAGGAAACCATGAATCGTTAAGAATCCAAGCTCTCTCATAAAGGAATGTCCATATTCTTCTGCCTGCTCTTTCGTTCGATCAACACTAATGATAATGTCACCGAGTACCGGCGGGATGTCATCGGCGCCAATAATCTCAATCTCCCCTTCTCCTTCTTCCTCAAGTGCAAAGGAGATCACATCTGTTGGCGCGTCCTTTCCCCGATATTCTTTGTTGATCTGATGAATTTCTTCATTCGAAACGATCGTTACTGATACTTCTGCCTGATCTTTTACCTCAAGGGCATCCGCAGCAAATTGAAGAAGCTTTTCCACTTCTTCAAGCTGCTCTTTTGATACTTGTCCTGTTTCATCTATTAAATCGATTAACAATGTCATTTACTTCACCTTCTGCTTCGGGGCATCTGGATATTCAATCCGAGAATGAAAAATCCCCTTTAATGTTGTACAAATCGTTTGGCTAATAATATTTAATTCTTTAAATGTCAGATCACATTCACTAAATTGCCCATCCTGCATTTTATCTGAAATAATGCCTTTGACAAGCTTTTCAATCCGCTCTGGATTTGGGTTATGCATCGAACGAACCGCAGCTTCAACGCTGTCAGCCACTGAAATAATCGCCGCTTCTTTTGATTGCGGTTTTGGACCAGGATAACGAAATTCTTCTTCTGTCACCTGATCATCACGTTCTTTTGCTTTGTAGTAGAAGAACTTTAAAAGCGATTTCCCGTGGTGCTGTTCTGCAATATCGATCAGCTCTTCAGGAAACTTCTTTTCTCTCAGCATATCAGCACCATCTGTCGTATGGGCAATAATAATATTTTTACTCAGCTGAGGGGAAAGCTTGTCGTGCGGATTATCAATGTTCATTTGATTTTCAATAAAGTATTGCGGTCTTTTCGTTTTCCCAATGTCATGATAATAAGCGCCGACCCTTGCTAAAAGCCCGTTTGCGCCAACTGCTTCACATGCCGCATCCGCTAAATTCGCCACCATGACACTATGATGATATGTACCTGGTGTCTCTGTTAAAATCTTTTTGAGCAGCGGGTGATTTGGATTAGATAATTCAATCAGCCTCATTGTTGAAAGAATGCCAAACATGCTTTCAAAGACAGGCATTAACCCGATAACCAAAATAGCTGATGCAAATCCTGACACAATCGCCATCATAAGGTTCACACCGATTTCAAGTCCTGATGGAGAGGAATTTTGGATTAGCGTGATTGATAAAACCACAAGAACATTCGTCAAAGCCACCAAAAGCCCTGCTTGCAAAATTTTCGATCTCGCATTATGTTTTCTCAAAAACAAAATGCCCGCCATTCCGCTAATGAGATAATAAGCGCAGATGACATAGTTAAAGACGCCGGTTACTCCTTGATTAAACATCATACTGCCGCAAAGGGCAAATACAAGGCCAGAGAAGATCGCTAACCGCTCATTGATCAACAGCTTGATCAGCATCGTCCCAAGTGCAACTGGCACGACATAGCCTATCGTCGTGTATTTCGTTTCTTGGAAGAGACTGAATACTTCCATGATGATTAAAATAATGGTGAAAATAAGCGAGTAAAGCAGTAACGATTTATTCTTATGGACGAGCGATTTTTTCCTCGTTTCTAATGTGTGAATAATCGCCGCTAAGAAAAGACCGATCAATATCATAAGACCGCTTACAGGCTTAAACAAATTTGAGCTATTTAACAGGCCGGTCAGCTCTAATTTGCGATAAACTTCACGGTCGATCAGTTCCCCTTCTTCCACTAAAATTTGCCCTTGCTTAATTTGAACCGGCTGAATATTATCAGCTGCTTCTTGTCTTTTCTTCTCTGTTGCCACTGGGTCAAATACATAGTTTGGAATAATCGCAAATTCACCGATTTCTTTCGCTGCATTTAAATACTTTGAAGGAATCGAATTGTTTTCAAGCTCTGTTTTCACTTGTTTTTTTTCATTTTGTAACTTAGCTGCTGTGATTTCTTTACTCATCAGTGAATTCACCACTGTGATGATGGAATCCTTAGTAAAAGAGAGATTTTCGTCACTTGCTTGGAGCAGTGCTTTGATGGAGTTATCCGAAACAGCTTCCTGCATATCTGTTGTGAGTTTTTCTTTTACACGCTTGACCATTTCTTGATCTGTTGGCGGGTTCTCTTTTTCATCAGCGGCTTTCTTCTCTTCTTTAATGGCTTCAAAGAGGGATGAGATGAGGTCAACACGATTGTCAGAATATGCTTTTTTGAGCGTATACTGATCTTCTACTTGATCCGTTGCTTCTTGCTTCTTTTCATCTGTCGCTTCTTGATCATCGACGGTTGACGGAGAATAGATGGTCTGTTCGCTCACTGAAAACAAATCTAAGTCGAGCGATTCAGGCTTTACATGGAAGAAGAGCACCACGAACAGAATGGCTGCTAAACCAGCGTATAGCAAAACGTTTAAATAACGTGAGCGCTCCATTTTCTGAGGTTCTTTTTTAGACAGCAGTCTTTTGCGCTTACTGCCTTTCTGATTCTTTCTCAAGGAAAGTACCTCCTTTTTTACTTTAAACCACGATCGAAACAAAATGACCCGATGAAGACGATCGGGTCACTCAGTTCATTTTTGCTTTTCGTATGCTCCAATGATCTTCGCCACAAGCGGGTGTCTGACCACATCTGTCTGGTCTAATTCAATGAATGAGATGCCCTTGATCTCTGCAAGCATGTCCTTTGCAGCCGCAAGACCTGACTGCATGCCCTTTGGCAGATCAATTTGTGTAATATCTCCTGTAATGACCATTTTAGAGCCAAACCCTAGTCTCGTCAAAAACATTTTCATTTGGGCTGGCGTTGTATTTTGCGCTTCATCTAAAATAACAAATGCATCATCGAGCGTCCGCCCTCTCATATAGGCGAGAGGCGCTATTTCAATGACACCGCGCTCAATTAAACGTTCCGTATGATCACTGCCAAGCACATCATGCAAGGCATCATATAGTGGTCTTAAATAAGGATCTACTTTTTCCTTTAGATCGCCTGGCAAAAAGCCAAGACTCTCTCCTGCTTCAACGGCTGGTCTTGTCAGGATAATCCGTTTCACATGTCCATTTTTCAGTGCATGTACCGCGTTAACGACTGCCAAATACGTTTTACCTGTACCAGCAGGCCCAATCCCAAAGACGAGATCATCTTTTTTCATCGCCGCAGCATATTCACGCTGGCCGATCGTTTTCACCCTGATCGACTTTCCTTTGGCATTTTTCGTAATTTCATCTTCATACATATTCTCAAAATAATTCAGCTTGTTTTTTTGCGCCATTTTAATCGCATAGACGACATCCCGTTCAGAAATCTCGATTCCTTTACGGATGAGATGTAAGAGAGATGTAATCAACTGGCTCACTGTATCTCTTGATGCTTCCTGACCGGAAACATACACTTTCTCTCCACGTGTAATAATGGAGACATTCAGCTCGTTTTCCATCAGTTTCAGATAAGCATCTTGATTGCCAAATAAAGCGATGGCTTCGTTTGGGCTATCCAATTTTTGTTGAATCTCAAGTAAATGTTCTGTCATTCTCTAGTCTCCCTGAACAATAGGTGTTGGTTGAACAATATCTTCTATTACTTGGTAAAGGATGATTAACTTAACTTTACCATTCCCTGTTGTCTCGTGCAAAACTTTTTCACTTTTCACCTCTCCTGTTTGACCTAGCTTCTCTTCTAATTCTTTTTTACCCATTTTAATCCCTGCTTGAACTGCTTCTTTATTTGTGTATTCTCGATTGATTTTTTCACTTTCGCGTGTGATTTCCTTTTCATAGGAGAATGGGAGCTGAAAGTTTAAGAACTGAAGTGGATGTACTTCTGTTTCTGTTTTTGGCTGCTCAAAATCATCTTCTTTAAAGGAAAATCCCCAAAATGGCAATGAACCTCCAAATGCGGAGAGCTTGTGCTTTGTCTTCATTTTACCCGTAAAGACGTCAAAAGATGTTCGAAGAGGGACAGAAACTTCAGAACGATACCATGTTTCACCATAGATTTTCGCTTTGGCTCCTACCGTTTTTTGTTGATCTTCGCTGCCAATTAGTCCAGAAACGAGCATCTGCCCTTTTTTCACATGTTCATCGACCGCGGCTAGCGGTTCCCCTTTTTCTACATACATCCTCGTGATGACGGCCTTTTTCTTAGCAACAATGTGCTGCGGACTTGTATATTTCTCTTTTTCAGGCTCATTTTTTTCAACGACTTTCATTTGAAATGTCGTACCGTTTAATTCAACGCCGACCCATGTAATGCTTTTAATATTGGTTGTCAGGGACTTTTGAATTTTTTCAGGTGTTCCCATTAGAAATTGAAACCGGCCTTTTTGTACACCAATGTCGTCTAAATGCTTTCTCATTTGATGCTCTGTCTCTGGATTCGCTCCTGTGATATCTATTTTCCACACCATATTTGAAAGGGCCAATATCGTCACCAGAAAGAAAACAATCCCAAGGGTGAACCCAATATTCCTCCTTGACCACATGAGAAGAAACGGAAGACCCTTCCTTTGATGAAATGAACATTTCACCTCATGATGTCTGCGCAATTTTCTAAAGGCATGTACATCTGATAAGCGAATAAATAAGCGCACGCTGTCTTGATGGCGGCTCACTTGAGAAATTGTGATCCCCTGTCTCGTGCACTCATTCATGAGCCGCTCAATCCCGTTTCCTTTGATCTCCACTTCCACTTTGCCAATAAAATAGGTGAACCATTTATTCTTCACGCTTCTCCCCTCCGTCAGTTAAGAATCAATATAACGGACCTCATCGATTTTCCCTTCTAATAAGATCTCTTCTGGCAAAATCGTTTTAATCACAAAATCTTTCCCTGAAATAATGCATTGTCCTTGTTTGAGCATAAGCCTTACCTCTTGATCACTGAAAAGTAAAAGTCCTTTATGGTTCTCTATGTAAATGTGGAGTCTGCCAACCATCGTAATACGGGGAAGATCCATCATCACGTCTGGAGGGATTTCAAGTGTTCTTGTCAGCCATGCTTTAAGTCGATTTTTTCTTTTTCCCATTCAATAAGAACCCCTTCCCACCTCATGTGTATGAGATCAAACTGAAAGATGGTGAGACTGATGAGAAAGCCTCTATATCATCCTATTCCTCAGCGGTTCATATCATGCTAATGAATCCCGTAAAACAGCCCGTTCATTATTTTGCTTATGAAAAATTGCCATCAGACCACAAAAAAGCCCCCTTAGTAAAGGGAGGCTTTCTTCGTTATCTTTTATACGGCCGTTTCATCGTTCGATGCGGCTTTTTAGCACGCGGCTCTCCAAATACTTCTCCAAGGATCATGCCTTGAACAACCGTATCTTGGTTGAGCTTCTCAATGATTTTTGGCTTCACTTCAGCAGATGCTGATTTTGGCCTTGTGAGCTGCCTTTCAAGCGATTGGAACTCTCTACTCAGCTCGCTTTTTCTTTCTTCCATTTCAGCAAGTGTATCCGTATAGCGATCTTGTAAGGACTGTGATGTTTTTTTCTTCATCCCGCCATGATCATGTACATCGCCAAAATCGTCTAGCTGGTCCGCCGCGACTGGGTCTGGACTTTTTTGTTTTGTTTGCTGCTTTTGAGGCATTGGCTTACGCTGAGGAGCCGGCTTGTTTTGCTGGTTCTTTTGTTCATTCTCCTCTTGTTTGCCGATTTTCCCAAAGATAGCAGAGATGATACCGATGATAATCGCAATTAGTAGCGGATTTTCAAATAGAATGTCCATTGGGCTCCCTCCTTAAAGCGTGAGAGGATGCTTATTTGTTTTCATTATCAGATGGACCTTTTGTCATTTTACCAAAAGAATCTCTCATATCCGTATCAGCATCGATATTTTTAATGTTCATGTAGTCCATGACTCCAATATTGCCTTCTCGTAGTGCTTCAGCCATTGCAAGTGGTACTTCAGCCTCTGCTTCTACTACTTTCGCGCGCATTTCTTCAACTCTCGCACGCATTTCTTGTTCTTGTGCAACAGCCATTGCGCGGCGTTCTTCCGCTTTAGCCTGTGCAATGTTTTTGTCTGCTTCTGCTTGGTCTGTTTGTAGAATAGCTCCAATGTTCTTACCGATATCAACATCTGCGATATCAATCGAGAGGATTTCAAACGCCGTACCTGAATCTAATCCTTTACCAAGAACCGTTTGAGAAATCATATCAGGATTTTCTAGAACCTTTTTATGATTATCTGATGAACCGATTGTAGAGACAATCCCTTCACCTACACGAGCAATGATTGTTTCTTCTCCTGCACCACCGACAAGTCGGTCGATGTTTGCACGAACTGTGATACGTGCTTTTGCTTTTACTTCAATCCCGTCCATCGCAACACCAGAGATAAATGGTGTTTCAATCACTTTAGGGTTAACACTCATTTGTACCGCTTCAAGTACATCACGGCCTGCTAGGTCGATCGCTGCACAGCGTGCAAAGTTCAATTCGATATTCGCACGTTGAGCCGCAATCAGTGCGTTTATCACGCGGTCAACGTTACCACCTGCAAGGTAGTGGCTTTCTAATTGGTTAATCGTCGCATCAAGACCTGCTTTATGCGCTTTGATAAGCGGGTTGACCACTCGGTTTGGAATCACTCGGCGAAGTCTCATTCCTACAAGTGTAAAAATGCTCACTCTTACGCCAGCCGCTAGGGCTGAAATCCACAGCATCACCGGTACAAAGGTGAAGAAGATCGATAGAACGATCAAACCTGCTGCGATAATCACAAATAATAGTAAAGTAGATGGATCCATTTTATTCCTCCTATAAATTCAGTATATCTATACTTTCCTCACGACAATGCGTGAGCCTTCCGCTTTGACAATTTTTACTTGTTCATCCTTGTCGATAAATGCACCTTCTGATACAACATCAATGCGCTCATCTCCGAGTACAATCGTACCGGATGGACGAAGTGCTGTTGCTGTTACTGCGATTTGTCCAACAAGATCCTCTCTTGTTTCATTTGAGACATAACCACTTTCTTTATTGGTTGAATCGGTTAAAATGAACTTTTTAAAAAATTTCATACGTTTCCCCAACACCTTTGTCAATAAAATAACTGCTATGATTGAAACAGCAGTGGCAATCAAGATGGAAATCGCCATTTCTGTAAAGCTTCCAGCTGCTAAAAATAAGCTGACAACGACACAGATTAATCCAATGACACCTACGATTCCCCCTGGCAAAAACAATTCCAGAATAATGAGTGCAATCCCTGCTAAAAACAGGAACAACGTCTCATATCCTGCAAAACCCGCCACGAGATGACCATAAAAGAATAGAAGAAGCGCTGTGACTCCCATGGTGCCTGGGACCCCAAAGCCGGGAGAATATAACTCAACAATTAACCCTAAGCTTGCGATGGATAAAAGGATTGGAATGACGATTGGATGCGTGAGAAAGCGCGCAACCTTTTCAGCAAAGCTCACTTCATCGTATTGAACAGAAGTGTCTGCTAAGTTCAGCTTCTGAAGCAAGTCATCCATATTTGTCGCTTCCCCTTCTGCATAACCGAATTGAAGCGCTCGGTCGGTGTTGAAGGTGAGCAATTCTCCTTTTGGTGCACCGGCTTCTTTTGCATCTATATCTACATCTGCCATCGCAAGAGCATACTTTGGATCACGCCCCTGCTTTTCGGCAGCATCACTCATTTCAGCAAGCCATAGAGATTCAGATTTTTGATCGGCAGCATTGCCTTCTCCATCAATGATCGCAGCAGCCCCCATCTTTCCGTTCGGGGTCATATAAATTTGATCGGCATTTAATGCAAGGAAGGCCCCGGCTGAAAGCGCTCTATGATTCACAAACGCTGTCACAGGGATATCAGACGCACGAATGGTATCTGCGATCTCAAGCGCCGCATCAACTGCACCACCTGGTGTATTAATATCGAGAATAATATGCTTCGCCCGTTCCGACTTTGCTTGCTCAAATGATCGTTCAACGAATTTAGAAAGTCCCTTTTCTACTGTATCTTCAATTGGGATGACATGAACTTTCTGATCTGCTGATTTCGCGGTCAATTGAACCCCTAATAACAAGCATATTATAAAACAACTGAAGAGAGCAATAGAAATTTTTATTTTTTTCATCTATTTGGTGATCCCTCCTCTCTTTCTTTTATTTTACCGTTCCTTTACATACGTTACAAATGTATCATAGGTTTCATTTTTATATGACAGATTTATGGTGGCATAAAAAAAGTACCCTTCTAACAATAGAAGGATACTTTTTTATTGAGACAGCTGCTCGCTGACAAGTCTGTTAATGACAGCTCCATCAGCTTTACCTTTTACTTTTGGCATAATAGCGCTCATCACTTTACCCATATCAGCCTTCGATGAAGCACCTGTTTCAGCAATCGTTTGTTGCACGACGCTTTTCAGTTCTTCTTCAGAAAGTTGCTCAGGTAAATAAACGTCTAAAATGTCAATCTCTTTTTGAACTTTATCTACTAAATCTAAGCGATTAGCTTTCGAAAATTCATGGAGGGAGTCTTTACGTTGCTTAATCTCACGAGAAAGAACGGTTAGTTCCTCATCGCCGGTCAAACTGTCTTTCTTAAGCTTAATTGCTTCATTTTGTAGTGAAGCCTTTACCATTCGAATGACAACAAGCTTGTCTTTCTCACGGTTTTTCATCATCAGCTTCATATCAGAATTTAATTGCTCAAGAAGACTCATAAATCCACCCTCTTTTAAAATTTACGTTTTCTAGCAGCTTCGGACTTTTTCTTGCGCTTTACGCTAGGCTTTTCATAAAATTCACGCTTTCTTGCTTCTTGCAATGTTCCAGTTTTGGATACACTGCGTTTAAAGCGACGAAGAGCATCTTCAAGCGATTCGTTTTTTCTAACGACCGTTTTTGACATTCTCTTTCCCTCCCTCCGAATACACCAATCGACTGCATTTAAAAAAAAGATATACATGCAAACATGTACCTAGACATTATAATATAAGCCTAGTGCGAGGTCAACTAAGTGATTTGGAAATATATTTTCGTCATGAGCAGGTAGACAAGTCCATATATTCATTGGTAAAAGGAGGACTTTTCTATGATGGCGATCATTTATTTTTGTGCACTTATTTTCATTTTTTTATGGTCCATGGGTTTGCTAAGAAAAGGATTAATGGCGCTGACGTCATCTCGTATTGAGAAATCGCTTCTTCTCTTTACAGATCACCCGATGAAAGCATTCTTGGTCAGTATTGTGTTTACAGGCGTGCTTCAAAGCAGTTCGGCGTTTATGGTCATTGTCATCGGCTTTGTGAGTACAGGCATCCTGACTTTCAAAAAATCAATTCCAATGATCCTTGGGACCAATATCGGGTCCACGTTCACGACAGAATTTATTGCGATTAAAATGGACGTGTTCATGTGGGTTTTAATTGCTACTGGTCTTGTATGTATCATTTTTGGTCAAAGGTCCTTCAAACATGCAGGAAAGAGTCTATTTGGGCTTGGGATGATCTTTTTTTGCATTCAAGGCTTTTCAAAAATTGCGGGGATGATGACAAGCCAGCCAGAGACATTGCGTTTTCTTGAAATGATGCAGCACTCTGATTGGACAGCTCTTCTCTCTGGTACGGTTTTTACGGCTATTGTTCATTCGAGCTCTGTATGTATCGGCATTTTGATGGGGTTTATGAATGAAGGAAGTGTGGCACTGCAAGAAGGCATCAGCTTTGTTTTAGGGTCCAATATCGGGACATGTATTACCGCTGTGATGGCTGCAATATCTGGCGGTTATGCAGCACGTCAAACTGCTTACGCACACGTCGTGTTTAATGTTCTCGGGGTTCTTTTATGCCTCCCTTTTCTCGCCCTGATCACAGAGTTCGTCGCACTTCTGGCGAGCTCTCCTGCCCAGCAGATTGCGCATTTCAGTCTGCTGTTTAATGTCGCAAGCTCTCTACTCTTCTTCCCTTTCATTCGTCCTTTTCACGCCTTGATCTTATTTCTTTTACCGAATCAGTCGAAATAAAAGAAACCGGCTTGCTCTATGGCAACCGGTTTTTTTATCTCTTATGAGGTCATTCTCACTTTGTCTGTTTGCACGTCATCGCTGATACGGACGAATTGTCCTTCGTTATAAGGATAGCCCGCTTTTGTTATTTTCACTTTCACCAAACGACCGATCATGTCCTCTGTACCTTCAAATACAACCTTCATATAGTTATCGGTATAACCTACATAGAGATTGTGCTGTCCGTCTTGTTCTTTGAAGGATTCTTCTGGAATAATCTCTAGCACTTCCCCTTCATATGCTGATGCATATTCTTTTGCAAGCTGGTCAGAAAGAGCGATCAAGCGGTGAACGCGTTCGTTTTTCACATGTTCGTCCACTTGATCTTCCATTCTTGCAGCCGGAGTACCTGTACGTTTGCTGTAAGGGAATACGTGGAGCTCAGAGAATTGATGGTCTTTGACAAAATTGTACGTTTCCATAAATTCTTCTTCTGTTTCCCCAGGGAATCCAACAATCACATCAGAGGTCACAGCCAAGCCTGGCAATGCTTTTTTCAGCTTTGTTAAACGCTCTGCAAAGAATTCCATCGTATATTTACGGCGCATTCTTTTCAGCACAGTGTTAGAGCCAGATTGAAGCGGAATGTGCAGGTGTCTGACAATTTTATCTGACTGATCCAGCACTTCAATCACTTCGTCTGTAATTTGACTTGCCTCAATTGATGAAATGCGGATTCGTTTTAAGCCTTTGACACGTTCATCTAATTCTTTCAAAAGCTTAGCAAAGTTATAATCCTTTAGGTCTTCTCCGTATCCGCCTGTGTGAATACCTGTTAACACAATTTCTTTATAGCCGGCATCAACAAGCTGCTGCGCTTGATTGATAACCTCTTCAGGATCACGAGAACGAAGAAGTCCGCGAGCCCACGGAATGATGCAGAATGTACAGAAATTGTTACAGCCTTCTTGGATTTTTAATGAAGCACGCGTTCTGTCTGTAAAGGCTGGAACATCAAGCTCTTCGAACACCCGCGCTTTCATGATATTGCCAACCCCGTTAATCGGCTGTCTTTCTCTGCGGTATTCTTCAATATAACCAAGTAATTTATGTCTGTCTTGTGTTCCAACTACAATATCAACGCCAGGAATCGCCATGATTTCTGCAGGAGATGTTTGCGCATAACAGCCTGTTACACAAATGACACCATCTGGATTATGACGAATGGCTCTTCTAATGACTTGACGGCTTTTCTTATCGCCTGTATTCGTGACCGTACATGTATTAATCACATATACGTCTGCTTTTGATTCATAATCTTTTCTTTCATAGCCAGCTTCTTTAAACAGCTGCCAGATGGCTTCTGTTTCATAGTGATTGACCTTACAGCCAAGTGTATGGAACGCTACTGTTCCCATCATGATTCACCTCTTAATAACTCTGTTTGATAAGATATAGCAGAAAGCGCGTATAGAGGAGCTGTTTCTGTTCTTAAAATGCGTGGTCCGAGCCCACAAATGACTGCACCAAGCTTTTCAAGTTCTTCAATCTCCTTTTCTGCCAAACCGCCTTCAGGACCAAAAACCACTAATAAGGTTTGTCCGCCTTTCATCTGTTGAAGCACAGTTTGAAATCGGCTTTGCTCTCCTTCTTTCGATGATTCTTCGTATGCAACGACACATTTATCGAATTCACCAGCCAGTTGAGTCAGCTCTTTAAACGTTGATACTTTATGAACACGGGGAATGATATTCCGATAGGACTGCTCGGCTGCTTCTTTCGCAATTTTCTCCCAGCGCTCACGTTTTTTATGTGACTTTTTTTGGTCAAGTTTTGTAATAGAACGAGCCGCTTGAAACGGGACAAAAGCACTTGCGCCAAGCTCGGTGCCTTTTTGGATAATCAGCTCAAGCTTATCTCCTTTTGGCAGACCACTCGCTATCGTCACCATGATCGGAAGTTCTCTGTTCTGATTCGTCCAGCCTTCAAGGTGGCAAATGACTTCTTCCTTTGTTATTGTATCAATTTTACTGAGCGCTTCAAAGCCGTCTGTCGTTAAGCAAAGGATTTCCTGCCCTGCTTTCATTCGCATGACATTTGAAAGGTGATGTACATCTTCACCTTTTATGACGATGGCTCCCTTTGCCATCACTTCTTCTTTCGTGAGGTCGATAAAATATCGTTGCATACGTGTCCTGACACCTACTCGCTTTATTTTTTCGCTATAATGCTGACCCAATCTTCCATTGACAGCACTTCAACAATGTCAAATCCCGCTTCTTCTAAAGCCGTTTTGACTTGTAATTTCTTTTGTCCGATGATACCTGATGTAATGAAATAGCCATCTTTCTTCAATAAATCATAGGCTTGATCTGTAAAGCGTAAGATGACCTCTGCAAGAATGTTGGCAACGATCACATCATGTTCACCTGAAATACCATCAAGTAGATTGTTTTGTTTCACAGTCACTTGTTCACTAACACCATTTAATTCGATGTTTTGCTTCGCACTTTCAACCGCAACGCTGTCGAGATCAAAGGCCTGAATATCCTTTGCACCAAGCATCGCTGCTGCAACACTTAAAATCCCAGATCCTGTTCCAACATCAATCACCGTATCGCTTTCCTTCACATAGCGCTCAAGCGCCTGAATGCAAAGGACTGTTGTTGGATGCGTACCTGTTCCAAATGCCATTCCAGGGTCCATTTCAATGATCAGTTCATCAGAATGAACAGGTGTATATTCTTCCCACGTTGGAACGATGGTGAATTTTTCAGAGATTTTCACAGGATGATAGTATTTCTTCCATGCGGTTGCCCATTCTTCTTCATTCACTTCACAAATAGACAGCGTATTTCGTCCAAGGTCAATATCGTAAAGAAGAAGATTGTTGATGGCTTCTTTGATCTCATCTACCGTTTCCATCAAAAAGCTATTCATCGGAAGATAGGCTTTCACAATAACCCCTTCATCCGGATAATCATTCGGATCGAGCTGGTAGATCTCACCGTATACATTTTCACGTTCCTTGATTAAATCAAGCGGGTCCTCTATCACGACACCACTTGCTCCTGCTTCATGCAAAATATTGGTGACCGGTTCCACCGCTTCATTTGTTGTATGGACGCTAATCTCTGACCACTTCAATACTACCAACTCCTTATCCGTCTTACTCGCCTTTAAATGCGCGTTTTACCTTATCGAAGAAACTCATTTCTTGTTCGTCCGGTTTATTTCCGCTCACTTCAGCAAATTTTCTAATGATATCTTTTTGATTGTCAGTTAAATTCGTTGGTGTGACGACACGTACAACGATGTGCTGATCGCCTTGACCATAGCCGCGTACATTTTTCACACCTTTTCCTTTCAGTCTAAACTTCGTACCAGTTTGAGTGCCTGCAGGAACTTTTAATTTTACTTTTCCATGTAATGTCGGTACTTCAATTTCGTCACCTAATGCAGCTTGCGCGAAGGTAAGCGGCATTTCGCAGTAAATGTCATCTCCGTCACGTTCGAAGAATTCATGCGCACGCACATGGAACACAACGAATAGATCGCCTGGAGGTCCTCCATTTACACCTGGTTCACCTTGACCAGATACTCTGAGCTGCTGACCATCATCAACACCTGCCGGTATCGTTACATTGATTTTCTTACGCTTACGCACTTTACCAGATCCACCGCATGTTGAGCATTTGTGGTCAATTTGTTTTCCAGTTCCGCTACAGTAGTTACATACTCTGCGGTTAACAACTTTACCAAATGGGGTTGATTGCTCGACATTTAATTGGCCAGATCCACCGCAATGTGAACATGTCTTTGCTTGCGTTCCAGGCTTTGCCCCTGATCCATGACATGTTTCACATGATTCCTCGCGAGGGATTTCAATGGTTGCTTCTTTCCCAAATGCCGCTTCTTCAAACGAAAGCGTCATTGTATATTGAAGGTCCGCTCCTTGACGCGGTGCATTTGGATCTCTTCTTCTGGCTCCGCCGCCAAAAATACTAGAGAAGATGTCATCAAAGCCGCCGAAGCCGCCAAAGTCTCCCCCGCCACCAAAACCGCCTCCGCCAAAGCCTTGGTTTGGATCGGTATGACCGAATTGATCATAATGCGAACGTTTTTGATCATCAGAAAGGGTTTCATAGGCTTCTTTTACTTCTTTGAATTTCTCATCTGAGCCAGCTTCTTTATTAATATCAGGGTGATACTTTTTTGAAAGCTTGCGGTATGCCTTTTTGATTTCGTCCTTTGAGGCGCTCTTACCCACGCCAAGCACTTCATAGTAATCACGCTTACTCATCTCTTCACACTCCCGATTTTCTCACATAAATACGATTGTATCATTTTGATTTAACCTTTTTCAATTCCTTTTCATTGTTGAAAAGAAAAAAGTCAAAGCCAAGAGATCCTGACTTTGACTTTCTGACGAGTACGTTTCAGCAGTCTTTTTCAAAAGTAAAGGTGATTATTTTTTCTCTTGATCGTCGTTTACTTCTTCGTATTCTGCATCCACTACATTGTCATCTGCTTTTTGAGCACCTTCAGCGCCTTCTTGCTGAGCCTGTGCTTGTTTAGCAGCTTCTTCATAGAGCTTTGTCGTTAATTCTTGAACGATTGTTTGCAGCTCATCTTTTTTCGCTTTGATGTCTTCAAGCTCGCCTTTTTCAATCGCAGCTTTTAAAGCATCTTTTGCATCATTTGCTTTTTTCACTTGCTCTTCATCGATTTTGCCTTCTAGATCTTTTAGTGTTTTTTCAGTTGTAAACACTAATTGATCTGCTTCATTGCGCACTTCGATTTCTTCTTTTTTCTTTGCATCTGCTTCAGCATTTTCTTCTGCTTCTTTGACCATTTTTTCGATCTCATCATCAGAAAGACCTGAAGAAGATTTGATTGTAATATTTTGTTCTTTTCCAGTACCCATATCTTTCGCACGTACGTTCACAATACCGTTTTTATCGATATCAAAAGATACTTCGATTTGCGGTACGCCGCGTGGTGCTGGCGGGATATCCGTCAATTGGAAACGACCTAATGTTTTGTTGTCTGCTGCCATTGGACGCTCACCTTGCAACACGTGGATGTCTACAGCCGTTTGGTTGTCAGCAGCCGTTGAGAACACTTGAGATTTACTTGTTGGAATTGTAGTATTACGTTCAATCAGCTTCGTGAATACGCCGCCCATTGTTTCAATTCCTAAAGAAAGTGGTGTCACGTCAAGAAGAACAACGTCTTTCACATCTCCTGTGATCACTCCACCTTGAATTGCAGCACCAAGTGCAACAACTTCATCAGGGTTTACGCCTTTATGAGGCTCTTTTCCTGTTTCTTTTTTGATCGCTTCTTGCACTGCAGGAATACGGGTTGATCCACCAACAAGGATGACTTTATCAATCTCGCTAGCAGATAAACCAGCATCTTTAAGTGATTGACGTACAGGTGTCATTGTACGCTCGACAAGCTCAGAAGAAAGTTCTTCGAATTTAGCACGAGTTAACGTTAACTCAAGGTGAAGAGGTCCTGCTTCTCCAGCTGTGATAAATGGCAGTGAAATTTGTGTAGATGATACACCTGAAAGATCTTTTTTCGCTTTTTCAGCAGCATCTTTTAAACGCTGAAGCGCCATTTTATCTTTAGAAAGATCAATGCCATTTTCTTTTTTGAATTCAGCCACTAGGTGATCAATGATGACTTGGTCAAAATCATCTCCACCTAGACGGTTGTCCCCAGCAGTTGAGCGTACTTCAAAGACGCCGTCTCCCAGTTCAAGAACTGACACGTCAAATGTACCGCCGCCAAGGTCGTATACAAGGATCGTTTGATCTTCATCTGTTTTATCTAAACCATACGCAAGTGCAGCTGCTGTTGGTTCGTTGATGATACGTTCTACTTCAAGACCAGCAATTTTACCAGCATCTTTTGTTGCTTGGCGTTCTGCATCGTTGAAGTAAGCAGGAACTGTGATCACAGCTTTTGTTACTTCTTCGCCAAGATAGCTTTCAGCGTAAGATTTAAGGTGTTGAAGAATGATTGCAGAGATTTCCTGTGGTGTATAGTTCTTGCCTTCAACTTCTACTTTATAATCTGTACCCATATGTCTTTTGACAGACATGATTGTGTTCGGGTTTGTAATTGATTGACGTTTTGCTACTTCACCTACTTGGCGCTCTCCGTTTTTAAAAGCGACAACAGATGGTGTTGTACGTGCTCCTTCAGCGTTTGCAATGACTTTTGGCTCGCCGCCTTCAAGTACTGCAACACATGAGTTTGTTGTTCCTAAGTCAATCCCAATGATTTTACTCATATTCGATGACCTCCCATTATGTTATGTAGTTATTGATTTACTTTTACCATTGATGGACGAATGACTCGGTCTTTGAGTTTATAGCCCTTTTGCAATTCTTCTACAACGATATTTGAATCGAAGTTTTCATCTTCAACTTGCATGACAGCTTGATGAAGGTTTGGATCGAACTCTTTGCCGACAGCTTCAATTGGTTCAACGCCTTCATTTTTCAACGCTTCTACCAGCTGGCGGTAAACCATTTGCATACCTTCTAACAAACTTTTCGTTTGCTCATTGTCTGGATCAATTCCAAGCGCTCTTTCAAAGTTGTCAAGAGCCGGGAGAAGATCGCTGACAACATGTTGAGAACGATATTTTTGCACGGTCTCCACTTCAGTTCGAGCACGGCGTTTATAGTTTTCAAAATCTGCTTGAACACGCAGAATTTTGTTTTCTTTTTCATCTAGAAGTTGTTGCAATTCATCGATTTTCTCTTGGAAGGCAGATTGTTCATCATGCTTTGCTTCCTCAGTATCTGCTTGAACTGCTTCTTCTTGTGCTTCAACCTCTGCTTCTTGCTCAGGTGTCTGTTTTTCTTCTGACATTGTGTTCACCTCCCTCAAAAGATTCAAGAATACGAAGGGGCTGTGCCCCCCGCTTTTCATCACCCTACTCATCATACAAATTGGAAAGTGCGTTTGACAAGTCTTTTGATACATGATGCAAGAGACTGACGACCCGGCCGTAATCCATGCGGGTTGGACCGATGACAGCAATGGAGCCGAGAGATTTTTGATCAATCGAATAGGTCGCTGTGATTAAGCTGCAATTCTCCATTGCTTCCAAATTGTTTTCTGAGCCAATTTTAATGGTGATTCCTTGCTGATTTGGATGAAACAGCTGCATGACATCATTCTTTTGCTCAATGAGCATCATCAGTGAACGAATGCGGTCAATGTCATGAAACTCCGGCTGATTCAACATATTAATCTTCCCGCCAAAGAAAAGTTTTGATTCGTTTTGTGTCGATGTAAATGTGTTGCCTAGCGCATCTAAAATATGATCATAATCTTTTAAATGCATGCGAAGCAGCATGACAACTTCTTTGTACATCCTGTCCTTCAGCTGATCCATCGGGACTCCTGCTAGGCGGCTGTTTAAAATATTCATCAGCTTCTCAATATCGGAGACATCGAGATGCTCAGAGAAGGTAATGGTTTTGTTTTCAACATGGCCGCTGTCTGTAATCATGATCGCCACTGCTTTGTTTGGCTGAACAGGGACAAGCTGAATTTGCTTTAATCGATTTTCACTTAGCTTTGGACCCAGCACAATCGATGTATAGTTTGTGAGATCTGATAAAATTTCCGCCGATTTTTGAACTGTTTTTTCCAGCTCAAAAATTTTCTCCTGAAAAGCTGACTGGATGAACACAAGCTCTTTAGATGACAGTTTTCGCGGAGAGAGCAAATGATCTACATAATAACGATATCCTTTTTCGGAAGGAATTCTTCCTGATGAAGAATGGGTCTTTTCAATAAAACCAAGTTCCTCCAAATCAGCCATTTCGTTTCTAATCGTCGCAGAGCTGAATGTGATGTCTTCTTTTTTAGAAAGAGTCCTTGATCCAACTGGCTGCGCCGAACGAATAAAGTCATTAATGATGACTTGCAGAATCAAAAGCTGACGATTTGTTAACATCATCATCACCCCTGTTAGCACTCTCTTTCAACGAGTGCTAATTGTATAAACAAAATTACCAAACTCAAATTAAAATGTCAATTATAACTCACCGAGAAATGCTTGAAATACTTCATTTCCTAATAATTTTCCTTTTCTTGTTAAACGAATCCCGATGTCATCTTGTACAATGAGACCTTTTTCTTCTAATTCTTCAAGAACAGTGGAAAAGAGCGTCTCTGGCGTTGCTCCATATTTCGCTTGGAAATGGGCGCTTTTAACACCTTCGATTTTCCGGAGACCTAAAAACATTTCTTCTTCGATCTGTTCTTCTTTTGTCACCTGATGCGTTTCCTTATACGGGAACCCTGTTTGTTCAATCAGCTCCAAATAATGTTTCACTGGACCGGCGTTCACATTTCGGATGCCGTCTACATAGCCGTGCGCCCCTGCACCAAAACCGAAGTAATCTTCATTGCTCCAATATGTGAGGTTATGCTGACTTTCAAAGCCTGGTTTGGCGTAATTGCTAATTTCATATTGCTTTAATCCGTGGCGCTCCATTTCATCCATGACAAGCTCATACATTTCAGCCTCACGCTCTTGCGGCGGCAAATGCAGCTTCCCTTTTTGCATTAAGTTGTAAAAAACCGTTTTCGGTTCCACAATGAGTGAATAGACAGAATAATGCTCTGCACCTAATGAAAAAGCCGTCTCAAGTGAATTCATGACATGGTGCTTTTCTTGATGAGGCAAACCAAACATAAGGTCGAGACTAATATTGTCAAACCCAACAGCTCTTGCTCGTTCGAAAGACGTTAGGACATCTTTTCGTTGATGAACTCGTCCGATTTTTTTGAGCAAATCGTCTTCAAAGGTTTGAACGCCAAAGCTCAGCCGATTCACGCCTGCTGATTTCAGGACATGCAGCTTCTCGAGCGATAGTTCGTCTGGGTTCGCTTCAACTGCAAATTCAATCAGATTTTTTGTCGGCTTTAATACGCGGTGAATACTGTCCATGAGCTGATCTAGCTGGCTGACTGTCAATGATGTCGGGGTTCCTCCGCCAATAAAGATCGTCTTTAGTTCTTGCTCGCCTTTTTGCTCGATCGTGTGCTGCATCTCTTTTTCAAGAGCGACTAAGTATTCATCTACTGGCTGCGTTTTAATGAAAAATTTATTGAAATCACAATAGTGACAAATGTGCTCACAAAACGGAATGTGAATGTATGCTGCTTTCATTTGATGACACCTTCTTTACAGGTAAAGAGCCGCAGTTTATCGCTGCGGCAACTTTGTTTGTTTTCGACTATAAACGTCAAGGCATACATTGTAAAGCAGGTTGCCTTGAGGATATTATTTTTTCGGTGTGCTGTCGTCCATTTTCAGCACAGCCATAAATGCTTCTTGTGGGACTTCAACAGAGCCCACTTGCTTCATGCGCTTTTTCCCTTCTTTTTGCTTCTCAAGAAGCTTTCTTTTCCGGGAAATATCTCCACCATAACACTTAGCAAGTACGTTTTTACGCATCGCTTTAATGGTAGAACGCGCAACGATTTTTTGACCGATTGCCGCCTGAACTGGTACTTCAAAGTGCTGGCGTGGAATGAGTTCTTTCAGCTTTTCTACAATGAGCTTTCCTCGTTCATATGCATAATCGCGGTGAACAATGAAGGAAAGGGCATCGATCTTTTCACCATTTAGCATGATATCCATTTTAACTAGAGTGGATGGACGATAGCCAATCAGCTCGTAATCAAAGGACGCATACCCTTTTGTATTGGACTTTAGCTGGTCAAAGAATTCGTATACGATCTCTGCCAAAGGAATTTCGTAAACAATGCTGACGCGGTTTGCATCAAGATATTGCATATCAATGAAATTACCGCGCTTTCCTTGGCAAAGCTCCATAACAGAACCTACATAATCATTCGGCACCATCATTGTTGCTTTCACGTATGGTTCTTCAATGCGCTCGATCTTTTGCGGATCAGGCAGATTGGATGGGTTATCTACAATGAGTTTTTCTCCGTCTGTCATATACACATCGTAAATAACACTTGGCGCTGTTGTAATGAGGTCAATTTTAAATTCACGTTCAATCCGTTCTTGGATGATTTCCATATGAAGCATTCCAAGAAAGCCACAGCGGAAACCGAAGCCAAGTGCTTGGGATGTCTCTGCCTCATATTGAAGTGAAGAATCATTTAATTCAAGCTTTTCTAACGCTTCACGTAAGTCGTTATATTTTGCTGTATCAATTGGATAAAGTCCGCAGTACACCATTGGGTTCAGCTTTCTGTATCCTGGCAGTGCTTCTTTCGCAGGGTTCGCCGCACTTGTGATCGTATCCCCTACACGTGTATCACCAACATTTTTAATCGCAGCTGTTAAGTAGCCAACATCTCCAACGGTGAGTTCGTCTGTTGGCATTGCTTTCGGTGTGAAAACGCCGACTTCAAGTACTTCAAATTCTTTGCCTGTCGCCATCATTTTGATCTTCTGACCTGGCTTTACTGTTCCTTCAACAATCCGTATGTACGCAATAACGCCTCGATACGCATCATAAAGGGAATCAAAAATAAGGGCTTGAAGAGGTGCTTCTGGATCTCCAGCTGGAGCAGGCACTTTTTCTACGATTTGTTCTAAAATATCCTCGATCCCAATGCCCGCCTTAGCAGAGGTCAGAACAGCTTCAGATGCATCCAACCCGATGACATCTTCAATTTCTCCTCTTACACGCTCAGGTTCTGCACTCGGCAGATCAATTTTATTGATAATCGGTAGAATCTCTAAGTTGTTATCAAGAGCTAAATAAACGTTCGCAAGTGTCTGGGCTTCAATTCCTTGTGCTGCATCAACAACCAGAATCGCACCTTCACAGGCAGCTAGGCTTCGGGATACCTCATAGGTGAAGTCGACATGCCCTGGTGTATCAATCAGGTGCATAATATATTCTTCTCCATCCTTCGCCTTATATTTCAGCTGGACAGAGTTTAATTTAATCGTAATGCCGCGTTCACGCTCTAAGTCCATGGAATCAAGTAATTGTTCTTTCATTTCTCGTTGAGTAATCGCCGCTGTTTTTTCTAAAATTCGGTCCGCCAATGTGGATTTCCCATGGTCAATATGGGCGATAATGGAGAAATTTCGAATTCTTGATTGCCGTTCTAATCGTTTTTCTTTATCTGTCACAATCTATCACTCCTACTATAAAACGCGGGTTGCGCTAGGTTAGATTATATCAATAGGGCTGTAAAGATTCAATCGAAATCAAGAAAAGCCGCTCATCGGTGTAAGCGGCTTTTCTCAAAAGGGTGATATCTCATGAAATGAAATCCATGGTGGTGCTAAATTGAATGGTTATTGACCATTCACCCAGTCATAAAGAGAACGGGCTGCGTGTGTCATGCCATCAGATAGGGCTTTTCCGGCCTTGGAGAAGGCATTAAAGCTCTCTATTTCTTCAAGCTGCTTCTGTTTTTCAGCTAAATCCTTTTCTGTGACAGCCGTTCCTAAGATAGAAGCTTCCCTTTCTTGATCATCGTTCATTTGAATAGAGAAAGCCCCTTTTAATTGCGGATCATGGTAGCCCTTCATTTGCAGCATACCATTATTGGCTTGCTGCATTCCTAAGAAGACACCAAACAGTAAAACCAATCCTAAAATAATGGTTTTTCCAATAAATGAGCCCATGCCCGTCACCACCTTAAGAACGTTTTTTCTCATCCTTTGCTTTGCCATTTACTTTTTCTGCGTCCCAGAAAATTTCACTGAACACATCAGCCGCTGCACTGGATGCATTTTTCAATTCTTCCATATTATTATCCACTCCGCCAAATTCTAAAAGAAGGGCTTTATCAGATAAGTCTTGATTATAGATTCCATTATCGCCAATTTCTCCTTTGGCAAACACCCCGACGCTGAGACCTTTATATTTTTTCTCCATCAAATGGTGAAACTCTGTTGCCAGCTTTAAATTTTTCTCATAGCTTTGATTCTTCTTCCCCACAACAAACGCAATTCTCGCAAATTTCTTTCCTTTGATCTCCACAGTGGTATCTTTCTTTCTTCTTGAGTCACGGTGAATATCAATTAAATATTCGAGGTCATCATTTTTCGCAATGGCTTCTTTCACGACCAATCTGGATTCATTATACGACTGCGGATACTTTAACCCTTTTTGCAGGAGCCTCTTTTCAATCTCAGTTTTGTCCACTGTATTACCGATTCCTTGCTGATCGAGCGCTTTTCCAAACATATCGCCGACAAGGGTGACGTTCACTTTTGAGTGCCGTGCATTGTTTGGATTCGTTTCTCCTTTTAAAAATGGTAAATATGATTCCGTATTATGTGTGTGATAAATGTACACGGCTTTTCGTTTCCCTGTCGAACGGTCCGGCTCTTTAGCAGGCTTTTTCGGCTCATCCTCATCGAGCTTGTCCAGTTCAGCTAAATTCGCTTCTTTCTCATCTTTGATGACTTCACTTGGCGGCGGCGATTCCATTGGCATGTTGGTATAGTCTGTTCCTTCACCCGCTAAGATGATTTTTGTATCAAAATGTTCAAAGCCTGGCAGCTCTCTTCCTAGGAAACTGCGCGGATCTTCTAAATTGATACTTGTCGCAAGCTTGAGTGACAGTCCAGAGAAATTGAACCCTCTTTGATCTTCAGGTACTGTTGAGGCGAAATATTGGTTTTCCATTCCCATCAGTGTGGCAAAGAACGCTCCTGACAGCTCATCAGCTACACCATATAACGAGGCTTGAGGTCTAAGCTCAGGTTTTAAAGACGTCAAAGCCCCTGACATGACAAACATGACAACAAGAGAGGCAATAAACAAGAAAATACTTTTCACTACTTTGGTTCCATTAATCGCAACGACCAACTGTCGAGGACGGCGGGGTCTTTTTTTCATGATTTACTCCCTCCAGCACGCTTTCTAGTAATTACACTATGAGCGAGCTAGAGAAAGTAGAACCGATTAATGATTATAAGAACCCATGTTATCTTGAGAGATTTTTTGATGAAGCGCTGTGTTTAATCCATTGGCGAGTACGTTTGCCATATCATCAATGAATGTATCCACTTCCTTAGGCGTCACCATTAAATTTTGGCCTAGCGGTGCAAGCACTTCATGGATCAGCTGTCTTTTCTCTTCATCAGGAAGCGTTCCTACTATTCCTAAGAATGATTGACGCGTTTCTTCATCTGGTAAGTCTTCTTCATTTAGCACTTTTTTCTTTCCAAATGTCAGACCAGCCGGCACAAGTGAGCGGGAGGGTCTATCATCTTTCAGTTCTCTACCAAAATGCTTTAAAACATAATCAATCGTGTCACTTGCGATCGTCACTGCATCAACCACTGTCGGGACGCCAATCGCAATTACTGGAATACCCAGTGTTTCTTTGCTTAATTCCTTGCGCTTATTCCCTACACCAGATCCTGGATGGATGCCTGTATCAGATATTTGAATCGTTGTATTCACCCGTTCCACCGCGCGAGCAGCAAGTGCATCTATGGCAATGACAAAATCGGGTTTGGATCGTTCGATCACGCCTTGTATAATGTCACTTGTTTCAATTCCAGTCAGTCCCATCACACCAGGTGATAAAGAGGACACTGGGCGATAGCCTTCCTGTACATTTTCCGGCTGCAATTCAAATAGATGACGGGTCACAAGCAAGCTTTCAACTGTAAGTGGCCCTAAAGCATCTGGCGTGACATTCCAGTTTCCTAGTCCCACTACAAGACAGCTCGCATCTGCCTGAATTCCTCTGTCTTTTAAAAACTGAGCAAAATGATGGGCGAAGACTTCGACTACTTTTTCTTGCATCTCAGAATCCTTCTCCCGAATTCCCTGCGCCTCAAGCGTCAAGTATGTACCCGCCTTTTTCCCCGTCAGCTCTTCTCCTTCTTTCGTAATCTCCACAGTACGTATGCGGATCCCGTGCTCTTCCTTTTCCTTCTCGACAATCCCTTGAATGCCATCTTTTTTGACGACATTAGGATCGTTCTCTTGTTCTAATATCTCTTTTGTTTCAACGGCCAAGTCTGTCCGGATTTGATAAGCACTTAAATCGAGTTTCTGTTTCTTCATGAAAAGTCTCCTTCCACCAAGTAATTAACAGTAGTCTTTCCATCTCTCTAAAGAAACATTCAAGCACTTCATCAATGAAAAATACTTTACATTTATATTGCATTCTAAAGGTGTGTTTGATAGAATACAACTTGTTCTATTGTGAAGATTTAACCTTAAGACAATTGTGTTTAGGTTGTATCTTAGGAGGTGAAACACATGCCAAATATTAAATCAGCGATCAAACGTACAAAAACGAATAACGAACGCCGTGCACACAACGTGACTATTAAGTCTGCGATGCGTACTGCGATTAAACAAGTTGAAGTTTCTGTAGCTAACAACGATGCTGAGCAAGCAAAAGCTGCTCTTTCTTCTGCTGCAAAACGCATTGACAAAGCCGTTAAAACTGGTCTTGTACACAAAAACGCAGCTGCGCGTTACAAATCAAGACTTGCTAAACAAGTAAACGGACTTTCTGCATAATGTTTGCAACGCCTCAGTGATGAGGCACCTGTTTAACTGTACGTCCGTCCTGACCGGCTTCGCCATAAGGACAGACTGGCAATTATACATCTAAACAAAAACGACCCTCTTTTTAGAAGGTCGTTTTTTTATGTTCAAGCTCCTAATAATCGAAGCAGGAACAATTCTAATAATAGCTGCTTGTCCTTTTTACCTGTTTTCATTTCATAATCGATGGTTGAGAGCTCTTTGACGATCTGCTTTAGCTCTTCTTCTGAAAACAGTCTGGCCTGGTCCATGGCAAGTTTGACCCGGAATGGGTGGACCTTTAGATTTGAAGCAATTTGTTTTTGCCCATATCCTTGCTGAGCAAAGTACTTCGTCTGCAAAATCAATCGAAATTGATTTGAAATGAGTGCCAATATTTTAATGGGTTCCTCATTTTGTTTCAGCAGGTCATAGAACATTTGCATCGCCTCAGAGCGGCGTCTGTTTACAATTTGATTAATGAGTTCGAAAATATTCTGCTCTAAGCTGCGTGCAACGAGCTGGTTGACATCTGCTAACTCAATTTCCTCTCGCTGCCCAATATATGTACTTAGCTTCCGAACCTCTTGGAACAGAGAGGACAAACTCCCACCACATAGCATCACAAGCTGCTCAGCCGCTTCGGCGGTGATGGCTTTTCCTTCTGTCTTCACCAGCGTGATGGTAAAATCAGTTGTTTCTTTAGGATTTAACTCTTTCGCCTCGACCACAACAGCTTTCTTTTTTAGCAATTTGGTGATTTTCTTACGTTCATCCAGTTTTTCATATGGTGCTAATAACACAAGAATCGTGTAGGGCGCTGGCTCTTCTAAGTAAGCTTCTAACACGGAAAGCTGATGCTCTATCTTCTCCTTTTTCTTTTCAGCTGTAAGAAAATAAGGATTCTTGATCACAACGAGACGTCGTTCTCCCATAAACGGAAATGTTTCTGCGTCCGTGACAGCCTGTTCAAGCGGCACCTCTTCCATATCGAAGACAGAGTAATTAAAATCCTTTGTTTCCTCGTCAACCACAGCTTGTCTCAGTTTAGCAGCTGTCTCTTGCAGTAAATACGTTTCTTTTCCATATAAGCAATAAACGGGATGGATATCCCCTTTTTTAAAATTGTTCCATATCTCAAAGACCATACGCCTGAATCCCTCTCTTTCACTTTCTCCTCTATCCTAAAGTGTGTTGAGACATTAGTAAAGAGGAAGCTGAAAGTACCGCCTCCTCATTTATAGTAAACGTCTGGCGCAAGCTCCCGGGTCAGCTGGCGTCAGACGATATTCATAAAATGATCATGAAAATGGAAAACGGTTACTTTACGTTCTAGCAATTCCAAATGAGTTCAAGTATACTAAAATTAGCCAGGAGGGATGAAAATGAATGAATTTGAAAAAAATGTTCAAAGCAAGCGAAATGATGCGATCGACTCAGCTGTTGGTTTTATCGTCACATTCGGATTTTTCGCCTCAATGTTTATTTTGGCAACAATTATACACCTCGTTGGATCTTAACTTCATGAATGCTTTTTGACTGCCATTTTGGCAGTTTTTTTATTGATTTTGTAAGATATCATATGGAGGATGCGAGTAAAACGTTCCAGCCTCTTCGAGAAATTCATAGGTCACACTTCCATTGATATCAGTACGGTACACCGTCGTTTGTTGATCCTTTAATTTTTTCAAGACTTCTTGATGAGGATGCTGATAACGATTTCGTTCACCTGCCGAAATCAGTGCATACGACGGCCTCAGATGCTGAAGCCATTCCTCACTTGTTGATCCTTTACTCCCGTGATGTCCAACCTTCAGTACATCCGCTCGCAGATGAGGATAAACTTCTATGATGTCTCGTTCACCTTCTTGTTCAAGATCTCCCGTGAATATAAAACGCTTCCCGCCAAGAGTAAAGGTAAGCACAAGTGAATCATTATTCTTACTTGTCACCCGATCTCGTACCGGATGAAGAACCTCGAATTCTTGCCCTCCAACCTGAAGCTTATCCCCTCTTTCTAATTCATCAATAGGTATCCCTTTATCAGCTGCTTCTTTTAATAGCTGTGCATCCTCTGGACTTCGGGCAAAGCCTTTTGGCACGGCCAGTCGCTTTACTTTATTTCGCTTGATTAAACGAACCGCTTCCCCTATATGGTCTTGATCCGCATGTGTGAGGATGAGGACATCCAGTTTTGCTATGCCTTTAGAATGCAGAAACGGTATGAGCGTTTGATCAGCAATCGTAGACACTTTACGTCTTTTTTTCCACGGTTCTTCTTCAAAAGAAAGTCTGCCCCCTGTATCTACTAATAGATGCCCCGTTCGATAAGGTAGCTGAATAAACAAACTATCTCCCTGCCCTACATCCAGCATTGTGACCTCACCTTTTTGGAGAAAATTCGGAGTAAAATAGTGTACGCTCAGCACACCAATGAGAAAAAGAATTGGCACAGTATAAGACTTCACGGAAGTTTTGCACTCCAGCACAAATAACAAAAAAATAATGGAACTAACTTCAAGAAGAACATGCCACCAAGTAGATTTCATAAAAATCAGGTTGAACCCATCATAAACAGCCATATGAGCTGATAACTGATGACTCAGCTGGATCACTGTATCAAGCAGTTGAAACAATGTTTGACCAAGCGGAAGGTAAATAATAGACAAAAGAAAAAAGAGTAAGGACAGAGGCATGACAACCATTGTATAAAAAGGGACAAACATCATATTCAAAGGGACGCTTAGCAAAGAAAATTGCTGAAAATGATATAACAGAACAGGGAGTGAAGCAAGCTGTGCAACAAAGGAGATGAGGAATAATTGCATCACTGCACTTTTCGCTTTTGATAGGATCCTAGTGGACAACAAAATAAAAAACGTCACCACGAATGAAAGCTGAAAGCCAATATCAAATAAATAAAGGGGATGAATGGCCAATAAGAGCAAAAACGTCGCGCTTAATACCATCGCAGAAGGCTGTTTCATTTCTTTTGGCAGGCTAGTGATCACCAAATAGAATCCTGCCATTAGACAAGCTCTTAAAACAGATGGCGCAGCACCTGTCAAACAAGCATAAACCGGTAGAAGACATAATAAAAGAATACGCGCTGTCTCTCTTGTCACGCCGGCACGAAGCAGACACCAAAATAAACAAGCGAGAAGCGTTTGCACATGCAGTCCTGAAATCGCTAATAAATGAATAATGCCGAGCATTTGATAATCTCTTAACGTGTCAGGATCAATCAATTCACGATCTCCAAAAATGAGTGCCTGTACAATTCCAGCAGAGCTCTTTGGAACATGATCCTCTAAAAATTTCAAGCCCTTTTGTCTCATAGCTGCAAGGTAATGTGAAGGGCTATCTTTTTTTGAACAGCTTTTGATAGACTGCGGTAAGAAAATAGCGTCAATTCCTTTTGTTTTTAGAAATTGATCGTATTGAAACCCGTTAGGAATGGTTGCGTGTTTAGGTAATCGAATATCACCTATCACGTGACAGCTCATCCCTGGCTCTATATCTTTCAGCAATTCTTTTTCTTGCTCAGTTTGAATCGTGTAAAAAGCCGCGAGCCGATCATTCTTTTCTGATACGGTCGCTGAAAAACGATTGCCATCTATTTTTGGAATACTTTCAACCACCACTGAACCAGAAAAAGATGTTTCTTTTACAGCATGATCCGCTTCAAACGACTGATGAACCATAAAAATGAGTGTATAGATAGTTCCGCACAAGCTAACCATCAGAAAGAGCTGAGGTGTTTTTTTCAGTAGGCTGAGAAGTAATATCATGAGAAGAAAGAGAAGGAAATACATATGAAGATGAAATGCGGCCAGGGCAATTCCGACTACTGCCGAAATCGCCCCGAACGGCAAATAGTTAAACATAGGAAGTAAATAATTGATTCGCCTTTTCATGCATGTGTCGTACTTCTGTTTCACTAAGTCCTGATTCACTTAGCTTGCCGATTAAATCTGCAACAAAGGCTAATTTTTCTTGATTTTTTAAGTCAATGATCATTTCATCTAGTTCTACCTGTTCCGTTTGAACGCCAGCCTGCTCGAATAAATCGACAGCATATGGATGATTTTTATAATCCTTCGCATAATACACTGTTCGAATGCCTGCTTGAATAATGGCTTTACAGCACTGCAAACAAGGAAAATGCGTGACATATATTTCAGCATCAGCTGTTGGTGCGCCAAATTTGGCACATTGTAAAATGGCGTTCATTTCCGCATGGATTGTGCGTACACAGTGATGATCAATGACATAGCATCCTACATCTGCACAATGGACATCACCGGCAATGGAGCCATTGTATCCTCCTGCAATGATGCGCTTGTCTCTTACGATGGTCGCCCCAACCGCTAACCGCTCACAGGTGCTTCGTAAAGCAAGCAAATGACTTTGTGCCATAAAATATTGATTCCATGAAATTCTTTCCACGAGCTGATCCCTCCAGAATGATGGTTGGTATTAAGTGTACATGCCTTTCTTCTATACCGTCAATTCTACTTAACGGTCAATTGACTTTTCAGCCGTTCGACTGTCTTCTCCCCAAAACCCGAAATGTTCCGCAAATCTTCAATTTGTTCAAATTCTCCATGTTCCTCTCTATAGGCAATGATGGCTTCCGCTTTGGCTGGTCCGATTCCGTTAATTGATTGCAATTCCGCTGCATCGGCTTGATTCACATTGACACCTTGACTCTTTTCAATCCCAGGTGACATGTCAGTTGCTGATGTTTGCGTCTGCTTCTCAGCTTCTCCCTGCTTTCGAACATAAATCATCATACTATCCTCTAATTTTGCCGCTTGATTGATTTCATACGTATCCGCTTTACTTGTAAAGCCTCCTGCTCTTTTAATCGCTTCCTCAACCCGGTCCTCTGATTGAAACGTATAAACCCCTGGCTTCCTTACAGCTCCTTTGACCTCTACAACAATGGGTGGTGGTTCACTTTCTGCACTCTCTTGTTTCTCCTCCAATGTGACTGGGCTTTCTTTATTTTCCTTTAATACACTTGGCTCTGCGCTTTTTTCCCCTTTCCCCGCTAAAGCGAAGAAACTGATGGTGATCACGATCATGATCCCCGCAATGATATAAAGACTGTATTTTTTCAATGGAATGAGTCGCTTCACTTGCTCACGCTTCTTTCAATCATATTTTTCCACTGCTCAACATACTGTTTAGAAGATAACAGATCCTATGCGTCTAAGGAGGGAGAACGTTTGAATATAGGGATAATCGGTACAGGAAACATGGGTACCATACTTACTGAGGCATTTATTGAATCAAAAGCAGTCAATCCCTCATCCATCACCATCACCAACCGGACCATTGAAAAAGCGTTCAATATAAAAAAGAACCATCCAGAGCTTGAAGTAACAAAACAGCTGTCAGGGGCTGTAACAGATAAAGATTTCATCTTTGTTTGTGTGAAACCACTTGATATTTATCCACTATTAAAAGAGCTGAGCCCTCTTTTAGAAGAGCAGCAAACGATTGTCATCATCACAAGTCCGGTTCATCCTGAACAGCTTCAGGATATCGTTCCTTGTCAAACAGCTAGACTGATCCCAAGCATCACTAACCGCGCTTTATCAGGCGCATCACTTTTAACTTTTGGTTCATCATGCAATGTCGCGACGAAAACTGCGCTAAGACAGTTATCCTCCCGCATTTCAACACCAATTGAGATCCATCATTCGATTACAAGAGCAGCCTCAGATATTGTCAGCTGCGGACCTGCTTTTATTAGCTTTCTCGTTCAGAAAATGATTGAAGCAGCTGTCGAAGAAACCGATATTTCAAAAGAAGAAGCCACCACCTTATCAGAAGATATGCTTGTAGGACTTGGTCGTTTAATTGAAAAAAGAGTCTATACCCTTCCGACACTGCAAGATAAAGTGTGTGTGAAAGGCGGCGTCACTGGTGAGGGTATTAAAGCTCTTGAAGCAGGTGTTCAAGATATGTTTCACCGTCTTTTTCAGAACACCCATGAAAAGTTCGATGAAGATCTTGAAGCGGTTGCACATCAATATCCGCCAAGCGTGTTTACTGATGATCGCAGAAATTAACGATCTTTGCAATAAGCGAAAAAAGGGTTTTAAAAAACCATCGTTCCATTAAACGATGGTTTTTGATTTCTTGGCTGAGATAAAATATCTTTCGGCGAATTCCTGAGGTGCTTGATTTGTAAAATCAGCGGTCACTTCAATATTTTCGAAGCCAGCGGACTCAAGGAACGCTGCATATGTCTCAAATGGAAATGTACGCTGTTCATGTGTCTCATCATAACGCTGATACACGTCTCCGTCCTTTACAAAAAAGCTTAAATCATGAATGACCGAATACATATCATCCCCTTTATCGCTCTGCCAAATATAGCTGATCTCTTCATCTTGATCTGCATAAGTAGAGCCAGGGAATACCTCTTCCATTTTATAAGGCGTATGAACATCAAAGAGTAAAACCCCATCTGCCTCTAAAAGCTGAAACATGTTTTTAAAGGTTTTTTTGACGTCATTTTCGTTTTTTAAGTAGTTCAGGGAATCACAGCAGATAACGGCTGCTTGAAAGGCTTGTTGAAAGCCCGTAAGCTCTCTCATATCCTGATGTAAAAATTGAACGGACTGCTTGTGAGATTGCGCTTTTTGCTGCGCGAAAGCCAGCATCTCTTCACTTAGGTCAATTCCTGTGACGTTGTGACCTTTTTCAGCTAATCGAAGAGAAATCTCCCCAGTTCCACAGCCTACATCGATGATTGCAGCATTTGGCTTGATATACTGCTGTATCCACTGAACCCATTCATCATAAGGTGCATGTGCCATGAGCTCATCATACACACCTGCAAACCCTTGATAAATCATGAGTTAATGCCAAGTGAAAGCGTTTCTCTCGGCGCATCTCCCCATAACTTCTCTAGGTTATAGTATCCTCTTTCTTCTTTATGGAACACATGAGCAATGACATCTCCTAGATCAATCAATACCCATCTTGCTTCATCAAAGCCTTCCATCTTTTTCACTTCGATTCCGCTTTCCTCTGCAAGATGTTTTACTTCTCTTGCAATGGCCTGCACTTGTTTATCAGAATTCCCATGACAAATGAGAAAATAATCTGCAACAAGTGAGACTCCTTGCATATTAAGGGCAATAATATCTTCAGCCCGCTTATCATCGCATGCTCCTGCTGCGATGTTTAAAATTGATGATGCATCCATCCAAAATTCCTCCTTAGTTGTTCTTATGCACAAGCGAGTTGTAAGTAGCAAGTGTATCTGGAAAGACTGGCCGACTCTTTTTCATTAAAAAGCTGATTGTGTTTTTTAACGATTGAATCAATGCACCATCCAAATCATGCTCCGCTAACTCTCTTACTTCTTCTACGCCAGGAAAATGGCGTCCTGGTTCTATATAGTCAGCGACATAGATGACTTTTTCAAGTAACGTCATATCCGGTCTGCCGGATGTATGGAATTCGATTGCTGTTAAAATGTCTTGGTCGTCAATTCCGGCTTCCTTTTTGACCAAATATGCACCGACTGGGGCATGCCAAAGCTCGGGTGAATAATCAAGCAATAGGGGGTTCATCTGTTCTTTTTGAATGATGCCCTTCATTTCTTCCTTTGGTCTAAATTTGGCATAATCATGAAAAATAGCGGCGATCTCCGCTTTTTTTACATCTGCACCAAACCGTTCCGCTAATGAAATGGCTGTATCCATAACCCCAAGTGTATGTGTATATCTATGCTCTGTTAACTGCTCTTTGACACAGTTCAATGCTTCTTCACGATTCATATAAATGATGCTCCTTTATATAACGCTCAACAGCTTTCGGAATCAAATAATCTACAGGTTCTCCCTGCTTTATTCGCTGCCTAATCAATGTCGATGATACATCAAAAGCTGGAACATCTGCAAATAAAAGAGGATATGTCGTACTTCCTTCATAACCTCGTCTTTTCATCCCGATAAAGGTGATCATCTGAAGCAAATCATCAATCCGATGCCATTTTGGCAAATAATCTACCATGTCCGCTCCAATCATAAAAAAGAACTCAGCTTCAGGATGACGCTTCTTTAACAGCTCCACCGTATCTACTGTATAAGATGGTCCCTCTCGCTCCATTTCAATGAGTTCCAGCTGAAAATGCGGATTAGACTGAATCGCTGCTTCCACCATTTTCACGCGGTGATGACTATCTGCTCGTTTTCGGCCTGTTTTATGAGGAGGCTTGTGATTTGGGATAAACCAAATTTCATCAAGCCCCACCTGAAAACGCACCTCATTCGCCATCAGCAAATGCCCATTATGCGGGGGATCAAACGTACCGCCGAACAACCCTATTTTTTTCATATCACATCCACCTTTACGGCAGCTTAATTTGTTTATTTTCCTTAGATTCTTTATAAAGGACAATCACATTTCCGATCGTTTGAACGAGCTCAGCTTTTGCACCCTTTACAAGTGCTTTAGCGACCTCAGTTTTGTCTTCGTCGCAGTTTTGCAAGATGCTGACTTTTAAAAGTTCTCTTGCTTCAAGCGCCTCGGAAATTTGCTTGACCATATTGTTATTTACCCCGCCTTTTCCAACTTGAAAAATAGGTGATAAATGGTGTGCTTGCGCACGTAAAAAACGTTTTTGCTTACCTTTTAACATGGTGTTCCTCCTAATTTCTCTATGACAATTGACTTCATTTTTTCGATATCAGGCGTGATGCCTGTCCACAGTTCAAATGCTCTTGCCGCTTGACCAACAAACATGCCGACGCCATCTACTGTTTTCAAGCCTAACCCGGCTGCTTCACTAAGCAGTTTTGTTTCAATTGGATTATACACAATATCACAAACGACCGCTGTTTTTTTTGCGTTTGTTAAAGAAATCGGGGTTTCTTCTACATTCGGATACATGCCGATCGAGGTTGTATGGATGATGACATCATAATCTCCAAGCCGGTCTTCTGCTGTATTTAATGCGATTGCACTTGATGTCACTTTTCCATCCGCACTTTGAATTAAAGCCTCTGCTTTTTCAATGGTGCGATTGGAGATATCAAATCTTTTCGGCGCATAATCAGCAATTGTCGTATAAATTGCTCTTGCCGCTCCGCCAGCACCGATCATGAGAAATGACAGCTCTGATAACGGCTGATCCAAGGCTTCAAGCAATGAATGAAGGAAGCCCTCTCCATCTGTGTTGTACCCAACGAGCTGACCCTTTTCAAGCCGCACAGTATTGACTGCTCGCAGGCGTTCAGCTGTCACATCAATTTTATCAAGGTATTGCATGATCTCTACCTTGTGTGGAACAGTGACGTTAAAACCGCTGATTCCCAAGGCTTTCATACCACTGATGGCATCTGCAAGGTCGTTTTCTTCTACTTGAAAGCCATGATAATGCCCATCAATCCCAGCATCCTTTAATGCTGCGTTATGAATATCTGGAGACATTGAATGACCAACAGGGTTTGCGATTAATCCGTATAAAGCTTTCAAGGTCTCTCCCCCCTTTGAACTTTTAAATTAACGAACGTCTAACAAAGACATGCACACCTTTTGGCGCATATACTTTTATTTGTTTATCCGCTTCATTTGCTGTCACCCAGCCTAATCCTGAAAACACGATGTCCATTTTCGGCTGATCAATGGTAAAGGTGTGCGGAACGAGCGGAGGAAAATCTTCCATTCCCTCTTTTGATGGTGGTGATAGCAGTTCTCCTGCATGTTTTTCATATAAGTCATCTGCATTCTCTAACTTTGTCCGATGAATGTTGAGCTCATTTGGCATATAGCAGACAAATGACGTTCTGCCGCCTTTTACATAGTCAAATCGAGCAAGCCCGCCGAAATAAAGCGTTTGGGCTTCATTTAACTGGAACGTTCTCGGTTTCAATTCTTTTTTCGGCGTTAAGATTTTCAAGTCATTTTTGCTAACATAGTGCGCCATTTGATGGCGATTGATGATGCCCGGCGTATCGAATAAAGCAGACCCGTCATCAAGCGGAATTTCAATTGCATCAAGAGTTGTTCCTGGATATTGGGATGTAGTGATGACGTTCTCTTCTCCAGACACTTCTTTGATGATTCGATTGATAAATGTTGACTTTCCAACGTTCGTACAGCCGACGACATAGACATTTCTTCCCTCACGATAATGGTCGATCGCTTCCATCACCTCTGGCACGCCTTGACCTCTGCTTGCACTGATTAAGAAAACATCGATTGGGTTTAGTCCGTTTTCTTTTGCTTCCCGTTTCATCCAATGAACAAGGCGATCTTTTTTCACGGATTTCGGTAAAATATCCACTTTGTTGCCGACAAGTAAAATCGGATTACCACCGACAATACGGCTCAGCCCGTTAATCCAGCTTCCGTTAAAGTCAAAAATATCAACGACCTTTACAATGAGAGAGTCTGTCTCACCAATGCTGTGTAAAATATTTAAAAAGTCGTCTTCTGTTAAAGAAACATCTTGAATTTCATTGTAGTTCTTTAACCTAAAACAGCGCTGACAGATCACATCTTCTTTCAATAGAGATGCTGCCGGCGCATATCCTAATTGATCTTTATCTTCCGTCTGAATGGCTACACCGCAGCCAATACAAACAACCTTTTCCATTATTACTCTTCCTCCCACTGAATGTGGCCCTTACGCTTTAAGGCTCCTAAAATTCTGCGTTCAATCTGCCTGTTAAACTTTGTGAAAAATCCGTCCGAGGCAGCAACAGGAACGACCAAAATCGTATGAAAGCCATGACGATTCCCGCCCAAAACATCTGTCATGAGCTGATCCCCAATGACGACCACATCTTCCTTTTTCAATTGCATATCAGCGACTGCCTTATTAAAGGCTCTTCCCATAGGCTTTCTCGCTTTATAAATAAACGGGATGTGAACCGGCTCAGAAAAAAGCTTGACCCTTTGTTCATTATTGTTCGATACAATCGTCACTTGTATCCCGTGATCTTTCATCTCTTGAAACCATTCAATTAAGCGGGGTGTCGCACTTGGGCGGTCCCATTCTACTAGTGTGTTATCTAAATCGGTAATGATCCCTTTTACATTTCGTTCTTTTAGTTTTTGCGGCGAAATATGAAAAATACTTTTCACAAATTCATCCGGCAAGAAATACTTCTTTAGCACAACTTGCACCCTTTCTTCCATTGGTTTTTCAGCGATTGTGTCGAATCAAATCATAATTTGTCTGTCTATCGAATACATTGAAAAAGTTTTCGACATATGATGAGGACCTTCAACAGGTGTGGATAATTTTACACACATTATCCACCTATATTCCATCACGCTTTCATTCAATTATAAACACTCTACCCACAAGTTATCCACTTAACCATGTGGATAACAGAACGATTGTTCTTGTTTCCCATTCATGGTAGATTAAAGGTACTTCAAAGACATTCGATCAACCTATGATGATATGTCTTTTCCTCAAGTTTTATGCCAACTTTTTCAGGGGAGGTGTTTTTCCCATCATATGGGTTTCTAGTATGAAAAAGCTGTCAGATGATTTACTTATAGAATCGTATTATAAAGCAAATGAAATGAACTTAAATCGCGACTTCATCGAATTAATTGAGACAGAAATGAAAAGACGTTCGCTCGGGCATATGCTCTCCGTTTCCTCTTAATTCCATATCACAGGAACCATGCCTCCCGAGCACTCTTCTTTTTTAAACTCAGGTGACTGATATTATATCACTTGCGCTATAGGCTTACTACTATTTTCCGTAAAAAACACCTCTTCTTATATAAGAAGAGGTGTCTTATTTACAAGGCTGTTCATTCCAAAACCATAACCCTCCGCCTACGACCAAAATGACAACAAGGAACACAACAAGAAAAGCGTAACCGATTCCTGCTCCTTGAGCTGGATAAGGCGAACACGCAGGGTAAGGATAAGGGCATCCCCACATATCAGTTACCTCCTTCTAGGAAGAGATACTGTTAGATTATGCTGGATGAATGATCTTGTTTAGGCAGATGGCCACCATTTAAAAATGTTTGATGACATCACGCTCTTTGATTTCGTCATAAATGATTCTCGCCCCTTTTGGTGTCATATGATTGCCAGAAGGGTCGATTAAACCTGACTGAATCAGAGCATTGTCACTATCTTCACCAGCTTCTCGGATGAAAGCTTCCCAATTGTCGACAAGTGGAACTTGCTGATCCTTGGCTACTTCTCTTGTGATGTCATTATATGAGTTTTGCCAAGCTCTTGCCCCGCCTCTCTCAGCAAAATAAGATGACTGATACCGGGAGTAATAATATAAGCCCTTTTTCCCTCCTTCTACGACAGGTACACAGGTCATGAGAATCGGGATAATCCCCTCTTTTCTACTTTCAGAAATGAAGTAGGATAAATTTTCTTTAAATCGTTTTTTTGTCACTCGGGGATGTTTCCCGTCTAAAATCGCCGCATCATTCGTACCGAACATGATGAGGACGTAAGTTGGTTTCTGCTTTAAAATATCCTGCTCAAAGCGAAGCTTCGCATCTTCAGTCGTCTGCCCGCCAATTCCTGCATTCTTCACTTGTATTTGGCCGCGCTCGACGTTTTTCATGAGATTCACCCATTTTTCAGATGTTGGGTAATCTCGAAAGTCCCAGTTTGATCCTCTTGTATTACTGTCGCCGAATGCAATGACGCTTTCCTGTACTGGTTTTGAGCATCCAGCAGCGACACACAACAAGATGAAAAGGAAAACATATTTCTTCACAACATTCACCTCCAAAAGCCCTCTTCATATAGTAAACGACCTGACTTTTGGTTTCAATAAATGACTGTTTTTGATGAATGCTTCTTACTGCAACTGAACAGGTTGATATACTCTGTCATGATGCAGCAGTTCGCTTACTTTCACAAATTCATAGCCTCTATCCTTTAATTCAGGAATCACCTGTTTAAGCGCTTCTACCGTTTGCTTCCGATTTCCACCGCCATCATGTAAAAGGATGATATCGCCGCCCTGAATATGATCTATAATTCGGCTTGCAATTTTGTGTGAGCCCGGCCTTGACCAGTCTTTTGGATCTTGCGTGAAGGACCACATGACCACATCGTATCCTTGCTTTGAAAGAATGCGGAATGACTTCATCGTCAGCCTGCCACCAGGAGGACGAAATAATAAAGGCCCGCCTGGCTGAAGGGAGGCGATATGAGCCGCTGATTCTTTTAGCTCCTGCTTAATTTCCTTTGATGACAAAAGGTCAAAATACGTATGGTTCATCGTATGATTGCCAAGCTCATTCCCCTCGCCCACAATCCGCTTCGCAATCTCTGGATACGAATGAATTCGGCTCCCTACGACAAAAAAGCTGGCATTCACTTCATGCTCCCTCAGCACGTCCAAAATTTGATTCGTGTACACCGGATGAGGCCCATCATCAAAGGTTAACGCAATCTTCTTCCGTTCCTCTCTCATGTCCCAAAACGCTCGTCCCGTTTTTTCTAGATCGATTCTTTTTAATGTTCGTGCCTCTATTTCATTAGGAACAAAAACGCATAATACCAATACACACATAAAGATATGCAACCCTTTCATCAGACCGCCTCCACAGAACATCATTACAGGTTAAATTGCCCGCTTTCTAATGAATTCATTCAAGGTTCATGATCATACCTGCTCCTCCCTGACTTCATTTTTTACATAAAAAAAGCCGGCCATATAGGCCCGCTTTTTGTTTCACGTTTGGTTTCTCTCTTCAACTGTCGAACGTTGCTTAGAATTCATACAGACACTCTCCTTCTTGGATTTGATTTTGAGCCCATAATAATTTCTGATAATACTGGTTGGACTTCTGGTATTGTTGAGAGGCTTCTAAGGCTGTCGCAATTTCTAGTGAGATATCCTCTATATAAGAGTATAGGCTAAGTTTTTCCAAATAATCAATGGTTTTTTGCAGTTGTTCTTCATTGATTCCCTGAACATATAAAGCATCCAAATACTCAAACATATGACAGAACAGCTGGTCTTCATGCTTCTTAGCGGCTAATTTCCCATCTTCTAAAATACGCAGTGCATGCGCCTGTTCGTTTTGTCTAAAAAGTAGCTTCGCCAGCGTATAGAGTGTATGCGGAAGCGTGGGAAGCACCTCTTTGCGGGCAAGATCAGCCGATTCAGTTAAATATCGTTCCGCTTCCTTTAAATAGCCAAGCTCTCCGTAACATTTACCTAAATTGTAAAGAGCTGAACTGTATATGCGCGGGTGATCAATTTGGGATGCGAGCTGTTTTGCTTTTTTCAAATGAGGCAGCGCTCGATCTTTTCGTTTTAAATCTTGATAGTTGCCTGAGATGACAAAAAGGCACTGAATAATGCGAATGGCATAGGCATCATGCTGATCGTATATTTCCAGCGCCTTTAAAATATGGTGCATGGATACATGCGTTTGTTTCATAATATAGTAGGCTTCTGCAACTTTAAAATGAAACTCAGCTTGCTCAATATCATCAAATACCATGGACAGCTGCTTTTCTGCCACTCGATAATATTTGACGGCTTCTAAATATTCTTTTTGACTAAACTCATGCATGCCACGAAAAAATGCATGGTAATAATGCAGCATATCAGATAACTCATGATTGGAATTTTCGATTTTATCGACAAGATTAGATACTGAGAAAGGTTGATATTTTGAAGGGTGTATATAGTCAAGCATGATTTGGTGCCGAAAACACATGAGCTGATAATAAATCAGTAAATGCTGGTCCTCTTCCATACGTTCAATTTCTGCTTCTACTTCTGCTTTCAGGATTTCAGCATCTGGCACACTGAACTGCCGTATCATTCGATACCATTCATTAATCTTCATACCTACATGTGAAGAAAGAACCTTCCCCAT
The DNA here is from genome assembly GCF_000715205.1 of Bacillus zhangzhouensis. Classification (GTDB taxonomy): domain Bacteria; phylum Bacillota; class Bacilli; order Bacillales; family Bacillaceae; genus Bacillus; species Bacillus zhangzhouensis. Next base: position 1,383 of record NZ_JOTP01000005.1, on the reverse strand, counting down.
GTTCCGAAAAAACCCCTTCCTTTTCAGTCTAATATTACATATTTTAGCACGCTTCTTATCCGCCAAGCACCGCAAAGAAACCGCAAACATATGAGAAGGACAGCAAAAACAGACGAACAGAAGCACGTTTTTTTTGAAAAAGATGATTTTTTCATCGTACAGACACAGACAATCCCTCCTTCACATACATTTGAGGATATAGGCAGTGGCCTAAACATGGTGGAGGTGAAAATCGTGGCAGGAGTATTTACAGCGATGGGATTGATGGTCAAAGAATTGGTGTTTTTAGTGTCCTATGTCAAAAACAATGCCTTTCCACAGCCCCTTTCAGGAGATGATGAAAAAAAATACTTAGCCCTCATGGCACAGGGCGATGAACACGCGAGAAACATGCTGATTGAACATAACCTTCGGCTCGTCGCCCATATTGTAAAAAAATTTGAAAATACCGGAGAAGACGCAGAAGACCTCATCTCTATCGGGACGATCGGACTCATTAAAGCCATCGAAAGCTATTCCTCTGGGAAAGGAACAAAGCTGGCAACGTATGCTGCGCGGTGTATTGAGAACTAAAACAAAATAGTTGAAGGCCCTTTTCGGGCTTTTCTTTTTCTAAATAAAACAGAACGTATGTTTTCCAATAAAACTTCATATATAAAAGCACCCCCCTCTTGACATTAATAATGAAATCCTTATGCATTTACGCGCGCTCAAAAAACAAAAAAGGATGTCTCCCTTCATGACCCCATCGGTCAGGATAAAGAAGGCAACGAAATTTCATTAATTGATGTCTTAAAATCAGAAAGTGAAGATGTGATTGATACCATTCAGCTCAACATGGAGCTTGAAAAAGCTAGTTAAAACAGACCAAGCTAGGTCTGTTTTTATTTTGTCATTATAATCTTTCCCCTATCCTTTGTTTCATATTTGATAAGAGAAAGGAGACAATTAATAAAAGAAACAAGAATTAAATTTCAATTTAAATAAAAAACATCACCTAGAAAAATAGCTAAGTAATGTTTACATTCTCCATTTATTTCACTATGCTGTTTTCTTTTAAAAAACGCTCAAATAGTTTATGACCTTCATACATACATTTGAGGATATAGGCAGTGGCCTAAACATGGTGGAGAACATGATGAGGACGTACGTTGGTTTCTGCTTTAAAATATCCTGCTCAAAGCGAAGCTTCGCATCTTCAGTCGTCTGCCCGCCAATTCCTGCATTCTTCACTTGTATTTGGCCGCGCTCGACGTTTTTCATGAGATTCACCCATTTTTCAGATGTTGGGTAATCTCGAAAGTCCCAGTTTGATCCTCTTGTATTACTGTCGCCGAATGCAATGACGCTTTCCTGCACTGGTTTTGAGCATCAAGCAGCGAC